>NZ_JBEYEU010000001.1:0-1309535 GCF_040634035.1 Micromonospora sp. NPDC007220 | reverse complement strand
CGGCCTCGGCCTCGAACCCGGCCGCAGCCTCCAAGAACTCCAACAACGCATCCTCGAACACGACGCCAAAATCCAAATCCCCGCACTCACCCACTGACCACGGCCGTGACCGCCTGCCGGCACCGCGCCGACGGCCCAGGACACGATCAGGCGCAGTGGCCCCTGACGGTCGGCGAGACCGTCGGGAGCCACTGCGCCTGATGCGGTCCGCACCGCTGCCCGGCCCGCGACGCGCGGGCCGGGCGGCGTGGTGTCCGCCTACCGGTGGTTCAGCAGCACCGGCAGCGACGCCACGTCGTTCGCCATGAACGAGCGCAGCGGCTGGATCTCATCCGGTGCCACGGCCAGCGCGAGGTGCGGGAAGCGGGCGAACAGCGCCGGCACCGCCACGACCGCCTCCAGGCGCGCCAGGCGGGCGCCGGGGCAGAAGTGCGGACCCGCCCCGAACGCGAGGTGGTCCTTGTTCTCCCGGTCGATGTCGAACACGTCCGGGTTCTCGTGGACGGCCGGGTCGCGGCCGTGCGCCAGGTAGCTGATGAGGATGGCGTCGCCCGCCCGGATGACGACCCCCTCGCCGAGGTCGATGTCCTCCTTCGCCCAGCGCATCGGCAGTGCCGCCACCGGACAGTGCGCCCGCAGCGCCTCCTCGATCGCGTCCGGCCAGCGGGCCGGGTCGGCCAGCAGGGTCGCCAGCTGGTCCGGGTTGGCGAGCAGCTCGCGGACCGTGTGGTCGATCAGCGTCACCGTCGTCTGGCTGCCGCCGCCGATGAGCAGCAGCAGCATGTCGACCAGCTCCTGCTCGCTGAGCGGCTCCTCGCCCTCCACCCGGGCCGCCATCAGGAAGCTCGTCAGGTCGTCGGACGGCTCGCGGCGCTTGAGGTCGATCAGCGTACGCATGGCGACGTTCATGTCGACGTAGACCGCGGCCGACTCCTCCTCCGGCACGTTGTCGGTGTTCAGCACCACGCGCAGGATCCGCAGCACCTCGGGCCGCAGGTCGTCCGGCACCCCGAACAGGTCGCAGATCACCCTGGTCGGCAACTGCTGGGAGTAGATGGTGTGCAGGTCGACCGGCTCGTCCGCCGGGTGCGTCGCCAGGTCGTCGAGCAGCCGCCGGGCGACGAGCTCCACGTGCGGGCGCATCGCGTCGATCCGCTTCGGGGTCAGCGCCGGCGCCACGAGCTGCCGCAGGCGCTGGTGCTCGCGGCCCTCCGCCGTGGACATGGACTCGACGTCCACCCACGGCGACAGCCACTTGATCTCGCCGGGGGTGTAGCTGGGCACGTTCTTCTTGACGTTGCGGGAGACCCCGGGGTGGGTCAGCAGGCGCCGGACCACGTCGCCGCGGGTGATCGACCAGGCCAACATGCCTTCCGGCAGCTCGACGGCCACTGCGGGGCCGGCCGCACGGAACTCGTCGATCTGCGCGTACAGGCACTTGCCGCCGCGACTGTCGATCTGGGTGGTGGGGGCAGCGCTGAAGTCGACCATAGTGCGCCTCCTACGATGGTGAGGGAACGCAGAGAAAGGTAACTGTCGATCGGGAACTGTCGGGTAACCGCTTTCTCGCACCCGCCACGAATTCGCCTGGACAAAGGCGCAGATCATTGCGTCGTGCCGGCCTACCAACCTATCGTCCTACCACGACACGTGTCAGGGAGCGGCGATCCCGCCCTACTCACCGAATTCTGCGGCAACCCCATTTGTTAACGCGTGTGCGGAGGCACAAACATGGACAGGATTCGCCGGGTCGGCGTCGTCGGGTGCGGGGTCATGGGCGCCGGGATCGCCGAGACGTGCGCGAGGGCCGGCTTGGACGTGCTCGTCGCGGTGTCGCGGCCGGCTTCCCTCGTACCGGGCCGGGCGCGGCTGACCGCGTCGCTGGACCGCGCGGTGGGCCGGGGCAAGCTCAGCGAGGCGGATCGGGACGCGACGCTGGGTCGGGTGTCCTTCACCGCCGACCTGACGGACTTCGCCGACCGGCAGCTGGTGGTCGAGGCCGCCTCGGAGCAGGAGTCGATCAAGCTCGACGTGTTCGCCACCCTCGACAAGGTCGTCGAGGACGAGGACGCGATCCTCGGCTCGAACACGTCCTCACTGCCCATCGTGAAGCTCGGCGGCGTCACCGCCCGGCCCGAGCAGGTGGTGGGCATCCACTTCTTCAACCCCGCGCCGGTGCTCCCCCTCGTGGAGGTCGTCGGCTCGGTGCGTACGGACCCGCGGACCGTCGAGACCGTCGACGCGTTCGTCACCGAGGTGCTCGGCAAGCAGGTCGTCCGCGCCAAGGACCGCGCGGGCTTCGTGGTGAACGCGCTGCTGATCCCGTACCTGCTCTCCGCCGTGCGGATGGTGGAGTCCGGGATGGCGTCGGTGGCCGACATCGACAAGGCGATGACGCTCGGCTGCGCGCACCCGATGGGTCCGCTGCGCCTCGTCGACCTGATCGGGCTCGACATCGTGGCCGCGATCAGCGAGTCGCTGTACCGGGAGTTCCGGGAGCCGCACTACTCGCCGCCGCCGCTGCTCGCCCGCATGGTGGCCGGCGGCATGCTCGGCAAGAAGTGCGGCCGGGGCTTCTACGAGTACGGGCGATGAGCGCGTACGCCGCCGCAACGTCCCCCGCGGAGGTGGGCTGAACCATGGACCTCGTCGACCGTCTGCACCGCGTCGTCGCCGACGCGAAGTACCTGTCCCTGTCCACCGTCTCCCCCGACCGCCGGCCGTGGACGGCGGTGCTCCAGTACGCGTGGCTGCCCGACCCGCTGCGCTTCCTGTTCGGCTCCGCCACCCAGTCCCGGCACAGCAGGCACGTGGCGGCCCGCCCGACGGTGAGCGGGGCCCTCTTCGTCACCGGCGACGGCGGGCTCACCGAGGTCGACGGCGCCCAGTTCACCGGCACCTGCCGGGAGCTGACCGCCGACGAGGTACGCGCACACCACGCGACGTTCTACGACGCCCTGCTGCCGGACGACGCGAGCAGGGCGGAGTACACCCTGCCCGTGTCGGCGCTGCTGCCGCCGGCGGAGCACCGGATCTACCAGATCTCGGTGGACCGCGTGTGGCTCGTCGACACCAGCACCTGGATCGAGGACCGGATCGACCGCCGGATCGAGGTGGACCTGCCCTGAGCGGGGCGGGTCCACCCCGGTCCCGGGGTCACTCGGCCATCGTCGCCCAGAACACCGCCTCGTAGGCGTGCACCATCCGCGCCGCGCGCAGGGCCTCCACCGGGTCGTCGCCCGCCGCGAGGCCGGTCGACACCACCCCGGCCGCCTGCTCCAGCACCTCGTCCGGCGTCTCCGCGAAGTAGCGGAAGTGCGCGACCGCCTCGTCGGAGAACCCGTAGCGCGCCTGGAGGGCATCGGCCATCCGGGCGTAGAAGCCGCCCGACTCCTCGACGTTGACCAGCAGGGCCAGCGGGATCGCCGACCGCGGCCCGAACACGGCGGTCCGGACGATGAAGGAGGGGTACGCCTGGGCCAGCGGTCGCGGCTCGTGCGCCCGCAGCTCCTTCT
The DNA here is from genome assembly GCF_040634035.1 of Micromonospora sp. NPDC007220. Classification (NCBI taxonomy): domain Bacteria; kingdom Bacillati; phylum Actinomycetota; class Actinomycetes; order Micromonosporales; family Micromonosporaceae; genus Micromonospora; species Micromonospora sp. NPDC007220. Next base: position 1,306,020 of record NZ_JBEYEU010000001.1, on the reverse strand, counting down.
CCCCCAGGCCCACCGCGGCGGCGAAGGCCGGCAGCAGGCCCAGCGCCTCCTCCTCGGCGCCCGCCATGGCCAGGAACAGCGGCTCGGGGAAGCGGGCCGCCAGGAACGCGAAGCTGCTCCGGTCGCTGGACACCAGGTGGTGCAGCTCGCCGGCCAGGGCGCGCAGCCGGTCGGCCGACACCTCACCGCGCTCCAGCAGCTCCAGGAACCGGTTGGGCGCCAGCTCCAGCGACCGCCGGCCCTGTGCCACCAGCTCTGCCACGTGCTCGTCCACTAGTCACCTCCGAATCGTGCGGTGCAGGTTCGGGCCGCTCGCCGGTCCCGGTACGGGCTCGGCGATCCACGGCCCCTCGATGGACGCGTCGAGCACGCCCTCTTCCAACCAGGTGAAGCTGCCGCCCAGCACCCGCCGGGCGACCGCGACGTCGTCGCCGTCGGTGTCGTCCCGCAGCCGCCGGCGCAGCTCCGCCACCCGCTGGCGGGACTGGCGGCAGAACGCGTCGGCCAGCTCGACCGCCGTGTCGCCGAGCGCCCTGGCGTACACGCAGGCGGCGGTCATCGCGTACAGCTCGGCGGCGATGTCCACGACGCGCCCGAGGAACAGCTGCCGCTCGGCGACCGCCTCGCCCCACCGCTCCCGGCCGTCGGCGAGGTGCCGGGCCATCTCGGCGCTCGTCGCGTCGGCGAACGACAGGTGCCCGGCCAGGTCGCCGAAGCCGGGCGGCGGCGTGAACGGCGTGGACCCCTCGGCCGGGCCCTCCTCGTCCGCCAGCGCGTCGGTCCCGACGAAGACGCGCAGCGCCTCGCTGGAGCCGTCGAAGATCCGGCCGATGCGCAGGTCCCGGAACAGCTGCTCGACGGGGACGCCGCGCTCACCGCGCGCGGCGGCCGACTCGGCGGTCTCGTACCCGCGGCCGCCCCGGATCTGCATCAGCTCGTCGACGATCCGCCACGCCTGCTCCGACGCGAACAGCTTCGCGAGCTCGGCCTCGGTGTGCGTGTCCAGCACGCCGGCGTCGGCGTGCCGGCCGGACACCTCGACCATGGCCTCCAGCGCGAAGGCGGTCGCCGCGATGTAGGCGATCTTGCTCGCCACCGCCTCGTGCTCGCCGATCGGCCGGTCCCACTGCACGCGTACGCCGGACCACTCGCGGGCGATCTTCAGGCTCCACTTGGCGGCGGCGGCGCAGACGGCGGGCATCGACAGCCGGCCGGTGTCCTGCGCGGCGAGCGCCACCTGGAGCCCCTGCCCCTCCGGCCCGATCCGGCGGCTCGCGGGCACCACGACCCGGTGCAGCCGGACGACCCCGTTCTCCAGGCCGCGCAGCCCCAGGAAGGAGCTGCGGTGCTCCACCGTGACCCCCGGCGCGTCGGCCTCCACCACGAACGCGGACATGCCTCCCGGGCCGCTCTCCGTGGGCGGGACCAGGGCCATCACCACGATCAGGTGGGCGATGGTGCCGTTGGTCGTCCACAGCTTCACCCCGTCGAGGCGGTAACCGCCGTCGTCGGTGGGGGTGGCGGTGGTCCGCATCCGGAAGGGGTCGTTGCCGATGTCGGGCTCGGTGAGGGCGAAGGCGGAGATCTCGCGTACGCACCTCGGCAGCAGCTCACGCTTCTGCGCGTCGGTGCCGAACAGCCGCAGCGGCTGGATGAGGCCGATCGCCTGGTGCGCGCCGAGCAGCTCACCGAGCGAGGAGTGCGCCGTGCTGACGATCATCAGCGCCCGGTGGTAGCAGACCCCCGACAGGCCAAGCCCGCCGTACTCCCTGGGGAGCTTGATGGCGAACGCGCCGAGGTCGCGCAGGCCGTCGACCACCTCGTCGGGGATCCGGTCCTCGCGCTCGATGAGCCGGCCGTCCACCTTGTCGGTGCAGAACGCGCGCAGCCGCGCGAGGAACGCCTCGGCGTCGGCGTCGAGCCCGGCGTCGGGCAGCGGGTCGAGCAGGTCGACCCGCAGCCTGCCGCGCAGGAGTTCGCTGCCGAAACTCGGTCTGGTCATCGTTGCCTCCCCGTTGCGCGGGTGGGTCTGGATCGGGACACGGGCCGGGCCACGTTCGACTCGCGTGAGCGGGTGCGCCCGTGGCCCGGTCCTCGACGTGGGTCAGCGCGCCGGCACGGCCTTGATCAGCGAGAGCGGGCCCGCGGCGCCGTGGCCGCAGGACTCGACGGTGAAGCCGGTCTCGGCGAGCAGGGACCGGAACTCGCTCTCGGTCCGCTCCCGGCCGCCGGCGGTCACCAGCATGTTGATGTCCGTGTAGAACATCACCGGGTTGTCGGTGTTCGCGGTGTCCGGCAGCACGGATCCGACGATCAGCAGCGTGGCGTCGGCGGGGATGTGGGCACGCACCGTGGCCAGCAGCTTCCGGGCGTTCTCGTCGTCCCAGTCCTGGAAGACGCTCTTGATGATGTACAGGTCGCCGCCCTCGGGGACCGACGAGAAGAAGTCGCCCGCCACGATCTCGCACCGGTCGGCGACACCGGCGGTGGCGAGCACGCCGGCGGCCTCGGCCACGCCCGCGGCGCTGTCGAAGCACACCCCCCGCAGGTGGGCGTGGGTGCCGAGGATCGCGGCGAGCAGCGTCCCGTCGCCGCCGCCGACATCCACGACGGTACGGACGCCGGAGTAGTCGTACCCGTCGGCGACGAGCTGGGCGGACGCCCTCGACTCCTGCCCCATCGCCACGTTGAACAGCGCGGACAGCTCGGGGTTCTCGGCGAGGTGCACGTAGGCGTTCTTGCCGTGCACGTGGTCGAAGGCGCACTCACCGGTCTCGATGGTGTGCCGCACCTGCTGCCAGGACGCGAACAGCGTGGGGTTGGTGAAGAACCGGGTGAACGCCCACAGCGTGTTCGGCGAGTCGGTGCGCAGCTGCTCGCCCACCTCGGTCAGCCGGAACTCGCCCGGCGCCGGCTCGACCAGCACGCCGATGGCCACGAGGGTCCGCAGCAGCCGGTGCAGCGACGGCGCGTGGGTGCCCGTCGCCTCGGCGAGCTGCGCGCTCGTGACCCGGCCGTCGTGGATGTGGTCGGCGAGCTTCAGCTCGGCGGCGAGCGCGAGCGACTGCGAGGCCATGTAGCCGCCGATGATCTCGATCAGGGCGGCACGGTTGCGGATCTTGGAGGCCAGGGTGGCCGGAACGGTGCTGGTCATGAGGCATGCCTTTCCGCGAGGGGGTGTCGAACCCACACGTTGGGCTCGACGTAGACGGCGTGGTCGTGGTCGACGTTCACCGCGACCGGGGTCAGGGCACCCGGCACGACGACCGGTCCGCTGGTGTCGAAGGGCAACCCGGTCCAGTCGCGCCACTGCGCGAGGCTGCCGGAGATCGTCATGGAGGCCGGGCAGACCTGGAGCACCTGCCCGCCCGCCCGGACGTGCACGCGCAGCCACGGGTCGGCCGGCAGCCCGTCGTCGCGGGTCCGGGCCGCGTACCCCGGCATCGGCTCGTGCGGCTCGGCGTGCTTGCCGCTGGGCCGGACCGGCCCGACGACGTCGCGGTAGCCGTGCCGGCGGGCGTTGTCCTTGACCGCCGCCAGGACGCGCCCCGACATGTTCCGGGCCTGCATGCCGGGCACCACGGCGATCTCCAGCGCGCACAGCGCGGTGAGGTCGCGGCCGGCGGAGGTGTCGAGCATGCTCATCCCCAGCACCGCGTCCCAACCGGTGTCGGGCAGGCTCGCCGGGTCACCGTCCCAGGCGAACGGCACGCCGGCCGCGCGGGCCACCACCTTGTCGTCGGATTCGACGACGACGAGCTGGTGCTCCGGGTACCGGTCGAAGGCCCAGCCGATCACCATCGGCTCGGGCGGGATGTACTCGGGCCACGAGGCCTCCATGTGGAGCATCGCGTCCCGCAGGTCCGGTCGCTCGGCGAGCGTCAACACGCGCACGGGGTCACCTCCCTCGGTCAGGCGGCCAGGCTGCGCGCGGGCAGCGGGTCCGCGGGCATGGCGCAGTGGTCGTCGGCGTGCCTGCGCAGCAGCGCCAGGTATTCGGTACGGGGCACCGCGACCGCGCCGATGAGCTTCGCGTGGTCGCCGTCGTGCTGGACGTCGACCGCCACGCCGCCGCTCTCCGCGACGCGCCGCACCAGGCACGCGACCGCGACCTTCGCGGCGCCGCTGCGCAGCGCGAACTGGGAGTCGGCGCTGAACACGCCACCGACCCGTACGCCGAACGTGCCGCCGACCAGCTCGTCGCCCTCCCACACCTCGACGCTGTGGGCGTGCCCCGCCACGTGCAGCTCGCGCAGCGCCGACACGAGCCGGTCGGTCAGCCACCGGGGCTCGCGGCCCACGCGGCAGTGCTGGACCACCCGGTCGAAGCAGACGTCGAGCGTCGTCGTCCACTCGACCTTGTTGCGCAGCTGCCGCCGCAGGCTGCGCTGGATGCGGGCCTGGTCGACGTGGATCACCGGGCGCGGGTCGGGCGAGCACCAGGCGACGGCGTACGGGTCCGCGCTCCCGGCGAGCACCGCGATCCGGCCGGCGGCGACGTCCGCCTCGTAGGTGAACTCGCTGACGATCTTCCGCTCCTCGGTGTCGGCCGGGAACGGGAACAGCCCGTGCCGGTAGGCGCCGAGGAGCGTCGTCGCGGACAGGTCGTCGCCGAACGCGACCGGGCCCTCGGTGGGGGCGTGGGTGAGGTCGAGCGTCTCCCAGCCCATCACGCGGCCCGCAGGAACTCGGTGCGGGTGAGGTAGCCGATGTAGCGGTCGAGCATCTCCGCGTCCACCGTCGGGATCTCGATGCCGCTGCCGCGCAACGCGTGCTCCACGTTGGTGCGGGAGAAGACGGGGAACGTCGTCTCCAGGTACATCTCCGCGACGCTCATCTGGCCCGTCGCGCAGCGGTCGATGAACAGCGGCGCGAAGGGGGTCATCGGATGGTCGGGCTGTTCGACCGCGACCCGCACCATCTCGTCGAGCCACTCGGCCCAGGTCACCTCGCGGATGTCGTGCCCGTGCGCCCGCAGGCGCTCGACCAGCACCGAGATGTTGACCTTCCCGGGGTTGGTGAGGTGGTAGACCTCGCCGTCGGGCCGGGACGCCCGGGCGATGTGCGCGACCGCGGCGGCGAACACGTCGACCGGCGTGTAGTCCAGCGGCAGCTCCGCGACGGGGGCGGTGCCGGTGTCCACCACGAACTTCTTCATCGCGCACATCTCCGTGGCGATGTTCCACGCGCCGTTGACCCGGTCGCCGGAGATGTCGGCGGCCCGGTAGATCGCCACCGGCAGCCCCTGCTCCGCCGCCCGGTGCAGCAGCGCCTCGGCCACCCACTTGCTCTCCACGTAGCCGACGGAGAGGTGGTCGGCGTACGCCAGCGGGGTGTCCTCGTCGACGTGCCGGACGCCGGCGGTGCCGAAGCCCGCGACGACGGCCATGGTCGACGTGTAGTGGACCGGGACGTTGCGGTGCCGGGCGGCCATCCGGATGATCTCGCGGGTGCCGTCGACGTTCGCCGGCCGCATGTGCGCGTACGGGTAGATGAAGTTGACGGCCCCGCCGGGGTGGTGGATGACGTCGACCGTGCGCGCCAGCTCGTCGAAGGCCGCCTCGGACAGGCCGAGCCCGGGTGCCGCGAGATCGCCGGGGACGGCGACGATCCGGCCCGCCGCCTGGTGACCGGCGAGGTCCTCGCCGAAGTAGTGCCGCGCGTTGGCCTGGATGCGGGCCAGGCCCTGCTTCGGCCCGTCGGCGCGCACGAGGCAGTGCACCACGGCGTCCGTGCTCGTCAGCAGCTCCCGCAGCAGGTAGATGCCCAGGAAGCCGGTGGCGCCGGTGAGGAACACGTGGCGGGGGTCCTGCCAGCGCGGCTCGTCGGACACGTCGCGCCGGACCTGCACGTCCAGCTCCGTCTCGGCGGCGAAGTCCACCCGCTTGCGGGTGTCGTCGCCAGCGAGCGTGCCTTCCCGGGCCTCGCGCACCGCCCGCGCCAGGCCGCGCGGCGTCGCGTCCTCCAGCAGCAGCCGGATCAGCGGACGTACCTGGGTGATGAGCACGCCGAAGGAGCCACGGATCTTCGCGAGCAGCTCGGCGGCGAGGATCGAGTTGCCGCCCTGCGCGAAGAAGTTGTCGTCCGGCAGCACCCGGGGCACGCCGAGCACCTGCCCCCACAGCCGGGTCACGCCGCGCTCCACGAGGTCGACGGGCGTGTCGTCCGCCGCCTCGGCAGCGACCGTCGCGGTGCCCGGCGCGGGCAGCGCGGCCAGGTCGACCTTGCCGTTGGTCTTCAGCGGCAGCTCGTCGAGTGCGACGAACGCCGTCGGCACCATGTAGTCGGGCAGGTGGCGGCTGACGAACTCGCGCAGCTCCGCGACGTCCAGGGGCCGTGGGCCGGTGTGGTACGCGGCCAGGCGCCGCTGGCCGTCGTGCTCGTACGTGGTGACGGCGACCGTGTCGACGCCCTCGTGCGCCGCCAGCGCCGCCTCGATCTCGCCGGGCTCCACCCGGAATCCACGGATCTTGACCTGCCGGTCGATGCGCCCGATCACCTCGAGGTTGCCCTCGGCGGTCCAGGCGCCCAGGTCACCGGTCCGGTACATCCGCGCGCCGGGCTCGGACGCGAACGGGTCCGCGCGGAAGCGGCCGGCGTCGTCCTCGGTCAGGTAGCCGCGCGCCACACCGCGACCGCCGATGTGGATCTCACCGCGCTCGCCGGGGCCGACCGGCCGGCCGTGCTCGTCGAGGACGTACACGACGGTGCCGGGCAGCGGCCGGCCGACGGGAGCCGCGCCGCGGGCGGGCAGCACGTCGGCGGTCAGGTCCATCAGGCAGGAGGTGATCGTGGTCTCGGTGAGCCCGTAGGCGTTGACCAGCCGTACCCCCGGCATCAGGTCCAGCGCCGTGCGGCAGTCCTCCGCGTTGACCGCCTCGCCACCCACGATCACCAGCCGGACCGGCAGGTCACCGGCCCCCGCGCCGGCCTCGGCGAGGAAGCGGCGCCAGTACGCGGGGGTCAGGTCCATCACGGTGACCCCGTGGTGGCGCAGCCGCTCCGGCAGCTCGCTGGGCGCCCAACTCAGCTCGGGCAGCACCAGCGTCGCCCCGCCCAGCAGCGCGACCGTGATCTGCTCGATGGAGGTGTCGAAGGAGAGCGCGCCGAACTGCAGCACCCGGTCGTCGGGGATGACGCCGTAGCGGCCGGCCAGCTCCCCGCACAGGTAGCTCAGCGAGTCGTGGTTGACCACGACGCCCTTCGGCGTACCCGTGGATCCCGACGTGTAGATGATGTAGGCGGCGTCCCCGCCGCCCTCCGCCACGGCCGGGGCGGTCGCGGCGCCGTCCGCGACGCTCGCGGTGAGCGCCCTGACCGGCAGGTCGGCGAAGCGCGCCAGGTCGCGCCCGTGGGTGACGACGGTGGTGCAGTCGGTCTCCTTCACGAACGCCTCGACCCGGCTGTCCGGCAGCCCCGGATCCACCGGCAGGTAGGCCGCGCCCGCCTTCCAGATGGCGAGCAGGCCGACGATGGCGTCGATGGAGCGTTCCAGGTGGACCATGACCACGGAGTCCGCGCCGACGCCCTCGTCGACGAGGTGGCGGGCCAGGCCGTTCGCCCGGCGCTCCAGGTCCGCGTAGCTGATGTGCGCGTCGCCCTGCACGACCGCGGTCCGGTCGGGCTGCGACGCCGCGCGGACGGCGATGAGTTCGTGGACACGCGGTTGCGTACGGATGTTCATGTTTTCCCTCGGGTGTGAGCACGGTCGTACCCGTGGATTTACCTGCCGCTGACCCAACGAAATTCGATACGGGCGACACTACTGCCTGCCGGCGGTTCCCCCGACTACCAGAATGAGCATGGAACCAGAATTGACACTACTCATCAGGGTAGTCCTTTAGGCGCGGTCCACCCTTCGTCGAATTCAACGTGGAGGACGCCGGAAATCGCTATGTGGCAGTGGTGCCCGGAAGGTCCGGACCGCCCGCTACGCCGCGGAGGAGACCGGCACGTGGCGGACGAGTTCCGCCCGCGAGGAGATGCCCAGCCGGCGGAACAGGCTACGCAGGTGGTAGTTGACCGTGTGCGGCGACAGCCGTACCCGGGTCGCGATCTGCCGGTTGGTCATGCCCTCGGCGACGAGCCGCGCGATGGCCCGCTCGACGCCGCTGAACGACTCCCACGCGCCACCGGTGTCCGGGCGGTGCTCGCGGGCGGCGGGCGTGGAGCGCAGCCCGATCCTGCGCCGCAGGTCGGCGGGGGCCACGGGCTCCGCCGACGGGTCGGCGGCGCGGGACGCACCGGTCACGGCCCGGCGCCGGCGCAGGCGGTCGCGGTCGGCGCGGAGCGCCTGCCGCACGGCGGGCGGCAGGGCGTCGAGCACCGCCCACCACACCAGTTCGTGCCGGAAGGCGAGGTCGTCGCCCACCCAGTCGAGCAGACCGGCGTCGAGCAGCGCATCCAGGTCCGGCAGCAGCTGGGCGGTGTTCCGCCGGGTCATCGCCGTCAGCTCCGCGAGCTGGCAGGACCGACCGAGCACGGCGGCCACCCGCAGCAGCTGCCACGCTCCGGTCGGCGCGCCGCGCAACGTGGCACGGACCAGCTCCTGGACCCGCTTCGGCGTCCGCGCCCGGCCGGGCCCGTCGGTGACGCCCTCGACGCGGATCCCCTCGCGCAGCGCGGCCAGCAGCAGCGGGTCCCCCGCCGCGGCGGCGACGAGCAGGCGCATGGCAGGATCCGCCACGACACCGGGCGGATCGGCGACGAGCCGACCCACGGTGTCCCCGGCCAGCGGGCGGCCCGCCTCGGCGAGCGCCCCGCCCCTCTGCGACAACTGCTCGTCCTCGTATGCCACGACGCAATCGTGCACGTGAATGTCTGCCGGTCTCAACATTGCCTTACCACCAGGTACGCCGAGCAATTACCCGCACGTGGGGGAAGCGACACCGCAGCGGCTTGCCGGCGGGTGACCCGGGATTGCTTCGATCAATGTAATGACGTCGCGAGAGAGGCGGGCAGTTGTGGAACCCGTTGTGGTCCAGGATTTCGTACCGGCGATCGACCTGTCGGGCCGCACCACCGCCGAGGGGCGCGCGGCCATCGCGGCAGCCATCGGCAAGGCGTGCGAGGGTTCGGGGTTCTTCACCGTCGTGGGGCACGGCGTGCCCCGGGAACTGGTGAACCGCATGTACACCACCACGAAGACCTTCTTCACCCGACCGGAGGAGGAGAAGGACCGGAGCGCGAACCGCGGCTCCGGGGTGTCGGGCCTGCGCCGCCCGGGCGGCCCGTACGAGGCGTTCGCCGCGCACGTGACGGGCGACCTGAGCGACGAGGAGCGCGCGCGGCTCGGCACGCACCCGGCCACCTGGAAGGCGGCGAACATCTGGCCGGACGACGACTTCAAGGCGGTCTGGTACGAGTACATCGCCGCCATGACCGAGCTGTCGGCGGACATCATGCGACTGTTCGCGCTCGCCCTCGGGCTGCCGGAGGACTTCTTCGACAGCAAGTTCGACGAGCACGTGTCCCTGATCATCGCCAACTACTACTACCCGACGCCCGACGACGGCGTGCTGCGGCGGGAGATGCACACCGACTGGGGCAGCCTGACGGTGCTCTACGTGGAGGACGAGCTGGGCGGGCTCCAGGTGCGGCGCGGCGACGACGACTGGCTGGACGTGCCCGCCATCCCCGGCAGCTTCGTGGTGAACATCGGCGACCTGATGGCGTTCTGGACCGGCGGCCGGTGGGCGTCGACCGTGCACCGGGTGGTCAACCCGGAGGGGACGGACGCGCCGTCGCGCGTCTCCATCCCCTTCTTCTACCTGCCCAACCACGACACCACCATCGAGCCCATGCGCCCGCTGGCCCAGGAGAGCGCCGAGGCCGGGCTCGACCGGGTGACCGTCGGCGAGTGGTTCTCGCACAAGATGCAGTCGACGTACCAGGCTTCCGCGTAGCCGACCCCGCGGCGCCCGCCGGACCGCCCCGCAGACGCGGTCCGTCGGGCGCCGCGCGGTGGGCGGGCCGGCGGGCGCTCCCGACGCGCGGAGCATCGGCGACGGGCGCTCCGCCGGGCGGCGGTCCGGTGTCAGAGGGAACGCACCGCACCCGGCACGGTGAACTCGATGGTCTCGCGGGCGACCTCGCGCTCCACCACCGTCACCGGCCCGCGCGCCCGCAGCGCCTCGACCACGCCCTCGACCAGGCGCGGCGGGGCGGACGCGCCCGCGGTGACCCCGACAGTGGTGACACCCGCCAGCCACTCCGGCAGGATCTCCGCCGCGTCCTCGATGAGGTGGGCCGGTCGACCGGCGCGGCGGGCCAGCTCGACGAGCCGTTGCGTGTTCGCCGAGTTGGTCGAGCCGACCACGAGCACGAGGTCGGACTCCTCGGCGACCGTACGCAACGCCGCCTGCCGGTTGGTCGAGGCGTAGCAGATGTCGGCCGAGGACGGCCCGCGCAGCGCGGGGAACCGCTGGCGCAGCACGTCGAGCACCTCGGCGGTCTCGTCCACGGCGAGCGTGGTCTGGGTCAGGTACGACACCCGGTCCGGGTCGGGCACCTGGACCGTGTGCGCGTCCTCCAGCGACTGCACGAGCAGCATCCGCTCCGGCGCCTCACCCAGGGTGCCCTCGGTCTCCTCGTGCCCCGCGTGCCCCACGAGCAGGACGGTGTCCCCACGGTCGGCGTACCGGCGCGCCTCCGTGTGCACCTTCGCCACCAGCGGACACGTCGCGTCGAACACCTCCAGGCCGAGCCGGTCGGCCTCGGCGCGCACCACGGGCGACACCCCGTGCGCCGAGAACACCACAGTCGCGCCGGCGGGCACCTCGGCGAGTTCCTCGACGAACACGGCGCCGCGCGACTCCAGGTCGGCGACGACGTGCGCGTTGTGGACGATCTGTTTGCGGACGTACACCGGGCTGCCCCGGCTGGCGAGCGCACGCTCGACGATCTCGATCGCACGCTCGACACCGGCGCAGAACGCACGCGGTGCCGCGAGCAGTACCGTTACGGACTCGGCTACGGACATCGCGCACTCCTTCCCACGCATCTCCGCAGTATCGAGCCGTGTCCTCGCAATCCGGTGGGGTTCCGATGGAGCACCAGCAACGACGCCCCGCGCCGGGACGCCCGCTATCCGTGCACCTGGTAGGCGGCGAGGACCGTCTCGGAGATGAGGCGGGGGGCGTCCGCCCGGTCCACCTTCCCGCTGGCCACGTCGGCGGCGGCGCCCTTCATGATGTGGTGCAGCACGCTGGTCAGCCAGCTGGCCGGCAGGTCGACCCGGAACACCCCCTCGTCCTGACCCCGGCGGATCAACTGGTCGACGCGTCGCGCCGGCTCGGCGTGCAGCTCGTGCACGCGTTCGGGCGGCAGCGACGCCTGCGCCGCCTCCAGCACGGCGCTCGACTGGGCGATCAGCAGCCAGCTCGACCGGATCAGCACGCGCAGGGCGTCCCGCGGGTCGCCGGTCAGGTCGAGGCCCGCCAGGAGTTCCTCCCCCTCGGCCAGCACCCGGGTCAGCGCGGCCTCGACCAGGGCGTCCCGGGACGGGAAGTGACCGTAGAGGGTCACCCGGCCCACCCGCGCCGCCTGCGCGATGTCGCTGACGCTGGCGTCGGGGTCGCGACTCAGGCAGCTCACCGCCGCCTCCAGGATCCTCTCCACGTTCTGCTGGGCGTCGGCCCGGCGGGTCGGCTTGGCGAGTGGGCGAGTCATGGAACTTCCCCTAAGTCGAACAGACGTGCATGAGTTAACGTGTCTCCGTAACTTGAACACTACCGTTCAACTTGGCGGAGGAGCCTGGCAGCCATGGCGGAACCTGTGACCGCAACCGAAACTCCCACACCCGCGAGTCCGCATCCGCAGCGCTGGCGGATCCTGGGCCTCGTCGGCATCGCCCAACTGATGCTGATCCTGGACGTCACCGTCGTCGCCATCGCCCTGCCGCACATGGGGTCGGACCTGGGGATGGATCGGGAAGCCCTCACGTGGGTGGTGAGTGGATACACCCTCACCTTCGGCGGCCTGCTGCTGCTCGGCGGGCGCGCCGCGGACCTGTTCGGCGCCCGGCGCCTCGTCCTCGCCGGGCTCCTGCTGTTCAGCGCCGCGTCCCTGACGGCGGGGCTGGCGACCAGCGGCCCCATGCTGCTGGGCGGTCGCGTCGGGCAGGGCCTCGCGGCGGCGCTCCTCTCCCCCGCCGCCCTGTCCCTGGTCGTCACGATCTTCGACGGCGACGAGCGCAACAAGGCGCTCGGCATCTGGTCGGCGCTCGGTGGCGGCGGCGCCGCCCTGGGCGTCCTCCTCGGCGGCCTGCTCACCGCCGGGCCGGGCTGGCCCTGGGTGTTCTTCGTCAACGTGCCGGTCGGGATCATCCTGCTGCTGGCCCTCCGGATGCAGCTCCCGCCCCAGGCGCCCACCGGCGCGACGGCCAAGCTCGACGTGCCCGGCGCGGTGCTGGTGACGGCCGCCACCGGATCGCTGATCTACGCGCTGATCCGCGCCGGCGACGTCGGCTGGGCCAACCCGACGATCCTGGCGCTGCTGCTGGCCGCCGTGCTCCTCTACGCCGCGTTCGTCGTCCGGCAGCGCCGCGCCGCGAGCCCGCTGATGGACGTACGGCTGCTGCTTCGCCGGCCGGTGGCGACCGGGGCGCTGCTGATCCTCGTCGCGACCGCGCTGATGATCACCGTCTTCTTCCTGGGCACGTTCTACCTCCAGAACCACCAGGGCTACGGCGCCCTGCGCACCGGGCTGCTCTTCCTGCCCGTGGCGATCACGACCATGCTCGGCGCGAACGCCGCCGGCCGCGTCATCGGCCGGATCGGGGCGCGCACCCTCGGCGTCCTCGGCCTGCTCGTCGCGGCGGCCGGCATGGCGGTCCCCGCCTTCGTCGACGGGACCCTGGCCCTCGTCGTCGGGGTGGCCGTCGCCGCCTCCGGCACGGGCGTCCTCTTCGTCGTGGCGTCCGCCGTCGCGCTCGGCCAGGTCGCGCCGCACGAGGCCGGCCTGGCGTCCGGCATCGTCAGCACCTTCCACGAGTTCGGCGCCTCGCTCGGCGCCGCCGTCGTGTCGAGCATGGCCGCGGCGAGCATCGCGGGCACCAGCACCGAAGGCTTCTCCTGCGGCTTCACCACCGGCGCCGTCATCGCCGTCGCCGCCGCCGTCCTGGCCTTCGTCATCACCCCCCGGCCGGCCCACTGAGCCCCGACCCGGTGGCCGGTGGGGGCCCGCCCACCGACCACCGGGTCGGACATCCTCCACCACGCCCCCGACAGGCGGGCGCGGGAACGGCCGGTGGGGGCCCGCCCACCGGCCGCCGGGTCGGACACCGGCACGCCCCGGGGACGCGCGGGCGCCGGCCCCACCGTCACGTCGACGGGCCGGCGCTCACCGGCGCACCCGCGGCGCGATAAAGGCGCCGAGGCTGTCGCCGTGGCACTGCTCCACGCTGGTGGTGCTGACCCGCAGCGACACCTGGGTCGAGTCGCTGATGTCCACCTTGACCGGGCGGGTCCTCCCGAGGCCGACCGTGGTGGTGAAGACCTCCTTGCGGTCGGAGAGCACGGTGAACCGCAGCGGCATGCCCTTCGGGGACTCGTCGGCGATGCCCACGGCCGCCTCGAGGACCCGGAACTGCCGGCTCACCACGAACGTGACCATGTAGTTGTCGTTCAACCAGCACGGAGACGCGGTCAGCACCGCCTCGTGCCGCTTGCCGGCGACGGTCAGCGGCTCCTGCTCCCAGCCCTCGAAGTCGTCCACCTCGCGCATCTCCGTCAGCGGAACCACGTCGGCCGAAGGCGACGGCGACGCGGTGACCGTGGGCGACTCGGCTGTCGGGGCGGGGTCGGTGGGCGCCGCCGGCGGGGTCGGCGAGGGCTGCCCGCTGGACGGAGCACCCTGGACCGGCGGCGCGGCACCGCCGCCGCCGGTGTCGCGGGTCAGCTCCAGCGCGACGGGAATGGCCGCCGCGACCACCGTGGCCACGGCCGCGATGACCGCGCCGGCGATCGCGGGATGGGACGAGCGACGCCGTCTCGGGACAGACACGCTTCGATTATGGCAACTCCGCGCACGCGCGCCGGGCCGCCGCCGGTCAGTGCCCGAGCCGGTCGAGGATCCTGGCCGCCACGTCGAGGGTGTTCCCCTCGGGCGCGGCGGAACAGCCGCCGATCGTCCCCCGCCAGCGCTCCTCGTGCGCGACGACGCGGGCGCGCAGGACGTCGACGTCCGGTGCCTGCCCCGTCGTCGCCGCCCGGGCCAGCCAGGTCGCCCACAGCTCCCACCGGGGCAGGTAGTAGTCCCGGACGAGCCCGGCCCAGTGCCGCCCGGAGTAGTCGTGCAGCCCGCTGGTCTGGTAGCCCCACACGGAGACCAGGCTGCGGGCGTCGCGCTCCATGACGTCGGCCTCGGCGGGCGAGCCGCCCCACGCGCGGGCGTCGTCGATCCACCGCCCGACGCGCGATTCGGACCGCGTGCCGGCGAGTTCGTCGAGGTCGAGCAGATCCGCCCGGAACCGGGCGAAGTGGTCCAGGACCCCGTCCCCGTCCCGCTCGGCGAAGGCCGCCAGCATCCCGCGGATGTGGATCCGGGATCCCTGCGCCAGCACGTGACCGACCAGCTCGACCACGTCCCGCTCGACCTGCTCCCGGACCCCCGCCTCCGGCGCCCGCCCGAGCAGCAGCCGGGCGGCCGAGGCGATCCGCGGCAGGGCGCCGAGGACCATCGGGTCGTTCTCGGCGTCGATGTTCGCCGACTGCCGCTGCGGCTCCGCGTCCTGCGGGACGAACTCGCCGGCCAGCCGCTGGGCGGCGAACGGCGCGTCGGCCGACCACGGCCGGGCGATGACGGGGGACGGGATGGACCGGGTACGCCCCGGCCCGTAGAGCGTGTCGGCCAGGAGCCGCCAGGCCCGGGCGAAGTCCTCGTGCCCGGACGCGTAGCGCTGCCGTGCGAACGACCGCAGCCAGTCGTCCAGTCGGGGCACGCCCCAGGTCAGGTCGGTGGCCAGCTCGTAGAAGACGCTGTTGTTCTCGACCGCCTCCGGTGCCAGCCCGACGCCCGCCAGCCGGGCGGGCCGCGTACGCCGCAGCTCGTCGACGTCGCGACGCAGCCCGTCCAGGTCGCCGAAGAGCGCGAAGCGGCCCCCGAAGTTGTGGATGGCGCACCACACCCAGCGCCGCCCGAACATGCCGTCGCGGCGCCACATGGGGGCGTGCTCACCCCACAGGTCCAGCAGGAGGAGCCGCTCGTCGGGCACGTCGGCCAGGAACGCGCGCACGCGTTCGGGCCGCCAGAAGTCGCGCTGGTAGTGGAACGGCCAGCCCTGGAGCACCCAGGTCGCCTCCGGGTCGCCGTCCGCCATCGCCCGGTAGACGGCCCGGCCGACCGACGCCAGGTAGTCGGGTTCCCCGGACGGCGGCACCGACTCGATGAACGGGTCGACGGCGTAGTGGTGGTCGGTGCCGAACAGCTCCCGCTGGATGCCCAGGAACTCCGCCGTCAACGACGCGAACCGCTCGCTGTCGGGGCCGAGGATCGGGGTACGCCAGCCCTGCCACTCGATCTCGCCGGCCGACGGGTCGGCCAGTTCCGGCGGCACGTGGCCCCCGAACATGGGCAGGACCGGCGTCATGCCCAGCGAGCGCTGCCGGTCGAGGATCCGCTGCGCCAGCTCGACGTGGCGGCTGA
Source organism: Micromonospora sp. NPDC007220 (assembly GCF_040634035.1). Taxonomy (NCBI): domain Bacteria; kingdom Bacillati; phylum Actinomycetota; class Actinomycetes; order Micromonosporales; family Micromonosporaceae; genus Micromonospora; species Micromonospora sp. NPDC007220. The sequence continues at coordinate 1,290,375 of NZ_JBEYEU010000001.1, read as the reverse complement.
TCCAGCGCGCCGGCAGCGGCCCGCCGAACGAGTTCGTGTTGCCCATGAACGTCCACGGGAAGTGCGCCGCGCTGCCGATCCACGCGTCGATCCGGGCCCGGTCGAGCCCGGCCCGCCGGAACATCTCCGCCAGCACCGCCTCGTGGCCGACCTGCATGAGCGGGTGGGTGACGCCGTGCAGCGCCATCCAGTCGATCTCCCGCTCCCAGCGGTCCCAGTCCCAGAACGCCGCCGAGTAGCCGTAGGTCACGGCGTTGAGGTGGTAGCGGACCGCGAACGGGCTGGTCAGCCGCGTCGGGGGCGCGTCCGGCCAGGGCGTCGGCCGGGGCGCGAGCCGGGGCTGTTCCCAGGTCACCTGACGGCCGGCGTACGCCTTCAGGTACTGCCCGAACGCGGCGGCCGCGGCCACCGGATCCGACCCGCGCAGCGTCAGGACGCCGTCGCGGCACTCGTATCCGGCGACGGCCGCGTCGTCGCCGGCGGGGATCCGCTCCACCCGCACGTCGTCGGCCGTGCCGGCGACGCGGGCCACGAGGGCACGGACCTCGTCCACCGTCACAGCTCCTCGACGGTGCGGTTCAGCCGGGACCGCTCGGCGGCGAAGGCGACGAGGTGGCTCTCCACGCTCTCCTCCAGGGAGCTGGGGGCCGCCTCGACGTCCTCGCCGGACAGCCAGCGCCGGACCCGCCCGGTGAAGTCGAGCATCAGCCCGGCGTCGCCGCCGCCGTGTCCGGAGAACGCCTCGATGACCTCGTCGACGACCCCCTGGCTGCCGGTGCCGACCTGGAACGTCTCGTCGGTCCGCCGTCCCTCCACGGTGGGCGGCGTATCGGTGAAGGTCGCCAGGCTGATCCGGCCCGAACGCATGTCCGCGGTGATCTGTCCGTGGCTGCCCATCAGCGTGAGCGTGCGGGTGTTCCACGCGGTGAACGCCGAGACCACCAGCGACGCCGTGACGCCGTTGCCGAAGCGCAGCGCCGCCGTCTGGTGGTCGACGACGTCGTTGTCCATCCGGTAGACGCACCGGCCGTAGTCGGTCAGCCGCAGGGCCCGCCGCCGGCCGGCCACGCTCGTGTCGTTCGTGACGACCGTGACGGGTGGCCCGTCGACGTCGGCGAGCTGGTCGACGTAGAGGCGCTCGGCGTTGTACGGGCAGGTGTCGGCGACGGCGCAGCCGTCGACGCAGCGCTCGGTCGACCCCTTCGGCGCGTGCTCGGCCCGGAAGTGGCGGCGTTCGCCGAACGAGGCCACCGTCGTGCAGGGCGACCCGACCAGCCACCGGAGGATGTCGATGTCGTGGCACGCCTTCGCCAGCAGCATCGGGCTGGACTGGTCGGTCCGGTGCCAGTTGCCGCGCACGTAGCTGTGCGCGAAGTGCCAGTACGCCACGTTCTCGATGTGCGAGATGCCCTGCAACTCGCCGATCCGGCCCTCGTCGAGCAGGCGGCGCAGGGTCTGGAAGAACGGGGTGTAGCGCAGCACGTGGGCGACGGTGACCGTGCCGGCGCTGCCGCGGGCCGCGACGGTCAGCCGGTGCAGTTCCTCGGCGGTCGGCGCGATGGGCTTCTCGAGCAGGACGTGGTGTCCCAGTTCGAGGGCCCGGAGGGTGGGATCGACGTGGTCCCGGTCCGGGGTGGCGACGATGACCGCGTCCCACGGTCCCCGTGTCGAGAGCGCCTGCTGCCAGCCGGTGAAGCGTCGGTCCGCCGGGACGGCGTGGGCGTCGCCCAGTCCGTCGCGGCGCTCCGCGTCGGGCTCGGCGACCGCGACGACCCGGGCCGCCTCGGGGTGCTCCAGGCACCATTGGGCGTACGCGTGCGCGCCGCGCCCTCCCGCGCCGAGCACGAGCAGTCGTACCGGTCCCGATCCCGGGGACACAGGGCCTGCCACGTCGATCATCCTTTCGGTGTTCACTTGTCCGCCCCGGAGGTCAGTCCGGTGACGATGTAGCGCTGGGCGAGGAAGAAGATGACGATGACCGGTACGGTCACCGCGATGGAGCCGGCCAGGAGCACGGTCACGGGCACCTGGAAGTCGGTGAGCTGGGCGAGGCCGAGCGGAGCCGTCCACCGGGACCGGTCCTGGACCAGGAACAACAGCGCGTAGAAGTACTCGTTCCAGGCGATCATGAAGACGTAGATCGCGGTCGCCACCACGCCGGGCAGCGCGATCGGCAGCACGACCTTGCGCAGCATCGTCGGCAGCGAGCACCCGTCGAGCAGGGCCGCCTCCTCGACGCTCTCCGGCAGGGCGAGGAAGTAGTTGCGCATCATGTAGAGCGCGACCGGGACGGTGGCGGCGACGTAGATGACGAGCAACCCGACGAGCGACCTGGTCAGCCCCAGCCGGCTCAGGATGACGAACTTCGGCACCGCGAGCACGATGCCCGGGAAGAGGTAGACGGCGAGGATGATGCCGCTGGTGAAGCGCCGGCCCCGGTAGCGCAGGCGGGCCACGGCGTACGCGCCGAAGATGCACGCGACGATCGACACCGCGACGGTGGCCAGGGCGACCAGCAGGGAGTTGACCACGAACCGGCCGAGCCCGAAGCCGCCCGCCGACTCGTCCTTCATCGCCGTGACGTAGCTGGACAGGTCGATCTCGGAGAGACCGGGGACGACGTCGAGGGGCTCCATCAGCACCGCGGAGTGGGGGCGCAGCGAGAGCAGCACCCCGTAGAGCACGGGTCCCACGGCGCAGACGAGCGCGACGGTGATGAGCGTCCACCGCAGGACGTTCACCGGGCGCGAGGGCCGCATCGCCGAACTCACAACGTCTCCTTCCGCCGGGAGAGCAGGACGTAGCCGGCCAGCAGCACGCAGAGGATCAGCGACATCAGCAGTCCGTACGCCGCCGCGCTGCCGATGTCGGACCGGGTCACCAGCTCGGTGTAGACCTTGATCGCCATGACCTGGGTGCCGCCGGCGCCCTCGGTCAGCAGGTAGACGTCGTTGAAGTTCTGGAACGACCAGATGAAGCGCAGCAGCATCAGCAGCAGGACCACCCCCCGCAACTGGGGAAGGATGATGTGGCGCAGGTTCTGCCAGCGGGAGGCCCCGTCCAGTGCCGCGGCCTCCTCGATCCCGCCCGGCACGTTCTGCAGCCGCGCGGTGACGAAGAGGAAGGCGAGCGGGAACGACTTCCAGATCTCGAAGGCGACGACGACGAGCAGCGACACCGGTACGGGCAGACCCGCCACTTCGGTCGAGGTGGTGCTGAGGAAGCCGATCGGGCTCTGCCAGCCGAGGTACTCCATGCCGATCGCGTTGACGATGCCGTACTGGGGGTTGAGCATCGTGCGCCAGATCATCGCCGCCGCGATGACCGGCAGCACGTACGGGATCAGCAGCAGCGCGCGGACGAGCCCGCGCCCCCGGAAGGGGCGGCGCAGGGCGAGGGCGAGGGCCATGCCGACGCCGATGGACCCGAGCGTGGTCAGGGTCGCGTAGGCGACGGTGGTCCAGAGCGCGCCCCAGAACGCGTCCGACCGCCAGGCGTCGGCGATGTTCTCGAAGGTCCACTCGATGGTGGACGGTGACAGCCGGGGAATGTCGATCAGCCGCGTGTCGGAGAACCCGAAGATGACGACCAGGACGAACGGGAGCAGGACGACCAGCGCGAGCAGCAGCAGGGTCGGACCGGTGAGGAGCTGGCCGTTGAGGTTCTCCCGCTGGGAGCGGCTGAGCCGCTCCCAGCGGGAGGACCGCACTGTCGGCGTGCTCACAGTTCGGCCTGGACCTTCTTGACCTCTTCGGCCATCGCCTTCGTGATGTCGGCCGGCGACTGCCCGCCGTAGAGCCGCTCGAGGAACTGCGCGAGCACGTTCTCGGCGGTGACCGCGCCGGCCAGCGGGGAGTCCTTCGTGCCCATGCCCCACAGGCTCACGGCGTTGACGCCCTCGCGGATCTGGGTGACCATCTCCGGGCCGTACAGCTCGGCGACGGAGCTCTTGGCCTCCGGGCCGACGCCCAGCTTGCCCCACGCGTCGAGGTACGCGTTCGGCTCGGCCTTGGTGCCGTTGCGCAGCGGGATCCGACCCTCGGTCGCCGAGGCGAGCGTGTCCGAGTAGCCGTCCTCCAGCATGAACTTGATGAACTCCTTCGCCCCGGCGGTGTTGGCGCCCTCGGGGATGCCGTAGCCGAGGGTCGCGCCGTACTGCGCCGGGTGGTTCCGGTCGAGCACGGTGATGAATCCGGAGTTCTTCGACAGGAACGCCGGGTCGGCCTTGCACTGCGGGCAGGTCGGCGGGTTCGCCGAGTCGAGGCCGGCCAGCTCGTCGAGGATGTGGGTCGAGAAGAGCAGCATCGAGGACTTGCCGGCGAGGTAGGCCGCCCGCGCGCTGGTCACGTCGAAGTCACCCTGGGCGCTGGAGTCGCGCAGGACCTTGAACTGCTCGGCCGCCTTGGTGCACTCCGGCGAGTCGATGGTGACCTTGCCGTCCTGCACGAGCTGGCAGCCCGCGCTCTGGAACATCGAGTAGATGGCCTCGGTCCCCGAGGCGGTGCCGGACTGGGTGCCCAGGGCGATTCCGGACACCCCGGTCGCCTTCATCGTGGTGGCGGCCTTCGCCACCTCCTCGAGGTTGGTCGGCACCGCGACGTTCGCCGCCTGGAGGAGGTCCTTGCGGTACACCAGCAGGTGCACCCAGCCGTCGCTCGGCACGGCGCCGACCTTGTCGTCCAGACTGAACGCCTTCAGGGCGTTCGCGTTGAACGTCTCGGCGCCGAGGTCCTTGACGACCTCCTCGGCGGCACCGGTGTTCAGCAGCCCCTGGGAACGCCAGGCGGCCGTGGTCGTGGAGCTGTGCAGCATCACGTCGGGCACGTCCCCGGAGGCGGCGCCCGTCGCCAGGGCCTGCTTCTGGTCGGCCTCGCTGAGCGGCACGACCTTCACGGCGATGCCGGTCTTCTCGGTGAACCGAGCCGCGACCTTCTCCTGCGCCGCGACCCGCTGCGGGGTCGTCTGCGGCGTCCAGAAGGTGATCTCCTTGGCCTTCTCCGCCTCCGACTCGGACCCGCCGCAGGCGGCGAGCATGGTGAGCGCGGTCGCGGCGGCGAGAGCCGCCGCCCACCGGCGCTTCGTCAGGTGGACCATGTGCTGTCTCTCCTCGATCTGCTTGGTGACGACGGTCAGGACCGCTCGACGGCCCCGCGCATGACGTGGCCCTGCGAGTTCGCCGGCGGGCGCACGCCGAGCAGGGCGCTGATGGTGGCGGCCACGTCGACCAGGCCGACGTTGCGCAGCGGGACGCCGCGGCGGATCCCGGCGCCGGAGAGCACCATCGGGACCTGCGCCTCCGGCAGGGCGCCGTGCGAGGCGCGGGGGGCGCCGTCGGCGAGCGTGGAGAGGTGGTACGGCTCGACCGGCTCCACCACGAGGTCGCCGAGCTTGTCGCTGGCCTTCAACCGGCGCAGGTCCTGCTGGTCGCGGACGGCCGCGATGCCCGGGATGCCCCGGATGATCCCGGCGATGCGGCGGGCGTTCTCCGGGGTGTCCGCCCGGCCCCGCAGGGTGATGTCGGCGGTACGCGGGGCGGGCACGACGACGATCTCGCTGGCCGGATCCGGTACGCCGCCCGAGCTGGCGACGACCTGGACCTTGAGGCCGGTCGCGGAGAGCCGGTCGAGCACCTCGGGCAGCAGCGGGACGGTCCACTCCCGGGCGCCGTGGTCGGCCGTGACGACGAACGCCGTCCGGTCCAGGACGCCGGCCTCGCGGGCGGCCTCGCGGACCCGCCCGATCTGGGCGTCCACGCGGGCCAGGGCGGCGGGCAGGTCGGGGTCGGAGAACCCGCCGTCGTGCAGTACGCCGTCGACGTCGTCGCAGTAGACGGTGATCAGGTCCGGGATCGCGGCCGGGTCGACCATGGTGCCGCCGGAGTTGACCGGTTCGCCGCGCAGCAGCGCGATCGCCTGGTCGGCGCGGGTCTCGCAGTTGCCGCCCGGCTGGGTGTACAGCGCGGCGGGGTCGCCGTACGTCGCGCCGTAGTTCTGCACCGCGTACCACTGGAGGTAGGCCGCGGTCCGGTCCTGCCGCTTCAGCGAGTGGGCGATCGTCTCCACGCCGGGCTCGATGTGGCGCTCCTGGGAGACACCGCGGTCGGTCTCCTGGTTGTAGTAGTAGCCGGTGTTGCGGTGCACGGCCGGGTACGCGCCGGTCGCGGTGGTCGTCCGCGACGAGTTGGAGTACGACGAGTACGACCCGTCGGCCACGCCGAAGGTGCCCTCCCCGATGAGCGCCCGGATGTTCGGCAGCTCGGCCAGTCCGGCGTAGCGCCCCATGAGGAAGCGCGGGTCGAACCCGTCGAAGTCGAACATGATCACGTGCTGCGCGGGCCGCGCGCCGTCCGCCGTCGCCGCCGGTGCCGACACCGCCGGGGTCGCCGGCAGTACGGCCGCCGCGAGCAGTACGACCGCGCCGGCCGCACCGGCCCTGACCGCGCTGGAACGCCTGATCGGATGCGCCACCCTTTGCCTCCTCGAACCGTCGGACCCGTGGGCGAGAGTCTGCCGGAGACACGAGGGAGATTGTCAAGATGCCAGTGTGAGATGCAAGATACGCGCATGCAAAACTTCTCGGCTGACGGGAATGGTCGATCCTTGGACGAACTCGACCGGCAGATCGTCGGCGCCCTGCTCGCCCATCCGCGGGCCACCCACGCGCAGATCGGCGAGGCGGTCTTCACCTCGGAGGCCACCGTCTCCCGCCGGGTCCCGCGACTCCTGCGCAGCGGTGCGGTGCGGATCATCGGGGTCATGGACGGCGAGGCGACCCGCCGGGCGCGATCGCTGTTCGTGCGGCTGCGCTGCCGTCCGGACGCCGCCGGCCGCTCCGCCGAACACCTGGCCCGGTGGCAGGAGTGCGGCTCCGTCAAGCTGCTCACGGGCAGCGTCGACTGCGTGGCCGAGGTCTCCTACACCTCCAACGAGCACCTGCTCCAGCTCATGTTCGAGCAACTGCCCGGCCTGGACGGTGTCCTGGCGATATGGAGCAACCAGGTCATCCGGAGGTTCTGCACGCCACACAACTGGAGCCCGAGCCTGCTGCCGGCCGACGTCGTCGACGAGCTACGGGCGCAGCGGACGGACCACTGGAACGAACAGACACCCGTCGAGACGCCGTCCCGGCTCAGCCGACTCGACGAGCTGATCATCGCCAGCCTCGCCACGGACGGTCGCCAGGGCTGGCAGCAGCTCGCCGAGCGGTGCGGCGCGAGCCCCGCCACCGTACGGCGGCGGGCCGAGGCGATGATGGCGGCGGGATTCCTGCGCATGCGGACCGTCGTCGAGCCCAGCCTCGTCGGGCTCGCGGTGAACGCCTTCGTCACCCTCAGCGTCAACCCCACGCAGCTCGGGCAGGCCGGCGAACTGCTCGCCGCACACCCCGCCGTACTCATGATCTCCGCGACGACCGGGGACCGGAACCTGTGCGGCGAGATCGCGCTGGAGAGCGACGCCGCGCTCTACGAGTTCCTGTCCGGCACCATCGGCCAACTCCCCGGCCTCCAGCACGCGGACGTGGCCGTCGCCCTGCGTTCCGTCAAGCGGGCGGGAATGATCCTGCCGCCCGCGCCCCCCGCAGGCGAGACGAACCGTCGCGGTGTGGCCGCCCCACCCAGGTGACCGGCCTGCTCGACCGCGGCGGAGGGTCACAGCTCACCGGGGTCGGCCCGGGCGGATCAGCGAGGTCGCCGGTGGGCCGCCCACAGGGCAGGTCGCCGGTGGCCCGCCCGCAGGGCAGGTCGCCGGTGGCCCGCCCGCAGGGCAGGTCGCCGGTGGCCCGCCCGCAGGGCAGGTCGCCGGTGGCCCGCCCGCAGGGCAGCGGGAACGCCTCGCGTGGGCTACGGGACGATCGGGAGCGCGTCGACGTCGCCTCCGGTCTGGGGCAGCCCGGCGGCCGCGGCGACGATCTGGACGGCGTCCTCCAGCGTGGTGGCCTCCGGGAGGACGAGTTCGTCGGGCCAGCCGAGGACGTCGTGGGCGGCGTACCAGCCGCTCATCTGCGCGGCGGTGAACTCGCCGGCCTGCGGGCGCGTCAGGTGCCGGCGCAGGGTCTCGGGCAGGGACACGTCGAGGTAGACGAACAGCGACCGTCCCCGGTGGCCGTCCCGCAGCGCCGTCAGGACGGCCCGGTGGCGGCTGGTGTGCAGGATGCCCTCCAGCACGACGTGGTAGCCGTGGTCGAGCGCGAACCGTACGGTCTGTTCGATCAACGCCGGGGCCACGCCGCCGGGCTTGTCGCGCTCGCGCAACACGATGCGGCGCAGGTAGTCCTGTTCGACCAGCGCACAGCCCCGGCCGTGCCGACGCCGCAACTCCCGGGCGATGCTGCTCTTGCCCGAGCCGGAGTTGCCCCGGACGCAGACGAGGATCGTCTCCGCGCTGCCGGTCGGGACGGCGTCGGCGTCGGCGTCGGCGTCCATGGTGCCCCCTCGCGGTCAGTCGGTGCGTACGGTCAGGCCCCGGGCGGCGACGACGCATAGAGCCATTGGCGATCTTGACAGTCTCGGCCTCGTTGGGACACCCTCTGGGCCAGATCGCGCCCGAAGGTCCGTGGCTCATGGGTTGCGGCTGCAAGGTCGATATTCCACATAGGTACATGGAGGCTCACTTGCGTCGGAATATCGCAGTCAGCATGGCTGCGCTTGTCGCCGTGCTCGGAATCCTGGTTCCTCAGGGGTCCGCGCTCGCCGGCAGTGGCGCGCCATTCAAGCTGCCCTACCGGGCTGGACACGCGTACACCATCACCCAGACCCCCGGGAGCGGCTACTCCCACAACGACGGCTACAACCGACATGCCGTCGACTTCGCCATGCCGCAGGGCACCCCGATCGTCGCCTCGGCCGCCGGCACCGTCCGCTACGAGGGATGGAGCAGCGGCGGAGGCATAATCGCGCTGATCGACCACGGCAACAATCGATGCTCCCAGTACGCCCACCTCAGCACCACCATCGTCGACAGAGGGCAATGGGTGGCGCAGGGGCAGCACATCGGCGCGTCCGGCGCCACCGGAAATGTGACCGGTCCACACCTGCACTGGAACGTCGTCTACTGCGACTCCCAGCTCAGCCGCGAGATCCCCAACACCGTGGAGAACGGCACCAACTATCCCACCGGCACCGCGCCCGTGAGCCAGAACTCCCTTTCCACCAACCTGCCCGGAGCTGATGGCGAACGGGTGTCCGACTTCAGTGGTGACGGTGCCGCCGATGTCTTGGGAGTCGCCGCCAACGGCGACTTCTGGTACTACCCGCACAACCTTTCCGGTCTCAGCAGCCCGGTGAAGATCGGTATCGGTTGGGCGGCCTTCAAGCACGTCATGGCCGCCGACTGGAGCGGTGACGGCGCCGCCGACGTCCTGGGAGTCGATTCCTCAGGAAGGCTGTTGTACTACCCGAACAACAGCTACAAACTGTCCGGCTACACGCAGATCGGGAATGGCTGGGCGGCCTTCAAGCACGTGATGGCCGCCGACTGGAGCGGCGACGGCGCCGCCGACGTCCTGGGAGTCGACGCCAGCGGAAACCTCTGGTACTACCCCCACAGCGGAGCCGGCCTCGGCAACCCCGTCAAGATCGGATACGGCTGGGCGGCCTTCAAGCACGTCATGGCCGCCGACTGGAGCGGCGACGGCGCCGCCGACGTCCTGGGAGTCGACGCCAGCGGAAACCTCTGGTACTACCCCCACAACGGAGCCGGCCTCGGCAACCCCGTCAAGATCGGATACGGCTGGGCGGCCTTCAAGCACGTCATGGCCGCCGACTGGAGCGGCGACGGCGCCGCCGACGTCCTGGGAGTCGACGCCAGCGGAAACCTCTGGTACTACCCCCACAACGGAGCCGGCCTCGGCAACCCCGTCAAAATCGGGAACGGCTGGGCGACCTTCGTACACGTCATGTGAGTAACGACCCACCAGGGCGGGTCGGCCCAGGCACCAGACCGGGTGCCCCGGCCGACCCGCCGGCCAAGGCGCCGAGCCGGGGACGGGCGAGGCGCAGGCATGGTCGTCGGCTTGGGCTCGTCCTGCGGCCCGTCGGGTCATGCAGGGGTCGACCCCTCTCTTGGCTTTCCTGAGCTGCGGCCCCTGCCTTGCAAAGATCAAAACTTCGGTCGGCCGGCGTTGGTGACTGTCGCTGGCCTGCTCGCCGTGTCGCTCTTCGTCGGCCCCGGACCGTGCTCGTCGGCCGGCTCGGCTGGTTGTACGAAAGGCTGTACAGCTACCGCCCGGCGTCCTCGTCTCGCAGCACTTGGACAGCGGCTATGACGTCCGTGACGGTGCGATCAGGTGGGATGAGTTCCGCCGGCCAGTCCTTCCCTCGGCTGACCCATAGGGTGGCAAGCCCTGCCGCACGGCCACCCTCGACATCAAGCACCGGGCTGTCACCGATCGCCCAGCCCCCGCCCCGCAGATCGAGACCGCACCCACGGGCCGCCGCCTCGAAGATCTCGCGTGCTGGCTTCCGGATGCCCACCTCCCCGGAAACTGCCCAGGCATCGACGCATCGGTCCAGTCCAGTACGCCTGATCTTGCCCAACTGGTTGTCCGCTTGGCCGTTGGTCACGATCGCGAGGGTCCAGCCATCGTCGCGCAGTAGCGTCAGCGCCCCAAGCACTTCCTCGGGGCAACTCACTAGTTCCGGCATCCGGCGTCGGTACTGCCCCCACGTGGTGTCCGCCGATGCCAGACCGAAGCGGTCCGTCACCTCGCCAAAGAACCAGTCGCGGGGCACGGAACCGTCCTGATCCGTAGCGATCAGCCAGGCCAACGCGCCGTCCGGCAGTCCGTGATCGGCGCAGAACTCAACCGCCCAACGCCGGAACGCTTCCGAACGGTCCACGAGCGTGTTGTCGAGATCGAGGAGCGCCAACCGCTGCATGGTCAGCAACCGTACCGGGCGGGTGAAGCCAAGCCTCCTCGTCCCGAATGTCGAGGTGCCGCTCCCCCACCCCGAGCGGTAGGTCGCGCAGGATCCGTGGACCGGGGCGGACTCGACGGAGATCAGCTACCTGTGCCGGACGGACCTCGGCCGGAGCTTCACCCGCGCCTGTCGGCCAGTTTGGCTGTACAGCCAACTTCTGCCCGTCCCGAAGCCCGCACGCAACGGAGTCGTGGCAGTTGCCGCCATAAAGTACCGTCCCAGCGGCAAACTACTGACAGTACGGGGGAACCCTTGACGAATTCCTTCAGTACCCGTCGCATGCTCGCCTGGACCGCTCCCGTGGCGCTGGCGCTGACCGCGCTCGCCCCGGCCCTGCCAGCCCAGGCCGCGCCGAAGCCCACGCCCACCGTCACCACCGGCCCGGTCGACAAGGACCTCAACGGCGACGGGGTGCCCGACCTGGTCGCTGTCGGCGGTCCGGGCACCGGTCTCGGCTCCGGCGTCTGGTCCGGGCTCGGCGTGAAGTCCCGCAAGACCGGCGTCGGCACCGGCCAAGTGCAAACCCCAGCTAGCAACATTGGCCTGCGCGGCACCGGCGTCACCGAATACAACGCCCCGACCGACTTTGACGGTGCCCAGGTCATCACCGGACGCTTCACCGGCGTCGACCGCCAGGACTTCCTGTACTACTTTCCGACCGGAAATTCCGCCGGCGTCGGCGGCGTCATCCGCGGCGCCGGGGACGGCACGATGAACAACCCGGTCAGCGGCAACCAGTTCACAATCGGATACGACAATTTGATCGATGCCAACGGCAACAGCCCTCTGCAGTTGGTGAACGCGTTCCAGGCTGATGGCGTCGACACCGGCATACCGGACCTGCTCGGCATCGCCGGTGACGCCACCAACGGCTACCGGCTCGGCTACCACCCCAACTACTTCGCGCCGGGCCTCTACTACGGCGTCACCGGCCTGACCAACCCCACGCCGACCGGCGGGACCGACTGGCAGAACTGGAGCCTCGCCAGCACCGAGACCGCCTCAGGGATCGCGCTCTTCCTGCGCAACGCCGGCACCGGTGACCTGTACCTGTGGACCGGAGTCACCATGGTCGACAACGGCGACGGCACCGGCACGCTGACCCACACCCAGTACCAGGTGGCGGCGAACTGGAACACCGGCGTCGCAATCACTACGCTGCAGGCCGCCGACATCAACGCCGACGGCACCCCGGACCTGTGGACCGTGCTGCCGAACGGCACCTACCGGGCGTACCTGATCTCCGGCCTGTCCAACAGCGGCACCGCGACGGTCATCGCCACCCGCGCCCAACGGCTTGCCTGACCTCCTGGGCTGCCCATCGGACCTCCCGACTGCAAATCGGAAGGTCGGCGGTTCGGCCCCGCCCCTGGCCACATAGCCTTTCGCCGGGCTAAAGAGATCCCCACCTGCGTTACCGCAGGTGGGGATCTCCTTGTACGCCCTCGCGTCCTATCGGTCGACATTGGCCGTGGTTGACCGCACTTGGCCCGTGATCGTTGCCGCCTATCGCACGTAGATCGCCGCGCTGCTCCAGAGGGCCGGATCGGGAAGGGGTCCTTGGGCGGGCCCGGGCGCTAACGTGCCGCGCAAGGCGCGCGGCCTGTCCGGCCACAGCTCTGGCATCCGAGATTGCGGCGAGGCCGCTCCCGGAAGGAGCGGCCCCGGAGTTCGGCGTTCAACCCGTTCGATCAGTCCAGGCGGCATCGAGGATCACCTGGTACGCGCTGATCCGCACGGGCGACAGCGTCAGTCGCTCGTGGGCGAGCAGCTCACCCGTCTTCGGGTCGAAGATCAGCAGAGACTGCGCGTCGTGTTCACGGTCGTCGAAGGTGACGGCGACCCCGTCCCGACCGGCGCGATCGGTCACCTGTCCCCGCCAGCGGAAGCCGGGCACGTCGGCGAGGACCCGCAGGATCTCCGCTCGGGCCGCACGCGGTATGACGAACTGCGCATAGAGAGTGCTGACTTCCTTGCTCGCGGCGCCCGGCCCGTACTCGACCTTGAGCAGTTCGCGCAGCCGCGACGGGTCGGCCGACGGTGGCGTGAGTTCCATGGGCGGCAGCGGGATCATGGTCGGAGCCGCCGTGGCGCCAACTGCGGGACGCGAGTCCAGGTTGCGTTGCCAGTAGTCGCGGGACTCCTGGTCGGGGTACTGCGGCTCCAACTGTGTGTTGATCTGGCTGCCGGTGCCGTCGGCGGCCTGCCAGACCTTCGTCTCGCCGGCGAAGGCGACCTGGTGACGGCCATCGGCGGAGGTCATCACCGGATCGCCCCACATCTTCGTGTGGTGGTACATGTAGCGCCCGCCGAGGTGGTCGTACTCCGCATCCTTGATCTTGCCCGCCAGCGCGCGCAGTTGCGGGCCAGCCTCCGGCGGGTCCGTATCGAACTGGTACGAGACCGGCACGAGCACCGATCCCGCGGTGCTCCCGGGCCCGCCTGGAACGTCCGGTGAGGGCCTGTCGAACGGCTGGAGAACGGCCACGGCACCGACCGCGACCGCCAGCGTCCCCGCCGTCAGAACCAGCCGGCGGGTCGGGCGTACGCGACGACGCCCGGCGACCATCTCGGTGGTGTCGGCGCGGTCGATCAGCTCGTGTGCCGAGACCAGCGGCGGCGCGACGGCGGCGGTCCGGGCCGGGTCGACCGGGCCGAGGAGGGCACGGGTGCGCTCTGCTCCGAACATCACAGTTCCTCTCGCGTGGTCGCCAACACGGGGCGGCGTCGGGCCTGAGCGTGCCGGTCCGACATCGCTTCGGCGAGGCGGCGGCGGGCGCGATGCAGGCGCACCGCCGCGGTCGCCCGAGTACAGCCAAGAACCTGGGCAGCCTCGGACACCGTCAACTCCTCCCAGCCGATCAGCCGGAGAATCTCCTGATCGAGTTCGCTGAGAAGGGTCAGCGCGGCCCGGACGTCGGCGACCCCGACGGTGGTGTCGGCACCCGACGAGCTGGCGACCCGTGCCAGGTCGGCACCAGTGATGGGCAGGACATCGGGGGCGCCCCGCCGCGACCGCCAGTGGTTCGCAAGGAGCCGCCGGGCCACCCCGTACAGCCAGGGCAGGCTGCGGTCCGGCACCTCGTTGCGACGACGCCAGGCGACGACGAAGACCTCCTGGGCGAGCTCCGCCGACGCGTCGGAGTCCGCGAGTCGGCGCAGGCCATACCTCACGACGTTCGCGTACTCGGCGACGTAGAGGCCGGTGAACCAGCCCTCGTCCCTCTTCTTCGGTGGACCCACCCGAACCCCCATTGCCTCGGCGACTCTCACCCTGGCTTGTGTCACGACAGGCCCGACGATTACCGGCGAGCTTCTCCCAGTCGTTACAAGGAACCCCGGTGACCACGATCGGACGCGGCGGCGTCTACCTCGATAGAGGACAAAGCCGCGCCGCTCCCGACCAGGAGGACGGCCGGACGGGCTGTGAGCGGTGTATGCGACGTACCGGTTTACTGCCCGCCCGGCCACGGGGACGTCGCGTCGCACGGTGAGACCGGTGCTCCGGAGGGCGAGGTGCAATCGAGCGCCTGGCCCGGTCACTGTAATCGTCGCCCGCTGGCAGGTCCCCTACTCCTGTATGGAGCACGGGTTAATCCGATGTGGAGTTTTGTACTAGCCTTCATGCCTGCGTTCGAGCGCCACATTCACGCGGAGCGCTCGATGAGTTACGGGCGACGTCCACGGGCTGAAGGAGCACACCGATGGTTCGAGCCAGATGACTATGGCGATCGGCGATCCTCCGGCTCCGGGCCAGCTCGTCACGGTACGCAACCGGCGGTGGATCGTCGCCGACGTGATCCGTAGCGACGTGACCAGCGGTGATCCGCATGTCTTCACCGGTCTGACGCCACACCTGGCCACCCTGGTCAGCATCGAGGACGACGCCCGCGACGAGGAGTTGCGGGTGGTCTGGGAGCTGGAGCCGGGCCGGCGGGTGCATGACAGCGCGACGCTGCCGGACCCTCGGCACGGGTTCGACGACCCCGGGCAGTTGGACGCGTTCCTGGACGCCGTGCGCTGGGGTGCCATCGCCTCGGCCGACCGGACCGCGTTGCAGGCTCCCTTCCGCTCCGGCATCGAAATCGAGGACTACCAGCTCGACCCGGTGGTCCGGGCGCTGTCGATGCCACGGACAAACTTGTTGATCGCCGATGACGTCGGTCTCGGCAAGACCATCGAGGCCGGGCTGGTGATGCAGGAGCTGATGCTCCGCCACCGGGCCCGCACCATGATGATCGTCTGCCCAGCCGGCCTGACACGGCAGTGGCGCGACGAGATGCGCGACAAGTTCGGCCTCGACTTCCGGATCGTCGACACGGCCCTGCTGCGGGAGTTGCGCCGCACCCGGGGCCTCTACACCAACCCGTGGACGCACTACCCACGGTTGATCGTCAGCGTGGACTGGTTGAAGCGGGAACGGCCGCTGCGGTTGCTCCGCGAGGTGCTGCCGGCGACGCCGCGCTATCCGCGCGCCTTCGACCTGCTGGTGGTGGACGAGGTGCACACCTGCGCGCCGTCCGGCCGGGGGCGGTACGCGGTGGATTCGCACCGCACGAAGGCGATCCGCGCCCTCGCCCCGCACTGCGAGCACCGGCTCTTCCTCTCCGCCACCCCGCACAACGGTTTCACCGAGTCGTTCACGGCGCTGCTGGAGCTCCTCGACGACCAGCGGTTCGCCCGCGGCGTCAAGCCGACCGACGAGCAGTTGGCCCGGGTGATGGTGCGACGGCTCAAGAGCGAGCTGCCGCCCAGGTGGGACGGCTCTCCCCGCTTCCCGGCACGGCACCTGGCCTATCTGGAGGTCGACTACCCGGATGCCGAGAGCCACGCCCACGAGCTGCTCAGCCGGTACGCGGCGAGCCGCCGGGCGAACGCCGACGGTCGGGCCGGCGAGATCGCTGCCGACTTCGTCACCACTCTGCTCAAGCGCCGGCTCTTCTCGTCGCCGAAGGCGTTCGCCGAGACCGTGGAGACCCACCTGGCGACGATGACCGCCCGGGAGCACGCCGCCTCCGGCGAGCCGGCGCGCGGGGCGGAACGGCTGGCCGGCGAGAAGGTCCTGCAACCGGTGATCGACCGGCTGGCCGAGACCGCCGAGGACGATGCCACCTACGGCAGCGCCGAGGCCGACGCCCTGACCGCCGTCCGGCACTACGCGGCCCCGCTGTCGGCCGAGGAGCGAGCGCTCCTCGGTGAGCTGCGCACCTGGGCCCGCTCGGCGCAGGACCGGCCGGACGCCAAACTCGCCGCGTTGCACCGCTGGCTGGATCCGATCGTGCGGCCCGACGGCGAGTGGCAGCCCGAGCGGGTGATCATCTTCACCGAGTACCGCGACACCCAGCGCTGGCTGCACGAGCGGCTCCTCAGCGCCGGCTACCCGCCGGAACGGATCGCCCTGCTCTACGGCGGCCAGGATCCCGACGAGCGCGAGCACGTCAAGAACGTCTTCACGGAGCACCCCGACCTCGACGACGTCCGGGTCCTACTCGCCACCGACGCCGCCAGCGAGGGCATCAACCTGCAACGGCACTGCCACCGGCTGCTGCACTGGGAGATCCCGTGGAACCCCAACCGCCTGGAGCAGCGCAACGGCCGGATCGACCGGCACGGCCAGCGCGCCGCCCGGGTGGAGGTGCTGCACTTCGTGCCCGCCGGCTGGCAGCACGTCGACTACACCACCGGTTCGCTGGAGGACGAGCTGGCGTTCCTGCGGCTGGCGGTGGAGAAGGTCGAGGCCATCCGCACCGATCTGGGCAGCGCGGGTGAGGTGATCGCCGCCCAGGTCGAGCAGAAGATGACCGGCAAGCGGACCGACTGGCAGGTCACCGACGTCGAGATCGACCGGCGGGCGAGCCGCGCCCGGCTTCGGGTGGAACGCGACCTGGCGCGGGACCTGCACCGGCTCACCGAGACGCTGAAGGGCAGCCGGGCGGAGCTGAACCTCACCCCGGGCACCGTGGAACGGGTGGTCCGCACCGGGCTGCGGCTGGCCCACCGCCGCGACCTGATCGACGCGGCGACCCCAGCGGACGCGTCGGGCCCCTGGTTCCGGCTGCCCGAGCTGCCCGGCGCGTGGGCGTCCGCCCGCAACGACGGGCTGCTGCATCCGGTCACTGGCCGGGAACGGCCGATCACCTTCGATCCGGACGCGGCGGCGGGGCGCACGGACGTGGTGCTGCTGCACCTCGGGCACCAACTGGTGCAGATGTGCCTGCGCCTGCTGCGGGCCGAGCTGTGGGCACAGGCCCGGGGTGAGGGCGGGTCCGCCGGCGCGAAGCTCAGCCGGGTCACCGCCCGAGTGGTGCCCGGCGACCTGCTGCGCACTCCGGCGCTCGTCGCGCACGGCCGCGTGGTGGTCACCGGCGCGGAGGGCACCCGGCTGCACGAGGAGATCGTCACCGCCGGTGGCCCGATCGAGGGCGGGAAACTCACCCGGGCCCGCCAGGAGGAACTGGAGGCCCTGCTGGCCGCCGCGACCGACCAGATCCCCGCCGAGCAGGTCCGGCAGAGCCTGACCGAGCTGTGGCCGGCGCTGGCCGGGCCGCTGGGTCGTGCCCTCGGCACCCGCGCCGACCAGCGCGCCCGCAGCCTGCACGGGCTGCTCGCCCGGCGCTGCGAGGAGGAGGTCACCGCGATCGGCGCCGTCCTGACCGAGCTGGAGACCTCGATCCGCAGCAAGCTCGCCGACGAGCCGCACTGGGAGCAGCCGACACTGTTCACCGTCGAGCGCGAGCAGTTGCACGCCGACCGGGACGCGCTGCGCACCCGGCTGCGCGACATCCCGGCGCAGCGCGAACGGGAGAGCGACGCGCTGCGCCGCCGCTACGCCGACCCGACGGCCCGCTGGTTCCCGGCCGCCGTCACCTTCCTGGTCCCCGCCTCCCTGGCCCGAGGTGCCCACTGATGCCCGCCATCCCCCGTCAAATGCGAGGCGCGTCCGGCCGTGCCGGCGCGAGCCGCCGCGCACCTCGGCCGCCCGTGCAGAAGGTCGACGAGCAGCACGCCGAGTGGCTGGGCCTGCTGCGCCCGGAAGGCCCGTTCCTGACGGTGCCGGTGCTCGTCGAGGCGCTGCCGCACGGGCTGGACACCGTGCCGGACGACGCGCGGAACCGGATCCGCCGGGGCTGGGCGGAGGTGCAGGAGGCACCGGACCTGCTCGGCCCGGCCTGGGTCGAGCTGATCCTCGGCGAGCTGCTGGGCTATCCGGCGAGCGCGCGTACCGATGACACGTTCGGGGTCGCCGGCAGCGGCGACTTCCGGCCGGACGCGGTGCTGTCCGGCCCGCAACCCGGCGGCGGCCGGGCCGCCCGGCTGCACGTGCACCGCCTGCCCTTCGACGCTTCGCCCACCGCCGCCCGGGGTGGCCGGCCGTCCCCGGTCGAGCAGGCCGCCCAGGTGTGCCGGGACACCGGCGTGCCGCTGGCGCTGGTGACCAACGGGCAGCACTGGGCGCTGGTACACGCCCGCCGGGGCGAGCCAACGGGGGTGGGTGTCTTCGACGCCGACCTCTGGCTGGAGGAACCGACGCTGCTGCGCGCCTTCGCGACGCTGCTCACCGCGTCCCGGGTGCTCATCCCACCGGCCGGCGCCGACGGGCGCCCGTCGGCCAGCCTCGCTGGCCTGTTCGCGCGCAGCGCGGAGGCGCTCACCCAGATCACCACCACCCTGGGCGACCAGGTCCGCCGGGCGGTGGAGCTCTTCGTCGGCGAGCTGGCCCGGCTGGACCGGGAGTCCGAGGGGCAACTGCTCGGCAAGGTCAGCGACCGGGAGATCTACCAGGGCGCGCTGACCGTGCTGATGCGCCTGGTCTTCCTGCTCTACGCCGAGGAGCAGCGGCTGCTGCCGGTGGCCGACCCGCTCTACGCGCAGGCGTACGCGGCGTCCACGCTGCACGGCCAGCTCGGCGCGGTCCGGGACCTGCATGGCGACGAGGTCGGCGACCGGCGCACCGCCGCCTGGCCCCGGCTGCTCGCCCTCTTCGCCGCCGTGTACGGCGGCTCCGAGCACCCCGACCTGCGCATCCCCGCCCATGGCGGGACCCTGTTCGATCCCGAACGGTTCCCCTGGCTGGTCGACGCGGCGGTCACCGACCGGGTGGTGCACGAGATGCTGGACGCCCTGCTGGTGCTGCGGCACCGCGGCAAAGCCGCCGAGCAGCTCAGCTACTCCAGCCTCGGCGTCGAGCAGCTCGGCCACGTCTACGAGGGTCTGCTGGAGTTCTCCTGCGCCCGGGTGCGGGAGCCGTACGTCGGGCTGCTCGGTAAGCGCGAGCCGGAGCTGCCGCTGGCCGAGCTGGAGGCGGCGGCCGCCCAGGGCGAGGCGGAGCTGCGGGTCTGGCTGGTCGCCCGCTGCGACCTCACCGCCCGGCAGGTGGAGAAGGCCAGGGCCGCGACGCCCGCGCCGCATCAGCTTGCCGCGCTGCATGCGGCCTGCGACAACGACGCCGACCTGACCGATCGGGTACGCCCGTACTGGGGGCTGCTCCGCGCCGACCTGCGCGACCTGCCCACGGTCTTCCCCGCCGGCTCGGTGCTCTTCACCCAGTTCGGCGACCGGCGCAACACCGGCACCCACTACACCCCCCGGGAGCTGGCCGAGGAGGTCGTCCGGCACACCCTCGCGCCGCTCTGCTTCTCCCCCGGCCCCGCCCAGGGCGTCGCCGACGAGGGGGTGTGGCGGGCGAAGAGCGCCGACGAGCTGCTGCGGCTGAAGGTGCTCGACCCGGCGATGGGCTCCGGCGCGTTCCTGGTGGCGGCCTGCCGCTACCTCGCCGAGGTGGTGGTGCGGGCCTGGCAACGCGACGGGCTTCCCGCCGAGCTGTCCGACCTGGCCAACGGCAACCCGGACCAGGAGGACCTGCTGCTCGCCGCCCGCCGCCTCGTCGCCGCCCGCTGCCTCTACGGGGTGGACCGCGACGACATGGCCGTGGAGCTGGCGAAACTCTCGCTGTGGCTGGTGACCCTGGCCAAAGGCAAGCCGTTCGGCTTCCTCGACCACGCGCTGCGCTGCGGCGACTCGCTGGTCGGGATCACCTCCCTCGACCAGCTCACCGCCTTCCACCTCGACCCGGAGGCGGGGCGCTTCCAGCACAGCCGCTTCTTCGGCGACCTGGTCGGCCGGCTGCACCGGACCGTCGACGAGATGACCGCCCTGCGCGAGTCGATCGGCGCGACGGTGGTCGAGGACACCCGGGACGCCGCCGACAAGAACGCCAAGCTCACCGAGGTCGAGCACCTGGGCCGGGACCTGCGGTTGGCCGCCGACGCGGTGGTCGGCGCGGCGCTCTCCACGGCCGTCCGCGTCCAGCGCCGCCCGTGGGACCCGGAGGACGACACCGACGACACCGAGCGGAAGTACGACGACCGCCTGCTCGACATCAGCGACGACGTGCACCGCCTGCTCGACGGGCCGTACGACGCGGAACTGGAGCAGCGAATCGAGATCACCGTCGCCGGCTGGCTACGCGGCTCCCGGCCGGAGCCGATCCGGCCGCTGCACTGGCCGCTGGAGTTCCCCGAGGTGGTCAACCGGGCCGGCTTCGACGCCGTCATCGGCAACCCACCGTTTATTCGCGGTACACGAATCGGGGAAGCCGTCGGGCCAGACGTTCGGGAATACCTGGTCGAGCGAGTCGGCCGGGGCCAGCGAGGCAGCGCTGACATCTGCTCCTATTTCCTATTGCGCAAGTTGAGCATTACCAACAAGGGCCGGGTTGGCATCATTGCCACCAACACGATCGCCCAAGGAAACACTCGCAGAGTCGGCCTTGATCAGGCCGTAGACATGGGCTGGACTATTTATCGGGCGAATAAGTCGCAACCGTGGCCGGGCACCGCCTCACTGGAGGTATCAATGCTCTGGGTCGGCCACACCACCGAGGGAGAAAAGTCGATCCTCGATGGGCAATCAGTAGCGGGCATCACTCCATCGCTAGATCCCCGCACCCGGGTCACCGGCAACCCATACCGCCTGACAGCTAACGCCAGACAAGCATTCCAGGGATCCAACATCCTAGGCAAGGGATTCTTTCTGCGACCGGAACAGGCTCAGGCATTAATCGCCAAAGACCCCCGCAATAAGGATGTCCTCTTTCCGTACCTCAATGGTGACGATCTCAACACATGGCCAGACTGCGCTGCACGTCGATGGGTAATAAATTTCCACAACTGGCCGTTGGAGCGTGCGCAAGAGTACCCCGATTGCTTCACCATCGTCGAACGGGAAGTCAAGCCTTTTCGGGAAAACAACAAGGATCGCAGACGTCGGGAGATTTGGTGGAGATTCACCAGGTCTGCCCCGGAACTGTACTCAGCCATCGAAGGACTCAACCAAGTCCTAGTTATTGC
Organism: Micromonospora sp. NPDC007220; assembly: GCF_040634035.1. Classification (NCBI taxonomy): domain Bacteria; kingdom Bacillati; phylum Actinomycetota; class Actinomycetes; order Micromonosporales; family Micromonosporaceae; genus Micromonospora; species Micromonospora sp. NPDC007220. The sequence continues at coordinate 1,269,108 of NZ_JBEYEU010000001.1, read as the reverse complement.
ACAAACCAGCCGGACCCAAATTCCCGCACTTGTTGACAGTGGGCAGGTTTACGACCAAAAACTGGTCGTTTTTGCGAAAAACACGCCCGGGGACCTCGCCGTCCGAGCAAGCATCTTCCAGCACGCTTGGACTTTGCGCAACAGCTCAACAATGAAAGCCGATGCAGTGTATACAATCGCTGACTCGTGCGAGAAATTAGCTCTTCCATTTACAATCTCATCCCTCCATAAAGTCGGCGCAGAACTCGATTCATATCGCCGATCAGTCATGCTGGAGCAAGGAGTGGGCTTAACAGCGCTCTATGACTTAATCCACGACAAGCACGTGACTCACACGCACATCCAACGCTTGCGGGATATACACGTCGAGATCGACGAGGAGGTAGCTAAGGCGTACGGCTTCAACCTTGCGCTCAGACACGGGTTCCACAAGACTCGGCAGGGTATCCGGTTCACCATCGAACCCAGCACCCGAGTCGACATGCTGGACTTCCTTCTCCATCTTAATCACCAGCGCCACGAGGAGGAAAAAGCCCGAGGGCTGCATCCTGCCACTGGACACAAGGCGCGGAAGAAGACCAGAACCACCCCGCGCCCCAGATCCGCTAGAGCAGCTGATTCCGTGCCGCCTGCCTTGGACGGTGGCCTGTTCCCCCTTCCAGACGCCCTGTTCTGAACGGTGTCGGATGCCTGACATCGACCCCAGCCGTTCAGATGAATCTAGTTCGGGTTGCCGAGGCGATACCTTGCGTCGGTGACCCGAACATTTGATCTGTGGGGCCAGCGCGGCTGGTGTGCGCAGGAAGTCGCTGGCGAATCGCATTACGCCAAGAACATCCGCGCCCTGTTCGGGCGGGCGTTCGATCCGGACGGCGACAACGAGCTGACCGTGCCAGCTCAGCTCATTCCGGAGCCGACCAACCGATACGATCCGCACGCCGTGAAGGTGCACTGCTCCGGTAAACAGGTCGGCCATCTTCCGAAGGAGCAGGCCCGGGAGTTCTCGCCGGTTCTCACCGCACTGATCGATCAGGGCTGGACGCCTCAGGTGCAGGCCCGGGTCTGGGCACAGGAACGCGAGGACTGGGACGATCCACGTAAGCGGACGTTCTTTGCCTCCGTGCGGATCGACCTCGCCGAGCCGCACATGATCGTGCCGACGAACATGCCACCGTCGGAGCTACACACCGTGCTTCCCGCCGGCCGCTTCATCCAGGTGACCGCGAGGAGAAGCACATGTCGCACCTCGCGTCCCTGATCAGCCCGAGCGGGGAATCCTGGGTGTACGTGACCCTGCACGAGATCGAGGTGCAGCGGGCCCGGTCCACCCGCACCCTCGTCGAGGTCCGGATCAACGGCCTGGCCGCCGGCACCCTGAGCCCGGCCATGTCCACGGAGAATCTGCCGGTGATCGGTCACCTGAGGGACAAGGGTCTGACCACCGCTGCCCGTGCGGTATTGAAGGGCAACCGGGTCAAGGCCGATATCGCGGTCAACCTGGCCAAGGCGAGCGAACTGTCGGACGCCTGGCTGGATTCGCCACCCACCGCCCGGGGCACCAATCCTGCCGAGCGGGCGGAATCGTCAACGAGCCAGGAGATGGCGACGGCAGCGCGGTGGAGGTTCGTCGTGCCCCCGGAGTGGCCGCCGCCTCCGACGGGTTGGGTCCCGCCGCAGGGCTGGCGGCCCGATCCGTCGTGGCCCCCCGCACCGCAGGGGTGGCAGTTCTGGGTCCAGGAGTAAGGCGGGCGGCCGGCTCGCCGCGTCGGCCTTGAGGCCGGCCACGTCGCCTCAGCTCAGGAGCGACCGCCGTCCGTCTTGATGCCGCTGACGAAAGCGTCCCAGGCAGCAGCGTCGAAGCTCAGCACGCCGGCTGCGGGGGCCTTGGAGTCGCGTACGTCGACCTGCGGCCCCCGGTCGCGTACCTCGACGCACTGGCCGTTGCTGCCGGACCGGCTCGACTTGCGCCAGACGTTACGCTCCATGCTCGCTCAGCTCCCTGATGAACTTCATCGATTCGGCCGGCGACATGGCCAGCGTCCTCAGATTGTCGTACGCCGCCGACAGTCGCGCCAGGTCGCGGTTCGACTCAAGGAACAGCTCGCCGGCCAGGGTCTCGATGTAGCCCAGCGGCGGCTCGTCCTGTTCGAAGGTGAGCAGGGCGAAGCCGCTGCTGTCCGCCAGGTGTGCCCCGGCCTCGAAACGCAGCACCTGGATCGTGACGTTGGGCAGCCGGCTCAGCCCGACCAGATGGCCGAGCTGCTCGCGCAGGACGTCGGGGCCGCCGACCTCCGTCCGCACGGACGCCTCGGACAGGATGGCGTGCATCCGCAGCGGTGTCGGCTGCCGGCGCAGCACCTCCTGCCGGGTCATCCGGGCGTCGACCCGCTGCTTGATGCCGTCCGGGTCGGTCTCCCGGCCGATGACGTTGACCTCACGGGCGTACGTCTCGGTCTGAAGTAGACCGGGCACCAGCATCGGCTCGAAGTTCTTGAGCTCCACGGCCTCGGTCTCGTAGGCGATGTAGGTGGCGTACTTGCCGCCGATGCGCTGCCACCACCCGTCCTCGCGCAGGCCACGTGCCTGCTCCAGCAACGACTCCCCCGGCTCCTCGTCGATCTTGAGGCCGTACGCGACCAGCAGCTCCATCACGTCACCGACGCGGGGCCTGATCTCGCCGGACTCGATCCGGCTGATCCGTGACGACGAGCAGCGGACGAGGTCGGCCGCCCCTTCACCGGTCAGCCCTGCGGCTTCCCGGAGCTTGCGCAGCTCCCGACCGAGCCGGCGGGAGCGGGGAGTGGCGGGCATGAATCGAGGCATGTCCTGATTCTGCGCCAACATCACTTGATCGTTTGCCTTCGACTCACATGCGGCGTGTCGACAATCCACGCGTCGAATCTTGCTTCGCATCACTTGATGCGCAACTCTAGTTACTGCAAGCTACTGAACATCACCACACCGTGCACGGCTGGTCCGACCCAAGGTCACTACCGCCAGATCTACTGCGCTGCCCGAAAGCGAGGATCCTCGTGATGTCCGAAGTCGTGTCGATCGTGTTCGGTGGGCTGGTGCCGGGCTTCCTGCTCGGGTTGCTCGCCTTCCGGGTCAAGTCGCGGTGGTGTCCCCGCTGCGGAGAGACCACCGACGCCATCCCACCGGCGGGCCGGGGCCGGTGACCGGGCCAGTTCGACACCGCCGCGACGAGCTGCCGATCGGGCGGCGGATGGCCGAGCTGCGGGCCCGGCGGGGCATGAGTCAGCAGGTCTTCGCCGACCGGATCGGCAAGTCGAAGAGCTGGGTCGACAAGGTCGAACGAGGCGTACGCACCCTCGACCGGCTCTCCGTCATCCAGACCGTCGCCACGGCCCTCGGCGTCACCCCGGCCATCCTGCTCACCGGCAAGACCCACCGCGAACCTGTCACCGACACCGACGCCGCCGTGGAACGCATCCAGGCAGCGCTGGCCCGCCACGACCCACCCGATCCCGATCCCGATCCCGACGCCGACTGCCCGACGACGCGGCAACTCGACGACCAGGCCGGATACGCCTGGACCGCCTACCGCAACGGCAACCACCCGCAGGTCCTACGGACCCTGCCCGACCTGCTCGCCGCCACCCGGCGCACCCGGACGACGGAGGCGGCCACCGTGGACCTGCCCGTCCGCGTCTACCGACTCACCGCCCAGACGCTGGTCAAGCTCGGCAAGCCCCACCTCGCCTGGCTCGCCGCCGACCGCGCCATGACCGCCGCCGCTGGCGACCCGTACCGCACCGGTCTCGCCGCCATCTCCCTCGCCCAGGCACTGCGCGCCCTGCGCCGGGGGCGACTCGCCACGACCGCCGCGCTCACCGCCGTAAACCAGCTCGACCTGACGCCGTCGCGCGCCTTCCTGCCCGACGAACCCGGGCTGACCGGGACCCTGCTCCTCGAAGCCGCCCTCGCCGCCGCCACCCACCGGGACGCCACCGCAGCCCGCGGCCTCACCGAACGCGCCGCCCACCTCGCAGGCGCCCACGACGAGCGACACCACGACCGCGAGGGCAACGCCTTCGGCCCCACCGCCGTCGAACTGGCCCGCGCCCTCGCCGCAACTCGCCTCGGCGACCACCACCATGCCGTCACCATCCATCGGCGGGTCGTCGCCACCCCCGGCTGGCAGCTACTTCCCGCCGAACACCGCGCCGCCCACCTCATCGACATCACCCACACCCACCTCGACCTCGGCGATCCCGCAGCCGCCGGCCGGGCTCTGATCGCCGCCGACCGCATCGCTCCCGCCGAGATCCGCACCCGCCCCGCCGCCAGAGCCGCGCTGACCGCCATCCTCCGCACCGGCCCCGCCCAGGCCGACATCACCCGCCTCGCCACCAGCGTCGGCCTGACCCACCAATGACCCCACGCCGAAGCACCCGGCTCGTCCACGGTCAGTCGCGCCTTGACCCCACCTCGGATCGAACATACGTTCGACACGTGCCGGCCGTCGAGAATCGTCATCAACAAGACCGGCCGGGATGGCCGAGCCAGGACGGCAGGCCAGGGCCTACGATCGTGTCCATGGACACGGCGATGATCGAGCGGGCCGCCCTGGTCGCCCTCCTTCGCCGCCCGCACACGAGTTGGTCCGAGACGGGCCTGGACATCCAGGAGAACGGCAGCGCCAGAGCGGTCCTCGACCGTGCAGTCGGCCGCTCCGACACGCTCTTCCCCGACGCGGAATCGGTCTCCGATCTGATCGACGCCGCCGCCGCCGAGATCGCCGGCTGGCAGGCGGAGGGGATCGGCGTCAACGCCTTCTTCGACGCCACCTACCCGGCTCAACTGCTCGGCGTCCGGGAGATGCCACCGCTGCTGTTCAGCCGAGGCGACCTACGGGTGCGCGACCGGGCGGTGGCCGTCGTCGGCAGCCGCCGGGCAAGCGACGACGGGCTACGGATCGCCAGGGCGGTTGCCACGACCCTGGCGGGGCGCGGGGTGACCGTGGTCAGCGGGCTCGCCAGCGGCATCGACACGGCAGCTCACCTCGCCGCGCTGGAGGCAGGCGGGCGCACCGTGGCGGTTATCGGCACCGGCATCCGCCGGTACTACCCGGCAGAGAACCGACGCCTGCAAGACCATATTGCCGACGTCGGCCTGCTGATCTCCCAGTTCTGGCCCGACGCCCCGCCGAGCCGGCAGAGCTTTCCCATGCGCAACGCCATCATGAGCGGATACGCGGTCGCGACTGTCGTCGTCGAGGCAGGCGAGACCAGCGGCGCACGGATCCAGGCCAGGCTCGCGCTCCAGCACGGGCGCCCCGTCGTCCTCACCAGTCAGGTCATGCGGTGCGGCTGGGCCAGAACCTTCGCCGACAATCCCGGCGTCTACGTCGTCCATGGGACAGCGCAACTGGTGGAAGCCGTCGACGACATCCTCAGCTACCAGCCCACCGATGCCGGCCTGGAGACCTTCCCTGACTTCGCCCTCCACTGACCAGCGCTGGACCATCATCCGCAGGTACGTCGAGGTCCAGCGCGGCTACCTGCGCAACCCGCTACCGGCGCACGCCTGGATCTGTCCCACGTGCCGTGGGGTGCGCGGCGAGGGCTATTCGCTCTGTTTCCGCTGCCAGTCCCACCTGACCCGCTCGAAGGGCCTACTCGCGGACCTGGTGCTACCGATCTCCTACTCTCCGCGCACCGGGCAGCACCATCACAACCTCCGGACGTACAAGGGAACGGCCCGGTCCGAGCAGGCACAGCGGAGCCTGCTCGCCCTCCTGCTGCTCTTCCTGCGCGACCACCTTGACTGCGTGGCGGCCCGCGCCGGCGCGTCGCCGACTCATGTCATCACCGTCCCCAGCACCCGCAACAGCCTCGGCCCACACCCGCTCACCGACCTTGTCGGCGGTCGGCTTCGCCTGCCCTGGATCGTCAGCGCGGTCAATCCCAGCTACGGGTCGGACGACCACGACTTTCACGCCGACTGGTTCTCTCCGGCCCTGCCGCCGTCACCTGAGCCGGTACACGCACTGATCCTCGAAGACACCTGGACGACCGGTGCCCGCGTGCAGTCACTGGCCTACGCCTTGAAAGCCGCAGGTGCCACCACGGTGGCCGCGGTCGTCCTCGGCCGCCATGTGGATCCGACCTACCCTCCGGCAAGGCGGCTGATGGACGCAATCACCAGCCCAGTCTTCGATACCGCTCGCTGCGTCCTTGAAGCCGACTAACGGGCAGCCGTAGACCGTCGAGATCGCCTTGAAGGGCGACACCGAGCGCCCCCACGATGTCATGGGAAAACGCTACGGTCGCTGTCATGACTGGGGAGAGCGTGCTCGCCGTACCGGATGAGCGGGTGATCCGCGACAAGCTGCAACAGATGGTCATCGCCGACCTGCACGGGCCGCTCGGTGGGCCGGCGGAGCAGTTCTCAGCCAGGGAAAATCCGCTGGACCGCTACATTCTCGGGCGGCTCGCCCCCAACGGCGTGTCCGTCGACCCGGCCACTGAGGACACCTTCACCGAGGCCACCGCGTCGGACGCCGCGGAGGGAGGCCCCGAGCCGACCGCGCCGAGCGTGCCCAGCCTGGCGCCGTCCGCGCTCGGCTTCACCACCAGCGTGCCGCCGTCGGTCCCCGCGCTGCGGGTCACCGCCGCCTGGGGCAGTTACGACACCGGGATCGACGAGCGAGCGGAGCACGCCGGCAGCAGGGTCTGGCGGCGGCACCAGCGCGGCGGCACGGTCACCGTGCCCCTGCGCGAAGGGCTGATCGACCCACTGCCGGTCGACGCGGCACAGCCGAAGGTCGTGGTGCGGGGTCGGGTGCGTCGGCTGGACGACGTCTGGCTGGTCTCGCTGTTCCTGGAGAACAGGGAGCACAGCGATTCGCCGCGCCAGGCGACGCAGTGGATCTTCCAGGTCGAGTTGACCGCGACCGGCCCGACGGACGACGAGCCGGTTTTCGTGCCCCGTCCGGAGCAGGTCACCGGCGGCGACGACGCCGACCAGGCGGAGCGGCGCCGGCTGGCGATGGCCTACCGTTTCCACCCCGAGTTCGCGGTGGGGCACGGCACGGCCGTCCACGCCGAGCCGGCCTCCGCCGATCCGTTGCGGGCCCATGAGGTACGCACCACGACCGTCCCCGCGCACGAGCTGCCGTTCACCGACGTGCCCAGCAGCGAGCAGGACGACGACCTGCCCAAGTTGGCCGACGTGGAGCTGGACATGCGGCGGCTCGCCGAGTTGGCAGCCGGCCCGGTCGAGTCCCTCACGGCGGCGTTACAGCCCCTCGTCGCCGGCTACCGGGCGTGGATCGACCGCAACGAGGCGACCGCCGCCGACCCGCAGCGGCGACTCGACGAGTACGGCCCGCAGGTACGCGAGGCGCTGCGCGACGCCCGGGAGGCGGCCGACCGGATCACCGCCGGCATCAGGCTGCTCGCCGCGTCTGACCCGACGGCCCGCGAGGCGTTCGGCTTCGCCAACCGGGCGATGTACCTGCAACGTGTGCACAGTGTGGTCGCCGCCCGGCGACGGGAACACCCGAACATCCCGCTGGAGCAGGCCGTCCTCGACGCCGATCAGCCGAAGAACCGCCGGTGGCGCCCGTTCCAGCTGGCCTTCGTCCTGATCAACCTGCCGGCCCTGGCCGACCCCCGGCATCCGGAACGGGGCGACGACGTCGAGCGCGCCGTCACCGACCTGCTCTGGTTTCCCACCGGTGGCGGCAAGACCGAGGCGTACCTCGGTCTCACCGCCTTCACCATCGGGGTACGCCGCCGCCAGCCGGACTTCGGCGGGTTGACCGGCCAGGCCGGGCTCGCGGTGCTGATGCGGTACACCCTGCGGCTGCTCACCATCCAGCAGTTCGAGCGCGCCGCGACCCTGATCTGCGCGGCGGAGTCGCTGCGCCGCGCCGACCCGCAGACCTGGGGCGAGACGCCGATCCGGATCGGGCTGTGGGTCGGCGGCCGGGTCACCCCGAACCGCACCCAGGACGCGAAGGAGTGGCTGGACGAGCGGCGGCGGGGCCGGTCGCACCGGGGCATCGGCTCACCCCACCAGCTCACCAGTTGCCCGTGGTGCGGCAGCAGGATCAACCCGGGCCAGGACATCGTGGTGGAGCGGGAGCCCTGGCGGACCCTGGTGCTCTGCCCCGATGTGGAGTGCCCGTTCAGCAGGGTGGGCAGCTACCCGCTGGCTGATGAGCAGGTCGGTCTGCCGGTGATCCTGGTCGACGAGGAGCTCTACCGGCACCCGCCCGCGCTGGTGATCGCCACCGTCGACAAGTTCGCCCAGCTGCCCTGGAAGGGCGAGACCGCCGCCCTCTTCGGCCGGGTCAGCAAGCGCTGCGACCAACACGGCTATCTCACCGAGGACCTCGAATCGACCGACTGGGAGCGCAAAAGACACCGGCCGGGCAATCGGGTCGTCCCCTGCGCAGGGTTGCGTCCGCCCGACCTCATCATTCAGGACGAGCTGCACCTGATCTCCGGGCCGCTCGGTTCGCTGGTCGGGCTTTACGAAACCGCGGTGGACCGGCTGGCCAGTTGGGAACCGGTCCGCGGGCACTGGTCCCGGCCGAAGGTGATCGCGTCCACCGCCACCGTGCGTCGCGCCGAGCAGCAGATCGGCGCGCTGTTCAACCGGCGTACCCGGGTCTTTCCGCCGTCGGGGTTGGACGCCTCCGACAGCTTCTTCGCCCGCCAGCGCGAGACCGAGGAGCACCCGGGACGCCGTTACATCGGCATCTGCGCGCACGGCAACCGGCTCCGGTCGACCCTGATCCGGGTCTACGTCTCCGTGCTCGGCGCGGCGCAGAAGCTCCACGAGACGTACGGCCGCAACCGGGTCACCGACCCCTACATGACGCTGGTCGGCTACTTCAACAGCCTGCGCGACCTCGGCGGCATGCGCCGCCTGGTCGAGGACGACGTGTCCAGCCGCCTCATCCGCGCCGACGAGCGCGGGCTCGCCCGGCGGTACGACCCGTACCTGGAGGAGCTGACCTCCCGAATGCCGTCGGACGCCATCCGGCCGCTGCTGGACCGGCTCGCGGTGCGCTTCGACGGCACCCGGGCCAAGGGTGCACCCCGGCCGATCGACGTGCTCCTGGCCACCAGCATGATCGCCGTCGGCGTCGACATCGAGCGGCTTGGCGTGATGGTGGTGGCCAACCAGCCGAAGTCCGCCGCCGAATACATCCAGGCGACAAGCCGGGTCGGGCGGAAGGCACCGGGCCTGGTGTTCACCGTCTTCAACTGGGCCCGGCCGCGCGACCTGTCCCACTTCGAGCGCTTCGACCACTTCCACGCCACCGTCTACCGGCAGGTCGAGGCTCTGTCGGTGACCCCGTTCGCCGAGCGGGCCATCGACCGGGGGTTGACCGGGGTCCTGGTGGCCCTGGTCCGGAATCTGGACGGCACCTACAACGGCAATCTGCGGGCGCGCGAGTTCGACCGGCACGGTCGACTCGCCGACCACGTGGTGCGATACCTCAAGCGCCGTAGCGAGGTGGCCGCCGACAACACCGTCCGTCAACGGGTGGAGGACGAGCTCGAAGCCCGCCTCGACCTGTGGGCGCGGGAACGGGCCCGGCCCGCCCGGCGGCTGGCCTACGACAAGCCGTACCACAGCGACGACATCGCCGGGCTGCTGCATCGACCGGATGAGGGCCGGTGGGTGCAGACGACCTGTCCCACCTCGCTACGGGACGTGGAGCCCGGCATTCAGCTCCAACTGCAACTCGGTGTCACCGGTGACGACTCACCACCATTCGTTCCGCCCAGCGGGGGCGGCGCCGCAGGGGCGTCCTCATGAGCCGGCCACAGCAACGCAGCCTGCGGGTCGGCGCGTTGCGCCCCAACCAGCTGCTGCACACCTACGGCGTCGGCTCGGTCGCCGATCTGCCCAGCCTGTCGGTGCTGACCCTCGGGTTGGCCCACTGGGATCTCACCCACTCGCTGCCGGTCACCGAGGACCGGCTGTTGACGGCGCTCCGGCGCAGGCTCGGTGGCCAACTGGAAAGCCTTCGGCTTCCCCCGCACCTGCCGGAGACGTCCGACCTGTTCGCCGACTGGACCCGGGTGGGGGTGCCGGTGGCACTCTTCCCCACCTGGCTCCGCTGCTCGGACACCCGGTGCAACCGGCTAGCGCCGGCGGATTCCGGGCTGTTCGAACTTCTGTCGTCTCCCTACCAGCCGGACCGGGCCCGCTACGTGCACAGCTGCCGAGGCAACGGAAACTCCCGGCCCACCGCCGTACCGGCCCGTTTCGTGCTGGCCTGCGACAACGGTCACCTGGACGACTTTCCCTGGTCGTACGTCGCGCACGGTGGCACGGACCCAGGCGCCGGTCACTCGCTCACGCTCGCCGAGCGCGGCAGCACCGGTGAGGCGGCCAACATCTTCATCTCCTGCGAGTGCAAGGCCTCCCGACCGATGTCGGTGGCGCTCGGCCTGCTTGCCGAACGGACCCTACCCGCCTGCCGCGGACGCCACCCCCACCTCAACACCTACGAGCCCTGCGACGCGCCCGCGCGGACACTCGCCCTCGGCGCCACCAACAGCTGGTTCGCCATGCAGCTACGGGTGTTCAGCATTCCCCGGGCCGAGCATCCGGTCGACCAGGTGGTCGACGACCTCTGGCGGGACCTGAGCATGCTCGCCGGACTGGACGCGGCCACCGCCAAAATGATCATGCAGACTCAGAGTTGCTGGTCCGAGCTGAAGCCCTACGGCGTCGACCGGGTCTGGGCAGCAATCCAGCGCCGCAGCAAGGCCGAGCCCGACGACACGCCGGACGACAGCGACGACCTGCGCAAACCCGAGTGGCTGGCGTTCACCTCCGGCACCCGCATCGAGCTTCCCGACTTCACCATCCGCCCGGAGCCGGTTCCGCTTGAGCACCGGCACTGGCTCCGGGAGGTGATCCTCGCCCCTCGGCTGCGGGAAGTCTCTGCCCTCTACGGCTTCACCCGAATTGACGCACCCGAATGGGATGTGCTCGACACACCGGATGTGCGGCGGGCGCCGCTGACCATCGGCAAGCCGACCTGGCTGCCCTGCGCCGAGATGCGGGGCGAAGGGATCTTCCTGCGCCTTGACGAGGAACGCCTCGTCGAGTGGGAACACCGACCGGACGTCAAGCGACGCGAACAGCTACTAGTCCGCGCCCACGACCGCTGGCGGGCCCAACGCGGGCTGGATCAGGCACCGTGGCCGGGCCTCCGGTACGTCCTGCTGCACACCCTCGCCCACGTGCTCATCCGTGAGCTGGCCCTGGAATGCGGATACAGTGCCGCCGGGATCGGCGAGCGCATCTACGCCGGGACGGACGAGGCTCCCGCCGCCGGAATCCTTCTCTACACCTCGGCACCCGACAGCGAGGGCACCCTCGGCGGCCTGGTCTCCCTGGGGCGAAAGGACAGACTGGGATCGCTCGTCAGGCGTGCCCTGGAAGCCGCCCGGCTGTGCAGCTCGGACCCGCTCTGCGCGGAACACGACCCGACCGTGCACGCCCGCCTCTCTGCGGCCGCCTGCCACGCCTGCCTCTTCGCCGCCGAGACCTCCTGCGAGCGCGGCAATCACTACCTCGACCGGGCCCTGCTGGTCGACACCCTCAACGATCCCGGCTCCGGGTTCTTCGCCCGATGAGCTACGAGCGGTTCGTGGCGGTGATAGCCGACATCGCCACCAACATCCCCGCCGATCATGTCGCCGCCTGGGCCAGTGCGCTGATGAACGTGGACACGCCCGGCGACAGCGCCGTAGCCGCCAAACTGGTCGGCGCCCGGCCCGGATTCTCGGTCGGCACCCACGTGGAACGACTGATGAGAAGCTGGCGGACGGAGGCGCCCGACCTTCCCGGTTCAGCGGTCGGTCTCGCTCTGCGCAGCGCCGCTCTCATGCAAGGGCGCGCGGATGCGAGGCGCACCGAGCTGGCGGTCAGCGGGCCGACCAGCGCAGCCGTGCCGGTACGGCTCACCAGCTCCGTGGTCGTCGAGGTCATCCGGGCGGCCCGGAGCAGGCTGCTCGTGGCGAGCTTCGCCGCGTACGGGGTCGCCGAGGTGGTTGCCGAATTGCGGTCCGCAGCCCTCCGAGGCGTACACATCGACCTGATCCTGGAAAGCTCAGCCGAAGACGGCGGTGCCCTACGGGGATCCGCCGGGGCCGCCCTCACCTTCGCGGCTCTCCGTCACCAGGCAACGTTCTGGCACTGGCCGGCCGCACGACGAGCCGCCAGTGGAAACTCACACGCTGCGTTGCACGCGAAGCTCATCGCCGCCGACAGCAGGGTCGCGTTGATCAGCAGCGCCAACCTCACCGACCGGGCGCTGTCTCACAACATCGAGGTCGGCGTGGTGCTCCACGATCCGGAGGTGGCGCGAAAACTCGTCGCGCACTTTCAGGCCCTCACCGATCCCCGTACCGGCGTGTTGCAGCAACTCATTTGATACCCACGCGTTCAGTTAGGGCGGCTGCTGGCCGGTCAAGGTGTGTTGGTGATGACGTCGATGCTGCCGGTGGCCCTGTAGGTGCGGCGGGCCGATGTTCGGCCCGCGCGTTTGATCATGCGGTCAAGCCAGGGGCCTCGCTACCTCTCGACCACCGGAACTGCAAGATCGTCGAACCATCAGCCTCAAGCCTTGGCGCCCGCTCTCGACACAGGCCCGGCAACACGAAGCAAATTTCCCGCCGCAGGTACTTCTTGTCGATCTGACAAGAAGGTAGCGTGAGCGGCATGCGAGATCGATGGCAGTCATCAAGCGTGCTGCTCACGGTGGACCTGGTGATCTTGACCCTGCGCGAGGACCGTCTCCATGTTCTGCTGGTGGAGCGTGGTCACGAGCCGTACCAGGGGGCGTTTGCCCTGCCCGGCGGCTTTCTCCGCGACCGCTCGGAGGACATCCTGGCCGCGGCGGCGAGGGAGTTGTCCGAGGAGGCCGGTCTCGACGCTGGGACGTTGCACCTCGAGCAGCTCGGGATTTACGGCGACCCGGGCCGTGACCCCCGTGGTCGGGTTGTCTCCGTAGCCCACCTGGCGATCGCTCCCCGGCTTCCGGAACCGGTGGCGGGCACAGATGCCGCAGACGCCCGCTGGACACCTGTCGACCAGGTGCTCGACACATCAGTTCCCCTCGCCTTCGACCACCTGCGGATCGTGAGCGACGGGGTGGACCGCGCCCGCGCCAAGTTGGAGAGCACCGCCCTCGCCACCGCTTTCTGCGGGCCGACCTTCACCCTTTCCGAGCTGCAACAGGTCTACGAAGCCGTGTGGGACACCCGCCTCGACGCCCGCAATTTCTACCGCAAGGTGCAGGGCGTACCCGGTTTCGTGAATCCGGCGGGACCCGTCAGGAAGACAGAAGGCGGGCGGCCTGCCCGCCTCTTCCATGCCGGCCCGACCACTGTCCTGTATCCGCCCATGGTCCGCCCGGACCGTACTGAAGGAGGAGAAGACCTGTGACAGACGCCGTCGTGGTGATCCTGACCGCACTTGACCTGGAATACCAGGCGGTCCGCGAGAAACTGACCGACCCACAGTTGCACCGGCACCGGGCGGGAACCCGGTTCGAGATCGGCTGGCTGGCCGATCGTCGTTGCCGGGTGGCCCTCGGCCTCGTTGGCAAGGGCAACCATCCGGCGGCCGTGCTGGCCGAACGGGCGATCGCCGAGTTCGATCCGGTCGCGGTGCTGTTCGTCGGTGTGGCGGGTGCGCTGCGACCGAAACTCGCGCTCGGCGACGTCGTCGTCGCCACGCACGTCTACGCCTACCACGGTGGCACGAGCGAGGACGACGGTCTCAAGGCACGGCCGCGGGTGTGGGAGATCCCCCACGGCCCGGACCAGATCGCGCGGCACTTGAAACGGACCGGCACCTGGACCTCGCAACTGGCCTCGGATGGTACGGCTCCCCAGGTGCACTTCGGGCCGATCGCCGCCGGTGAGGTGGTGCAGGACTCCACGGTGTCCGACCACGCCCGGTGGGTGCGGCAGCACTACAACGACGCGATGGCCATCGAGATGGAAGCGGCCGGCGTCGCCCAGGCCGGCCACCTCAACGGCTCGCCGGTCGTCGTGGTGCGCGGCATTAGCGACCGCGCCGACGGCACGAAGACCAAGACCGACGGCGCCAGCTGGCAGCCGAAGGCAGTGGCCAACGCCGCCGCTTTCGCCACCACCCTCGCCGTCGAACTGGCGCGGGAGGCACGTTGCAGCTCAACCCGAACCCAGGCCGAGCCGAGGAGGAACCCGACGATGAGCCCGACGGTGAACAATACCGCCAGCGGTGCGGCGCAGGTGGGCGTACAGGCGGGTCACATTCACGGCAACGTCTGGGTGGGTAGCGCGCCGTCATCGGCACCCTCGGATCTGCCCACCCAGCTCGCCGAGCTGCGGGACGAGCTGTGGCGGGCGCACCGGTTGGGGCACCTGGATCAGCCGACCTACGAGGCGGCCGAAACCGAACTCACCGCCGCCGACAAAGCGCTCGACGACCCGCGCGACGGTAGCAAACTGGTGGTGGCACTCAAACGGCTTCGCGGGCTGGTCGGGGACGTGGCCGAACTGGCCGCGAAGGTCGCCGCCGTCATTGCGATAAGCCAGGGCGCGCTGTGACGGCGCGGCACGTCACCATGCCCGTCCACGACAACGCCCCGAACGTGGGCGTCCAGGCGGAATCGGTGCACGGCAACATCGCCGTCTACTTCCTCCCACCTGGCGCGGGACCGGAGGAGAAGCTGCGGGTCGGCGTGAACTACCTCAACGGCGGAATGCCCCACAAGGCGGGAGAACTCATCTACGACGTTCTGATGAGCGGACACACCAGCAGTGAGGCGTGGTTCCACTGGCTGCTGGCCATAATGAGCGGCCGAACCCTGCGTCAATTGTCCGAGGAGGACATCACCAAACTGGGCGCGGCCCGAGGCCGGCTCCCGCTGCACAGGCAGGACGTCTGGGCGGACGGACTACGGGTCATCAGCCGGCTACTGGATGCCCTGGACTCTCAGCAACCGGAGCTGCGCCGGCTCGTCCGCAAGGAGCTCGCCAGTCTGGACCCGCTGCTCCGGGAAAAGATCGTGCGGCATCTCCAGCTGTTCCTCAGCGGCCCGGTCGAGGACGAGATGTGGACGATCAGCGTGGCCGACGCCAAGAACGCGCAACGCGCCAACGGTCGCTCTGAGCGGGTGTGGCGCTTCTTCTACCCGGCGCCCGCGAACCCACGCGCCCGGCAGCCCGTCCCCCCGGCCACGAGCGGCCGGGACGTCGCCCTGGCGGTCGTTACGACAGCGGTGGCCGCCGCGGCGGCTGGCTGGCTGTGTTGGGTCGTTCTCACATCCGGCCGGGTCGGACCGATACTGGCTCTGCTGCTGTCGATCGGAGCCGGCTACCTCTGCGCGGTCCATGGTGTCGCGTGGCGCTCCAACGTGGAACGGCGCCGGGCCAAGGACTCCGTGCACCGGCCTCCCCAGCAGCGGAAGGCCGCCCCGTCCGGTGGCTTCGCCAACCGGGTCGACCGGCTCTTCAAGCAGTACGCCGGACGGTACGTCCCCGAGGGAATCGACCGGGCCGAGTGGTTGAATCTGACCGCCGGCATTCGCCGCCACCTCAGGGACGAGATCGTCGAGGTCTACCGGGAGACCCGGGTCAGTGACAAGGAGATCGCCTGGCTGATCCGCCACCGCGTCGGCGACCTCAAGACTCGGTGGACCAACGGCACCCTGTGGGCCTACCGCGAGCAGCTGCGCACCCCGGTCCGTATCCGTGCACTCGTCGTCCTCGGCGGCCTCGTCGCGGCGGCCTGCTCGCTGCTGGTGATCGCCACCGCGCTGCCGCAGAAGCCTCTCACCGGTGCGGCCGCCACGGTCATGCTGCTCGTCGCCGCTTGGCCCGCGGTGCGGGGCTGGTCCCGGATCGTGCTCGAAAGGCGACGTTTCGCCGCTGACCAGACGGAGCACGACCAGCGGATGGCCGACAGTTGGGCGGCCCACGAGCGGTGGACGCGCAAACTTGCCAGTAAGCCCGAGGACGCGGAGATGGCGGCCTGGCTGGACTGCGACTGCCGACTCCTGATCGACAAGGCGATGGCGCACTACAAGCTCCGCCCAACCGACGTGATCGCCTACGCGGTCATCGAGGCACCCGCCAAGCCCTACATGAAACGAGGACGGGTCCGTAACGGCCCCTGGCGGTACGGCCGGTACGAACTGCTGGTGTTCCTGCTCACCCCTGACGGCGTGCGGCAGATGAGTGCCCAGCTCGACTTCGAGCAGGCGACCTTCCATAACCTGCGCCGGGCCAACTACCGGTTCGAGGCCGTGGCCGCCGTACGGGTGGCCGAGTCGGACAAACAAGCCCGGACCTTCGAGTTGGCGCTGGTCAACGGCGAACTCACCACGGTCAACGTGACCGAGGCCAGCACGGACAAGCTGCAGGACGGTGAGAACCCGCTGACCCTGTCGGAAGCAGCCCTGGACGCCAGCGGCCTCACGACCACCCTGCACGTCCTGGAGGGTGTCGCCGCTGAGGGCAAGGAATGGATCCAGCGGGAACGGCAACGCGGCCGGAAGCGGGAAGAAAGGTTCATCTCCGTCATGCGGGACTTGTTCGACTGACCGAAAATGACGCCCGCCGACCACACCGACGGGGCCGGAGCCCGGGGTGCCGCTTAAGCCCCTTCGACGATCAGCCGCCGATGTCTCCGGCCCTCCGAGTCGAACGGTTCCCTGCCCGGCGGAGCATCCGCCGTACCGGGGCCCGCCCGGCTCAAGACAGCCGACGATGTGCCGGCTGGACCACGTCCAACCGACGCCGAGCAGGTCAACGGCTCCCGAGCACCCACCCACCACCGATGTACACGAAAAAGGCCCTGGCCTGGTGTGAACCACCAGGCCAAGGCCTTTATTGCTGGTGCGCCGCCAGGGACTCGAACCCCGAACCCGCGGATTAAGAGTCCGCTGCTCTGCCAGTTGAGCTAGCGGCGCTCGTTGGCAACGGGGAGAAGATTAGCATGCCTCCCGAGGGGGGTTCCAATCCGATCCCCGGCTCCCCCCTTCGGCCGAGCTTACCGGGCAATCGTGGACGAAACGGCCGGGCGGACGAGGACAGGGGGCGGACAAGCGGCGACCATGCGGCACGATGTGCGCCAGGTACGCGAGAACAGAGGTGGGGATGGGCATGTTCGCGCGGGCCGGGGCGATGGTGGGCGCCCTCGGCCTGGTGGCGTCGCTGGCTCTGACGGGCTGCGGCGCGGAGCAGAAGAAGCAGGCGGAGTTCGTCGGCGGCACCGCGCCGGCCACGTCCGCCACCCCGGGTGCGGCGGGTACGGCGGCCGAGCCGGGCACCCCGGCCGCGCCGAGCGGTCCGCCGCTGACGGTCAGCCCGGCCGACGGGGGGAAGAACCGGCCGGTCAGCTCCGAGATCAGCGCTGAGGTGCCCGGCGGCGGGAAGGTGTCCAGCGTCACGCTGGCCGCCGCCAACGGCGGCCAGGTCGAGGGGCGCCTGCGCGCCGACGGCTCGTCCTGGGTGCCGTCGAAGCCGCTGAAGTACGGCACCCGTTACACGGCCACGGTCACCGCCACCGGCTCCGACGGGACGACCAGCCAGGGCAAGAGCACCTTCACGACGATGGCGAAGCCCAAGTCGGTGATCAGCTCCGGCCTCTACCTCTTCGACGACAAGACCTACGGCGTGGCGATGCCGGTGGTCACCGAGTTCCACCCGGGGATCCCGAAGAAGGACCGGGCGGCGGTGCAGAAGCGCATGTTCGTGCAGACCGATCCGCCGCAGCCGGGCGCCTGGCACTGGGTGGAGAACGGCACCCAGGCCTACTACCGCGCACCGGAGTACTGGAAGGCCGGCACCACGCTCACCGTCCGGATCGCACTGGCCGGTATCCCGCTGAGCAACGGCCGCTACGGCAACGTCGACCGTGCGGCGACCGCCAAGATCGGCCGGGCGTTCGAGATGCAGGTGGACAACGCCACCAAGAAGATGACGGTGTACGAGGACGGCCAGGTGGTCCGCACCCTGCCGGTGAGCCTGGGCAAGAAGAAGACCCCCTCCTCCAGCGGCACGATGGTCGTGATGGAGAAGAAG
Organism: Micromonospora sp. NPDC007220; assembly: GCF_040634035.1. Classification (NCBI taxonomy): domain Bacteria; kingdom Bacillati; phylum Actinomycetota; class Actinomycetes; order Micromonosporales; family Micromonosporaceae; genus Micromonospora; species Micromonospora sp. NPDC007220. The sequence continues at coordinate 1,251,025 of NZ_JBEYEU010000001.1, read as the reverse complement.
GAGTCCACGGTCTTCGACACCCGCGACGATCCGGACCCGGCGAACCGCTACGTGACGGAGATCGACTTCGCCCAGCGGCTCACCTGGGGCGGCGAGTACATCCACGCGGCGCCCTGGTCGGAGCACGTGCAGGGCCGGCAGAACGTCTCGCACGGCTGCGTCAACGTCTCCATGGCGAACGCCCGCTGGCTGTTCGGGAAGACCAAGGTGGGCGACCCGATCACCATCAAGGGCACCGAGCGCAAGCTGGCGCCGGGCAACGGCTGGACGGCGTGGAGCCAGAGCTGGTCCGAGTTCGTCAAGGGCAGCGCGGTGCCGGTGCCGGAGGCCGGCGAGGGATCGGCCTTCTGAGGCACGCCCACCGACGATCCGGCGACCGGCCCGCACCCGCGGGCCGGTCGCCGTCTTCGTGGCCCTGCCGCGCCGCCGTTCCGGGCCCGCGACGCCGGCGACGCCCCGGGAGCCCGCTGCCGGCACGTACTACGGCGGGCCGGGAGAGGCGAGCGAGCCTCGGTAAAGCCTCGGATCTTATCAACATTCGGACATCTCGTACCGCGTGTTTCGGTTCACCTTGCGGAACGGGTACCTGCCCCGGTGCGTCAGTGAGGGACGATGGGCAACCGGGGACCACGACTGTGAGGGAATCATGCGAGCTGTCCAGGACCAGCTGATCCGGCACGGGGACGACCGGCGGGGTCGACGACGCCGTGGATTCGCGGCGGCGGTGCTCGCCGTGACGCTCGCGCTGGCCTCCGCCTGCACCGACGGCGGCGGGGGCAAGCCCTCGGGCGGCTGGCAGAACGGCGACGACCAGCCCGCCGCGCCGAAGGCTGCGGCCACCATCGTCGAACCCAAGGCCGACGCGAAGGACGTACCCGCGTCCACCGGCATCACCTTCACGGCGACGGAGGCGGAGCAGACCAGCGTCGAGCTGAAGGACTCCGCCGGTGGGGCCGTCGAGGGCGAGCTGGCAACCGACGGCAAGAGTTGGCTGCCCGCCGGCGCGCTGAAGTACGGCGAGACGTACACCGCGACGGTGACCGCGACCGGCGACGACGGCCGACCGGCGACGGCGACGGCGACCAGCACCTTCACCACCATGGCGAAGCCCGGCAAGCAGGTCCGGATCAGCAGCTTCCTGGGTGACGACCAGGTCGTCGGCGTCGGCATGCCGCTGATCGTGAAGTTCAGCCGGGCCGTCCCGGAGGACTACCGCGACGACGTGCAGAGCCGGATGACGGTCACCTCCGTACCGGCGCAGGAGGGCATCTGGCACTGGGTCAGCCCGACCGAGATCCGCTACCGCCCGAAGGAGTTCTGGAAGACGAACAGCACGGTCTCCTACCGGGTCCAGGCTGGCGGCCTGCCGCTGGGCGGCGGCTGGTACGGCCGGGCGGACCTCAGCGTCGGCATCAAGGTCGGCCCGGCGGTGGTCATGACGGTGGACAACAAGACCAAGCGGATGACCGTCACGAAGGACGGCTCCGTGATCAAGACCATCCCGGTCAGCCTCGGCAAGAAGAGCACCCCGTCCTCCAGCGGCACGATGGTGGTCATCGAGAAGCTGCGCAAGACGGTCTTTGACACCTTCGAGGAGCTGGGCCCCGAGGAGGGCTACCGCACCAAGATCGACTACGCCCAGCGGCTGACCTGGGGCGGCGAGTTCATCCACGCCGCGCCCTGGTCGGAGGGGCAGCAGGGCCGGGTGAACGTCTCGCACGGCTGCGTGAACGTCTCGATGGCCAACGGCGCCTGGCTGTTCGCCAACACCCGCGTCGGCGACCCGATCACCGTCAAGGGCACGGAACGGAAGCTCCAGAACGGCAACGGCTGGACCGACTGGAACATGAGCTGGGAGCAGTACGTCAAGGGCAGCGCCCTGCCGTACGAGCCGCCGACCGAGGCCGCCCCGGAGGAGAGCGGCGCGCCCACGGCCACCCCGACCGCCTGAGCCGGAAACGCCGAAGGCCCCCTCCGCGAGGAGGGGGCCTTCGGTCACCGGGTGACTGATGGGAATTGAACCCACGACAACCGGGACCACAACCCGGTGCTCTGCCAACTGAGCTACAGCCACCATGCCGTTCACACCCGATGGATCCACGCCCGGTCGATCGCCCCGGGCGGGGTGCGGACCAATAATAGCCCTACCCCCGCCCGCCGCGTCCAGCGGGTTCCGCCGAGCGGGTTGTGCCCGGCGGCTCAGAGTCCGGCTGCTATTGCCTTGGCGGTCTCCACGTCCGGCCCGGGCAGGGGCACGAAGAGGGTCCGCCGGTAGTACTCCAGCTCCCGGATGCTCTCCCGGATGTCGGCCAGGGCCCGGTGCGCGAGCCCCTTCTGGGGCTGGCCGAAGTACACCCGCGGGTACCAGCGGCGGCACAGCTCCTTGATCGACGACACGTCGATCATCCGGTAGTGCAGGTGCGCGTCGAGGCGGGGCATGTCCCGGGTGATGAAGCCCCGGTCGGTGGCGATCGAGTTGCCGCACAGCGGTGCCGTACGCGGATCCTTCACATGGCTGGACACGTAGTCCAGGACCATGTCCTCGGCCTCGGCGAGGGTCACCGTCGAGCGCCGGACCTCCTCGGTCAGCCCCGACTTGGCGTGCATCGTCGTTACGATCTCGGGCATCGCCTCCAGCGCCGCCTCGTCGGCGTGGATCACCACGTCGACGCCATCCCCGAGCACGTTGAGGTCGGGATCCGTGACGAGCGCGGCGACCTCGATCAGCTTGTCCCTGCCGAGGTCCAACCCGGTCATCTCACAGTCGATCCAGACGAGAAGATCAGCCACCGGGACAGCCTACGCGCAGCCCACCCGGCCGCGCGCCCGCGCACCGGGGCACGCGGTGACCGCTAGGGTTTCCTCCGTGCCAGCCGAACCCGCCGCACCGCCCGCCGTCACCGACGACGATCCCGGTGGCCGTACGGTCCGTCGGCTCGTCACCCTGCTGGCGCTGGCCGCCGTGCTGCCGGCGCTCTACCTGCCCGGCATGGTGCACGACTTCTTCGACCTGAAGATCTACATGCGCGCGATGGACTGGTGGGCGGCCGGGAACCCGCTCTACGACTACGTGCAGCCCGACCGGGTGCAGGGCGAGCTCTACTTCACCTACCCACCGTTCAGCGCGCTGCTGCTGCGCCCGTTCGCGCTGCTGCCGCTGGGCGCCACCGTGGCGATCTTCACGGTCCTGACGGGACTGGCGGTGGTGGTCACGACCCGGTGGCTGCTCGCGCCGGTGATCGCCCGGCACGGGCTGCCCCGTGTGTTCAGCCTCACCGTGGCGGTCCTGCTGGTGCTGGCCGTCGAGAGCACCCGCGAGACGATCACCTTCGGTCAGATCAACATGCTGCTGGTCGTGCTGATCCTGGCGGACCTGCTCTTCGCCGTACCCCGGGCGAGCCGGTGGGCCGGCGTGGGCGTCGGGCTGGCGACGGCGCTCAAGCTCTTCCCGGGCATCTTCATCGTCTACCTGCTGGCCACCCGGCGGTGGCGGGCGGCGGCGATGGCGAGCGCGACGGCCGCCGCCGCGACCCTGCTCGCCGCCGCGGTCGCGCCGCGCGACTCGTGGCGGTTCTGGACCCACGAGCTGTGGGCGACCGACCGGGTCGGCCGCACCGACTACACCGGCAACCAGTCGCTGTTCGGCCTGCTCAGCCGCATCACCGCACCGGAGAAGCCCCACCAGCTGCTCTGGCTGCTGCTGGTGGCGGCCATCGCCGGGTACGGGCTGTGGCGCGCCGCGCGGGCCGCCCGCGCCGGGGACACGCTCACCGGCCTCGCCCTGACCGGCCTGGTCGGCTCGCTGGTCAGCCCCATCACCTGGACCCACCACATCTACTGGTTCATCCCGGCGGTGGTCGTGCTGACGGACGCGGCGCTGAGCGCCGACGCCACGACCGGCGAGGGCGCCCGTCGGCGACGTCTGCTGGCGGCACTCGCCGTCGGCACCTCCGCCCTCATCGTGTACGGGGTGGTGACCTTCCACGACTGGGGCATCGCCCCGGTGCGTACGGACTCGCCGGGCGAGTTCCTGGTGCGCAACACGTACGTGCTGCTGAGCCTGCTGCTGCTGGTGACCCTCCCGGTGCGGCGGGAGGGCCGCAGGTCGCGGGAAATGGACAGTCTTCCCAAGTAGCGCCCTTCATGGCTAATCTGGTCGTAACTACCTCAGACGTCTCTCGGGTAGCACCGATCCCCCGGTGAGGGCGGCCCTCCGCGTCGGCAGCGCGGAGGGCCGCTCGCCGTCCGTGCCCGCGTGGGTGCCGACGCGGGGCAGGGGCCGGACGCGGCTCAGCGCGGATCGTCGGGCGACTGCCGGCCGGCGTCGGCAGCGCCAGCCTCGGAAGCGCCAGCCTCGGAAGCGCCGGTGTTTGAAGCGGCGGCGGCGTCAGGAGCGCCGGCGCCGGTTCTGGCGGCGCCGGGAGTGCCGGCATCGGAAGCGGCGGCGGCGAGAGCGGCGGGGCGGGGGCGGTCCGCTACGGCGACCGGGTCGGCCGTCTCCTCGGGGGCGGCGGGCGGCCAGGCCAGGGTGAGGTTCACCTCGGGCGGCCGGAGCGCCGGGTCGCCTCCCGCGAGGTCGGCGAGCGTCGCGGGGCGGCGGGCGGGCACCGGCCCGATCGCCGGCCGGGATCCCGTGGGAGCGGCGCCGACCGAGGCGAGCTGACGCCCGGCGACGCGCGACCGGTCGCTGTCCCGGGTCGGCTGCGCGCCGAGGCCGGCGAGCGAGGTCACCCCGAGGCGGCCGGCGAGCACCGGCACCTGGTCCGGCTCGACCACGAAGACCACCTCGCGGGGCCGCACCGGGCGCAGCAGGAGCAGGGCCAGCGCCACCGCCAGCACCCCACCGGCCAGCAGTCCGGCAGTCGCTGGGGCGGTCCAGCCGGCGCGCAGCCCCGCGCGCAGTTCCAGGCTCAGGTCGGCCCGCCCGTCGGGACGCATCACCACCAGGCTCAGCCGCCGGTCGGCCAGTTCCGCCGGGGTCCACTCCAGCGCGCCGATCCCCTCGCGTACCCAGAAGGGCTGGCCGATCGGCGCGACCGACGGCGCGGGACCGGCGGACGGCGCGGGACCGGCGGGCTGCAACCGGACCGGCAGCGGCCCCCGGGCCAGCGCCACCCGGCGCACCTCGGCATGCGGCACCGGGTCGAGCCAACGCCGCACCTCGTCGGCGGGCGCCAGCCCGACGAAGGCCGGGCCGTCGGGCGTCCGCGCGTCCAGCCGGAGCCGGGCCTGCCCGGCGCGGGTGAACGGCGCCTCGGCCCGCAGCAGCTCGTCCACGTCCCGGACGACCATCGCGTGACCCGGGGTCTGCACGGTCTCGAACCGGGCGCTGAAGGCGCCACCCGGGTCGGCCTGCCGGGCGAGCAGCGTGAGCGCCCCACCGGCGAGCAGCGCCGTGATCCCGACCGTCAGCAGCAGCATGGCGGCGAGCACCCGCACGATCCGCATTCGCCTCGTCCCCCTCCGTAGCCGGATACCCGGCCGACCTTACCGACGTGGGGCGAGCCAGCAGCGGATATCCACGGCACGGGGCCGGGAAAGCAGCCGGCCCGCCGGATGATCCGACGGGCCGGCGAGTGGTACGACGGGTCACTCCTGCGACGTCGGCGTCCGCCGCGTACGCGAGAACGCGAGCCCGCCCAGCAGCAGGCCACCCACGCCGGCGACCAGGCCGGCGACCGCGAGCCCGGTGGCCACGTCGTCGCTCCCGGCGTCGTCATCGTCGTCGTCGCCGGCGGCCTGCGGCGCGGCGGCGCCGGTGGGGGCGGTCGACGGCGAGGCCGCCGTGAGGGTGAGCACCGGGGCGGGGTTCTCCGGCTCCTCGCCGCCGGGGAGCGGCTCCTCGATCCACCGCTGCACGTTGCCGTCGGAGTAGGTCTGCAAGGTCTTGAAGACCATCGTCTCGACCTGCGGCAGCGGCCCCATCGACACCGGGAACTCCTGGAACTGGCCGGGCTTGACCGCCGCGCTCCCGGTGGCCGTCCAGGTGAGCTTGGAAACGACCTCGCTGAGCTGGCTGCCGTGCACCTCGACCGGCGGGTCCACCTTGCGCTTCTCCACCGCCACCGTCCAGCCGGGCACCGGCATGGTCGACACGGAACCGATGGGCGCGTTCTCCGGCAGCACGACCTCCAGCTTCGTGGTGGAGGCCGTGTCGCTCTCGTTCGGCACCCGGAAGGCGAACCGGCTGTAGCCGCCCTGGGTGGCCTCCTGCGGGTTGACCGTGACATGGGCCGAGGCGGGCGCCGCGAAGCCGAGGACGGCGGTGGCGACGGCGCCGAGCGCCAGGGCGGCGGCGGCGCTTGCGGTACGCCGGTGACGGATCATGGTGCGAGCCTTCCTGTTACCTGATCGGCACGGTGGTGGTCACCGTGGCCTGGTCGATGTCCGAGGTGCGGGCCGTGATGCGCAACTGCCACTCCCCCGCAGCCGGGAAGTTGATCTCGCCGGTGGCGTGGTTGTCGGTCAGCGGCAGCAGCGGGACCTGGATCGCTTCGATCCCCGCCGCCGGCAGGGCGACCGTGGCCCGCCACTCCACCACCGGCTGGGGCCGGTTGTCCTTCGTGTACGCGTAGAAGTGCACGGTGTTGTTGCCCCGCTCGGCCGGGTCCAGCTCGATCTGGAGGTCGTAGTTCGGGCTGGACAGCGTCGTGGAGAAGAAGCGGCCCGGCGCGCCGGCCACGTCGGCGCCGGCGGTGCGGGCCGGGGTGGTCTGCACCAGGACGGCGGACAGGCCGAGGACCACCGCCGTGATCGCCAACTCCGCCCAGACCGCCCGCCGCATCGACGTCGGCCGGCCGGCCGCGGTGCGCCGGCGCACCAGCTGCCGGGAGTACGCGGCCACCGCGATCACCAGCGCGAAGAGCCCGATCTTGCCCAGCACCAGCCGGCCGTAGGTGGTGTCGACAAGCGCGCGGGGGGTGGCCACCTCGATCAGCGCCTGGACGGTGCCGGCGAGCAGCAGCGCCGAGACGGCCAGCGCCGCCCAGCGCGACCAGATCGGCAGGATCGCGCCCAGCTCCCGCTCGTCGGCCCGGGTCAGCAGGAAGACGGCGAGCATCACCAGCCCGCCCATCCAGACCGCCATGCCGCCCAGGTGGACGGCGTCGACGACCACGGAGACCGCCGGGGCGGGCGAGGCCGCCGGGTGCCCGGCCAGCGGCCAGGTCACCAGCGCCGCCGCCCCGAGCACGCCGAGGATGACCAGATCGCTCCGCTCGACCGGCCCCGCCATCAGGGGTCGGAGCAGGAACGCCGCCGCGGCCAACAGGCCCAGCCGGACCAGGTGCGCGGCGCCGAAGGAGCTGCCCAGCACGTCGCTCAGCCCCTCGCCGGTGACGTCGAACACGCCGCCGCCGGCGGTGTAGGGCACCTGGAGCAGGAGGTTCGCCACCGTGGAGACCGCCAGCAGGCCGAGACCGGCCCAGGCCAGGCGGGCCGGTCCGCGCCGGGGCAGCCGTCGGGGCCAGAGGGCGGCGAGCACCAGCGTCGGTCCGACGAGCAGCAGCAGGCCGGCGTAGCCGGCGTACTTGGCGACCTTGACCGCGTTGCCGACGACCGGGTCGGCCCGGCTGTCGTCCCCGCTGTCGACCGGGGGCGTCGAGGGCGCGCCGACGGAGTAGGTGAACGCGCCCGAGACGGGGTGGCTGTCGGAGGAGATGACCCGGTAGCTGACCAGGTAGGTGCCGCGCGCCCCAGCGGGGTCGACCGGCACGGTGACCACGGTGCCCTCGAAGGTCGGTTCGCCGCGGTCGGCGCGGGAGCCGTCCGGTGCGATCACCCGGATCTTGCCGGACACCTTGCGGACGGACTCGCTGAACGTGAGTACGACCTCCGCCGGCGCGTTCGACACCACGGCCGAGGCGATGGGGCTGCTGCTCACCAGCACCGCGTGGGCGCTGGCGGGGCCGGCGGGGGCGATCAGCAGGGCGACGACGGTGACCAGCAGGCCGGCGACGGCGAGCAGCCGGGCGATCGGGCGGCGGTTGGCGACACTCATGCCGGCAATGCTCTCGAATCCGACCGGCCCGGCGCGACTCCGACCATGCCCCGCGCCGCCGGAACCCACCCGCCCGGGGCGACTACGAGGATGGTCCGCGCCGCCGGGACCGGCCGGGCCGGCCCGCCCGGGGCGGCGTCAGCCATGACGGGCCAGGAGTGCGGTCGACGGCCGGCGGTCCGGCTCGTCGCTGACCCGTCCCAGCGCCCACAGCAGCCCCGCCTGCACCACTGCGGCCAGGTGCCCGACCTCGTGCACCAGCGCGGTCGTCGAGTTGGCGATGTCCACCGCACTGGTGCCGGCCAGGCAGACCGCCAGCACCAGCGCCACCGGCACGAAGGCCCGGGCGCGCTCGGGTCGCCACGCGGCCAGCGCGAACCCGACGGCCAGCGCCACGTCGAAGGAGGCCATCTCGCGGCTGGTGTGCGGGTCGAGGGTCACGCCCAGCCCGGCCAGCAGGACGGGCAGGGCGATCGCCAGTTGGGCGACCGCGGCCACCGCGACCGCCACCCGCAGCACCTGACGGCGGGCCGCCCTGGCCGCCGCCCGGGTGCGTCCGGCGGCCAGCGAATCGGCGGCGACCGCCGCCAGCACCGACGCGGTCAGGTCGGGCACCGCCACGGCCTGCACCCGGACCAGCCGGGTGACCTGCTCGGCGCGGGTCAGCCAGGCCCGGCAGCCGGGGCAGCTCTCCGCGTGCGCGTCCAGCACCGCCGGCGCCGCCAGCGGGTCCTCGCCGTCCAGCCGCGCCGACAACGCCGCGCGTACGTCGTCGCATGTCATGTGGGGATAGTCGTGCGACGCACCGGTTTAGTTCCCAGGGTGGCGCAGGCCATGGAAGGGTCGAAGGACCCTCCCCGGCCCGGCCCCGCCGCGTAACCTGGACTGTCGTGATCCCCGCCCCGCGCGAGACCTCCGCCGCCAGTCCGACCGGTGACGCGGGCGTCGCTGCGCGGGAGTCGGCGACCGAGTGGGCGCTGGCCGCCCGTGACGGGGACCCCGTCGCCCAGGCCGCCTTCGTCCGGCTGACCCAGGCCGAGGTGTGGCGCTTCACCGCCGCGCTTGTCGATCCGGACAGCGCCGACGACCTGACCCAGGACACCTACCTGCGGGCGTTCCGGGCGCTGCCGGCGTTCGAGGGCCGCTCCAGCGCGCGCACCTGGCTGCTGGGCATCGCCCGCCGGGCCTGTGCCGACCACCTGCGCACGGTCGTGCGTCGCCGCCGGCTCGGTGAACGGCTCGCCGCCGACGCCTGGACCGACCGGCCGCACCCGGATCCCGCCGGCCAACTCGGCGCCGCCGACCTGGTCCGCCGGCTGTCGGCGGAGCGCCGCGCGGCGTTCGTGCTCACCCAACTGCTCGGCCTGTCGTACGCCGAGGCCGCCGCCGTGGAGGGGGTGCCCGTGGGCACCATCCGCTCGCGGGTGGCCCGGGCCCGCAACGACCTCGTCGAGGCGGTCGGCGACGCCCTCGCCGGATGACCGGGAACTTCCGCCGGGGACGGGACGACCAATGATCGTGACCGCACCGCACACCCGGGTCGCCCGCTGGCCCGCCGTCCGCCCCTGGATCGGGGTCGCCGTCCGGCTGGGCCTGGCCGCCGTGTGGCTCGTCGCCGGCGGCAGCAAGGTCGGTGACCTGGCCGCCTCCGGCCGCGCCGTCAACGCGTACCAGGTCATGCCGTACGACCTCGCCACGGTGATCGGCGCGGCGCTGCCCTTCGTCGAGCTGGCGCTGGGCCTGCTGCTGCTCCTCGGCCTGGCCACCCGGCTCTCCGCCGGGGTGTCCGCGGCGCTGCTGGTGGTCTTCATCGTCGGCATCGTCTCGGCCTGGAGCCGGGGCCTCGCCATCGACTGCGGCTGCTTCGGCGCCGGCGGGGAGCTCGCCGAGGGCCAGACCCCGAGCTACCTCCCGGAGATCCTCCGGGACCTGGGATTCCTGGCGCTGGCCGGGTTCCTGCTGATCTGGCCCCGCACCCCCGTCTCGGTGGACGGCTGGCTGGCGGGGGACGCATCCGTGGAGGACGAGGATGAGTAGTCGCAAGGGGCAGAAGGGCTCCGCCCGGATGGTCCGCGAGCAGCTGGCCCGGGAGCGGCGGCGCAAGCGGACGCTCTGGGTCTCCGTGGCCGCCGTGGCCGTCCTGGTCGTCGCCGGCCTGATCGGCTGGAGCGTCTACTCCAGCCAGCGCTCCGACGACTTCACCGCGCCGACCGGCTCGACCGAGGACGGCACCGGGGTCGTCGCCGGCTCGGGCCCGGTCACCATCGACATCTACGAGGACTTCCTCTGCCCAGCCTGCAAGCAGTTCGAGCAGGCCAGCGGCCCGACCATCGACCAGCTCATCAGCGAGGGCAAGGTGCGTGTCGTCTACCACCCGGTCGCGTACCTGAACCGCTTCTCCAGCACCCAGTACTCGACCCGCTCCTCGGCCGCCTCCGGCTGCGCGGCGGAGGGCGGCCGCTACCGGGAGTACGCCAAGGCGCTGTTCGACCGGCAGCCGCCGGAGGGCGGCGCGGGGCTCAGCGACGGTGAGCTGGCCGACATCGCGGCGGGCACCGGCATCGACCGGGACGGCTTCGCCTCCTGCCTGCGGGAGGGCACCTTCAAGCCGTGGACCGAGCACGTGACGCAGGAGGCCAGCAAGGCCAACATCACCGGCACCCCGACGATCCTGGTCGACGGCGAGCAGATCGCCGACCGCAGCCCGGAGGGGATCAAGTCGGCGGTGGAGGCGGCCGGCAGGTGATCCGCGACCTGGTGACCCGCGCCGGCCTGGTGCTCGCCGGCACGCTGACGGCGACGGCCGCGTTCGCCGCCCCGGCCGCCGCGCACGGCGCGGACGCGCCCGACGGCACCGACTACCGCACCGAGGTGACCGCCGTCGCCCCGGCCGGCCCCGGGCTGAGCGTACGGGTGATCGAGGCGGGCGCGCGGCTGGAGCTGACCAACACCGGCGACCGCGCCGTCGAGGTGCTCGGCTACTCCGGCGAGCCCTACCTGCGGGTCGGCCCCGACGGCGTGTACGAGAACGTCCGCTCTCCCGCGACCTACCTGAACCGGACCATCGCCGGGGACACGCGGCTGCCCGCCGAGGCGAACCCCGCCGCCGCACCGGACTGGCGACGCGTCGACGACTCCGCCACGGCGCGCTGGCACGACCAGCGGGCACTCTGGCGGGAGTCGGCACCGCCGCCGCAGGTGCGCGCCGCCCCGGACCGGGAGCACCGGGTGCGGGACTGGACGGTGCCGCTGCGCACCGACACCGGGACGGGGGAGATCCGCGGCACCCTCGACTGGGTGCCGCCGCCGGACGCGTACGTCTGGTGGGTGGTCGCCACGGTCGGGCTGCTGGCCGTGGGGGCTCTCGGGCTGTTGCCGGCCCGCTCCGGGCCGGGCGCGCGGGCGCTGGCCGGGCTCGGCGGGCTGCTGGTCGTCGGCGGGGTGGCCGCGGTGGTGTTCACCGTGGGCCGGGAGGTGGACGCCGGTGCGCGGGGCGTGGGCGCGGTGCTGACCGGCCTGCTCGGCGGGCAGGTCTGGGCGCTGCTGACCGGGCTCGGCGCCGTCGCCGCGGGCGTCTTCGCGCTGGCCCGCCGGCCGGCCGCCGACTTCGCGCTGGCGCTGGCCGGGGCCTGCCTGGCGCTCTTCGCCGGGGTGGCCAACGCCGCCGTCTTCGCCCGCGCCGTCGCCCCCGTGCCCTGGCCGGCGACGACGGCCCGGATCCTGGTCGCCCTGATCCTCGTCGCCGGCGCGGGCGCCACGGCAGCCGGTGCCCTCCGCCTCCACGCCGCCCGCCCCACCCCCTCTCCCCCTCCCCCTCCCACCCCCACTCCCCCCACCCCGCCCTCCACCCCCGCCCCGCGCGTCGATCATGGAGTTGTGGCAGGGGACGAACCGGAGCAGAAGAGGTCTGATCGGGCACCATGAGTGCATGATCGACGCCTCGGGGTGGGGCGCGGGGGCGTCAGTGGGGGGTGGGGGTGGGGGTGAAGCCTCGGGGGAGTTCGAGGCGGTGGCTAGCGAGGCGGTCGGCGTCCGCCAGGAGGTCGGCCGTGGGGGCGTCGGCGACGATGCGGCCGGCGTCCAGGATGACCGAGCGGTCGCAGAGCTCCAGGGCGTACGGCAGGTCGTGGGTGACCATCAGCAGTGTCACCGGCAGGGCGCGCAGGATCCCGGCCAGCTCGCGGCGGGCCGCCGGGTCGAGGTTGGACGACGGTTCGTCGAGGACCAGGATCTCCGGGTGCATGGCGAGCACGGTGGCCACCGCCACGCGGCGCCGCTGCCCGAAGGAGAGGTGGTGCGGCGCGCGGTCCCGGTGCTCGCCCATCCCGACCGCGGCGAGGGCCTCGTCCACCCGGGCGGACAGCTCCGCCCCGCGCAGGCCCAGGTTGGCCGGCCCGAATGCCACGTCCTCGGCGACCGTGGGCAGGAAGAGCTGGTCGTCCGGATCCTGGAAGACGATGCCCACCCGGCGGCGTACCTCGGCGAGCGTGGCCCGGTCCTGGCTGACGGTCAGCCCGCCGACGCTCACGCTCCCCTCAGCCGGGGTGAGGATGCCGTTGAGGTGCAGCACCAGCGTGGTCTTCCCGGCGCCGTTGGGGCCGAGCAGCGCCACCCGGTCGCCGCGCGGCACGGTCAGGTCCACCCCGTGCAGGGCGACGTGCCCGTCCGGGTACGCGTAGCGGACACCACGAACGTCCAGGGAGAGGGCGGTCTGCACGGCACCGATCATGTCAGCACGACGGCCGTGGCGGCGATGCCGGCCGCCAGGACCGGCACGGTGGCCGCGACCAGCCACTGCCCGGCGGTCGCCGCACCCGCGCCCTGCCACACCGCCGGCATCCGCCCGGTGTAGCCGCGCGACAGCATCGCCAGGTAGACCCGCTCGCCGCGTTCGAACGCGCGCAGGAAGAGCGCGCCGACGCCGGTCGCGAAGCCGCGCAACTGCCACAGGAAGCGCGGATCGTCGCCCCGGGACATCCGCGCCACCCGCATCCGGCGGGCCTCGCCGACCAGCACGTCCAGGTAGCGCAGCATGAACGTGGCGATCTGGGTGAGGATCTGCGGGCAGCGCAGCCGGTCCAGGCCGACGATCAGGTCCCGGGTCGTGGTCGTCGCGGCGAGCAGCAGCGAGGCGAGCACGCCCAGGGTGCCCTTGGCGACGATGTTCCACGCCCCGAGCAGCCCGTCGACCGACAGGCTCAGGCCGAGCACGTCGGCCCGCTCGCCGGCGCCGAGGAACGGCAGCGCCACCGCGAACAACACGAACGGCAGCTCGATCAGCGACCGGCGCAGCAGCCAGCCGGGCCCCACCCGGGCCAGCGCCGCCACCACCGCGACCAGCAGGGCGTACGCGCCGAAGGCCCAGAACGCCTCGCGTGGGGTGCCGACCACGGCGAGGGTGAACGCCACCATCGCCGCGATCTTGACCTCGGGCGGGAGCCGGTGCACCGGTGACGCGGCGTCCCGGTACAGCACGTGCGCGTGCCCGGCGCCCATCCGGTCGCTACTCCCGGCCCGACGCCCCGACGGGGGTACGGGCGCCCCCGGCCGACTCCTCGTCCCGGGGACCGCGGCGGCGGACCAGCCAGAACGCCCCGCCGGCCACCGCGAAGGTGAGCAGCACGCCGAGGACGCCGGACAGGCCGGTGGAGAGGAACTCGTTGTCGATCCCCGCCACCCCGTAGTCGGCCAGCGGCCCGCCGACCTCGTGTTCGCGCTCCCGCTGGGCGGGGCAGTTGCCGCCGGTGATGTTGTCGTCGGCGTCGAAGGTGCAGCCCTCGCGCAGCGACGAGTCCAGCCCGTCGGGGTGGGACGAGGCGAAGTTGCTGACCACCCCGGCGAGGAGCAGGGCCACCAGCAGCCCGCCGACGACGAATCCCCAGGAACGCTTCCTCACCGGACACCTCCGACGGCCGGGACGGCGGGCGTGGACGCCGCGCGCAGCCCGCGCAGCGCGTAGACGAGATCGGGCCGTACCTTCGCGACGGTGACCACCGTGGTCGCGGTGATCAGGCCCTCGCCGATGCCGATCAGCAGGTGCACGCCGGCCATCGTGCCGGCCAGACCGCCCAGGTTGCCGCCGAGGTCGGTGGTGCCGCCGAGCTGGTACTGGAGCACGAAGCCCATCGACGCGACCACCACGCTGACCAGCGCGGAGACGAAGGCGGTCACGCCCAGGCCGGCCGGGGTGCGCGGCAGCACCCGGAGCAGCAGCGCGATCAGCAGGTACGCTGCGGCGGTGCCGAGCACGGCCATGTTGGTGATGTTGAGCCCGAGCATGGCCACGCCGCCGTCGCCGAAGACGAGCGCCTGCACGACCAGCACCACGGCCACGCAGAGTGCGCCGACCCACGGTCCCACCAGCATCGCGGCGAGCGCCCCGCCGAGCAGGTGACCGCTGACGCCGGCGGTGAAGATCGGGAAGTTGAGCATCTGCACGGCGAAGATGAAGGCCGCGACGAGCCCGGCCATCGGGGCCAACCGGTCGTCCAGGTCACGCCTGCCGCGCAGGACGCAGAACGTCATCGCGAGCAGCGCCACCGCCGCGAACACCGCCGCGACGGGACCGTCGACGATCCCGTTCGAGATGTGCATCGCCAGGTTCTCCACGCGGCCTCCCACGCGTCGCCCGGCCAGGCCTGGCCGTTGACGTCAGCCTATTTCCCGAGCTTGGCTGTTGCCAAGAGTTGGCAACTGGCGTACGCCCGATTGCGTGTCCGCCGCCCGACCCGACATGCCGGCCGGGGCGGCGTCCCGGCCGGCTCGTTGCGCCGTCCCGGAGGCGGCCGGGACGCGCTCCCGTCGGGGTCGGCGTGCCGTCCGGGGACGGCCGGGGCCGGCGGTAGGGTCGTGCCATGACCGCGCCCGACCGCCTCTCCCCCGGTGACCCCGCGCCCGAGTTCAGCCTTCCCACCGACACCGGCGAGACGCTCTCGCTTACCGACCTGCGCGGCCGCAAGGTCGTGCTGTACGCCTACCCGGCGGCCATGACGCCCGGCTGCACCAAGCAGGCCTGCGACTTCCGCGACTCGCTCGCCTCGCTCCAGGCCGCCGGCTACGAGGTCGTCGGGATCTCGCCCGACAAGCCGGAGAAGCTGGCGAAGTTCCGCGAGCGCGACGCCATCACCTTCCCGCTGGTCGCCGACACCGACAGGTCCGTGCTGACCGCCTACGGCGCGTACGGCGAGAAGCAGTCGTACGGCAGGACGGTGACCGGCGTGATCCGCTCGACCTTCGTCATCGACGCGGACGGCAAGATCGAGCGCGCGCTCTACAACGTGAAGGCCACCGGCCACGTCGCCAAGCTGCGCCGGGACCTCGGGCTGGACTGAGGTCGCCGCCCGCGCCGGGACCGAGCCCACCACCGGATCGGCGCGACACTCTAGACTCAGCGGGTCGGCGGGAGTGGCGTAACGGCAGCCGCGGTAGGTTTAGGTCCTATTGTCCGAAAGGACGTGGGGGTTCGAATCCCCCCTCCCGCACCGAACGCCCTGTCGCGCGCGTCACGATCGCGGGTCGGCGCGGGGCCCGCGCGGTCAGGATTACCGGGTGAGCCTGCGCTTCGTCCTCGATCCCGAGCTGACCCCCGAGTTGCGGGAACGGATCGTCGCCCTCTGGGTCGACGTCACCAACGCCGGCGGGGCGGTCGGCTTCGTGCCGCCGGTCACCGTCGCCGACGTACGGCACACGGCGGATCCCACCTTCGCCGGCATCGCGGAGGGCCCGGACCGCCTCCTCGTGGGGTACTCGGGTGAGCGGCCCGTCGCCGCGCTGATCTTCTGCGACAACCGGTTCGACCTGAAGGCGCACTGGTGCGTGCTGAAGCGGGTGATGGTCCACCCGGACACCCAGGGCAACGGGTACGGCGCCGCGCTGATGCGCGAGGCCGAGCGCCTCGGCCGCGGGATGGGATGGGAGGCGCTGCACGTGACCGTCCGGGACGGGCTGGGACTGGACCGGTTCTACCGGGGGCTCGGTTACCGGGAGATCGGGCGGCTGCCCGGCGCGCTGCGGGTCGCCCCCGGCGACGACCGCGACGAGATCCTCATGTGGCTGGACCTGACCGCCCCGCCGGCACCCGGGCGCTGAGCCGGGCCCGCCCTCAGCCCCCGCAGGCGCGCGGCGACGTGGACGCGAGCGCGGAAGGCTCGACCGCCGCGTCCGCCACCGGCCGGCCGGGGGACTGCACCGCCGACGGGGTCGCCGGGGCCGTGGCGGTCGGATCGGGCCGGGCCGAGGGGGGCCGCGTGGGCGACGGTGGGCGGGTCGCGGCGGCGCCACCCCGGCCGTACATCCGGACCGTGCCGCGTTGAACCTGCCCCGGCGCCATCCGGACGCCGGTGGCGGTGACCCGGTGACCCCGGGTGTCGGTGACCCGGATCTCGTACGGGCCGGGCCCGGCGCCGGACGGGACGAGCCAGTAGTTGTAGTCCTCCCGCGCCGCCGAGCGCCAGCCACCGGCGCCTACCGGCCGCACCTCGACGGCGCGCAGCGGGTTGCCGTGGCCGGCGACCAGGACGGCGAACCACCACCGCGACGAGCCCTCCTTCATCCGGAAGGTGAGCGGGCCGGTCAGCGGCGGGTCGACCACCGCGCGGTAGCTGACCCGCACGACCCCCTCCGCGGGGTTGGCGATCCGGGCGAACGCCTCCCGGGAGAGGTCGAGGTGCCCGTCGGCGCACTCCGGGCACTGGTCCATGACGAGTACGCGCACGGTGCCCTGCGGGCCGGTCACGTCGAGGTAGCCGCCGCAGGCCGCGCCAGCCGCGTACGCGTCAGGGCCCAACGCGACGTAGAGCCGGTTCGCGGGCGCGGCCGGGTAGGAGCAGTTCCCGCCGGCGCCCTCCGAGTCGTAGAAGGTGGCCTGTCCCTTGTGGACGACGCCGGCGGCGGGCGGCGCGGCGAGGGCCGGCGGCGCGGCGCAGGCGGGGGTGGGCCCGGAGCGCAGGGCCAGGCTGAGGCCGAGCACCGCCGCGAGCACCGCGACACCGCCGACGGCGAGCCGGCGGGGAGCCCGGGAGCGTGGCGCGCGGCGGCGCCCGGGGGCGCGCAGGTCTGCCGTGGGAGCGGTACCGTCGGTCACGCCGGTCGATGCTGCCGTACCGCCGCCGGGGCGGACAAGTCCGCCGGGCCGCCGCGCCGCGCCGAGGGCCGCCACGCGCGAGGGTCCGCCCGCCGGCGCGCGAAGCGAGCCGGCGGGCCGCCGGTCAGTCCTCCACCACCAGTTCGTCGCCGAGCGCGACGCTGCCCGGGGCCGCGGGAACGAGGTGGAGTCCGAACAGGAGCTTCTGCCGGACCTTGCGGTGCCGGGCGAGGGTGCGCAACGGCTCCTTCCCGCGTACCCCCGTCTCCTGGTCGGTGGTGGTGACCACGCAGCGGTCGCACGGCCCGGCGGCGCGGAAGCGGGCGGCGCCGATGCGCAGCCGGCGGCCGACCCAGTCGTCCTCGGCCCAGGCCGGCGCGCCCTCCACCACCAGGTTGGGGCGGAACCGCGCCATCGGCACGGGCTCCTCGCCGGCCTCGGCGAGCCACCCGTTGAGCGCGTCGAGCGAGGCGGCGGTGGCCAGCAGCAGCGGGTAGGCGTCGGCGAAGCTGACCTGCTCACCGGTGTCGTGCTCCCGGTCGCCCGGCGGGATGTGCCGGGTCGGTCGGGCGAGCCAGACCAGCCGGACGGCGCGGCCCAGCAGCGCGCCGATCCAGGCGTCGGCCGCCGGACCGGCGGGGAGCGCGGGGACGGGCAACTTGCGGTTGCGGAAGGTCCGCACCGCGACGGGTTCGCCGCCGACCGGCTCGGGCACGGCCAGGTCGTCGTGCCCCTCGGCGCGCAGCAGCAGGCCACCGTCGTGGGGCGTGGCGTGCAGGCCGACCAGGCGGGTCGTCTCCCGCTGGGTGACGCCGACGCCGTCCGCGTCGACGATCATCCAGCGCCGGTCGCCGGCCAGGCCCCACGGCTCGACGCCCGCGACGTCGTGGTCGAGCCGGCGACAACCCTTGACGGGGTACGTGTGGATGGCGCTCAACCGCATCCGCCCACCCTGCCACGGCCCGCGCGCGACCGTCGCCCCGCCTGCTCCCGTGCCGGCGTCGTCGCGTGGGACGCCCGTTCAGCGTGCCCCGGCTGGTCGAGGGCCTCCGGCACCTCGCGCCGACCCGGCCCGCACGACCGCGATCACCAGGCGACGCCGATGCCGTCGCCCGGGTACCAGTGGTTGGCGGGGGTCTCCCGGTAGGCGAGGAACCGCCGGCCGGTGCGCTCGGCGTGCTCGGCGAGGACGTTGGTAGCGGTGACGTTGTCGGTGAGCAGGATCGCGCCCGGCGCCAACTTGGTCTCGACGGCCTCGAACTCGCGCTTCTCGTGGGCCCGGCTGTGGTCGCTGTCGTGCAGGAAGAGGTCGACCGGCCGGTCCAGCGCGGCGATGGAGGCGATCGAGTCCCCGATCACCAGGTCGACCACCTCCGACCAGGGCGCGGTGCGGGCGAGGTAGCCGGCCTCCGGGTTGATGTCCAGCGAGGTGACCCGGCCGGGCTGCCCGTCGGCGGCGTTGCGCAACAGCGCGGCGGCGAGCACGCAACTGCCGAGCCCCTTGTCGACGCCGGTCTCGACCACGTGCGTCGGCTTCGTGGCGCGCACGATGGCGTACCACCCGATGCGGCGGGCGTAGCGGACCTGCCGGTCGGCCAGGCCCCGGCGGGCGGCGCCGGCGGTGGCGGACTCGATGTGCCGGCGCAGCGCGTCGTCCGACTCGATCTCGGCGAAGTACGCGCGTACCTGCTTGACGGGCACGTCGCAGACCACGCTGACGAACCAGGCGAGGTGGTGCCGGCTCAGCTTGGTCAGCTCGTACGTGTAGTTGTGGTGCTCCCGCGAGGTGACCAGCCAGCGGGCCGAGGTGCGCAGCACCTTGGCGTCGTGGCGGACGACGCGGGCCAGGCGCTTGGGGAAGGCCGCGACGGGGGCGAGGGGGGTGCGGGCGATGGCCCGTCGGAGCTTCGTTGCGTCCACGCAAGGGTTCTACCAGCCGCAGGCGGTCAGGTGTAGTGGAAGCTGGCGCCGGCGCCGGTGAAGTGGGCGAGCGGAAGGCGGGGCGGGATGCGCCCGAGCGGGAGCGCCTCGAACCAGAGGCACTCCCGCTCGGGAGGTTCACCATCACAGACGCCCAGCGATCGGTTCAGCGGGTCACATCACCCAGGCCGTCCGAACTCGTACGTCCGCTCGGAGGAGACAGGTATCAGCGATCACTTCAGTGGAGTGCGGATCTCCGCCCGAAGTTCAGCCAGGCCCTCGTCGCCACCCTTCGCCTCGGCCCAGGCAATGATCTTCAGGACGTCGGGCAGGGGCAGGCCGAACTCCTCTCGCGCCGCGCGTCCCGCCTGGATGTACCGGCCTTCGCCGTGATCTCTGATGGCACGCGCCACGTCGCCGATGTCGCCGCCCTCGTTCACGATCCGGCGAAGGAACGGATGCCACTCGTCCCATACGATCACTTATGGCCTCCCGAAGGTGATCCGCACCGGCTTGTCCGGAAGAACCTCCTGATCGACGTGGAGAATCTTCGTGTAGCCGTGCTCACGCGCCATCTTTCCGGTCCAGGTCGCCCATGCCGCCTCTGTAGGAGTCTTTCCGGCGGCAAGCGCGGCGGCGAAGGAATCCTTGTTGGAGTCCACGAGGTTACCTTCAACCGTCTTCACGCGGCTCCCGAACAGCGACATGATCCGAATGAAGATGTCTCTGCCTCGGACGGGGGACCCCTCTGTGACCTCGACCAGCATCCAGAGACCGCCCTTGTCGTCGAGATAGGCGTCGAACAGGCTCCTGCTCTCCGGATGCCGCCACTCGTATTCGGCCTCCCGTACCGTTTCGACGCCACACCCTGGCGCGGATTGCGGTGCCGCCAGAGAGATCTGCCGTGCGTCGTGAACGACCGACGGGGCAGGGGCGGTGGCCGTGGAGGCACCGACTGGGGCGAGAAGCGCGACACCTGCGAGGGTGACGGCACTGCCACGCCACAGGCAGGAGGTGACCTCCACCATCTTCAGCCGGATGGCGTTCACCGCCTTCAGCTCCGCCTGCGCCTTCTTGGCGTTCTGGTTGGCGATGTAGAGAGCACGGGCGCTCTGGAAGCCAGCGCTGATGAGCTTCGCGGCACCGAGGAACACCAGGGTTTCGAGCGCTGTCTGGCCGAGTTTGAGCAGGGTCTGCGCGAGGGTCTGATCCCCGTTGATCAGCTTGTAGACGTTGAGCCCGACCTCGCCGACGGTGAGCAGAGTCCCCGCGACGGCTCCGCAGACGACGGTGGCGACGCAGAGCACGATGGCGAGCGCCCCGACCGGAGCGAGAGTGGCGACGAGCCCCTTCACCAACTCGACGAAGAAGATCAGCGGCTGCATCCCCTTGAACTCGGGGTCGAGGGTGGAGTGGATGCAGTTCTGGTAGAGCTGGCTGCCCTGGGGATAGATGTCGCACAGGGCGGCGTTGGTGTAGGCCCGGTTGGCCAGCTCCGCCGGGTCGGGAACGACGTTGGCGACGCAGTTGCGGTACCACTCGTGCTGCGTGCCGCTCAGAATCCTCTCGAGCTCGACGATGGGATCGGCCGCATACTCCGTGTGGCACTTCGCGATCTCGAGGCCCTGGGCGTGGGAGTACGTGTCGTACGCCTGCTTGGCGGCGGCGACGGCGGCGTTGGCGTCCTCCCCGGCGGCCCTGGCCGAGTCGTACGCACGCTTGGCGGCGGCGTTGGCCTCGGCAGCAGCCTTGATCGCCTTCTTGTGCGAGGCGACCGCCCAGGCGGCGGACCGGATGGCGCTGCGGGCCGAGGCGTTGGCCCGGGTGGACGCGTCCTTGGCGGTCGCGACAGCGGCTGCGGCCTTCTGCACCGACTGAGCGGCCTGGCTCGCGTAGCCCCTCGCCTTGTTCGCGTAACCCTCCGCCTTGTCCGCCGAGAGAAGCGCGTCCCGGGCGTGCTGCTCGGCCAGAGCGGCGTCGTTACGCGCCCGTGCCGCGACGGCCTGCGCCTCGAACGAGTTCGTCACGGCGGTCTCTGCGACCTCGTTGATCCGCTCGAGGAGGCTGCCGACGACCGTGAGGTGAATGGCGTTGTCGTAGTCCCGCTCGGCGGCGATGTACCGGCCGCTCTCGAGGAATTCCCGCAGGCCGGGCGCGGGCCCGTCCAGAGCGATCTGGGCTGCGGCCTTGAGCTCCGGTCCACTGGCCGGGTCGGCGATGACCTGGTTGACCCGCACACGCTCACCGATGGCGGCAGCCGTGTACTGGCCGGTGTCCAGGAAGTCGCGCAGAGCCTGCAGGGTGTCGGCGTCCAGCGCCTCCTGTGCCTTCTGCTCGAGCACGACATCACCAGCGGTGCGGGCGGCAGCGAGGATCTGGTTGACCTTCAGCCGATCCTGCGTGTAGCGCCCCGGGTAGTTCTGGGTGCGCAGGAACTGCGCGACCACCGCGTCGCTGCCGGCCAGCGCGGCCAGCGCCGCGTCCCGCAGTGCGGTGTTCTCGGTGATCGCCAGGTCCATGACCGCCTGGCGGTTGTCCCGGGCCTCGGTGGCGGCGAGCCCCGTCCGGACGAACGCGACCGCCTGCTCATCGCTGCCTGCCAGGGCCGCCATGGCAGCCTGCTGCGTCCAGGCACCCCGCGACGACGTGAGGTTCAGCGCAACCTGGCGGCTGGCGGCGACGGCCCTGGCCGGCGCAGTGGCGGGGTTCTGGACCTCGGCGATCAGGCTCCTGGTCTCCGCATCCCGCTTCGCCGCCTGCTCGACGTCCCAGTCGCCCGCGCGCTGCTGGGACTCGTACTCGGTGTTCGCCGCCTGCGCGGCCTCCAGCCCCTGGTCCCGGGAGACCGCCAGCCGCTCCACGTCGGCCTCGCGGGCCGCCTCGTAGACCGCCGCCGCCTGCACGCCGGCGTTCACCGCGTCCGTGGCAGCCTGCGTCGCCGCGTTGGCGTACTCGGTGGCGCGCTTCGCCGCCTCTGCCGCCTCTCCGGCATGGTCGGCCGCGAAGATCGCGGCCTGCGCCGCAGCCCGGGCGTTCACCGCCGCGCGCTTCGCGGCGTCGCGGGCCGCGTAGGCGGCATTGATCGCCACCTGGAGGTACTTCTCCGCGGCGGCTGCCGCCCTGGTGGCCCGGTCGGCGTTGGCCCGGGCCTGGTTGGCTGCGGCCACCGCCTCCCGGGCGTCCGCGCCGGCGCTGTTGGCGTGCCTGGCGGCGTCGTCGTTCGCGGCCGCGGCCGACCTCGCGTGGGCGGCGGCCGATTTTGCCGCTGCCACGGCGTCCCGGCCCGCCTCGATCGCCTTACCGGCCGCGTCGGCCTTCTTGGCGAATTCCTCCGCGTCCCGGGCCGCCGCGTTGGCCTGCTCCGCCTTCGCGCGGGCGTCCGCCGCCTTCGTCCTGTCCGTCGCCGCGTCGGCGGCTGCCTTGTATGCCTTGGTCGCCGCCTGACCGGCCTTCGAGGCCGCGGACGCCGCTCGCGCGGCGGCGGTCGAGGCGGCCCGTGCCGCACGGCTCGCGGCGGCGGCCGCCTGCACGGCGACCTTCGCCGCCTGCGCCGCCTTCTGCGCCGCGACTGCGGCTCGCCTGGCCTGTGCGGCAGCCTCCTTCATGTTCGACCTCGCGGCCTCGGTGGCCCGCGCAGCGTCCGCTGCGGCCCGCCGGGCGGCATCGGACGCGGCCTTCGCCCGGTCCGCCTCCTGCGTGGCGTGCTTCGTCTCCCGGGCGGCCACCTCGCCCGCGGCCTGCGCCTGGGCCAGCAGACCGGTAAGGGTGGCGACCTCCTCGTCCTGGGCCGCCGCCACCGACCAGCCGTACGCCAGGAAGGTCTCGAGCGCCTCCGGCGTCCCGGCGTCGAGCGCCTTCTGCCCGGCCGCGCGGACCTGCGGTCCTCCCGTGGCCATCGCCTGGTTGATCCGCAGCCGCTGATCGGTCTGCCACTGCAACTGCCAGCCGGAGTCGAGGAACGCCCGCATCACCGCCGGGTTCTCGGAGTCGAGGGCCTGCTGCGCCGCCTCGCGGACCTGATCGCCCCCGACAGCCATCACCTGGTTGACCGACAGCCGAGTGTCGATGTCGGAAGGCCCCTGCCAGCCATGCGAGAGGAACGCCGAGACCGCCTCCAGGTCGCCGGCGTCGGCGGCGTCCAGTGCCTGTTTGGCGGCGGCCCGCACGGAGGGCCCGCCTTCGCCGACCACGCCGGCCACCGCGTCGAGTTCGTCGAATCGCTGGGCCTTCTCCAGACCACCGTTGAGGAACTCACTGACCTGCGCGTCGGTGCCGAGCAGCGCGATCTCGGCCGCCGCCCGGACCTGCATTCCCCCCGACTTCCAGGCGTTGACGACCAGCGCGCGGTCCGGGGGGACCGCCGGGTCCTCGGCCCGAGCGGGCGTGGCTCGCAGGAAGCCGGTGAGCAGTGCCAGCACCATGAGCGCTGCGACGAGCGCTCGGCGTCGGACCGCGCCCGGAAGAGGAGGTTTGGATAGGAAAACACCAGGTGACGTACTCACGGTCACTCCGATCCCCGTTGGATGATGCGCAGGACTGGCCCGTGCCGCAGTGGGACGAGCCGAGGAGCACCTCGACGGTTCGGACCGTCGAGGTGCTCGTGTTCAAGGAAGACGCGACCGGCTGACGTCAGCCGGTCACCGTGAGCCGAAGGAGCATCGTGGGCGAAGCGGTCGGGTCGGCGCCCAGACCCACCTGGGTGCTGCCGTCCGGGTCCACGTCGACGGTGATCTCCTCGCCCTCGTCGCTCTCGAGCTCGGCGGTCACCTCGTGGCCCGTGCCCGTGCGCTGACCGTCACCGCGGATCTCGTACACCCCGGGAACCTCGAGCTCGAGCCACCCGGACGGAGAAGTCACCTTGAAACAGACGCGTCCGATGCCGTCGGCGCCGATCTGCTCGTCGGTGGTCCGGACCTTCAACAGGCCGATGTCGCCGACCGGCGGCGTGGCGCAGTCGACCAGGAGGATGTGCCCGTCGCCACGGATCAACTTGACGTTCTGCGTCGCGAGGATCTCGGCGGCGTTCGGGTACTTGAAGTCCTCGACGATCGATCCGCCGTTGGTCTCGGTCGGTACGTCGGTGGGATCCGCCGCGAGGGCGCCTCCCACCCCGACCGCACCGCCCGCGAGGACCACGACTGCCGTCGCGGCGCCGATCAGCACGCCTCTCGACCGGATGGACAGTTTCATGCATGCGCTCCTGTCTGGAAGTGGAGTGCCCGAAACCATCCAGTCGCCCGAAATAGCCACACCCGACAGCCCTGACCGTCGGTGCCCCCGTCGGCCAACGAGACGATCGCGAAGCGCCGTAACCGTAGAGTCACCCGACCCCCGACCGCAGCCCCAGCAGACAATAAGGACAATGAGCGTCAATGCCGGGTGCCTCATCAGTGCTGTCGGGACCCGTCGTCGCGCTGATCGTGAGCCAATCCGCTGCCATACCCGCGCTCGGATTCACAGGACGAGGTGGACGGGTCGGCACGGACGGGGGCCGTCACCAGCCGGAGGAGGGTACCCGGGCGAACGGACGGATCAGTAGCATCGCCGGCATGCCAACCCCACAGTCCGTCGAGCCGGAGCCGACAACCGCCAGCCCCGAGCCCCAGGAGCTGCGGACGGCGGGAAAGCCCCGTCGCCGCTGGCGGCGGATCGTCCTGGTGAGCGTGCTGGTGGTCGCGTTGCTCGGGGTGGGCGGCGTGGTGGCCGGCGGGCTCTACCTGCGCTCCGTTGAGTCGGACATCGAGCGGGTCGACGCCTTCACCGGCGTGCCGGAGGAGTCCCGCCCGCAGGCGGTGACCAAGGGCGCGATGAACATCCTGATCCTGGGCAGCGACACCCGGGACCCGGAGAGCACGTCGGGGTCACGTACCGACACGATTATCCTGGCCCACCTGCCGAAGGACCGGTCGAGCGCGCAGCTCATCTCGATCCCACGGGACACCTGGGTCCCCGTGCCCCGGTCCCGGGACGGCGGCCACGGCGGCCGGGACGCCAAGGTCAACGCGGCCTACGCGTGGGGCGGCGTGCCGCTGATGGTGCAGACCGTAGAGAAGTTCACCGGGGTCCGCGTCGACCATGTGGCGATGGTCGACTTCGCCGGATTCAAGGAGATCATCGACGCGCTGGGTGGGGTCCGGATCACCTCGGAGAAGACCTTCACCTCGATCCACCCGCCGTTCCGGACCTTCGCGCAGGGCCCGCAGGAGATGGACGGCGAGGCCGCGCTCGACTACGCCCGTCAGCGAAAGCAGTTCGCGGACGGGGACTTCGCCCGGATCCGCCACCAGCAGCAGGTGATCAAGGCGATCCTGGACAAGGTCTCGTCGGGCGGCGTCCTGACCAACCCGGGGAAGTTGAACTCCTTCCTCCAGGCCACCTCGGACTCCGTCTCGGTGGACAAGGACCTGTCCCTGTTGGACATGGCCACCGAGCTGCGCGGCCTGCGCAGCGGGAACCTGTTCTTCCTGACCAGCCCGACGAAGGGCACCGGGCGGGTCGGCACCGAGAGCGTCGTCTTCGCCGACGCGAATCGGGTGAAGTCGTTCTACGACTCGGTCCGCCGGGACGCGGTTAAGGAGATCATCAGCGGGGGCAAGCGATAGTGGGCGGGCCGCCACCCGCCCGGTGCGTGGCCCGGAGTCAGTAGGCGCCGCGCCGCGCGAGCACCACGCTGACCGTCTTCCACAGGATGCCCAGGTCGTAGACGAGCGACCAGTTGTCGACGTAGTGCAGGTCGAGCCGGACCGCGTCCTCCCACGTCAGGTCGGAGCGGCCGGAGATCTGCCAGAGCCCGGTGATGCCGGGCCGGACGAGCAGGCGCCGCCGAACGTCGCCACGGTAGTCGTCGTCCTCGGTGGGCAGCGGACGCGGGCCGACCAGCGACATCTGCCCCATCAGCACGTTCGCCAGTTGGGGCAGTTCGTCCAGCGACAGCCCGCGCAGATGCCGGCCGATGGGCGTGACGCGAGGATCATCCTTGATCTTGAAGAGCAGCCCGTCGCTCTCGTTCCGATCGCGCAACGCCTCCAGCCGTTGCTCGGCGTCGGTGTACATGGTGCGGAACTTCCAGACCTTGAAGGCACGCCCCTCCTGGCCGATCCGCGTCTGCCGGAACAGCACCGGTCCACGGTCGGTCAGCTTGATGGCCAGTGCGATCCCGGCCAGCAGCGGGCTCAGCAGCAGCAGCCCGACCAACGCGGCGGCCCGATCGAGCATGCTCTTGACCAGCAGCGAGAGGCCCGAGATCGTCGGCTCCTCGACGTTGAGCAGGGGCAGGCCCTCGATCGGACGGACGTGGATGCGCGGGCCGGTGACGTCGGTGACCTGCGGCACCACCACGAGATCAAGCCCCGTCCCCTCCAACTGCCAGGCCAGCTTGCGCAGCTCGTACGACTCGAGGCTGGCCGGACCGCAGACGGCGATGGTGTCCGCGCCCAACTGCTGCACCAGCGGCACCAGGTCCCAACCGACGTAGACCGGCACCGGCGCCGTGACGCGCTCCCCCGGCCGCGGATGGTGCGGCAGGTGGATGGCGATCGGGCGCAGCCCGGCACCCGGGTTGCGGGTCACCACCTCGTGCACGGCCAAGGCGTCGGAGAGCCTCCCGACCAGCAGCACCCGCTGTGACGCCCGCTGGCTGACCCGGCGGATCCGCCGGAGCACGACGCGGGCGCCCGCCCGGGACACCAGGGCGTAGAAGAGCAGGCAGAGGATGATGGCGGCGACCGTCGCCCGGGACAGGTCCTTCTTGAAGCCGAGCGCCAGGAACGACACGGTGGCGGCCATCGCGACGTTGGCCCGCACCACCCGCTTGAGTTCCTCGGTGCCGCGCCCGAGCGCCCGCCGGTCGTACGCGCCGGCGGCGGCCAGGACCGTCATCCACATCAACGGCACGCCGAGGTTCGCCACCAGGGCGAACGCGCTGACCGTACCGCCGAACACCCGCTGGTCCCAGAAGCCCGCGTCGGCCTCGTCGAGCAGAGCCACCACGGTCCGGCTCGCCGCCAGGGCGGCGACGAAGTCGATCAGGACGAGGCAGGCCACGTACCGCCGGCGCCACCTGACCCGTGGGGCGACGGGCCGACCGAACGCCGACCGCGGCATGCCGTTGGAAGGGGGTGTGATCACCCCGAGTTCGGGATCGAACCTCGGTGCCTGGTGCGGCGCCACAGTCGAGAGGAACTGAGTCTGCCCGGACACGACCTTCCTTTCACCGTGCTAATCGTCGTCACCAGAGGGGCGGCGGGCCCCGGGCCGGACGCCCGCGGCCTCGTCCCGGTCAGCCGGGGCGCGGCGCCATCCCGGTGCGGGGTGGTTGCCGGCGTAGCTCGTCCAGCAACGCGGCATGCGCGGGTTTCGGGACCAGGTTGCTGTCGAAGAGGCACGCCGCCCCGTAACCGCGGTGGTAACCCGAAATCCAGCTGTGCGCGTCCGTGAAGCCCCAGACGGTGAGCGACACGCAGGCGGGTACCGCGAGGCAGGCGCGGAGCACCTGCCGGTAGAGCGCGGCCTGCTGTTCCAGCTTCGACGGGGTGCTCGGCAGCGCGACCCGCACGTCCAGTTCGGTGATGGCCACCGAGACCCCCAGTTGCGCGAACCGGCGCAGGTTCCCGACGAGGTCGCGAGGTGGCTGGTCCCACCTGAGGTGGCTCTGGAATCCGACGCCGTCCACCGGGACGCCGGCTCGGCGCAGCTCGCGGACGAGCTTCAACAGCGCGTCCGCCTTCCGGGTCTGGCCCTCGACGCCGTAGTCGTTGATGAACAGACGCGCGCCCGGATCGGCCGCGTGGGCCCAGCGGAAGGCGTCGGCGACGTATCCGGGACCGAGCTTGCGCAGCCAGAGGGTGTCGCGCAGGGTCCCGTCCTCGTCCAGCACCTCGTTGACCACGTCCCAGGCCCAGACGCGTCCCCGGTACCGGGAGACCACCGTCGTCACGTGTTCCCGGAGGACGGCACGGATCCGTTCCGCCGGCCAGTCCGGGGAGACCCATTTGGGCACGTCGCTGTGCCACACCAGGGTGTGGCCGTACACCGCCTGGCCGTGCTGTTGAGCGAACTCGACGAGTTGATCGGCGCCGGCCCAGGCATGCACCCCTGGCAACGGTTCCAGGCTGCGCCATTTCATGGCGTTCTCGGCCGTTATGCCGTTGAACTCGGTGCCGAGGAGGCTCCGATAGGCGGGATCCAGGCTGAGCCCCCGACCGTCCACCGCCGAGCCGATCCGCACCTCGGGCGGCATCAGGTCACGCAACGCCTGCCGGCCGGGCGCGATGGCGGCCGAGGGCCCGCCAGCCGGTCCCGAGTCGCCACCCACCGGCGGACGCTCCGAGCCGTGCCGCACCAGCACCAGGCCGACGGCGACCAGCGCGGCAACGATCAGCACGATCGACACCAGCAGGACCGGCACGCGGAGGAGGCGGGACCGGGAAACGGCCGCGGGGCGTCGAGGGACCGGCCCGTGGGCCAGGCCGTCGAGGGCCCCCGCGGACGGCGCCGCAGGGTCGCCGCCCCGGGTGGAAAGATCGACGATCACCGTACGGGCTGGCCCCGTGCGTCACGGAGGGCCCATGGCGCCCGGGTGAAGTTCCACCGGGCGCGTTCGGCGAACTCCTCGCGCGGCAGGCGTGGCACCGCCTCGGCGGTCAGCAGGTCCGCGAGCACCCGGGTCACCTCCACGGGGCCCTCGGGCACGCGCCCGAGGCGCGCGGACTCCGGCTGGCCGATCTCGGCGAGGAAGTCGTCGCACTTCTTCTGATAGGGCACCAGTGTGAACGGAACACCCGCCAGGTACGCGAAGACCGCACCGTGCAACCGCATGTGCAGGCCGATGTCGCAGCGCTTCATCTCGTCCCAGCAGGCCCGCACCCCGTCCCGGGCGGTCACCACACGGACGTCGCAGAGCCCGTCCAGGGCCGCCCCGAGGCGGTCGCTCACCCGCTCGTCGCCGTGCACGGGATGGGTGTTGAACACGAAGACGGTGACGTCCACGGGCTCCTTCAGAACCAGCCGGCGGACGCCCTCGATCAGCGCGTCCTCCCGCTGCCGCGTCTGCGGGGCCTCGGCCTCGTAGTCGACCCCGAGCAGAGTCACCCCGAGCCGGGCCCGGCCTCCCGACGAGGGCCTCGGCCGGCGCTCGGGAATCGGCTCACCCAGCGCCTCCGGCAGCAGCCCGGCGAGGTCTCCGGCGGACACCAGCACCCCCGGATATCCGGCGCGTTCGAGGATCTCGGCCGAAGCGAGGTCGCGTACACCGATGAAGTCGATCCGACGCAGCACCTCGACGAGCCGCCGCTCGGCCGCTGCGGACAGGAACGGGCCGATGGAGACGCCGACAGCGGCCATCGGGTGGCCGGAGGCACGGGAGAACAGCGAGAAGAGCTTCTTCTCGCTCAGCGGGCCCATGTCACGGAAGACCGAACCGCCGCCGAAGACCAGCATCGAGGAGCGGCCCAGCAACGCCGCCTTGTTCAGCACCCAGCCGACACGGTCGGGCAGACTGCGTGAGCGGTACCAGCGGGGATTCATGCCGACGCTCTCGGCCGGCAGGTCGACCATCGGCGGCGCCGCGAAGACGGGTTCCCGGGTCCCCCAGTAGGTGCGGGTGGCCCAGTCCATGACGACGCAGAAGGCGTTGTCCCCGACGTTCTCCATGCCGTAGTAGCCGACGACCAGTGGGCGGCGGGCGGCGGGACTCGGTTCAGGATGCACGAGGGGTCTCCCTAGTCAGGCGCCGCCGCAGATCGTGCCACGACGGCAGAGGAGCATCGCCGACCACCCGTGCGCGTACCGCGATCCAGAACAGCGCACACAGGATGATCTCGGCGACGACGACAGCCCCGGCCGTGCCCGTGACGCCCCACAGCGGCGTGGCCACCGCCAGGGCCACGAGGAACACCAGGGCGCCCACGCCCTGGTAGGTCACCTTCAGGCGGAGCAGGCCGCCGCTGGTGAGCAGCGAGGCGACGGCCGCGCCGGCGAACCGGAACGGAATGGCCAGGGCCAGCAGTGCCATGACGGTCGCCGACTCACCGTACTCGGAGCCGAGCAGGAAGGGCAGCACCGGCAGGCCACCCAGCGCGACCAGCGCCGCGACGACCACGCCGAGCGCGAGCATCCCGAGACCGCCCCAGCGGTAGGCGATCAGGACGGCGTCGCGGTCGGTGCCCGACCAGCGGTGCAGCCTGGCCAGGAAATACTGCTGGTAGACGACCCGGGGGACGAGGTAGACCGCGGTCAGCACGGACATCGGGACGGCCAGGACGGCCGCCGACGCCGGGC
Organism: Micromonospora sp. NPDC007220; assembly: GCF_040634035.1. Lineage (NCBI taxonomy): Bacteria > Bacillati > Actinomycetota > Actinomycetes > Micromonosporales > Micromonosporaceae > Micromonospora > Micromonospora sp. NPDC007220. Next base: position 1,220,747 of record NZ_JBEYEU010000001.1, on the reverse strand, counting down.
CAAGGAATTCGGCGGCGACCACCGTGCCGAGGTACATGCCGATCAGGTAGAAGATGTTGCCCAGCACGAAAGGCGTCGCGGCGCCGGCCACCCGCGCCACGCCGACCCCGGTGGCCGAAGATCCCGGTGGCACGACGTGAGCATGTCCCTCCAGCGGCACGCCGCCCCGGAGGAAGGGCCGCATCACCGCTACACAGCCGGCAACGGTGAGCAGCGCCACGATGGCGTACCCGGCGGCCGTGGCCAGCACGGAGAGCCCGCACACCCACACCACGAGCACCACGAGCACGCGGGCCAGGTGCGGTGCGACCTGGAGCGCGGAGAGGCCTCGGTAGTCGCCCCGCAACTGCTGCACCGAGCCGACCAGCGCCAGCCCGGCCTGGGCGACGACGACGGTCGCCAGCAGCGCCCGCACCCCGGCCCCGACCGGATCGGACCACTCGGCGAGGCTCCAGGCCAGGACTCCCGCGACGGTCAGGGCGCTGCCGGCCGCCATCACCCGCAGCGACGGGCCGACCCACCGGCGGGCCCGTTCGCCCTCACGCCCGAACCGCTGCAACCACAATTCGGGCACACCGAAGACCGCCAGCGGTGCGGTCAGCGACACCACCGCCAGGGCAGCGGTGAACGTGCCGAAGGCCTCCTGGGGAAGAGTGCGGGCGAGGAGGATCTGCGTCCCGAAGGCGGCCAGGGTGACGCCGACCTGGCTCAACCCCAGCATGCCGAGATGGATGAGGGCTGTCACGGCCCGGCCGCGGGCCGCCTTCGGTGGCGTCGCGCCGCTCGCGCCGGTCTGGCTGCCATCGGCGGCGTGGAGGTCAGCGGCCGAGGGTGACAAGCCACTTGCCCGTCTCGCTCAGGGTCCGCAAGGCCTTGATGGCCGTCGCCACCCCCGGCCACTTCGACGGGCGGTACATGTCGATCAGCCGGAACCAGAAGACCAGCCCGCCTAGCCGTCCCCGGGTGACGTTCCCGTCGTGCCGCTGGAACAGCACGATCGGATGGGCCAGGTGGCACGGGTGTACGCCGGCACGCAGCGCACGCAGCATCAGTTCCACGTCCTCGAAGAGACGGAAGCTCTCGTCGTATCCGCCGATCCGGTCCAGCACCGCACGGTCGATCGTGGTGCCGGAATGCTTGAAGGGCAGGCGGGGACGCGTCAACACCCCCAGCGACATGCGTCCCGCCGAGGCGTACTCGGGCAGTCGGATGCAGCGGGACGTCCCCCGGCGGATCTCCGTGTAGTCGGCGTACACCCACGAGCCACCGGAGTTCGACAGCAGGTCGTGCAGCCGAGCCAGCGCGTCGGCGGTGAGCTCGTCGTCGGAGTCCAGGACGGTGACGTACCTGCCCATGACCGACCGCAGGCCCCGGTTGCGTGCCTCGGCGATGCCGGTGGGCGGCTGCGTGACCACCCGCACCCGGCGGTCCGCCGAAAGGCGCGCTTCCGCGATCACCTGCGCGACCGGGATCCGTGACCCGTCGTCGACGATCACCACCTCGAAGTCGCCGAAGGTGTTCGCCAGGACGCTGCGCACCGCGTTGACGAGCAGGGCCGGACGGTCGCGCACCACGATGCAGACCGAGAACGTCGGCCGGACGAGCGGTGTCGTGGGTGCGTCGGCGGCCGTGGTCTCGGTCGTCCCGGGAGGTCGGCCGCCCTGCCTGGGCAGGCCGTACGTCGACGACGGCAGCGACGGGTTCACCGTGTCGTCCCGCTCTCGACGGATCGGTCCTCTTGCCCCGTGTCCTTCCCGTGGACGGCGAGGACCACCAGCTGGCCGAAGAAGAAGAGCCAGAGGAAGTACGGGTAGGCCAGCGGCTTCTGGGTGAGACCGAAGACGACGAGCGTCAGGAAGAGCAGCGCCAGGGCGAGCCGGCCCGGCCGGTCGACCCGTCCCCTGACGAACCGGTAAAGCCCCACCAGGGCGGCGGCGGTCACGACGACGCCGACGATCCCCCACACGACCAGCACCCGGAGCATGTCGTTGTGCATGTCCCAGGGCTCGTAGCCGAACCCGAGGAGCCGGACGTCCCACGGGGAACGACCGAGGATCTCCGCCAGGTCGTTCCAGATGGCGCCCCGGCCGTGCATGAAGGTGTCGGACCGCACGTCCAGCGACCCCACCTCGGTGAGGGTGACCTCGGCCCGCCGCCAGATCGCACCGCCCCAGAGCGTCCCGGCGACCGCGCCGACGGCCGCCACCGCGCCGCCGACCGCCAGAACGGCCCGGCGGTTCGTCCTCCCGGTGCGGCGGGCCCTGACCATGCCGAAGAGACGCCGCACCTCGAACACGGCCACGATCATGCCCAGGCACAGGATCGTGAAGCGGTGCAGGGAGACGACGCCGGTGGCGACGAAGAGGCCGATCAGCGCGTACCGGACGGCAACCGGCACCTTCAGCCGGTCACCCAGGACGTAGACCAGGAACACCGAGAACATCAACAACCGGCCGAGCGACATCGGGTGGTAGTAGCCGCCGGAGGCCCGCCCGATCTTCTCCCAGTTGGCCAGTTCGAAGTAGAACGAGTACGGGATGACCCCGGCCACCTGGAGCCAGGCGAGCACGCAGTGCACGACCGCGCCGGCCACCACGACGCCGGCGACGAGGGCGAGCCGGCGCACCGGGAACCAGTCGCGCCGCATGAGCATCAGCCCGAGCAGTGCGATCGGGGCGAACCCGACGACCAGCCGCACCGCCTCGGCCGGGATGGCGCTGGTGGGCACCTGCGGCGGTCCGTAGATGGAGTAGCGACGGACGTCGAAGAGGTCCAGCAGCTCCTCGCGGGCGGGGACGGCCAGGTAGCTGACCGCGGAGAGCACGAGCAACAACGTCAGCCCACCCGCGATGAGCAGGAGGGGCCGGGGCGGCAGGCGCCGAGCGCCGAGCGCCACGACACCGAGCGCGGTGACCATGCACAGCGCGCCGAGCGTGGTGAGCAGCACCCCCAGGTCGAAGCCACCACCGGCGTCCTTCTCACCGATGTCGAGCAGCGGCTTCACCGCGACCAGTACCAGCGCGACGGTGGCCAGGTGACGCGCCGCCTGTTCGTGGCGGGGCACGGGCGCGGCCCGGTGCCCCCGAGGAAGAGGCGGTCGCCGCTCCGGTGTGGTCAGCATCTCCATCGCGGGTGCGCCTCTCCCATCAGTGTCAGCCGCGGCAGCAGCCGACAACGCGGGCAGGTCAGCTGACGGGCCCCCGTTGCCCAGTCCCTCGCCGATCCACCATCGGCAGTCGTGCCCTGCGGCGGGGGGAGGTCGCGGATGCTCCGCTGCTCTGCCTGGCCCCGCCTCAGAAACACGAGGACGATACCAGCGACCGGCGACACGGAGGTGTCGGGTTTCCGCACGGTAGGAACGGCCGGAACCGGTGTTGCGGCATGCCCCTGACGTCCGGCAAGCTTTACCGCCGTGCCTGGGCCCGGTTCGAGGCGGGTACGTGACGTGGACCGCCCGTCCGACGGCCGTGGAGCAGGCTTCCCGACCATCGCGGAAGTGTGGAACTGATGTGACTACCCCCGGTGATCTGTCGACGATCAGCGTGGTGATGGCCGCGCACAACGAGGCCCGGGTCATCGGGGACTGCCTCGACGCGCTTCTCGCCGACGCCGCGCTTGGCGAACTCGACATCGTCGTGGTTGCCAACGGCTGCACCGACGACACCGCCTCGGTCGCCGCCAGTCGGCCGGGCGTCCGGGTCGTCGAGGTCGCCCGAGCCGGCAAGTCCAACGCGCTGAACGTGGGCGACTCCGTGGCGCGCGGCTTCCCCCGGATCTACCTCGACGCCGACGTGGTGTTGAGCCCGGGCGCGCTGCGCGAGATGGCCGCCGTGCTTCCCGCCGACGGCACGCCGCCGCTGGCCGTGATGCCCCGCCGCCACATGGTGACCAAGGGCCGGTCGTTGGCGGTGCGGGCCTACTACGCGATCAACACGCGGCTGCCCATCTTCGCGGACGCGCTCTTCGGCCGCGGCGCGATGGGCGTCTCCGCCGCCGGCCGGAAGCGGTTCGACCGCTTCCCGGAGCAGATCGCCGACGACCTCTTCCTGGATTCGCAGTTCTCCTCGGAGGAAAAGCGTGAGGTGACCGGCGCCACGTCCTACGTGCAGGCCCCCCGGCGCACCCGGGACCTGGTCCGGACCCTGGCCCGGGTACGTGCCGGCAACACCATGCTGCGGACCAGTCACACCGGCATCCGTGCCTCCGCGCCGTCCTCCTGGCTTCGCGACGTGGTCCTTCCCCGGCCGTGGCTCGCGCCGGCGGCGGTGGTGTACGTGGCCATCACGGTGGCCGCCGTGCTCAGGTCACGACGTCATCCGCGGGATGCCTGGGGGCGCGACGACTCCACCCGCTGACCCGCGGGCCGGACGCGGAGCGTCAGCGACCGGACCGGCGGCGCGACAGCACCACCACGGCGACGACGAGTCCGGCCAGCAGCGCGGCCGCCAGGCCCGCGAGCAGCGCGGCCGGCAGTCGCGAGGACTCGGGCTCCTCCCCCGCCAGCCGGGCCCGGTCGACAGCGTTCTGCCGGTACGCCTGAGCGAGCAGGTTGGTGGGCGACGACTTCGTCACGGTGTCGAACCGGCTGATCGCCTCCGCGTCCCGGCCGGCGAAGAAGGCATCCAAGCCGCTGCGGTACACCCGGTCCGGATCCGCGAGTCCGCCCTGGACGCCGGCCTCGCCGAGCAGGCCGGTCACCACTTGGATCGGCACCAGGGCGCGGTTGGCTCCGCCGTTGGCAGCCCGGTCGTTGTCGAGCACCCCGACGACCCGACCGCTGGTGTCGACGGCGATGCCCCCGTGTGAGTAGATGCCGACGTCGCCGTTGATCCGGGCGACGGCGACCGCGCCCTGGTTGGCGGTGCCGGCCACCTGCACGGACTTGGACTGGAGGGTGTAGGTCGCGGCCCGGAAGTCGGTGTCGGTGGTGCTGTACCCGAGCACGAGCAGCGACGTGCCGGAGCCGAGGGTGGCCTCCGTGTTCAGTTCAACCGCGGGAACGTTGGTCTGGGTGAGCTTCACGAGCGCCAGGTTGCCGTTGTCGACGGGAAGGACGCGTACCACCTCGACCGGCGCCGCCGGGTCGGCCGTCAGGTCGCCGCGCGCCACGTTGAGCTGCCCGAACACCTCGTTGGTGGGCTCGGTCCCGGGTTCGTTGCCGGTGAAGCTGGTGGTGGCCATCCTCGTGCGGACGTACTGGTCCAGGCCCGACGCCGTGAGCTTCTTCTGCTCGATGAGGATCCGACCCAGGGTGTAGAGCGCCCGCTCCCGGGTGGCGTCCTCCGCCGGCCGTACGCACTGACCGTTGGTGAGCGCCTGGCCGCTCGCATTGACCACGAATCCGGTGCACCGCCGCTTGAAGGTGATGGGGGTGGCGCTGAGCGGGACGTTGGACTTCGTCTCCCGCAGCACCCCGGTGAAGACCGCCTCGATGAAGACCATGGCGGGCGCCGCGATGGCCAACGCCCGTTCCTCCGGGCTGTACGGCGCCGCCTGCGCCCAGGGCTTCAGGCCCGGGTTGACCGCGGCCCCGTTGGGGAACGCCGAAGGACCCACGGTCGGGGTCGGCCCGGGCTGGGCGGACTCGCCCGGGGCGAGCACCCAGACCGCGGCACCCGTGCCGAGGGCGACCACCAGGATGAGGGCCGCGACGCCCATCCAGACGCCGGCACGTCGTTTGGGCGGCTCCGACGGCCTGATCCGGGGAGCCTGCGCGGAGAACGGGTCGTACGGCGCAGCGGCCGGCTGGGCTGCCGGCGACAGGGGTGCGCTGGCGACCGGCTGCGCGGGTGTCACGGTGGTCGGCGCGTCCCAGGAGGGCGCGGCGGAGACCGGATTCGGGGTCGACGCCTCCCTCTGCTCGGGCATCGGTCCGGCCTGCACCGCCCACGGGGCGTGTGGCGGAGCGGACGTCGGATGCGGCGCGCCGGACACCGGATGCGGGGGCGTGGAGGCAGGCTGGGAGGACACCGGTCGGGATGGTGCAGACACCGGTGCCGGGGCGTCCGGCCCGGGCGACACCGGGTGGTATTCGACGCCCAACGCGCGCAGGAGCTTCTCCGCGCCGGGGCCGGCCTCGGCGGGATAGGCGACCCAGGGGGCGGGGGCCGAGAAGTCCGCGTACGTGTAGGCCTGGCCACCGGGCCCCTGGGCCAGCACGTTCGCCATGGCCGAGTAGGCCTCCCGCCAGCGTGGGTCGTTCGCCACGACAGCGTCGAGCACGGCCACCGTGACGAATCGGCCCTGCGCGTCGATGGCCGCCCATGCCTTCCCGACCTGGCAGGTGCCCAGGATGTGGGTGAACCTGTACGGGCCATCCGGCTGCATGCCAACTCCTCCGCTCGACCGCCGTGCGGATCCTACAGAGGCGATGCTCGCGCGGGCCTCGGCCGGTCGTCGGGCGGACAGCGCCCGCACCGGTTCCGTCGCGACTCGAACACGGTCCGAAGTCAGCGCATTTGTCCACATTAGAAGTAACGCCACGGACTGGCGTCGCCGCATTGCTTGTGAAAGTTTTCATGCATAGAGTCGCGGCATGAATGAGGGAGCTGTCGTGGCGCCCACCGAGCGGGTGCTGGACCTGTTCCAGGGGGTCCGGCTCACCCCCACCCAGCGCCGCATCGCGCACTGCCTCGTGCAGCACGCGCCGGCCGCCGCGTACCTGTCGGCGGCCGAGGTCGCCGAGCTGGCGGGGGTCAGCCAGCCGTCGGTCACCCGGTTCGCGGTCGCGCTAGGCCATGACGGCTACCCCGCGCTGCGCCGCCGGCTGCGCGAGCTGTCCGCCGGCGCCCCGGGCGACGCGACCGGCGCCGACAACGAGCTCCAGCAGGCGGTACGCGCCGAGATCGGCAACCTCGACCGCCTCGCCGGGCAGCTCGCCGACCGGGACCGGATCGCCGAGACCGGGAGGCTGCTGGCCGCCAGCCGCCCCCTGCCGGTGCTGGGCCTGCGCGCCGCCGCCCCGCTGGCCGCCTACTTCGCCTACTTCGCCGCGAAGGTGCACCCCGACGTACGGGTGCTCGACGACGGCGGCAGCCTGCTCACCGACCGCCTCGAACAGGCCGCCGAGGCCGGGGCGGGCGCCCTGCTCGCCTTCGTCCTGCCCCGCTATCCCCGGGAGACCCTGGACGCGCTGCGCGAGGCGCGGGCTGCCGGCCTCACCGTGGTGGCCATCACCGACTCGCCGGTCAGCCCGGCCACCGAGCACGCCGACGTGGTGCTGCCCGCCGCGGTCGGCGCGCAGCTCGTCTTCGACCTGCACACCGCGCCGATGACCCTGGCCATGGTGCTGCTCCAGGCCATCTGCGACGCCACCCCGACCGACACCCAGCGCCGGCTGGAGGCCTTCGAAGCCTCCGCCGCCCGCCGCCAGTTGTTCCTCGGATGACCCGGAGGAGAGCCGAGATGACCCAGCCCGTCCGCGCCGCACGCGGCACCGAACGCACCGCCCGTGGGTGGCCCCAGGAGGCCGCGCTGCGGATGCTGATGAACAACCTCGACCCGCAGGTGGCCGAGCGCCCCGACGACCTGGTGGTCTACGGCGGCACCGGGAAGGCGGCGCGGGACTGGCCGTCGTACCACGCGCTGGTGCGTACCCTGACCGACCTGCGCGACGACGAGACCATGCTGGTGCAGTCGGGCCGGCCGGTGGGCGTCATGCGTACGCACGAGTGGGCGCCCCGGGTGCTGCTGGCCAACTCGAACCTGGTGGGCGACTGGGCCACCTGGCCGGAGTTCCGCCGCCTCGAACAGCTCGGCCTCACCATGTACGGGCAGATGACCGCCGGCTCGTGGATCTACATCGGCACCCAGGGCATCCTCCAGGGCACCTACGAGACGTTCGCCGCCGTCGCCGCGAAACGGTTCGGGGGAACCCTGGCGGGCACGCTGACGCTGACCGCCGGCTGCGGCGGGATGGGCGGGGCGCAGCCCCTCGCGGTCACCATGAACGGCGGCGTCTGCCTGATCGTCGACGTGGACCGGACCCGCCTGGACCGGCGGGTGCACGACCGCTACCTCGACGAGGTCGCCGACTCCCTGGACGACGCCGTCGAGCGGGTGCTCGCCGCGAAGCGGGACCGGCGGGCGCTGAGTGTCGGCGTGGTCGGCAACGCGGCCACGGTCTTCCCGGAACTGCTGCGCCGGGGTGCCGACATCGACATCGTCACCGACCAGACCAGCGCGCACGACCCGCTGTCGTACGTGCCGGAGGGGGTGAAGTTGACCGACGCGCCGGACCTCGCGAAGGCGAAGCCGGCCGAGTTCACCGACCGGGCGCGGGCGTCGATGGCGAAGCACGTCGAGGCGATGGTCGGGTTCCTGGACGCCGGCGCGGAGGTCTTCGACTACGGCAACTCGATCCGGGGCGAGGCGAAGCTCGGCGGCTTCGAGCGGGCCTTCGACTTCCCCGGCTTCGTGCCCGCGTACATCCGGCCGCTGTTCTGCGAGGGCAAGGGCCCGTTCCGGTGGGCGGCGCTCTCCGGGGACCCGGCCGACATCGCCGCGACCGACCGCGCGATCCTGGAGCTGTTCCCGGAGAACGAGTCCCTCGCGCGGTGGATCCGGATGGCCGGCGAGCGGGTCGCGTTCCAGGGCCTGCCGGCGCGGATCTGCTGGCTCGGCTACGGCGAGCGGGACAAGGCGGGCGTGCGGTTCAACGAGATGGTCGCCTCCGGCGAGCTCTCCGCGCCGGTGGTGATCGGCCGGGACCACCTGGACTGCGGCAGCGTGGCGAGTCCCTACCGGGAGACCGAGGCGATGGCCGACGGCTCCGACGCGGTCGCCGACTGGCCGCTGCTCAACGCGCTGGTCAACACCGCCAGCGGGGCGTCCTGGGTGTCGATCCACCACGGCGGCGGGGTCGGCATCGGCCGGTCCATCCACGCCGGGCAGGTCTGCGTGGCCGACGGCACGGCGCTGGCCGGGCAGAAGATCGAGCGGGTGCTGACCAACGACCCGGCGATGGGCGTCATCCGGCACGTCGACGCCGGCTACGACGCCGCCCGCGAGGTCGCGGAGGCCACCGGCGTGCGGGTGCCGATGGCGGAGGGGGACAACCCGTGAGCGCGAGGAGTGCAGCGCAGCGGAGCCCCGCAGTCGCGAACAACGGAGGTACCGCATGAGCGGCCTCGCCGCCCGGTTCCGGGCGCTGTGGGACGAGATCGCGCCGGTCGGGCGCGACGAGGGCAGCGGCGGCTACCTGCGGTACGCGCTGACCGGGCCGGAGCTGCGGCTGCGGGAGTGGTTCCGCGCGCAGGCCGACCGCCGGGGCATGCCGGTCACCGACGACGGCAACGGCAACCTGTTCGCCCGGTGGGGTGACCCGGAGGCCGGCGACGCGGTGCTGACGGGCAGTCACTTCGACTCGGTGCCGCACGGCGGGGCGTACGACGGGCCGCTCGGCATCGTCAGCGCGTTCCTCGCCGTCGACGAGCTGCGCGCGGCCGGCGTCGCGCCGGCCCGACCCGTGGTGGTCGGCGCGTTCGTGGAGGAGGAGGGCGCGCGGTTCGGCGTACCGTGCCTGGGGTCGCGGCTGCTCGCCGGGGAGATCGCGGTGGAGCGCGCGGCCGGGTTGCGCGACGCCGGCGGGGTGAGCTTCGCCGAGGCGCTGGGCGCCCGGCCGGCGGGCGCCCGGCCCGAGCTGCTCGGCGGCTTCGCCGCCTTCGTCGAGCTGCACGTCGAGCAGGGCCGCGCGATGGTGGACGCCGGCGCGCCGGTCGGGGTGGCCAGCGCGATCTGGCCGCACGGCCGCTGGCGCTTCGAGTTCACCGGCGAGGGCAACCACGCCGGTACGACCCGGATGGCCGACCGCCGCGACCCCATGCTGACGTACGCCTTCACGGTGCTGGCGGCCAACAAGGAGGCGCGGCTGCGCGGCGCCCACGCCACCGTCGGCCGGGTGGCGGTCGAGCCGAACGCCACCAACGCGATCCCGTCGAGGGTGACCGGCTGGCTGGACGCCCGGGCCGCCGAGCCGGAGACGCTGACGGGGCTGGTCGACGCGGTACGCGCGAAGGCCGCCGAGCGGGCCCGCCGCGACGGTACGGAGCTGGCGCTTACGGAGGAGTCGGCCACTCCGCTGGTCTCCTTCGACGGCGGCCTGGCCGACCGGCTGGCGACCCTGCTCGACGCGCCGGTGCTGCCGACCGGAGCCGGGCACGACGCCGGGGTGCTCGCCGCGCACCTGCCCACGGCGATGCTCTTCGTGCGCAACCCGACGGGGGTGTCGCACTCGCCGGCGGAGTCGGCCAGCGACGCCGACTGCGCGGCCGGGGCCACCGCCCTGGCCCGGGTGCTGGAGGAGCTGGCATGCCGCCGCTGACCACGATCGGGCGACGTTCTCCTTCCCGTCTGCGGGGCCGGGGTCGCTGTTGCGGCCCTTTCGAGCTGATGTCGCAGACGACTCAGCCCGGCGGCGATCGGCCGGCACCACAGCCGACCCGGCCCCACCGTGATCGACTGATGTCGCAGACGATTCAGCTCGACAGGGGGCACACGACATGACCGGGACCCGCTGGCTGGCCGAGTACGCCTGGCTGCCCGACCACACCGAGCCGACCGCCGACGTGCTGATCGAGACGACCGACGGGCGGATCACCGGGGTGACGCCGCTGACGGCCGGGAGCACGCCGCCCGCCGGGGTCGAGGTCATGACCGATGCCGAGCGGCTGCCCGGGCTGACCCTGCCCGGGCTCGCCAACGCGCACTCGCACGCGTTCCACCGGGCACTGCGCGGGCGCACCCACGGCGGGCGCGGCGACTTCTGGACCTGGCGCGACCGGATGTACGCGGTGGCGCAGCGGCTGGACCCGGACTCGTACCTGGCCCTGGCCCGGGCGGTCTACGCCGAGATGGCGCTGGCCGGCATCACCTGTGTCGGCGAGTTCCACTACGTGCACCACGACCCGGACGGCACCCCGTACGCGGACCCGAACGCGATGGGTGCGGCGCTGGTCGAGGCCGCCGCCCACGCCGGGATCCGGATCACCCTGCTGGACACCTGCTACCTGACCGCCACCGTCGACGGGGAGCCGCTCGCCGGGCCGCAGCGACGCTTCGGCGACGGCGACGCGCTGCGCTGGGCGGAACGGGTCGACGCGTTCCGGCCCGCCGACGACCACGCCCGGGTCGGCGCGGCGATCCACTCGGTGCGCGCGGTGCCCGCCGGACAGCTCGCCACCGTGGCCGGCTGGGCGGACCGGCGCGGCGCACCCCTGCACGTGCACCTCTCCGAGCAGCCCGCCGAGAACGACGCCTGCCGGGCCGCGCACGGCTGCACCCCGGCCCGGCTGCTCGCCGACCGGGGGGCGCTCGGCCCGAACACCACGGCCGTGCACGCCACCCACCTGACCGGCGGCGACCTCACGCTGCTCGGGGACGCCGGCACGGGCGTCTGCCTCTGCCCGACCACCGAGCGGGACCTGGCCGACGGGATCGGCCCGGCCCGGCGGATGGCCGACGTCGGCCTGCCGCTCAGCCTGGGCAGCGACAGCCACGCCGTGATCGACCTCTTCGAGGAGGCGCGCGCGGTCGAACTGGACGAGCGGCTGCGCACCCGCCGGCGCGGGCACTTCGGCCCCGCCGAACTACGCGACGCGGCCACCGTCGGCGGTCACGCCGCGCTGGGCTGGCGCGACGCCGGGCGGATCGCCGTGGGGGCGCGCGCCGACCTGGTGACCGTACGGCTGGACAGCCCGCGCACGGCCGGCGTACCGCCGGTGGGGGTCTGGTTCGCGGCCGGCGCGGCCGACGTCACGCACGTCGTGGTGGACGGCCGGCCGGTGGTGCGCGACGGCCGGCACCTCACGGTCGACGTGCCGGCCGAACTGACCGCGACGATCGAGGAGGTGACCTCGTGAGCAGTCTGCTGGTCGACGACATCGGCGAGCTGGTGACCAACGACCCGCCCGGCGACGAGGGCGGCCCGCTGGGCATCCGGCGCGACGCCGCCCTGCTGGTCGAGGAGGGGCGGGTGGCCTGGATCGGGCCGTCCCGCGACGCGCCGGCCGCCGACCGGCGACTGGACGCCCGGGGCGCCGCCGTGCTCCCCGGCTTCGTGGACAGCCACGCCCACCTGGTCTTCGCCGGGGACCGGGCCGCCGAGTTCGCCGCCCGGATGGCCGGGCAGCCGTACACCGGCGGCGGCATCCGGACCACCGTCGGCGCGACCCGGGCGGCCACCGACGACGAGCTGCGGGCCACCGTGCGCCGGCTGCGCGGCGAGGCGATGCGGCAGGGCACCACCACCATGGAGATCAAGAGCGGGTACGGCCTCACCGTCGCCGACGAGGCCCGCTCGTTGGCGATCGCCGCCGAGGTCAGCGAGGAGACCACCTTCCTCGGCGCGCACGTGGTCCCCGCCGAGTACGCCGACCGCCCCGACGACTACGTGGGCCTGGTCTGCGGGCCGATGCTGGCCGCCGCCGCGCCGCACGCCCGCTGGATCGACGTCTTCTGCGAGCGGGGCGCGTTCGACGTCGACCACGCCCGCGCCATCCTCGCCTGCGGGCAGGCCGTCGGGCTGGGCGTGCGGGTGCACGCCAACCAGCTCGGCCCCGGGCCGGGCGTCCAGCTCGGCGTCGAGCTGGGCGCGGCGAGCGTCGACCACTGCACCCACCTGACCGACGCCGACGTCGACGCGCTGGCCTCGGCCGGCGAGACGTGGGTCTCCGGATTCGAGCCGACCACCGTCGCGACCCTGCTGCCCGGCGCCGAGTTCTCCACCCGCTCGCCCTACCCGGACGCCCGCCGACTGCTGGACGCCGGCGTGATCGTGGCGCTGGCGACCGACTGCAACCCCGGTTCGTCGTACACCTCGTCGATGCCGTTCTGCGTCGCGCTCGCCGTACGCGAGATGCGGATGACCCCGGCGGAGGCCGTCTGGGCCGCGACCGCCGGCGGCGCCCGGGCGCTGCGCCGCGACGACGTCGGGGTGCTGCGGCCCGGGGCCCGGGCCGACCTGATGATCCTCGACGCCCCGTCCCACCTGCACCTGGCCTACCGGCCCGGTGTGCCACTGATCCGCCAGGTTCTGCGCAACGGAGTGCCCCAATGACCGTCACCGTCCTGCCCACCGGGATCTCCCCCGCCGACGTGCTCGCCGTCGCGCGCGGCACCGCCAAGGTCGTCCTCGACCCGGCCACCGTCGACGCCATGACCGTCAGCCGGTCCATCGTCGACGGCATCGAGGCCGCCGGCCGGCCGGTCTACGGCGTCTCCACCGGCTTCGGCGCGCTGGCGAACACCTTCGTCGCGCCCGAGCGGCGGGCCGAGCTCCAGCACGCGCTGATCCGCTCCCATGCGGCCGGGGTGGGCGCGCCGATGCCGCGCGAGGTGGTCCGGGCCATGATGCTGCTGCGGGTCCGCTCGCTGGCGCTCGGCCGCTCCGGGGTCCGGCCCCTGCTCGCCGAGGCGCTTGTCGACCTGCTCAACCACGACGTGACGCCGTGGGTGCCGGAGCACGGCTCGCTGGGCGCCTCCGGCGACCTGGCGCCGCTGGCGCACTGCGCGCTGGTGCTGCTCGGCGAGGGCTGGGTGCTCGGCCCGGCCGGCGAGCGGCTGCCCGCCGCCGACGCGCTGCGCCGGGCCGGGCTGTCGCCGGTCGGGCTGGCCGCCAAGGAGGGGCTGGCGCTGATCAACGGCACCGACGGCATGCTCGGCATGCTGCTGCTGGCGATCCACGACGCCGCGCACCTGTTCACGATGGCCGACGTCACCGCCGCCCTCGCCATCGAGGCGATGCTCGGCTCGGAGCGGCCGTTCCTGCCGGAGCTGCACGCCATCCGGCCGCACCCCGGGCAGTCGGCCTCGGCGGCGAACATCCACCGGCTGCTCCAGGACTCCCGGGTGATGGACTCGCACCGCGACGACCTCGCGCACGCGGTGCAGGACGCGTACTCGATGCGGTGCGCGCCGCAGGTCGCCGGGGCGGCCCGGGACACCCTGGACTTCGTCCGAACGGTGGCCGGGCGGGAGCTGGTCTCGGTGGTGGACAACCCGGTGGTGCTGCCCGACGGCCGCGTCGAGTCGACCGGCAACTTCCACGGCGCGCCGCTCGGCTTCGCCGCGGACTTCCTGGCCATCGCCGCCGCCGAGGTGGGCGCGATCGCCGAGCGCCGGGTGGACCGGCTGCTCGACGTCACCCGGTCCCGGGAGCTGCCGGCGTTCCTCTCCCCCGACGCCGGAGTCAACTCCGGGCTGATGATCGCCCAGTACACGGCGGCCGGGATCGTCGCGGAGAACCGGCGGCTCGCCGCGCCGGCGTCGGTCGACTCGCTGCCCACCAGCGGCATGCAGGAAGACCACGTCTCCATGGGCTGGGCGGCGGCCAAGAAGCTACGCACCGTGCTGGACAACCTGACCAGCCTGCTCGCCGTCGAACTGCTCGCCGGGGTACGCGGGCTCCAGCTGCGCGCCCCGCTCACCCCGTCGCCGGCCGGGCGGGCGGCCGTCGCGGCGCTCGGCGGGATCGCCGGGGAACCCGGGCCGGACGTCTTCCTGGCCCCGCTGATGGAGGCCGCCCGGGCCGTGCTGGCCGGGCCCGAGCTGCGCGCCGCCATCGAGCGCGAGATCGGCCCCCTCGACTGACGGCCCGCGCCGGGCCGCCGTGGCGCCACGGTGGCCCGGGCGCCGGCCGGGTGTCAGCCCGCCAGCACCGCCACCCCGATCAGCACGGGCACGGCGGCCACCGTCGACAGCAGGATCGAGTCGCGCGCCAGGACCGTGCCCCGGCCGTAGCGGATCGCGTAGACGAAGACGTTCTGCGCCGTCGGCAGTGCGGCGGTGACCGTGCAGGCCAGCACGAGGTTGGGCGGCAGCCCCATCGCGAAGCGGGCGACGAGGTAGGCGACGGCCGGCTGGACCACCGTCTTGAGGACGACCGCGAGCCGGACGTCGCGTCCGGTGTCGCCGGAGCCGGGCCGCGGTGCGCCGTGCAGGGAGAGGCCGTACGCGATCAGCGTGGCGGGCACCGCCATCGCCGCGACGAGCTCGATCGGCCGCAGGACCGGCTCCGGCGGCAGCCAGCCGGTCAGGCTGGCCGCGACGCCCAGCGCGCACGCGATGGTGACCGGGTTGGTCAGCGGCTGGAGCACCACCGTGCCGAGCGACGGCCTGCTTCCCGCCGTGGCCGCCTCGAGGAAGGCGAACGCGACGGGCGTCATGACGACCAGTTGGAACATCAGCACGGGCGCGACGAACGAGGCGTCCCCGAGGACGTAGACCGCGACGGGGATGCCGATGTTCGCCGCGTTGACGTACGACGAGGCCAGCGCGCCGATCGTCGCGTCCGCGACGGAGCGACGCCAGCAGAGCCGCGCGACGGCGACGAACACCGACGCCACGGCGGTGGTGCTGACCACCGTGACGACGAGGGCGGACGAGACGACCGCGGGCACGTCCGCCCGGGCCACCGTCTCGAACAGCAGCGCCGGAGTCGCGACGAAGAACGCGACACGGGAGAGGACGGTGGCCGCCTCCGGCCCCAGCACCCCGCCGCGGCCGAGCGCGTAGCCGACGGCGATGACGGTGACGATGACGGCGAACCCCGTCAGCACCCCTCCCACCGGGGCGGGTCCGTCAGCTCGCGGGCGGCAGCACCTTGGCGACCAGCTTGGCCAGCTCGCGCAGCGCCTTGCCCCGGTGGCTGACCGCGTCCTTCTCCTGCGGCGTCAGCTCCGCGTTGGTGCGGTCCTGACCGTCGCCGAGGAAGATCGGGTCGTAGCCGAACCCGCCGTCGCCGCGCGGCGACCGGAGCAGCCGGCCGCTCTGCCGGCCATCGACCAGGTGCTCCTTGCCGCCGGGCAGCACCAGGGCCACCGTGCAGACGAAGGACGCGGCCCGGTTCTCGTCGGGCAGGTCCGCGATCTGGTCCAGCACGAGCTGGAGGTTGGCCTGGTCGTTGC
Organism: Micromonospora sp. NPDC007220; assembly: GCF_040634035.1. Classification (NCBI taxonomy): domain Bacteria; kingdom Bacillati; phylum Actinomycetota; class Actinomycetes; order Micromonosporales; family Micromonosporaceae; genus Micromonospora; species Micromonospora sp. NPDC007220. The sequence goes on along the minus strand of NZ_JBEYEU010000001.1, from coordinate 1,204,845 downwards.
CGTGCCGGCCGGCCCAGCGGGCGCTGAACACCCCCGGCATGCCGTTGAGGGCCTCGACGGCCAGCCCGGAGTCGTCGGCGATCGTCGGCAGGCCGGTGCGCCGGCAGCCCTCCCGCGCCTTGATCAGCGCGTTCTCGCCGAAGGTCAGGCCGCTCTCGGGCAGCTCCGGGTATTCCTCGACGTCGTCCAGCCCGATCAGGGCGACGCGGTGCGCGCCGAGCGCGCCGTCGAGGATCCGCTGGAGCTCGACGAGCTTCTTGCGGTTACGGGTGGCGAGCAGCACCTTGTTCATCAGAATCCACCTTTGTTCGCGACTGCGGGGCTCGCAAGCTCACTCCTCGCGCTCACGGGAGGGAGAGCGCCTTCCGCTGGGCTTCGGCCAGTTCCACGCAGCCGGCGACGGCCAGGTCGAGCAGGGCGTCGAGCTGCTCGCGGGCGAACACGCCCGCCTCCCCGGTGCCCTGCACCTCGACGAACTCGCCGGTGCCGGTGCACACCACGTTCATGTCGACCTCGGCGGCGACGTCCTCGGTGTAGTCGAGGTCCAGCCGGGGCTCGCCGTCGATGATCCCGACGCTGATCGCGGCCACCGAGCGGTGCATCACCTTCTCCGGCTTGCCGGCCAGCGACTTGCGCCCGGCCAGCCAGGTCACCGCGTCGTGCAGCGCCACGTACGCGCCGGTGATCGCGGCGGTGCGGGTGCCGCCGTCGGCCTGGAGCACGTCGCAGTCGAGCACGATCGAGTTCTCGCCGAGGGCCTTCAGGTCGATGGACGCCCGCAGGCTCCGCCCGATCAGCCGGGAGATCTCGTGCGTACGCCCACCGACGCGGCCCTTCACACTCTCCCGGTCGGAGCGGGTGTTGGTGGCCCGTGGCAGCATCGCGTACTCGGCGGTGACCCAGCCGAGCCCGGAGCCCTTGCGCCAGCGGGGCACGCCCTCGGTCACGCTGGCGGTGCAGAGCACCCGGGTGCCGCCGAACTCCACGAGCACCGAGCCCTCCGGATGGGTGCTCCAGCCCCGGGTCAACGTCACAGGTCGGAGTTCGTCGGGTCGCCGCCCGTCAGGTCGCGCCATCCCTGCACCCTATGCGGTGCGGTGGTCGTGCCGTTCCGGGGTGCCCCGGCCCGGTCGACGGCGCGTCCGCCGCCCGGATCAGTCGCACTCACGGATGCGGACGTTGAGCACGAGCGGCCGGTCCCAGCCACTCGGCACCTTGTCCAGGCCCGTCGTCGTCACGGTCGCCCGGCAACCGTTCGCCCGCCACGTCCAGGTGCAGGTGGGGCCGCCGTACTGGAAGCCGTGGGCCACGCAACGCGTCACGTCCTCGATCCTGGCGTCCTGCGCTCCGGCGGTGACGAGCCAGTCGTGCACCCGTTCGCCGAGGTCCACCGGGCACCGCCCCTGCGGGCAGGTGAACCGGTACACCTGCGACGACGCGTCGTCGCCCTCGACGAGCCCGTCGGAGGTGAAGCTGTGCGGCCGCCCCCAGTCCGCGAAGATCGCGCGCCGCTCGGCCATGTCCTGCCGGGGCTCCCACCAACCCAGGTAGCCCGCGATGCCGCCACCGGCGCAGAGCCCGGTCGCGAGCAGCCCGGCGAGCAGCACGAAAAGCACCCGCAGCCCGGTGGACCGGCGCGGCGGTGCCGAGCCGGACCCGGCCGGCGGAAGGCCGGCCACCGGCGGGTACGCGACACGTTGTCCGGGCGGCGGGTAGGGCCCGGCGGCCGACGGCGGGTGCGGCGGCGGGTGGCCTGGCCAGGTCCCGGCCGGGGCCGGCGGGAACAGCGGACCAGTCGGGCCGGGCGGGCCCGTGGGAGGAGTTGGCGGGTGGGGCTGCCAGCCGGCCGACCCGGAGGGGGAGTCGCTCACCGGCGAGATATTAGGCGGACGACCCGGTTTTCGAGGCCCCGCGCGAGGCACGGAGCGGCCGGACGTCGGATTGCCCGGTCAGATCTCGTAGCTGGCGCCGGGCCGGACCACCTCGAGCGGCCCGTCGAAGGCGGCGCCGGCCGACGCCACGGTGTGCGCCTCGCTGCCCCAGGCGGGCACGAGGTGGGTGAGCAGCAGCCGGCCCACCCCCGCCTTGGTCGCCACCTCGCCGGCTTCCCCGCCGGTCAGGTGCAGGTCCGGCGGGTTCTCCACGCCGTCGAGGTAGCTCGCCTCGCAGAGGAACGTGTCGGCGTCCTGGGCCAGCCGCAACAGGGCGTCGCAGGGCGCGGTGTCCGAGGAGTAGCAGAGCACCCGGCCGCCGTGCTCCAGCCGGACGCCGTACGTCTCGACGGGGTGGTTCACCCGGTCGACGGTGACCGCGAACGGGCCGATCGGGAAGGTGCCGGGTTCGAGGGCGTAGAACTGGTAGACGTCCTCGACCGTGCCGTCCTCCTGCCCGTACGCGGCGGCCAACCGGTCGGGTGCGCCGGCGGGGGCGTAGACGGGCAGCGACGGGTAGGGGCCGTCCGGGGCGTAGCGGCGGACCACCACGTACGTCACCGCGTCGAGGATGTGGTCGCAGTGCAGGTGGGTGAGGATGATGGCGTCGGGGGCGTGCAGCCCCGCGTAGCGCTGGAGGTTGGACAGCGACCCGGAGCCGAAGTCGACGAGCAGCCGGAAGCCGTCCGCCTCGACGAGGTAGGCCGAGCAGGGGGACTCGGGACCGGGGAAACTGCCCGCGCAGCCCAGGACGGTCAGTCGCATCGAGTCTTCTCACTGTAACTATGCGTAGTTTCCGCGTCGACGGTCCCGCTGTGGATGATCTCTACCGGCGCGTACACCACGCAGGGCAGCCTACGCGCGCCCGCGCGACGACAAGAGTCATCCACAGGAAGTTGTCACCAACGTGACACCCGTCCGGGCCGCCCGCCCGGATCCCGTGACGAGACGGCGTCCGACGGTAGCGCTGGGTGAGCGGGCCGGCCACGTCGCGGGGGCCGTGACGGGCGGCCGGGCCACCGACGTGGGTCGGCCGCCCGGCCACGGGACGTCACGCCCAGAGCTGGCCCTCCAGGGCTTCCTCCGCGTCGGCGAGGGTGCCGCCGTACGCCCCGGTGGAGAGGTACTTCCAGCCGCCGTCGCAGACCACGAAGGCCACGTCGGCCCGCTGGCCGGCGCGGACGGCCTCGTGCGCCACCGCCAGGGCGGCGTGCAGGATCGCGCCCGTGGAGAAGCCGGCGAAGATGCCCTCCACCTCGACGAGCTGCCGGGTCCGCAGCACCGCGTCGCGGGTGCCGACGGAGAAGCGCCGGGACAGCACCGACGCGTCGTAGAGCTCGGGGACGTAGCCCTCGTCGATGTTGCGCAGCCCGTAGACCAGCTCGCCGTAGCGCGGCTCGGCCGCGACGACCTGGATGCCGTCGACCTTCTCGCGCAGGTAGCGCCCGGTGCCCATCAGCGTCCCGGTGGTGCCGAGGCCCGCCACGAAGTGCGTGATCGTGGGCAGGTCGTGCAGCAGCTCCGGGCCGGTGGTCTCGTAGTGCGCCCGGGCGTTCCCCTCGTTGCCGTACTGGTAGAGCATGACCCAGTCGGGGTGCTCGGCCGAGATCTGCTTGGCGGTGGCGACCGCCTGGTTGGAGCCGCCCGCCGCCGGCGAGAAGATGATCTCCGCGCCGTACATCCGGAGCAGCTGCACCCGCTCGGTCGAGACGTTCTCCGGCATCACGCAGACCAGCCGGTAGCCGCGCAGCTTGGCCACCATCGCCAGCGAGATGCCGGTGTTGCCGCTGGTCGGTTCGAGGATCGTGTCGCCCGGCCGGAGCCGGCCGGACTCCTCGGCCGCCCGGACCATGAACGTGGCCGCCCGGTCCTTGATGCTGCCGGTCGGGTTCCGGTCCTCCAGCTTCGCCCAGAGCCGCACCGGCGGCGCCCCGTCGGGCACCGTCGGCGAGAGCCGGGGCAGCCCGACCAGGGGAGTTCCTCCGCAGGCGTCGAGAAGGCTGTCGTACCGCGCCATGGCGACCGCCCCCGTCAGCGGGCGGCGGCGGCCGACCGCACGGCGACCGCGGCGCCGTGCTGGGCGATCGCGGCAGCCGCGGCGAAGCCGAACGCGCCACCGGCGACGGCCGGCAGGATGGTCACGCTGTCGCCGTCGTTGAGCTTGGCGTCCAGCGCGCCGAGGAAACGGACGTCCTCGTCGTTGACGTAGACGTTGACGAAGCGGTGCAGCGCACCGGCGTCGGTGACCAGCCGGGCCTTCAGGCCGGCGTGCCGGGAGTCCAGGTCGGCGAGCAGGTCGCCCAGCGTGTCGCCGGCGCCCTCGACGACCTTCGCGCCGCCGGTGTAGCTGCGCAGGATGGTGGGGATGCGAACCTCGATGGCCATGGTGTCGTGCTCCTCGATGATGGTCGGGCGTGCCGAAGGGTGACGGGACGTAAACGGGTGTGACGGCGCTGGATCAGCGGCCGGAACACTCGTAGTCGACCGTCGCCGGGCTCTGCCCGAACATGTAGGACTGCACGGCGTGCGGGTCCACCCCCGCGTCCACGATCCGGACCGGCTCCTCGGTCACCACGCCGTCGACGATCCGGAAGGAGCGGATCTCCTCCGTGTCGGCGTCGCGGGTGGAGACCAGCAGGTAGTGCGCGCCGGGCTCACCGGCGAACGAGATGTCCGTGCGGGACGGGTAGGCCTCCGTGGCGGTGTGCGAGTGGTAGATGACGACGGGCTCCTCGTCCCGGTCGTCCATCTCGCGCCACACCCGCAGCTGCTCCATCGAGTCGAACTCGTAGAACGTCATGGAACGGGCGGCGTTGTCCATCGGAATGTGCCGGGTGGGGGTGTCGCTGCCGGCGGGACCGGCGACCACGCCGCACGCCTCGTCGGGGTGGTCCCGCCGGGCGTGGGCGACGATCGCGTCGATGATCGACCGGTCGATGCTCAGCACGTGGTCCAGCCTAACGCGTACCTGCCGCGACGTTGAGGTGGTGCCGGTCACGCCTAGTCGATCAAGGCGTTGAGCAGGGATTCCTGGAGATAGCCGAGGTACGCGTAGACCGACAGTTGGAACACCCGGCTGGAGGTCGGGTCCTCGGCGACCGCGTCGTCGAGCTCCTCGCCGAGATCGGTGCCGTCCTTGATCTCCAGCCGGACGCCCATCGCCAGCCGGGCGTCGTTGAGCGCCCGCAGCCACGCCTCGGCCGCCTCCGCGTCGAGACGCACCTCGCCGCCGGCCTCGTCGGGCAGCGACGCGAGGATCGCGCCAGCCTGGTCGATCTTGGCGGTCTTGAGGTCGCCCTCGGTGTAGCGGCGGAACTCGGCCGTGCCGGACGGGTCCTCCGGGTAGACCTCGGGGAAGAGCCGGCCCACCACCGGGTCGGTGTGGTCGAAGCCGTCGGTGAGCAGCCCGACCACCTCGGATGCCACCTTCCGCAGCACCCGCACCTCGTCGACGGCGAAGGTGACGACGTAGCGGTCGCCCTGGCGACGGAACATGCTCACGACCGGTCCACCGTCGCCCACAGCCCGTACGCGTGCAGCTGCGACGCGTCGTGCTCCATCCGCTCCCGGGCGCCGCTGGAGACCACGGCGCGGCCCTTGTGGTGCACGTCGAGCATGAGCTCTTCCGCCTTTTCCCGGCTGTAGCCGAAGAGCTTCTGAAAGACCCAGGTCACGTACGTCATGAGGTTGACCGGGTCGTCCCACACGATCGTCACCCACGGCCGGTCGGACGCCGGCACCTCATCGGTGTCCGGCGTCTCGACAGGTGCAACCTGCGGAGCCGCCATGCCCCCCATCGTGCCACCGGAGTCGGCGAACCGAGGAACCGGAACGCCGGCCCGGCGCGGATCGCCGCGTCCTGCCTGGTCAAGGGCGTGGGCGGCAGCGGGCGACGGCCGCCCGGCACCGACGCCGCAGGCGACCAGATCGCCCTCAGGCGAGCAGGATGCCGTGGTCGACAGCATCGGAGAGCACCCCGTCCAGCGAGAGGCGGACCACCTCGAACCGCCGGGACACCTCCCGGCACAGTTCCAGTTCGACCTCCCGCAGCGCGCGCTGCGCCCAGGCCCGGGCGGCGTTGGGGTCGTGGTTGCCGGGGCTGCGCCAGTGCTGCCAGCAGCCGCCCGAGAGGGCCACGGCCACCGGCGGGAGCACCTCCACGCGCGCCACGCCCGGGTAGCTCGCCAGCGTGTCGGTCGCGCCGGTCCCGGCCAGTCCCGCCACGCCGCCGGTGCTGGTGACGAGCAGCACGCGGTCCAGCTCGTGCTCGCCCCGGTGCTCCGTCAGGCCCCAGCGCAGCGGGGCGTCGAGGCGCCGCCGGACACCCGCCGGCAGCGGCGCGCCGAAGACCCGACCGGCGGCCTCCTCGACGAGCCCGCGCACCGCCTCGTCGCACTGGGCGGTGGCCAGCAGCGACAGCGCCTCCATCTCGCGGTCGAGCAGCTGCGGCAGGCCGGCGCAACCGACCCCGAAGACGATCTCCTGCACCACGCGGAGGTGGATGTTCGCCACCTCCAGGGCGAGGTGCTGGCGGATGCGCCGGGAGGAGGACCGGGCCTGCCGGTCGAGCTGCTCCGACCAGCCACCCGGGTCGGCCACCACCGGCACCCGGCCCTGCGACCCCGGCAGCACCGGCGGCTCGGCGCTCGCCCGTCGCAGCCCCTCGTCGGCGGCCCAGCCGACCAGCGCCCGGCGCAGGTCCGCCCCGTCAGCCGCGGCGTCGATCGGGAACCAGCGGGCGTCGGCGAGCCCGGGCACGGCGGCCAGCAGGGCCGCCCGGTGCGCCTCGACGGTGACCGCGACCGGGTCCACCGGTGCGGGGGCCGACCCGACGGACGCCCCCGTGCCCTCCGTCGTGGCCGCGCCCTCCGGCACCGGGGCCCAGCCGCCGGCGCCCGGGGTGACCGCGAAGACGACCCCGACGCCGGCACGGGCCAGGTCGGCGAGCAGGTGGAGTTCGACCGCGGTGAAGGCCTGGTCGGCGGCGATCACGAAGAGCACCGCCCCGGACCGGCCCGCCGCGTCGAGCAGCAGCCGGCCGCCGGCCGCCCCGAGGGCACCCGTGTCCGGCGTGTCGACGAGGCTGAAGTGCCGCAGCAGGGGCTCGGGCAGGCTCAGCTCGACCCGGCGCGGCGGGCGCGCGAGCGCCGGCCCGGCGGCCAGCCGGTCGGCGCCGTAGGAGTGGGGCTGGCGGTAGCCGGGCACGTACGCGGCCCGCGTCGGCACCTGGGAGTGGCGCACCACGAGCCAACTGCCGGCGGGCACGGCGAGCATGGCGGGATCGAGCTGGAGCAGGTGGGCGAGCACCTCGCGCCGCCCCGCGGCGGCCGGGCCGACGCCGATCACGGCCAGCGGCTCCTCCGGGCGGGGCTCGGTCACCCCCAGCCGGACGGGCAGCCGGTCCCGACGGGGCAGTTCGGCTCCGGCCATGTCGTCGGGCCTGTCGACGGCGGGGAGAGGACCGGGCTTCATCGAAAGCGGCCTCCCGTGGCAGGCGACCGGCAGCGGCCGGCCGCATGGAATCGTCCGGTGACGGCACCCGGATGCCGGAAGAGTACGGGCGGCCAGGTCCCGGGACCGAACACTTCGAATACTCAGAGGTAATCACGAGACTACTCAACTTCGGTGCGTGACGATGTGCACGCGGACGGATTCCGATCGATATGCTGCCCCGATGAGTCGGTGGGGGTTCGTCGGCCGAACGGATGAGCTCAACCGTCTGCTGTCGGCGGTGACCGGCGCGGAGCGGCGGGGCATCTTCTTCAGCGGCAACGCGGGCATCGGCAAGAGCCGCCTGCTGCGCGAGGGGATGGCGGCCCTCCCCCGCGACGGGTACGCCGTCTGGACGATCGCGGCCAGCGCCACCACGGCCGCGCTCCCCTTCGGCGGTCTCGTCCAGGTGCTCCCGACGGAGCAGCCGCAGGGCCTCTCCCCCGCCGGCATCCTGCGCTGGGCGGTGGACGTGCTGCAGCAGCAGGCGGCCGGCCGCCGGATCGTGCTCGCGGTCGACGACGCGCACCTGCTCGACCCGCCGTCGGCGGCGCTGGTGCACCTGGTGGCCCGCTCCGACAACGCCACGGTCGTCGGCACGTCACGCGACGGCGAGCAGCTCCCGCTGCCGATCCGCGCCCTGTGGACCGACGGCCTGGTCGACCACGTCGAGCTGAAGCCGCTGCCGCCGGCCGAGACCACGCGGCTGCTCTCCGCGATCCTGGAGGGACCGGTCGACGCCACCTCCGCCGACCGGCTCGGCCGGCTCTCCGAGGGCAACCCGCTGCTGCTGCGCGAGCTGGTGTTCGCCGCCGACCGCGGGGAGCTGACCCGCACGTACGGGATCTGGAAGTGGACCGGCCGGCTGGAGCTGGCGCCCAACCTGACCGACCTGATCGACGTGCGGATCGGCCAGCTCACCTCGGGCGTACGCGGGGTGGTGGAGCTGGTCGCCTTCGGTGAACCGCTCGGCCTGCACCTGCTCAACCAGGCCGCCGACCCGGTGGACGTGGAGACCGCCGAGGAACGCGGGCTGATCGCCGTGGAACACGACGACCGCCGGGCGAACGTGCGGCTGGCCCACCCGCTCTACGGCGAGGTGATGCGCCGCCGCTGCCCCGTCAGCCGGACGCGACGGTTGCAGGCCCGCCTCGCCGAGCTGCTGGAGCTGGTCGGCAAGCGACGCCGCGACGACCTGCTCCGGGTGGCCGTGTGGCGGCTCGACTCGGGCACCGCGCAGGATCCGGCCCTGCTGCTCGACGCGGCCCGACAGGCGTTCGCCCGCTACGACGTACCGCTGGCGACCCGGCTGGCCCGCGCGGCGCTCGACGCGGGCGGCGGCTTCGACGCGGCGGAGCTGCTGGCCACCATCCTGATGTTCGCCGACCGGCCGGACGAGGCGATCGGGGTGCTGGACGCGGTCGCCACCGACATCGAGGGCGACCGGCGGCTGAGCCGCTGGCTGACCGTGCGGGGCATGGTCAGCTACTGGGGGCTGAGCCGGGAGTCCACGGTGGAGGAGATCGCCGCCCGCCGGTCGACCCTGACCGACTCCGCCGACCAGGCCCGGGTGCTGGCCTTCGAGGGCATCATGCGGCTGCACCGGCTGGACACCGGCATCGCGCTGCGGCTCGGGCAGACGGTGCTGGACCGGCCGGCCGCGAGCGTCGCCGCCCGGGAGCTGGCGCGCAGCACGATCGCCCACCTCCAGGCCGCGCAGGGGCAGCTGCACCGCAGCGCCACCGCGATCAACCGGGTGCAGGCCGAGGCGGGCCGGTGGCGGGCGGACATGCCGTACCTGCAACTGGCCCTGGAGCTGGCCCGGGGCACCCGGCTGGCGCTCGCGGGCGACCTGGCCGGCATCGACGCGATCGTGGCCGACGAGTTCGCCGACCTGGCCGGGGCCGGCGACTTCCGGCTCGGCACCGGCTACCTGGCCATCCTCCAGGCGTACGCGGCCCGGCTGCGCGGCCAGAGCGACGCGGCGCTGCGGACCAGCCTCGGCGCCTGCGCGGTGCTCGCCACCAGCCGGGTCTACGCGGGACTGGCCCAGGCCGAGCGGGCCCAGGCGGCGGCGCTGCGGGGCGACGCCGCGCAGGCGGCCGAGGCGATGGCGGAGGCCGACCGCACCCACGCCCCGGGCATGATCGTGCTGTACCCGTGGCTGGAGCAGGCCCGGGGCGCGGTGCTCGCCGCCGGTGGCGACGTATCCGGCGCCGTCAAGCACCTGAGCGGGCTGGCCGACCGGCTGCGCGCGGACGGCTTCGCCGGCCACGAGGTGCACGTGCTGCACGACCTGGTCCGGCTGGGCCAGGCGACCGCGCCGCTCGGCCCGACCTGCTCCGACGGCGGCCGGCGCACCGTCGCGCAGCGGCTCGCCGAGCTCTCCGAGCGGGTCGACGGGCTGCTGCCCCCGCTGCTCGCCCGGCACGCCCGGGCCACCGCGGGCGGCTCCGCCGACGAACTGCTGGCGGTCGCCGACGGCTTCGACGCGCTCGAGCTGACCGTCTACGCGGCGGAGGCCACCGCCACCGCCCTGGACCGGCTGCGCCGGCAGCGGTCCCCGGCGACGGCCGCGGCCCGGGAACACCTCGCCGCCCTGCTCGGCCGCTGCGACCTGGTCCGTACCCCGGCGTTGCAGGCCGGCCTCCCGGCGCTGAGCGAACGCGAGTGGCAGGTGGCCCGGCTCGCCGCCGACGGGGTGACCAGCCGGGTCATCGCCGAGCGGCTCTACCTCTCGGCCCGCACGGTGGAGAACCACCTCCAGCGGATCTACGGCAAGCTCGGCGTCGCCGGCCGGGCCGAGCTGCGGGCCGCCCTGCGGGCGATCCCGGGCCACGACGGCGGCGATGGCGGGTGAACCCTAGGCTGGGGCGGTGAGCACCCTTCGCCCCGCGCTGCTGACCGACCACTACGAGCTGACCATGGTCAGTGCCGCCCTCCGCGACGGCTCCGCCGACCGCCGCTGCGTCTTCGAGGTGTTCAGCCGCCGGCTGCCCGCAGGTCGTCGCTACGGGGTGGTGGCCGGCACCGGCCGGCTGATCGAGCTGATCCGCGACTTCCGCTTCGACGCCGACGAGGTCGACTTCCTGCGGCGTACCGGGGTGGTCGACGAGCAGGCCGCCGCCTGGCTGCGCGACTACCGCTTCACTGGCGACATCGAGGGCTACGCCGAGGGCGAGCTGTTCTTCCCCAGCTCGCCGATCCTCACCGTCTCCGGCGGCTTCGCCGAGTGCGTGGTGCTGGAGACGCTCATCCTCTCCGTGCTCAACCACGACAGCGCCGTGGCCGCAGCCGCAGCGCGGATGGTCACCGCGGCACGCGGGCGGACGCTCATCGAGATGGGCTCCCGGCGCGCGCACGAGGAGGCGGCGGTGGCCGCGGCGCGGGCCGCGTACCTGGCCGGTTTCCGGTTCACCTCGAACCTCGCCGCCGGGCTGCGCTACGGCATCCCGACCGCCGGCACGGCCGCGCACGCGTTCACCCTGCTGCACTCCGACGAGCGGGCCGCGTTCGCCTCGCAGGTCGCCACGCTGGGCAAGGACACCACGCTGCTGGTCGACACGTACGACATCAGCCAGGGCATCCGCAACGCGATCGCGGTGGCCGGGCCCGACCTGCGGGCGGTGCGGATCGACTCGGGCGACCTGGCGGTGATCGCGCAGCAGTCCCGCGAGCTGCTCGACTCCCTGGGCGCCACCGAAACCAAGATCATCGTCTCCGGTGACCTCGACGAGCACGCCATCGCCTCGCTCGCCGCCGAGCCTGTCGACATGTACGGCGCAGGCACCGCCGTGGTCACCGGCTCCGGCGCGCCCACCGCCGGGCTGGTCTACAAGCTCGTCGAGGTCGAGGGCCGCCCGGTGGTCAAGCGCTCCGAGCACAAGGCCACCATCGGCGGCCGGAAGGTGGCCGTACGCCGGCACAAGCCGACCGGCACCGCCACCGAGGAGATCGTCGTGCCGCAGGGCGTGCCGGACCCCCGGCCCAACGACCGGCTGCTCCAGCACTCGTTCCTGGCCGGCGGCGAACCGGTTGACCGGCCAACCCTGGACGAGTCGCGGGAACACCTGCGACAGTGCCTGATCTCCATCCCCTGGGAGGGCCTCAAGCTCTCCGCCGGCGACCCGGCCATCCCGGTCACGGTCGTCCCGGCCGACTGACGAAGGAGCAGCAGGTGAGCAACGCGCTGATCATCGTGGACGTGCAGAACGACTTCTGCGAGGGCGGCTCGCTGGCCGTGGGCGGCGGGGCCGGCGTGGCGGCCGGGATCACCCGGCTCCTCGCCGCCGAGCCGGACCGCTGGGACCACGTCGTCGCGACGAAGGACCACCACGTCGACCCGGGCGCCCACTTCGGCGACCCGCCGGACTTCGTGGAGTGCTGGCCGCGGCACTGCGTGGTGGGCACCCCGGGCGCGGAGTTCCACCCCGACCTGGCCACCGACCGGATCGAGGCGATCTTCCACAAGGGCGAGTACGCGGCCGCGTACTCCGGCTTCGAGGGGCACGCCGAGGGCGGCGAGAGCCTGGCCGACTGGCTGCGCCAGCGTGGCGTGGACCGGGTCGACGTGGTGGGGATCGCCACCGACCACTGCGTACGGGCAACCGCCCTGGACGCCGCCCGGGAGGGCTTCGCCACCACCGTCCTGCTGGACCTCACCGCCGCCGTCGCCCCGCCCACCACGGACGTCGCGCTGCGGGCGATGGACGGCGCCGGGGTGACCCTGCGTGGGGAGCCTGTGATCAGGGCCGCATGAGGCCGTAATTCGTTGGCGGGTGTCGTACCTCCGGCCGAGGATGTCCGGCGGAGGTACGCACCGACATGAACCTGAAGCCTTACCGGGAGGCGCTCGCCCTGCCCGGTCTCCGGTCGTTGCTGCTGGTGTCGGTGCTCGCCCGCGTCCCGCTCACCGCCACCGGGGTGACCCTGACGTTCTACGTCGTGCTCGACCTCGGGCGCGGCTACGGAGCGGCCGGGCTCGTCGGCGCGGCGATCACCGTGGGAGCCGCGATCGGCGGCCCGCTGCTCGGCCGCCTGGTCGACCGGCGCGGCCTGCGGCCGGTGCTCGTGCTGACCGGGATCGCCGAGGCGGTCTTCTGGTCCACCGCACCGATGCTGCCGTACCCGGTGCTGCTGCCCGCCGCGTTTCTGGCCGGCTCGCTCGCCCTGCCGATCTTCTCGGTGATCCGGCAGTCCATCGCCGCGATGGTGCCGCCGGAGCGGCGCCGCCCCGCGTACGCGCTGGACTCGATGTCGGTGGAACTGTCGTTCATGGTCGGCCCCGCGCTGGCCGTTGCGGCGGCCACCGCGATCTCCCCGCGCACCACGCTCCACCTGGTGGGCGCCGGCATCGTCGCCGCCGGCATCGCGTTCTGGGTGCTGAACCCGCCCATCCGCGGCGGCGGCGAGCCGGCCGGCCCGCAGCCGCGGGTGCCCCGCCGGTCGTGGCTCACCCCGCGCCTGCTCGCCGTGCTGGCGGTCAGCGCCGCCGGCATGCTGGTGCTCGGCGGCACCGACGTGGCGGTGGTCGCCGTGCTGCGGGAGAACGGCGACGTCGGGTGGACGGGCGTCGTCCTCGCCGTCTGGGCGGTCGCGTCGCTGGTCGGCGGCTTCGCGTACGGGGCGGTCACCCGCTCCTTCCCGCCGCTGGTCCTGATGGCCGCCCTCAGCCTCTGCACCATCCCGGTCGGGCTGGGCGGGGCGCACTGGTGGCTGCTCTGCCTGGCGCTGATCCCCGCCGGGGCGCTCTGCGCGCCGACCATCGCGGCCACCTCGGACGCGGTCAGCCGGCTGGTCCCCGCCTCCGTACGCGGCGAGGCGATGGGCCTGCACGGCTCGGCGGTCACGATCGGCATGGCGATCGGCGCACCCCTCGCGGGCGCCGTCATCGACGCCTCCGCACCGGCCTGGGGCTTCGCGGTCACCGGCGCGGTCGGGGCGCTGGTGGCGCTGGCCGTGCTCCCGATCGAGCTGCGCCGCCGCCGCACCGCCGCCACCCTCGCGCCCACCCCCGAACTCGTCCCGACCCCCGCCACCTGACCCGGCGCCCCCGGCCCGACGGCCCTGGCTGAGCGGCCCTGGGCCGATCCCGGCAGTCCGGCGGGGCACCGGGCAGGCGACAAGATCGGTTGATGCCCAGCCGGTGTCCATGCGCCGTGTGGCCCGGTTCTCCATCAACTGATCAGGAGGCCCGCGCTCAGGCTGTGGCGCTGGGCGGGGCCGCCGGGGTGGGCGGCAGCGGAGGGGTCAGGGCGACCCGGTCCGGGTCGTCAGCGCCTGCCCCCGCCACGGGGCGTACCCCTCGCAACGCCGACGGGCGCCGCCCCGGGTGGGGTGGCGCCCGTCGTACGTGGTGCGGAGCGTCAGCGCCGGTCGGCGTCGCTCGCGGTGTCCTCGCGGTAGCTGGCGCCGCCGTCGGACTCGCTGGTCAGCGGCTTGGCGCCGCCCTCCGGCGGGCCGGCCAGGCTCTGGCCGCCGGCCGCCAGCTCGGGGAACTTGAGGTCGAACGCCGGCCGCTCGGAGCGGATCCGCGGCATCCGGTCGAAGTTCCGCAGCGGGGGCGGGGAGCTGGTCGCCCACTCCAGCGAGTTGCCGTGACCCCACGGGTCGTCGACCTCGACCACCGGGCCGGCCTTGTACGACTTCCAGCAGTTCCAGATGAACGGCAGGGTCGAGATGCCGGTGATGAACGCGCCGATGGTGGAGACCATGTTCAGCGTGGTGAAGCCGTCGCCGGGCAGGTAGTCGGCGTACCGGCGCGGCATGCCCTCGTTGCCCAGCCAGTGCTGCACCAGGAACGTGGTGTGGAAGCCGATCATGGTCAGCCAGAAGTGCACCTTGCCCAGCCGCTCGTCGAGCATCCGGCCGAACATCTTCGGGAACCAGAAGTAGATGCCGGCGAAGACGGCGAACACGATCGTGCCGAAGAGCACGTAGTGGAAGTGGGCCACCACGAAGTACGAGTCGTGCAGGTGGAAGTCGATCGGCGGGCTGGCCAGCAGCACGCCGGTGAGACCACCGAAGAGGAAGGTGACCAGGAAGCCGATCGAGAAGAGCATCGGCGTCTCGAAGCTGATCTGGCCGCGCCACATGGTGCCGATCCAGTTGAAGAACTTCATACCGGTCGGCACGGCGATCAGGTAGCTCAGGAAGCTGAAGAACGGCAGCAGCACCTGGCCGGTGGAGAACATGTGGTGCGCCCAGACGCTCATCGACAGGCCGGCGATGGCGATGGTCGCGGCGACCAGGCCCTTGTAGCCGAAGATCGGCTTACGGGAGAAGACCGGGATGATCTCGGAGATGATGCCGAAGAACGGCAGCGCGATGATGTACACCTCGGGGTGGCCGAAGAACCAGAAGAGGTGCTGGTAGAGCATCGGCCCGCCGGTCGCGGGGTCGTAGACGTGGGCGCCCAGGAGCCGGTCGGCGGCGAGCGCCATCAGCGCGGCGGCCAGCAGCGGGAAGACCAGGATCACCAGGAGACCGGTGACCAGGATGTTCCAGGTGAAGATCGGCATCCGGAACATCGTCATGCCGGGCGCGCGCAGGGTCAGGATCGTGGTGATCACGTTGACCGCGCCGAGGATCGAGCCCAGACCCGAGATGACCAGGCCGACGACCCACAGGTTCGCGCCCACGCCGGGCGAGTGCTCGACGGAGCTCAGCGGCGCGTACGCGGTCCAGCCGAAGTCGGCCGCGCCACCCGGGGTGAGGAAGCCGACCATGGTCATCGTGCCGCCGAAGAGGAACAGCCAGTAGGCGAAGCTGTTCAGCCGGGGGAACGCCACGTCGGGCGCGCCGATCTGCAGCGGCACCACGTAGTTCGCGAAGGCGAACACGATCGGCGTCGCGAAGAACAGCAGCATGATCGTGCCGTGCATGGTGAACAGCTGGTTGTACTGCTCGGGCGACAGGAACTGCAGCCCGGGTCGGGCCAGCTCGGCCCGCATGATCAGGGCCATCAGGCCACCGATCATGAAGAACGCGAACGCGGTGACCATGTACATGATCCCGATCTGCTTCGCGTCCGTGGTACGCAGCAGCCGCGCGATGGCCGACCCCTTGACCGGCGCTCGGACCGGCCAGGGCCGGGTCACGACCGGCTTGGGTGCGACGGTGGTCACGAGTGGCCTCCGGTTCTGGGTTGTCCCGCTCGGCACGCGCTGGTTATCTGCGGGCCGTCATCCGCAAGGAGGATAGTCCCCGGCAGGTGGCTACGCCGCGTGGGGTGGTCGGGTAGCCTGCACGGCCCCGACGCACCGGGCCCTCGGCCGCCGGCCGCTACAGCGGGCCGAGCAGCAGCCGGTAGTGCTCGCCGAAGATCCGGTCGCCGCGCCCGCGCAGCAGCGGGTCGCGCAGCGCCGGCGGCACGTCCCGGGTCCGGTTGCGGTCCCGGGTCCGGTCCCGCACCCATCGCGTACGCGGGCGACGACGACTCTCGTACGCCGCCAGGGCCGCCTCGACGTCGCCTCCGGTCGCGTGGAGGGAGTCGGCGAGCACCACGGCGTCCTCCAGCGCCATCGCGGCGCCCTGGGACAGCGTCGGTGCGGTGGCGTGCGCGGCGTCCCCGACGAGCAGCACCCGTCCCCGGGACCAGCAGCCCAGCTCCACCTCCTCGGTGACCGCGACGTGCACCCGGTCCAGCGCCTCCAGCACGGCGGGCACCGGTCCGCCGTAGTCGCCGAAGAGCTCGCGCAGCCGGGCCGTCGGGTCGGCCGGCGCGACGGTGCCGGCCTCGTCGGCGTAGCAGTGCAGCCGTCCGGCGCCGATCGGCACGACCAGGAAGCCGGCGCGCTGGCCGAGCAGGGCGGTCCACTCGGCAACCGGGGGCCCGTCGCGCACCACGCTGCGGTAGACGACCTGGCCGGCGGGTCGGGGCGGACCGCCGAGCGCGGCCAGGGCCCGGATCGAGGAGCGCGGCCCGTCGGCGCCGACGACGAGGTCGTACTCGGCGGCGGTGCCGTCGACGAAGGTGACGCCGACGGAGTGCGGCAGCAGGTCGACGGCGCGCACCTCGGTGCCGTGCCGCACGGCGCCGCCAGCGCCGGTGAGCAGCACCCGGTGCAGTTCCGTCCGGGGCAGCGCCCGGCACTCGCCGACCCCGGACCAGAGCGCGTCGAGATCCACCTCGCACAGCGGCGCCCCGGCCGCGTCGAGGAACCGCTGCCGGTGGATGACGTGCCCGAGCGGGCGTACGGGCCCGTCGAGGTCGAGGCGGCACAGCGCCCGGGCCGCGTTGCCGGGTAGGTAGAGACCGGTCTCGGCGTTCTCGCCCGGGGGCAGCCTCTCGGTGACGTCGGGGCGGAAGCCCGCCATCCGCAGCGCCCGGGCCACGGCCAGACCGGCGATGCCCGCGCCGACGACGAGGATGCGCAGGGGAGAGCCACCCATGGTGGTGTACGCCTCCGGAGGGGTTCGGCACGCGTTGGAGGCAAGACACTACTCGGCGCAATCGGCACACACCAGAGTCAATCGTCCCAGGCGAAACACTCCTCGGCGCCCGCCGCGCCCGCTTCGGAGGACGACCTGCCGCCGAGCGACTCGGGCGTGACAAACCTCACTTACCTCTCCAATACCCCAGGCCCGTTGCGCTGCGGTTTCAGAGATGTAAATGTGTCGAAGGGTTGTGGGAGCGCTCCCGCGCCCGCCGACCGACTCCGTCCGGCGTTCCGCGCCGAAGCCGAAGGAGCATCATGAAACGTCCACTCCGGGCCCTCGCGGCAGCCGCGCTGCTCGCCGCCGGCTCGATCGTCGCCGTGGCCCTCGGCGGCACCGCCAGCGCCGACACGCAGATCTGCGAGCAGTACGGCTCCACCACCATCCAGGGCCGCTACGTGGTGCAGAACAACCGCTGGGGCACCACCGCCCAGCAGTGCATCAACGTCACCGGCAGCGGCTTCGAGATCACCACCCAGAACGGCAGCAACCCGACCAACGGCGCGCCGACCGCGTACCCGTCGATCTTCCTCGGCTGCCACTACACCAACTGCTCCCCGGGCACCAACCTGCCGATCCAGGTCAGCCAGATCAGCAGCGCCACCAGCAACATCGCCTACCGGTACGTCAGCAACGCGATCTACAACGCCTCGTACGACATCTGGCTGGACCCGTCGCCGAAGCGCGACGGGGTGAACCAGATGGAGATCATGATCTGGCTCAACCGGCAGGGGCCGATCCAGCCCATCGGCTCCCCGGTCGGCACCGCCACCATCGACGGGCGGAGCTGGGAGGTCTGGCGCGGCAGCAACGGCTCCAACAACGTCATCTCCTACCTGGCGCCGTCGGCGATCAGCAGCGCGAACCTCAACCTGCTGGCGTTCATCAACGACACCCGCAACCGGGGCGCGATCACCAACTCCTGGTACCTGACCAGCATCCAGGCCGGCTTCGAGCCGTGGCAGGGCGGCGCCGGCCTCGCGGTGACCTCGTTCTCGGCGGCGGTCAACGGTGGCGGCAACCCGCCGCCCACGACCGCGCCGCCCACCACGCCCCCGCCGAGCACTCCCCCGCCGGGCGGCGCCGGGTGCGCGGTGAAGTACACGCCGAACTCGTGGAGCAACGGCTTCACCGCCGACGTGCAGATCACCAACACCGGGTCGAGCCCGATCAACGGCTGGACGCTGGCCTACAACCTGCCCGCCGGGCAGCAGATCACCAGCTCGTGGAACGCCACGGTGAGCCAGAGCGGTTCGGCGGTGACCGCGCGGAACATCAGCTGGAACGGTTCGCTCGCCCCGGGCGGCACGGCCAGCTTCGGCTACCAGGGCACGCTGAGCGGCGCGTACGCGTCCCCGACCAGCTTCACCCTCAACGGGGTCACCTGCTCACGCGCCTGAGGACGCACCGACACGGTGCGGGGGCGCAGCCTTGCGGCTACGCCCCCGCACCGTTACGAACGCCTACGTCCCCGGAGTGCCGGGGCAACAGCATCACCATTGCCCCGGCCGCCCGTTCGGAACCAGCTATGAATCGCCACCTCTGCGATGCACGACGCTCGACAGCTGCTTCATGAAGGAGCCCAGCCTGTCCGACATGTCGTCCGGCACCGTCTCCACCTTCGCACCAGCGGCGACATGCTCACCGAACGCAAAGAGAGCCTCCCACAGCCACGAGGCCGTCACTCCTGGAACAGCGGGTTCACCGCCGACGTGCAGATCACCAACACCTCGTCGAGCACTATCAACGGCTGGACGCTGGCCTACTCCCTGCTCTCCGGGCAGCGGGTCACCAACTCCTGGAACGCCACGGTGAGCCAGAGCGGCCAGGCGGTGACGGCGCGCAACATCAGTTGGAACGGCACGCTCAGCCCCGGCGGCACGGCGAGCTTCGGCTACCAGGGGACGCTGAGCGGCGCGTACTCCTCGCCGACCAGCTTCACCCTCAACGGCGTGGCCTGCTCCCGGTCCTGACAGCGTGATCGAGAGGGCGTGACCGGCCGCCGGTCACGCCCCCTCGCCCGTTCCCCGGTCCACCGCACGTTTCAGCACGGCGGTCGCCTCCCGGAAGGCCGCGATCAGCCTCGATCTCTCCCGGCCGACCATCGCCACCCGTCCGCCCGCCGCCCGGTGCGCCTTCTGGAAGTCGATCCACGCCTCGTACGTGGTCCGGACGGCCTCGCCGGTCTCCCGCCCCACCTCGAACCGCCGACGTAGCGGCAGGGGCGGATCAAGGCGGCCCATCCACAACTCGAGCCGGGCCTCCGCCGCGAGGAACTCCGCCGCGACCTCCACGATGTCGTTACCGGCGATGTTGCTGCCGATCACCTGGACACCGAGGTTCAGCGCAGGTGAGACAGTCGGAGCATGCAGATCGTCGGGAGCCTCCCACTTCGGAGGCTGATCCTTGAGCCACTCCCAACCCTCTGACGGCACGCCCACCCCTCCCGCCCACGAGCAGCACCCGTGGGGTGATCTCTAGCGTCTATCCGTCCGGGCCAACCCGGCGGGCTTTCGAGCAGAAAGAGGGAGACGTGGACTCGGCCACGTCTCCCTCTTTCACTTGCCGCTTATCTAATTATTCAAGGCACTCAGACAGGTGCTATTCGGTCAGCTCTTTGGCGGGAACACCACTCCGGCGCCCCGCACGACGGACCGGAATCAGATTCCTCCCGAGAAGTCCGTACCCGAAGATGCATCCTGTGCTGTGCGCTCGTTACCGCCACCACCCTTGCCGCGAATGGTGCCCTTTTTGCCACGACGCTCGCTCGACATCTGTCGTATGGCACGTCGAGCAGCCTCCCTACGAGCTTCAGGATCGTCCTCGACGCGGACTCTGCGCCTTCGTCTGAGAAGTAGCAGACCTCCCGCCAACGCCCCTCCGCACAGGAGCACAGCGAGCATCAGCCAGATCGACCTACCCACGACATCCTCGTTCGATCGACGACCGGGTCATCGTACTCGATGTCGACGCCACCTAGCGACCCCTGTTTTTCCACTTGGCCCAGACGCCGAGCACGAGAATAATAGCTCCGCCCACTGGATCCGTTTGACCCTTGACGTTTTTGATCGCATTCATCTCGGCGTTGATACCGCGGGCGATCGAGGTACGGGTGGTTTCTTGCGTGCGCAACTCATCCGCGAAGGTGATGCGCCGGTTTGCCTCCTCGGGAGCGCCCTCGTCAAGCCCCGGCGCCCCATCAGTTGCGGGCGCCCCGTCCGGACAGGTGCACTGCTGCGGTTCACGCAGGTCACCACTCGGCAGGCCAGTGGGGCCTCCGTGCACCGCACAAGACGAGTTGTGCACAAGGAGCGACTTCTCACCAGCGAGCACATAGTACGTGTGGATGTCGTCGACAGTCAGGTTGTGGACCTGTGCCGGCTCCGTCCACTGCCGGGTCGCGCTGATCTGCACGTGGGTACCGGCCGAGGTGCGCAGCCACTGACCAGCCTTCAGATCGGCGGCCTCAACCCACTCACGGAGTTCGGGCACCCAGAACGGGTGGTTACCAGTGGCGACGACAGTTCCGGTGGCGTCGCCCTCGTCGCCGTCGGGGTCGATGGTGACCTCGACCAGTGCTTGGTGCCCTGGCCGATGATGGTCGCCACCACCGGTTTGGTCGTCGTCTTGCCGGTCACCGGATCGGTCACCAGCACGACGTCACCGGTCTTGACGTCCTCGATCGGCTTGCGCGACCCGTCGGCCATCACCACCAACGTGCCCGGCACGAAGCTGTTCTTGCACTTGATGAATGCCTTCGCCTTGTCGACCAGATCGACGAGCAGGCCCTTGACGCGGCTGGCCAGCGCGGCGGCCTTCTCCCACTTCCATGGCGCGCCGTACCTGGCGGCCAGCTTGCCGAGCGCACCACCGAAGGCCGACGACACCACGTTGACCGCCGTGGCTATGCAGCCGTCCATGTCGCCCTTGAGGAAGCAGTCCAGGGCATCGGTGATGCCCAGCTCCTCCATCGCGATCTTCCCCAGGGCCTTGGCGATGTTGAGCATCCTCGCCTTGGCCTCGGCGATGCGGCGCTGCCGCTCCTTCTCCGCCGCCGCCCGTGCCGCCGCGGCCCGCTCCTCGGCCGACGCCCGCGGGTTGTTGTGCACGTTCTTCGTCGGCTCGTCCGGGTCGTACGCGCCCGAGCAACCACCGCAGCCGTCGTTGTGGCCCTTGACCTTGTGGTAGTTGCCGTACATGTCCTCGTAGTCGGCGCCCGGGCCGCAGACGTCGTCGGAGCACGCCTTCAGCCCGTCGGGGTCCGAGTACGAGATCGGGTTGTTGTTGGCGTACGCGTACCCGTTCATCTGCTGCGGGTCGTTGACGTCGATGATCGGGTCGACCGAGATGAACCGGCCGGCGATCGTGTCGTACTCGCGAGCGCCGATGTTCACCAGGCCCGTCGTCGAGTCGATGTTCCCGTTGACGAAGCCCTTCTCCGTCGGCCATTGACCCGGCGCCGGTGCCGTTCCCCGGCTCTCCCCGAATGGGGTGGTCCGCCGGTGCGTGATCGCGCCGGCCCCGTCGACGGTCGCCTGGCCGGTGCCGTGGTGGTCGCTCGCCACGTACCGGATGCCGTCGGTCTTGCGGACCAGCGTCCCGCCACCCGGCAGGCCGTAGTAGCGGGTCGCGTCGGTGACCCGGGTCTGATGGTTCAGCCGGATCTCCATGCCCGGCAGGTAGAGGGTGGTGGCGTTCGGCTCCTTGCGCAGTATCCGGGAGCCGTCGACGTCGTACGTGAAACTGGTCTTCTTGCCGGCGGCGTCGGTTACCGATTCGAGGTTGCCCTCCGCGTCCCAGACCAGGGTCTGGTCCTCGCCGGTCCTCGTCCGCTTCGTGGTGTTGCCGGCCGCGTCGTACTGGTAGGAGTGCAGCCGGTCACCCGCCGGGGTCGACTCCGTCATCTGGCTCAGCGTGTGCGGCTGCGCCTGGCCGGCGGCGGGGTAGGTGTAGGCGTGGTGGTACGGCGCGAGGCCGCCCACGCCGGTCACCGAGGGGCCGCCGGCGCAGGGGTCGGTCGCGGTGCTCGCCGACGTCCACGCCCGGTCCACGCGGCGCAGGTAGTCGTAGGTGAAGCACTGCGTGTCCTGCGTACCGGACGGGTTGTTCACGATCCGCTGGATGTTGCCGGACGCGTCGTAGGTGTAGCGGGCGTCGATGTCGACGATCGGGGCAGACTCGCGGTCCAGCCGCTGACGGGTGAGCCGCTTGGAGCCCTGCTCGTACTCGCCGGGAGGCGATTCTCGGCGCAATCCCCGGCTGTCGCTCGGGACACTTCTCCCCGCCCCGTCCACTCACACCGGAACAGCTGCCGGAATCCCCCACGACAGGGTGCGCCACGGTCCCCGGAATGGCACCGCGACCATGGCACGGTCGCACTCCCGCGGGCCGCGGAGAACGACGAACCGACAGGTCGGAGCCGAAGTGAGGCGGACGGCACCGGCCACCGTGGAAGCTACGGTGATCGCCGTCGGCCACGCCCACGCGACCCGGGCCGGAGGGCGACCGCCCCTCGGCACCTCGCCCCCTCATCAAGACGTGCGTACGGCGGCTCCCCGTCCCCCGGGAGCCGCCGTACGCGAGGGGTGGTCGGCCCGTCAGACCCGGGTGAGCCGGACGGCGTCGGCGATGACGAGGCCGGCGGCGGAGCTCCACCGGCTGACCGCGACCCGGTTGGCGTCCCCGGCCGGCAGCGTGAACGTGCCGAGGGAGCGCCACTGCCCGCCGGTCGCCGCCTGGTTGACGATGACCGTCCGGTTGCCGGTGGTGGTGGCAACGATGTACGGCGTCGCCGTGTTGTAGCCGGAGACCGCCGGCCACCAGGCGTCGACCCGGTAGTTCGCGGTCGCCGGGACGTTGAACTTGTACCAGGCGGCGTCGCTGGCGGCGACGGGCTGGGCGAAGCGGTAGTCGGTCCCGTAGCGCTGGGCCGAGTACGCCGAGGTGCCCCAGCTGGCGCTGGCGGTGAAGCGTCCGGCGGTGGAGTTGTCCACCACGGAACTCCAGGTGTTGCCGCCGCCCGCCATCTTCGCGGCGACGTCGGCGCGCATCGTGTTCAGGTCGATGAAGGACGGGTCGATCTTGCCGCTGGTGCTCGTCTCGCGGTGGCCCCGGGCGTAGCTGGCGTCCTTGCCCAGCCGCTTGAGCACGGCGGCCGTGGCGGCGATCGACGCGTTGTACTGCGCCGCCGTCATCTCCTGGTTCACGCCGTTGTAGTCGATCTCCCACCCGATCATCAGGGTGTTGCCGTCGCCGGCGGGGATCGGCCCGCTGCCCCGGCTGACGCCCGCGTGGTTGCAGCGCCCGGCGGAGATGACGTGGAAGACACCGTGGTAGTCGACGAGGGCCTGGCAGAGCGGGCCGGGCAGGTCGGAGCGGCCGTTGATGCAGACGTTGAGCGCCGGGTGCGGGTTGCTGGCGCTGGAGGTGGCGGCGGTGTGGTGCCAGAGCACGCCGATCGGGTCGAACGAGCCCGCGCGCATGCGGTTGAGCCAGTCGCCCTCGACGACGACCTGGACGCCCGCTCCCCGCAGGACGTCCACCAGCCAGGGAATGGTGGCCATCAGGACTCCCCGAGCAGGTCGGCGAGGCACTCGGCCTTCGGCGCGGCGAGCGGCGCGGCGCTCGCCGTGGCGGGCTTGGCGGCTACGGCCACCGCGGTGGCCACCAGGGCCGACATGCCCAGCACCCCGCGTCGGGGGAGGCGGGCGGGTCGTGACGCGTTCATGGCGCTCCTTCAGACAAGGGCGGAGGGGTTCCGACTCATCGATGAACTGGTGACGCGCACGGTATATCGTCACGAGCATCTATGTCGATACCCTTCATCGCCCCTATTCAGGCTGAAGGAATTTGGCAAAGACGGACCCCGGACCGGGCCTTCGCTCCGGGTGCCGGAAGGGGTTCGTCAGGGGTTGCCGAGGGCGTCGATGTCGCGCATCTCCTCGGCGGTCAGCGAGAAGTGGAAGATGTCGGCGTTGACGCGGATCCGCTCCGGGGTCACCGACTTGGGGATGACCACGATCTCGTGGTCGACGTGCCAGCGGAGCACCACCTGGGCCGGGGAGACGTCGTGCGCGGCGGCGATGCGGGTCAGCACCGGATGGGCGAGGTCGCTGGTCTTGAACGGGCTGTAACCCTCCAGCATCACTCCCCGGTCCCGGTGCTCCTTGTGCCGCTGCCGGTCGTACAACGAGGGGCTCCACCGGATCTGGTTGACGGCCGGGTTCTCCTCGGTCGCCTGGATCAGCTCGTCGAGCTGGCCGGTGCCGTAGTTGCTCACCCCCACCGCGCGCGCGAGCCCCTCGTCCCGGGCGGCGAGCAGCTCGCGCCAGACGGGGATGTTGTCCGCCGGATTCTCCGGCGGCCAGTGGATCAGCCACAGGTCGACGTGGTCGGTGCCGAGCGCGGTCAGGCTGGCCTCGAGCGTCTCCCGCTCCCGTCCGACCCGGTCCGGCGGCAGCTTGGTGGTGACGAAGACGTCCTCGCGGCGCAGCCCGCTCTCCTGGACCGCCCGGCCGACCTCCTCCTCGTTGCCGTACATCGTGGCGGTGTCGACGTGGCGGTAGCCGGCGTCGAGCGCGGCGAGCACCGCGTCGTACCCGGCCTGGCCGGTGGCCTGCCAGGTGCCGAAGCCGAGCAGGGGCATCCGCCCCTCGCCCGGGAGCGCAACAGTGGGCTGGTCCTCGTGGTCCATGCCGCGGTCTACCCGTGATGACCCACGACATGCCCGGGCAACCGGACACCCGGGCGGCCGGCGGGTCGGCGCGGATTGCCGGAGAATGCGGATGTGGCTGACCCGCTGGAGGAGTACCGGCGCAGACGGGACGCGGCGCGCACCCCGGAGCCGGTGCCGAAGCGGCCCCCGGGGAGTAAGCGGCCCGCCGACGGCACGGCCCGGTTCGTCATCCAGCAGCACCACGCCCGGAGCCTGCACTGGGACCTACGCCTGGAGCACGAGGGGGTGCTGGCCTCCTGGGCGGTGCCGCGCGGGCTGCCCCGCGACACCGGCCGCAACCACCTCGCCGTGCACACCGAGGACCACCCGATGGAATACCTCGACTTCCACGGCGAGATCCCGGCCGGCGAGTACGGCGGCGGCCGGATGACCGTCCACGACCAGGGCACCTACCACTGCGAGAAGTGGCGCGACGACGAGGTGATCGTCGTGCTGGACGGCGAGCGCACCTCCGGGCGGTACGTCCTCTTCGCCACCGGCGGCAGGGGCGGGCGGGACTGGATGGTCCGGCGCACCGACCCGCCGCCCGAGGGCTGGACGAGCATGCCGGAGCTGGTCCGTCCGATGCACCCCACCCGGGCGGCGAAGCTGCCGGCGGACGAGCCGGAGTGGGGCTACGAGCTGCGCTGGGACGGGGTGCGCGCCGTCGCGTACGTCTCGGGTGGGCGGCTGCGGCTGCTCGCGGAGGACGACGAGGACGTCTCCGGGACGTACCCCTGGCTGCGAGAGCTGGCCGAGGAGCTGGCGCCCACGGAGGCCGTGCTGGACGGCGTCCTGGTGCGCATCGACCGGGCCGGCCGGGTGCGGCCGGCGCGCGGCGGACGCCGGACCCCCGACGCCCAGTACCTGATCTTCGATCTGCTCTGGATGGAGGGCGTGACCAGCCTCGACCTGCCGTACGCGCAGCGCCGGGAGCTGCTCGACGGCCTGGCGCTCGCCGGCCCGCACTGGCAGACTCCGCCGTGGTTCCCCGGTGCCGGCCGGGAGGCGCTGCGGACCGGGCGGGAGCAGGGGCTGCCCGGGGTGGTGGCGAAGCGCCTGGACTCGGTCTACGAGCCGGGCGGGCGCAGCCGGCGCTGGCTGAGCATCGACGCGAGCCGAGACACGAGCTGAGACGGCGAGGAGCATCGTGTACCTGACGCACCTGGAGTGCCCGCGCTGCGGGCGGGAGCACGACGCCGCCAAGCTGACCAACCTCTGCGACTGCGGGTCCCCGCTGCTGGCCCGCTACGACCTGGCGGCGGTGGCGAAGGTGCTCACCCCGGAACGGTTCCCGCTGCGCCCGGCCGACCTGTGGCGCTACCGCGAGCTGCTGCCGGTGGCCGACCCCCGGCACGAGACCACGCTGGGCGAGGGCTGGACGCCGCTGCTGCGCACCCCGACCTACGGCGCGGAGATCGGCATCGCGGACCTGCTGGTCAAGGACGAGGGGTTGACCCCCACCGGCTCGTTCAAGGCGCGCGGCGCGGCGGTGGGCGTCAGCCGGGCCCGCGAGCTGGGCGTGACGCGCATCGCCATGCCCACCAACGGCAACGCGGGCGCGGCCTGGGCCACCTACGCCGCGCGGGCCGGGCTGGGCGCGACCATCGTCATGCCGCTGGACGCGCCGGCCATCTGCCGGCGCGAGTGCGTGGCCGCCGGGGCCGACCTACGCCTGGTCGACGGGCTGATCGGCGACGCCGGACGGCACGTCGCGGGGCTGGTCGCCGACTCCGGCGGCGCGATCTTCGACGCCGGCACGCTGCGGGAGCCGTACCGGCTCGAAGGCAAGAAGACGATGGGGTACGAGATCGTCGAGCAGCTCGGCTGGCAGGTGCCGGACGTGATCATCTATCCCACTGGCGGCGGGGTCGGCCTGATCGGCATCCACAAGGCGCTGCACGAGCTGCGCGAGCTGGGCTGGATCGAGGACAAGCTGCCCCGCCTGGTCGCGGTGCAGTCGACGGGCTGCGCGCCGATCGTCCGCGCCTTCGCCGCCGGTGAGCAGCGGGCGCGGCCCTGGGCCGACGCGCACACCGTGGCGTTCGGCATCACCGTGCCCGCCCCGCTCGGCGACGAGCTGATCCTCGACGCGCTGCGCGCCAGCGCCGGCACCGCGATCGCCGTGGACGACGCCGAGATCCTGGCCGACCTGCGGGACTTCGCCGCCCGCGAAGGGCTGCTGCTCTGCCCGGAGGGGGCCGCCTGCCTGACCGCCGCCCGGCACCTGCGCGCCGGCGGCTGGATCCGGGCCGGCGAACGCGTGGTGGTGCTCAACACCGGAGCCGGCGTGAAGTACCCGGAGACGGTGGACGTCACCGACGTGCCGGTGCTGCCGGCGTGACGTGTCAGGAAGGGACCTCTTCCGGTGGGGGCCCTTCCTGAGCCCGCGGTCAGTCCGTGGTGGGGTCGGTCAGCCGCCAGGCGGCGCTGACCAGGCCGATGTGCGACAGCGCCTGCGGGGTGTTGCCGAGCTGCGCGCCGGAGCGCGGGTCGATCTGCTCGCTGAACAGGCCGATGTCGTTGGCGTGCCCGAGCAGCCGCTCGAAGAGCGCCTCGGCCCGGCCCTGCTCACCGGCCAGGACCAGGCACTCCACCAACCAGAACGAGCAGGGCAGGAAGCCCGCCGGGTCGGTGTCCCAGCGGCGGAGGAGTCCGGCCCCGGCGCCCAGCCCGCGCTCGACCGCCTCGATGGTCGCGCGCATCCGCGGGTCGGTCGCCGGCAGGAACCCCACCAGCGGCAGCAGCAGCACCGAGGCGTCCAGCTCCGGCGAGCCGAACGCACCGCCGTACGCGCCGGTCCGCTCGTGCCAGCCGTCGCGCAGCACGGCGGTCCGGATCTCGTCGCGGATCCTCGCCCACCGCCGGGCGTCGGCCCGGTCGCCGAGCCGGGGCGCGAGCCGCACCGCCCGGTCCAGCGCCACCCAGCAGAGCACCTTCGACGTGAGGTAGTGCCGGTCGGTGTCCCGGGTCTCCCAGATGCCCCGGTCGGGCAGGTGCCAGGTGGCGGCGACCTGCTCGGCCAGGCCGAGCACCATCTCGCGCAGCTCGGTGTCGAGCGTCTCCCCCAGGTGGTCGCGCAGCCGCCAGACCGCCGAGAGCACCTCGCCCGGCACGTCGAGCTGGCGCTGCCGCCAGGCGTCGTTGCCGACCCGCACCGGCAGGCTGCCGCCGTAGCCGCGCAGGTGGGCGCACTCGTGCTCGGAGACGTCCCGCTCCCCCTCCAGGCCGAAGAGCACGGGCACGGGGTCGGGGCCGACCCGGCCGATCGAGCGGGCCGCCCAGGCGAAGAGCCGGGACGCCTCGGACGGGCAGGCGGCCACCCAGAGGGCGCGCAGCGTCATGGCGAAGTCGCGCAGCCACGAGTAGCGGTAGTCGTAGTTGCGGCCGCCGCCGATCCGCTCCGGCAGCGACGTGGTCAGGGCCGCGGCCACCGCGCCGCTGCGGGCGTACGTGAGGCCGGTGAGCACGGTCGCGCTGTGCCGGACCTGCTCCCGGTAGCGGCCGTCGTAGTGGTGCGACTCGCGGTAGGCCTGCCAGGCCTGCACCGTCTCGGCGAGCGCGGCCACCGGCTCCAGCCGGACCGGCACCGTCCCGTACGCCTGCCCGTACGCCACGTCGAAGCCGACCACCTGCCCGGCGGAGACCTCGAACTCCTGCCGGACCCGGTCCCGGTCGACGTGCGGCGGCACCCCGCCGGTGTGCAGGGCCAGCACCACCGGACCGGCTGCGGCCAGCACCCCGCCGTCGGGCTGCCCGTGCAGGTACGGGGTGAGCAGGCCGTACTCCGGGCGGGGGCGGAAGTCGAGCGACATCCGCACCCGCCCGGCCAGTCCCTCCACGACCCGTAGCAGCACCGCCGGGGAGTTCATCCCCAGTTGGTGGCCACGGGCGCCGAGCTCGGCGGCGAGCGCGTCGGTGACCGCGACGCTCCCCTCCGGCGTGTGGTGCACGGTGCGCAGCACCAGCGTGTCGGCCACGTACGCCCGCTCCACCCGGTGCCCGGGAAGCCCGGCGGCGGTGGGCGCCAGCCGGAAGTGCCCGGCCTCCGTGTCGAGCAGGCGGCCGAAGACCGACGGGGAGTCGAACCGGTCCGGACACCACCAGTCGATCGAGCCGTCCCGACCGACCAGGGCACCCGAACGGCAGTCGGAGAGGAACCCGTAGTCGGAGATCGCCAGTTGGTCCACCCGCTGCGGGTACCCCGTTCCGGCCGCCTCAGGCGGCACCGACGGTCAGGAGGTGGGCGGCTCGTCCTCGCCGGCGGCCTCGGCGGCGTCGGCCTCCTCCTTGGTCCGGTGCACCGCCTGGTCGGCGTGCTCGGGCGGGCCGTAGACCGTGTAGAGCACCAGCGGGTTGGGGCCGGTGTTGACGAAGTTGTGCTTCGTGCCGGCCGGCACCACCACCAGGTCGCCCTGCACGACCTCGCGCTTCTCCCCCGCCACCTGCGCCTCGCCCGTACCGCTGACGAAGGTCAGGATCTGGTCGATGTCCTCGTGGACCTCCTCGCCGATCTCACCACCCGGCGGAATCGTCATGATCACCAGCTGGGTGTGCTCACCGGTCCACAGCACCCGCCGGAAGTCCGGGCTCTTCTCGGCGACGGTCGCGATAGTGAAATGCTCCATGCCGACGCACATACCCGCTGCGGCCCGACGCCACGCCGGGACTCGCAGATGGTGGAATTCGCCACTCCTCGGGGGTTTCGATCCCTGATGGACGGGGATCGAGGGAGTAGCCGGCGCACGGTGGCCGGTCGAGCCAGGTCCCCGCTGGCGTACCGCCGTACGGCTGCGGTGGTGGGAGACGGCCAGAGCGCGGCGACGTTCCGATCCTCGGGATCCGAACGGCGCCGCGCGCTCGTGTCCGGTTCAGTCGTCGTCCTCGACCGACACCGGCTCCAGCCCCACGCAGCGCAGCTTCAGCTCGAACTCCCCGGACGGGCCGGCGAAGGCGACCTCCACGTCGTCGTCCGGCCCCGGCTCCGCGTCCGAGACCCGGTAGCCCGGCGCGGGCGTCCAGGAGACCAGCCGTACCCCGCCCGGCCCGCACTCGACCACCGCGCTGCCACCCGTCGTGGCGAAGGCCCGACGTGCTCCCGCCGGGGTCGAGCCCGTCGCTCCCGGCGACGGCGGCCCGCCGGTCCCGCCCGCCGTCGGGGACGACGGGCCGCCGGCCCCGGGGACGGTGGGCCCGGGCGAGGCCAGGGCCCGCTCGATCTCCTCCTGGCTGAGCACCCCGCCCGGGGTGCCGGCGATGCTCTCCCCCACCCACCGGATCGCGGCCACCCCGATCAGGGTGGCGAGGGCGGCGGTGGCCAGCCACCCGGCGACGGCGAGGAACGAACGGCGGCGCATGCCCCGAGTCTGACCGATCCGAGGTTGGGACGGGCACCGGACGAGGCTAAGGGAGGGTTAACGTCCGGGCCGGCGCGCCGCGTGGCGGCTAGCCTGCCACCTGTGGCCCGCCTGCTGCTCATCGAGGACGACCTGACGATCCGCACGCCGCTGCTGCGGGCACTGCGCGAGCGGGGGCACGCGGTGGCCGCCGCCTCGACGGCGATGACCGGCCTGCGCGACGCGCTGGACGACCGGCCCGACCTGGTGGTGCTCGACCTGGGACTACCCGATCTGGACGGCCGCGAGCTGCTGCGGATGCTCCGCGCGGTCAGCGCCGTGCCGGTGATCGTCGCCACCGCCCGCGACGACGAGACCGAGATCGTCGGAGTGCTCGACGCCGGGGCGGACGACTACGTGGTGAAGCCGTTCACGGCCGCGCAGCTCGACGCGCGGATCCGGGCGGTGCTCCGGCGCGGGAGCGGGTCCGCCCCGGAGGAGGACCCGGCACTGGTGGTGGGCGGGCTGCGGGTCGACCCGCGGTCGCGGCAGGTCACCCTGGACGGTGCGCCAGTCGAGCTGACCCCGCGCGAGTTCGACCTGCTGCACCACCTCGCGGGCCGGCCCGGCCAGGTGGTCACCAAGCGGGAGCTGCTCGCCGAGGTGTGGCGGGTCCCGTACGGCGGCGCCGACAAGACCGTGGACGTGCACCTGTCCTGGCTGCGACGCAAGCTCGGGGAGAGCGCGCAGGCGCCCCGCTACCTGCACACCGTCCGGGGCGTCGGGGTCCGGCTCGAAGCGCCGGGGAGCGCCGGATGAGGGCCCGGCTGGCGCTGCTGGTCGCCGCGGTCAGCGTGCTCACCCTGGTCGCCTTCCTGGTGCCGCTGGCGCTGCTGGTGCGTACGGTCGCGGCGGACCGGGCCACCGTGCGGGCCACGGCCGACGCGCAGAGCCTCGTCACCGTCGTCGGTACCGCCGACACCGCGACGATCCGGCTGACCGTCGACCAACTGGCCACGGAGTCCGCGCGGCCGGTCACGGTGTTCCTGCCAGACGGCACCGTGCTCGGCGCCCCGGCCCCCCGTACGGCCGCCGTGGCGCTGGCGGAGCGGGGGCAGAGCCTCACCGCCGAGTCCGGGCGGGGGCGCGAGGTGGTGATCGCCGTGCAGGGCCGCCCGGACGGCACCGGCGTGATCCGCACGGTGGTACCGCCCGCCGAGCTGACCGCCGGGGTGACCCGGTCCTGGCTGGTCCTGGCCCTGCTCGGCGTGCTGCTGGTGCTGATCGGGCTGGCCGTCGCCGACCGGCTGGCCCGCACCCTGGTCCGGCCGATCGGTGAGCTCTCGGCGGTGTCGCACCGGCTGGCGAACGCGGAACTGGCCGCGCGCGTCACGCCCGCCGGGCCGCGGGAGCTGCGCGAGGTCGCCGGCGCCCTCAACCACCTCGCCGGCCGGATCCAGGTGCTGCTGGTGCAGGAGCGGGAGGAGGTCGCGGACCTCTCGCACCGCCTGCGCACCCCGCTGACAGCGCTCCGCCTGGAGGCCGAGTCGCTGCGCGACCCGGAGGACGCCGCCCGGGTGACCGCGGCCGTGGACGGGCTGGAGCGGGCGGTCACGGGCCTGATCCGACAGGCCCGGTGGCGGGTGCCGACGGCCGGAGCGGCCAGCGCCGACGCGGCGGCCGTGGTGGCCGAGCGGGTGGCGTTCTGGTCGGTGCTGGCCGAGGACACCGGGCGGGCCGTGACGCTCGACCTGGCGCCTGGGCCGCTGCCGGTGGGCGTACCCGCCGACGAACTGGCGGCGGCGGTGGACGCCCTGCTCGGCAACGTCTTCGCGCACACCCCGGACGGCACCGCGTTCACCGTCCGGCTGACGGCAGAGGAGGCGGGCCGGGCGGCGCTGGTCGTGGCGGACGAGGGCCCGGGGATGCCGCCCGGCACGATCGGCCGGGGCGCGAGCACGGCCGGCTCGACCGGCCTGGGCCTGGACATCGCCCGCCGCGCCGCCCAGTCCAGCGGTGGCCGCCTCACCCTGCACGCCGCGCCCTCCGGGGGCGCCGAGGTGCGCCTCGAACTGGGCCCGCCCCCGTCCTGACCCGTCCTCCGGTCCGGGCCCGGACAGGCTTAACCCGGCCTTAGCGTTCGGGCAGCGTGGCGCTATCCGGACGGGCGCGATCCTGGGAACCAGCAACCGAGGAAGGGTGAACGAGATGAAGCGCAAGTCCCTGATGCTGGCGTCGCTCGGAGGCGCGGCCGTGCTCGTCGTGACCGGTGCGACCTTCGGCGTCGCGGCGGCCGACAACGGCGCGGCCCGGGCGACCACCCTGGCCGCCGCCACCACCGCCCCGACGACCCCGGCCACGCCGGGCACCCCGAGCGGCACCGGGAGCAGCGCCCCGGCGACGAGCGGCGCCCCGACCGCCAGCGGCACCCCGGCGGCGCCCGGCTCCCCGTCGGGCAGTGCTGCGCCGGCCACCGGCGGCGACGCGGTGAGCGAGCAGCGGGCCGGCGAGATCGCGCTGGCCCGGGCGGGCGGCGGCAAGATCGTCGAGGTCGAGCGCGAGGACGAGGACGGCCGGGCCGTGTGGAGCGTCGAGATCGTGGCCGGGCAGACCGAGCACGAGATCGACGTCGACCGGGGCGACGGCACGGTGGTCAAGGCCGAGCAGGAGCCGGTCGACGACGACGATGACGACGACGACCGGGACGACGACGATGACGACTCGGACGACGACGACGGCGACGACGACTGACCCGTGGCCGGTAGCGCCGCCGTCCCGCACTGCGGGGCGGCGGTGTCGTCGTTGCGGGCTGCGGCGGCGGTGTCGTCGTTGCGGGCTGCGCGGCGCGTGGGTGCGGCGGGCGGGCCCGGCCCAGGAAACGGCGCCGGCGACCCGACGCCCTCCGGGCGAGCTGTCGCCGCCGGATGCCGCCCGCCCCGGCGGGCGGGACGGGCCGGTCGGCCCTGTGACCGACACCGATGTCTGGCTACATTGGGGTATGGTGCCCGCCCACGAGGGCCGGGCGGCGGAACCGGTCTACCGCCCCATCCTCGCCAATCGGCGGGGTGAGCTGGAGGCGCTCGGTCATCTCGACGACGTCGTCGCCCCCCTGCTCGCCCCGGTCCTCCAGGTGTCCGTCCTCGACCAGTTCACGCTTGACGTGCTCCGTCGGCTGCCCGACGGGCTGCTCACGGCGGTCGACGTCACCGGCCTGCCCGACGTCCCGGAGGCCGAACTGGTCCGCTGGGGCGTACCGCTGGTGCCGGTGATCGGGCTCGCGGACAGTGACCGGCGCCTGGTGGCGCACGGTGCCGCGGCCCGGGCCCACGCCCAGCGGGCGGTCGTCCGGCTGCGGGTCGGGCACGATCGCGCCGGCCCGGACGCGGCCACGGCGGCGGCGGAACGGGTCTGGCGGCTCACCGGCCTGGTGCCCGAGCAGTGCGACCTGCTCCTCGACGCGGGCGACGTGTGCTGCCGGGCCGACGTACGGGTGGCCGAGCCCCGGGTCCGCCGGTTGTCGGAGTGGGCCCGCCGGCACGCCTGGTCCTCCGTGAGCGTGGCGGCGGGCGGGATGCCCCCGGCGGTGTCCGCCCTGCCCACCGACGAACCGGTGCGCGTCGACCGCTGGGACTGGCAGCTCTGGCAGCGGCTGGCCGACCTCGGCGTCGGGTACGGCGACTACGGCGTCGGCTCCGCGGTGCCCGGCGCCGACCAGGCGGGAGACCGGCTGCCCACCGTCCGCTACACCACCGACGGCGCCTGGTGGGTGTACCGCTGGTCGCGCCGGGGCGGACGCGGCGACGACCGGTTCGCGGACCTGTGCCGCACCGTGGTCTCGGCGCCGCACTGGCCGGCCACGGGCGCGGCCTTCTCCTGGGGTGACCACGAGATCCTGCGGCGGGCCCGCCGGGGTGCCGGTGCCGGGTCCGCCAGCAACTGGGCGGCGTGGAGCACCTCGCACCACCTGGCGCACGTGCTGGCCGCGCTGCCGCAGCGGGGGCGGGAGTCCCGGCCGTGGCGATCCGATCAGGCGCCGCCGGAGCGGGGCCGTCCCGCCCGGCCGCACCGCAACGGGGAGACCCGCCGGGCCGGCTGAGCGTCTCCCCGCCGGGCACCGGTGCGGAGGCGGCGCCCGGCCGTCACTGCTTCTCGGTGAACCCGAACTGCACGATGCCCTCGTCGTCGACGCTCGCGTCCACCGACGCGTCGCCGAGCAGCTCGGCGGCGTCGGAGTCCAGGAAGATGCGGGCGCCCTGGTTGTCGACCACGTGGTCGCCCTCGATCGGTTCGGCGACCAGTTCGACGGTGAGCGAACCCGCGTCGGTGTCGGCGGCGATCCGCACTCCGCCGTCCTCGGCGACGTCCTGCTGGTTGGCGAGGTCTCGGATGACCAGCACGGCGTTGTCGGTCATGGTGAGCATGGCGGAACTCCTCGTGGATTCTCGGATTCGCGGTGCGGGACCGGGACTCGGCCCGCGGGCGAGCACACGTGGGAGGCGATGGAAGGGCGACACTCACATCGCCGTCGCGCTTCGGGGCAGCTCAGGGCCCCTCCACGGCCTACGGTGCCCCCTGCCGGGGCATCCGTCAAATAGAGCGGGGTCAGTGCACGGCACGGGCCGGGGCGAACCGGGCCCGGATCTCGCGTACCGCCGCGCGGCCCGCCCGGTTGGCGCCGATAGTGCTCGCGGAGGGGCCGTACCCGATCAGGTGAATCCGCTCGTCGGCGACCACCCGGGTGCCGTCCATCGTGATACCGCCGCCCGGCGCGCGCAGGCGCAGCGGCGCGAGATGGTCCAGCGCAGCCCGGAAACCGGTGCACCACAGGATCACGTCGGCGGGCACGAACCGCCCGTCGTCCCAGGCCACCCCGTCCGGCGTGATCCGGTCGAAGACGGGTAACCGGTCGAGCACGCCGCGCTCGCGCAGCCGGCGCAGTTCCGGCGTGAGCGGCAGCCCGGTCACGCCGACCACGCTGTCCGGCGGGCGGCCCGCGCGTACCGCCGCGTCGACCAGGGCCACCGCCGCGCGCCCCCGCTCGGAGGTGAACTCCTCGTCGCGGAAGTCGGGCGGGCGCCGGGTCACCCAGGTGGTGCCGGCGGCCACGGTGGAGACCTCGGCGAGCAACTGCACGGCCGACGTCCCGCCGCCCACCACCACGACCCGCCGGCCGGCGAACTCCGCCGGTCCCCGGTAGTCGGCCGTGTGCAACTGCCGGCCCCGGAAGGTCGACCGGCCGGGGTAGTGCGGCCAGAACGGTCGGGTCCAGGTGCCGGTGGCGTTGACCAGGGCACGGGTGGTCCAGGAGCCGTGGTCGGTGTGCACGGCGAGCCGGCCGTCGGCCCGGTCGCGCACCTCCCGGACCCGCACGGGCCGCCGCACCGGCAGGTCGAACTCGCGCTCGTACGCGGCGAAGTAGGCGCTGACCACCTCGGCCGCCGGCCGGTCGGGTCCCGCCACCGGGAAGGGCAGGCCGGGCAGGTCGTGGAAGCCGTGCACCCGGTCGAGCCGCAGCGTGGGCCAGCGGTGCCGCCACGCCCCGCCCGGCCCGTCGCCCCCGTCGAGGATCACGAAGCCGTCCCCGGGGGCGAACCCGGCGCGGGCCAGGTGGTGGCCGGCGGAGAGGCCGGCCTGCCCGGCCCCGATCACCAGCACGTCGACGGAGCGCTCGTCCATGCCGGGTACAACACGGGCGGGCCGGCCCCGCTGCCCGCCGGGAGCGTCTCGCCGGTCACAGCCCGCCGGGCCCACGGAAATTTCTTTCCATCGACGCTCTTTTCTGGCAGATACCTGCATGGCAGCATCACCCCATGCATCGTCGTCTCTTCCCCCGGACGCTCGCGCTGGTGGCACTCGTCGCCGCCGCAGCCACGGCGGGCGCGCCCACCGCCACCGCCGAGTCCCCGACCCCCGCGGCGACCCGGCTGAACGCCACCATCGACGCGATCCTCGCCGACAGCCGGCTGGCCGGGGCGCAGGCCTCGGTGGTGGTCAAGGACGCGACCACCGGAGAGACGGTCTACCACCGCAACGGCGACCGCCGCCTGGTGCCCGCCTCCAACACCAAGCTGCTGACCTCGGCGGCGGCGCTGGAACTGCTCGGGCCGGGCCACCACTTCAGCACCGAGGTGCGGACCAGCGGCGCCCGCCGGGCGGGCCTGGTCTCCGGCAACCTCTACCTGCGCGGCGGCGGCGACCCGACCATGCTCGCCGCCGACTACGACGCGCTGGCCGCGCGGGTCGCCGCCGCAGGCGTCCGGGTGGTCACCGGCAACCTGGTGGCCGACGACACCCGCTACGACAGCACCCGCCTCGGCCCCGACTGGACCTGGGACGACGAGCCGTACTACTACGCCGCGCAGGTCTCCGCCCTGACCGTGGCACCGGACACCGACTACGACGCGGGCACCGTCATCGTCCACGCCGCCCCCGGCGCGACCGCCGGCGCGCGTCCGGTCGTCACCACCACCCCGGCCACCCGGTACCTGAAGATCGACAACCGGGCCGAGACGGTCGCCGGCGGGGAGACGTCGGTCTCCTTCGAGCGCGCGCACGGCAGCAACACGGTCGTGGTGACCGGGCAGATCGCGCTCGGCGCCACGCCGGCGAACGACTGGGTCAGCGTCTGGGAGCCCACCGGCTACGCCGCCGACGTCTTCCGGTCGGCGCTGCGCCGGCACGGCGTACGGGTGCTCGGTCAGACGGTGCTCGGCCAGGCCACCCCGGAGGGCGCGGCCGAGGTGGCGCGGCACCGCTCGATGCCCCTGGCCCAACTGATGGTGCCGTTCCTCAAGCTGTCCAACAACGGGCACGCCGAGGTGCTGACCAAGGAGATCGGCCGGGTGCTCTCCGGCTCCGGCACCTGGTCGGCCGGGCTGACCGCGATCAGCGAGTACGTCGCCGACGCCGGGATGGACACCGGCACGCTGCGCCAGCGCGACGGCTCCGGGCTCTCCCGGCGCAACCTGATCCCCGCCGACGAGTTCGTGGACCTGCTCACCGCCGTGCGCGACGAGCCCTGGTTCGACACCTGGTACGCGGCCCTGCCGGTCGCCGGCGAGGCGGACCGGTTCGTCGGCGGCACGCTGCGCAGCCGGATGCGGGGCACGGCGGCGGCGGGCAACGTGCACGCCAAGACCGGCAGCCTGACCGGCGTCTCCGGCCTCTCCGGCTACGTCACCGACGCCGACGGGCGGGTGCTGGCGTTCTCGATCCTGCTCAACAACTACCTGGCCTCCTCCGTGAAGACGCTGGAGGACCAGATCGCGATCGCCCTGGCCTCGTACACGGGCAGGGGCGTGACCGGCGCGCGGGCCGCGGCCCCGACGGCGCCCGACACCCCCCGGGTCCCGGAGGGCGTGGAGTGCGCCTGGGTCAAGCCGAACGCCTGCTGACCGGCCGGCGGGGCCCGGTGCGGGGGCCCCGCCGGCGCTCAGGCGCCGGGGCGGTGCGGCAGCTCGGCCGCCGGGTCGCCGCGCTCGATCAGCGCGGCGATCTCGGCGGGACGCAGGCCGCGCTGCGCCAGCACCCGGGCACCCCAGCGGTGCAGCCGGCACGGGTGCGGGCTGGCGTCGTTGCGGCAGACCGTCCCGCCGGACCAGTGCCGGGGCGCGTGCACCACGACCGCCCGCACGGCGAACTGGGCGTCCTCGACGGTCACGTACGGCGGCAGCGGGATATCCCGGAGCACCTCCCCGGACGGCTCCCCGGCGCCCCGGGGGGCGGTCGGACGGACGGTGCGGGCGGTGACGCTGCTCATCGGTGTGGCCTCCACAAGGGATGGTCGGAGATGGACAGCAGAAAGTTACGACAGGCGCGACGCGGCGCGACGGACAAACTGTCCCGCAGGGTGGACACGGACCCGCCCGCCGGCACCGGACGGCGGTCCGGGCGGGACCACCGTCGGGGCGGAGCCGCCGGTCAGCCGGCCGCCCGCTCCCGCAGCCGGGCGGCCGTCCGGCGGGGGTCGTAGTCGGGGGCGACGCCGTCGACGATCAGCGCCGCACCCGGGATGTGCCGGGTGCGCAGCGGCAGGATCTCCTGGTACGCCGGCGAGTCGTACCAGGCCCGGGCCCGGTCCAGGTCGGGGAACTCGATGATGACCACGGTGCCCGGCCAATCGCCCTCCCTGACCTCCACCTCGGCGCCGTGCACCCGGAACCGGCCGCCGAACGGGTCCAGCGTGGCCTGGATCCGCTCGATGTAGGTGAGGATGTCCTCGTGGGCCGGGGTGTCGTAGAGGTGGGCGAGCGCGAACGCGGGCATGGTGCCTCCCGGGAGCCGGTCCGCCCGGCCGGACGACCGGGGCGGTACGCCGAGTCTCCCGCCGGCGCGTGCCCGGCGTCGATTACCCGTGGGGTAACGACGGCAGGTCGCCCCGCTCAGACGCGGTCGAGCACGACGACGGGGATCTCCCGGTCGGTCTTCTCCTGGTACTCGTCGTACGCCGGCCAGATGGCGGCCATCGTGGACCACATGCGCGGCTTCTCCCCCGCCGTCGCGGTACGCGCCCGCGCGGTGAACCGCTCGGCGCCCACCTGCACCTCGACCAGCGGCTCGTCGAGCAGGTTGAGGTACCAGGCCGGGTGCTTCGGGTCGCCGCCCTGCGAGGCGACGACCAGGTAGGCGTCGCCGTCGCGGCCGTAGATCAGCGCGGTGCGGCGCAGCTTCCCGCTGCGCCGTCCCCGGGTGGTCAGCAGCAGCGTGAAGACCCCGGGCTGCCACTCGTGCCCCTCGGCGCCGCCGGTCTCGACGTACCGCCGGATGTGGTCGGCCACCCAGCCCTGCGGGCTGTCCAGCACCTGCTCGCCCATCGGCCCTCCCGTTCGCCCTCGCGCACCCGGTCGTCGCGATCACGCTACTCCGGGCAGCGGCCGGTCGCCGGGCGAACGGGGCCGCCCGGGCACCCGGGTCATCCCAGCGCGACCGCCTGGACGCCGACGTTGCCGCAGTCGTCACTGAACGCCTGCTCCACCGTCCAGGTCAGCACCAGCCGGCTGCCCTTCGGCGCCTGGAACCGGATGGTGAACTCGGTGGACCGGCTGGTGTGCCGGTCCTCGATCCGCAGGGTCCGGCTCGGACCACCGACGGACAGGCGGGCGTCCAGCCGGCCCCGGGCCATCCACACCCCGCCGTACAGCCGGACGGTGCGCGCCTGGCCGTCGGCGGCCACCGCGAGCGTGAAGCCGCTGCCGGCGCCGCACCGGTAGACCCCGTGCGGCGAACCGCTCGCCGACGCCACCGGGCTGCCGTCGCGCCAGCTGAAGCTCTCCTGGTTGTCGTCCCAACCGCCCCGCCGGCCGGTGCCGCCCTCGTCGCGGATCTCGCCGGAGCCGCCGCGCTTGCGGACCGTCGACTCCGCGCCGCGCAGGCCCCAGTGGAGCCAGTCGCGGCGGCCCACCGTGGTCAGGTCGACCTCGCCCGGCGCCTCGGCCATGCTGGCGGCGAGCACCGCCCGCACCGGTGGCGCCGACGTCGACGGCGTGGGTGGCGTGGGTGGCGTCGGGGACGGGCTCGGCGGACGCTGCCGGGGCCGCAGCCCGGGCGAGACCAGGCCGGCGTCGAGGTCGCGCCCCTCCACCCCGGGAAAGCCGCTCGGCCGGCCGGCGCCCGCCGGTACGTCGCCGGCGGTCTCCCCGCCCGGCTCGGGGTCGCCGGCGGTCAGGTACGACACGAGGGCGAACAGGCAGGCGACCACGGCGATCCCCTCGACGGCCCACCGGCGGCGCTGCCTGGCCCGGGCCAGCCGCCGCAGGCCGGTGCGGGTGTGCCCGGCCGGCGGAAGGGGCGGTTGCCGTGTCCCGGGCGGGGCTGCCGGGTCGCCGTGTCCCGACGGCCGGATGTGCTGTCGGGTGAGGTCTTCCTCCGCCACCGGCCCTCCACTCCCCACCGGCCCCGGCCGGACGCGGACGTCCATTGTGGGCGGCCCGCGCCCGCACCGCCACGTCCGTCGCGCCGGACGGACGGGCGTGTCCAGTTCGTCACCGGACGGTAGCGGACATCGACCAGGACGGTGGTCTCGGGTCGGTGCCGCCGGCCCGGCAGGCGATCCGGACGCCCGGGGTCGGCTCTCTCAGCGGATCTCGAAGCCCAGCGCCTGCGCGATCACCATGGCCTGCGCGGCGTCGACGATCGCCCCGGCCCGCTCCACCGCCGTCGGGTCGAGCGCGGTCAGGTCGCTGCCGCGCAGGTCGGCCCCGGTCAGCCGGCAGCGGTGCAGTTGCGCGGCGGAGAGGTCGACGCCGGTCACCGTGGCCCCGGTCAGGTTGGCCCCGGTCAGGTCCGCCTCGCGCATCCGCACGTCCGTGATGCGGACCCCGCGCAGGTCGGCCCCGGGCAGCGCGACGAACGACCAGTCGCCGCCGGCGACCGTCAGCGGTCGCAGGTCGCACTGGGTGAAGGTGCTGCCCACGAGCTTGCAGCCGGTGAACTCCGCCTCGAAGAGGTTGCACCGCTGGAAGGTGCAGCGGGTGAAGGCCGAGTCGGTGTGCCGGGAGGAGTTGAAGCGCGTGTTGCCGAAGGTGCAGCCGTCGAAGACCGCGCCCCGGCTCACCGCCTCGGACAGGTCGACGTCGAAGAACGTGCAGCGGACGAAGTGCCGGTCCACCAGCTCCTCGGCGTACCAGTCCTCGTTGCGGAAGGTCTCGTCCTCGGTCAGCTCGGGCATCGGGCCAGGCTATCGAGGTGGTGGGACAACGGCGGGCTGCCCCTTCCGGCGAGGCGTACCGGCTAGTAGTTTCGGCGACGTGAGTGTGGCACGCAGCATCGACCCGGACCAGATCGGCTTCGACCCGGCGCGGTTGGCGCGCATCGACGAGCACTTCGGCAGGTACGTCGACGACGGTCGCCTCGCCGGCTGGCAGGTGCTGGTCACCCGCCGCGGCGAAATCGCCCACTCGTCGACGTACGGGCTGCGCGACGCGGAGGCGGGCAGGCCCGTCGAGGCGGACACGCTCTGGCGCATCTACTCGATGACCAAGCCGGTCACCTCCGTCGCCGCGATGATCCTGTGGGAGGAGGGCCGCTTCGAGCTGACCGACGAGATCAGCCGGTGGCTGCCCGAGTTCGCCGACCTGCGGGTCTACTCCAAGGGCTCGGCGCTCAAGCCCTTCACGGTGCCGGCGGCCGAGCCGATCCGGGTGTGGCACCTGCTCACCCACACCGCCGGCCTGACGTACGGCTTCATGCAGACCTCGGTGGTCGACGGCATCTACCGGGCCGCCGGCTACGACCTGTACCCGCCGGCGGACGTCGACCTGGCGACGGCCTGCCAGGCGTTCGGCGAGCTGCCCCTGCTGTTCCAGCCCGGCACCGCGTGGGGCTACTCGGTCGCCACCGACGTGCTCGGCCGGCTCGTGGAGGTGGTCTCCGGGCAGAGCCTGGACGCCTTCTTCGCCGACCGGATCTTCCGCCCGCTGGGCATGACCGACACGCACTGGTGGGCCGAGGGCGACACCGCCGACCGGCTCGCCGCCCTCTACGCGCCCGACCCGCGCACCGGCCGCGCGTTCCGCTACGACAAGCTGGGCGCCCTGGCGTACGAGAAGCCACTGCTGCTCTCCGGCGGCGGCGGCCTGATCTCCAGCGCCGCCGACTACCACCGGTTCACCCAGATGCTGCTGCGCGGCGGCGAGCTGGACGGGGCACGCCTGCTGGGGCCGCGCACGGTGCGCTTCATGACCCGCAACCACCTGCCCGGCGGGCAGGACCTGGAGACCCTCTCCGCCGGTGGTTTCGCCGAGACCACCCTCGACGGGATCGGCTTCGGGCTCGGCTTCGCCGTGGTCGACGACCCCGTGCCGAGCCGGGTGCCGAGCAGCCCCGGCGAGTACTACTGGGGCGGCGTGGCGAGCACGGCCTTCTGGGTCGACCCGGCCGAGGAGGTCACGGCCCTGTTCTTCACCCAGCTCATGCCGTCGAGCACCTACCCGATCCGGCCGCAGCTGCGGCAGCTCGTCTACTCCGCCCTGGTCGACTGAGCCGGGTCACCGCTGCCGGCACTCCTCCGTCCCGTCCGGGGACGTCCAGCACTCCGTGCGCACCCCGGCCGCGCCGGTGACCCGGAAGGGGCGTCCCGCGTCGTCGACCGTGACGGTGCCGATGCGTCCCTGCGCAGCCCAGTCCACCTCGACCTTCCAGTCGCAGTCGCAGTTCTCCGTGTAGCCGATGACGAGGAACGTCTCGGCGTCGGACAGGGACACCCGGTACGGGAAGCGGATCTCCCTGCGCTCGTGCTCGGGGACGAACTCCTCGCCCTCCTCGAACAGGCCGGCCGTGAGCAGGGGAGGATCCTCGTCCAGGGTCGCGTGGACCCACCGGTAGGCCGTCGGGCCGCCTCCGCCCGGGGCGGCGAACACGCCCCGCAGGGCGGGACGCCGCGCCACCACCCGCACCCGCAGGTCGGTGAGGGTCACCTGGGCCTCGTCGACCCCCTGCACCGTGAAGGAGACGTGCTGCCGGGAGGCCGGCACTGCGGCGGCATCCCTGGCCCACCGCGACCAGTCTTCCGACCAGGCCGGCCGTGCGGGGACGTGCGCCAACGGCGCCTCGACCACCCAGCCGTCCGGCGGGTCGTGGCCGACGCGGACCGCGACCGTGAACGGCAGCGCGTCGGGGTCGGGCGGAGGCGGCGGGGGCGTGACGGGAAGGAGTCCCCAGGCGAGGAGCCAGGCGGTCAGCATCGCCGTGACGACGGCCGCGAGGACCCCGGCGAACCAGCGGCCGGCGGGCGGCCCGGCAGGCGAGAGCCGGCGCACCAGTGCCCGCACCCGGTCGGACCGGGCCGGCCTCGGCCCCTCCGACTGCCCCTCCACCGGACCGGGACGCCCGGTCGGCGCTTCGGGCGGGTCACGTTGCTCCGTCATGGCGCCACCCCCGCCTCCAACGTCACGGTCCGACACCAGTGCACCCCGAAGCGTGCGACGACGCAAGGGGCGGTTGCGCCGCGC
The DNA here is from genome assembly GCF_040634035.1 of Micromonospora sp. NPDC007220. Lineage (NCBI taxonomy): Bacteria > Bacillati > Actinomycetota > Actinomycetes > Micromonosporales > Micromonosporaceae > Micromonospora > Micromonospora sp. NPDC007220. The sequence continues at coordinate 1,161,989 of NZ_JBEYEU010000001.1, read as the reverse complement.
GGGATCCACGGTCCGCCAGCGCGCGATGTCGCCGGTCAATAGCCTGGAGACGAGCCACGTCCGCCGGGCCGGACGGGCCTGGCGGGAGGCGGTATGAGCAACATCGTCGTGTTCGGCGCGGGTGGCACCGCGGGATCGCGGATCGCCGCCGAGGCGGTGGGCCGGGGGCACCGGGTCACCGCGGCGGTGCGCCGGCCGGAGGCCACCTCGTACCTGCCGCCGGCGGTCACGGTGGTCACCGGGGACGCCACCAGCGAGCGGAGCGTACGGGAACTGGCGCCCGACACGGACGCCATGGTGGTGGCGATCGGCGGCGGTGAGCACGCCCTGTGGCTCGACGCGGCGCGCAACCTGGTCGGCGCGCTGCGCGGCATGCCGGCCGCGCCCCGGATCATCCACGTGGGCGGCGGCTCGACCCTGCTCACCCCGAAGGGCACCCGCTACCTCGACGAGCCGGACTTCCCCGAGGAGTACCGCGAGGCGGCGCGGGGGCAGGCCGAGGCCCTCGACTTCTACCGCTCCTCGGCCGACGGGGTGACCTGGACGTACGTCTCGCCGCCGCCGCTGGAGTTCCATCCGGGCGAGCGCACCGGGCACTACCGCACCGGCGGCGACCAGCCGGTGACCGACCACGAGGGCCGCTCGGTGCTCAGCTACGAGGACCTGGCGGTGGCGATCGTGGACGAGATCGAACAGCCGCGTCACGAGAACGCCCGCTTCACCGCCGCGTACTGAGTGGCGCGGGGCGGCCGCAGCGGTGCCGTGGGCGCTGGATCAGTCGGCGAGGCGGGCGGGGAAGCCGCCGGTGGCGATCGGGCCCCAGGCGTCGATGGTGACCCGGATCAGCGACTTGCCCTGGCGGACCATCGCCGCCCGGTACTCGTCCCAGTCCGGGTGCTCGCCCGAGATGCAGCGGAAGTACTCCACGAGCGGCTCCAGCGCCGCCGGCAGGTCCAGCACCTCGGCGGTGCCGTCGAGCTGCACCCACGGGCCGTTCCAGTCGTCGGAGAGCACGCACGCCGACACCCGTGGGTCGCGGCGGATGTTGGCGACCTTGGCCCGCTCGGGATAGGTGGAGATCACCAACCGGCCCTCGCCGTCCACCCCGGCGGACACCGGGGACGACTGCGGCCGACCGTCGGCGCGGGTGGTCATGAGCACCACCCGGTGCCGCGGTCGGAGGAACTCGGTCAGCCCGGCCCGGTCGATCCGGGTGTTCGTCGCGATGCTGCGTGCCATCGTTCGTTCCTACCAGGGCTTCCGTCGCACGGCGACCGCACCGGACGGAACGGGCCCGACGCACACCGGGATCGCGCGGCGGCCTCAGCGGGGTCGCGGGGCGGCGCGGTTGGCGGCGGGCTGGGCCGGCACCCGGGGGCGGACCGAGGGCCGCCAGGCGCGGCCGTTGGCGTAGATCACCCGGAAGCCGAGGTACGAGGCGAGGGGCGCCCAGTGCGCGGAGCCCATCCGCAGCTCGGCGGCGTTGTGGCGCTGCCCGTTGGCCAGCACGTCGAGCAGGACGGTCTCGAAGGCGGCCGACTCGACCCAGTCCACCTCCCGGGTGTACCCGCAGATCAGGGCCGCTCCGGTGGCGTCGAGGAAGTCCCGCAGCACCGCGTCGGAGGCGCGCAGCACCGAACAGCTGCCGAAATAGAGCCGCCGACCCTCGCAGCGGCCCGCCATCAGCTCGGCGACGTCGGCGAGCGCCACCGATTCCCAGTCGGTGAGGCAGAGCCGACTCGGCTCCCCGTGCATGGCGAAGAAGCCGACCCGGTGGTCGGCGTACTGCTTGAGCAGCCAGCGGTCGACGAAGTAGAAGAGTTCGTCGCGGGTGGCCGCGTCCTTGTGGATGAAACGTATCTTCCCGAGCCGTTCGAGCAGTTCCAGGGTGGGCAGGACGGAGCCGCGCTCGTTGAGGTCGCGGTGCCACTGGCCCTCGATGCAGAAGACGCCACCACGTGCCATGCCGCCCCCTCCCCCGGTCCCGCCGGCGCTGACGTTACCGGGTCGGGCCGGCGGGAGAACATCACCCGGCGCGTGCCGACCTGCGGCCTTGCGTGCGGTTCGCGCTTTCCTGTGGCCTGTTGCCGATCAATGGGCGTTTCGCAATTCGCGTAATGCCCAGGCAACACCCAGGAACGGCGAATCGTGAGGACAATTCTCGTTAATCGCCGCGAACCATCCGTCGGCCTGCCAGGGTGGAAATGCGGGACGGGCAGGCCGATGTCCCGGATGCCACCCCATTCCCACTCCTATCGGGAGGACTTCTGTGCGCGTTAACACCCTGAAACGGGCGGCTGTCGCATTCGCCCTGGCGTTGCCGGCAGCCGCTGTCGCCACGGTGGTCGCCGCGCCAGCGGCCCATGCCGACGGCTGCTACACGTGGCAGCGCAACCTCTACCAGGGGCGCTCCGGCGACGACGTCCGCCAGTTGCAGATCCGGGTCGCCGGGTGGGCCGGCAACCGGGACATCGTGGAGAACGACGGCCGCTACGGACCGAAGACCGCCGCCGCGGTCAAGCGGTTCCAGGCCGCGTACGGGCTGCGCGCCGACGGCATCGCCGGACCGCAGACGTACGGCAAGCTCTACGACCTCCAGGACGACGACTGCACGCCACGGCACTTCAGCTACAGCGAGATGGACGACGGCTGCGGTCGCGGGGGCTGGAGCGGCGGTCCGCTCTCCGCCGCGCAGACCCGGCAGAACGCGCTGCGCACGATGTGGAAGCTGGAGGCGTTGCGGCGCAGCCTCGGCGACAAGCCCCTCCTCGTCAGCAGCGGTTTCCGCAGCCGCGCCTGCAACAACCAGGTCGGCGGGGCGTCCGACAGCCAGCACCTCTACGGCAACGCCGCCGACGTGGTGTCGCGCACCAGCTCGCTGTGCCAGATCGCCCGCGACGCCCGCAACCGGGGCTTCAGCGGGATCTACGGTCCCGGTTACCCGGACCACGACGACCACGTGCACGTGGACTCGCGGCGGGAGAACAACAGCGACGACACCTCGAACACCACCAGCTGGTCCGCGCCGGACTGCGGCATCGGCGCCGGCCGCGACTGAGCCGGTCGGACAGGCCACGCCGAACCGGGCGGACAGGCACCACGCGCCGAGCCGGTCCGGACAGGCCACGCAGAGCCGGACGAACGACGACGCCGGCCCGGGCGCGGGTGCCACCCCGCGCACCGGGCCGGCGTCGTGTCCCCGGGTCCCGCCGAGCGGGCGTACCTCCGCCCGGCGTGCCGGGGACCGGCGGCCCCGCCGGCGGACGAATCCGCTCAGCTCGCCCGGGGCCAGCGCGGCGCGGGGGCGGGGGGAGCCACCGGCCGGGCGGGGGCGGCGGGACGGGCGCCGGGCGCGACCGCGCGCGGGCCGCCCGGGTGCCCGCCGGTGGTACGTGGTGCGCGGGTGGTCGGCGCGGGGCCGGTCACCGTGAACGGGAACGGCACGTGCACGAAGGGGTTGCCGTGCCGCACCAGGGCGTCGATCTGTCGCTCGTTGAGCCCGTGCCGCGCCAGCACCCGCCGGCCCCAGCGGTGCAGCCGGCACGGGTACGTCGCGCCGTCGTTGCGGCACAGCGGCCCGGCCGGCCACTCCTCGGCGGCGTGCACCACCACCGCCCGGACCGCGAGCCGGACGTCCTCGGGGGTCAGGGGCGCCGGCACCGGCACCTCGCCCAGGATCTGGTCGATGGGATCCGTCGACTGCTCACCAACCCGCACGGCAGGCCTCCCGTGGCTCCGGCAGCGGTGCGGCTGACCCGCCGCACCGCATCCTCGGCGACTGGTACGGCCCCCGCCCCCGGAAGGTTCAATCGCGCCTCAGACGAGGCCGGCGTCGTGTACCAGCAGGGCGACCTGGACCCGGTTGTTCAGGCCGAGCTTCACCAGCAGCCGCGACACGTACGCCTTGACGGTCGCGACGCTCATGAACAGCTCGGCGGCGATCTCCGCGTTCGTCCGGCCCTGCCCGAGCGCCACCGCGACCTCGCGTTCCCGGTCGCTGAGCCCGGCGAGCTGCCGCAGCGCCCGCTCCCGGCGCGGGTCGGGGCCGCCCGCCGCGCCCGGCGCGGTCACGTGGTCGATCAGCCGGCGGGTCACCGCCGGGGAGAGCATCGCCTCGCCCGCCGCCACCCGGCGCACCGCCCGCACGATCTCGGCCGGCGGGGTGTCCTTGAGCAGGAAGCCGCCGGCCCCCGCCCGCAACGCCCGGAGCACCTGCTCGTCGGCGTCGAAGGTGGTCAGCACCAGCACCTCGGGCGGGTCGGGCGACGCGCGCAGCGCCTCGGTGGCCGCGAGACCGTCGAGCCGGGGCATCCGGATGTCCATCAGCACCACGTCCGGCGCGCAGGCGGCCACGGCGGCGGGCACCTCGCTGCCGTCGGCGGCCTCCCCGACCACGAGCAGGTCCGGCACCCCGCCGAGGATCATCGACAGGCCGGCCCGCACCAGCGCGTCGTCGTCGACGAGCAGCACCCGTACCGGCCGGCCGGGGTCGGGGCCCGGCCCGCTCACGCCGGCCACGGCAGCCAGGCGGCCAGGCGGAAGTCGCCCGCGTCGTCCCGCCCGTACTCCAGCCGGCCGCCGGCCAGGCTGACCCGCTCCGCGATGCCGACCAGGCCGGTGCCGGCGCCGGGGATCTCCGGGCCGGCGATGCCGCCGACCGGCCACCGGTTGCGGATCTCCACGGTCAGCCCGTCGCCGGGGGCGCCGGCCACGTCGACGGTGACCGCCGCGCCGGCGGCGTGCTTACGGGCGTTGGTGAGCCCCTCCTGCACGATCCGGTAGACGCTGCGCCCCACCGCAGCGGGCACCCGTTCCGCCAAGGTGACCACCTCGCGGACGCCGATCCGCGCCCCGGCCGACCGGGACTCCTCGACGAGCGCCGGCAGATCGCCCAGGGTGGGCTGCGGTCGCTCGGGATCCTCCTCGGCGGTGGTCTCCGCGCGGAGCACCCCGATCACCTCGCGCAGATCCTGCAACGCGGCGTGGGCGCTGCCCCGGATCACCCCGGCCGCCCGCGCCACCTCCTCCGGCGGCGCGTCCGGCCGGAACTCCAGCGCGCCGGCGTGCAGGCTGAGCAGCGAGATCCGGTGCGCCAGCACGTCGTGCATCTCGCGGGCGATGCGGGTGCGCTCCAGGTGCCGGGCCTGCGCCACCCGCAACTGCTGCTCCGCCTCGGCCCGCTCGGCGCGCTCGCGCAGCGACACGACGAGCTGCCGCCGGGCCCGCACGAACATCCCCCACGCCAGCACGGAGAGGCTGAGCACCACCCCCCAGACGGTGGTCGCCCAGTACGGCATCTGGGGGTCCGGGCGCAGGTAGCTGAAGGCGAAGTTGGTGACCAGGCCGGCGGCGGTCAATCCCAGCGCGACGGCCGTGCGCCGGTGCACCACCACGGTGAAGTAGATGATCAGCAGCGGGATCGCCGCCGCCATCGAGAACAGCGTCAGCGGCACGGTCGCGACGGCGAGCCCCACCGGCCACCGGCGCCGCAGCCAGATCAGCGCGCAGCAGGCGAGCCCAAGCAGGGCGTCGACCGGGACCATCCAGCGCTGCGGCAGCGGCGTGGCGAACTCCGGGTCGGCCGAGGCCGCGTCGGCCGTGGCGAGCAGGACCCAGCCGAGGGAGAGCAGGAAGCAGAAGCCGTCCACCACCCAGTCGCGGGTGGTGCGACGCGGCCCCCGCCCCACCCGCGCCGCCGGATCGACGCTCAGCGCCCCCGGCAGCAGCCAGGGGTGCTCCGGTACGGCGGCACTGGTCACGCGACCATGCTAGGCAGCCGCCCGGCGAACCGACCAGCTACCAAAGTCGAGACCCTGGCGTCGACCAAGGTAGCCGCCGGACGAGACCGTCGGCCGCAGCGCGCGACCGGGTGGCTCCGGCAGCGTGGCCGGCATGATCAGCGTGGAACACCTCACCAAACGGTACGGGCGGCACACCGCCGTCGACGACGTGTCGTTCCGCTGCGAGCCGGGCACCGTCACCGGCTTCCTGGGACCGAACGGCGCCGGCAAGTCCACCACCATGCGGATGATCTGCGGGCTCACCCCGCCCAGCGGCGGCGGCGCGACGGTCGGCGGCCGGCCGTACCGGGAACTGCCCAACCCCGGGCGGGAGGTCGGCGTGCTGCTGGACGCCTCGGCCCAGCACGCCGGGCGCACCGGGCGGGAGGCGCTGACCGTGGCCGCGGCGACCATGGGCGTGGACCGCCGGCAGGTCGCCACCAAGCTCGACCTGGTCGGGCTGAACGAGGTCGCGGCGAAGCGCCGCCTCCGGGCGTACTCGTTGGGGATGCGGCAGCGGCTCGGCCTCGCGCACGCGCTGCTGGGCGACCCCCGGGTGCTGATCCTCGACGAGCCGGCCAACGGCCTGGACCCGGAGGGGATCTTCTGGATGCGCGGCCTGCTGCGCGACTTCGCCGACCGGGGCGGCACCGTGCTGCTCTCCTCCCACCTGCTGCGCGAGGTGGAGGCGGTCGCGGACCAGTTGGTGGTCATCGGGGGCGGCCGGATCGTGGCCCAGGGCGACAAGGCCGAGTTGCTGGCCGGCGGCGGGACGCTGGTGCGGGCCCGCGACGGCGGGGCGCTGCGCGGCGCGTTGGAGCGGGCCGGGCTGACGGCCACCGAGGGCACCGAGGGGCTGCTGGTCCACGCCGACGCCGAGGCGGTCGGGCAGGCCGCCGCCGACGCCGGCGTCGCCCTCACCGAACTGCGGTCCGCCGGCAGCGGCGGCCTGGAACAGCTCTTCCTCACCCTGACCGCCGGCGCGTCGACCCAGGAGGCCGTCCGATGACCACCGCCACCACCGCCAGCCCGCCCGCCACCACCGCGCCCCAGCGCCATTCCGGCGTACGCCGGCCGTCGCTGCTCCGGCTCACCGGCGTGGAGCTGCGCAAGCTCGTCGACACCCGGGCCGGGCTCTGGCTGCTGATCACCATCGGCCTGCTCGCCGCCGCCCTCGTGGTGGTCCAGTTGATCTGGTCGGACGACGCCGAGCAGACCTTCCCCAACTTCTTCCTCCCCTCGATGCTGCCGATCGGCCTGCTGCTGCCCGTGCTGGGCATCCTGTCGATCACCGGGGAGTGGTCCCAGCGCACGGCGCTCACCACGTTCGCCCTGGTGCCCCGGCGGGGCCGGGTGATCGTCGCGAAGCTGGTCGCGATGGTGCTGGCGGCCCTGGCGTCGGTGCTGGTGAGCCTCGGCGTGGCCGCCGTCGGCACGCTCGTCGCCGGCGCCACCGGCGGCGCCGGCACCTGGCGCATGGAGTGGGCCCTGGTGCTGCACGCCGTGGCGCTCCAGGTGGCCAACGTGCTGATGGGGGCCGGCTTCGGTCTGCTGCTGCTCAACACCCCGCTGGCGATCGTCGGCTACCTGCTGCTGCCGACCGTCTGGTCGATCCTCGGCGAGATGATCCGGCCGCTGCGCGGACCGGCGGGCTGGCTGGACACGGGCCGCACCATGGAGCCGCTGCTCACGCCCGACGTGACCGCCGGGCAGTGGGGACGGTTCGCCGTGTCGCTGCTGGTCTGGCTGGCCGTGCCGCTGGTCGCGGGGCTGGTCCGCACGCTGCGGCGCGAGGTGTCCTGACGGTGGACGGCTACGGTGCGCCCACCGTCGTCGACGGCGGCGCGGCGGAACTGGCGATCCTCTGGGGCGGGTTCCCGGCACTCGGCGCGGGCGCCGGGTGGCTGCTCGTCGCCGGCGCGGAGTGGATCGCCGGGCTGTCCTGGGCTCCCGCGCAGGACCTGTTCGAGCTGGTCGCCCGGCTGCCGGACCCGCAGGCCGGCATCGGCGGGCTGGCCGTCGGCACGCTGGGCGGCCTGCTGGTCGCCGCCGTCGGCACCGCCGAACGGCTCGCCGTCACCGTCGACACCGAACGGGTCCGGCTGCGCCGCGACCGCAAGGACCGGCAGGTCGGGCGGCGACCGGTGCGCGCCGTCTTCGTCGACGGCAAGGACCTGGTGCTGCTCGGCGCGGACGACGAGGAACTGGTCCGGGAGCGGTCGGACCTGGCCGTCGACCGGCTGCGCGACGCCTTCCGGACGCACGGCTGGCCGTGGACCGACGGCGACCCGCACCGGGACGCGTACCGGCGGTGGGTGCCGGACCTGCCGGGGCTGCCGACCGGCGCGGACGCGCTGCTGCGGGCCCGGCAGCGGGCGCTCGACGCCGACCGGGGTGGCGAGGCCCGGGAGCTGCGCGGCGAACTGGGCCGCACCGGGGTGGTGGTCCGCGACGACGGCCGGCGGCAGTACTGGCGGCTGACCCGTGCCGCCCCGCGTCCCCGGCCGGAGGACGCGACTTCGGCTGAGCCGGAGGTCGAGGGCCGGTAGCGTTGCTCCCGACGGGTCCCGGGGCACGGGGAGCGCGCGATGACCGAGCAGCAGCCGTACCGGGTGGTGGCCCGGCACCCCGGCTTCGAGCTGCGCCGCTACCCGGCCCACCTGGTCGCCGAGGTGCGGGCGGAGGGGGCGTTCGAGCAGGCCGCCCGGGACGCCTTCCGGCCGCTGGGCGCGTACCTGCGCGGTGCCAACCGCGCGCGGCGGGCGACCGACCGGGAGACGGGCCCGCAGACGATCGCGATGACGGTCCCGTTCGTGCAGGAGGAGGGGGACCGGCCGGGCCACTGGCTGGTGTGGCTCGTGATGCCGGCGGGCCTCACCGCCGACACGCTGCCCGAGCCGGCGGACCCCCGGGTGCGCACCCGGTTGGTCCCGGCACAGCTCGCCGCCGCGACGCGCTTCGCGGGCCGCTGGACGGCCCGGGCGTTCGACCGGCGGGCGACCGCGCTGGGCCGGGCGGTCACCGCGGCCGGGCTGCGCCCCACCGGCGCGGTCCGGTACGCGCGCTTCGATCCGCCGTGGAAGCCGTGGTTCCTGCGCCACAACGAGGTCGTGCTGCCGATCGCCGAGTGAGCCGGGTGCCGCGGCCCGGCACGGGGCGCTCCCGGCCGGACCGGCGCGGCTACCCCCGCCGGGGTACGCCCGCGGGCCGGGGCCGAGGGCTGGTCACCGACGCCAGCAGTTCGTCGAGCGCGTCGACCTCGGCCCAGCCGTTCACCGCGATCCGGCCGGCGGCGTCGACGGTCACCTCGACCCGGTCCGGGCTGTGCGACACCTCGTCGAGCAGTCCCGGGAAGCGGTCGCCGAGCAGCACGAACTCCTGATTGGTGGAACCCACCCAGGGCCGCCGGCTGTCGATCCGATCGGCCAGGAACGGCCCGGCGACGAGGAGGTCGGTCGCCGCCAGCAGCGCCGCGACGTCGTCCCGGCCGGCGTCGACCGCCCGGTGCAACTGCGCCCGGGTGTAGCCCGTGAAGGTCATCACCGAACGCCCGGCGGCGCGTACCCCGGCGGCGACGGCCGCCAGCGGGGCGGCCTGGTCGAAGGGCTCGCCGCCCAGCAGGGTCAGCCCCTCGGTGCCGGCGTCGAGCGCCCGGCGCACCAGATCGGCGGGGGCGACCCGGTCCCCGCCCCGGAAGCTCCACAGGTGCGGGTTGAAGCAGCCGGGGCAGCGGATGGCGCAGCCCTGCACCCAGACGGCCGTCCGCTCGCCCGGGCCCTCGGCGCGGGTGGCGGCCAGGAAGCGCGCCACCGCCACCGTCTCCACCCCCACCGGCGGGCGCGGTCCGGGACCCTCGTCAGACATCGAGGACCCGGCCGGGCGGCGGCCGGTCGGGCGCCGGCCCGGCGGGCGGGACGCACTCCACGGCGTCGCGCAGGCGCGCGTACTCGTGGGGGGCCAGGTTGGCGGCGGCGGCGAACTCGGCCAGGCTGCCGAAGGACCCGCGCCGCTCCCGCTCGGCCAACACCTGCCGGGCGCGCTGCGGGTCGAAGCCGGGCAGCGCCGCGAGGTCGCCCGGCCCGGCCGCGTTGACGTCGACCGGTGGTCCGGCCGGCGGCCCGGAGGCCGGCGCGTCCGGCTGCCCCGGGGCCGGCGCGTCCGGCTGCCACGGAAGCGACGTGATCGGCCCGGTGGGAAAGGGGTCGACGGCCGGCGCCAACGTCGGGTCGGCCGCCAGCGGCGGATACCCCGTCGACGTGGGCGGATGTCCCGTCGTAGAGGCGGGCGGGTACACCGGCGACCCCGGCGGATAGGCCGACGACGCGGGCGGATAGGACGGCGACCCCGGCGGGTAGGACGACGATGCTGGCGGGTAGGACGACTCGGGCGGGTAGGACGACGACCCCTGCGGGTACGCCGGCGAACCCGGCGGATAGGCGGGCGACGCGGGCGGGTACCCCGGCGGGTAGGCCGGGGACGGGTAGCCCGCCGTCGAACCGGGCTGATACGTCGGGGACATGCCCGGGTAGGGATGGGGGATCGGGCCGGCGGGAGCCGCCCCGGGCAGCGGAGCCAGCGGGTACGCGCCGCCGGGCCACGCCGTCGCCGCGAACCTGGCGCGGCGGTCCGTGAGCCAGCGCAGCCACGCCGGATTGATCAGCGCGGCATGCAGGATGCTGGCGATCCACACGGCCAGGAGCACGCCGACCGCCCAGTCGCTGAGGGCGCTCTCCTGGTCCGACTCGCCGACGACGAGGAACGCCGCCGAGCCCACCACGGTGTAGAAGATGCCGGGGAGCCACCACGCCGCGCGCTGGGCCCGCAGGCCCACGTAGATGAATCCGAGGCCGCCGAGGCAGCTGCACCCGAGGACGGGCAGCAACAGCCACCAGCTCTGCAACACCTGCCACGTCGTGCTCGGCCGGGGGACGGCCGGGGGCGGCCAGCCAGGGTTAGGCGCGTTCGACATCGCGCTGCTCCTGCCGCTCGGGCACGGCGGCGCGGTCGCGGTCGGCGGTGTACGCGCTGCGTACCGTGCGGGCCGCCAGCAGGTCCTCCAGCACGGCGATGTAGTCGAGGCACCCGTCGCCGAGCACGTCCCTGGTCTCGGCGCTCACGACGCCCTCGCTGGTCACGGTGACCACGATCCGCGGCTGCCCGCCCATCACGACCTGCCCTCGACGGCGAACACCAGGCGGACGCTCGCGTCCTCGGTGACCTGTTCGGACTCCAGCCGCAGCCCGGCGGCGGGGGCCTGCTCGCGCAGCCGCTCCAGCACGGCCCGCTGGACCTGCCGCCCGTACGCGGCGTCGATGGCCCGGACCGCCTCGACGGCCCGCGGCTCGTCGACCTCGCCCGTGAAGTGCGCCGACCAGATGCCGTCCTCGCCGCGCCGGAAGCCGGCCCGCACGTCGGCCCAGTCCGCGATGACGGCGTCCGGTTCGGTGGTGACCACCGCGCCGGTGTCGCGCAGCGCGGCGACGAGCAGCGTCTCGTCCCGCATCCGGGTCTGCACCTGGCAGACGACGTGCCCCTCCCCGTCCCGTCCGGCGGTCGCGGCGTGCGTCGCGGCGACGGCGGCGACGGCCAGCGGCAGGAGTATCAGTGAGACGCTCATCGGGGCCCCCTCCCTCGGTTTCGACCCACAGACTAGAACTCGACCGCTCGCCCGCCCTGCCCCCGTTGCTGCCCCGGACCGCCGGGGCGGGCGCCGCCCGGGCCGACGGGACGACCACCGAGGTCCCAGTCCTCGGCGGCGGTGGCGGCGACGGCGCGGGCGTCGGCCCAGGAGCGTACGGCGTCGATGCGTTCCGCCTGGGTGACACTGAGCGGCACCATGCTGACCAGTGCCCGGACCAGGTCGTCGCGGCGCAGCGGACGCCGTTCGGCGAAGGCGTCGAAGAGCCCGCCGACGACGGCCTGCTCGATCTCGGCCCCCGAGTAGCCCTCGCTGAGTCCGGCGAGTTCGCCGAGCAGGGCGTCGTCGGGCGTCAGGGCACCGGCGACGGCCGGGTTGCGCAGCCGCCGGGCGAGGTGGACCCGCCAGATCGACGCGCGTTCCGCGCGGGTCGGCAGGTCGACGAAGAAGATCTCGTCGAAGCGCCCCTTGCGGAGCAGTTCCGGGGGCAGCCGTTCGAAGTCGTTGGCGGTCGCGATGACGAAGACGGGCCGGGACTTCTCCTGCATCCAGGTCAGGAAGGAGCCGAAGACCCGGGCGGAGGTGCCGGAGTCGTTGGCCCCGCCGACGAAGCCCTTCTCGATCTCGTCGACCCACAGCACGCAGGGTGCGGTCGCCTCGGCGGTCCGGATGGCGGTGCGCATGTTCTGCTCACTCGACCCGACGAGCCCGGCGAAGACCCGGCCGACGTCCAGCCGCAGCAGCGGCAGGCCCCAGGCCGAGGCGATCGCCTTCGCGGTCAGCGACTTGCCGCAGCCGGGCACGCCGGTGATCAGGACGCCCCGGGGCGCGGGCAGCCCGTACGCCGCCGCCTCGGCCAGCCAGGAACCGTCCCGCTTGGCCAGCCAGCGTTTCAGGTTCTCCAGCCCGCCGACGTCGGCGAGGTCGACCGGGGCGTCGACGAACTCCAGCAGCCCCGACTTGCGTACGGTCTGCCGCTTCTCCTCGTGCACGACCGCGAGGTCTCTGCCGTCGAGCACGCCGTCGTTCACCATGGCGCGGGCGAACGCGTTCTCCGCCTCGTGCAGGGTGAGCCCGAGGGCCGCCTTGGCGAGCCGTTCCCGGCCGAGGTCGTCCAGGGCGACGCGGATCCGGCCGCCGGCGGAGTTGGCGGCGATCATGCCGTCGAGCACCCGCCGGATCTCCGTCTCGGTGGGCAGCGGGAAGTCGATGATCGTCACGTCCTTCTCCAGCTCCACCGGGATGTGCAGCACCGGCGAGACCAGGACGAGGGTGCGCGGCACCGGGCCGGCCTTGAAGGCCGCCACCACGTCCCGCAGCCGGCGGACCACGCCGGGGGTGCCCGGCCGGTCGCTGCTGCCGTGCGCCGGGTGCAGGTCCTTGAAGATCAGCACGCTGGGGTGGTCGAGGCGCAGCACGGCGGCCAGCGCGTCCTCCGGGTCGGTGGTGCCCTTGCGGGCGACGCCGTCGGGCTGCACGAGCCCCGTCGTCAGCGACCAGGTCCACACCGCCCGTGGCGTGCGGACGAGGGTGGCGTCCCGGGCGACGGCGCAGACCTCGGCGACCACCCGCTGTTCCTCGGACGACTCGACGTAGAGCACCGGGAAGCGCGCCTTGAGCATCTGCGACAGTGCGTCACGGAACGGCACCACCACCGTCGCCCCCTCCCACCCCACCGACGAGCAGCGCGACTCTAACAGCCCCCGCCCACCGCCCACTCCGGCGTCGATCATGGGATTGCCGGCGGGGATTCCGGCATTTCCCTCCGCCAACCTCGTGGCCGCCGGCGGGGGTCAGGCGGCGAGGATCAGGATGGCCAGGATCGCCAGGAGGGCCGAGAACGCCGCCGAGGTCAGCCGCCGCCACGGCGGTGCGCCGCCCAGCGACGGCAACCCCCGCCAGCGGTACGCGGCCAGGACGATCCCCGCCGCCGAGACGCCGGCGCCGAGCGGCCAGAGCCAGCCGGGAACCATCGACCAGTCGCCGAGCCGGTGGCCGAGGGCGGGGTAGAGCACCGCCCAGGCGACGGCGGGCGCCAGGGTCAGCCGGTCGGGGGCCCGGCGGGTGGTGCCGAGCAGGCTCAGCCCGCCGAGGAAGGTGAGCACCACCGCGAGCCCGGCGCCGATCCAGACGGGCAGCGGCGGGCCGTCGCCGTCGGCGTCCCGCGCCGGCACGCCGAGCAGCCGCAGCCCGATCGGCTCGACGCCCTTGGCGGTGTTGCCGAGCACCACCACGCCCCGCCCGGTGGCCCGCTCGAAGCCCAGGTAGGCGTGGAAGCCGCCGGTGGCGCCGTTGTGCCAGACGATCTCGCGGTCGCCGTACCGGGTGGTGAACCAGCCGTAACCGATCCGGTTGCGGTCGTCCTCGGTGAAGCGCGGGGTGGCCGCGTCGGCGCCGGGCGCGGTGCCGGCGAGCGTCGCGCCGAGCAGCCGGGCCAGATCCCCGGCGGTCGACCAGGGGCCGACTCCGGCCGGCGCGTAGCCGCCGCTGACCCAGGCCTCGACCGCGCGGCCGCCGGCCGTGGAGCCCTCGGCGCGCCCGGGCGGCAGGGCGTCGGCGTCGGTCGCCACCACTGTCGACGTCATGCCGAGCGGTCGCAGCAGCTCACGGTCGAGCAGTTCCGGGTACGACGTGCCGGCCCGGGTGGCGAGCGCCTGCCCGAGCAGCGCCACGCCGAGGTTCGAGTAGTGGACCTCTCCGCGCCCGTCGCCAGGCTCCTCCTCGCCGGCGGCGTCGAGCAGCCACCCGGCGTCCCGGCCGGCGTAGGGGTTGCCGCCGGTGAGGTTCGCCCACCAGGCCCCGACCAGGTCCCCGACCGAGGTGGTCGCGAGGCGGGGCAGGCCGGAGCGGTGGCTGGCCAACTCGGCGAGGGTCGCCTCGCGGGTGGGCCCGCTCAGCTCGGGCAGCACGGCGCCGACCGGGTCTTCGGGGCGTACCGCACCGGTCGCGGCCTGCCGGGCGAGGAGCATCCCCGTCATCACCTTGGTGATCGAGCCGATCTCGAACGGGGTGCCCGGCTCCACCGGGCGGCCGGCCCGGTCGCGGTCGCCCAGGCCCGCGGTGCGGACGCGGCCGTTCTCCAGCACAGCGACGGCGAGGCCACGGTGGCCCCCGGCGTCGGGCAGCGCCGCGCGGACGTCGGCGGCCAGCGAAGTGTCGCCGGTGCTCTGCCGGGTCAGCCGGGGCTCACGCGGCATGATCCCGAGGGCCGCGACGGCGCCGACGAGACCGACGACCAGGGCGAGGACGATCGGCTTGCGCATGGTGCTTCCCTCCGTCGGGGGCTTTCGGCGGGTCGGCGCCCACCGGACCGGGCGGGGCTTCGACCGGGCGGCGGGGTGCGGCGGGTCAGCGGCGGGTGGCGGTGAGGATGGCCAGCAGCGGCACGACCCGCTCGGCCGGGACGGCGTAGTGGCCCCGGCCGGCGCTGCGCAGCCAGCCGGCGGCGGTGAGCTGGCGCAGGTGGTGGTGCAGCTGGCCGGTGGTGCCGAGGCCCTCGATCTCGGCCAGCTCGCCGGTGCCGTGCCGGCCGCCGAGGATCTCCCGCAGCAGGCGCAGCCGCACCGGGTGCGCCAGGGCGGTCAGCACGCCGGCCAGTTCCGTCCAGTCGCCGGCGAGCACGTCGTCGACCATGAGGCCGTACTGCCAGTCGTAGCGCTGGTCGTCGAGGCGGACGGTGCCGGTGTAGAGCACCGCGCCGCCGCCGTCGGCCGGGATCCGTTGCTTCAGCCCGTCGAGCGCCCAGAAGGCGTCGCCGGTCGCCGGGGGCGGCTCGGCCGGGGGCGGCTCCGCCCCGAGTCGCTCCGTCAGGGCCGCGACCTGCGCCTCCAGCGCGCTCAGCCGCTCCTCGATCTCCGCCATACGTCGATAGTACGAACTTACGTAGTTACGTGCAAAGGCGGACCGCCGGAGCGGGTGCCGCGCCGGTCCGCCGGCCCGCTACCGTTCCCGGTCTGGGGAGGTGCCGGTGTACGTCGTATCGGTGATCAATTACAAGGGCGGGGTCGGCAAGACCACCGTCACCGCCAACCTCGGTGCCGAGCTGGCCAACCGCGGGATGAAGGTGCTGCTCATCGACCTCGATCCGCAGGCCAGCCTCACCTTCGGCTTCTACGACCCCGACGACTGGCGGGACCGGCTGCGCGACGGCCGGACGGTGAAGCGCTGGTACGACGGCCTGCGCGGGGACACCCCCGCGACGACCCTGGGCGAGCTGGTCGTCTCCCCCGGCCCGGCCAACGCGCGACTCAGCGGCGCCGGCCGACTCGACCTGATCGCGTCCCACCTCCAGCTCGTCGACATCGACCTGGCGCTGGCCCGGGCGGTGGCCGACGGCGACGAGTACGACGCCGAACTGTTCCGGGTGCGCGGCTCCCTGGCCGAGGGGCTGCACGACGACGCGCTCGGCGGCTACGACATGGTGCTGATCGACTGCCCGCCGAACTTCAACGTGGTCACCCAGTCGGCCATCATCGCCAGCGACCACCTGCTCATCCCGGCGAAGGCCGACTACCTGTCCACGCTGGGCATCGACTACCTGCACGGCAACGTCCGGGAACTGGTCGACCAGTACAACGCCGACGCCCGCCGGTTCGCCACCACCCGCCGACACCACAAGGTCGCCCCCGACGTGGCCGGCGTGGTGTTCACGATGATCCAGCTCATGGCGCAGCGGCCCATCGCCGCCCACCAGGGCTACATGGACCAGGTCCGGGCGCTCGGCCTGCCGGTCTTCCCCACCCCGCTGCGGGAGAACGTCACCGTGTTCGCCACGAACACCCCGCGCGGCGTGCCCGTGGTGCTCCGCGACCGGATCGCCACCCCGGCGGTCCGCGACGAGCTACGCCGGCTCGCCACCGAGTTCCTCGACCACCTCCAGCCCGAGCGGGCCGGGGCGTGACCGACCCGACCCGCGACGTCGCCGACCTGGTGGCCGCGCTGCTCCGGGGGCTGCCCGCCGCCGACCTCGCCGCACTGACGGAGGGGCGGGCCCGGCTCGCGGTGGTACCGGTCGACCCGGCCCCACCCGCCCCACCGCCCGCCGGAACCACCCCCGCCGGGCACCCGGCCACCGCACGCGCCGACCGGCCCAGTCCCGCCGGGCAGCCGGCCACCGAATCCGCCGGCCGGGGCGGGGCCCCCGCGCGCCCGTCAGCCCGGCGGGCGGCGTCCGCGCCGGACCCGGTGGCGGCCCGGGCCGCGCTGGCGTCCATGTCCCGCCGCGACGACGGTACGGCGTACCTCTCCGGCTGGACCGCCCGTGACCTGCGGGTGCTCGCCGCGAGCCTGGAGTTGCGCGGCGTCGGCGGGCTGCGGAAGGCGGACCTGGTCGCCCGCATCGTCGACCGCACCATCGGCTTCCGCCTCGCCTCCGCCGCCATCCGCCGGCTCTGACGCCGGACCCGCCATCCGCCGGCTCTGACGCCGGACCGGAGCGGACGCCGTCTCCGGCATCCGCGGGGTCCCCGGCCCGGCTCCGCCGCGCCGTCCGGGCACCGGGCACGGCGATGGCCGGGCCTGCCCGGCCCGGCCATCGCCCACCGTCGCCCGCTGACGCCCCGGGTACGGCCCTTCCACCAGACACCGTCGCGCTGGTACGGCGGCCGGCCACCGACCGGAGGCGGGCAGGTCGGGTGGCGGTACGACGGGCCGGTGGGTCAGCCGGTCGCGCAGGCCAGTCCGTCGAGGGTGAAGCCGGCCGGGCGGTCGTTGCTCGTGGACCACCCGGCGAGGAAGCCGAACTCGACCGTCCCGCCGGCGGGCAGGGCGGAGTTCCAGGACGTGGGGGTGACCGACACGTCCAGGCCGTCCTGCCGGACCGTGCCGTTCCAGAGCTGGCTGATCCGCTGCCCGTCCGGGAACCGCCAGCGCACCGTCCAGCCGTCGTGCGCCCGCCCGCCGGTGTTGGTGATCCTGACGCTCGCCTGGAAGCCGCCCGGCCACTGGTTGGAGACGGTGTACGTCGCCCGGCAGGCGTCCGGCCCCCCGGTCGGCGTCACCGTCGGCGAAACGGTGGGGCTGACGGTCGGCGAGACCGTCGGGCTGACCGTCGGCGTCGGGGTGGGGTTGATCCGGGTCGGGTCGACGATCCCCCAGTACGCCGACTTGGCCTGGAGTTCCGTGTCGAACAGCAGCGGCGCGTCCTTGCGGGCCACCGGGAAGGTGTCCAGCCAGGTGTCGTCGTCCGCCAGCCCCCACAGGGTCACCGAGGTCAACTCGTCGGCGTAGCGGCGGTAGAGGGCGAACAGGTCCCGGTACCGGTACGCCTGGGTCAGCAGCCGGTCGGCCGGCGGGGTGGGAAAGGATTCGCTGCTGTCGACGTAGATGCTGACGTCCATCTCGGTGACCTGCTGCTCCACCCCGAGCGGGACGAACGCCTGGAGCATCGCCTCGGTCTCGGCGATCGACGGCCACTGGACGTTGACGTGCATCTGGTGCCCGACGCCGTCGATCGGCACCCCTTCGGCGCGCAGCTGGCTCACCAGGTTGCGCAGCTTGTCGCGCTTGGCCGGCACGTTGGTGTTGTAGTCGTTGATGTAGAGCTTGGCCGTCGGCGCGACCTCCCGGGCCACCCGGAACGCGGTACGCAGGTAGTCCAGCCCGCTGATCTCGTACCAGCGGCTGCGCCGCAGCCCGTCGGACTGGTTCTCGTCGACCACCTCGTTGGCGACGTCCCAGACCCCGATGGCGTCGCCGTAGCGGCCGACGACCGCGCGGATGTGCGCCTCCAGCCGGGACAGCAGCAGGGCCTTGTCGGCCGGGTCCGAGGTCAGCGGGGTGCCGTCGGTGTCGGTGAAGACCCAGGCCGGGGTCTGCTGGTGCCAGACGAGGGTGTGTCCGCGTACCGCCAGGTCGTTGTCGGTGGCGAAGCCGACCTGCGCATCGGCGTCGCCCCACCGGAAGGTGCCCTCGGCCGGCTGGGTGGCGTCCCACTTGAGCGCGTTGCCCGGGGTCACCGTGTCGAAGTGCCGGCGCAGCAGGGTGGCCTGGTCGCCGATGATCTGCCGGTTGCCGATCGCCGCCCCGATCGGGAAGTCGGCGGCCAGCACCTCACGCAGGGCCGGGATGTCGGTCTGCACCGGCTTGGTCGGCTGGGACGCCATGGTGAAGTCGTCGATGTGCAGGTCGGCGGTGCCGCTGGCGGTCTCCACGTACGCCGACAACCCGTCCACGTCGTGCGCGAGCACGTACGTGCCGGTGAGCCGGACCCAGGCATCGGCGGTGACGGCGGTGTCGCCCACCACCTGGTCGTAGGCGGAGGTGCCGCCGGAGTCGCGTTGCACGCTGAGCCGGACCTGGCCGGGCGACTGGCCGGCGGCGAGCCGCACCCACACCGTCAGCGTGTAGCGGGTGCCCTTGACCATCTCGTCGAGCAGGTCGAGGGCGGGGCCCTGCCAACTCGCGGTGCGGCCGGAGGCGAGCAGGCTGCGGGTGCCGCCGTGGGCGACGGCGGTGCTGACCGCGACGGTCTCCCCGGCCCGGGGCCGGAAGCCCTCGGTGGTGCCGTCCTCGAAGGTGGCGTCGAGCACCACGACGGGGTCGGCGGCGCGGGCGGGCGGGCTGGTCAGTGGAACGGCGGCGGCCACGGCGACGGTGGCGAGGCAGGCCAGGGCCAGCAGCCCCGGCAGAAGGCGGTGACGGCGCGTCCAGGGAGCGCGCATGGCGGTGTCCTTCCGGTACGGATGGGTGCGCGCGGACCGCTGGGCGAGGTCTCTCGCTTGGGGCGGTCGCACGCCGGTCGACCGGCATGAGCCCGCATGCCGGTGTCCGTGGTCCCGCTCCGCTCGCGGCACCCGTTGCCGGGGGCCGCTGTCGAGAACCGATGGTACGGATCACGGACCCGGCACTCCAGCACGGAGTGCTGAGCGGCGGGCCCCGCCCCGGCGACGACGGCCGCGACCGACGTCGACCCACGCCCTAGGCTGGCCCGTACCGGCGGGTCGAGGAGGTCGTGTGGACAGGTGGGTCGCGTTGCTGCGCGGGGTCAACGTCGGCGGCGCGAAGGTCGCCATGGCCGACCTGCGCCGGCTGGTCACCGGCCTCGGCCACCACGACGCGCAGACGTACCTGCAGAGCGGGAACGTGGTCTTCGGCAGCACGGTGCGCGACGCCGACGCGCTGGCGCGGGGCATCGAGCGGGCCATCGCCGACGAGCTGGGGCTGACGGTGCCGGTGCTGGTGCGCAGCGGCCGGGAACTGGCGGCGGTGGCCGGCGGCAACCCGTACGCCGGGCGGGAGGACGACCCCACGCGGCTGATGGTGGTCTTCCTCGCGACCGCGCCCGACCCGGCCGCCGTGGCCGCCCTGACCGTGCCCGACGGCGAGAACGTGGCGTTCACGGTCGCCGGGCGCGAGGTCTACCTGCACCATCCCGACGGCGGCTACGGCCGGTCGAGGTTCACCAACAACCACCTGGAGAAGAAGCTCGGCGTGGTGGCGACCACCCGCAACTGGCGCTCGGTGCGGGCCCTCGCCGAGATGTCGACGGGCTGAGCCCCCGCCGTCCGGTCCCGCATCGGCAGCCGACCCGGGCGCGACGACGGGCCGGGGGCTGCCGCCCGCGGCCCGTCGCGCGTTGCTCAGAAGTGGTACGCGGTGTGGTACTCCGGCACGATCACCCGGCTGCGCGGCGAGACCCGGCGGATGGCGGCGAGGAACGCGTCCAGCCGCTCGCGGTCCGTCGGCGCCATGGGCACGGGGTTGCGCAGCTCGGTCTCGAAGTTGTCGAAGTGCACCGGCACCACGACCTTCGGCCGGTCCAGCGCGTCGAGCAGCCGCTCGGCGTAGTCGGCGGTGACCGTGGTGCTCGGCAGCGCCAGCATGGCCACATCGGGGGCCAGCCCGGTCAGGTTCCGCTCGGCGAAGTCGCTGGCGCCCATGAAGAAGACCGACGGGCCGCCGGGCACCCGTAGCTGGTACGCGAGGGTGTCGCCCTCGGGCAGGTCGGCGATGGTCTCCGGCTTCGCCGGCTGGCTGACCCGTACGCCGGGGAAGGCCATCGAGTACGACTTGTTGCGGCTGTGCAGGGAGCTGACCACCTCCACCGTGTACGCGCCGAAGTCCAGCACCTCCCCGCCCCGCACCGGGCTGAGCTGCCCCGACGGCAGCCCGTACGCCAGCCCGAGGTGGTAGGCGGTCAGCGTGCCGAAGACCCGGGCGCCGGTGCGGCCGGCGATGTGCGGCACGTCCATGTAGTGGTCCCAGTGGGTGTGCGTGACGAGCACCGTCTCGGCCCGGTCCACCAGGGAGTCCACGACGTCGGTGCGCACCTCCAGCTTCTTGGTCTGGTCGAAGGCGCCCCTGAACAGCCCCGTGTCGATCCGGCTGAGGAAGGGGTCGACCAGGACGGTCCGGTCGCCGACGTCAATGCGCCAGGCGGACGTACCCCACCAGCGGAAGCTGACCGGGCCGCTGCGGCGGCCGGCCGGTGCGGCGGCGACCGGCGCGGTGGCCGGCGGCGCGGCGTGTGCCGGGCCGGTCAGGGCGGCGCCGACGAGCCCGCCGGCGGATACCAGCGCGGTGCTGGCGGCGGCGTCGCGGAGGAAGCGGCGGCGGTCGATGTTGGGCATGCGGAACTCTCCCCGTCGTGGTGCTGATCGGTCGGTGCCGAGCCAACCAGCACGACCCCCGCCAGGTCCAAGATCCATGCCCGACACGGTCGATATCCCGACGCATATCGGAGCAGCTCAGCGGGGTCGTCGGCACCGCCCTGCGGCCGACAGACTCAGCCGGCGCGCAGCCCCTCGACGGCGGCTCGGGCGGCCTGGCCCATCGCCAGGTCCACGTCGATGCGGCGGGTGGCGAGCTGCGTGGCGCGGACGAAGACGGCGACGGCGTACCGCCCGCCGTCGGGGTACTCGGCCACGCCCGCCTCCAGGTGCAGGCCCGGCAGGGTGCCGGTCTTGCCGGTCACCCGCACGCCCGGCGGGAAGCCGGCGGCCAGCCGGGTCCAGAAGAGCTGCCGGGCCATCCAGCCCCGGACCATCGCGCACGCCTCGGGCGGGCCGGCCTCGTCGCGCCAGATCAGGCCGAGCAGCCGGGTGATCTCCCGGGCGGTGCTCGACGTGGTGTGCGCGGGATCGAACATCCGCATCGCGCGGACCCGCTCGGGCGGCAGGGTGGGAAAGATCCGGGCGAAGTCCGCCTCCGTCCGCGCGCCGACGTCGGCGAGCATCGTCTCGACCAGGTGCCGGGGACCGCCGGCGATCCGGGTACGCGGCAGCCCCAGCTCGGCGGCGAGCATCGGCAGCACGTCCGCCCCGACCCGGCGCAGCAGCAGGTCGGCGGCGGTGTTGTCGCTGACCGACATGGCGAAGTAGGCCAGGTCCCGCAGCGACACCTCGGCGTCGTCGGCGCAGCCGGCGATCCCCCACCCGCCGAGCCGGTCGTCGGCGGTGACGAGGACCCGTTCCCGGGGGTCGAGCTGGCCGGCGACGACCTGCCGGGCGAACTCCAGCACCAGCAGCACCTTGAAGATCGAGGCGATCACCACCTGCTCGTCCGCCCGGACCGCCACCTCCAGCCGGCCGCCGGGCTCTCCCGGACCGGCACCGCCGCCGGCCGCGTCGAGGTCGACGACGTGCAGGCAGCCGGTGACCCCGGCCCGCTCGAAGATCTCCACGATCCGCTCCGCCACCACACTGCGCACGGTAGCCGCTGCCCCGCCCCCGCCCACCGCGCGCCCGCTGGACGCAGCGCTCGGCCGCTCGGCCGCTCGGCCGCTCGGCACCAGATCTTGGTAGAAAAGTGCCCCCCGAGGGGCGCTTCGGTACCAAGATCTCGCGCTGGCGTAGGGTCCGGCCGTGGACCTGCTCCGGCACCTGCGGCACTTCGTGGTGGTCGCCGACGAGCTGCACTTCGGGCGGGCGGCCGAGCGGCTCGGCATGGCCCAGCCGCCGCTGAGCCAGTCGGTGCAGCGCCTGGAGCGGGAGTTGGCGGTCGAACTGTTCGACCGGTCCCGGCGGCAGGTGCGGCTGACCACCGCCGGCCAGTTGCTCGTCGGCGAGGCCGAGGAACTGCTGGCCGGGGAGGGCCGGCTGCGCAACCTGATGCGCCAGGTGCGCGACGGCGTGTCGGGGGTGCTCCGGGCGGGGGTGCCGCCGGAGACACCGGCCGTGACCCTGCGCGAGCTGCTCGACCGGCTGGCCGAGCGCGCCCCCGGGCTCGACGTCGACCTGCACGAGCTGACCAGCGGCGAGCAGGAGCGGATGCTCAGCGAGGGGCGGCTGGACGTCGGCCTGCTCCACCATCCCGTCACCGACGACGGGCTGCGCCTCGGTGCCGCCGTCGACGTACCGCTGGGGGTGCTGCTGCCGCGCGCCTCGGCGCTGGCCCGGGGACGGGAGGTCGAGCTGGCGGCGCTGGCCGGACTGGACCTGGTGACCGCGCCCCGGGCCACCGCGCCCGGCTGGCACGACCACCTGCTGGAGGTCTGCCGCCGGCACGGGTTCACGCCGGGGCGGGTCCGCCCGGCGCGGAACCCGGAGTTCCTCTTCGGGCTGGTGCTGGCGGGCGGCGGGGTCGCGGTCGAGCCGGCGGCGACGGCGCGCCGGGAGCCCCGGATCGCCTGGCGGCCGGTCGCCGGGTCGCCGCTCGTCCGGCGCACCTCGGCGGCCTGGCCGCGCCGGGCCGCGCACCCGGCCGCGCCGATGTTCGGGCAGCTCGCGGCGGAGGTGCTGGCCGACGGGTCGGAGCCCCCGGCGCCGCCGCCCGGGCCGGCGCCCCGCCCCTGGCCGGTGCTCTTCGACGAGCCGGCCTGATCACCGGTTGGAAGGCCCCGATCAGGGGTACGCCGAGCGGATCACCGGGCTGGACCGGGGCGAGGCCGGCCGGCAGGGCCCGAACCCGGACACCTTCGACTACGTCCCGGCCTGACGCCCCCACGCCGGCGCACCCGGTCACCCCGCCGGCCCTCCCCTCCCCTGACGCCCGTGGCAGCACCCGCCGCCGACATCGCGCCCCGCCAGTTTCGATCTGGCAGGGCGCTGGCCGCCGTCTCGCGCCCGACGGGTGGAACCGGAGCCGGGAGGGGGAGCCATGACGCCACTGCGCCTCGCCGTGATCATCGGCAGCACCCGGGAGGGACGGGCGGGCGACCGGATCGGCCGCTGGTTCGTCGACCGGGCGCGGCGGCGCGACGAGTTGGCGGTGACGGTCGTCGACCTCGCCGACCACGACCTCCCCGCGAGCTGCCCGGCTGAGCCGACTCCCGCGATCGGCTCGTTCGTCGCGCAGATCGCGCGGGCGGAGGCGTTCGTCGTGGTCACCCCCGAGTACAACCACAGCTTCCCGGGCTCGTTGAAACAGGCGATCGACCACGCGTACGACGAGTGGCAGGCCAAACCGGTCGGCTTCGTGTCGTACGGGTGCGGTTCCATCGGCCTGCACGCGGTCGACCAGCTCCGGACGGTCTTCACCGCACTGCACGCGGTCACCATGCGCGACGTCGTCGGTGTCGACCTGCTCGACGGCGCGCCGTCACCCCCGACGGCCGACCGGTGCGAGCGGGCCGCCGACGTCCTGCTCGACCAGCTCCACTGGTGGGGCCTGACCCTGCGCGAGGGTCGCGCCGCGCGCCCGTACGTCTCCTGAACGTGTGACACCTGAGGAAGGTAGGGAGCATGACACGCACCACCGGCCTGGCCATCGAGGCCGAGGGCCTGACCCGGTCGTTCGGGGACACCCGGGCGCTCGCCGGCATGGATCTACAGGTCCCCGCCGGCACCGTCTACGGGCTGCTCGGCCCGAACGGCGCCGGCAAGACCACGGCGGTACGGGTGCTGGCGACGCTGCTGCGCCCCGACGGCGGACGGGCCCGCGTCTTCGGGCACGACGTCGTCACCGAGGCCAACACCGTGCGCGCCCGGATGAGCCTGACCGGCCAGTACGCCTCCGTGGACGAGGACCTGACGGGGCTGGAGAACCTGATGCTCCTCGCCCGCCTGCTCGGGCACCGCAAGCCGGCCGCCCGGGAACGGGCGGAGGGCATGCTCGCCGCGTTCGGCCTGACCGACGCGGCCGACCGGCAGGTCAAGAAGTACTCGGGCGGCATGCGGCGGCGCATCGACATCGCGGCGAGCATCCTCAACACCCCCGACCTGCTGTTCCTCGACGAGCCGACGACGGGGCTGGACCCGCGCAGCCGCAACCAGGTGTGGGAGATCGTCCGGGCCGTCGTGGCACACGGCACGACGGTGCTGCTGACCACGCAGTACCTGGACGAGGCCGACCAGCTCGCCGGCCGCATCGCGGTGGTGGACCACGGCCGGGTGATCGCGGAGGGCACCCCGGGCGAGCTGAAGTCCTCGGTCGGCTCCGGCACCGTCCACCTGCGGCTGCGTGACCCCGGGCGGCGGTCGGAGGCGGAGAAGCTGCTCCAGGCGGCCCTCGGCGTGCCGGTGCAGCTCGCACCCGATCCGGTCGCGCTGACCGCGCGGGTCGGCGGCGACGGCAGCGACCTCGACGCCAGCGAGCAGGCGGCCCGCGCGCTCGGGGACCTGGCCCGCGCCGGCATCGTCGTCGACGACTTCTCCCTCGGTCAGCCGAGCCTCGACGAGGTCTTCCTGGCCCTGACCGACCACCCCGCCGTCGCGGCCGACGAGCGGGACGATGAGCTGGAGGCAGCCCGATGACCAACGCCACCACGACCGGGCGGGCCCCGTCCGTCTACGTACCCTCGACGGAGGCCCTCGCCACCGTCCTCGCGCCCGGCGCGCGACCGCCCAGGCCCGGCGCGCTGTCGGCGTCGCTCGCGTTCGGCTGGCGCGCGCTGCTGAAGATCAAGCACGTGCCGGAACAGCTCTTCGACGTGACGGCGTTCCCGATCATCATGGTGCTGATGTTCACGTACCTGTTCGGTGGCGCCCTCGCCGACAGCCCGCGCGACTACCTCCAGTTCTTCCTGCCCGGGATCATGGTGACGAGCGTCGTGATGATCACCATGTACACCGGCGTCGGGCTGAACACCGACATCGAGAAGGGCGTCTTCGACCGGTTCCGGACGCTGTCGGTCTGGCGGCCCGCCCCGCTGGTCGGCATGATCTTCGGCGACGTGCTGCGGTACGTGCTGGCGGCCGTGGTCATCCTCGGCGTCGGGCTGGTGCTGGGGTTCCGGCCCGACGGCGGGCTCCCCGGCGTGCTGGCCGGGATCGGCCTGCTGGTGGTCTTCTCGTTCGCGTTCTCCTGGGTCTGGACGTTCTTCGGGCTCGTCCTGCGCAGCGAGAAGTCCGTGATGGGCGCGAGCATGATGGTGCTGTTCCCGCTGACGTTCCTCAGCAACGTGTTCGTCGAGCCCGCCACGATGCCCGGATGGCTCCAGGCGTTCGTCAAGGTCAACCCGATCACGCAGCTGGTGGCCTCGGTACGCGCCGTCATGTCGGGAACCTCGGACGCGTCGGCGATCATGTGGACGCTGCTGTGGACCGCCGGCTTCCTGGTGGTCTTCGGCACCCTGACCATGTACCGCTACAACCGCCGCTGATCCTGCGGACGACGGGCACCGCCACGCAGGTGGTGGTGCCCGTCGTCGTCCGGTGGCCGGCTAGGAGTCGACCCGGACGGTGGTCACCGTGCCGCCGGCGGCGGCGGTGACGCGTACCTCGGTGGCGTCGGCGGGTAGCAGCGCCGCGCCGCGCCCGGCGTCGTGCCACGGCCCGGCGCCGATCCGGTAGCTCAGCGCCGCGCCCTCGGTGGCGACGAGGACGCCCTGCCCGTCCGGCAGCCGCAGCCGCACCGGCAGCGGCGTGGTCCAGTCGGCGAACCCGCTGACCACCGGTTGGAAGGGCGCGCCGGCGTGGGCGAGCAGTGCGATCGCGCGGGCGGGGTCGTCGTCGTACTGGAGGGTCTGGAGCAGTAACTGCCGGCCGTCGGGGGTCGCCCCGTAGACGGTCAGGCTGGGCGATTCCCCAACCCCGTGGGCGCCGCCGGGATCGACGTAGGCGGCGAGCGCGTCCGTCTCGAAAGGGTTCCTGCCGACCTGCGCGGCGGGGGCGTCGCCCCACACCCGGTCCGCTCCGGGCAACGTGTAGGTGAGCTGTCGCGGCGACGTGCTGTCCTTCCCGTCGAAGAGGATTTCCGTCGCATTGGTGATGTGGACGATGTTCGCCATGCTGACCGGCGTCCGGGAAAGGGCCACGGTCAGCCTGTCGCGCTGGGGCGGCACGGGCAGGACGGCGGCCCCGTCCCGGAAGGCCACCGGCTGGAAGGTGCGCTCGATCCGGCCGTCGTCGGCGTACCGGAGCGTCGGTGAGAACTCCACCGGGTGTCCGACGTCGAGCACGACCAGCACGTCGCGGCGCGGCCCGAGCAGCACGGCCTGTGAGTTGCCGTCCGTGCCGGAGTCCACGAGTGTCTCGGTCGTCATGACCCGCGGTCCGGCGGCGGTGGGCTCGACGAACGCGGCCAGGCCGATCTGGCGGGCGCCGTCCGGGCTGGAGACCACATGGTTGATCTCGGTCCGGTGCGCGACGTAGGCGGCGGGCCCGGCCGGCGTGTCTCCCGCCCAGACCACGTGCGGATCGCCCCGGAGGCCGCTCCCGAGTTGCCTCGCCCGATGCCGCCACGCCTCGCGAACCTGTCGCAGATACGCTTCGTCGCCGGCCAGGTCGCCGCGGGTGGGTCCGTCGAGCAGCGGCGAGGCGACCTCCACCGCCGCCCCGTCGTCGGCGAGGTGAAGCGCACCGCCCACGGGTACCGCCACCAGGGCCGCGCACAGCGCGGCCAGGACCGCTCGACGCCGCAGCAACCGGCGACGCCCACCCCGTCGCACGTCGTCGAGCAGGGTCGGCGGGCCGACGAGGTCGTCCGTCACCCGACGCAGGACGCCCCGCACGTCGGTCTCTTCGATGGTCATCGCGCACTCCCGGTGTCGGTCGGGACGGACAGGACGAGATGTGACCCGGCCAGCGCCTCCCGGAGGTGGGCGAGGCCCCGGGAGGCGTGGCTCTTCACGGTGCCCTCGGAGCAGCGCAGCGCCCCGGCCACGTCGGCGACCGACAGGTCCTCCAGGTAGCGGAGCACGACGGCGGCGCGTTGCCGGGGCGGCAGGGTACGCAGCGCCGCGACGACCGCCTGGCGCAGCGCGATGTCGTCGGCATGGTCCCGGGCGACCACGTCGTTGTCACCCAGTGCCTGCTCCGGCCGCCGGGTCCGTCGCCGCCACCGGTTGATCGACCGGTTCACCAGGGCCCGCCGGGCGTACGCCTCCGGTGACTCCCGCACCCGGCGCCAACGCACGTACATCTGCTCCAGCACCTCCTGGAGCAGGTCCTCGGCCGCGTGCCGATCGCCGACCAGCAGGTAGGCCACCCGCAACAGCGCCACCGACCTCGTACGGACGAAGTCGTCGAACTCCGTGCCATGCGGATCTCGCATCTACCCTCCTGGGTCTCTCAGTCAGCAAGACACCGCGGAGGGCTGCGGGGTTTACCGGCCCTCGCCGACGACGCGCGACCGGTGCCCGGGGGCTAGAGGCGCCAGGGCGGCGGCTCGGGCGGGAGGTAGCGGCAGGTGCTACCCGTGGAGACGGTGTCGCGCAGGTGGGCGGCGAGGCCCGGGTGGCGCTGGTCGAGCTTGCGCAGCGCGTCCCGGATGCGGGCGGTGACCGTCTTGCGGGCCCGCTCGGCCTCGTCGCCCAGGCGTCGGCTGCGGCCGGCCAGCCCGGCGGCGGCGCGCAGCTCGGCGAGCAGAGCGCCGCGCTCGGCGTCGAGGTCGGCCAACCTCCGCTCGTCGCCGCGTTCGGCGGCCCGGTCGATCTCGTCGTCGAGCCGTTCCAGGTGCCGCCGGTAGCGGGCCTTGGCCTCGTCGTCGAGGACCGGGTCGCCGCCCATCCGGCGGGCCGCGACGAGTTCCGGCCCGGCGGCCGGGTCGAGCAACTCGACCGCCGGGACGTCGACGCCCGGCCGGCTGAGCAGCACGTGCAGGTCGCGTAGCCCCTTCGCGTCGGGCAGGTGCACCACCACGCCGGCGTAGGCAAGCTGCCAGACGGGCCCGTCGCGGCGGAACCCGTACGCCTGGCCGGCCTGCCGTCCCGCGGCGGACGGGTGCGGCCCGGCGGCGACCGCCGGCGTGGCGGGCGCCCCGGTCCCCACCGTCGGCGCGCCGGGCGGCCCGGCCATGACGGCCCGCGCCGGAGCTGGGCCGGCGGCCGGAGCGACGGTCGACGCCGGGCGCGGACCGACGACCGCGGCGACGACCCCCGGCCGGCCGGCGGGCGACGCCTCGGCCCCTGTGGACGGCGCGCCGGCCAGGCGGCGGGCCGTCGAGTGCATGCCGAGGTCGTCGGCGTCGCGGGCGGTGGTGGCGCGCAGCGCGGCGGCGGACGCCGCGTCGCCGGGACGGTCCCGCCCGGTCAGCGCGTCGGCCAGCGCGGCGCGGGCCAGGACCGACCACGGGCGGGCGCCCAGCCGGTCGGCGGAGTCGCGCGCGGCGGAGAAGCCGGTCACCGCGTCGTCCCAGCGTTCCTGCGCGGCGTCGACGAGGGCCAGCCAGTGGTCGACGGGGCCGCTGAGGTCGCAGCCGAACAACGCCGACATCCACTGCCCGCGGTGCGGTCGCAGCGCGTCGCGGGCCTCGGCGCAGCGCCGGGGGTCGCGACTGACGGCGGCGACCCCGGCGCGCAGCCGCAGCCACAGCGGCGACACCGATCCGGGGTACGTCGTGCCGGCGGACTCGATGCCGGCGACCACCCGTTGGGCCGTCTCGGCGTCGCCGCGCTCGGCCGCGGTGATGCCCCGGACGAGTTCCGGATGGGGGTAGCCGGTCGAGGACAGCTCGTCGAGCAGGGCGTCGACCTCGTCGGCCCGGCCCTGCAGGTGCAGGCGCGACCAGCGCAGGTGGTGGCCCATGAAGGCGAAGTCGGAGTGGTCCCACTCGGTGAGGGCGGTCAACTCGCCGACCAGTTCGTCGGACCGGGCGAAGTCGCCACGGAAGGCCGCGATGATGGCGTCGTCCATCGTGGCGGCCGCCCGGTGCCGGGCGTCGCCCTGGCGGGCACCGGCGACGAAGGTGGCGAGTTCGTCCTGGTAGCGGGGGTTGCCCAGCTCCAACAGGGCGACCCAGCGCAGCGCGGTCGCCCAGCGCGTCGTCTCCTGGTCGCCACCGCGGCGCGCCACGTCCCGGATCTCGGCGGTGATCGCGGCCCGGTCGCGGGCCGAGCCCAGCCCCCAGGTGGTGTCGTGGCGGGCCCACAGGCTGAAGGTGAGCGCCTCGTCGTCGTGCCCCCGCCGGGCCAGGGACTCCGTGGCGGCGATCAGGTCGGTGACCATCGTGCCGACCGGCACGGCGCCCGCGGACCCGCCGATCAACCGCCGGTACGCCTCCCGCAGCACGTCCTCCGGATCGGCGAGCCGCCCGGGGCCGTCAGTGTGGCGGCGGTGGACGACGAGGGCGACCCGGGCCAGCACCACCGGATCGTCGGCCGCCACGGCCAGCGTGGTGGCCTCGGCGAGCAGCCGCCGGGCCTCGTCGCCCGCGCCCGAGTGGTGCAGCAGCTCTCCCAGCTCGATCATGATCTTCACGCGTCGGGCCGGGTCGTCGGCGACGTCGAGCGCCCGGCGGAAGTGGACCACCGACTCGTCGATGGCCAGCCGGCCGACCGCGGCGCGGGCCGCGGCGACCAGCAGCTCGGCGGCGCGGGACGGGTCGAGGTGGGCGCCGGCGAGGTGGGCGTGCCGGGCCAGGTCGGCGGGGATCAGCCGCTCGGCGAGCGCCGGCGCGCCGTCGACGGCCCGGACGACCGCCGCGTGCCGGGAGCGCCGGTCGTCGTCGGGCAGCGCGTCGTAGAGGGTCTCCCGCACGAGGTCGTGGACGAATGCGAACCGGCCGCCGCCACGGGACACCACGAGCCGGGCGGTCACCGCCCGGTCGAGCAGCCGGTCGGCCTGCGCCGCCGGTGTGCCCGTGCAGGCGGCGAGGACCGGACGGTGGAACTCCCGGCCCAGCACGGCGGCGGCGGTGAGCGCTTCGACGACCGCCGCCGGCAACTGGGCGAGACGCCCTCGCACCGCCTCCCGTACGCCCGGGGGAATCGTGCCGATCCGGCTGTCGGCACGCCAGATCCGGGCGGTCTGCTCCACGAAGAACGGGTTGCCGCCGGTGCGCCGGTGCACCTCGTCGAGGAGGTCGGCGTCGGGTGCCCGGCCGGCCGTCCGGGTCATCAGCGCGGCCACCTCGTCGCGGGACAGGCCGGTGAGGGTGAGTGTGGTCGCCTTCGCCACCAGCGGCATCAGCAGCCCGCACAGCGGGTGCTCGGGTGACTCGACCTCGGCGTCGCGGTAGGTGCCGATGAGCAGCAGCCGCTCGAACCAGGTGTGCTGGGCGGCGAAGCGCAGCAGCCGCATCGAGGCGGGATCGGCCCAGTGCAGGTCGTCGAGCACGACCACGACCGGCCGGCGCTGGGACACCGCGACCAGCGCGGTGGTCACCGCGTCGTGCAGCGCGAACTCCTCCTGGTCGACGCGGTCGTCACCGCTCCGACGGCCGGCCGCGCCGTCGACCACCCCGGCGTCGCCGTCGACCACCCCGGCCGCGCCGTCAACCGCCCCGGCGTCGCCGTCGACCGCCCCGGCGTCGCCGTCCGACGACTCCCCGGCGGTGCCGCCGGCCGCCTCGCCGAGCAGCGCCGCCAGGGCCGGCTCGGCCGACTCCCGGGCCAACGCCCAGTCGTCGGTCGAGCGGCGCAGGCCGCGCAACACCTGCACCCAGGGCCAGTAGCCGGGGGCGCTGTCGGAATCCCAGCAGGCCGCGCCGAGCACCAGCGCGCCTCGTCGGCGGGCCTCGCCGGCCGCCGCCGTGACCAGCGTCGTCTTGCCGATGCCGGGCTCCCCGGCGACGAGGACCAGACCGCCGTGGCTGGTGGCCACCCGGTCAATCTCGGCGCGCAGCAGACCCGCGGGATGCTCCCGCCCGATGACGTCCCCGTCGTACCGCGGATCCATGACGCCCAGACCGTAGCGGAACGGTGGGACATCGCGAGCCCTTTACGCGGGGCGACGCCGCCGCCCGGCCCGTGTGCGCGGGTCCGCCCGGCGGGCGGTCGCCCACGAGCAGGCGGGCGGTCAGGTGCTCAGCGGGCGTCGGTGACCACGTGGGAGCAGGCGGCGCAGGCGGCCCGGCCCTGCTCCGCGTACCACCGGCAGGTCCGGCGGATCGCGCAGCGCGGCAGGTCTTCCTCCGCCGGACCGGCGACCTCCTGGAAGGACGCCGCCACCCGTTCGCCGAGGCCGCAGTGCGCGCCGGTCCAGAAGCCGCACTTCGACGTGACGCACGGGCCGGCCAGCCGGTACCGGGACTCGACCGGGGTGTCCGTGCCGGCCTGGGCGAGGGCGACCTCGGCGGGGAGCGGGGGCGTCACGTAGGCGACCCGCCCCGCCGGAGTGATCATGCCGAGGAACACCGTGGCGTTGGCCGCGGGGGTGCTCGGACACATCCGCTCCGGCGGGTCCGGCCGGTGGACGGTGTCCGTCACCGCTGCATCCAGAAGCCGATGTCGTTGATCTTCTGGCCCAGTTCCTCGGCGAACGGGCCGTCGATGACCCACAGGCCGTACCACTCGGGGCGGAGCTTGATGTTGGCGTGCCCGACGGCGAGCGGGTTGGTCAGCCTCTTGCCGGCGGTGGTGAGGGCGTTGAGGCCCGCCTTCTGGATCTCGCTCGCGATCAGGCTCTGCTGTTCGACGGTCAGGTCGACGCCGTCGACGACGAAACGGAACTCGCTGCGTGCCATGTCCTACCTCCGATGGTCAGTACGAATCGGTCCGCAGCCCGCGCCGCAGACTCGCCCTGGTGAATGCCGCCCAGCCGGAGCGGGAGGTGGGGTCGCCCCCGTGCCCGGCCCGGCTCAGGTGCTCGCGCCAGTCGGTCGCGTCGGCGGCGCGCAGCCCCCACAACTCCCGGCAGGCGGTGGTCGCGAACGCGACCTGTCCGGCCGAGCCGGTCCAGCCGGCGGGGCCGTCGGCCACCCGCAGCGCACCACCCGCCTCGACGCGTACCGACGGGAAGTGGTGGTGCAGGCTGGCGAGGGTGGCCAGGTGTGCGGCGTCCGAGCGCCCGGCGGCGAAGGCGTCCCGCGTCTCGTCGTCACGGGTGACCCGGATGGCGTGCAGCGTGAACGCGTCGCCGTCGCCGCCGGCCTGGCCCTCGACCTCCGTCGGGGTGCTCCAGATCCGGGGCGAGTTGGCCGACCAGAAGGCCAGCCAGGCGTCGAGGCGTTCGTGGAAATCCGCCTGGAGGCGGGCCGGTCCGCCGGCGAGCCGGGCGGTGGCGATCCGGTCCCGGGCGACGGGCCGCCGGGCCGGTCCTGCCGGGGGCGCTGCCCCGGCGGGTGGCGCGGCGTGTGCGGCGCTGGCTCCGGCGACGGTGGCCGCCGAGGCCGCGGCGGCGCCGAGCAGGATCCGGCGCCGGGAAAGTGGGGGATGGGATTCGTTCATGGCCCGCCTTTCATGGACGGCCTTTGCCACGACACGCTATCCACAGACGTAGATCAAAGGAGACGTCGCTCTATCGGTGAACCGACATGAAAACCGGTGATCGACGGCGGCGCATTCCCGCGCACTGTGCACTGCGCCCCCACCGACCGGACGGCCACCTAACGATTGATAAGCATCCATCGGCACTCGTAACATCGTCACCATGCGTGCCCGTCGCGTCACCCTCGCCGCCGTCCTCGCCGCGCTGCTGAGCCCGTTCGCCGTCGGCGCCGCGCGGGCGGACGACGCCCCGGCGCTCACCACACCCGGCAGCCC
Organism: Micromonospora sp. NPDC007220; assembly: GCF_040634035.1. Taxonomy (NCBI): domain Bacteria; kingdom Bacillati; phylum Actinomycetota; class Actinomycetes; order Micromonosporales; family Micromonosporaceae; genus Micromonospora; species Micromonospora sp. NPDC007220. The sequence goes on along the minus strand of NZ_JBEYEU010000001.1, from coordinate 1,128,832 downwards.
CGTCGTCGTGGTCGACGAGCCCCACCGCCTCACCCTCTCCTGGACGCCCTCGACCTGGGCGGGCGAGCCGGCCGGCGAGGAACCGATCACGTACGAGGTGCGGGCGCGGCTGGGCCCGTACGTCTACCGGAGCCTCGGCAGCACCACCGCCACCACCCTGACGCTGACCAACCTGGCGCCGGGCAGCGAGTACCGGCTCGTCGTCAGCGCCTACACCCTCGGCGGCTACTCCGACCCCTCCCCCGTCACCGGTGTCCGCACGGCGTACGGGCGGGCCAAGGTCAGTTACCTCAACCTCGACTGGTCGCCGACGGACAACCAGATCCAGCACGTCCTGAAGGTCACCAACACCGGCACCGGGCCGCTCGACCTCACCGCCGTGCGGGTGCGCTACCACCTGACCTTCGAGGGCGGCGACACCTCGCTGGCGCCGAACTGCGACTGGGCGGCGCTGGGCTGCGACCGGATCCGCCGCGACGTGACGTTCTTCCCGCCGCCCCTGCCGCCCGGCGGCCCGCCGACGCCGACGCCGACGCCCACCCCGACGCCGACCCGGTACCCGCTGCCGGGCACGCCGGTCCCCGGCTGGGTGGAGCTGACCTTCACCGGGGGCGTCCTCGCCCCGGGCGCGTCGTCCGGGCCGATCCAGCTGCGCCACCACCGGCCCGGGTGGACCGACATCGACGAACGCGACGACCCGAGCTGGCGCGCCGCCACCGGCCAGTGGACCGACAACAGCCGGATCACCCTCGACGTCGACGGGGTACGCGAGTTCGGTGACACGTTCGCCTGACGTACGCCGGCCGGTGACACCACCCCCGGGTCGGGGCGGCACCACCGGCCGGCACCGAGTGACTACGCCGTCGCGCAGATGGCGTACGCGGTGTTGGTCCAGTTGCCGGTGAACACGTCCTCCTCGTACGCGCCGGAGGTAACGGTGGCCGGCGCGGCGGCCGGGCCGCCGTTGGGGCGGAAGTCGTCGACGACGCCCTCGCCCATAATGCCGTCGAGCGCGTAGCCGGCTCCGGTCAGCACCTTCCCGATCGGGCAGGCCGCGGCGACGCTGTGGAAGTCGTTCGAGTCGCTGGGGCTCACCGCGGCGATGCGGGCCAGGCCGGCGAGGGGGTTGGCGCAGATCGCGTACGCCGTCGCGGACCAGTTGCCGGCGAAGGCGTCGGCCTCGTACGCGCCCACGAAGACCGACGTCGGCGCGGCGGCCGGGCCGCCGTTGGGGCGGAAGTCGTCGACGACGCCCTCGCCCATGACGCCGTTGAGCTCGTAGCCCGTCCCGATCAGCACCTTGCCCGCCGGGCAGGCGGCCGTGACGCTGCGGAAGTCGTTCGAGTCGCTGGCGGTCGTCGCCAAGACCCGCACCAGACCGGCGACGGGGTTGGCGCAGATGGCGTACGCGGTGAGGGACCAGTTGCCCGCGAACGCCTCCGCCTCGTACGCCCCGACGGTGACGGCGGTCGGCGCGGTGGCCGGGCCGCCGTTGGGGCGCAGGTCGTCGACCACCGCCTCGCCGGTCGCCCCGTTGAGTTCGTAGCCCGTCCCGGTGAGCACCTTGCCCACCGGGCAGGTCGCCGTGACGCTGCGGAAGTCGGTCGAGTCGCTGGCGCTCGTCGCGGCGATGCGCACGAGGCCGGGGACGGCGGCCGAGGCGGGAGCGGCGGGAACGACCACCCCGGCCGCCACGGCGACGCCGAGGATGAGGGTGAACGCGTGGGGTCGGAGCCGGCGGGCGGCTGCCTGAGCTGACATGGGGACTCTCCTGTCTGTCGCCTCGGCGGTGACCTCCCGCAGATGTCGGGGGGCGACCGTGACGAGGCGCTGCGATTGACGCGCTCACGCTATGTAGTCACGTGACCAGGCATTATCCCCAAGCTGACTACGTCGGGTAATCGACTGATCGCCCTCGCCCGGGCCGCCACGCCCGCCGGCTTCTCTGATCACCGGCGGGCGGGCGGTCGGCGGGCGGTGCCCCCGACACGGTCCGGTCGCCGTCAGGCGGTGTAGAGGATCTTCACCCCGTTGAGGCTCGTCGCCGAGACGGTGGTGCCGCGGACGCCGGAGTTGAGGTTGCGCCAGCCGGTGTTGCTCGCCGCCTCGTGGATCATGCCCCCGGCCACGGTGTAGACGTGCTTGACGCCGTTGACGTCCATCGCCGCCAGCGCGTCGGGGCTGACCCCGGAGATGCCGGAGTTCAGGTTGCGCCACCCGCTGTTGCTGGCCGCCTCGTGGACCGTACCGCCGGCCACCGTGTAGGCGATCTTCACGCCGTTGTGACTGATCGCGGCCAACGCGTTCGGGCTGACCCCGGAAATGCCGGAGTTCAGGTTGCGCCACCCCATGTCGCTGGACGCCTCGTGGACCATGCCCCCGGCCACCGTGTAGATGATCTTCACGCCGTTGTGACTGATCGCGGCCAACGCGTTCGAGCTGACCCCCGAGATGCCGGTGTTCAGGTTGCGCCAGCCGTTGTTGCTCGCCGCCTCGTGGACCATGCCCCCGATCACGGTGTAGATGTACTTGACGCCGTCGACGTGGATCACGGCGAGCGCGTTGTTGCTGACGCCCGAGATGCCGGTCCACAGGTTGCGCCAGCCCGTGTCGCTGGCCGCCTCGTACACCCGGCCGTCGTTGACCGTGTAGAGCAGCTTGTTCGTGCCCATGACCATCGACGCGGTGGTCGAGCCGGTGATGCTGTTGACCGGCAGCATCTGCCAGCCGCTGTGGCTGCCGGACTCGTACACCTGGCGGTTGGAGCTGACCTGCCCGCAGTTCCGGCTGGTCATGTTCCGGGCCGACGAGACGGGGCCGGAGACGTAGAGCGGCCCGGTGTTCGGGCTGCCGTCGGAGGTGATGCCGGAGGGCACGCCGTTGAAGTACGCCTCGGACTTGACGCCGTCGCGCGTCTGCTCGTAGTGCAGGTGCGGGCCGGTCGAGTTCCCGGTGCTGCCGACCCGGCCGATCTGCTGGCCGGTCGACACCCACTGCCCGGCGCGCACCGGCGGCGACTCGATCATGTGCGCGTAGCTGGTCCGCCAGCCGCCGCCGTGGTCGATCACCACGTACCAGCCGCCGCCGCTGGTCCAGCCGGCGAACGTGACGGTGCCGGCGTACGAGGCGAGGATCGGCCGGCCGTTGCTGGCCCCGCCGGTGAAGGTCATGTCGATGTCGTAGTCGTCATGCCCGTAGTAGGTGGCCATCCGCCAGGTCTCGCCGCAGGGGAACGGCATCTGGAAGTTCGGCCGTGGGCCCGCGGCCTGGGCCGGTGCGGCCACGACAGCGATGGCGCCCACCATGGCGAGCAGCACGGCGCCGACGCCGGCGAGTGCCAGGCGGGCCGAGGCGAGGACGCGGGCGAGTAGACCCGTCATAGGGAAGTTCCCTCCGGAGCCGGATTTGATGTTGATGGATGTTAGGGCAGCCATCACCATCCGGCGAGAGGGGGCGGACGGTTCCGTCCGGCGGGCGGAACCGGCCGGCGGCGGGGGCCGGGTCAGCCGGCCACCGTCGTGCCGGCGAGCAGGGCGAGGATCGTCTGGTTCGCCTCCCAGCCGTCCGGGAACTTGACCGGCACGTCGAGGTGCACGGTCTCCGTCGACGGGTGGGCGTCCAGCAGCTCCCCGATCCCGGCGCGCGCCACCACGATGCACGCCTGACGGTGCCGCGACGTCAACACGCAGAGCCGCCCCGACTCCAGGTGGAACGCGGTGGCGTCGCGCCGCCCCGACAGCGGGTGCAGCACGATCGTCACGTCGTACTCCCGGCCCTGGAGCCGGTTGGCGGTGTCGACGGTGATGCCGGCCCCCGCCGGCCCCAGGTGCGCGCGGATGGCGGCGGCCTGGTCGCGGTGGGCGGCCCCGACGGCGATCCGGTCGGCGGTGACCGGCGCGCCCGCCGGCGCGTGCTCGGAGACGGCGACCGCTCCCCGCTCAAGCACCCGCAGCGCCAGGGCCGCGCAGGCCAAGGCGGCCTCCGCATCGGTACGCAGGGTCTGCCGCGCCGGCAGCTCGTGCAGCGCCCAGCCGGTGGCCGCCGCCAGGTCCACCGTCCGGTCCAGGGCGTCGCCCGCCCCGGGCTCGCCGAGGCGCAACGCCCGGTCGGCCGGGCCGGTGCCGGCGCGGAACCCGGTGAACGGGTAGAACGCCGCCGCCACCACCGGGGCCGCCGAGGCGGGCAGCCGCCACGACACCGGCAGCCGGTGCACCGGCAGCTCCGGGTTGTGCCGCAGCAGCACGGCCACCGCCGACTGCATCGGATCCCAGGTCAGGCCCGTCCACCGGCCCGTCTCCACCGTCGAGAACGGGTCGAGCTGACCGGGATCGCCGACGAACAGCGCCCGCTCGAACCGCCCGGCCACGCGCAGCAGGGCGTCCGAACGCATCTGGTACGCCTCGTCGACGATCGCCCACGGCCAGGAGCCCTCGGCGACCGTGGCCCACTTGGCGGCCGTACCGATGATGACGGCCGGACCGCCGAGGTCGGCGACCTTCGCGGCGACCCGGACCGTCTCGTGGCCCCTGACCCGCTCGGACGGCCGGTAGTCGGCGGCGGAGAGCCGCCCGATGCGCAGCTCGGGCGCCTTGCGCGCCAGGCGGTCGATGAGGTCGTCGACCTGCTCGTTGGTCTGCGCGATGATGATCAGCGGTTCGCCGGCGGCGGCCAGCTCGACGGCGGCGCGCACCACCAGGGTCGACTTGCCGGCCCCCGGCGGCGAGTCGACCACCACGCCGCGATGGTCGCCGGAGCGCAGGTCGGCCAGTACGGCGGCGATGACCCGCTCCGCCTCGACCGCCGGCGGCACCTCCAGCCCGGAGCGCATCGATTCCCCCTCCCACCGATCACCGGGACACTACGCCTGCCCCACCGTCGAGCGGTGACGCCGTGCCCCGGTCACGCCACGCGGGACGGCCAGCCCCTCGGCGGCCGGGGTGTCGGAGCTGGAGGTGCGGGGCGGGCGGGGCGGGCCGCGACGGAACGCCGAAACCGGGCCCCTACCAGCGCGAACCCCTCTAGCGTGAACGTGAGGGCGGGGACGCCTCCGTCCGGTAACCGGCCATGTCGACCATGGGGGTGTCCGTGCGCGGGCCGAAACGTGGTCCGGTCTGGGCGGCCCAACTGTGGCTACGCCAGCGCCGGCGCCGGTGGCGCACCCGACGCGAACGCCGTACGGAGCGGGACAGCCGCCGGCGGACCGACGAGCGGGCCAGCAACCGGGTCAGGTGGCGCTACCGCCGCTGGCTGCGGTGGAGCATCGTCGCCATCGCCTGGACGTTGCTCGGCTGGACCCTGCTCTCCCTGGTCCTGACGGTCCTCGGCACCGAGCCGCACTTCCTGCGGGTGACCCGGTGGTGCGAGGGAGACCAGCCGAGGGCGTACTACTGCGGGCAGGTGCAGGGCTTCGTCAAGCCCCTGATGGCCGCGGCGCTTGGCGTCGCGTTCTTCTACTACTGGCGCTACGTCCCGGTCCGCCGCTGGTACCGGCGCAACGTGCGGCGCAACAGCCGGATGGTGCTGCCCAGCGTCGAACGGGGCCTCGACCCGGCTGACGTCGTCGGCCGCGACGAGCTGTGCGAGCTGCTGATCCAGCGACTGCGCGACCGGGCGACCCGGCGCCCACTGCTGCTGGTGGGCGGCATCGGCACCGGCAAGACGGCCACCCTGGCACGCCTCGCGGAGATGCTGATGGCCGCCGACGTCGTACCGGTCGGGGTCGACCTGCGGTCGGTCACCGACCCGGAGAAGCTGAACTTCCGCGAGCTCGCCGTCGAACAGTTCGGACGCACCATCGACACCCGGCTGCGCGCCTCGGGCGAGGCCGACCGGATCTGGCGGAGGCTCTGGCTGGAGAACCGCCTCGTGGTGCTCGCCGACGGGCTGGAGGAGAGCCTCGCCGACGCCGCCCAGCCCGCCGACCGGGACAGCGTGCTGCGGGACGCCGTCCGGGCCGCCGTCCGCGAGCGGCTTCCCCTGGTGGTCACCTCGCGGCCCGACGACCCGCTGCGCGGGCTGGACGCGCTGCTGCTGCAACTGGAGCCGCTCGCCCAGGGCCCCGCCCTCGAATACGTGCAGGCCCGCAGCCGCCGCTCCGAGACGGGCCACCGGTGGGAGCGCATCACCGAACTGGTCAAGGCCGCCGACGTCGCGGACTCGCCGTTCTACCTGCGGGTCATCGGGCAGCTCCACGAGGTCGACCGGCTGGACCGCGTCGAGCCGGTGGGCCCGGGCCGGGTGGCGCTGCGCTGGTGCCTGCTGGAGGAGTGGTGCGCCGCCACCGTCGCCGGCGACCTGTACGAAGACTACGGCCTGCCGCAGGTCGAACGGTCCGACGCGATCGAGGTGCTCTCCGCCCTCGCCTGCATCGGACTGCGCGACAACCGGCTGTCGGTACGGACGACAGAACTCACCGGCGGCGACGGCGCCACCGACGCCGGCCGGCGGTGGATCCTGACCGAGCTGCGCAACCGGCTGCGCAAGCTCGACGCCGGCAACGCACAGGACGTCGGGCTGGCCGAGACCACCGGGGACGCGCTGAACATCGTGGTGAAGCGGCAGGAGGGCGTGCGTTTCCAGCACGGGGTGATCCAGGCGTACCTCGGCGCGCGCTTCCTCACCGCCGCCATGCGCGACCCCGGCTTCCTCGACCGCGCCTTCGCCCACCACCACGGCCCGGGGCGGGAGCTGCTGGCCGCCCTCACCCTGCACACCCGCAGTGCGGGCGCGTTCGCGCAACTGGACGGGCGACGCCAGCGGACCGTCCGGCCCGGGAACCTGCCCCGCCTCGGCGACGCCGTACGGCGCAGGGTGGGCCTGCCGGCGGAGAGCCGGGACGCGACCGCCACCCGGAAGACGTCGATCGACCTCGTGCGGCGGCTCTGCACCGAGGCGGCGCGCACCCCGAACCGCACCCGGGCGCTGGAGATGTTCGCGGCCGCGCTGGAGATGGACGCCGCCACCGGGCACACCTCGCACCGACGGCTGGCCGACACCATCCACCGCGCCTGGTGTCACTACCAGGGCGACGGGTCCGTCACCGACCGCCCGCTCGAAGACGCCAAGATCGCCCTCGTGCACCGGTACGGCGACGCCGCCCGGCAGCTCGCGGAGCGGCCCCCCGATCCCACCGGGCTCCGGTCGCGGCGACCCGCCCCGCAGTACGACCAACTGTTCCTGATGATGGCCGACGAGGGTTCCTATCTTCCCCGGCTGGCCGCGGCCCGCGAGATCGCCGCCGGCGGCAACGCGGCTGTCCGCGCGCTGCGCGGCCGGCTCTCCGACCCGCCGCGAGCGGACGAGTCACCGGGCCGGGAGCGCCTCGACGAGATACGGACCTGGATGACGCCGGCGCTGTTCCTCTACGCGGACGACGAGCACGAACCCGGCGATCCCAACTGGCGGCACGAGGCCCACCGGGCCCTGCAACGCTGGGTGCACCGGCTGGCCACCAACGCCACCGAGGGGGCCCGCGTCCACGAGCTCACGCTCGCCCAGGGGTTCCGCCTCGCGGCGAACTGCCGGGTCTACCCGGCGCACCGCAGCCTGCTGATCGAGGAGGCCGAGAAGGCGCTGCGGTACTCCCGGTTCTGGTACTCGCACCTGGTGCTCATCCAGGCGCTGACCCTGCTGGCACTGCCCCGCGATCCCGGCGAGACGCTGCGCGAGCGGGGCCACGGATCGGACCCGCGCGGACTGGTCGACTTCTGGACCTCGATCGCCGGCGGCGGCGACCGCGCCCCGCACCGCCACAGCGGCACCGACCACCCGCTCGTACGCAAGGTCGCGGACCTGTGCGTCGAGTCGCTCGTCGACCGGCACCCCGAACGACGCTGCTGGATCGACGAGCGGGAGATAGTCGGTCGGGTGGGGACGGTCAGCCCACAGCCCGGCATCCGCCGGCTCCAGGACTCCTGGCTGCCCGCCTCGCACGGCTGGGCCGTCCTGGAACCACGGGCGCAACGGCTGCTGGCCGACGTGATGCTGCTGCTCAACCTCGCCGACCGGGGCCGGGACAGCACCGAACGGGCCCGCCGGCTCACCCGGGCCAGCCGGCCCGAACTGCCGCCGTGCCTCACCATCGACCGCACCGCCATGCGGGTCACCCTCAGCCGCCGCCAGGCCCACGACGTCCAGCCCGGCTCCACCTGCGTCGACGACTGCCCGTTCCGGCTGTGCCCGCTGCCGCCGAAGGGCGACGAGCTGCCGTACCAGATGGAGGAGGTCTTCTGCGCCCACCAGATCGACCTCGTCGGGCACTGGTTCCGGCCGGGCGCACGGGCCGACTGGCAGGCGGTCAACCGCAGGGACCTGCGCACGTTCTGGCACGAGATGTCCGAGCGGATGGCCCCCGCCTGGCGCAAGTGAGCCGTACGGCGTCCGGCACTAGGCTTCGACGCATGTGGACGTCGCGATGGCACGGCCTGGCGGCGAAGGCGGCCCTGGTGCCGGTGGTCGGCATCGTGGCCGTCGTCGGCCTGGTGGTGCAGGCGTCCGGCATCGACACCGGCGCCGAACGGGTGGCGCTGTTGGCGGTGCTGGCGTCCTCCGGCGCGCTCTACCTCCGCCGCCGCCATCCGGTGGCGGTGGGCGTGCTGGCGCTGGCTGCCGTCGGCGTGTACGGCGCGCTGCTGCACCGGCCCGGGCCGATCATGCTGGTGTTCGTCGTGGCGCTCTACACCGTCGTCGACGAGGGGCATCTCGGGGTCGCCGTCGGGCTCGGTCTCGCCTCGGTGGTCGCCTTCGCCGTCGCGGACAGCTACAACCGGACGGCCGAGAGTGTGAACGGGGCGACGCTGCTGCACGCCGGTTGGCTCGTCGCGGTCATCGTGGGCGTGACCCGCAACCGCCGGGCCTACCTCGCCGAGGCGCAGGCCCGGGTGCTGGCCGCGGAGCAGGGCAAGGAGGAGGAGGCCCGGCGACGGGCCACCGAGGAGCGGCTGCGCATCGCCCGTGAGCTGCACGACGTGCTCGGTCACCATCTCTCACTGATCAACGTGCAGGCCAGCGCCGCGCTGCACCGCCCGGATCCCGACCGGTCCGCGCAGGCGCTCGCCGCGATCAAACAGACGAGCAAGGAGACGCTGCGGGAGTTGCGCACGACGCTCGGCATCCTGCGGCGGGAGGATGCGGCGCCGAGCGGTCCCGCACCCGGCCTCGACCGCCTGTACGAGCTGGTCACGACGGCCGGGCGGTCCGGGTTGGAGATCCGCACCGAGCTGGCCGAGACCCGCGCGCTGCCACCGGAGGTCGACCTGGCGGCGTACCGGATCGTCCAGGAGGCGCTCACCAACGTCACCCGGCACGCCGGTGCGACCGCCGTGGTGATCCGCGTCCGACCGGACCGCGACGACGTGCTGCTGGAGGTCGAGGACGACGGCGCCGGCACGGCGGGCCAACCCGGCAACGGGATCCTGGGCATGGGCGAGCGGGCCCGGGCACTGGGCGGCTCGCTGACCACGGGCCCGGGCGTGGACGGCGGCTTCCGGGTACGCGCCCGCCTGCCGATACCGCCCGTCCCGGTGCCGGCGGGCCCGCCCGCGCCCCGACCGGGTCCGGGGGACGTGGCGTGATCCGGGTGCTGCTCGCCGACGACCAGACCCTGGTGCGCGCCGGGTTCGGGTCCATCCTGGGCGGTGAGGACGGCATCGAGGTGGTCGGCGAGGCCGCCGACGGTGCCGAGGCGGTGCGGCTCGCCCGGCAGCTGCGGCCGGACGTCGTCCTCATGGACATCCGGATGCCCCGGCTGGACGGCCTGGCCGCCACCCGGGAGATCGCCACGAGCTCCGACGTCCGCGTGATCATCCTGACCACGTTCGACCTGGACGAGTACGTCTACGGCGCGCTGCGGGCCGGCGCGAGCGGTTTCCTGGTCAAGGACACCGAGCCCGCAGAGCTCATCCACGGCGTGCGGGTGGTGGCGCGCGGTGACGCGCTCATCGCGCCGTCGATCACCCGCCGACTGATCTCCGAGTTCGCCGCCCGGGCCACGTACCCGGATCCGGGGCCGCGGCTGAACGCGCTGACGGAGCGGGAGCGTGAGGTGCTGGTGCTGGTCGCCGCCGGCCTGTCCAACGACGAGATCGCGGCGCGGCTGGTGCTGAGCCCGGCCACCGCGAAGACGCACGTCAGCCGGATCATGACCAAGACCCGAGTCCGGGACCGGGCCCAGTTGGTGATCCTCGCGTACGAGTCCGGCCTGACCGTTCCCGGCTGGCTCGCCCGCTCCTGACGGCGACCTCCGCGGCGCCGCACCGACCCGGCGCCCCTGGCCGGTCCACGATCAGGCGGTGCGCCGGGAACGCATCAGGGCCAGCCCACCGAGGACCACGGCGACCAGCCCCAGCACCAGGGCCACGTAGGCCCCGCCCCGCCCGTTTCCGGTGCCGATACCGCTGTCGGAGGTGGCCACGACCAGCCCGCCGAGGGCGACGCCCATCAGCCCCGCGGCCAGCGCCACGGTGGCCCCGAGCCGGCCGGAGCCGGTGCCGAACCGACCGCTGGGGCGGGCCAGAGCCAGCCCGCCGACGATCACGCCGGCCAGCCCCAGCAGGGCGGCGACGATGGCCCCGAGGCGCCCGGCGCTCATGGTGTAGGCGCTGGTGGCGGCAAGCAGGTGACGGACGTTCATCGAGGATCCCTTCGCTCGCATGACGAGTACAGCCGGCAGCGTATGTACCGACGTGGTCACGGGTCGTCATGCCGGAGTTGGCGATGGGCCTACCACCTGGGTTGCGTGCGCCCGGGGCGTCGTACCCCCCTGGTTGCCTCACGCCCTCGTCGATGGCAGGGCGGGCAGGACTAGTCGCCGGCACGTCGGGTACCCGCGGCTGGGATACGGAGGTGACGCCCGGATGGCGAAGTTCCTACTCACGTCGACCTACACGGTCGAGGGGATCAACGGGTTGATGAAGGACGGCGGCACGACACGCGCCGAGGTGATCCGAGCGTTGATCGAGAACTCCGGTGGCCGGATGGAGGCGCTGTACTTCGGGTTCGGCCAGTACGACACCTACGTCGTCTGCGATCTGCCGGACCACCGGACCGCCGTCGCCCTGGCCGTCACCATCCGGGCGGCCGGCGGCCTGGACACCCGGGTCAGCCCGCTGCTGACCCCCGAAGACGTGGACGAGGCGCTCGGAATGCAGGTGGCGTACCAGCCGCCGGGAGCCTGATCCGCAGTACGGGCCGGGGGACGCAGTTCCTGGCCGTGCCATTCGGCGTAGTGCGCGGCCCCCGCCTTGACCCGGACGCGGAGCAGGGCGGGCATGAGCCGCTCGGTCATGCCCGCCCTGCCGTCGTCGTCGGTCTCGTTCGTGCCCTTGTGCTGTGACCGCGCGTACGGTCAGCCGACGCGCTGGCGGGGGCGGGTCAGGGCGAAGCCGACCACGCCCGCGACGGCGGCCAGGATGCCGCCGCCGATGGTCCAGTACCAGCGGGACGACAGGCTCGGCCATTGCACCCAGTCGAACCAGCCGTCCTCCTCGCCACCGGCCGCCCCCGGGGCCGGAGTGCTGGCGGCCGGATCGCCGGCGAGCACCTTGCCCGGGTTCACCGCCGGGACCAGGGGCTCCTTCAGGTCGCCGCCCTCCGGCTCGGTGTCGCCGTCGGACTCCACCCCGACCAGCAGGCTCACCTCGATCGGCAGGCCCAGCTCCTGCTCCGGCAGCTCGATGCCGGACAGCCGGACGTAGTAGGTGCCCGGCAACGGGTCACCCGACCACGGCTCGGCCCACGAGCGCACCTGGCGCAGCTCGCAGTCGAGTTCGACGGTGGCGGCACTCTTCGACGCCACCGGAGTCTGCGCCCCCGCCACACACGCCTGCCGGCGGCGCAGCCCGTCGAAGACCTCGATCGTCCAGGTGGAGTCGCCCTTCCGGCTCGCCGCGGCGGGCAGCGACACGGTGGCCGCGACGTGATGGGTGTCCCCCGCCGCAGCCGTGAACGACCAGTACAGGTAGTCGCCCACGGAGGCACCGACCCGCACCGGCTGGCCGGGGCTGATCCCGGCGGCGGTGAGGAACGAGGTGCCGGCCTTGTTGATGGTGGCGGCCCCGGGCGACGGGGTGGGCGTGTCCGCGCCGGCGGCGGCCGGCAGCGCGACGGCGATGCCGGTGGCGGCGAGCAGCACCGCCGCCCGGCGGGCCGAGGTCAGGGCCGGAGCCTTGCGCATCCTCATCGGGTCCTCCAGACCGCTACCCACCAACGGGTCAGCCAACCAACGATCAACCCACTGAGCAGGCCCGCGAGCATGAGTACGCCCAGCAGCACCCAGCCCCGGCCGAGGCCCGGGCTGTTCGGGGCGGGCGACGCGTCGACCAGGTCGATGGTCAGTTCGAGCGGCATGCCCGGAGCCTGACCGGCGCCCGCCTTCGCGGAGAAGGAGTTGCTGACCACCAGGCAGACGACGGTGGGCTCGGGAGCCTTCTCCGTCGACTCCGTGAAGACGCCGCCCTTGTCGTCGTCCTCCGACTTTGCCTCGTTTTCGTCGTCATCCGCCGCCGACCAGCGCACGCCGGTCGACAGCACGTCGGTACGGCCGCTGCCGGCGTCGTTGCCCCGGACCAGTTCCCGCCCGTCGGTGGCGGTGGCCCGCAGCAGTACGCCGTAGTCCCGGTTCAACGGCCGGTCCAGGCCGATGCTCACCGAGGCCCGAAGCTCCTGCCCCGGCTGGACCGGGATCCGGTACCACCGGTGCTCCTCGAAGCGCTCCCGGTCGGTGTAGACACCGGGGGTGAGCACGGGCGCCTTGGCGCAGACGTCGGTGCCGGCCACCTTCGCCGGCGTCTTCGTGTGCGTGTCCTTGGCCCGTTCCACGATCTGCTTGATCCGCCGGGTCAGGTCTTCCTTGCTCTGCGCCGAGGTGTAGGTGCCGCCGGTCGCCGAGGCGATGCAGACGAGCTGCCTGCGTACCTTCTCGTCGGGGATGAGGCCGAGCGTGTCGACCACCAGTTTGGTGCCCTGGGCGGCCAGCTCGCGGGCCACCTCGCAGGGGTCCGGCGGCGCGCAGGTGTCCTCGCCGTCGGTGATGAGCACGATGCGCCGGGTGGTCTCGCCGGTGCCGAGGTCCTTCGCCGCCTCGCGCAGGGCCAACCCGACCGGGGTGAAGCCGGTCGGGCGCAGGGTGGCGATGGCGTTCTTGGCCTTCACCCGGTCGACGGGGCCGACCGGCACGAGCTGCTGGGTGTCCTGGCAGCCGACTTTCTTGTCGTCGCCGCCGTAGGTGGCGCCGAGGACGCGGATGCCGAGATCCGTCGTCTCGGGCAGCGCGTCCACGACGTCGTTGAACGCCTCCTGGGCCACGGCGATACGGGAACGCCCGCCGATGTCCTTGGCGCGCATCGAGCCACTGACGTCGAGCACCAGCTCCACTTTGGGCGGCTCGGCGGGTTCGGTCTCGTGCTCGTCGGCGTAGGCGGGAGGCACGCCCAGTGTCGGGAAGGCCACCAATAGTCCTAACAGGACTGCTGGGAGCCGTCGTTTGATCATCACGGCGCCGATCCTAGTGATCACCAAGCTTTCGGCCGATCCGGCGGCATCGCCATCGTCCATTCCGGATCGGTCGGATCCATCGACAGCCGACTCGCTTTCCCGGTGGTCGTCGCGACTCCTACGCGGCGGCTTCGGAGAGTCGAGCAGGAGCCCGGCCGTCAGGGCGTCAGCTCCGCCGGCAGGTGGATGCGGCCGGCGGGCACCCCGGCGGCGAGCAGCCGCAGCCGCGCGCCGGCGAGCATCGGGGGTGGGCCGCAGACGTACACGTCGTCGTCGGGGCGGCGATGGTCGAGGGCGATCGTGAGGGCGTCACCCTGCTCGGCGGGCTCGGCGCCGGGATCATGGCTGAAGGCGGGCACGACGGTCAGCCAGTCGTGGGCAGACTGAAGCTTGTCGAGGGCAGTCGCGTCGTACAGGTCCGCGAAGGCGCGCGCGCCGACGACCAGGGTCACCCGCCGGCCGTCGGGCGCGGCGGCGACCTGCTCGACCAGGGCGCGCAGCGGCGCCAGCCCGGTGCCACCGGCCACGAGCAGCAGGTCCCGCCGCGCGGACGGGTCCAGGCACAGGCCGGCGTCGCGCGGCGGGCCGAGGTGGAGCAGCTCGCCGGGGCGTACGTCGTGGACGAGGCGGTGGGCGACGGCCCCGGCGGCGATGGCGCGGACGTGCAGGTCGACGGTGCCGTCGGGGCGCGGGGCGTTGGCCGGGGAGAGCCAGCGCCAGCGGCCGGGCCGGCGCGGCGTGCAGACCGGGACCGCCTGGCCGGACTGGAAGGGCAGGCGTTTCCAGGGGCGTACGGTCAGGATCGCGATCGTGTCGCACGGCCGGTCGTGGCCGATCACCTCGGCGGGGCACCAGGCCGGCCCGTCGTCGGCGCGGGCGACTGCGCGGCGCACGGCCTCGTCGGCGCGGCGGCCGGCGCGCTCCCAGGCGTCGGCGAGCCCCGGCGTCCACAGTGGGCGGGCGCGCCGGGCGACGGCGGCGAGCAGCGCGTCGCCGATCGTGGCGGCGTGCGGCAGCAGGCCAAGCTGGCGGTACGCGCGGCCGAGCACCGCCAGCAGCGCCGCCCGCCCGGCCGGGTCGTCTCCGCCGACCGTGAGGCGGCCAAGCGCGGCGAAGAGCAGCGGCACGTCCCGCTCGGGAAGCAGGCCGGGGCGGCGGTCGTCCAGTGTGCACCAGAAGTCGTCGGCGCCCTTCTCGACGGCTGTCTCCCAGGCGGCGACGATGCTCACGCGCCCACCTCGCCAGCGAAGGCCCGGCGGGCGCGGGCGATCCGCTCGTCGGGCACGTCGAGCGCCCAGAACACCCCCGCCAGGTAGTCGACGACGCGCCGATGCTGCTCCTCCGACAGGCCGAACCCGCGCCACGGGTCCTCTCTTGGCTGGCCTTCGAGGGCCGCGGCGAGGCTCGCCGCCAGGTGCGCGCCGAGCCGCTCCAGGTCGACCCCGATGAGGTACGGCGACAGCTCCGCGTCCGCCACCACGAGCCGCAGCCACCGCCCGACCACCTCCTGCACACTCATGCCCAGCTCCTCACGGGGTTTGCCCTTGTCCACGGATTCCGTAGCGGAAGGGCCCTTGCCATCGGGTGGAGTGGCGCCGAGGTGGGCGGGAGCGGAGCTGTGTCGTTCGGGGATCGACGCAGTTCCGGAGCCAGCACCCGCCCCGGGCCATGCGTCCACCCTTTCCGAGCTGCGGAAAGTGCAGAACGACCACGCACTGCACTTGCCCAGTAACTGCACTGCATCTACTGCCGGTAAGGTGCACGATGACCGTTCTCGACCTGATCGAAGGCGGAACGATGACACCCGTGCAGCGATGGACCGGCAGCGAGACGAAGGCACTCCGCTATGCGCTCCGCATGAGCATCCATGACTTCGCCGTGCACCTGGGCGTGGCCGAACGGACCGTTTCCAAGTGGGAAGCCGGCGGGAAGAGCGTGAACCCCCGCCCTGAGATGCAGGCGGCCCTGGACACAGCCCTCGCTCAGGCTGCCGACGAGGCTCGACGCCGATTCGCAGCGACGATACCCCAGACGAACCTGCCGGCCCCGGCTTCCGGCAGCGGGCTCGACCTTGGAGCCGCAGCGTGCGGGCAGGTTGCGCGGACTCGTCAGGCCCTCGGACTGAGCGTCGGAGACTTCGCCGCCGTGCTGGCCCGGACGCTGACCTGGCGGCCCACCGGAAACGACGTCACCAACTGGGAGACGAGCACGGTCCCACCCGGCGACGTGGTTCTCGCGCTCTCCGCGATTCTCGACCCGTCCGGCGCGGGCAACCTGGATGAGGAGCGGTTCGGAGACCTCGTCGCCGTCCACCCGAACCGCTCCGAGTTCTCGACCAACCTTCCGCCCGATCAACTCCTCGGCGGCGCGAGCACCGTGCGCGCCGTTGGCCTGTCGCTCAACCTCCTGTCTCAGGGTTACCCGGATCGCCGCTGGCACGACCTGGTCGAGGCCGGTGCGCACGCCTGCCTCCTGTTCCTCGATCCATCGGGGCAGGCTGTCCAGGCACGTGAGGCGGAAGAAGGCTTTCCGGCAGGGCAGCTGTCCGGACTGACGAAGCTCAACATCGAAACGCTGATGCGTGTGCGTGACCGGCTGCCCGACGGGCTCCAGGACCGCATGGAACTGGCGGTCTACGACGACACGTTGCGCTTCAACGTGATCCTGGTCGACGACCTCTGCGTCGCGCAGCCGTACTTGGCGGAGAGCCGAGGGGTCGACTCCCCCGCGTTCGTCGCCAGACGCAGACAGGCTCGCGGCGGCCTGTATGCGGTGTTCGAACAGCACTTCGAGACGCAGTGGCGACGGGGGCAGCAGTTATGAGCGACTACGGAGCACTGTTGCCCGTTGCGATCGAGGCGGTTGCACGGGCGGCCGAGGACATGCGGCGTAAGCCACCGGGCGCGCTCACAGCCAAGGGCGACCGCGACATGGCGTCCGCGTTGGACTACGAGATCGAGCGCAGCGTCCGCGAGCTTCTCCGTATCGCAACTCCCGACATCGGGTTTCTCGGCGAGGAGGACGGCATCAGCGGGTCGGGAGAGCTGCAATGGGTGCTCGATCCGATCGACGGGACGGCCAACTTCGTGCGAGGCATACCGCTCTGTGCGGTGTCGCTCGGGCTGCTGCACAACGGCGAGGCGGCCCTGGGGGTCATCGAGCTGCCCTTCCTCGGCAACCGTTACGCCGCCGCGCAGGGCGACGGCGCAACGGTCGACGGCAAACCGATTCGGGTGAGCCAGACGAGCCGGCTGAGCGAGGCGATCGTGGCGATCGGCGACTACGCGGTGGGCGAGGGTGCGGCGGACAAGAACCGACTCCGGCTCGCGCTGACCGCACGACTCGCAGAGTCCGTGCAGCGTGTGAGGATGACTGGCTCGGCGGCGCTTGACCTGGCCTGGCTGGCCGAAGGCAAGATCGATGTGGCGCTTACGCTGTCCAACCGTCCCTGGGACATGACTGCGGGAGTGACCATCGCACGAGAGGCGGGAGCTCAACTGATAGACAGGGACGGGACCCGGCACGACGTGAACTCGTCCGCGACCCTTGGCATCACGCCAGCCCTACTCAAAGACACTCTCAGCCTGTTCAAGCAAGCAGCCACTTAACGTAGCCGAACGCGTACAAACACTTGCTCCGCGGCAGAACCTACAACCACAGCAATCGGGCAAAGCGGGTGATTTCGCGCAGAGGTGTGGACGGCCCCTCGTCGCAGGCCGCCGATAGGCTTGGGTGCCCCGGACGACAGACACCTCCAAGGATGACGAATAGCGCCGTCAACGCCTTGCGCGGGCGTCAGCAGCCGAGCATTCGCGTCGGACGTACCCGGCGGCACCGGCAAGTCGATGGACACGCCCCTGTCCACCTTTTGGCAACACGCAGTATTCAGGTAACGTGACGCAACCTGCGAGCAGTAACTACGCACGACCAGCAGAGCTAGCTACTGCAGTTTCTCGATCATCGACCTAGCAGGGAGCCCTTAGATGTTGGCATCCAAGCCCCAAGCGGTTGTACTGCTGAGCGGCGGGCTCGACTCGGCCACAGCCCTCGCTGTAGCAGTCAAGGAGGGCTTTGAGGCCAACGCCCTCAGCTTCCGCTACGGGCAGCGGCACACCGTAGAACTCGAAGCCGCCGCACGGGTCGCGAAGGCTCTCGGGGCGACGCGGCACGTCGTTGCGGACATCGATCTGCGGATCTTTGGCGGCTCCGCACTGACCGACGATGCTCTCGCCGTGCCTCACCACCAGAGTGCTCAGGAGATCGGGAGCGAAATCCCGATCACCTACGTGCCCGCGCGAAACACCATCTTCCTGTCGTTCGCGCTAGCCTGGGCAGAGACCCTCGAAGCCTCTGATGTCTTCATCGGCGTAAGCGCCCTCGACTACAGCGGCTACCCGGACTGCCGGCCCGAGTACATCGAGGCGTACGAGCACATGGCAAACCTCGCCACCAAGGCTGGCGTCGAGGGCAGTCAGCGGATGAAGATCCACACCCCCCTCATCGACCTGACCAAGGCCGACACGATTCGGCTGGGCCTCAGCCTCGGTGTCGACTACTCCCTCACTCATAGCTGCTACGACCCCGTCGATGGTCGGCCATGCGGCACCTGCGATTCCTGCCTGCTACGCACTCGAGGCTTCGCCGAACTCGGCATGTCAGACCCCGCCGCCGGCAGCCAATCATGAGATCCGCGTACCGCATCAAAGAGATCTTTTACACCCTGCAGGGCGAAGGTACTCATGCCGGTCGGCCTGCCGTCTTTTGCCGGTTCACGAGTTGCAACCTCTGGACAGGGCGCGAAACAGACCGTCATCGCGCCATATGCCAGTTCTGCGATACAGACTTCGTTGGCACCGACGGGCCCGGCGGAGGGCGCTTCCGGTCCGCCCAGGACCTGGCTGCTGCAGTGGCCAAAGCCTGGGCTGGTACAGCCCATCCAAAGAGTAAGCCGTATGTCGTCTGCACTGGTGGCGAGCCACTGCTGCAACTTGATGCCGCTGCCGTCGAAGCGCTTCACGACGAGGGCTTCGAGGTCGCCATCGAGACGAACGGGACACGACCCTTGCCCGCAGGCGTCGACTGGGTCTGCGTCAGCCCTAAGGCCGGCGCCGAGCTAGTCCTCACTCAGGGTGATGATCTCAAGCTCGTGTATCCGCAACCGGGCGCGGACCCTGAGCGATTTGAGGGCCTGGACTTCGCTCACTTCCTCCTCCAGCCCATGGACGGACCAGACCAGGCGGCGAACACGCAGGCCGCCATCAACTACTGCCTCGCTCACCCTCAGTGGTCATTGAGCCTGCAGACGCACAAGTACGTTGGGATCGCTTGATGGAAATCTTCCGTGAGTTCACCTTCGAGTCTGCTCATCGCCTGCCGCAGGTGCCTGAAGGACACAAGTGCGCGCGTCTTCACGGGCACTCGTATCGAGTTGAGGTGCACGTGCGTGGCGAGGTCGGCGCAACCTCCGGTTGGGTAATGGACTTCGGGGACATCAAAGCGGCGTTCCGGCCCATCTTGGACCAGCTAGACCACTACTACCTGAACGAGGTGCCTGGACTGGAGAACCCCACCAGCGAGGTACTGGCCCAGTGGATCTGGACGAAGCTTGTCGATCAGCTACCGCTATCGGCCATCGTGGTCAGAGAGACGTGCACGTCAGGGGCGGTCTACCGGGGCGATGCCCCGTGACGGAAGCGGCGGCCGACGAGCATCCACTAGGCGCAACCGTAGATAGAAGCCCGGCGAGACCGTCGACACGCATGCACATCGTCGTGACCTGCGCGAACCGCAAGAACCTCGCCGTGCCGGCCGCACTGCGCGTCGGAGCCCTGACGGGCTACCTGCCGAGACAGAGGCTCACGGAGTGGATTCGAAGGCTTTCCGAACCAGGTCAACCGTCCACTGCCGCCACGTCACTTTACGCCGGCGAGCATTGGACGGCGGTGCGTCAACTAACGACGTCGGTACGGGTGGAGGCGCAACTTTGGGTCTGCTCGGCGGGGTACGGGTTGATCCCTGCTACCGCACACGTCCGTCCCTACGCCGCAACGTTCGCGATGCGGGAAGGAGACTCGGTTGGGCAAAGCTCGACCGAGAACCGCGATTGGTGGCGCGGGCTGAGCGGGTGGGCAGGCCCGGAACCTGGCGCACCGCGATCGTTCTATGACCTCGCCCGAACGAACCCCGACGACACGATCATTGCCGTCCTGTCGAACGCCTACCTTCGGGCGTGCACTGACGATCTCCGTAGGGCGGTGGGGCAACTACGTGACCCGCAGCGGCTGACGATCATCGGCCCGGCACAGACGGATCCCGACCTGGACGAACTGGTCGTCGGCGTGGCCGCTCCGATGAGGTTGGCGGTCGGCGGCAGCCTGCTCGCTCTCAATGTCCGGGTGGCACAGCGCCTCGTTGGCCTCGTTACTGCGGATCCCAGCACCCATCGCCGCTCCCACCTCCGCGCCCTGGCCGGCGAATTGGCAGCCGCGCTGCCCCCGCCAGCGCCTCGAGCTCAGCGCGAGCGCATGACCGACGACGAGGTCAGGGCCTTTATACGGCCACTCACAGTGGCCGGGCCAACCTCGGCAACACGCCTGCTCCGACGGTTACGGGACTCTGGCAAGTCATGTGAGCAGGCACGTTTCAAGCAGTTGTTCGACGAGATCTCTCTGGACGGACGCTGCTGATGCCACCCCCACAGGATTCGAAGGCCATAGCACGCCGTGCGCTGCGAATCGCCCAGCCCGGCACCCCCGCTCTCTATTTGTTCGCGCTGCAAGCGGAAGAGGTCCTGCAAATCGCGGATATCTCCCGCGTCAGTCGGGACGACGCCGGGAAGTTGATCGGCTACCAACGACCGCAGGTGCGGAAACACATACAAGAGATTGTCGAGTACCTCGACACGGAGTCCGCCGTCTTCCCCAATCCCATCATCCTGGCCCTGTCCTCCCACGTGCGATTCCAATCGAGCAGAGGACCGGGCGCCGGAGACGGCCTCGCCACCTCTGGGCTACTCAGCATTCCCTTGTCGCAACCGGGCAAGCCCAAGCCCGCATGGATCGTTGATGGACAGCAGCGTGCTCTCGCGCTGTCCCGTACCCAACGGCAGCGTTTTCCCGTTCCGGTAACTGCATTCGTGGCGGACAGCGTCGGCCTCCAGCGCGACCAGTTCCTGCGCATCAACAACACCCGTCCGCTGCCGCGTGGGCTGGTGACCGAACTCCTGCCGGAGGTCGACAGTCCGCTACCTTCCCGACTCGCCATACGGAAGGCGCCCTCGGCCCTGTGCGACGTTTTGAACGCCGACAAGGCATCACCCTTCTACGGGTTGATCAAACGAGCATCGACGAACAAGCAACAGGCACCGAACGCGGTGATCACCGATACCGTCGTCGTTGAAATGATCCAAGAGAGCTTGACCTCATCGGCTGGCTGCCTCTTCCCCTACCGCGACGTCACCCACAACGAGACCGACTTCGATGGAATACTCCAGGCGCTCTATACCTATTGGTCAGCAGTCCGTGACACCTTTCCGGATGCCTGGGGCAAGCCGCCGAGCAGGAGTCGGCTCATGCACGGTGCAGGCATACGGGCCATGGGACGACTGATGGATCGGGTGTTGGGCACGGTGGACCCTCGCCTCCCCGAGGCGCCCGAACTGGTCAGCAAACACCTCGCGGTGATTGCACCGCATTGCCAGTGGGCGGGGGGAAGGTGGGATGAACTCAACCTTCGTTGGAACGAAATTGAGAACTTGTCCCGCCACGTTCAGGAGTTGTCCAACTACCTGATCCGCGTCTACCTGAACGAACGGGCCGGCATCCGATGAAGTTCTTTTTTCCTGACAGTCAGGACCAGGTCGACCCAACGTTCGACTTCCTGAGCGAAGAGCGCGACCCGTTCAGAGTCCGCCAGCGTGACGATCTGTACGCACACGAACTACTGAAGCCACCGCCCTTCAACGGCCTACTGGTCTCCAAGGCCATCGTCGACGGCAACGCCAGCTCCAGCACCGGCAAGTACACCGGGCCCCAGCGCCATCGACTGTACCGGCAAGGAGCGCGAGAGTTCTTCCGCCTCCACAACGGCAGCGTTCCATTGAAGATAATGGGTGACTGCGGGGCCTTCTCGTACGTCGGGGAAGAACACCCGCCCTACACCGTTGAAGAGGTGGTCAGCTTTTACGAAGGGTGCGGCTTCGATTACGGAATCTCCGTCGACCACGTCATCTTCCAGTACGAACCGAATGTCACCCGTATCGACAAGGCGGCCAAGGAATGGGTCCGCCGTCAACAGATCACGCTCCAACTTGCGGCAGAATTTTGGCAACGCTGTTCATCAAGCGACGTTCACTTCACCCCCCTCGGGGTAGCACAGGGCTGGAGTCCGGAGTCCTACGCTTATTCCGTCAAGGAATTGCAGCGTATCGGATACCAGCGCATCGCACTCGGCGGAATGGTTCCGTTGAAGACGAAAGACATTCTTGCCTGCCTCCGCGCTATCGATGACGCACGCGAGCCCGACACACAGTTGCACCTTCTGGGGATCAGCCGCGTTGACGACATCCCGACCTTCGCCAGCCACGGCGTGACTAGTTTCGACAGCACATCGCCCTTCCGGCAGGCATTCAAGGACGATCGGGACAACTACTACGCGCTCGACCGGACCTACGTGGCGCTCCGCGTCCCCCAGGTCGACGGCAATGCGAAGCTTAAGGCACGGATTCGTTCCGGCGAGATCAGCCAAGGTCAGGCCATGCAACTCGAACGCGCCGCCCTGACACGCCTTCGCGCATTCGACAGAGGCGAGGTCGACCTGGAAACTGCCCTGGAAGCACTGGTTGCCTACAGCGCTGTGTGGGACCGCAAGGCGGACCGGAGCGATCAGTACCGCGACACGCTCGAGAATCGGCCATGGCAGGCGTGCGACTGCTCGATTTGCAACAAGGCCGGAATCGAAACAATTATCTTCCGCGGCGCCGAACGCAACAAGCGTCGCGGCTTCCACAACCTACACGTATTCGGGCAACGACTGCGCCGGCAACTTGGAGATGACGATCGTGACTAAGCAGGGAGACAAGAGCACCATGGCCGGAAGCCGTGGGAAACTGTTACATCTTCCGGCTCTCGAAATCATGCAGGGGCCGAACCGCCGTCTCTACACCTTCGCGGTGGACGGCAAGCAGGTCCCGTCGTTTGCCGCCGTCTCGCGTGTCCGACGCGACAGCGAGCAGCAACTGCACGGCTATCAACGACCGGAGGTCCTGGCGCACGTGGCAGCGATTCGCCGCTATGTGGAGTCCGACGACAACCCCCTGCTGCCCAACGCCATTGTCGTCGCATTCGACGACCGGGTTCGCTTCGTCCCTGCCGGCGCTACTGCCGACGCCCCTGGCTACGTCCGCCTGGGCACCCTCGTAGTACCCGTGAGCGACGACTGGGAAGACGCCGACAAGCCTGGCTTTATCGTGGACGGCCAGCAACGGTGCGCGGCTATCCGTAACGCAGACGTCGAAGCCTTCCCGATCTGTGTCACCGCCTTCATCACCGCCGACCAGGCCGACCACCGATCTCAGTTCATTCTCGTCAACTCCACCAAGCCGCTTCCCAAGGGGCTGATCCACGAGTTGCTTCCGGCCGCGTCCGGTCCGCTACCGAACCAACTACGCGTGCGGCAACTCCCAGCGACGGTGCTCGAGCGCCTCAACTTCGACCAGCGTTCGCCACTGCGCCACATGATCCAGACGCCGACCAACCCTACGGGCGTCATCAAGGACAACTCCATGCTGCGCATGCTCGAGAACAGCATCTCGGATGGCGTCCTGTACCGGTTCCGCGGAAGCGATAAGACTCTGCCCAACATCGGACTGATGGTGACCGTACTGAGCGACTTTTGGACCGCCGTGCGGGAGGTATTCGGTGAGGGTGCCTGGGGTAAGCCCCCTCGCAAGTCGCGGCTGATGCACGGCGCCGGCATTATCAGCATGGGGTATCTGATGGATGCCATTGCCGACACCAACGGCAGTGGCGAGGACGTCCCAGACGCGCAAGGATTCGCCACGGGGCTAAAGACCGTGAAGGACTACTGTCGCTGGACCGAGGGCATCTGGGATCTGGGCGACGGCGTTCCTCGGCGATGGAACGACGTCCAGAACACTCCACGCGACATTCAGCGGATCACTGACTTTCTCGTGTCGACGTACTATGCCAAGCAGGGGAAGCGGCACGATCGGTCGAGCCGGCTTTTCTAGCCGCACGCGCCTCTCCTGGCAAGCGGCGGGACTGTTTTCAGCCCCACCGCTTGTGCCGCAGCCGGCGTGGGGCTACCCAATGCCGCGTCCGCCGCCGCGGAGGCACGACAGTCACGCGGCCTGCTCCTCAGGCGGGATCCGCGCGCTTTAGTGCAGCGGTTGCGGCACGGAGAAGCGAGGCCGAGCCACTGCCGTCCGCCTCCCGAATAACAGTCGCCGGCCTGCTGTGAGACCTTATGAAGCCGGTGGCCGCATGTGTCGCACAACGCGTCGCCATGACGACCACATCCGCCCGGCGTACCCACTGCTTGAACTGACGGCTGCCGACTTGGTCATGGCTCGTGACAACGTTAACCTGTGGCGCGAGCGTCGCCAATGCGGCGGCTACGCGGTCCAAGGCCCTCTCGTCGAGCGAGTACAGAAGGAGTTCCTGTGCCGGCACGGGTGACCACGCCGAGGCCGCCGTTTCCTCAGCCAAGGTGGGCCACGGGAGTTCGATGCCGATCTCCGTGCTCAATTGAGCCGCAAATGCTGCCTGATCTGATTCCAGCCGGCTGCCGTGGTCACTCAGAGGACGCAGCAGCATGTATCCGGCACGGAGCCTGGCGTCATGATCGGGGCAACCGGACCGTGCCAGCAGATCGATCAGATCGAGCACGATTGGTGCCCGGTCCGGGCCTGCCCACCGGGATGCCTCCGCAGTTAGGTCGTCCAGAACATGGGCGTACGTCGCGGCGTCTGGAGCCGACCGGAGCACGATTTCAGTGAGCGCAACAATGCCAGCCAGGTCCGCGGGAGTGAACCGGTCGTGGGTGAGCGCGTTCGTCAAAAACTCCCGCGCTGACCGGGGGGCAGGGCGCAGGTAACGATCCGCGTCCACGAACGGACCGACGAGGGCCCAGACTCGGTCGGCTGCCGCGTCGTCGAGTTGGCCGAGGACGGACGCCATCTCCTCATCAGTATCGGCGGCAGACGACCACAGCCGCCAGCGCTCATCCTTAAGAACCCCTCGGATGTCGGAGTCTGCCGCCACCGCGCGCGCCAACTCGATCCATGACGCTGGGGCAGTTGGCATCAAGGCCAGCCGTGCCGCCGCTTTCTCGGCCTCGTCTGCTGGATTCTTAGGACGCCCGTGGCAGTACCGACCGGCGAGACCAGGTGCTAGAGACTCGACCCGGGCGAGGAGACTGGAGCGTTCACGGAGCAACACCGTGATGGACTTGTTGGGCATATTGAGCGCCGCGAACGCCAGCACAGTGAGCGCTTCCGCACTCAACTCTTCCAGAGGACCATCCATGAGTGCGGGCACCAGTGCCCCCGCCTCAACGAGGCGCACCCGGGCAGTCTCAAACTCCCCAGCGGCGAGAGGTTCAGCCAATATGGTGGTGAAGGTGGCTGCCAGGATGGCGTCGCGTATCGGATTCGGTGGTCGGGTCGTAACAACGTCCGGCAACTCCGCCAGCTGCAGCAGTTCGGCATTTCGGCCGAGGCGGGCGAGGCGTTTGATGCGTAGATAGGCGATGTTGGTCGCGCTCAGGCCGCCGGTGGCCGATAGTTGCTCGAGGAGTGACGCAGATGTGGCGTTGTCGCCCGCCGCCATGGCGACGTCGAACTGGCTCAACAGCCGGCCAACCGGTGTGGGTACATGCAAGGAACGCTTGGGGCGTAACCGAACCGCCTGCTGGAGCAGTCGGATGGCGTTCCACATCGATTTTTCCGCCGAGCGTGGGCTGACGATAACAAAGATCGAGGAGTGACCGGCGAACCGCACCACAGCCTGGTCTATCGGGTCCCGGGGGTCGAGCTTGGCTGGCAGGCCGTGAAAGCGAGCGAAACTCGTTCCAACGAAGGCTCGGAGAAGTTCCCCTACGACGACTGCGTGCCGCTCGTCCAGAGAAATGACGTACGCCATCCATTGCCGGGTTTCTGGGTCTTGGCGCGGAAGGACCACCGGCACGTCGGAGTTCTCGTGCAGCACCTGCAGGTAGGGTAGGAGACGCCGGCCTATGGTTGAGTCCGGGTCGCGGTCCGGCCAGATGGGGTTCCCCCGCCCGAAGAATGCCTCGATGAGGGCATCGACCTTGGCCGCGTGACCATGCGCCGGGCGACGGCCCGTCATTCGAATCCTCCGAATCGGTGCCGGAAGTCGAGGCGGGCGGTCCCGGCGGCTTCGGCGCCGACCTTGTAGGTCATCGCCTCGTCGTTGATCTGCATGCCCCGCATGGTCAGGTTCATGGAGCCCGTAAGGATCCACCCGTCACCGCAAAAGGTCTTCTCGTGTACGTCCTCGTGTTCAAGAACCCGCAGATTAACTTGAATTGCATCGCGGCGGAGCCGGTCCAGGAACGTCACATTGTGGGGATCCGGGCGTACGACGACGGTCACTCGAGCACCGCTAGCGGTAAGTAGCGACAGGATCTCCGACAACGTGTAGAGCCGGTTCGACGGGTCGACGAAGACGCTGTCGTAGCTGCCGCTGGTGTTGTCGATGGCAGGAACGTCGCTGATCCACGGTGAGACCAACCAAAGCTGATCGCTCGGGGCTACCAGTTCGGCGGTGAGGATGGTGGCTAACACTGTATCGATGCGCAGGCCGGTCGTGCGACCGGTGCGGACCACTCTTTCCCAGGTCACTGTGCGGCCTCGCGGATCTCGATCGTCGCCTTCATGAGGCCGCTGTCACGAGAGACGCTGCGTATCTCGCCGTACACGCGCAGCACGTCCCGGTCGACCGCTACTGCGGGCACAGTGCGCAGGGCAGTGGCGAAGGCCGGCGTCCGATGTGCTGGCGCAGCCAGCACGACAGCGCTTCGCTCGCATATGGCCCTTCTGTAGGCAGCTAGCCAGTCCGGGTCCTCCAGGTCGACGACCGGAAGGCGCTCGTCGTGCGCCGCCTGCGCCAGCAGGCGGTCGATGATCGGCGGCCCGGCGTAAGGCTGGTAGTGCTGCAGATGCTGCACACGCGCCTTGCTACCGCGTGGCCACAGCAAGCTAAATACCTGGTCTGCGGTCAGGCTCGCCCCTTCTTCTATGGGAACGGCTAGCCGACCTGCGCTGACCAGGTAGGCGAACACTGCCGCTTCCACCTCGAAGCCGAGCCGTTGCTGGAGTGCGTCCCAGGCCCGTACAAGGTCCAACGCGGTGGCGTCCGTGGCGCTAGTAGTGCCCGGACGCAGGAGGCGGGTCGACACAGCCGCGATCGCCTGGTGCCGCGGATGGCCGGTCAGCGTTGCCCAAATCGTGCGCAACTGCTGCAGTGCGGCGTCGGCGGCACGCGCCGAGCGCGCCTCACGCAGGGCCGACATTGCCTGCGCCGCCGCCCCCGAGGGTTGCGACACGACGTGGTCGAGCAGTGGCAGGACGCTGCTGTGCACGTAGTCGTGGTCGCTCGGCCCCAGCGCGCTGTCGACCAGTCCCCAGAACCGGCGAGGATTCGCCGTGTAGAAGACAACCAGTTGTTCGATGATGCCAATCCCGCCGAGTGACGTCTCGCTAAGCCAGATGCTGGCATGGTCATTCCCTTGGGCCAGCGGTATGACGTCCACGATGAGGTCGCGGTCTTGCGCGTCCGGACAGGCCCGTTGAGTGGCGGCCAGTATCGCGGCGGCCACCGTGTCGCGGTAGACCCGTTGTGCCAGATCGGCGGTGAGCCGTCTGATGTCGTCCGTCCACAGCAGTCGGGCATGATGGTCCAGGCGGTCCGTTAGGCGGTTGTCGGCGCTAAGTTCGGTCAACCCCACGACGAGCCGATCGTGTGCTGCCACCTCCTCCGAGGTGGCATCGCGGTAGAGCGCCCGCAGGACCTGCTGGATGTCGTCGCGCCACTTACCACCACGGAGGGACGCGTGGATGGCCCCCCCCGGGCTGTCGGCCAGGTTCGGCTCGGTAGCCGCCAGGGCGTACGCGGCGGTGTAGACCGTGGTCAACCAGTTCCGCTGGAATGAGTTGGCGATACCGTCCAGGGCCGGATCTTCGGCCATCGCGGCGTTAAATGCCAACAGCCGCCACTCCGGCGATGTCAGGTACTCCGCCACCGCCTTGTTAGTGGCGTCGAGTGGAGCGAGTTCGAACCGGACCGCATCAACGTTCAGGCGGAAGCCCAGCGCGGCAGGTTGCCCTTCGAGGCAGTACCGCACGTTGCTGCTGACCCGGCGCACGGTCCCACGTTCGTAAAGCGTCTCGCATTCGGCGCCGAGCGTCATTCGTCGGACCTCGGCCGGGTTGCCTGCGGCGGTGGTGGCGAAGCCGACCGCAGTGATGCGGTCGGTCCAGGCCGAAGGCTTCGGGATGTTGCCCGCGTACAGGCCACTGGCCGGTTCGAGGATCTCCGATCCCCACACCGGAACACCCTGCGACCGGTCGGCCACCTCCTCGGGTGGTCGCTGGAGCCGGATGACGTATGGACGGAGCACCTCTACCGGTTGATGGCCCACAGGCGCCCACATGCCCTGCGGGCTGTGGGTCTCAACGAAGCTGCTGATCTCAATCTTCCCGTCGACTCCCGGCGCCGGTAGCGGCAACCAGGTGCGGTCAAGGTTGCTTTGGTAGCCGTAGCGTCGGCTAACCCGCCCCGGGACCGCTTCCCGCAGCGCCCGTTCAATCGGAAGGGCTTCCGGGTCCTCGGCGAAGGGCAGCCGGAAGTTCACCTCTGGGACGTTGAGCGGCTCGTACAGGGCAGTGGTCAAATAGTCCGGAAGCAGGCTGCCCGGCTGAGCTCCCGGATCCGGATCTACCGGCCGCCACCTGCTGCGCAGCCGCCGCAGTGCCGTCGGTGCCACGCTCAACAGCAGGGCACGAGGCTGTTCCCACAGCAGCGCCTGGGCTTCGTCGGCCGTGATGCCGAGAGCCCGGCGCAGGTGGACGACAAGACTGTCCTGCACCACGGGATCGGTTATGAGCCGTTCCAGTAGGTTGGCCAGCACCTGCTCCAACTCAGTGTCGGACGGACGAGCCTCCGGCCGCGGAGCCGTCAACAGGCGACGTGGATCGATGCGAGAGTTCGGTAGCGTCGCAGCGAGCCAGTCGAGCAGCGCCTGGGCGCCTTGGATCTTGAGAACGAAGCGGTTGCGGATGGGCAGTCGACGCGCCGTAAGTTCGGGCGAGAACAGACTGTCGTACGCCTGGTACGCCAACCGATCGCGCCCATAGTCAGACAAGGTGACGACCGTCCACGGACGCGTTCCGCGACGACGTCCGGCTCGACCGCGTCGCTGGATAAACGCGGCGGCGTCATATGGCGCCTTGTGCTGGAGCACAAGGCCCACCCGGTCGTCGTCGTAGCCCACCTCGAGCGAGGCAGTGGCAACGACAAGATCCGCACCGTCGTCCACACCGACGTCCTGCGACGACGTACGGCCGACGCGCAACTCCCCGACCACAGCGTTAGGGTCGAGGTTATGTCCGATCTGCCGTACTAGATCCCATGACTGGCCATCGTTGAAGCGTTCGGCCCGAAACGGAGCTTCCGGCGACCGCAGTCCGGCCAGAACGCGCCCCACACGGCCCCGCCCGGACCGGATACCACCCTCCGCGTCACGTAGGTCGTCATAGAAGCGGTTGGTGACATCGAGGTCATCGGTAAACAGAAATCCGCGCGAGCCATACAACTGCTCCCGGTCTCGAAGATCGAGCACCCGACCATAGAGCATGGCCGTCTGGATGGACGTGGACAACTGGCTGGCGCCGGAGACTGGGTCCGCGCGCACGGCTAGAGCGTACTCGCGGCCCTCTTCCTCTAAGTCCTGCGGCTGCGGCGTGACGTAGTCGACCGAGGCATCCGGAAGACCGGTCAGTTGCGCAAAAAAGGCTTTAGCATCGCGCAGCGTAGCGCTGAGCCCAACGAACGTTATCGTATTGCGCATCGCATGGCGCCATCGTCGCAACAGCAGGCCGACCTGGGCACCATGCATTCCGGTATAGGTATGCACCTCGTCGAGCAGGACCAGCGACGGCCGGCGGGGCCCGCGCCACCCGAGAAGGCGACCAAGCCCGGGATCAGTGGCATTGCGGTTGAGCATTTCAGTGGTGGTGAACAGCAAGTCCGGAGCGCTGCTGCGCAACTTGTCGCGGGTCAGCACGACATCGTCGATGACAAGCCCGCAGGCTCCGTATGTGCACCGCAACCGGTCCCGATTGGCGGCTTGGTCGAGGCGCGACCAAACGAGGTCACGCCGGCAGTGGGGGCACGCCAGGTAGGGGCAAAGAAGATCCGCGCCACGCTGGGCCCACGCCCGGGCCGAATGCGATTTCCGCGCCTGCAACTGCTCGGCGTTGTGCGGCGTGGCCCCGTACAGAACACCGAGCCGAAGGCGCCGACCGGCTCCGGGCTTCAAACTAGCGTTGATCCGAAGGACAGCGGCGACCGCTTCCCGTAACTGGTCACGCAGTAGTTCGATGCGCGGATAGAGTGCCAGCGTGTGGACGCCGCCGCCGCCCTTGCGAGCATGCTCGGCCATCGCGGCGAAGGCGGGAAGGTAGAAGCCCAACGTCTTGCCGCTACCCGTTCCGGCACCGACGATCACGCCGTTGCTCTCGCCGGAATGCAGGGCCTGGGTGATTGCCCGTGTGGCGTCGACCTGGAACCTGGCCACGGTGGGATGGTTCAACTGCGCACGGGCGGCGTGGGTGTGCACCTCCGTCCACGCCGCTGTGCCAGCGAGTTCGCGCAGCGCGTCGTCCACGGCGATAGCGCGTCGCGGATAGCGACGACGAGCAGTGTGCAGGCGATAGTCGGCGACTAGCGTTCGCCCCTGCTCCCACCAGTGGGCCGGAGGCGACGTCAGGTCGCGTGGACCGAACAGTTGCCGCAGCCGGGTGGTCAGGCGGACGGTCTCGGCCATCCTCGTGCGGTAACGGGGTGGTGAGGTGGCCGGAATTCGGAACAGCAACGCGGCGTCCTGCAGGGCCGATAGCACCTCGTTAGCGAAGGCCTCGGGCGCCCTCGGGCTGTTAAGTAATCGGTCGTTGATCGCGTCGAGCACCTCGCTGTGGGCGAGGGTGCCGGTAGTCACGCCCCACGCCAGTAGGGGAAGTTCCAAGTCCTCCAAATCGTCAAGGACGTCGGACAGGAAGCGACTGCCGAGTCGCTGCGTCACAAACCCCTCCTGTGAAGTTCTACCTGGTCGGCGAGGCCGTACTCGCGGAGCAGTGCGATGTCCGCGTCCGAGACCTGGTCAAGCATGATCCGACGGCTCAGTCGGAACAACAACTGCTCCAGTTCCGGGTCGGGCTCACGAAGGTTGTCAAGAGCCTCCTTCAATCCTGCATGGGCCGCCGCAAAGGAGGAGATCTCTCGTGCATGCGGAACATCGATTTTGCTTAGGCTCTTCAACTCGCCCAGGGTGGACTGCTCAGCCCGTTGCTCTGCGGCAGACAGCACCGCCAACCGCTGTACCGGCAATTCGGCAATCCGCTCACTCGCCCACTGCAGCCAAATCTGTGTCAATGCAGCGCGGGTCCGCTGTAGGACGGCATCCACGGTACGACGGGCCCCGACGATGGCCTGGACCGACGGCAACCCGTCCGTGGCCAGCCGCGAGAAGCGTTCCCGACCGTCGTCGACTCTTTCGAGGTCGAAATCGACACCCTGCGCCCGCAACGCACGGGCCGCCTCCACGAGTCGGCGCAGCCGCTCCAGTGTACCGCTGAGTTCCTCGGCCTGCGTAAGGACGCGCTTCGCGTTGTCTTCTGCCTCCGACCCTTCCCGCAGCCGATTCGCCTCCGCCGTGAGTGCCCTTGCCTTGTCGAGAACCGAGATCGCCGTCACTGGTCCACCTCCGCCCACTGTCGCTTCAAGTCCTGAACTCGCAGGGTGGCGGACTCGCCCGACCCGCCGGACCGCAACCGGGCCTGGTGGAGTTTCTCGGTCAACCAACCATCACTAAGGGTGAGGAACCGCTCAATCGTCGTGGTGTCGGCACCTCGGTCCACTGCACATGCCGCAACCACTGCGCGATATCGATCTTTGTCGTCCACTGCGGCGTCGATGCGTGCCAGGTCCCGCTCCAGCCGCTCGACGGATCGCCAGTCGCGCTCCCGGACGTTGTTCAGCAGCGACTCGAACCCCGCCAGATCAGCGGGACCTAACCCCTCGCCGACGGCGACGCGAAGAGCCTGGTCCACGGCGGCGACGGTCTCGCTACCACCGACACCCGACGGCAGCAAGCCTCGGATCGTCGTGAGTTGTTCCCGGAGCACGACCAGTTGTGCATCCGTGACGCCGACGAACTGGTTGAAGCCGCCAACGGCCCTCTCGGCCCACTCAGGAAGCCTGTCCGGTCGCCGCCACGTCCAGTCCTGTGCAGCCTCCCGCACCAGAGGCACCGCTCGGGCAGCGTCGATGATCCGCACGCCGCCTCGAGCACCACGGGTAAAGCCGACACCATCCCGCAGCCTGGTAACCAGTTCGCGACGGCCTGCTCGGTGTGTCTCCCAGAGCCGGCTCCACTGCGGGGTGCGTCCGGCGGCGTCCGCTCGTTGCCAGCCACTGCCATCGGCGAGCGCCGCGTCGATCAGCTCAGCGTCCGCCATACCCGGCCAGGCATGCCCGGCTAGTGCGGCACCCAACAGGGAAGCCCGCATCCCCAGCACTAGTTCCTCATCGGAGAAACCACGATAGCGTTGCACAGCAAACTGGAGATCCTTTTGGTGGCGTTCCGCAATCGTCTGCAGGCGGACCACAGCCGCCGCGTTGCCCGTCAAGTCGACGCCGGCTAGAAGCAACTGCCGAAAAAAGGTGGCGTTACCAGGGTTACGCTTGAACCGAATGGGAGCTTCCGCAGTCCCTGGAAGCCGCTCGCCGCCGGCGCCTTCAATGGAAACGACTGTGGACTTCGCCGGCCATGCCTTGTCAACGTCCACGACCAGAGGCTCGGCCATCACCGGGTCGGTCCATAGGCATCTGTTGATCACCGCCTGCCGGATAATGCCTCGGAGGTGGGCCGCGGTGCCCTGCGGAAGCAGGCTCTGACGCCCCTGCCACTCCTCGACGTCTTCGACCATTTTCGCGATGGCCCG
Organism: Micromonospora sp. NPDC007220; assembly: GCF_040634035.1. Taxonomy (NCBI): domain Bacteria; kingdom Bacillati; phylum Actinomycetota; class Actinomycetes; order Micromonosporales; family Micromonosporaceae; genus Micromonospora; species Micromonospora sp. NPDC007220. The sequence continues at coordinate 1,096,077 of NZ_JBEYEU010000001.1, read as the reverse complement.
AGAGATCTCACCGGTAGATGAAACGACGGACGTCTTGCTTCCCAACGAGGACCGGCCGGCGGCACGCGTCGTGGCGCGGCCGGAGGCGGTTTCCAGGTCGTTCAGGCTGAGAAGTCCGACACCGAACGCCTGGTGCATCTCCGGTTGAAGGTTGATAACTCGGCCTGGCGCATCGCCCCAGAGTTCGAGGAACGTCTTGCGCCGGGTCGCATCGACGACGTCCCGTTCCTCGATCTCCTGGGCCACGGCGCCGAGTAAAAAATCCTCCCCTGGGGGAGTGGGATATTCCTCGCGGAACTGCTGGTCAGGGAACGAACCCTCGCGCAGGGCCTGCGCATGGTCCACCAGCACGGGCCGGATGACCTCGCCAATAACCGCGCGCGGATTAAACAGTTCAGGACTGCTGTGCGCCGGGCGCGCCCGGATAGCGCGCCGCAGCGCCGACCAGTTGAACGGGTAGAGGCCATGGCCTTCGGGCGAAGCACCGAAGGTGGAGTGGCAAGTTTCCTGAAACTCGCACGTGTCACACGCGTTGGGCACGTCGGCGCCGTGTTCAACGTCGGCCTGGTCCAGGGCCTTCCGGCCGACCCGCGCCGCGTTGAGATACCGCCCGACAAAGGCACTGATTTCTGCCTGGCCCTGGTCGTCGTACTTGAGCGGAACGTGGAGGTCGTAGATATAGGGTGTGGCCGCCTTTGCGCGGGTCAGGACCGTCTCGGCGAGCCGGGCGAAGTACCCGGTGGTCACGGCCATGAGCGTGCGGACTGGCGCGAGTTCGGAGCGCCCGCCACGTACGCCCGCCTCGATTAACGCGTCGAGCAAATCCCGCTGAACGCCCTGGAGAACCACGAAATCCTCGATCAACAGCACGATCTCTTTGCCCTGCTCGGCATATCGGCGACGGATCTCGAGCATCGCCTGCTGCAGCCGCCCGCCGCCCATGTTCCATACCGCCGTGACGGCGACTGGGAGTTGCTCGGTAAGGATCTCGACTGCCGCAGTCTGCAGTTCGGGCCGGCTGGTGATGAGGCTCAGCAACCGCTTGGCTTTGTCGGAGGCCTTGTTGACGTCGGCGATGTCCAGGGGCAGGTCAGTCAGCGAGAAGTTGGTCGGCCGGTCGTCCTCTCGCTCGCCCCGGTCGGAGAGCAGACTGGCTGCGAGCCGGGGGATGAGCTTGCCCGGCTGCAGCAGATTGTCGCGGACGTGTGGATCCAGCAAGAGCGACGCCAACTTGTCCGGCCCAGCCAGAATCCGCGCCGGGCCCGGTCTGGGGTCCGCCACCGCGACCGCCTCGGAAAGCTCATTGATCAGACGGCGTTGCAGGCTGTCGACGTCCAGTTCCGAGCTCATCCGATCGACGTCGGCACGCAGTTGTGCCAACTCCGGGGTGTCCACACCCGGGTGATCCAGCAGGGTCCGAACGACCGCGCGCAGACTCGTGCTGGTCTTCGGCAGGTAGATAACCAGGCGCTCATCGGTTGACGGCGTCAACTCGTGGATCCAGCGGACCAGGTGCGACTTCCCCGTTCCCGATTCACCGGTCACCGGCATCAGCAGGACCCCGTTGGCCGTCGGCCGCTGTAGGAAGTCGCGCCGAACCTCCTCCTCGGTCACGGGCATACCCAGGTCGTCGGACTTGGCTTCCGGGTGTCGCCGCCGGATTCGCAGCGGCGCGTGCGTTGCGAAGAAGACCGAGGGTGACGGACTGACTGCCTCCGTACTGATGGTCGTGGCGGCGGTGGCCGGTGACCAGCAGACAACCTGACGGAACTCAGCCATCAATCGGCTCCATGATCTCAAGATGAGTGATACGGCGCGTGCCGGCAGCCCGATCGGGGTCGACGAGTAGAACCTCGTCGTCGGCGTCGGACCGGCGATCGAACCTCAGCCAGCCCTGTTCCTCACCGCAGAAGAGCGCGAACGACAAGGCCGACGACACGTCGGGCGCCGTCTTCTCAAGTTCGAGTTCGAGGCTGTAGCGACCGTCCGGCAACACGGGAAGTGCGTCGAGTAAAGCCGTGACGGCGTCCCGCGCCGCCAGCCGGGCACCATCCGGCCACAGCATCCGGGCGGTACGCCGCACGGCGGGCGTGCAATCGGGCTGGAGCGTCAACTTGGTCGGTGTCAGCAGGACTGGACCGGCCGCGAATCCCAGCGCTTGCGACCAATAGCCGAAACGGTTGCGCCGCACGTCGTTGAAGTTGGGGTCCGGAATGTGCTTTGGCAATGCCTCGCGCAGCAGGGACTCCAGCGCATCCTCGTCGAAGGCGCGGAACGCATCGAGCGTCAGGAAACACGCCAGCGCTCTGACCAGGTCCTTGGGCCCCTGATCACCCGGCTGGGCGATCCCCTCATTGCGATGCGGTTCAAGCACGCGGTTGCGCAACAGGTCGGTGAAGCCTTGATAGCTATCGGCGGAACCGAGGTGTACCTCATCTCGCAGCACGAGATCGTCGCCGTCCTCGGCGACTATGGCCAGATCCCGCAGCATCCGCACCGCGTAGTCGAAGGTCTTGTCCCCGTCGGCCTTGCCAGCCGGCAACAGGCTTGCCGGTTGCAACGCCGCTCGGGCAACCGCGCGGGACCGGCGTCGATGCGGCGAGACCAGCAGGTATCTGACCAACACCCACATCGCGGTCGGAAAGGAGGCACCTTCGTTTAGTAGCGCCATGTCACAAGGCTCCAAGGACGGTTTCAAGCGAGAGCGAAGCATCGCACAACTGCCGCAGCTGAACGTGCGGTCTTTCGGGGTCGGGCAGTTCACGTGGGTGAATCAGATACGTCGGTGCCCCATCCCGCAACCTCGAACGCGCCGCGGCCGAAAGGTCCGGCCCTTCATCCGCCACCCAGACGATGGGTCCGGCGAAGGATTCGGTGAGGTCGTCGTCGTGGTCCAGCAGCACCGGCTTCGGCCACGCCACACGCTGGACCTTACGGGCGACCGCATCCGTCACTCCCGGTCCGGCCAGCACCCCGAGACCACGCCGGGCCAACTGGGCGAGCAGTTCGGGCAGAAGATCGTCGCGCGCGGCCGGTGTGCGCCACCAGATGCTCAGCCAGGGACGGTCGCGGCGCAGTTTGGCGAGCGGGTCCCCCGTCTCCTGCCAGTGCGCCATCCGCGGTAGGGGTTCACCGCCAGCGCGGTAGAGACCGTCGTCCCCGCGGTGGGAGCCGCTGTGGCGGCAGTACGGGCAACCGCGGCAGTTCACCGGCGTGGTCAGTAGGCCGCCCCGCCATGGCATTCGGTAGTAGCTGCCGAGGACTTCGCCGACGCACCGGTCGCCACGGACCAAGGCGTACAACTGATTCAGGGCGGCGCCCTGCTGCTTGATCACCAGCGTTCGTTGCGCCTCGAAGGCCTCGCCCCAGTACGACCGGTCGTTGGTCCGGCCGTCGCGTAGTTGGACGACGACACGGGCGTCGAGCCCGGTGAAGTACTGGTCGAGGCGCGCCTGCCATTGGTCGTCCGGCTCGTCCCGCAGCCGGACCGGGGGCTGTGGCTCCTCGCGGGCGACCAGCCCAGCCCGTGACATGAGGTTGAGCGTACGGACGTTCCATTGCCGGTTCTGCCGCGACTCTTCGAGTAGGTGTGGCGGGAACGTGTCCAGGCTAGTTTCGCGGCGTCCGTCGCCGAGATCGACGGCGGCGCGATACATGGTTCGCCACCGGTTCCATCCCTTGTCAGCGCTGATGACGATGTCGCGGTTCAGCCGGCGTGCGGTGCCGTCGTCGCCCGGTGCGATCGTCAGGTAGACCACCGAGGGGCGGCGGTCGCGGCCGCTGCGCCCTACCTCCTGGTAGTAACGGTCGAGCGTCTCAGGCATGCAAGCGTGGATGACGGTACGGACGTTCGACATATCCAGGCCCAACCCGAACGCCGAGGTACCGACGACTATGTCGTGCCTCGTGGGCGTGGGTCTGCCGGCCTCGTCCTCGCCGCGCCAGCCCATAACCGCGGTCCGGCGCTGGAGGTCGTTCAGGTCTCCGGTGACCTCCGCCACCCGCAGGAGACCGGCTTGCTTCAGCAGTCCGGTCCACCGCCTCGCGTCCTTCTTCAGCGAGGTATATATGATCAGTGGTCGAGGCAGTTTGCCGATCGCCTCCAGGACGGCGGCAATGCGCTTCTGCTCGGTTGCGAACCGGTCGACAAAGTACGACGGCTCGCGACGGGTCTGGGACGCCCACACCACCTCCACCCGGCCGGGCGTGCCGAACAACTCGCACAGTGTTTGAACCTGCTGCTCGGTGAGAGTGGCGCTCATCGCAAGCGTGACCACCTGCCGGCCGGTCGGTGCAATCGCGAGCCAAGACCGGCGCTGCCCACTCATAGCTTGGAACTCGGGTCGGAACTCGTTGCCCCATTGCTCGACCAGGTGCGCCTCGTCGATGACGAGGTGAGTGAGGTAGCCCTGGCGCGCGGCGGCGTCCAGCGCCTGGCTGAGCCCCGTGAGGATGGCTTCCGGCGCGGCGATGACAACCCGCTGCCGCCCGTCACGAACGTCGCGTCGGATGGCTTGCTTGATGTCCTCCGGTGTTCCACCGGTGTAGGCATAGTGTCCACTGGGGCTGGGTTGCTCGCCGAGTGCCGCCAGCAGGCCCCGAAGTCTGCGTTCCATATCCATCGCGAGCACGACCGTCGGCACCACGACGACGGCGACGCCACGCTGCCGGGTGGCGGGCAAGGCGGCCGCCCACGCGACCTCCGTCTTGCCTTGGCCGGTGGGAAGGCAAACGATGGTGCTACTGCCGGGAGGCGCGGTCACGACCGTACGAGCGGCCTGCCGCTGCCCTAGCGAGGTGTAGTGGTCGAAGCCGAGACCAAGCGCCTGCCGCCAAAAGGGATCGGCGGGGTGAGTGTCGGTACACCAGGCAAGGCCTCGGTAGACGTCGCGTATTTCCGCCGAGGACGCCTCGCTACTGGGTGTCGTCGGTTCGCCGGGACACCAGATCACTGCCGTGATCGAGAAACCCAACTCCGTGGACAACGCCTCGCAGCCCGCCTGTTCCCACTGGTGTCGGTCGGGCAGAGCCGGTCCGCTCGGAATGGCGAGAGGCCAACTTCCGCCGTGTCGCGCTTCGTTCTCGAGAAGAACCTGCCGGGTCAGAGCGGCGACGTCCCGCCAGCCAGCAGCGCCCGTGCCCAGACCCACCAGCGCGTCCCGCAGCCGTGCACAGGTGCCTGCGGCGGGGAAGCCCACCGGCACCTGCGGCCACGTCCTCCAGAGTTCCTGGGCACACGCCCAATCGTCACGCGCCACTCGATATCGCTCCCAGTTCGCCGCCCACCACGCAGGTCACCGCCATGAGCCGGATGGCCGGCTGCCCCAACGCGTCGATCAGGGCGGCTGCGACACCTACGTCGGCAAGGTAACTGTCGGTGTCGGACAGCAGCCACCCGGCTTTGCGCCGTGCCTCCGCCTGGGCACGCCGGACCGCGAGCGCACGACCGGCCTCATCACGCGCCTGCTCCGCCCGTTGCAGCAACTGCGCGGAACGGGTCAGCGCGTCGCGCGCGTGTAACTCGGCGCGCCGGGCGGCAGCCGCCAGCCCTTCGACGTCGCCGAAGTAGTTCCAGACGCCGGCGATGCGTTGGTCGTTAAGGTTGACGTCGCCCCGGTCCGGCGCGTATGGAGCGTCCAGCCATCTCAGAAGGCGCTCGTCAGTGACGCCCTGTTCCTCGCCAGAGGGCAGCCAAAGCCGCTGCATCAGCGGCGGCAGAATGAGGTCGGCCTGGCGCCGAAGCGCACGGCTTGCGTCGGGAAGTGCGCCGATGAGTTCCTGTGCTGACTCGATGTCCGCCTCGACGAGAAAGTCAAAACCAAAGTAGGCAACCATGTCCCGGCTGCGCACACCTGGACGCCAGAGCACGCAGGCCTGTCCCCGGTCATCAATCGCAGCCACCCTCGCGAGTGTGTCGACAAACGGGTTGCCGACCCGGAAAAGCCGGGTACCGGGTGCGCGAAGTGCAACGTTGCGGTTAAAGGTTCCCTGCATGACGGCCTTCGGAATGGTGCGTCCTGACAATGCGAACAGTCGTGGGGACACGAGAGGGTCGGCTTGACCACGCGCGAAGCGCACGACTTGCCGGCTCTCCTCGGCGGGCTGTACGGCAAATCGGAGCCCACCGGCTTCGGCTCCGACGTACAGCATGGTCGCCTTCTCGTGAGCTCCCCAACGGGCCTCCATCCTGTTCATTTCCTCTGCGAGGATGCGGCCACGAGACCCTTCGTGGACGGCCTCCAGCGTGTCCATTCCGTCTATCTCACGACGTTCCTGCCGCAGTTTCTCGGCCACGTTCCCGCTCATCGCTAGCATCGCGGCCGGCCCTTCCCGCAGGCCGAACTCCCATACCGTGGTTGTCACGTTCTCGAGGGCGTCCTGCAGGGCAGTGACCGAGTCATCGAACATCTTGACGACGTCTACAAGAAAACACGCCCATGTGGCCCCGAAGGATTGGTCGGCAGGGCCAACGTCGATCACGTACTGCGCTGCGGCTCGTCCGCTGGAGCCAAAGGCTCCAGCGAAGCGGTCCACGCGCCCCAGCCGTTGCTCACATCGATTGGGTGACCAGGGCAGCCGTACGTGGACAACGGCATCGGCGTCCTGCAGGTTTACGCCATCCTCAACGCTGTCGTCCGCGATCAACACACCGCCATGGAAACGCCACCGATCGGCCGCAGCGGCGCTCTCCCCCGCTCCGCGACGATGCGTGTGCTCGGCGACGATGCGTGTGCTCGGCGACGACGAAAGGGCGTCGACGAGGCGACCGGCTAGGCTTCCTCCGCCGCAGAAGACGACGACGCGCCCGTGCTTGGCCAGCACGTGGGCGAGAGGCCGTACATCGAGGTCGCGTCCGTCGGTGTACTCGTCAAGCTTGCTTGACAGGACGCGGTCTGCGGGCAGAACGGCCGTTCCGGCGAGGATGTCGCGTTCCTGGCTGTTGAGTCCCGCGCGTTGGGCGGCCACGCCGTCCCGATACACCCGCCATCGGACAGCGTCGTGGAAGTCGTCGGAGAGGCCGTCGCTGCGTGAGGCCAGGACGGCAAGGACGTGCCCATAGGCAGCAGCCTGGTCCTCCGCATCGTGATCAACGAGCCAGTAGGCGACCTGCTGCTGCCAGGTCAGAAGCAGGTCACCCATTGGCTCCGCGGCGGACGCCCAGAAGCCCAGCACCGTGGGTCGCTCCCTGCCGGTGACCTCAAAGGGCAAAGCGTCTGTGTCGTCTCCGCTCGCCGCAAGGACGTTGTGCCGACGATGCCGGATGATCCGCCGGTGCAGGCGATACGTCTCGCTGATGTGTGCCCGCAACCCGTCCACCCGTGCACGCAAGGCTGGCCGCTGAGCCTCATCGCTCAAGTCTCCGTCCGGTGTAAGGAGGGACAGGACCTCATCGGCAAGGTCGCGGAAGGCAGAGTCTTCGGGCAGCAGGTCCGAGATCTCGGAGATAGCGCTGGGAAGTAGCGGTTCGAAATCCGCGTCCAACCCGAAGACGGCGTTGGCCAACACGCGCCGTGCCTGGAACCTCTCGGCAAAACGCGGCAGGTCATCCCAGCGGTAGAGAACTGGTTCAAGCAGGTGCAACATGCCCAAGTGTGCCTGTGGCCGAGAAATCGTCGGCGTGGCCGAGATAAGCACCAGTCGTTGCGCCGAGTGGGCCAGGGCGGCCAACTCGCGGTAGGGCGATTGCGCGGGGTCCGCCGTGTCAGTCAGGCGATGAACCTCGTCGACGACGACCAGGTCGAAGCCATGGTAGTCCTTCCACCGCTCAGGAGTCTCGTGGCGCGTGATCTTCAGCGTTGCGGCGAGAAAATCGTCAGTGAAGAACTTGTCGCGCAATTCCCGGTTCCATTGTTGCCGCAGCATGTCGGGGGCAACGACGACGATCCGGCTGGTGGGGTCGTCAAGGAGTCGCTGCCGGATGATCAGGCCCGCTTCGATTGTCTTCCCTAGGCCGACTTCATCCGCAAGGAGGTAGCGCTGGACCGGGTCGCTGAGCACAGTCAACGCCGCTTGCACCTGATGGGGGTATATCTCGATCGCCGCCGACAGGAGCGCAGGCAGATTGGCGCAGGCAGCTCGTTGGGCAACGAGGCTCCGCAGCATAGGCAGACGAGCGTCCCGGAAGTACGGCGATTCGTTGGCGCCGGCCGCCAGCACCTCGACAGGAGAAACGATCGGCCGGTCCCAGCGCACCCGGAGGTGCACCTGAGGAATTTGGTGGTCGAGGTCGAGGTTGGGGAGCCGCACGAAGTAGGTGTCTGGCCCTCCACCGACGATCCGTCCGGCCCTCCATCGACCCGTGTCCGGATTTTGCCAGTACACCCTGGTCTGCGGCAGTAACCGCACCGCTTGACACTCTTCAACGTCGACCCAGCAGCAGAACCCTACAGGGATTGCGACGGATTCGAACGCTTCAACCCGCACCTGGTCGCCTTGGCGTTCAGCAATACGCCCAATCCCCTCGATCTTTGGGTGTTCGACGAACTGGCCGACAGGCAGGACGATGGCATCGGCGGCAACTCGCCGACGTTGATGGAGTGACCGCGGGCTCGATCGTTCCTCGGTCCGCCCGGTTTGTGAATCAAATATGATTGCCACCCCCTTGATTGACGCGATCGCCGGACTGCCGGGCAATATGCTTCAGAGCAGCCCCGGTGCCGACGGGTTGTTGAACCACCGAGCACAACTCCGCCATACGGCGGCATGCGGTGCCAGGGTCGTCCTGGTGGCGCACCAAGGCAAGTCCGTCACGCTGCCACAGCGCACGGGTGCCAGCACGCCAGCCATCGCCCGCGCTGCTTCGACGGCGGGTGGCGCATCCAACCCAGCAAGCATCGACCTCACCTCCCCACAAGGTGCGCCAGGGACATTACCGGCGGGAGTCCCCTCAGCGGGACCCTAAGTAAGTCACCCGATCAGCCGGCCTTACGTGACCTGCTTGCGATGTCAATAACCTTCCAAGTTGATATTGCCGTCAAGCAACAGCCACCGTGATCCGTTGTATCGCCAGCTCAACTACGGTTTCGGCGGTGATAGGCAGGCGCTAGACCCGCCCGCAGGCGGACAGGCCCTGCAACAGCCCGAAGGGCCAACTGTCGCCAAGCCGACAGCCTGAGTTGCCCCCGCTGCGAACAGTCCTGCAGCACCACGCCACGCTAGGTTACGAAAGTGACGGATCTTGAACGGGGCATGTACGAGCACCTGATCACCGCTGAGCTGGCCGATCGCCTCCAGCACGTCAACCCCGCTCTCATCCAGCACCACAAGCTCGACCCCGCCGACGCCCCCGACGCCCTCGCCCGTCACATCGCCACCCTGGCCCATCGCGCCCTGCAAGCCGTCCCCAGCGGCGACGACAAGCTCCACCGCCAGATCGCACTCGCCAACCGCATCGCCGACGCCATCGCCGACGAAAGCCCTCAGGCGTCGACGCCACAAGACCAGGTCACCGACGCCAGGCACCTCCTGCACGCCATCGCCGCCCCACCCACCCCGTCCGCGCAACCAGCCTTCCCCCAACGCCCCACCACCCCGCTCTCCACCGGCGCGCTGCTGGTCAACGGCCGCCACCAGCCCCGCATCGGCCACGAGGTCACCCACGAGATGGCGTCGGCGGAGCAGGTCGACCTGCTCTGCGCGTTCATCAAGTGGTACGGGCTGCGCATCGTCGAGCCCGCCATCCGCGAGCTGATCGCCCGGGGCGGCAAGCTGCGCGTCATCACCACGACCTACCTGGGCGCGACCGATCAGCGGGCCCTCGATCGGCTCGCCGAGTTGGGCGCCGAAATCAAGGTGTCCTACGAGACCAGGACCACCCGGCTGCACGCCAAGGCGTGGCTGTTCCGCCGGCGCAACGGCATGACCACCGCGTACGTCGGATCGTCGAACCTGTCGAAGACCGCGCTCATCGACGGCGTGGAGTGGAACGTGCGCGTCTCCAACGTCGAGCAGCCGCACGTCATCGACACGTTCACCGCCACCTTCGAGGATTACTGGAACGACCCGGCTTTCGAGGACTACGACGCCACCCGGGACGCCGAGCAGCTGCGGAACGCCCTCAGCGGGGAGCGGCGCGAGGACCAGCCGACGCAGATCGCCAACCTGGATGTGCGGCCGTACCCGTACCAGGCGGAGATCCTCGCCGACCTGGACGCGGAGCGGCAGGTGCACGGCCGGCACCGGAACCTGGTGGTGATGGCGACCGGCACCGGCAAGACGGTCGTCGCGGCGCTGGACTTCCGGCGCCTGCACCGCAACAACCAGGTCGACTCGTTGCTCTTCGTCGCCCACCAGGAGCAGATCCTCACCCAGAGCCTGGCGACGTTCCGCCAGGTCATGCTCGACGGCAGCTTCGGCGAGACGCTGGTCGGGGGCAAGACCCCGACCAGGTGGCGGCACGTCTTCGCCTCCATCCAGTCGCTGCACCGGCGGGAGATTGACCCCGAGGCGTACGACATGGTGATCGTCGACGAGTTCCACCACGCGGAGGCACCGACGTACGCCCGGCTGTTGGAGCGGCTTCGGCCGCGCGTACTGCTGGGGCTGACGGCGACCCCCGACCGGGCCGACGGTCGGGATGTGCGGCGGTGGTTCGACGGCCGCGTGGCGGTGGAGCTGCACCTGTGGGAGGCGCTGGAGCGGCAGTTGCTCGCGCCGTTCCAGTATTTCGGGCTACACGACGACGTGGACCTGTCGCGCCTGCGCTGGAAGCGCGGCCAGGGGTACGACCTCGGCGAGCTCGACGGCCTCTACACCGGCAACGACGCGCGGGCACGGCTGGTGCTGAAGGCGGTGCGCGACACGGTCGACGTCGACCGCATGCGGGCGCTGGGGTTCTGCGTGAGCATCGCCCACGCCCGGTTCATGGCGGAGTGGTTCACCCGGCACGGCGTGCCGTCGGCGGCGGTGACCTCTCAGGTGGACCGGCCCGTGCAGCACGATCTGCTGCGGGAGTTCAAGGCCGGCAAGCTGCGGGTGCTCTTCACCGTGGACCTGTTCAACGAGGGCGTCGACCTGCCGATGGTCGACACGATCCTGATGCTGCGGCCCACGGAGAGCGCCACGATCTTCCTTCAGCAGCTCGGCCGGGGACTGCGCCTCGACGACGACAAGCCCTGCCTGACGGTGCTCGACTTCATCGGCGGCCAGCACGCCAACTTCCGCTTCGACCTGCGCTGGCGCGCCCTGACCGGGGTCAGCCGCAGGGAGATCAGGGACGCCGTCGAGCAGGACTTCCCGTCGCTGCCCAGCGGCTGCCACATCCAGTTGGACCCGGTCGCCCGCAAGGTCGTGCTCGACAACCTGCGCACCGTTATGCCGACGTCGAAGAATGGCCTGCTGGCGGAGCTGCGACACCTCGGGGATGTCAGCCTCGCCGAGTTCCTGCGGGAGACCGGCGTGGAGATCGAGGACGTGTACCGGTCGGCGACCATCGGCGGGTGGACGGGGCTGCGCCGGCTCGCCGGGCTGGAGTCGTCGACGCCGGGGCCGGACGACCGGGAGTTGGGCCGGGCCATCGGGCGGATGCTGCACCTCGACGACCCGGATCGCCTTGACCTGCTGGCCCGGGTCGCGGCAGGCCAGCGGCCGGGTGCCGGGCGGCTCTGGGACATGCTGCACTTCGACCTGTGGGGGCCGAACGCGGCGCTGGCCTCGCGGGACGAGCGGCTGGCGCGGCTCTGGGCGGAACCGGCCCGCTGCGCCGAGCTGCGGCAGGTGGCCGAGGTGCTGCGCGACCGGATCCACCGGGTCACGCCGCAGCCGCTGTCGGCGGAGGTGCCGCTGCGGGTGCACGCCCGCTACAGCCGCAATGAGGCGTGCGCGGCCTTCGGCATGCCGAACCCGGGCTCGCTGCGGGAGGGCGTGAAGTGGCTGCCCGACGCCCAGGCCGACCTCTTCTTCGTCACCCTGGTCAAGTCGGAGGCGCACTACTCCCCCACGACCATGTACGCCGACCGGGCCATCACCGACAGCCTGTTCCAGTGGGAGTCGCAGAGCACCACGTCGTCGGCCTCGGCGACCGGCCAGCGCTACATCCACCACGCCTCACGCGGCTCGACGGTGCACCTGTTCGTCCGCGAGACCCGGGTCGCGGACCGGGACCTGGGCGCGCCGGCCTACCTCTACGCCGGCCCGATGACCTACCGCGAGCACATCGGCGACCGACCCATGCGGATCATCTGGCGGCTGGCACACGCCCTCCCCGCCGACGTGTACGCCACCGCCCGAACCATCGCCGCATGAGCACCCGCCAGGAGGTGTTGGACCGGCTGACCTCCCTGCGGCTGCATCAGCAGCGTGGCCGACGCGCACCGCACAAGCCGCTGCTGGTGTTGCTGGCCCTCGGGCAGCTCGCCCGAGGCGGCTCCAGCGAGCTGCCGTGGCCGCAGGCACGGGAGCGACTCAACGACCTGATCGCCGAGTTCGGCCCGGCATCGAAAGCGGGGCGAGCGCTCGAGCGCTCAGGCGGCGTCGGCGTTCGGAGCGAACCTGACGTCCAGTTTCATGTTGAGCGCCCGTGCGAGACGCTCCAGGACCGGCAGGGTTGGCACTGTGCCGCCCGCCTCGAACCGGGCAACGGCGGACTGCGTCATACCGGCAGACCTCGCCAACTGGCTCTGGCTCCATCCCTTGTGTTCCCTCAGGAGCCGCACCTCCTGACCGAGCTCGAAGGCGATACGCGTCGCCTCGTACGCCTCGACGGCTCCGGGCTCCGCCATCCGGCGGTCACGCAGGTCGTTCCAGTCGACGCGATCACTCATCGCTCCGCCCCCTTGTTCACCGTGTGCCGCTCCGCCACGCATCGCTCGAACGCCCGGCGGGCTCGTTCCACCTCCCGGTCCTCCCGCATACGCGTCTTGCGAAACACGGTCAGCAGGATGATCCGCCGATCGGAGGCTATCCAGTACGTCACCCGGACCGCATCGCGCTCCAGGTAGAAGCGCAGCTCCCGCAGCTTGCCGTCGAGCTGCCGGGAGTGCGGCTCGCCGAGGAGAACTCCCCTACTCCCAAGTAGGTCGATATAAAACGCCGCTCGCGCGAAGTCTGCGCTTGGCAGCCCCTCCAGCCAGTCTCGAATCTCTGGTTCCAGCTCCACGCTACCCCAGGCCATAGCATCGATGCTATGACCTCGTGATAACTCCCCTGGGCATTGCGCCCCGCATGTCGTTTACGAACTGCTTGTCAGGACGCGTGTGCCGAGGCGTCCACCACGCGATTGCTGGCGATGGCCAACTCCTCGTCGGTGAAGAGCGGACGGAAGCGTGGCCGGATCACGACCGCCTCGGCGGTCAGGTCGACCCGCCCCCGCTCCCAGAGCGCCGTGAACCCGTCGGAGACCAGCGGGTGGTGCAGGAGCTGCCGGGCCGTGGCGAGGCCACCCTTCTCCGTCACCATCCGCAGCAGCAGGCTGGCGTGGTAGTTCGCCTCGTCCCGCGCCCGCTCGTACGTACGCACCATCGCCTCGTGGAACGCGGCTTCGAGCGCCCGCCGGTCGGCCGAGGCCTCGACCGGCTCGTCCGCCGGCTCGGCCTCCTGGTCGTACGCCCGCACCATCGCCTGGTGCAGCGTCTCCTCCAACTCCCGGCGGGCGGGCGTCCCCTCGCCCGCCGGTGCGGGCCGTGGCTCGCCTGGGCCGCGCGGCTCGGGCGCGGGCCGGACCGGCGGCGCGGCCGGGCGAGCGTCGCGGCTCTCGCCGCCCGACAGCCGCAGGAGCCGGGTGACGCTGCGGAAGCGTACGGCGGCGGGGCTGGCGGCCGGGAAGTACTGGACCAGGCCCGCGTGCCGGCCGCGACTGTCCTCCACCGGCATGTCGCGCTTCATCGACGCCGCGGTGATCACTGCCTTCGCCTCGTGCGGGCGCACCCAGCAGACCAGCCGCGCGCCGTTCGGGTGTGCCCGCTCGACGCGGACGTTGGCCCGGTACTTGCGCGCCTCGGCGGAGGCACTGTCGTAGTAGCGGGCCCACCCCAGCACCTTGCCCTCGTGCCGCACCGGCACGTCGCGGCAGTGCTGGTAGCTGTCCAGGGCGGCCACCGCCTCGTACGGCCGCAGCCAGGCCACGTTCCGGTAGCCGGCGGGCACGGGCGCCATGCCGGCGTCCGGGGTCCCCGCCGGCTCGTCGGCCGGTGGCGGGGGCGCGCCGGGCGTGGGCCGCACCGGGGGTACCGCCACCCCGCGCGGCTCCTTGTCGCCGCTGCCCTCGGAGCCGGCGCGGGCAGCCGGCGCCGGAGGAACGGGCTCGACCTCGACGGGCTCGGTCACCACCGACGGCGGTTCGGCGCTGACGGAACCATCGTTGCCGGTCGCCTCCACCGGCGGCAGAACGTCGTCGACCGGCACGGCGGGCACCGGGGCCGGCGCGAAGGTAGGCGTCGCGCGGGTTTCCTCCGTGCTGACCGGCGCAGCCTCGACTATCTCGGCGTCGATGACCGGCACCGTCGTCGGGGACGACACCTCGATGCCCAGCTCGGCGATGCGCTCCCACAGCGGCTCCAGCGCCGCCTCCGGGTCCCGGCTGAAGACGCTCCCCCGGATGCGTACGAAGACGCAGTTGCCGACCCGCTCCAGCACCGCCTGCCGGCGCATGTCGCTCTCCCACTGGTCCGGCCCGTGGTAGGCGTCGCCGTCGCACTCGATGGCGAGCCGCCGCCCGTCGGGTGCGGGGAGGACGAAGTCGATGCGGTACCCGCCGATGCGGTACTGCGGCAGTGGCCGGTATCCCCGGGTCAGGACGCGGCGCAGCACCACGCGTTCGAAGTCGCTGTCGCAGCGCTTCTCCAGGTCGTCGTAGGCCTCCTCGGCGGCGGTGACGTTCTGGCAGTAGGTGAGCAGCAGGCCCCGGGCGTCGTCCTCGCGCAGGTCGGCGGGCTGCACGGAGTGGAAGACCCAGAGCTGGTCGCGGGCGCGGGAGGCGGCGACGTTGACCCGCCGGTGGTGGTCGCGCTTGGTGAAGGCGGAGACCATGCCGTTGTGCGGGGAGACGACCGTGGAGACGAGCACGATGTCGCGTTCGTCGCCCTGGAAGGTGTACGGGTCGCCGACGCGCAGCCGACGTCGTTCCATCTCCTCCTCGCCCACCACCTCGCGCAGGCGGGTGAGCAGGTAGATGGCCTGACCGCTGGTGCTGAGCAGGCTCACCACCCCGATGGTGCGTCCCTCGTACGCGGGGTCGGCGACGATCGCGGCGACCCGGTCGACGAGCGCCTCGGCCTCGGCGACGTTGACGTTGCCGTAGGTGGGCAGGTCCTGGCGGATGCCCTCGGGGACGTGCACGGCGATGACGGGGTCGCCGATGCCGGCGGGCCGGTCGGTGCGCAGGGGCTCGATCTCGCCGCCGTAGTACGTCTGGCTGGAGAAGCCGATGATCGCCGGTACGGAGCGGAAGTGCTCGGTGAGCAGGATCCGCTCGGGTGAGCGGCGTACGGCGTGGTCGTAGAGGCTGCTCTCCGGGTCGAAGTGCTCGGCGGAGGGCACGTCGACCAGGTGCGAGTTGATCAGGCCGGTGACCGTGCCGACGAACGACAGCTGCGGGCCGATCTGCTGGTCGTCGCCGACGACGACGGCCCGTTCGGCGAGGCTGAGGATCGGCAGGGAGAACATGTCCGCCTGCGACGCCTCGTCGACGATCACGACGTCGAAGTGGGCGCCGCCGGCGAACTGCTCGATGGCCCGGTCGACGGACATGACCCAGACGGGCACGGCGTCGACGGCGGAGTTCATGGCCCGCTGGGCGTGCGCCTGCCACTGGGCGGCGTTCTTGCCCGTACCCTTGCCGATCTTGCGCAGTGCGGTGGTCCAGTCGGCGAGCGCGGCCCGGCGCCGGTCGTCGAGCGCCTTGGACACCTCCAGCCAGGACGAGGCGACGACGAGTTCCTGGGTCAGCCGGCGGATCCGTTCCCGCGTCTGCTCGATCCGGCGGCCCAGCGCGACGGGGTCGACGCTGCCGACGACGGTGTCGAACCAGGTCTGTGCGCGGCGCCACTGCCAGCGGTGCGGGCAGTCGGCCCCGGTGCCGCCGATCGCGACGGCGGTGCCGTCCTCGATCTGGGCGGTCCAGCCGGGCGCGACCGGCCGCAGCCGCTCGGTGAGCTGCGCGAAGCGTTGCGCGTCGGGGCGCAGGGCGGCGAGCCGGCGTACCTCGTCGAGGATGCCGTCCCACCCTTCGAGGTCGGCGCGCTGGCGGCTCTGGTCGAGCAGCCGCCACAGCTCGCTGGCGTCCGTGCTCGACATGCCCTCCTGGAGCACCGTGCCGAGGGCCCGCTCGTCGGCGACGAGCCGGTCGTGGTCGAACACGGTCGCGCACCGGGTGACCAGGTCGGCGAGGGCGGTCAGCCGGCGTACGTCGACCGCCTGCTCGGCCCGGGGGACGAGGCGGCGGACGGTGGCGTGCAGGGTGGGCCAGCGGCGGCGGTCCCAGTCGAGCGCGGTGGCGGCGTCGGTGAGCAGCCGACCCACCCACAGGTCGGGCTGGTCGCCGAGGTCGGCGGGGAGGTTGAGCAGTTGCCGCCACTCGGTCCACCGGGTGTTCAGCTCCTGACGCAGCCGCAGCCGGGTGACGTACGCGACGACGATGTCGACGTCCTCGGTGGTGCGCAGGGGCTCGCTGTCGATGCGGCATTCGGTGGCGAGCCGGGCGAGGGTGCTCTGGAAGAGCCGGTTGACGCCCTTGCCGGTCGCGAACCGCTGCCGCAGCTCACCGAGCTGGGCCAGGAGGCGGCGGGGCTCGGCGAGCTGCGCCTCGGGCACGCTCACCTGGTGGCCGGCGAGGGTCCGGGTCGCCGCGGTCAGGTCGGTGAGCGCGCGCTGACAGGCCGCGACGTGGTCCTGCCACATGGTCTGCCAGTTCGGGTCGGCCTGGAGCAGGGTGGCCAGCCGGTCGGTCCACGCCCCCTCGCGGCCGGCGAGCAGGGTCAGCGCCTGACGCAGTTGCCCGACGAGGTCGTCGAGCGCCGGCCGGCCGAACGCGCGTACCTCCGGCAGGACGACCCCGGCGGCGGCGAGCCGGTCGAGTTCCTCGCGGGCGGCGGCGAGTTCGCGCCGCCCGGCGAGGACGGCGGCCTCCGCGGGCAGTTCGGCGGCCGTGGGCAGGTGCCGCAGCGCCTGGGTGCGGTCCTGTCGGACGGTACGCCGGGCGATGTCGAGCAGCTCGGTGAACTCCTCCACGCCCAGCGGCGCGGCCACGTCCGGCGCGAGGGCGTCGGGGATGTCCCCGTAGCGGTCGGCCCGCTCGCGCAGCCAGTTGCCGACGTCGCTCGGCGACAGCCGGATGCCGTCGATCTCGTAGTGCGCGGACTCGTTCTCGGCCATGGTGCGCAGGCCGCCGAGGGCCTGGCCGAGGTCCCGCTCGGCCTCCTCCAGTTGGCGGCGCAGCCGGTCGACGCGCTGCTGTTCGCCCCGCTTGTCGAGGGTCGCCCCACGGTCGGAGAGTTCGCGGGCGGCCAGTTGGAGCTGCACGAGCTGGTCGGTGGAGCGGCCCAGCACCGCCAGGCACAGCGACTGGATCTCCTTCGGCAGGCCGTCGCGCAGGACCCGCAGCGGGTCCTCCTTCTGCGCCACGACGAGCACCCGCTTGCCGTGCGCCATGAGGTGGCAGATCAGGTTGCGGATGGTGTGGGTCTTGCCGGTGCCGGGCGGGCCCTGCACGGCGACGTTGCGGTGCTGCGCGAGCCGGCGCGCGATGGACTCCTGCGCCTCGTTGGTCGGCAGCGGCATGAGCAGCCGCTCCCCCAGCGGCGCCCACCGCGCCGGCTGGTCCTGCGGCATCTCCAGCCGGCTCGGCTCGTGCGCCAGGATGGCGGCCAGCGAGCCGATGCTCGCGGTGTCGCCGGCGAGCAGCCGGGCGCGCAGCTCCTCCAGGAAGCGGCGCAGCATCCGCTGCCGGGGCCGGACGAAGAGCACGCCCGTGTCGTGCACGTGCGGGCCGGCCGGGGCCGCCGCGCCGCTGTCCCGTACGACGGGGTCGTGCCCGAGCCGGCGCAGCGCCCGCTCGAAGAACTCGACGCGGTCGAGGTCGTGCCAGACGTCGAGGTCGAGCTGACCGCCGGAGCCGGCCAACGCGAGCAGTTGACTGAGGTAGCGCTCGTCGAGGCCGGTGAGCGGGTCGGTCTGAAGCCGGGGCGCGCCCTGCGGCGCCACCGTGACCATCGACCGGTCGGCGTCGAACTCGATGGCGACCGGAGTCACCACCAGCGGGTACTGCACCCGGTGCCCGGCGACGTCGGTGCGGATGACGCCGTGGCCCCACACGAGTTCGTGGGTGGCGGCGTCCATGTCGACGCGGTGCTTCAGGTCGAACAGGCTGCGGTGCAGTTGCCGCGTCGCCTCCGTACGCCGGGTCTGGTCGGCCCAGGGGCGCCACTCCCGCTCACGCCACTGCGCGAACCGCTCCTGGAGCCTCTCGATCGTCTCGTCGTCGCCGACGAGCCGGGGTTCCACGGCGTACGACGGCGCACCGGCCAGGTACGGCGCGAACTCCGCGGGCGTCCTGATCGGTCTCGTGGCGGCGGGCAGGCCGACCCGCAGCCAGCTGGCGCCGTCGGTCGAGACGCCCACCTCGCAGGCGGCGTGCGTGGGGAAGTCGTGCTGCCAGAAGGCGTCGGCGGTGGGAACCGTCCGGGCCGGCTTCTCCAGCTGCGCCCGCACGGCCATCAGGTACTCGACCAGCGAGGTGGCCCGGTCCCGGATGAGTGCGGGCGATTCCGTCGAGGACGTGGAGCGGGAAAGCATGCGGCACCTTTGGTTCTGGGTGGGTGGACCGGCCAGGACAAGGTCGGATCGACCTGTCGTCAGGAGGTCGGCCGGCGGGCTCGTCGCGCGAGCAATCGGTCCCGTCCGCGCTGTCGCACGGCTCCCACCTCCCCACTGGCGGTCCCCGGACCCTACCCACAAGAGTCCTACCAGCGGGACCCCCGAGGTTCCACCGATCGGCCGGCCTCGGCTCATCTGTTCCCGCCGTCAATTACCTACGAAGTCGATATTGCGCACACGCAACTACTTGCCGGTAATCCGACGTTTGCCCTGCTGAGCGGAAACAGCGGCTCCAGCGTCGACACTCGGCGCGGCGTCCGTCCCGAGCGAGCTGAGGCACCCGGGCGGAGCGGCGGTGTCAGACACGCGACAGTCGACGCGAAGCCAGCGCGGTGCTACCTGACGGCGTACCCGTCGCTGGGGGTTGCCGGCCCGAGTTGTGCCAGCGCCTGCGCGAAGTAGGTGTCGACGTCCGTGGCGTGGTAGACCCGCTCGCTCGCTTCGATGCCGTCGAGGAACATCGCGTACACCGCCGCCAGCCGCAGCGCCGCGACCGGCCGCAGCAGCTCCACGGCCCGCTCCGGCTCGCACCCCGGCACCTCGGCCCGCCACCGCGCGCACCACTCGGCGAGCACCGGGGCGGCGACGTCGTCGGCGAGCCCCTCCACCAGCCGCAGCGCGTCGAACGCCGGGTGTCCCACGAACGCGTCGCCCCAGTCGATGACGACGTGCCGCCCATCGCAGGCGCGTACGTTGCCGGGGTGCAGGTCGCCGTGCACGAGGGTGTCCGGCAGCCCGCATCCGCGTACCTCGTCGAGCTGCGCCTCCAGCCCCGCCAACAGGGACTGCACCGGAGAGGTGTCCCAGCCAGCCAGCCGGTCGCGGATCCAGCCCGGCAGGGCGTCGGCGCGCAGGTCCGGCACGCCCGCCGCGACCAGCTCCGCCGCGTCCGGGACCGACCGCAGCTGGACCGGATGGAAGTCGGCCGCCATCGCCAGCCGCTCCTCGACGGGGGCGCCGTAGCGGTCCTCGCCGGGCACGTGCTCGATCAGCATCCGGCCGTCGCCGTCGTCGGCGAGCAGCGTCGACGTCTTCCCCGGCGCGGCCCGGCCGAGCCAGCGCAGTACCGCGGCCTCGTGCCGGAAGAACACCGGCACCTGCTTCAGCCAGGCCGTACCGCCCGGCCCGTCGAGCCGCCAGACCGCCGACAGGTTCCAGGTGCGCTGCTGGACGACGGTCTCCGTCGGGCGGCCGAGCCGCCGCAGCCCGGCCATCGCCCACGCGAGGCTGCGCGCCGGGCCGCCGGGCTCGGCGTAGGGGGCGCGCAGCGGGTCCGCCGACAGGTCGAGCTTCGCCGGTACGAGCGGCGTGGCCGGCGGCCCGTCGACCTGTGCGAGGTACGTGACCGTGCCGCCCATCGGCTGCGGCGCGTCGCCGGTCAGCAGGCGGAGCACGGCCACCTCGACGCCGTACCGCCGGCGGGCCTCGGCCACGACGGGGCCGACCTCCTGCCACCAGGGCGACGGGACGTCGAACGGCGGCAGGGCGCCCAGCGGAGCGCCGGCGGCATCGACCAGGACGAGGGTCACGAGGCGGGACACGCCGGCACGCTACCGCCGACCGCCGGACCCGGGCGAGGGGTTAACCGGGCGAGGTCGCCAGCGCCGCCGGGTCCTCACCATGCCGGCGACGGAGCCGTCAGGGGCGGCGGGTGCGGGCGAGGGTGCCGACGACGGCGAGGGAGGCGACCGCCGCCCCGGCGAGCACCACGGCCATCGGCACGGCGCTGCCCTCGCCGCCCAGCCCGACCAGCGGGGCGGCCATCGCCCCCACCAGCGACTGGATGGTGCCGAGCAGGGCGGCGGCCGTGCCGGCGTGGGCGGGGTGCCGGTCCAGGGCGAGCGCGGTGCCGTTCGGCATCACCATGCCGAGGGATCCCATGAAGACGAAGAGCGCCACCGCCACCAGCGGCAGGCTGCCGAGCAGCGCGCCGGCGAGCAGGACGGCGGCGGCCAGCAGCCCCACGCCCAGCGGGCGGAGCAGCAGGGTGCGGGGCGCGAAGCGGTCCAGCAGGCGGGCGTTGAGCTGGCCGGCGGCGACCAGGGCGAGCGCGTTGACGCCGAAGATGAGGCTGAACGCGCCGGCCGAGACGCCGAAGACGTCCTGGAAGACGAAGGACGATCCGGAGATGTAGGCGAAGAGCGCGGCGAAGGCGAGGCCCTGCGCCAGCGCGTACCCGAGGAAGATCCGGTCGGTGAAGAGCGAGCGGCCGGCGGCGGCCGTGGCGGCGAGGCCGCCGGTGCTGCGCCGCGCGGCGGGCAGCGTCTCCGGCAGCCGCCACGCGACGGCGGCGGCGAGCAGCGCGCCGATCACGGCGAGGGCGACGAAGACGGTACGCCAGTCCCCGAAGCGCAGCACCAGGCTGCCGAAGGCGGGCGCGGCCATCGGGGCGACGCCGAAGACCAGGGTGAGCCGGGAGAAGTATTTCGCGGCCTCGCGGCCGGCGTAGAGGTCACGCACGACGGCGCGGGCGACGACGACGCCCATGCCGCCGGCGAAGCCCTGCGCGAGCCGCGCGGCGGCCAGGGTCTCGGCCGACGGCACGGCCGCGCACACCAACGACAGCAGGGTGTACGCGGCGACGCCCACCAGCACGGGCCGGCGCCGCCCGAAGCGGTCGCTGAGCGGGCCGGTGACGAGCTGGCCGAGGGCCATGCCGACGAGGCAGGTGGTCAGCGAGAGCTGGATCTGCGCCTGGCTGGCGGACAGGTCGCGGGTCATCTCCGGGAACGCCGGCAGGTAGGTGTCCAGGGAGAGTGGCCCGAACGCGGTGAGCGTGCCGAGCAGCACCAGCAGCACGACGGCGGCCCGCCCGGTGGGCGCGGCGACGCGCTCGTCCGGTCGGACGGGCGGCGCGGTGGCGTGCGGCATGGCGGTCCCCTCACTGGTGGCTCGGCCCGGATACGATAGCTCTGACTACAGAGCTATTTCGGCGTCGGAGGGCCTGACTGTGACGGAAGAGACGGTCGACCTGCTCGGCGGAGCGCTCGGTGACCTGCACCGGATGCTGCGCCGGACGGCCACCCAGCGGGTCGGCCGCACCGCCCTGCCGGACGCCCAGGTGGAGGTGCTGCGACTGGTGCAGCGGCGCCCGGGAATCGGCGTCCGCGAGGCCGCCGAACGGCTGGGCACCGCGCCGAACACGGTCAGCACCCTCGTCGGCGAGCTGACCACCGCCGGGCTGCTGCACCGCGAGCGGGACCCGGCCGACCGGCGCACGATCCGGCTGGAGCTGACCGACGCGGCGCGGGAGCGGATGGCCGCGTACGGGCGGCACCGGCGCGACCTGCTCGCCGCCGCGCTGGCCGAGCTGGACGCCCCGGACCGCGAGACGCTGCTCGCCGCCGCCCCGGCGCTGCGCCGCCTCGCCGACCGGATGACGGGGCGGGGCTGAGCCACCGGTCAGCGGGTCGAGCGGGGCGTCGTCGCCCGGATCGCGCAGGCCGGCGGCCGGAGCCGGAACGGCCGCCGGTTCGACGCTACGGTGGCGGTGGACGGTGTCGGGTCGTACGTGGAGGGTCGTCGGATGATGGAGCAGCGGATCAGCCTCGTGACGCTCGGCGTCGCCGACGTGGCCCGGGCACGCGCCTTCTACGAGCGGCTCGGCTGGCGCGGCCAGGAGGTCGAGGAGACCGTCTTCTTCCAGGCGGGCGGCCTGGCCCTGGTGCTGTGGAGCCGGGAGAAGCTGGCAGCCGACGCGGGCGTGCCCGACCGGGGCGCGGGCGGGTTCGGCGGGACGACGTTGGCGCAGAACGTCCGCTCCCGGGGCGAGGTCGACGAGCTGCTGACGGCGGCGGCCGACGCCGGGGCGGAGGTGACCGTGCCGGCACGCGAGACCTTCTACGGCGGCTACGCCGGCTGCTTCACCGACCCCGACGGGCACGTCTGGGAGATCGCCTGGAACCCGGGCTTCCCCCTCGGCCCGGACGGCTCACTCACCGTCCCCGACCTCACGCCACCGGACTGAGTGGTCAGGAAGCGATGCGGCGGGGGTACGCGTCGGCTTCGCGCGCCCACTGCTCGGCGGCCACGGAGAGGGCGTCGGCGGATACGGTGAGCGTCAGCGGGTAGACCGCGCCGAGCGGCTGCCGCCGCATCCAGGGTGGCAGCGACTCGTACGAGAACTCGACGGTCAGCGCCAGCCGGCGCCGGCGCAGCACCCGGGTGCGGAAGGCCAGGTTCGGCTCGGTGAAGCGGGCCACCGCCGAGGGCTCCGCCGGGTCACCGGTCGTCTCCGCCTGCTGCCGCAGCCAGCCCGCCAGCGCGTACGCCTCGGCCACCGTCAGGCAGGGTTCGAGGCGCGACCAGGCCTGCCCGTCGGCGGTGCGGGCGTCGGTCTCGACGAGCAGCCAGTCGTCCCAGTCCGCCGCCTCGTCCGGGTCGTCCGGCGGCTCGACCCCGGGCTGGTAGCCCACCGGCCGGATCCTCACCCGGGCACCGTCGTCGGAGCGGATCTCCATCCTGTCATCATGACCGATCCCGAGGCGCGGATGGCGGCATCCCCGCAGCTCAGGGCGCCCCGGCGAACAGCGGCCCCGGGCGCGGGCGCCCCGGTCAGCGCACCGGGTCGTGGGTGCCGCGCGGCACGTCTGGCCGGCAGCGGCGCACCCGGTCGGCGGCCATCCGCCCGCCGACGGCCAGCCCGTAGCGCTCCACGGCGGCGAGCCCGTACGCGCTGCACGTCGGGGTGAAGCGGCACTGCCCGGGCCAGCGCTGCGACAGCCAGCGCCGGTAGCCGAGGATGGCGGCCCGCCCCGCCCGGTCCACCAGCGGCGCCCGCCCGGCGGCGACGGTCGGCGGTGCCGAGGCCCGGCCGGGCGACACGAGCCGGGCGCCCAGCGCGCCCAGGGTCAGCAGGGTGGAGAAGAGCCCCAGGTCGCAGCAGGGGATGTCGCAGTTGCAGGCGTCGCAGTTGTCGAAGCGGCTCTTCTTCTTGCGACGCTGGTTGCTCGGGAGGTAGATCACAGGGAACATCATGCGACTTCCGCGCCACCCCGAATCCCTCGGATGGCGTTCCATCGCCCCGGTGGCGGCCGGCTCGGTGGTGGCCGGCTCGGTGGTGGCCGGCTCGGTGGTGGCTGCCGAGTCGGTCCGCCAGCGAAGGGACCCTACGACGCTGTCGAGCTGAGTCGTCTGTGACATCAGGTGGTGGTGTCCGGCCCGCTGTGCCACCAGAGGGCGGTGAATCGTCTACGACATCAGCTCGACAGCGTTGCGCACGTGAGCCCTCGCCCCGACCGGGAGCGCCGCGGAGCCGAGGGGTGCCGCACAGCCGGGGGGTGCCGCACAGCCGAGGGGTGCCGCACAGCCGGGGGGGGGGTGCCGCACAGCCGGGGGGTGCCGCACAGCCGGGGATGCCGCACAGCCGGGTGCGGACACCCACCTAGCCGGGCGACGACGCGTGGTCTGTCGTCTCCGCCGGTCCGGCGCAGCCCGGCCACCGACCCGGCGCAGCCCGGCCAGGTGGCGCAGCGGGGTCAGGTAACGCAGCCCGGCCAGGTAGCGCAGCGGGGTCAGCGCCGGACCGTGCGGCGCACGCCGTCGTGCCCGGCGCAGGCGTCGCGCCGCCCGCCGGTGAGGCTGACCGAGCCGTCGCCGCACTGCACCAGGTGGCCCCGGCCGGCCCAGAACTCGGGTACGCAGTCGAACCAGTCGCAGACCTCGACGGCCGGCCTGCGGATGCGCTCGCCGCCGCAGAAGTCGTACCCCATCGGGTTGGCCGGGGCGCCGCAGAGCCGCTCGCGGGCGGACGTGGGCGTGGGCGTGGGTGCGGTGGTGCCACGTCGCGGCTTCGACGCGGCGGGCGGCACCTTCGCCTGCGCGGCCGGGAGGGCGACCGGCGGGGCGACGAAGGTCGGCGCGGGAGTCGCGGCGACGGCGACCTCCGAGCCGGTCGGGTCGGCGGGATCGGTGTCCAGCAGGGCGGCGGGCACCAGCAGGGCGATGCCGGCGGCGACGGCCACGGTGCGCCGGCCGCCGGGCACGAACGCGAAGGGCTGGGCCTGCGCCGGGGTCGCGATCTGCGGCCGGAACGGCTTGAGCTGCGCGTGCTCGGCGATCGCCTCGTCGAGCTGGTCGAGCACCGCGCCGCGCTGCTCGATGGCGTCGGCGAAGGCCAGGGTCAGCTTGAACCGGAAGTCGGCGGCGACGTCGGCCGGGAGCATGAGGCCGGAGGTGCGCCGCCGGTCCAGCACCTGCATGAGGGTGACCGGCGCGTGCGGGTCGTGGGCCAGCCCGGTCATCCTCCCGTACGCCCAGTCGCGCCGGCCGCGACCGCCGAGCAGCACCAGCCGGCGGTTGGTGATCACCGCCATGCCGGCGTCGGCGACCCGGACACCGTCCGGCCTGCGGGGCCGCGGCGGCGCGGCCGCCGGGGCGACCGTCAGGTCAGGCGCGGGCAGCACGGTGGTGTGTCGTACCTCCACCAGCTGCGCGGCCGGCAGCACCCAGAACACCACCTCGTCGGGCGCGAGCTCCAGCGCCAGGCCGGCGCCCGCCGCGGCCGAGCCCTGGAACTCCTCGGCGAGGGTACGCAGGCGGCGCAGTTCGTCGTCGCGTCGTCGCCATGCCTTGTCGGCGCTGCGGAACTCCCGCCGCCGCCGTTCGTTCTGCCGGTGCACCCACCGGTACCGCCATGTGGAACCCGTCGAATCAGTCCTTGCCACGCCGACTCCTTCGCCGCGCAGGCCACCAACCGGGGTGTCACAGCTGTCAACGGTGACAACGGCCGACGGGGACACGCCGCAACGGGCAAAATGACCGAACGACGGGCGAAAACGGGCGATAGGTGGATTTCGTCGGGCCGCGGTCAGTGCCGGGGGCGGCCCTCCCCCACCCGGTAGGTGCGCAGGTTCGGGTCGGCCTTGATCTGCGCCTCCGTGTATTTGATGGTGTCCCAGCCCTTGCCCGAGTAGAGCCGGGTCTGGTCGCCGTACCAGGGCGAGTTCGGGTTGCTCGACTGCGAGTAGGTGAGGATCTGCCGCCCCGAGGGGCCGTTGCGGCCCAACTCGACGGCCATCACGAAGGACGAGCCGTGCACCACCTTCGGGTAGCCGACGCCCGGCGCCAACGGACCGATGATCATGTTGAACACGCCGGCCTCGGCGCGTCCGCCGTGGATCGGGATGCGCCGGTCGCCACGCGGCTCGGTCTGGATGTCGCCCAGGCGCGCGTCGAGGGGGATGCCGGCGAGCTTGCGGACGGCGTCGGCGAGCGCGGTGAGCACGCGCGGGTCGGCGGTGTTGAGCCGGCTCGGGGTGCGCACCGGGTCGGCGGCGTCGAACGCGTCGGCGAACCGGATGCCGCCCGACAGGGCGAACTCGGTGAACAGGTGCGCGCCGCGGCTGTCCAGGTCGACCCGCAGGTCCCAGCCCTTCAACGCCGCGCAGGCCCCCCGCAGGTCGACAGTGGTCCCGTCGGAGGCGGTCGCGGTGGGCTGCGCGGCGCAGAGCGCCACCAGGTCGTCGCGCAGCAGCTCGCCGCCGTACGCGCGGTTGCCGAAGACCGTCTGCCAGAGCCGGGACGTGGTGTAGCCCCGCCCGGGCAGCCCGTCGGTGCCGGCGAGCCGCTCCCGCACCTGCTCCACGCCGAGGCGCGTACGCAGGCTGCGCTCGGTGCGCTCGTTGCCGACGATCCGCGGGAAGCCCTCCAGCGGCGCCTCCGGGTTGGCCAGCCAGTGGCTGTCGTTGGAGTTGGTCACGTAGTCGGCACGGAACCGGATCGGCAGGTTGGCCGGGCCGAGGATGCCGGGCACCGCCGCGTCGCGGTCGCGGCCCAGCGCGCAGGCCGACCGGGAGCCGTCGAGGACGGCCTGGCCGCTGCTGGCGTAGAGCGGCTGGAACGGCGCGGGGATGCAGGCGGCGGCCAGCTCGTCGGTGACCCTGGGCACCACCGAGTGGTCGGCGTAGAGCGCCTCGCCACGGGCGTCGGCGGCGATGACGTTCACCCAGGGCAGGAACTGGTGCCGGTCGAGGACCTGCTTCAGCTCGCGGACCGTCTTCGCCCGGCCCATCTCGAGCCAGCCGTCGAAGGCCCGGTTGTTCGTCGCGTTGACGTCGGTGATCGCGTACGCGGCGGTGGTGGTCCAGTCGAAGGTGCCGGGGACGACGACCACCGGACCGAAGTGGGTGTCGTGGAAGGTGCGGCTGACCGGCACGGTGCCGCCACCCGGGGCGGGCACCTGGACGGTGACCGTGCGGGTGGTCATCTTCCGGGCCCGGCCGTCCACGTAGTACGAGGTGGGGTCGCCGGGGACCAGCGCGAGCCGGTGCCAGACGAAGCGGCGGGCGGTGGAGACGGTGTGGCTCCAGGCGAGGGTGCGGTTGTGCCCGATCTCGATGATCGGGTCGCCGATGAGCGCCGCGCCCTCCACGTCGTAGCGGCCCGGGACCTTCAGGTGCATCCGGTAGAAGCGTTCCGCCCCCTCCCACGGGAAGTGCGGGTTGGCCAGCACCATCCCGCCGCCGTGCGTGGTGGCCCGCGCGCCCAGCCCGTACGCGTTGCTGCCGACGCCGGCGGGCGCGCCGTCGCGGGCGGCGACGACCGCCGCGGCGCCCGGCGCGTCGAGGGCGGCGGCCGGGCCGGTGGCCGTGGGCGGGGCGGCGGCGACGATCCCGTCGAGCACCGCCCGCGAGCCGGCCCGCACCATGCTGGCCCAGCTCGCGCGCCACATGTCCAGCTCGGTCAGCGGACGCACCCACGGCTTGCCCCGGCAGGCCGGGTCGGTGAGGTTCGCCGCGCCGGTGCGGCGCAGATAGCTGTTGTAGCCGGCGACGAAGCCGCGGATCTGGTCACGGACCTCGTCGGACGGGGAGTGCACGCCGTCGCGGGGTCCCTGTAGCAGCCGCTCGGCGGTGCGGTCGTCGATCGCCTTGCGGTGGAAGAGGTCGCTGCGGACGTTCGCGTCCGTGGGGCTCGCCGCTCCGAAGTAGCGGGACCGCTCGGCGTTGACCGTGACGGCCTTCTCCGCGATGACGCAGATGTTGTCCTCGGCCTGGACGTGGCCGACGCCGAAGCCGAGGCTGGCGAAGGTGCGGGCGGTGATGTGCGGGACGCCGTACGACGCCCGGCGGATCTCCGCCGAGTAGCCGCCGTCATGGTGCCGCGCGGCGGCCGGCGGGACGCCGGCGACCGCTGTGGTGGCGACCGTGGCGAGGGCGGTGACCAGTGCGCAGAGC
The DNA here is from genome assembly GCF_040634035.1 of Micromonospora sp. NPDC007220. Taxonomy (NCBI): domain Bacteria; kingdom Bacillati; phylum Actinomycetota; class Actinomycetes; order Micromonosporales; family Micromonosporaceae; genus Micromonospora; species Micromonospora sp. NPDC007220. Next base: position 1,068,094 of record NZ_JBEYEU010000001.1, on the reverse strand, counting down.
GGCCTTGGCCTCATCGGGACTTCCTCCCGTCCGGTGGACGTGTGAGAAGTTCACACGACCGGCATTCTCGCCGGGCGCGGGCGTGCCGAGGAAGACCCGACCGGGAAACCGGGTTGTTCCCCCTACGGACCACCCGGGTGCTGGGTAACGTCGGCGGCAGCCAGGGCCGACGAGGGGGTGGGACCGGTGGGCGACCCGCTCCGCCCGGTGGTGATCGGCGTCGACATCGGCACCACCAGCACCAAGGCGGTCGCGTACGACCTGGACGGCGCCCAGCTCGCCCACCACTCGGTCGGCTACCCCCTCGACGAACCCTTCCCCGGCTACGCGGAGCAGGACGCGCGGCACATCCACGCGGCGGTGCTGGAGTCGGTGCGCGCGGTCGTGGCGGAGCTGGACCGGCCGATCGCCGGGCTCTCCTTCGGCACGGCGATGCACAGCCTGATCGGCCTGGACGCGGACGGCCGCCCGCTCACCCCGTCGCTCACCTGGGCCGACTCGCGGGCCAGCCGGCAGGCCGAGCGGCTGCGCGCGGTCCCGTCCGGGCTGGCGCTGCACCGCCGCACCGGCACCCCGGTGCATCCGATGGCGCCGCTGCCCAAGCTGCTCTGGTTCGCCGAGCAGGAGCCGGTGCTGTTCGGGCGGGCGGCGTACTGGGTGGGCATCAAGGACTGGGTGCTGCTGCGGCTGTGCGACGCGCTGGTGACCGACCACTCGGTCGCCTCCGCCACCGGGCTGATGGACATGCACCAGCTCTCCTGGGACGAGGAGGCACTCGGTGTCGCCGGGATCACCGCGGAGCAGTTGCCGGAGCTGGTCCCCACCACCACCGTGCTGCCCGGCCTCACCGCCGAGGCCGCCGCGGCGACCGGGCTGCCCCGGGACACGAAGGTGGTCGTCGGCGCCGGGGACGGCCCGCTGGCCAACCTCGGGCTCGGCGCGGTCGCCCCGGGCGTGATGGCCTGCACGATCGGCACCAGCGGCGCGATGCGGGTGATGGTGGAGCGCCCCGGCGTCGACCCGCTCGGCGGGGTGTTCTGCTACGCGCTGACCGAGCAACGCTGGGTGGTCGGCGGGGCGATCAACAACGGCGGCGTCGTGCTGGAATGGACCGGCGACGCGCTCGCCCCGGAGCTGGGCGAGGACGCCGAGGAGGAGCTGCTGGCGCAGGCCGCGCTGGCACCGGTCGGCTCCGGCGGTCTGATCATGCTGCCGTACCTGCTCAGCGAGCGCGCCCCGCACTGGAGCGCGCTGCCGCGCGGCGCGTACGTGGGGCTGACCCACGGGCACCGCCGGGCGCACCTGGTGCGGGCCGCGCTGGAGGGCGTCTGCCAGCAGTTGGCGCTGGTACTGGCCTCGGTGCGGGCCGCCGGCAACGAGGTCCGGGAGATTCGCGCCAGCGGCGGCTTCGCGCGCAGCGCGCTGTGGCGGCAGATGCTGGCCGACGTGCTCGGCATGCCGGTGCACTTCCCCGCCACGCGGGAGGGCTCCGGCTTCGGCGCGGCGCTGCTCGGCATGGAGGCGCTGGGGCTGATCCCCTCCATCGAGGTCGCCGCCCACCTGGTGCGCATCGAGGAGACGGCACGCCCGGATCCGGCCGCCGCCGCCACCTACGCCGCCCTGCTGCCGCTCTTCGCCGGGCTCTACGACGCGCTGGTTCCCACGTTCACCTCGCTGCGCCGCCTCGCCCCGGGCCTGCCGCCGACACCGGCACCGGCACCGGCACCACCGACGCGGTAGGGCGCCGCCCGGACGGGTGACGCCGGCGGGGGCGCCGACACCGGCCCGGGCGTCGCCGGCACCGGTGGCCCCGGGGCCCACCGGCCGCCGTGCCACCCGGCGGCCCCGTCAGGGGGCCTCGACCCCGGAGATGAGGTAGCGGTGCACCTCCGCGCCGCGGATCGCCACCTCCTGCTCCGTCGAGGGGCCGGAGCCCCGGAAGTCGAGCAGTTGCTCCTCGGACTCCCAGCGCTCGTAGACGTTGATCCGCCCCGGCTCGACCAGGTCCGCGCCGATCGCGAAGTCGACGCAGCCCGGCGCGGACCGCGCCTGCCGGACGACCTCCACGCAGTCGGCCAGGTAGGCGTCCCGCTGGTCCGGGTCGACGTAGAGACTGCCGGCGACGATGAACACTGCTGACCTCCGGGTACGGCCGCGCGTCAGGCGCGGGTGATGGCGTTGGCGTGGATGGCCTCACCCAGGTACGCGGCCATCCCCGGCCTGATCGTCTCGAAGTACGCGGTGAACCGCTCGTCCGACACGTACATGTCGGCCAGACAGGTGTGCAGCTCGAGCGGGCAGTCGTAGAACCAGCGGCTGATGAGCTGCCGGTGCTCCTCGGCCAGGTCCATGGCCGCCGGCCCGTTCGCGGGCGCCCCGGATGCCATCACCTCGACGAACCGCCGCGCCCAGTCCTCGTTCTCGGCCTTGTTCCGCAGCCAGTCGTCCTTGGTGTAGCGGGCGACCCGCTCGTTCGACTGGCGGTACGCGTCGGTGTCGCCCCAGCGCTGCTCGACCTCCTCGGTGTGCGCGTCCGGGTCGAAGTCGCCGAAGACCTCGAACCGCTCCTGCGGGGTCAGTGGAATGTTCAACTTGCTCGCCTCCATCGCGAACTCGATCGCCGCGACCATCTCCTGGAGCTTCCTGATCCGTACGGACAGCAGCTCGTGCTGGCGACGCAGGTGCGCCGCCCGGTCACTCGCCGGGTCGTCGAGGATCGCGGCGATCTCCTCCAGCGGGAACCCCAGCTCCCGGTAGTAGCGGATGTGCTGCAACCGGTCCAGGTCGGCGTCGTCGTAGCGCCGGTAGCCGGTGCTGCTGCGGTCACTGGGCGAGAGCAGCCCGATCCCGTCGTAGTGGTGCAGCGTCCGCACGGTCACGCCGGCCGCCTTCGCGACCTGTCCCACCGTGTAGGCCATGGTTCCCTCCCTTCCGCCACCGAGGCTCCCGCCTGCCGTTACGTGAGGGTCAAGCCCGATCCATTCTGCGCCCCGCCGGCCGGCGCATCCGCCGTCCCGGCCCGGGTCGGGGCGGTTCGCCGGGCGTCGCCGGCCGGAGACGACGGTGCGGGCCGCCCGAGGATCGGGCGGCCCGCACGGTCACTGCGGTAGGGCGGTCAGGCGGTCACCAGCGGCGGCCGTCCGGCCAGGCGTCGTACGGGCGGGCCGAGAGGATCGGGTCCCAGCCCGTGTTGTTCCGGGCGTCGGGCAGGTGGATCTTGATGTCCGCCCCGCTGTCGTCGAACGGGCTGGCGTCCAGGTGTGCGACGACCAGACCGGAGTCGAACCGCTTGTAGTAGAGGCCGCCGCCGGGCCCGAAGAGCGATGCGGTGTCGCCCCACCCGGTCGCGGCGAGCTCCGCGACGGTCCACACGCCAGCAGCGTCGATGACGTACGCCAGCAGCTTGCCGGTGCTGGTCGTGCCGAGGATCCGGCCGGGACCGGGGGCGGCCAGCGAGGTCAGCGTGAAGTTGCCGGTGATCGCCTTCGCGTTGGTGATGTCGGCGTAGGCCGGCTTCGGCTTGGTCACCGTGTATCGGCGCAGCGCCGAGCCGGCGTTGATGCCGAAGAGCGAGCCGTTGCCGTCGTAGGCCAGCCGGTCCTGCGTCCATCCGGTGTCGGCAAGCTTCGTCGTGGTGAAGGTCAGCGGGTCGGTGCCGGTGACGTCCACCCGGTGGAGCTGCCCTCCCGTGCTGGTCACCAGCAGGGTGTCGGCGTTGAGGGTGGCCATCGCCTTCGGGGTGAAGCCGAGCGGCGCCGCGGCGACCACTTTTTGCTTGGCGCCGGTCACCGGATCGACAGTCGTGTGGGACAGCCGCCCTTCCGGCCCCGTGCCGAAGACCGACACGACACCCGTCCACGGCCGCGCGGAGAGCAGCTGGTGGCGGAACCAGACGCCGCTCACCGGCTCCTCGCCGATCAGCGTGATGTCGTCACCCCGGCCGTCGAACGGGTTGGCGTCGCGGTAGCGCTTGAGACCGTCGGTGGGATTGATGGTGAGATAGAGGCCCCCACCCGGCGAGACCAGCTCCCTGGGCCGGTCCCAGCCGGTCTGGTGGAGATCGGACCGGGACCAGGAATTGGCCCCATTGATCTTGTAGGAGATCAGGGGACCGGCACTGGTGGTGCCGAGGATCCGACCGGGGCCGGGCGAGGCGAGCGTCTGCAGACCGAAGCCGCTGCTGATCGTGGTGGGGGCCGTGAAGTCGGCCGCCGCCGGCTTGGCGCTGGTCACCGTGAAGCGACGCAGGGAGCCCGAGAGGATGCCGTACAGCGAGCCGTGTCCGTCGTAGACCAACTCGTCGAAGGCCCAGTCGGCGGACGCGATCTTCGTGATGGTGTAGGTCAGTGTGACCGTGTTCGCCACATCCACCCGGTGCAGCTCGCCGGCCCCGTTGGTCAGCAGGATGGTGTCCGCGTTGAGTGTGGCCATCGACTTGGGAGCGAAGGGCAGGAGCGCGGCCGCGGTGCGGGTCTGCAGGCCGCCGGTGGCGGAGTCGACGGCGTGGGCGACGAGCCGCCTCTGCACGGTGGCGTCCGGCATGAGCTGATTCGTGACGCCGAAGAGGTGGACGTCGGTGGTCTGCCAGCGGATCCACCAACCGAGGTCGTCGACCCGGGTGGCGGTGGCGCCGTCGCGGGTCTCGGTCTCGGCCAGGCAGCCCTTCTGCCACGAGGTGCTGACGACCGCGACCAGCTCGGCGGACCCGTCGCGGAACGCCGGGCCGCCCGCGTCGCCCTTGCAGAGCGTCGCGCCGGCCGACGCGCCGAGCAGGCCGACCGACGTGGCGTCGACGTCCTGCACCGTGAACGAGCCCTGGTGCAGGCGATCCGGCACCCATTCGGTGGCCGTCCGGCCGTAGCCGGTGACCTTGAGCGTCTCGGCGGCCGACGGCGGCGTGCTGGCGAGCGCGACCGGCGGCACGTCGGTGACCGGGGCGGCGAGGCGGACCAGGGCGACGTTGCGGTCGGGGTGCGGTGCGACCGCCGCCACCGAGCGCTGGTGGCCGGCGGTGCCGGTGAGGTCCGCGCGGCCGACCAGCACCGTGGTCGGCCGGCTGGGCGGGCCGGCGGCGACCGGCGCACTGCCCTCGGCCAGGCAACTCTTCGTCGTCACGACCCAGTTCTTGTCGACGAGCGCACCCGAGCAGGCGCGGAGATCGCCGAAGGTGACCTTGGCGCTGAACCGGTAGGTGCCGTCCGGGACCGGCTGGGCACCCGTGACGGCCTGGGCGGAAGCGCCGCCCAGCAGGCCTGCTGTGACCGTGGCGGCGAACAGGGCGGCACCCCATCGACGCGTTCGGTGAACTGACAATGCATCCCCCGTGATTGGTGAACCGTTGCGATCCGACCAGGGTCGGTTCGATCTCGGTGGATGCTATCGAGGCTGCCACGGCGGGGATGCCCCTGCGCGCATAGGCGTTCGAGACGGGACAAGAGGGCCGTCGGGTGCGGGTCGGTCAGTGCCCCTCCGACGCGGGATCGTCGTCCGCGTCCCCGGCCCCGTCGCTGGCGGCGGCCGGCGGACCACCGTGCGTCCACGGTGTCTCCTCGACCGCCGGGAACGCCCCCGCCGGCATGAACGCGTCCGACAGGGTGGTGTAGCAGAGCCGCTCCCCCACCTCGGGCACGCTGCCCGGCGGCGCGGTCAGCCCCCGGCCCATCCCGCCGGAGAGCTCCAGCACCACCTCGGTCTTGCCGTCCGCCGCCGGGGTCACGAAGACCACCCGGGCCTTCTGCGCCGGCCGGGCCGGCGAGTACAGCGTCGCGCCGATCGGCACCGCCACCGGCTCGGTGGTGACCAGCTGGATCCGGGGGCGCAGCACCGGCCGCTTCCCGGTGTCGTCCACCCGCTTCGGGTCCGCCAGGGTCACCTCGCCGACGAACGCCTCCCCGGTCAGCCGGTGTTCGGCCATCACCAGCGGGTCGTCGTAGGCGCGCTGCACCGCGTAGGAGGTCAGGGCCCGTTCCAGCCGGTGCAGCCGCTGGGCGGCGGAGACCGCCCCGTCCCGGCGGGGTTGCGGCGCGCCGCCCGCGTCGACGTGCTCGGCGTAGCCGGTGAAGGCGTCCTTGTCGCCGTCCCACCGGCCGGCCACCCGGGCGCCCGGGGGCAGGCCGCGCAGCAACCCCACGCCGCGCCACATCAGCTCCCAGGTGGGCGCGAGCTGGTCGCGCAGCAGCCGTTCCAGCTCCGCGTACGCCCCGGCGCGCGCGACCGGGTCGTCCTCGGCGGCGGCGTACGCGGCGATGGCCGGGGCGAGCGACCGGTTGTCGAAGTCCGGGTCGGTGGCCGGGCCGGCGGGCGGGCAGGTCGCCGGGTCCTCGGCCCGGGCCGCCGCCTCGGCGCCGGTGAGCCCGGCGGGCGGGTCGATCCAGCCGAGCAGCGCCGGCAGGTGCAGGTCCTCCACCACGCTCTGCCCGGTGGCCCAGTGCAGGGCCAGCGCGTCGGTCATCGCCAGCAGCGCCGACGAACCGGGATGCTCGGCCCGCTCGGCGAAGAAGGTCAGCCAGCGCCCGAGCACCGGCACCGACGGGTGCACCGGATAGTCCCCGTCGGGCCGGCGGAAGCGGGTGGAGCGGCCGAACAGCCGCAGGAAGGTGATCCCGGCGGGGTTCGGCACCAGCAGCTGCGGGGCGTCGACGTGGCGGTACCGCACGTCCCTGCCCCGGTCGACCGGCACCGCCTCGGAGACGCCCCGGAACCCGTCCAGGTAGGGCAGCACGATCCCGGCCAGCTCGGCGGCGAACGCGAACCGCTGGTCACGGTTGCGGGGCTGCGGCACGATCAGCAGCCGCGCCGCGTCCGGGGCGTCGCCGACCAGCGCCGCCAGTGGCGCGTTGGCCTCGCCGGCCATCGCCAGCGGCACCAGCACCAGCGGCCGCGCGGACAGGTGCAGGTGCCGGACGGTGGCCACCGGCTGGGCCACCCCGGCGGCGAGCGCCTGGGCCCTGGCGAACGCGCGGAGCGTACTCACGCGGGCCCACCCCGCCCGGTGCTCGGGACGGCCGGGCGGGAGTCGCGGGGCGTACTCATGCGGGGGTCCCGGTGAGGGCGTCGGCGCGCAACCGGGCGGCGGCCCGCAGCAGCGCGGCGGCCTGCTCCTGCCCGGGCTCCGGGGCGCGCTCGCCGGCGGCCAGCGCCAGCACCTCGTCGACCTCCGCGACCCCGCCGAGCGCCTCCCGGACCGGCCGGCCCAGCGCCCCGGTGTGTCCGCGCGCCTCGTGCCGGCAGAAGTACGCCAGCTCGCAGGCCGCCAGGCAGTCGGGCGCGTAGCGGGCCTCCACCTGCGACAACGCGGCGAGCAGGGCCGCCGGCTCGACCGTCAGGTCGGCGGTGAAGTCCTCGGGCACGGCGGCCAGCAGCGCGTCGACCCGGGCCATCCGGTCGAGCTGGCGGCGCAGCACCAGCAGCTGCTTGCGCACGTCGACCAGGCTGGCCACCGGCTGGAGGGCGAAGTCGCGCGGGCAGACCAGCACCGCGTCGTGCGACACCAGCTCCGGGTCGTGCCCGGCGGCGGCGAGCAGCTCGCGCAGGGCCAGCACGTAGACGGCGGACTGGATCGCGGCGGCGGACACCTTGGCCGGGTCGGCCTGGCCGTCGACCACCGGGAACGACTTGATCTCGACGACGTGGAACCGACCGGCGAGCCGGGCGGCGACCAGGTCCGGCTCCAGGTGCACCCGGCGGCCGGCGACCTCCAGGCCGAGCAGCGGGTGGTCGAACAGTGCGGCGGTGTCGTCCGTCCCGCCGGGGGTGGCGCCGGTCAGCAGCGCGGCGGAGCGGCGGTGCCGGGCGGCCGTGTCGTCCTCGACGCCGTCGCCGAGGTCCGTCCAGCTCGCCGCCGCCGGCACCGGTACGCCCAGCCGCTCGGCGACCAGCCGCAGCAGCTCGGCCCCGCCGTCGGCCTTGACCTGCGCCTCGAACGCGTTGCCCCGGGTGATGGCGAACCGGGACTGCCCGAACCGGGCGGGAAAGCCGATCCGCTCGGCCAGCTTCGGCTTGTCCACCCCCGCGCCGTCCAGCACGGCCCGCCGGGTGCAGCCCGGGTTGCCGGTCAGGGCGGCGATGGTGCGCGCGTTGTGCCGCCTCGGTGGCACGCCGCCGCGGATCGCGGCCAGTCGTTCCTCGGTGCTCGTCACGATCCGCCACGATAGGCGGTCGCCGCCGCCCGCGCCCGGCGCCGCCCCGGCCGGTGGCAGCCGCCGCAGCCGTCAACCCGGGGCCGGGCCGCGCGGGACCTGCTCAGAGCAGGGTGGTGAACGGCCCCAGGAAACCGCAGCAGATCAGCCCGAAGGCGCCCAACATGACCAGCGCAATGCTGTAGTTCGACCAGAGCCCGAACTTCGTCACGTCGGTGCCGTACCCGTCGTAGGCGCGGTTGCGCCAGCCGCCGAAGCGGAACGACAGATGGTAGGCCGCGCCGGGATGGGCGACCAGCGTGGTGGTGATCAGCGGCAGGCCCATGAAATCGGTGTACCGCACGTCGAGTGACCCGGGAGGAATCACCACGTACCAGGTGCCCTCGCCGGGGATCGGCACCGCCTGGCCGTTGACCTTGAACTTGCTCGTGGCGGGGGCGGGCACGATGTACGGGCCACGGTTCACCGTGACGGCGAGCACCGCGTAGCCGGGCGGGGGCGCGATCGGGTGGGGGTACACCATCGGCGTCACCGGGCCTGGCATGTGTGGGTACGACGCATGAGGGGGGTACGACACCGCCACATCCTGGCACGGTCCCACCAGTCCGCCGCGCCTCGGCGGATCACGAATCGGTCAGCGCCCGGCGGAGCGGTTCCAGGGCGAACGGGGCAGGGCGGTGCCGGCCAGCGGCCGGCGGTCGCGGCGACGACGGCGGCGGCCGGGGGTGCACGGCGGCCGGGAGACGGTGTGCACGGGCGCGGGCACGGCGGGCTGCCGGCCGATCAGCCAGCAGAGGAAACGGGCCATCGGTGGGCTCAGCCGACCGGGAGGCGCTCGGCCTCCGACCGGGAGATGTCGTACTGGGCGCCGCAGAAGGTGCACTGCTGCACGTAGCGGGTGCGGATCGGAATGAGCGGCACGAAGAACAGGCTGAACTTCGTCGATCGGCGCGTGATCACCTGCGCGGCCTGGTTGTGGCAGTTGCGGCAGACCTGCTGCACCACGCCGGACTGGCTGACCTTGGTGCGGAGCCCGAAGATGAAGAACATCGCCCCCCAGTACCCACGAGTCGCCCGACTATCACCTGCGACTTTCGACGGCCCGGGGCGCGCTCCGGCTGGAGCGCGCCCCGGGGGCGTGCGTCAGCTCGTCGCCTTCGCGGGCTCGGGTTCCAGGCCCGGCACCTCAGCGGGGAGCCAGATCGGCTGCCAGTCCTTCATCTCGTGGAACCGGCGCAGCTCGAACAGCGACGAGACCGACCCGGCCCACGCCCCGTACGGCGGGTTCTGCTCGTCGAAGCCGGACTGCACGAAGGTCAGCTTCGTCTTCCCCTGCGACTCGGCCAGCTCCCAGGTGCTGACGCCGGTCGGCCCCCAGTCCACCGACAGCTTCCGGCCCGGCTCCAGGTCGACGACCTTGGCCGCGTAGCCGTGCTCGAAGCCGCCCATGGCGTAGCGGCCGCCGACCCAGGGCTCGATGCCGATCGGGTAGCCGAACCAGGCGCTGGCCTGCTCGGAGTCGGTCAGCGACTCGAACACCTTCGCCGCTGGCGCGTCGATCAGCAGCTCGCCGCGCATCTCGGCGGAGGCGAAGTCGACCTTCGGCAGCAGCGACTGCCCCGCCAGGTGGGCGGCCAGGTTGGCGAGCGACAGGCTCCAGAACGTCTGGAGCACGCCCCGGATGGTGCTGCCGCTCATCGCCTCGGCGAAGTCGAAGTGGCTCTGGGTCAGCGTCAGCACCGTCGTCCCGGGGCCCTCCGCGAGCAGGGCGAACTCGGTGGTGGTCTCCACCCCGTCGAGCAGCCACGCGAAGCGCAGCGTGTCGTCGTCGACGTGTAGCAGCCGCTGGTGCGGCGCGTCGCCTTCCGGGGTGTGGCGCCCCCAGAACTCGTACCGTCGCGGCAGCTCGACCTCGGCGTGCTCGGCGAGCCAGACGCGCAGCTCGGCCGGGTCGGTCAGGGCGCGGCGGACGGCCTCGGCCGGCGCGGCGAGACGGACGGGCAGCCTCATCGGTTCAGTCACGTTCTTTCCCCTTCGGATAGCAGGCCACGGCGAGCTTGAAGGCGTCGCCCTCGGCGCCCCCGTAGCGGGTGAACAGGTCCTGCAGAGTGCTCTGCAGGTCGTGCAGGAACTGCTGGCGGAGCTCCGCCGGCACCCGGATCTCGCCGGCGACCCCGACCGAGGGGAGCTCGGGGGCGGCACGGTCGAGCCCGGCGATGTCTTCCTGGACCTCCTCCATCAGGTCCAGCAGGTAGCCGAGGCTCAGCTCGTCGCGGGCCCGGCGCAGGCCGATCCGGCCGACCAGCCGGGGGGACAGCCAGTAGGACCGGGCGGCGGCCTGGTAGATGCCCTCGGTGATGCCCCGGACCTTGCGTTCGTTGACCAACTCGACCAGCCCGGCGGCGACGAGCTGCTTGACGTGGTAGTAGACGCGCTGCGGCGTCTGCTCCAGCCGGGTGGCGACCTCGGTGCAGGTGCGCGGCTCGGCCAGTTGTCGCAGCACCTCGACGCGGTGCGGCTTGAGCAGGACCTCGGCCTGCTCGATCTGTTCCAGGTACAGGACGTCTCTCATAGCAAAATCAGTTTGTACGTACAAAATTTGTTTGTCAATAGCTTCGGCGACAGCCGCGCCGGCGGACGGCGCGGCTGTCGGACGCGGTCAGGGCAGCCAGTCGGGGCGCAGCGGGTAGCCGCTCGCCCCCTCCGGACCGAGGCGGGTGGCGAGCACCTGGTGCAGCTGGATGCCGTTGCGCTCGAACGCCAGCCGGGACCCGGCCATGTAGAGGCCCCACACCCGCGCCGTGCCGGCCCCCACCTCGGCGACGCAGGAGTCCCAGTGCGCCGCGAGGTTGCGGCACCAGCCGGCCAGCGTCAACGCGTAGTGCAGCCGCAGGTTCTCCTCGTGCTGCACCTCCAACCCGACGTCGTGGATCTCGCTGACCAGGCGCCCCGGGCCGGCCAGCTCCCCGTCGGGGAAGACGTAGCGGTCGATGAACGCGCCCGACCGGTGCGGCGCGCGGTTGTCGGCCCGCGTGATGCAGTGGTTGAGCAGCCGCCCGTCCGGCCGTAACCGGTCCCGCAGGGCCCCGAAGTAGGCCGGGTAGTGGCGCACCCCGACGTGCTCGGTCAGGCCGATCGACGAGACCGCGTCGAACTGCTCGCGCGGCGCGTCCCGGTAGTCGAGGTGGCGCACCTCGGCCAGGCCGGTCAGCCCCTCCCGCTCGATCGCCGCCCGGGCCCACTCGGCCTGCGCCCGGGACAGGGTCACCCCGAGCGCCTTCACGCCGTACTCGCGGGCCGCGTGCCGGACCATGCCGCCCCACCCGCAGCCCACGTCGAGCAGCCGCATCCCGGCCTTCAGCGCCAGCTTTTGCGCCACCAGGTCGTACTTGGCCGCCTGCGCCTGCTCCAGCGTGTCGTCGGGCGAGCGGAAGAGCGCGCAGGTGTACGTCATCGACGGGCCGAGCACCTTCTCGTAGAAGGCGTTCGAGACGTCGTAGTGGTGGGAGATCGCGGTGCTGTCCCGGGTGCGGGAGTGCCGCAGCCCGTTCACCACACGCTTCCAGCGCGGCAGCGCCTCCTGCGGCGGGGGCGGCGGCGGCATCAGCCGCTCCCAGCCCAGCCCGCGCACCAGGGCCAGCCCTTCGGCCAGCGACGGTGTACGCAGCCGCAGCTCGTCCTTGAGCACCCGCAACGCCTCGTACGGGTCGCCCGGGTGCACCCCCTGCAACGCCAGGTCGCCGCCGACGTACGCCCGGGCCATGCCCAGGTCGCCCGGGGCGGTGAGCAGGTACGTCAGGCCCCGCTCGGAACGGATCGACAGGGTGATGCCGGCATCGGCCGGGCCGACCGCGCTGCCGTCGTACCCGGTGACCCGCACCGGCAGGGCGCCGGTCGTCAACGCGCGGACGACGTCCGCCACGGTCGGACCCGGGCGCCGGCTCCCCGCCGGCGGGCTGGCGGGAGCGCTCGCCGCCCCCTGGTCTCGATCGGTCAGGCTCATGCTCTCGCTACCGCCTTCTCGTACAGTCCGGTGAGCCGGTGGTCCGGGTCGTAACGGTCCTTCACCGCGCGCCACGTCGCGCCGCCGTAGAGCCGGTCGAAGGATTCCCGGTCGTAGTACGCGTCGGAGTAGAGCGACTTGTGGCCCCCCGACTCCGACACCATGCGCTCGATCGCCCGGTTGACGTCGCCGTCGGCGGCCCCCGACGCGATCGGCACGCTGCCCCAGAAGCCGACGTTCACGTAGTTCTGCCCGGCCCGGAGCGGATAGAGCGGCCAGGCCCGGGCCGATCCGGGACCGGACGGCTCACGCAGCCGCAACGGGCACAGCCAGACCGGGGTCATCCCGACGGTGCCGGCGAACCAGCGCAGGAACCCGGCCATCCGCTCCAGCGGGATCTCCACGTCCTGCACCACCCGCTCGCGCGCCGGCTGGCCCCGCAGGCGGTCGATCCGGGCGGCCACGCCGTGCCGGTGCTCCCACCGGACCAACCGGTGGTAGACGTCGCTGCGCCGCCACCGCGCCGGCCAGACCCGCCGGAGCACCGGGTGCTGCACCCCGAACGCCGCCGAACACCAGAACCAGTCGGTGTCCCAGCGCCAGAGATAGTCGTACGTGGTCAGTGCGTCGTGCGTGCGCCGGCGCAGCGAGCGGTAGTAGATGTCCTGTCCCGTGTAGTCGCTGGCCGGCGGCGCGTCGTCGGTGAAGGCGCCCAGCACCAGGTACGCCTCGCCGGGGCTGAACATCACCCCGTCCATCGCGTCCACCGCCTCCCCCGCCCAGGACCGGGTCGCGGCGACCTCGGCGATCGCGTCGGCGAGCGCCTCCAGCCGGGTGAACCGGACGTTGCGCAGGGCCACGAAGCGGCGTACCGCCTGGAGTTCGATGCGCAGCCGGGTGGCGTAGCCGAGGCTGCCCAGCGAATTGGGAAACGCCGCGAAGAGGTCGGCGTGCTCCCCCTCCGGGCGGGCGGTCACGATCTCGCCGGCCCCGGTGAGCACGTCCATCTCGACCACCGACTCGTGCGGCAGGCCATTGCGGAACGAGGTCGACTCGATGCCGAGACCGGTCACCGCCCCGCCGAGGGTGATGGTGCGCAACTGCGGCACGACCAGCGGCATCAGCCCGTGCGGCAGGGTCGCGTCGACCAGGTCCTCGTAGGTGCACATGCCCTGCACGTCGGCCGTGCGGGCGACCGGGTCCACGGCGAGCACGCCCGTGAGCCCGGTGACGTCCAGGCCCGGCGCGCTGGGGGCGGACCGGGGACGGAACAGGTTGGAGGTGCGCTTGGCCAGCCGCACCGGCGCGCCCGCGGGCACCGCCGCGTAGGACCGTCGCAACTGGGCCACCGCACCGTCGTGGTCGACCGGATGATGATCCACACGGACCGCACACATGCGATCACTGTACGCGCTGTGGCCCTCGTGACGGGGGACGTCCACTGGTGCGTCCGCGACGTGGTCGGAGCACTGGCCGCCGCCGGGCCGGCGACATAGCGTGGGAACCATGCCGAGAGCCGTCTGGAACGACCTGGTCGTGGCCGAGAGCGACGACACCGTGCTGGTCGAGGGAAACCACTACTTCCCGCGCGCCGCCCTGCGCGACGACCTGCTCCGCGAGTCCGACACGCACACCGTCTGCCCGTGGAAGGGCACCGCGTCCTACTACACGCTGGAACACGACGGCCGGACCAGCGCCGACGCGGTCTGGTACTACCCCGAACCGAAGCCGGAGGCGGAGATGGTCCGCGACCGGGTCGCCTTCTGGAAGGACGTCCGGGTCGTCGACTGACGGGGGCCGCCGGCCCACTCCGCTCGCCCGGGTCGGCGCAGTTCCCGACCTGCTTCCAGCGGCGGTTCAGCCGGCGCGGAGCATGCGCAGTTGGGCCAGGTGCTTCGGCAGGTGGACGCGGGCGTGCAGGTCGAGGGTGCGGCCCCAGGGCAGCGACTCGTCTACGACGAGGTCGAACCCCTCCCGCAGGTGGGTCTCGACCGGGGTCTGCGCCGCCGCGCCGAGCCGCTCGGTCAGCGCGCAGAGCTTCTGGCTGGTGGCCCGCAGCAGGGTGGCCAGCCCGGCCAGCCCGCCGCACTCGACGACCAGCGCGTCCACCTGCGGGCGGTGGATGGTCTCCAGGTCGTAGTACGCGAACGGCGAGCCCGCGATGACCGCCTCGGTCGCCTCGGTCATCAGCTCGTCGTTGGCGGCGAGGTGCGCGACGATCTGCTCGGCGCTCAACTGCCCGGCCGGCGGCGCCGCGAACCCACCCGCCTCGACCTCCGCGAGCACCTCCGCGTACGCCCCCCGCAACGCCCCGCTGTCCATGTCCCCAGTCAATCCCGGCCCACGCTGTCCGGCCCGGAGTTCCCGCGGACGGTTCACCCGGAAGGGGCCCGTCGAATCCGCCAGGTCAGCGACGGCGGGGTTGCCGGGTGCGGAGGTAGTCGGAGACCACGTACTCGCCGAGATCCTCCAGGTCGGGAGTGAACATGCGGCCCTTCGAGCGGCGGGCCACGGCGTCGACGAAGCGGCGCAGGCCGGGATCATCGCCGAGCATGAACAGGTTGAGCGTGGCACCGTAGCGGGTGAGCCGGTCCACCTCGCCCACGGTCGCCGCGATCGTCTCCGGCAGCGGCGGCCAGTGGAACAGCGCCTCCCCGTCGTCCGGGTCCAGGTGGGCGGTCGGCTCCCCGTCGGTGACCACCAGCACCACCGGCTCGGCGTCCGGGTGCCGCCGCAGGTGCCGGGCGGCCAGCCGCAGCGCGTGCTGGAGGTTCGTGCCCTGCCGCAGGTCCGGCTCGACGGCGGCCAGTTCCTGCTGGGTCAGCGGCAGCGCCTCCAGACCGAAGCCGACGATCTGCAACGCGTCCTGGGGGAACCGGGTGGCCATCAGGTGCGCCAGCGCCAGCGCCGTCTGCTTCATCGGGCCCCACCGGCCCTGGGAGATCATCGAGTAGGAGAGGTCGACGCAGAGCACCACCGCCGCCGAGGCCCGCCGCTCGGTCTCCACCACCTCGAAGTCCTCGACGGCCAGCTGGACCGGCACACCGGAGCCGGCGCGGCGGACCGCCCGGGTCAGCGTCCGCACCACGTCCAGGGGCTGCTCGTCGCCGTACTCCCACGGCCTCGATCCGCCGCTGACCTCGCCGGCGGCGCCCGCCGAGCGCAGGTCGTGCTGGCCGCGCGGCCCGGCCGTCAGGTCCGCGAAGACCCGCCGCAGCGCCGTGCCGCCGAGCCGGCGCAGCGCCTTCGGGCTCAGGGTCAGCCCGTCGGCGTCCCGGCTCACCCAACCCTGCCGGCGCAGCTCCCGCTCCAGCTCCCGCAGCCGGCGTACGTCGTCGGCGGCGTCGCGGCCCAGCGTCCGGGCCACCGCGTCGACGTCGACGTCGTCCAGGGTGGCGCCCGCATGCTCCTGGTCGAGCTGGTCCAGCAGCTCGTCCAACTCGGCGATCTCGCCGAGCGCGCCGGCGGCCTCGCCGTAGCCGAGGGGCCGCTCGCCCCGCACCCGCTCGCCCGGGCCCCGGTGCAGGTCGGGGCGGAGCGCCCGGAGGTTGGCGTCCAGCGCGGACAGCTCCCCGGCGAGCCGGTCGCCGAGCGACTGCCGCATCAGGCCGGCCAGCTCCTCGCGCTGGCGGTCGGAGAGCGAGCGCATCAGCCGCTCACCGGCGGCGGAGCGCCGGGCCAGCACGTCGACCAGTTCGTCGACGTCGGCCGGCTGCTCGGGGAAGAACGCGCCGTGCCGGCGCATGAACTCGGCGAAGGCGTCGGTGGTGTCCTCCGACCGGGCGTGCCGGGCCAGCAGGTCGTTGAGGTCGCGCATCATCTCGGCCAGCCGCTGCTGCGCGGCCGGGTCCGCCGAGGCGCGCACCGCGTCGCGCAGCCCGGCGAAGCGCTGACCGAGCACGTCGTCGCGCAGCCCGTCGAGGATCCGCTGGTACGTCCGGCGGGCCTCGTCGCTGCTCCACCGGTACCCGGTCAGCTCCTCCACGGCGCGGGCCGTCGAGCGGGGCAGGTTGTCCAGCACCGCCTCGGCGAACCGCGCGTCGTCGCCGTCGCGCCCGCGCAGCTCGTCCCGCTCGGCGGCGAGCGCCTGGTCGAGCAGGGCCCGGGCCCGGGTGACCGCCCCGTCCAGGTCGCCCCGGCGCAACGCCTCCCGGCGCAGCCGCCTGGCCCGGGCGGCGAGGTCGTCGAGGCCGCCGCGCCCCTGGGGCCCCTGCCGCAGCAGGTCCCGCAGCGCCTCCCGGAGGCTGCCGCCGGCCAGCACCTCGGCGCCGACGGCGTCCACCGCCCCCCGCACGTCGTACGGAGGCGCGAGCGGGTCGGGGCCGCCCCGCCACTGCCCGTACCGGAACCGGTCGCCGGCCATGCTCAGGCCCGGCCGCCGTAGCGGGTCCGGCCGGAGTCGGTGACGTCCTTGCCGAGCCGGCGGGTCAGGTGCAGCCCTTCCAGGACGAACTCCACGCCGGCCGCGACCTGCTCCGGGGTGGGCGCGTCGCCCAACCCGAGCCGGTCCAGCGCCTTGGCCAGGCCGGGCACGGTGCCCACCTGGCGCAGCAGCTCGGCGGAGCCGACCAGCTCGCCGGTCTCGATGACGGCGTCCTCGTCGACGAGGGCGGTGAACCCGGAGAGGTCCAGCCCCGCCAGCCGGGCCCGGACCGTCTCGGCGGTCGCGGTCCGCAGCAGGTGGCCGAGGATCTCGACCTCCCGGCCCTCCTCGCCGCTCTCGAACTCGACCTTGCCGCGCAGGGTGCTGGTCACCGACACCGCGTCCCCCACCCGCGCGACCGCCGCCTCCGGGCGTACCCCGTCAGCCGGCTCCGTGGCCGCCAGCAGGCCGGCGCGGCGCAGCGCGGTGGCGGCGACCGTCTCGGCGGCGGCGATGGCGAACCGGGCGGAGACTCCCGAACGCGGGTCCACCGACGGCGACTCGCGCACCGCGCGGGCGAACCGCGCCAGGACCTCCAGCACGTGCTCCGGCACCTCGGCGACCAGGTCGGCCTCCTGCCGGATCAGGGCCAGCTCCAGGTCGAGGTCGACCGGGTAGTGGGTACGCACCTCGGCGCCGAAGCGGTCCTTCAGCGGGGTGATGATCCGGCCCCGGTTGGTGTAGTCCTCCGGGTTGGCGCTGGCCACCAGGAACAGGTCCAGCGGCAGCCGCAGCTGGTAGCCGCGGACCTGGATGTCCCGCTCCTCCAGCACGTTGAGCAGCGCGACCTGGATCCGCTCGGCCAGGTCGGGCAGCTCGTTGACAGCGAAGATGCCCCGGTTGGTACGCGGTACGAGGCCGAAGTGGATGGTCTCCGGGTCGCCGAGCGTGCGCCCCTGGGCGATCCGGATCGGGTCGACGTCGCCGATCAGGTCGCCGACGCTGGTGTCCGGGGTGGCCAGCTTCTCGCCGTAGCGCATCGAGCGGTGCAGCCACGCCACCGGCAGGTCGTCGCCGGCCTCGGCGACCAGCGCCCGCGAGCCGGGGGTGAGCGGGTGCAGCGGATGCTCGTTGAGCACCGAGCCGGCGATCACCGGGGTCCACTCGTCGAGCAGGCCGACGAGCGAGCGGATGAGCCGGGTCTTGCCCTGGCCCCGCTCGCCCAGCAGCACCATGTCGTGCCCGGCGAGCAGGGCGCGCTCGACCTCGGGCAGCACCGTGTCGTCGTAGCCGACGATGCCGGGGAAGCGGTCGGCGCCGGAGCGCATCCGGGCCAGGAGGTTGTCGCGGAGTTCCTGCTTGACCGTGCGGTACGCGTGGCCGGCCGCCCGCAGCTCGCCGAGCGTGCCGGGCAGGTCGGCCGGAGGTGCCGGGGTAACCGGGGAAGGCGCAGTCACCCGACCAACGCTAGCTCACGGGAGCGGGGGCGCCCGGTCCGTCGACCGGGCACCCCCGCCGGGGGTACGCCTCAGCCCTGTCCGCAGCTCCGGCAGGTGCCCCGGCGGCGCAGGTGGTACGCGTACGTGGCGGCGCCGAGCGCGACGCCCCAGACCGGCCAGAGCAGCATCGGCGCGGTGGCCAGGCTGAGCCCGGCGGAGAAGTCCCAGAAGGCGGGGGTGGCGAGCAGGCCGAGGCTCGCCGCGGTGACCGCCACCGCCACCAGCGTCGCCGGGACGACGGCCAGCCGGACCGGCACCGGGCGCCCGGCCAGGCCGATCATCCAGCGCGGGAACCGTTCGCCCCACCGCTGCACCAGCCCGAGGGTGAGGACCGCGCCCACCAGGGCGAAGCCGCCCAGCCCGGCGCCCGCCCAGACCAGCCCGGACTCGCGCATCTCGTCGAGGAACGACCGTTCGATGCCGAGCGGGACGCCGACCGCCCAGGCCAGCCGGGTGAGGGCGTACAGGGCGGGAACGGTGGCCGCGGTCCAGGCCGCCACGCGCCCCCAGCGGGCCGCCGAGGCGGCCGTGGTCCACCCGTGGTCGGCGCCGTCGCGCCCGCACGTCGGGCAGGCGCCCGCGGTACGCCGCTGCCAGCGCAGCACCGCCCCGGCCAGCAGCACCCCGCCGACCATGGCCGCGCACCGCGCGAACAGCGCCCAGGTGAACACGTCGGCGTAGTCCACCGGCGGCCAGCCGAACGGCGCGCCGACGATCAGGATCGGGAGGTAGCCGAGGATGACCAGCACCTTCACGTCCGGCACGACGACGGCGAGCAGGAACGCGACCGTCCAGGCGTACGCCGACAGCAGGGTGTTCAGCGGTCGGGCCCGGCGGCGGGCCGGGCCGGTCATGGCGAGCGCGGCCACCGCGGCGCCGAGCAGCAGCACGGCGAACAGCGGTGCGCCGACGTCGGTGGGGACCAGCCGGAGCAGGTTGGCCTCGCCGTCGACCGGATCGTTCGCCCCGAACGGGTAGCCGGCACCGGTGACGGCGGAGACCAGGGCGAGCAGCCCCCAGAGGCCGAGCCAGCCGGCGGCCAGCGGGGCGAGCCGGTCCAGCCGGCCCGGGGCCGGGCGATGGGTGGGAACTTCGGTCGTCGTCATGCTTCCCAGCCTCGGCCGGCGGGCCTCTCCCGCCCTCCCGTGCGGCGGTGAACCGGCTCCCCCTCGGGAGGGAACGCTCAGCCCGACGGGGTGACGAACCCCGACTCGTACGCCGCGATCACCGCCTGGGTGCGGTCGCGGACGCCGAGCTTGGCCAGCACGTTGCCGACGTGGGTCTTCACCGTCTCCACCCCGACCACCAGGTGCGCGGCGATCTCCGGGTTGGACAGCCCGGTGGTCATCAGCCGCAGCACCTCGGCCTCCCGGTCGGTGAGCCGGGCGGCCGCCAGCCGGTCGGCGCCCCGCCCCCCGTACGCCCCGGCGAGGCGGCGGATGGCGGCGGGGAAGAGCAGCGACTCGCCCCGCGCGACCACCCGGACCGCCTCCACCACCTCGGCGGGCCGGGCCCGCTTGAGCAGGAACCCGCTCGCTCCGGCGCGGAGCGCGTCGTAGACGTACTCGTCGTTGGCGAAGGTGGTGACCACCAGCACCCGGGGCGGGTCGGCGGAGGTGGCGAGCAGCCGCCGGGTGGCCTGGATGCCGTCGATGCCGGGCATCCGCACGTCCATCAGCACCACCCGGGGGCGCAGCCGGGCGACCAGCGGCGGCACCTCCGCGCCGTCGGCGGCCTCGCCGAGCACCCGCAGGTCGGGCTGGGCGTCGAGGATGGCCCGCAGCCCGACCCGGATCAGCTCGTCGTCGTCGACGATCAGCACGCCGGTGGTCGTCGCGGTTCCGGTCGTCACGGGGTCCCCTCGAACGGCAGTCGCACCCGGATGCGCCAGCGGTCGCCGTCCGGCCCGACGGTCAGCCGGCCGCCGAGCAGCAGCACCCGCTCCCGCATCCCGTCCAGGCCCCGGCCGCCCCGCCCCGGGTCGCCGCGGCGGCGCCGGCCCACCGCGTTGTCCAGTTCCAGCTCCAGCGCGTCGGCGTGCACGTCGAGGCGCAGCGTGACCGGTCCCCGACCGTGCCGGGCCGCGTTGGTCAGCCCCTCCTGGACGATCCGGTAGCCCTCCCGGGAGACCGCCGCCGGCAGGTCGGCCGGGTCGCCGGTACGCCGGGCCTCGACCGGCAGGCCGGCCGCGCGGGTGTCGGCCACCAGCCGGTCCAGGTCGGCGAGCGTACGCTGCGGCGCCGGCGCGGCCCGCCGGCCGTCGGGCTCGCGGAGCAGCCCCAGCACGTGGTCCAGGTCGTCCATGGCGGTCCGCCCGGCCTCCTCGATCGCGCCCAGCGCGCGCCGGACGAACTCCGGGTCCCGGTCGAGCAGCTCGCGGGCGGCCCCTGCCTGGAGGGTGGCGACGGTGAGGGCGTGGCCCACCGAGTCGTGCAGTTCCCGGGCCAGCCGGTTGCGTTCGGCGAGCCGGGCCGTGCGCGCCTCCAGGGCCGCGATCCGTTCCGCCTGGGCCGGGCCGAGCAGCACCGGGGCCATCGACACCGCCAGCGCGCCCAGCCCGGCCACGGCGTAGCCGAGCGCCACCAGCACGACGACGCCGGCGAGGGTCAGCCAGCCGGTGTCCCGCCCGTCGAGCGGCCCGAACCGGTCGCCGCCGGTCATCCCGGTGTCGAGCCCGAACTGCTGCCCGATGAAGGCGAGCGCCATCGGCACGGCGCTGAACAGGGCGGCCACCACCAGCCCGCCGCTGAACAGGTGCAGCCCGATCCAGAGCGCCGAGCGCAGCCGGGTCTCGCGGTCGGCGACGTGCCCGGGGGCCGGGTCCGGCAGGTCGACGCCGAGCAGGGTCCGCGCTGCGGCGATCTCCAGTGCCCGGGGGCCGTCGAGGAAGACCGGGACCGCCGCGATGACCGCCGCGACGCCGAGCAGCGCCAGCACGAGCGGCCGGGGGATGTCCGACCGGGTCAGCAGCTGGGCGAAGGCCACCGCCAGCAGCGCGTACGGCAGCGCGAGCACCCCGCCGAGCAGCAGGAACACGCCGCGCCGCCAGGTGCTGCCGGCCGTCAGCGGGGCGAGGACCGTGCGGGGCTTCACCGGCCCATTCTGTCCCGGTCGTGCCCCGGGGCGACTCCCCCGCGTCGGGGAGATCGACGTTCCGGTCAGCGGCGGTGTTCGTCGACGTAGCGCTGCGGGTCCTTGTCGGCGAAGGCCAGGTCGCGGCCGTTCTTGTGCTCGCCGTGGAAGGTCAGCCAGCGGCGGCCCAGCTCGGCCCGCAGCTCGACGCTCGCGTGCCGGCGGAAGTCGGGCAGCGCCTCGTCCTCCTCCTCGGCGAGGTGCTCGCTGTTCTCCCGGCGGGCGGTACCCACCGCCGCCCACCACTCGTCGGAGCCCACCGGGTGCAGCTTGGACTCGGCGACGGCGTCGCGGATCTTGTTGTGGTCGCCGATCGCGTCGACGGTCTCGGCCTCGCCGTCGTCGCCGTGGCGCACCAGGTGCGGGTAGAGGATCGCCTCCTCCGCCTCGGCGTGCACGTCCAGGTGCAGGGCGAGCGCGTCCCAGATCGCCAGCAGCTCGTGCTCGTCGCGGGCGTCGTCGAGGCGGGCGAAGCCCCGGCGGAAGGCCGCGTGGTCGTCGAGGATCAGCGCGGTGATGTCGTCCATCGGCTCACCTTCCGGCTCGGGCCCGCAGCAGGCGGGGCGCCGCCGCCAGGCCGGTGATCGGGCGGAACTCCTTCGCCGCGCGGGCCAACGCGGCGTGTTCGTCGTCGGCCAGGTCGATGTCGGCGGCAGCCGCGTTGCGTTCGACCTGTTCCACGCCGGAGGCGCCGGGGATGGCCAGCACGTTCGGGTGGCGCAGCAGGTAGGCGAGGGCGATCTGGCTGGGCGTGGCGTCGTGCGCGTCGGCCACCTGCCGCAGGGTCTCGATCAGCGTCGCGCCGCGCTCCAGGTTCTCCGGCAGGAAGTACGGGTTGGCCCGGCGCACCGCCCCGCTCGGCGGGTTCTTCGCGTCGTACCGGCCGGAGAGGAAGCCCTGGGCCAGCGGGCTGTACGCGATGACGACGCGGCCGGCCTGCTTCGCGTACGGCAGCAGGTCGTGCTCGGGCCCGCGGTCGACCATGCTGTAGCGGACCTGGTTGCTGAGCACGCGCCGGCCGAGCGCCGCCTCGGCGACCTGCCAGCGGCGCAGGCCGTAGTTGCTGACGCCGACCTCGCCGACCAGCCCGACGTCCTGCAAAGCGCGCATGCCGCGCATGGTGGTGTGGTCGGCGACCAGCGGGTTGGCCTGGTGCACCTGGTAGAGGTCGAGGTGGGTGACGCCGAGCCGCGCGGCCGAGGCGACCGCCCGCTGCTGCACCACCGGGGCGACCGGCAGGATCGGCAGGATCTTGGTGGCGATCACGACCTTCGGCCGGTCGTCGCCGAGCGCCTCGCCGAGGATCCGCTCGCTGCGGCCGAAGCCGTACAGCTCGGCGGTGTCGAAGACGGTGATGCCGAGGTCGACGGCGCGCCGGACGATGTCGGCGGCCCGGCGCTCGTACTCGGGGCCGTAGCCCCACTCCCGGGACCCGAACTGCCAGGTGCCGAGGCCGATCTTGGACAGGGGCTTGGGGGTGTCGAGCGGGACGAAACGCATGGTCCCGAAACTACCCCGGAGTCCGTTGTCGCAGGCCCGTTCGCCGCGCACGCCCGCCACCGGCGGGGATAGGGTCGGTGACCGTGACCTACCTCGCCGCGGATGAGCGCTACGACCAGATGACCTACCGGCGCAGCGGGCGCAGCGGACTGCGGCTGCCCGCCATCTCGCTCGGGCTGTGGCACAACTTCGGCCCGGACCGGCCGTACGAGCGGCAGCGCGACGTCGTCCGCCGCGCCTTCGACCTGGGCGTGACCCACTTCGACCTGGCCAACAACTACGGACCGCCACCGGGCAGCGCCGAGGAGAACTTCGGCCGGATGCTCGCCACCGACCTGCGGCCGTACCGGGACGAACTCGTCGTCTCCACGAAGGCCGGCTATCTGATGTGGCCCGGCCCGTACGGCGAGTGGGGCTCCCGCAAGTACCTGGTCTCCTCGCTGGACCAGTCGCTGCGCCGCCTCGGGCTGGACCACGTCGACATCTTCTACTCGCACCGCTTCGACCCGGACACCCCGCTGGAGGAGACGATGGGCGCCCTCGACGCCGTCGTCCGGGCCGGCAAGGCGCTCTACGTCGGCGTCTCCAACTACGACTCCGCGCAGACCGAGCGGGCCGCCGCGATCCTGCGTGACCTGGGTACGCCGCTGCTGATCAACCAGCCGTCGTACTCGATGCTCAACCGCTGGACGGAGGACGACGGCCTGCTGGACACGCTGGAGCGCGTCGGCGCGGGCTGCATCGCCCTACAGCCCGCTCGCCCAGGGCCTGCTCACCGACCGCTACCTGGGCGGCATCCCGGCGGACTCCCGGGTGCGCACCAGCGTCTTCCTCAGCGAGAGCGACCTCGGCGAGGAGAAGATGGCCACCATCCGGGCGCTCGGCGCGATCGCCGAGCGGCGCGGCCAGTCGCTGGCCCAGCTCGCGCTCGCCTGGGCGCTGCGCGACCCGCGGATGACCAGCGTGATCATCGGGGCGAGCAGCGTGCCGCAGCTGGAGGCGAACGTCGCCGCCCTGGACGACCTGGACCTCGGCGCCGAGGAGCTGGCCGAGATCGAGCGCCACCTCGGCTGAGGCGCGGCGGCCTCAGTAGATGTCCGCGTACGGCGACGCGCGGGAGAACGCCCTGAGCACGTCGAGGTCGTAGCCCTCCTCGAAGTTCGTCAGCTCCGTCAGCAGGTCCTCCGGCTCGTACCGGTACCGGCCGGCCCAGGTCTCGAACGACTCGACCTGTGCCGGGTCGGCGGCGCTGAAGCAGCGGTAGCCGCGCGGCGAGTTCCGGACCACCTCGTCGACCGCCGGGGCGAACCGGATGTCGATGTTCCACCGGATGCGGTCCGACACGTTGGGCGTCGAGCGGTGCAGCGTGGTGTCCGTGAAGATCACCACGTCGCCGGGCTCCATCCGGGCGGTGCTGACGGGGCCGTCCCCGACGGCCTCGTCCGACGTGCCGTACTCGCCGTTGGGCAGGCGGTCGCGGGAGATCCAGCCCCGGGTGTGCGAGCCGGTGACGAACTGGAGGCAGGCGGTGTCCTCGTCCACGGGCACCAGCGGGATCCACACCGACAGCAGCGGCCCGACCGAGGCGTCCCAACCCTTGTAGTAGTAGGCGTCCTGGTGCCAGGCGACCTGCTGGGTGCGGCCGTGGGGGTCGCGCGGCCGGGCGTTCCAGACGCCGTGCGCGTAGACCTCGTCGCCGAGCAGGCTGCGCACCGGGCCGAGCAGCTCGGGGGTGCGCCACAGGTCGTACACCGGCCGTCCCACCAGGATCCGCCGCCAGGCGGCCGGTACGCGGACCTGGCTGGACTCGATCAGGCGCAGGTAGCGCTGGTCGTACGGCAGGTCGGCGAAGGTCTCGGTGATCATCCCGCGCTGCTGCCACTGCCGGGCGAGGTGGTCGACGACGCGGCTGAACGAGCCGTGCAGCGCGTCCAGCGTCCCGGTCGGGAGCACGCCCCGCAGGATCAGGTGCCCGTCGCGCCGGAACTGGTCCAGTTGCTCGGCTGTCAACGCGTGGGGGTGGTCCACCATCGGCTCCTTCGCTGGCCGCACGGGATCGGGCCCAACCACCGGGCGGGGGAAAGGCCTCCAGTGGGGCGATCGTGACAGAAGGCACGGTGGGCGACAACGCCTCACTTGTGCGACAGGACCCCTATTCCCGAGGGGGACCAGGTCCGGGCCCGAGGAGGACGCCAGCCGACGCCTACCATCCTTGGTTGTGATCTCAACCGTGTGGCGGCTGCTCACCCGCCAGATCGATACGAACCTGGCGCAGGACGACGCCGTGCTGCGCGAGGCGTGCACGCAGGCGCGGTACGGCTCCGACGCCGAAGCCGCCCGGAAGGCTCTGGCTGCCACCCGAGGTGACCACGACCGTCGGGCGCGGTACGTCCGCGTCATGGCCGAATCGACCGCCGGTGGGCTGGGATCCCGGGTCGACCCCGCGACCGGCCGGGTCGACACCGCGGCCGCCTGGACCGACCGCTGGGCGGCGCGCACGCCCACCAGTCCGGATGCGCAACTCGTACGTGCCCGGTCCCTGATGGCACGAGCCTGGGAGGTGCGCGGCGGGGACTGGGCCGCCAGCGTCCGTCCGGAGCAGTGGACCGAGTTCAACCGCCTGCTGCAACTGGCCCGGCAGGTGAACGATCTGGCGATGCGGCTCGCACCCGAGGACCCCACGCCGTACGTGAACCTGTTGGACCTGATGATCGGCCAGAGCACGCCACGGGAGGACGTCGAGGAGACGTGGCGTGAGCTGACCCGGCGCGACCCCTGGCATCGGGAGGGGCACATGCTCAAGCTGACCTACCACTGCCGGAAGTGGAGCGGCTCGCACGAGGCGATGTTCGGCTTCGCCCGGTCGGTCGCCGCCGCGGCGCCTGCGGGCTCGCCGCTGCACGTGCTGCCGGTACAGGCCGCCGCCGAGTGGGCGCTGTGGGAGCAGGAGCGCGCATCCCAGGACAGCGCCGCCGGTGAGGTCAGCGAGCGGTGGCGGCAGGACCCGGTCATGCAGTCGGATCTCGACAACGCGCTGTCCCGGTGGTTCCACCAGCCGGCCACCCGGCACGCCGACTGGCTGAACGATGCGAACATCCTGGCGTACGGGCTGGCGCGCACCGGCCGCGACGCCGACGCCGCGCCGGTCTTCGCCTCGATCGGCCGGTACGTGACCGGCGTTCCGTGGGCCTGGTGGGACGGCGTACGCGGAGACACCGCCTTCATGCAGGCCCGCCGCCGCGCCCGCCGCGCCGCCTGACCGGCCGGAGAACGAATCAGCGGCCTGGTCGAATCTCTCTCGACCAGGCCGCTGACCTGTAAAACAAGGGTGGAGCCGAGGGGACTCGAACCCCTGACCCCCACACTGCCAGTGTGGTGCGCTACCAGCTGCGCCACGGCCCCTTGCCTCGTCCCGGTCACCCGGGCACGACAGAACTATACACAGCGCCCGCCGCATGGTCATCTCGCGGGGGCCCACCCCGCGGCTCAGTTGAGCGCCACGTCCGGCGGGAAGTGCGCGACCGCCGCCATCATGCCGCCCTGGCGGCGCAGCACCATCGGCCACAGGTCGTCCGGCCGGTCCACGAAGGCGTCGCCGGGCAGCGCGTCCAGCACGAACCAGGAGCCGTCCTCGATCTCCTGCTCCAACTGCCCCGTGCCCCAGCCGGAGTAGCCGGCGAAGACCCGGATGCCGGTGATGCCCTCCCGCAGCGGCCCCGGGTCGACGGAGAGGTCGAGGGTGCCGACCGCCCCGGAGACCTGGTGGAATCCCCTGAGCCGCTGCACCGGGTGACGCATCCGGGCCAGGCAGATCGCCGAGTCGGGCTGCACGGGGCCGCCCTCGAAGAGCACCGCCGGGTCGCGGGCCAGGTCGCTCCAGTCGCCGAGCACGTCGGCGACCGGCACCTCGGTGGCCCGGTTGAGCACCACGCCGAGGGCGCCGCCGGGCTCGTGCGCCACCAGCAGCACCACCGTACGGTCGAAGTTCGGGTCCTTCAGCGCCGGCGTCGCGACCAGCAGCCGCCCGGTCATCGACCCCGTCGCCCGCCCGCCGATCGCCTGCCCCTCTCCCTGCATGCCGGACACCCGTCAGACCGACCGGACCGGGACGCCCGGGGGCACCGGTGTCATCCGCGCTGTGAACGCCATGCCTGGCACCATAGCTTGCCCCCGGGGCGGTGGCTAAGGTCTGACGTGCGGTAGATCGGCGGACACGAGGGAGGGCCGATGGGTCCCACGGCGGAACTCGCGGTGATCGGCGGTTCGGGGCTGTACGCGTTGCTCGACAACGCGACCGAGCACGTGGTGGAGACGCCCTTCGGGCCGCCGTCCGACGCCGTCACGATCGCCGAGGTCAGCGGCCGGCGGGTGGCGTTCCTGCCCCGCCACGGCCGGGACCACCGCCACCCGCCGCACCTGATCCCCTACCGGGCCAACCTCTGGGCGCTGCGCTCCCTCGGCGTACGCCAGGTGCTCGCCCCCTGCGCCGTGGGCGGTCTGCGGCCGGATCTCGGGCCGGGCACGTTCGTGGTGCCCGACCAGCTGATCGACCGCACCAGCGGACGGACGCAGACCTACTACGACCGGGGCGCGGTGCACGTCTCCTTCGCCGACCCGTACTGCCCCTCGGGCCGGCGTAGGCTGCTGGCCGCCGCGGCCGGCCGGGACGTGCCCGCGGTGGACGGCGGGACGGTGGTGGTGGTCGAGGGCCCACGCTTCTCCACCCGTGCCGAGTCGCGGTGGTACGCCTCGATCGGCGGCACGGTGGTCAACATGACCGGCCACCCGGAGGCGGTGCTGGCCCGCGAGCTGGCCCTCTGCTACTCCTCGATCGCCCTGGTCACCGACCTCGACGCGGGCGTGGAGGGGGGCGGCGCGGTGACGCAGGAGGAGGTGTTCCGGGTCTTCGGGGAGAACACCGACCGGCTGCGGGGCCTGCTGCTGGCGGCCGTCGCCGCGCTGCCGGCCGAGCGGGACTGCGCCTGCGGGCGCGCGCTGGACGGCATCACCCTGCCCTTCGCGCTCCCCTGAGGCGAGGAGCGGCGAAAGGCCCGGATAGCCCGAGTCGCCCCGATAGCCTGAGGGCGATGGCTACGGTCCGCGACACCACGTACGACCTGCTCCGTGCCCTCGGCCTGACCACGGTCTTCGGCAACCCCGGCTCCACGGAGGAGCCGTTCCTGCGCGACTTCCCGGACGACTTCCACTACGTGCTCGCCCTGCACGAGGCGTCGGCCGTCGGCATGGCGGACGGCTACGCGCAGGCCACCGGCGGGGCGGCGCACGTCAACCTGCACACCGCGCCCGGCACGGGCAACGGCATGGGCAACCTGGTCACCGCGTGGCACAACCGCACCCCGCTGATCGTCACCGCCGGCCAGCAGACCCGGGAGATGCTGCTGATCGAGCCCCGGCTGGCCAGCCGGCGGGCCACCGAACTGCCCCAGCCGTACGTGAAGTGGAGCCACGAGCCGGTCCGCGCGCAGGACGTCCCGGCGGCGTTGATGCGGGCGTACGCGACGGCGGTGCAGCCGCCCGCCGGGCCGGTCTTCCTCTCGCTGCCCCTCGACGACTGGGCGCAGCCGGCCGACCCGCCACCGCCGGTGCGTACGGTGGCGACCCGGTTCGCGCCCGACCCGCGCCGGCTGCGCGAGTTCGCCGCCGTGCTGGCCGCCAGCCGCGCGCCCGCGCTGGTGCTCGGCGCGGCCGTGGACCGGGCCGACGGCTGGCCCGCCGCCGTGGCGCTGGCGGAGCGGCTCGCCGCGCCGGTCTGGTCGGCGCCCGCGCCGGAGCGGGCCGCCTTCCCCGAGGACCACCCGCACTTCCGGGGGGTGCTCCCGTTCGCGATGGGGCCGCTCTCGGAGGCGCTGGACGGGCACGACACCGTGCTGGTGGTCGGCGCTCCGGTCTTCCGCTACTACCCGCACGTGCCGGGCGACCACCTGCCCGCCGGGGCCCGCCTGCTGCACGTCACCGACGACCCGGACGAGGCGGCCCGCGCGCCGGTGGGCGACAGCCTGCTCGCCGACGCCGGGCTGGCCCTGGCCGCCCTGGTCGACCTGCTCCCGGCGGCGGACCGGCCGGCGCCGCCGGCGCGCCCGGATCCGCCCCCGCCGGTGGACGGGCTGCCGTTGGCCCCGGACGCCCTCTTCGCGGCTCTGGCCCGGCACTGGCCGGCCGACGGGATCCTGGTCCAGGAGTCGCCGTCCAGCCTGCCGGCGCTGCGCCGCCGGCTGCGCGCCACCCGCCCCGGGTCGTACTTCACGATGGCCAGCGGCGGCCTCGGGTACGGCCTGCCGGCGGCGGTCGGCATCGCGCTCGCGCAGCGCGACACCGGCCGGGGACGGCCGGTGGTCGCGGTGATCGGGGACGGCTCGTTCCACTACTCGGTGCAGGCGCTCTGGACCGCCGCGCGGCTGCGCCTGCCGCTGGTCGTGGTGGTGCCGGTCAACCAGCAGTACGCGATCCTGAAGGCCTTCGCCGAATTCAAGGACACCCCGGGGGTGCCCGGGCTGGACCTGCCGGGGCTGGACATCACCGCGATCGCCCGGGGCTACGGCTGCACGGCCACCGTCGTGGAGACCCCGGAGCAGCTCGGCGACGCCCTGGCCGCCGGCCTGCGCGCCGACGGCCCGACGGTGCTGCCGGTGCCGGTCAGCACCGAGGTGCCCCGGCTCCTGTGAGCCGCCGCCCGGTCGCTCCCGTCAGCGCGTCGCGAGGCGCAGCGGCGCGCCGGTGAGCACGTCGAGGATCGGCCGGTCGCCCAGCGGCGCCTTCAGCGTGGCGGTGACCGGTTCCATCTTCAGCATCGCGTTGCACACGCCGGTGGCGCGGATCACACTGCCGCCCACCACCACGACGTCGTCGCGCTCCTGCACCATCGGGGTGATCCCGGTGTCGCAGGTGCCCACGCCGAGCCGCCAGGTCAGCTCGGTGCCGTTCACGGACTGGACGTCCTGTGCGCCGACCAGGCCCTCCGGGGCCGGGCGGGCGGGCGGGGCGGGCTCGGGCGGGGCGGTGACGGCCTGCGGCGCCACGGCGAGCCGGGCCACCGGCGCGGTGATCTCCTCGACGGTGAACAGCCACGCCGGCACCTGCGCCTCGCCCCGGCTGGTGCGCACCGGCGCGGTGCCCAGCTTCACGGCCGTGACCGTCAGCGGGACGCAGGCGGTCTGCGAGTTGCTGCTCACCGGGCCGTCGGGCCCCGGCTCGATGGTGGGGCCACCACCGGGGAGCTTGGTCCCGGGGTCCTTGGGGCGGCCGTCGCACGGCGGCGGATCCCCCTGGTCCAGCTGCCCGTACGCGGTGGCGGCGCTGACCAGCGGGACGGTCAGCGTGCCGTCCGGGAACTTGATGGTGCCGTCGGCGGGCTGCGCGACGGGCATTGTTACCTGGTCGCGGTACCAGCCGTTGAGGAAGGCCATCTTGGTCTCCCCGGTGA
Source organism: Micromonospora sp. NPDC007220 (assembly GCF_040634035.1). Taxonomy (NCBI): domain Bacteria; kingdom Bacillati; phylum Actinomycetota; class Actinomycetes; order Micromonosporales; family Micromonosporaceae; genus Micromonospora; species Micromonospora sp. NPDC007220. The sequence goes on along the minus strand of NZ_JBEYEU010000001.1, from coordinate 1,038,018 downwards.
AGCCCGGGTCGCCGACGAGCACCGTCGGGTCCTGCATGGGCACGTAACCGGACTTCCACGCCGGAAGCGGTCGCCACGAGTCGGCCACCTCGGTGGCCCGCTGGGCGAAGGCGTCCTGACGCGGGTCGGAGGCGACCGGGTCGACGGCCGGGTCGGAGCCGGCCGGCGCGCACCCGGCGACGATCATCAACAGCGGAAGGCCCAGCAGGGCGGCGGTACGGCGCATGTGGGTTGGACGCCGGTACGTCCACGCCGGTTCCCCCTGGTCAGGTCTCTCCGCCGAGATCCGTCTCGTACGCCTCCCAGAGCAGGTCCGCGCCGCGCTGCCGATGCCGGGCGAGGGCCCGTAGCAGGTGCGCGGCCCGACCCAGGAGGTCGTCGAGCGAGGCGTCCGGCAGCTCCGCCGCCTGCTGGAGGGCGCTCAGCGCGGCGGTGATGGCGACGTGCTCCCGGGCCAGCAGCCGCACCCCGCGTTCCAGCCGGGGCGCCTGGCCGAGCACCTCGGCGTAGAGGCCGGCGGGCCCCTCGGTGACCCGGACGTGCTCCGTGAAGCCCCGTCGCACGGGGCCGAGCCCCACGAGGAAACGCTCCCGCCAGCGCGGTCCGGCCGGCGCGACGGCCAGCGCCCGGGCGAGCGGGTGCAGGCCTCCGGGCGGGGTGCCGGGAGGCCGGCGCGCGGCGGGCGGCCGGAGCCCTCCGGGCGGGGTGGGCGGCTGCTGGATCGGACCGGTGACCATGGGCACCTCCCGCGTCGCGTCTGACCGCGTACAGCGATGGTGGACCCGCGCGTCCGCCCTGTCCAGAGGCGGGACGGACCTCATCGGTCCCATCCGCCCCTCCTGTCCCGTGCGACCCGGGCGCCCCAGGCCGACCAGTCCCGACACGACGATGCGCCCCGGTCCGGTGGACCGGGGCGCATCGTCTGGTGGTGGAGGTGCCGGGAATCGAACCCGGGTCCTTCGCCGGTTTGTCAGGGCTTCTCCGAGCGCAGCTCGCTGTGCCTCTACTCGGCCCCACCGCTCACGCGAGCAAGTTGGTGTGACGGGCCCAGTCGCTGATTGATCTCGCCGCACGGACCCCGCGACCGGGTCCGATTGGCCAGCCTTCTAGCTGATGCCGGCTAACTGGGTCGAAGGCGCTCCCAGGCCGACAGACTCACTACTCGCCTCAGGCGGCGAGAGCGAAGTCAGCGCGATTGTTCTTGGCGCTTATTGGTTTCCGACGACCGATTCTCGAGACGACGTCGGCTTCCTCGGCTCGCTTCCCCTGTCGCTGCGTACGAAGTCGAAACCAGTCACCCCCTCGACAGGCCGCCGATGTGGCGGCACTGACAAGCGTAACGCCTGCCGCAACGGGTTTCATCCCGAGCCCCCGGCGGGCGCGCCGAACCGGACAGGACGGACACCTCAGTCATCCATGCCCTTGCCACGCCGGCCGGCGACCCGGGCGATCTCCCGGTCCGCGTCCCGCTTGGCGAGGTCCTGCCGCTTGTCGTACGACTTCTTGCCCTTCGCCAGGGCGATCTCCACCTTGGCCCAGCCGTCGGAGAAGTAGACCTGCAACGGCACCATGGTCAGGCCGCCCTCGCGGGTCTTGCCGATCAGCCGGTCGATCTCCAGCCGGTTGAGCAGCAGCTTACGGGTCCGCCGGGGCTCGTGGTTGGTCCAGGTGCCCTGCGTGTACTCGGGAATGTGCATCCCGTGCAGGTAGAGCTCGCCGTTGCGCTCCTGCGCGAACGCGTCGACCAGCGACGCACGCCCGGCCCGCAGTGACTTGACCTCCGTGCCGGTCAACGCCATGCCCGCCTCGTAGGTGTCGAGGATCGCGTAGTCGTGCCGGGCCTTCTTGTTGGAGGCGACGACCTTGCGTCCCTTTTCCCGTGGCATCGGCGCCACCCCCTTCCGGTGATCCGCGCCGGACGTGACCGGCCGCGGGGCGGAGATCATGCTACCCGAACGGCAACGGCCCTCCCGCGCCGTTTGTTCCTGGCGCAGAAGGGCCGTCGTCGAGCCGTACGGGCGTCAGACCCGCAGGTAGAAGCGGAGGGTGACCCAGGCGGTGACCGCGCTGACCAGGCCGCCGACGCCGGCCATCAGCGGGAACATGAACAGGATGTCGCCCCAGCCGATCGGGGAGAGCAGGCCCTGCAGCGCCTGGAGCGACCCGTCGAAGAGTAGGTACTTGGCCGCGATGAGGGCCACCAGGCCCAGCAACGAGCCGATCAGGCCGGCGACCACGGCCTCCAGCACGAACGGCGCCTGGATGAACCAGTTCGACGCGCCGACCAGTTTCATGACCGCGACCTCACGCCGCTTGCTGTACGCGGCCACCTGGATCGTGTTGGCGACCAGGAGCAGCGCGGCGACGGCCATCACGATCGCGGCGGCCAGGGCGATGTTCTGGATCGCGGTGAGGATGTCGAAGATCTTGTCCAGCAGGCGACTCTGGTCGACGATCTCGTCGACGCCCTCGGTGTCCTTGTACTGGTCGTAGATGTTCTTGTACTGCTCGGGATTGTTCAGCGTGAGCCGGTACGACTCGGGCAGGCTGTCCGCCTTGACCGCGCTGAGCAGGTCGGGAGCGTCCTGGAACATCTCCTGGAAGCGCTTGTACGCCTCCTCCTTGTTGACGAAGATGACCTCCTTGACCAGCGAGTCGGCCTTCAGCTTCGCGTCCAGGGACTCACGCTGCTCGGGGGTCACCTCCTGTGTCAGGAAGATCGAGACCTGGATGTTCTTGTAGTAGAGGTCCTTCATGTCGTCGACCTGGCGGTACATGAGACCGCTGGCGCCGAGCATGGTCAGCGAGACCGCCATCGTGATGATCATCGCGATGGTCATGGTCACGTTGCGCCACAGTCCGACCAGTACCTCGGACAGGACGTATTTCACGCGCATCGGGATTTCCTCCGGGTCTCCGGCATGAGGTGTTCGTCGTCAGGCTGCGCAGGGGTGGCGTCGACTCAGCCGTAGACGCCGCGGGCCTGGTCGCGCACGATGCGGCCGCTCTCGATCTCGATGACCCGGCGGCGCATCTGGTTCACGATGTTGGAGTCGTGCGTGACCATCACGACGGTCGTGCCGGTGCGGTTGATCCGGTCCAGCAGGCGCATGATCTCGATCGAGGTGTCCGGGTCCAGGTTTCCGGTCGGCTCGTCCGCGAGCAGGATCAGCGGACGGTTCACGAACGCCCGGGCGACGGCGACCCGCTGCTGCTCACCGCCGGAGAGCTCGTGCGGGTAGCGGTGCTCCTTGCCACCGAGTCCGACCAGCTCCAGAACCTCGGGCACGACCCGGCGGGCGACCGCCTTGGTCTTGCCGATCACCTCGAGGGCGAACGCCACGTTCTCGTACGCGGTGCGGTTCGGCAGCAGCCGGAAGTCCTGGAACACGCAGCCGATGGAACGCCGGAAGTGGGGTCGCTTCCAGGAACGCATCGACGTGACGTCCTTGCTGTTGACGACGACCCGGCCCTTGTTGGGCGCGACCTCGTGCAGCAGCAGCTTGATGATGGTGGACTTGCCGGAGCCGGATGGACCGATGAAGAAGACGAACTCGCCCTTCTCGATCGAGACGGACACGTTGTCGAGCGAAGGCCGGGACGCCTTCGGGTACGTCTTCGTCACTTGCTCAAGCTGAATCACGGGTCGTGAGTCTACGCGGTGTAACCGGGGAGCCAAGCCCCACGCCCCGCCGTTGCGAGTCGCGTCATCCAATTCGGGCGTACCGGGAAGATCGACGACGCGCTCCGCCCACGGTTGATCACGCAGCGTCGCCGGCGAGCTGCTGCTGCTTGCGCCACCGGATGCCCGCCTCGAGGAACTTGTCCAGGTCGCCGTCGAAGACCGCGGTCGGGTTGCCGGTCTCCTGCTCCGTCCGGAGATCCTTCACCATCTGGTACGGGTGCAGGACGTACGAGCGCATCTGGTCGCCCCACGCGCCGGTGGTGTCCTTCTTCAGGCCCTGGAGCTTCGCCTGCTCCTCCTGGCGCTTGACCTCCAGCAGCCGGGCCTGGAGCACCCTCAGCGCGGACGCCTTGTTCTGCAACTGGGACTTCTCGTTCTGGCAGGTGACCACGATGCCGGTCGGGATGTGTGTGAGCCGCACGGCGGAGTCGGTGGTGTTGACGCTCTGCCCACCCGGGCCGGAGGAGCGGTAGACGTCGACCCGCATCTCGTTCTCGGGGATCTCGATGCTGTCGGTCTGCTCGACCACCGGCAGCACCTCGACACCGGCGAAGCTGGTCTGCCGGCGCCCCTGGTTGTCGAAGGGGCTGATCCGCACCAGCCGGTGGGTGCCCGACTCGACGCTGAGCGTGCCGTACGCGTAGGGCACCTTGACCGTGAAGGTGGCCGACTTCAGGCCCGCCTCCTCGGCGTAGGAGGTCTCGTAGACCTCCGTCGGGTAGCCGTGCCGCTCCGCCCAGCGCAGGTACATCCGCAGCAGCATCTCGGCGAAGTCCGCCGCGTCCACGCCGCCGGCGCCGGCCCGGATGGCGACCAGCGCCTCCCGGGAGTCGTACTCGCCGGAGAGCAGGGTGCGGACCTCCATCTCCTCGATGGCCTTGCCCAGCGTGGCGATCTCCGCCTCGACCTCGGTGAGCACCCCCGGGTCGGACTCCGCCTCGGCCAGCTCCAGCAGCACCTTGGCGTCGTCGAGCCCGGAACGGAGGCTGCCGAGCTTGCTGATCTCGCTGTTGACGTACGACAACTGCGAGGTCACTTCCTGGGCCTTCGCCTGGTCGTCCCACAGGTCGGGCGCGGAGGCCTCCTGCTCCAGGCGGTCCTTGTCCGCGCGCAGCCGGTCGATGTCGAGCACCGCCTCGATGTTGCGCAGGGTGGCGTCGAGGTCCTTGAGCTGTTCGGCGTAATCGGCAGCGGTCACGACAGACAAGGGTACTGCTCGTGCGAGGAGTGAGCTTGCGAGCCCCGCAGTCACGAGCCAAAAAAGACCCAGCTCGTGCGAGGAGTGAGCTTGCGAGCCCCGCAGTCACGAGCCAAAAAAGACCCAGCTCGTGCGAGGAGCGGGCCTGCGAGCCCCGCAGTCACGAGCCAAAAGATCCCGGTGGGAGGCCCTGTGGTCAGGCGACCGGGGCGCTCTTCAGCCAGGACAGGGCGGCCTTGTGGTAGGCGACGGCGAACTCCAGCGCGCTGGCGTCGTACGCGTCGCCCTCCTTCTTGGCGTTCTTGACCTGCTCCCGGACCTTGGCCAGGGCCTCGGTGTGGTAGTCGTTGGCCGCGGCCTGGAGGTTCTTGAGCTGGCTGGCCGAGTGCAGCTCGCCGAAGGCGATCCGCAGGGCGATCGGGTTGCGGATGGTGTCCCGCCCCGGCTCCTCGGCAAGCCAGCGGGAGAATGTCCGTTTTCCCGCTGCGGTGATCGCGTACGGCTGGCTGGAGCGCGGGCCGGGCTTGCCCATCCGGACCAGGCCCCGCTCGGCCAGCACCGGCAGCTCCCGGTAGACCTGACTACGCGTCATCGACCAGTACGGCGCCAGTCGGCGCTCGGCGGCGGCCATCAACTGGCCACCTGTCATGGGGCCCTCGTGGAGCAGCCCGAGCAGGGCCGCCGCCGTGGGGTTGACTCCGGAATCCGCCATGCCCCTCACGCTGCCACTTTGCCGACGCGGCGTCCAGGATTTGGCATTTTCGCCACCCGGTCGGGTTCCTATGTGCACTGTCGGCGCGAGACAGTCCGCCAGGGAGGCGCGGAACGGTCACAGTCGGCTACGCAGCTCCCACAGCTCCGGGTAGAACCGGGTCTCCACCCGGGAGCGCAGGTATGCCCCACCGGCCGAGCCCCCGGTGCCGGGCTTCGTGCCGATCTGCCGCTCGGCCATGAGCACGTGCCGGGCCCGCCACAGCGAGAACGCCTGGTCGTGGGCGACCAGCGCCTCAGCGAGGTCCCACAGCGGCCCGAACCGCTCCCGGTCCCCGGCGATGGTGGCGTACGCCGCGAAGCGGGACTCATCCTCGGTGACGTCGAAACCGGCCCGGCCGAGCACGGCCAGGAAGCCGTCCCAGAGGCTCGGCTCGGCCAGCCGCCGCTCCAGGCGCTCCCGCTCGACGTCGGGCAGGCCTCGGAAGCGGCGCAGGTAGTCGGGGTCCTTCAGGCCGGAGAGGAACTCGATCTCCCGGAACTGGGCGGACTGGAAGCCCGAGGCCGGGGCGAGCTTGGTGCGGAAGGCCAGGAAGTCCTGCGGGGTCATCGTGTCGATCACGTCGACCTGACCGATCAGGACCCGTTCCACCACGTGGCAGCGCTCCAGCCGCACCCGGGGCAGGTAGGTCTCGCCGTCCAGCATCCGGTCCCGGGCGTCGGTCAGCTCGGAGAGCAGCAGCTTGAACCACAGCTCGTAGACCTGGTGGATGGTGATGAAGAGCAGCTCGTCGTGGGAGGCCGGGTCGGACTCCGGCACCTGGGCGGCCAGCAGGTCGGCCAGCCGCAGATAGTCGGTGTAGGTGAGCAGGCCACCCTGCTCGCCGAAGTGGGGATCCTGCGCGGGGGTGGGGTGGGTCACAGCGGCCACGGTACCGCCGCCGACCCACCCCCGCCCGCCGGCAAGGAAGGGCCCCTTCCGGTACGCGAGGCGCGCGGAAGGGGCCCTTCCCTGCACCTCAGCCCATGTGAGGGTAGGTGTGGTCGGTCGGCGCGACGAAGGTCTCCTTGATCGTCCGGGGCGACATCCACCGGACGAGGTTGTGCCAGGAGCCGGCCTTGTCGTTGGTGCCGCTGGCCCGGGCGCCGCCGAAGGGCTGCTGCCCGACCACCGCGCCGGTCGGCTTGTCGTTGATGTAGAAGTTGCCGGCGGCGTACCGCATCTTCTCGGCGACCGCGTCGACCACCCGGCGGTCCGTCGCGAAGATCGACCCGGTCAGGGCGTACGGCGCGATCGACTCGGCCTGGTTGACCACGTCGTCGAAGCAGCCGTCGTCGAAGACGTGCACGCCGAGGATCGGCCCGAAGTACTCGGTGGTGAACGTCTCGTGCGCCGCGTCGGTGCACTCGAACAGCGTGGGCCGGACGAACCAGCCGACGGAGTCGTCGGCGGTGCCGCCGGCGAGGACCCGGCAGGCGTCGTCGCCGGAGATCAGCTCCAGCGCGGCGCGGTGCCGGTCGAACGCCTTGGCGTCGATCACGGCGCCGCCGAAGTTGCCGAAGTCGGTGACGTCGCCGTAGGTGAGGGACTCCGCGGTGGCGGCCAGCCGGTCGCGCAGCCCGCCCTCCCACAGCGACCGCGGGACGTACGCCCGGGACGCCGCCGAGCACTTCTGGCCCTGGTACTCGAAGGCGCCGCGGATCAGGGCGGTGTGCAGGGCGTCGACGTCGGCGCTGGTGTGCGCGACGACGAAGTCCTTGCCGCCGGTCTCGCCGACCAGCCGGGGGTAGCCCCGGTAGCGGGAGATGTTCTCGCCGACGGTCCGCCACAGGTGCTGGAAGACCTTCGTGGAGCCGGTGAAGTGGATGCCGGCCAGGTCCGGGTCGGCGAGCACCACGTCGGAGACCTCCTCGCCGCGCCCGGTGACCATGTTGATCACGCCGGGGGGCAGGCCGGCCGCCTCGAACAGCCGCATGGTGAAGTGCGCGGCGAACTGCTGCGTCGGGCCCGGCTTCCAGACCACGGTGTTGCCCAGCAGAGCCGGCGCCGAGGGCAGGTTGCCGGCGATGGCGGTGAAGTTGAACGGGGTGACCGCGTAGACGAAGCCCTCCAGCGGGCGGTGGTCGAAGCGGTTCCACACCCCCGGCGACGACATCGGCTGCGCCTCGAGCAGCTCCCGGGCGAAGTGCACGTTGAACCGGAGGAAGTCGATGAACTCGCAGGCCGCGTCGATCTCGGCCTGGATGACGGTCTTCGACTGGCCGAGCATGGTGGCCGCGTTCAGCGTGTCGCGCCACGGGCCGGCGAGCAGCTCGGCGGCGCGCAGGAAGATCGCGGCCCGCTCCTCGAACGGCAGGGCCCGCCACATTCCGGCGGCGTCCTTGGCGGCCTTCACGGCGGCGCGGGCGTCGTCGTGGGTGGCGTGTGCGGTGACGCCGAGCACGTGCGCGTGCCTGTGCGGCTGCACGACGTCGATCGACTCGCCGCCGGCCATCCGCTGCTCACCGGCGATGGTCATCGGCAGGTCGATCCGCTCGGCGGCCAGCTCGGTCAGCCGCCGCTGGAGCCGTTCCCGGTCGGCACTGCCCGGCTCGTAGTTGCGGACCGGCTCGTTGCGCGGCTCGGGTACGGAGAACACAGCGTCCATCAAGGCTCCTGGCGATCTCGACAGCGGTGGCGAAACCGGACCCGCGGGCACCGGCCGGGTGACCGGCGCCGAACGCCGTGCCGGGTTGACCGGTCACGGCAGCGGGACCTCTCCCCGATTCTTTCACGCCCCACCCTCGGCCCTCCCACCCCGCGCGGGGCGGGCGACGGGGGCGGGCGTGGTGGACGCGTACGCTGGGTGGCCGGTGAACTGCCGGCCCACCGGGGCCGGGCGTCCGTCGGAGGGAAGACGATGACCAAGCAGCCCGGCAGCTCCGCAGCCGCGGAGTCGGACCGGTCGGCGCCGGCCGCCGACGAGGTTCCCGAGACGACGGACGCCATCGGGGCCACCGCCGCCGCCACGACGGACGCCGCCGGGAACACCGCCGCCGAAGCGCAGGACGCCGCCGGCACCGCACCGGTGGACGAGACCGACGCGACCGGGGCCGGACCCTCCGTCGACCCGCGGGGCGGGACGGCGCTGCCGCTCGCACCCGGTGCGCCGGTGCTGGCGCTCCTGGCGCTCGGGTGGCTGGCCGCGATGCTCTGGTCGACCCGCGAGGTGATCAGCTCCGCGGCGGCCGGGCTCACCGCCATCAGCCTCTCCGCGTTCGCCCTGCCGGGGGTGATCTCGGCGGCGCTGGTCGCCGGCGCCGGCTTCGCCCTCTTCGGTGTCGACCTGCTCGCCCGCCGGGGCAGCGAGCGGGTCACCCTGCGCTTCGTGGCGGCGATCGGCACCGGCCTGCTCGTCGGGCTCGCCGCCGCGTTCGCGATCAACCTGACGTACGCCGACAACGCGACCACCAACGTGATCGCCGCCACCACCGCCGCCGCCGCGACCGTCGGCGGGGCCGTCGCCGGCGCGCGTAGCGGATCCGTGGTCGGGGCCGTGGTGGCCGCCGCCCTCGGCACGCTGATCTTCGTGGTGGCCTTCAGTCGGGCCCGCGACCCGCTCTTCGACCTGTTCGGCGGCGGCGACGGTCAAGAGTCGCTGCTGAGCGCGGCCAAGTGGGTGTCCCGCACCGAGTCCCTGCTCGCCGGCCTGGTGGCCGGGCTGCTGGCCTTCGGGTACCTGACCCTGGCCCGCCGCCGGGCCGCCCGGCTCGACGCGGCGGCGCCCGCGCCCCGCTGGCCCGCCTACCTGCTGGCCGGCGCCGGCCCGGGCCTGCTCCTGATCGTCGCCGAGGTGATCATCCGGGTCGGCGGGCGGTCCCTGCTCGACCTGGCCGGGGCGCTGAGCGAGGCGGACGCGGTGGCCCAGACCTCGCTGGGCACCTCCCGGATCGACAACGCCATCTGGGTGCTCTTCGTGGGCGCCCTGACCGCGATGATCGCCTTCGGCCGCACCCTGGGGCCGGCCCACGCCGACGACGACGAGCCGGTCGAGGCCGCCCCCACCCGCTGACCTCGCGGCACCCGCCCCGCCCCCGCCGCGCCGGCACCGGCCGTCAGGCTGCGCAGGCGGCGCGCGGGAGGTCAGGAGGTGGCGCGGAGCAGCAGGTCCAGCTCGGTGACGTCGTACCACTCCAGCTCGTGGTCCTCGGCGCCGTCGACCGTGAACTGCGCGTCCGGGTCGCCGGCCAGGGCCTCGGTGACCGCCTCCGCCGCAGCGGACACGTCCTCGACCGCGTCGGCGCCGTCCACATGGACGGCCGCGACGGCGCCCACCGGCACGGGAGCGCTCAGCTCGACCGCGCTGGAGCCCAGCTCCCCGTCGCCCCGGCCCACGGCCGAGGCGGGCAGGTCGACCGAGACGACGATCCGGCGGCGGGGCGCGTCGGGGTCGGCCCGGAGCAGCTGCAACGCGTCCTGGGCGGCCCGGGTGAAGGCCACGTACTCCAGCTCCTCCTCGTCGCCCTCGGCGTACCACTCCCGCAGGGTGGGGGTCACCGCGTGCGCGGCGGCCACCGGCAGCCCGGCGCCGCGCAGGAGGGTCAGCATCGGGACGGTCGCCGGCACGTACACCCGGACAAGCTCCTCGGTCACCGGTCGTCTCCCCCGCTCAGGTCCCTGCGCCGGCTTCCGCCGGCCCCGGCCGATCATGCCCTATCGCCGTGACCGTCATACACCGCGCACCTTCTGCGGTGGAAGCGTCCCACCGGTGTGTCCCGGGGCGGGTCGGCGCAGGTCGCGCCCGGGCGGCTGGGCCATGTCGGCCGTCGGTGGCAAACTGAAGCAAACGACGCCAACCCCGGGGGTTTCCGTGGAGCCGAGGTTCCTGCTGCTCTCCGACGTGGCCACCGAGCTGAACGTGTCGGACTCGCAGGTCTACCACATGGTGCGCAGCGGCGAGCTGCCCGCGATCAAGATCGGCGGGCGCGGCCAGTGGCGGGTGGAACGTGCCCGGCTGGAGGAGTACATCGAGCGCAAGTACGCCGAGACGGCCGACTGGGTGCGAAGCAACCCGCTCGCAGACCGCGACCCGGAGTAACCGGTCCGATCCGCAGGGGCATTGACCGTGAGCTCTGCCGTGCCCGAGAATGGAGCCTGTCGAAGGCAAACGAAGGCAAACGCAAGATCGTGGGAGGTTTCCGGATGACCGATCACCGCCGACCCGGGCCGGCGCGGCCTCCCGTCCGGCTACGCCCCGCCCCCTCGTTCGAGCCGTCGTTCACCGACGACGACGCCGCCCACTGGCCGGCCCCGGGCCACGCCCAGCTCGTCCTCGACCTCTTCGAGTCGTCCCGACGCGACGCCGACCGGCCGCCCGGCCGACGACAGCGGCCGGTACCGACCGGCCCCGGCCGTCGGCCCGTCGCCCCGCTGCCACTGGACGCGCTGGTGACCGCCACCCCCGAGGCGACCCGGGCCGCGCACCGGTTCGTCCGCACCTGCCTGGAGGTGCTCAACGGCTACCGCTCGCCCGGGCAGCTCAGGCCGCTGCTCGACCCGGCGCGCGCGGCCGGGCTGCTGCCCGAGCTGGCCCGCGCCACCGCCCGCTCCGGCCCGCTCCGCCGCCGGTCGACCCGCCCGGCCGTACGCCTGCTCCGGCTGCGGGTCTGCGAACCGCGCACCGCCGCCGTCGAGGTGGCCGCGGTGCTCGCCGGCACGGGCGGGCGCACCTGGGCGATGGCGCTGCGCCTGGAGCACCGCCGGGGCAGCTGGCTCTGCACCGCCCTCCAGGTGCTCTGAGCCACCGGGCTCCGGCCACGACGTGCCGGGGTGCGGGCCGCGCATGGTGCCCACCCACGAGCCCGGGGCGGACCTGGTGCGCGCCGACCCGGCGGTCGCCGAGGTGCGCACGCCCGGCCCGGGTGGCCAGCCGCCCGGACGGCGGCCGAGACGGAAGCGAGCCGTGGTCCACGAGGACCACGGCTCGACTGCTCCGGCGGGCGCGCGCCCGCTCAGCTGCCGGTCACGCGCCGCCGTTGGGGGAGCCGTGGCAGCGCTTGTACTTCCGGCCGGACCCGCACGGGCACGGCGCGTTGCGGGACGGGCCGTTGCCGGCCTCCGCCTGCCCCGACGCCGCCCGCCGGTTGTTGCCGGCCGGGACGCCCGGGCCGCGCAGACCCGACGCCGGCCGCTGCGGCGCCGCCGGGGCGGTCGTGCCGGGCGCGGCCGGGGCGGCCGGTGCCGGACGACCGACGCCCAGCGCGGGCGCCTGCTGCTCGGCGTGCTCGACGGCCACCGCACCGGCGCCGGCCTCGCCGTCGATGGTCGGCGCGGAGTATTGCAGGCCCTGCTGCTGCGGGGCCCGGCCCAGGCCCTTGGCCCGGATCTCGACCGGCTTGTCGAGCAGCTGGACCTCCTCGGCCTCGGGCTCCGGCTCGTTGACCTGGACCTCGAGGTTGTAGAGGAAGCCGACCGTCTCCTCCTTGATGCCGTCCATCATGGTGGCGAACATGTCGAAGCCCTCGCGCTGGTATTCCACCACCGGGTCGCGCTGGGCGTACGCCCGCAGGCTGATGCCCTCCTGGAGGTAGTCCATCTCGTAGAGGTGCTCGCGCCACTTGCGGTCGATGACCTGGAGCAGGACCATCCGCTCCAGCTGGCGGGTGCCCTCCTCGCCGAGCTGCTCCTCACGCCGGTCGTACGCGGCGTGCGCGTCCTCCTTGAGGCGGGAGAGCAGGAAGTCCGCGTCGATGCCGGCCCGCGAGCCGCCGGCCTCCTCCTCCAGCTCCTCGATCGTGATGCCCACCGGGTAGAGCTGCTTGAGGTTGGTCCAGAGCTGCTCCAGGTCCCAGTCCTCGCCGTAGCCGTCGGCGGTGGCCCCCCGCACGTACGCGTCGACGACGTCGTCGATCATGTTGCGGACCTGGTCGGAGAGGTCCTCGCCGTTGAGCACCCGCAGCCGCTCGGCGTAGATCACCTGGCGCTGCTTGTTCATGACCTCGTCGTACTTGAGGACGTTCTTGCGGATCTCGGCGTTCTGGCCCTCGATCTGGGCCTGCGCGCTCTTGATCTGCTTGGTGACCATCTTCGACTCGATGGGCACGTCCTCCGGGATGTTGAAGCGCTCCATGACCGCCTCGACGGCGCCGGAGCGGAAGCGCTTCATCAGCTCGTCCTGGAGGGAGAGGTAGAACCGGGACTCGCCCGGGTCACCCTGCCGGCCCGACCGACCGCGCAGCTGGTTGTCGATGCGCCGGGACTCGTGCCGCTCGGTGCCCAGCACGTAGAGGCCACCGGCGGCGGCGACCTCCTCCGCCTCGGTGTCGCAGGCCTGCTTCCACTGGGGCAGGACCTCCTCCATCGCCTTGGCGTACTCCTCCTCCTGCTCGACCGGGTCGAGGCCGCGCTGGCGCAGCTCGTTGGCGGCGAGGAACTCGGCGTTGCCGCCGAGCAGGATGTCGGTGCCACGACCCGCCATGTTGGTGGCGACGGTGACGGCGCCCTTGCGGCCGGCCTGGGCGACGATCTCGGCCTCACGGGCGTGGAACTTGGCGTTCAGCACGGAGTGCGGGATGCCGCGCCGGCGCAGCAGCTGGGAGATGATCTCGGAATTCTCCACCGAGACGGTGCCGACGAGCACCGGCTGACCCATCGCGTGCCGCTCGGCGATGTCCTCCACCACGGCGTTGAACTTGGCCTTCTCGGTCTTGTAGATCACGTCCGGCCGGTCCTGGCGGACCATCGGCCGGTGGGTCGGGATCGTCACCACACCGACCTTGTAGACCTTGTTGAACTCGCCCGCCTCGGTCTGGGCGGTGCCGGTCATGCCGGAGAGCTTCTCGTAGAGGCGGAAGTAGTTCTGGAGGGTGATGGTGGCCAGGGTCTGGTTCTCCTGCTTGATCTCCACCCCCTCCTTGGCCTCGATCGCCTGGTGCATGCCCTCGTTGTAGCGGCGGCCGTGCAGGATGCGCCCGGTGAACTCGTCGACGATCAGGACCTCGCCGTCGCTGACGATGTAGTCCTTGTCGCGCTTGTAGAGCTCCTTGGCCTTGATGGCGTTGTTGAGGTAGCCCACCAGCGGGGTGTTGACCGACTCGTAGAGGTTGTCGATGCCCAGCCGGTCCTCGACCTTGGCCACGCCGCGCTCGGTGACGGCGATGGTGCGCTTGGAGTGGTCGACCTCGTAGTCGCCCTCGCCGTCCTTGCCGGCCTGGAGCCGGGCCACGACGCCCGCGAACTCGCCGTACCAGCGGGCGGAGTGCTCGGCCGGGCCGGAGATGATCAGCGGGGTGCGGGCCTCGTCGATCAGGATCGAGTCGACCTCGTCGACCACCGCGAAGTTGTGGCCGCGCTGGACCAGCTCCTCCTTCGACCACGCCATGTTGTCGCGCAGGTAGTCGAAGCCGAACTCGTTGTTGGTGCCGTAGGTGATGTCGCACTCGTAGGCGGCCCGGTGCTCGGTGGCCGGCCGGTTGGGCAGCACCACGCCGACGGTGAGGCCGAGGAACTCGTGCACCTGGCCCATCCAGGCGGCGTCCCGCTGGGCCAGGTAGTCGTTGACCGTGATGACGTGCACGCCGTTGCCGGAGAGCGCGTTGAGGTAGACCGGCATGACCGAGGTCAGGGTCTTGCCCTCACCGGTCTTCATCTCGGCGATGTTGCCGAAGTGCAGCGCCGCGCCGCCCATGACCTGGACGTCGTAGGGCCGCTGGCCGAGCACCCGGGCGGCCGCCTCGCGGCAGACCGCGAACGCCTCCGGCAGCAGGTCGTCGAGGGTCTCGCCGTCAGCGAGCCGCTCCTTGAACTGGTCGGTCATGCCGCGCAACTCTTCGTCGGTGAGGTTGACGTAGTCGTCCTCGATCGAGTTGACGGCGGCGGCGATGGCCTTGAGCCGGCGCACCATACGGCCCTCGCCCGCGCGGAGGACCTTTTCCAGAATCGACACGGATCAACGCTCCCCTAGACAGTCTCGAACCATCGTAGGCGCTCCATCGGCGCGATGGTCACTGGTGGCGGCCCTCCGAGCCGGCGAAACCGACATAACACGCCCGACTCACGCCGCCCCGCCGAAATCCGGTTACGCCGTCCGCGAACGGTCCGGCACGATGGCTCGGGTGGAACCTGTCGAGATCACCGAGGACGGCCTGTTGCTGCGACCCTGGCGGGCGACCGACGCCGACGCGGTACACCGGGCGTGCCAGGACCCGGACATCCAGCGCTGGACCACCGTACCGCGCCCGTACCTGCCCGGACACGCGCACCGGTTCGTGACCGAGGTGACCCCGGCGGACTGGGCGACGGGCGCCGGGGCGCCGTTCGCGGTCTGCGACGCCGCCACCGGCGAACTGCTCGCCTCCTGCGGGCTCGTCTCGATCGACACCGGCCTGCGCTCCGGCGAGATCGGCTACTGGACCGCGCCCTGGGCCCGGGGCGCGGGCGTGGCCGTCCGGGCCAGCCGGGCCGTCGCCCGCTGGGCGTTCGACGCGCTGGAGCTGCGCCGGCTGATCTGGCAGGCCGAGGTGGGCAACCACGCCTCCCGCCTGGTGGCGCTCCGGGCGGGCTTCCGCGTCGAGGGCCGGCTGCGGCTCGCCGACCCCGCCCCCGGCGGCAGCGCGGAGGGCTGGATCGGCTCCCTGCTCCCCGGCGAGGTGCCCGCCCCCGGGGAGACCGGTCCGGCCGGGCCGGGCACCCTGGAGGCCCGTCGCGCCGCCGTCTTCGGCGGGCCCCAGCCCGTCCTCTTCGCCACGGCCGGCGCCACCGAGTTGCGGCTGCGCCCGATGGAGGAGCGCGACCTGCCCGCGATCGTCGACACCTGCCGCGACCCGCAGACCGTCCGCTGGACCAGCGTGCCCGACCCGTACGAGCGGGCGGACGCCGAGTCGTACCTGCACTTCGGCCGTGGCACCTGGGCGGGCGGCACCAGCGCCTGCTTCGTGGTCGCCGACGGCGAGGACCGGTACGTCGGCACGATCGACCTGCGGCTCTCTTCCGCCGACCCGCTGCTGGCCGACGTCGGCTTCATGGCCGCCCCCGCGGCCCGGGGCCGGGGCTACCTGTCGGCCGCGCTGACCGCGCTCAGCGCCTGGGGCTTCACCACGCTGGGCCTGGCCCGGATCGAGTGGCGGGCCAACGTCGGCAACACCGCCTCCCGTCGGGTCGCCGAGAAGGCCGGCTTCACGGTCGAGGGCGTCGCCCGGGGCGGGCTCACCCACCGCGACGAGCGGGTGGACGTCTGGGTCGGCGCGCTGCTCGCCGGGGACCTGACGTGACGCCCGAGGTGATCGAGGCCGACGGGGTGCGGCTGCGGCAGTTCCGCCCCGCCGACGTCGCCGACCTGGCCGCCGGCTGCGGCGACCCGGTCAACCTGCGGTTCAACCCCGGCATGCCGCAGCCGTACACCGAGGCCGACGCCCGCTGGTGGATCACCGAGGGCGCCCCGGCGGCCTGGGCCACCGGCGGGGCCGCGTACGCCATCGCCGACCGGACCACCGACCGGCTGGTCGGCGGCGCGGGCATCGGCCAGGTCGTGCCGCCGCGCCGGCAGGCGGAGGTGGGTTACTGGGTCGCGCCGTGGGCGCGGCGGCGCGGGATCGCCAGCGCCGCGACGCGGGCCCTGGCCGACGCCGCGCTGCGCCACGGCGTCGACCGGCTGGAGCTGATGACCCACGCCGAGAATCCGGCCAGCCAGCGGGTGGCGCTCGCCGCCGGCTTCACCCACGAGGGGGTACGCCGGTCGGCCGGCCAGCTGCGCGGCGGCGGCCGGACGGACCTGCTCGCGTGGGTACGCCTCGCCGACGACCCGCCCGGTCCCGCCCCCCGGCTCCTGCCGGACCTGCCCGACGGCCGGCTCACCGACGGCGTGGTGACCCTGCGCCGGCTCGGCCCGGACGACGTCGACGTGATGTACCGCCTGCACACGCGGCCGGAGGTGGTGGCGAACCAGGCCCCGCCGGTGCCGCCGACCCGGGCGGCCGTCGAACGGCGTTGCCTGCTGGCCGAGAGCGCGTGGCTCACCGGCGCCATCGCCCGGCTGCTGATCGTCGATGCGGTCACCGGCGAGCCGGCGGGCAGTTGCGGGCTCAGCCTCTCCGACCCGGTGGCCGGTGAGGGCTCGGTCGGCTACGCGCTGCTGCCCGACCAGCGGGGACGCGGGCTGGCCACCAGGGCGGTGCGGCTCCTGGCCGGCTGGGCGTTCGGTCCGGCCGGGATCGCCCGGCTGGTCGCCGGCACCGTGCCCGACAACACCGACTCGCACGGGGTGCTGGAGCGGGTGGGATTCCGCCGGGAGGGCCTGCTGCTCGGGCGGCTGCCGGGACTGGCCGGCAGCCGCACCGACGACCTGGTCTTCGGGCTGCTCCCCGACGAACTCCGCTGACCCGCCCGCCCGCCCGGATCCGGCGTCGGGCGCCCCGGGCGGCGTCGATCTCGGGCGCCCGGCGGGACTCCCCGCCCCGGGCGGCCGTGGTGGCGGGTGGGCCGCCACCACGGCGCCGGAGGGTCAGACGGCGAGGGAGATGATTCCGTAGTCGTAGGCGTGCCGCCGGTAGACGACGCTCGGGCGGCCGGACTCCTTGTCCTGGAACAGGTAGAAGTCGTGGCCGACGAGTTCCATCTGGAACAGGGCTTCGTCGACGGTCATCGGCTCGGCGGGGTGCACCTTCTCCCGCGCGATGTGCCAGGGCTGGTCGTGTTCCTCCTCCTCGACCCGTTCGGCGACGGCGGTGGCCGTCCCGGCGCCGTCGGGGGACGCGCCCAGCGGCGCGTCGAGGCCGGCCACCGGCAGGCCGGCGGTGGCGGCGGCGACGGAGAGCGGCGCGTGCCGGCCCCGGTGGACGCGGCGACGGTCGGCCGCCCGGCGCAACCGGGTGTCCAGCTTGGCGATGGCCGCGTCGAGCGCGCTGTAGAAGTCGTTCGTGCAGGCCTCCGCCCGGATCACCGGGCCACGGGAAACGCAGGTGATTTCGACGCGCTGGCAGTGGTCGGCCTGGCGCGGATTGCGCTCGTGGAACAGCTCCACATCGACACGAATAAGTTTATGGTCGTAGCGTTCGATCTTCGCGAGTTTCTCCGCCACGTGCACCCGGTAATGATCCGGCACTTCGACGTTACGGCCCTTGACCACGATGTCCATGTGACCTCCCTAGTTCGGACGGTCGTTCGTTCCGGCATCCGGTCGCGCGCCCCTGGGGGAGGCCCCACTCGGCGTCGACCGGTCAGTGCGGCTACGCCTCCTTTCACCACCGGGGGTGGATGGAAACACCTCCTACCCCCGACACGAAAACGCTAACTCCTGTTCGCCCGACAGTCACCCCCGGTCGCCGGGACAGCCAACAATTTTTCACAGCTCATACACCAACGGGTGAAACGGAAACACGCACCGTCACAAAGTGCGCCGTCGCTCGGTCGCGGCGAGCACTGCGGCGACCGTCGGTGACAGTCCGCTCGCGGTCAGCGCCCGCCCCACCGCGGCGAGGGTGGACCCGGTGGTCAGGATGTCGTCGAGCACCACCACCGCCGCCCCGTCGGGCGCAGACGGGACCCGCGGGCGGACCCGGAAGGCCGCCTCGGCCGCCGCCGCCCTGCCGGCGCTGTCCAGCGTCACCGAGTCGGGGCGGGGCAGGGCCCGCAGCGGCCGCCGCACCCGCACCGGCCAGCCCGCCCGGCGCAGCCGGTCCGCGCAGTGCCGGGTCAGCCGGCCGAGGTGGTCGCCGTACCGGGCGCGGGCCGCCGCCGCGGTGTCCGGCACCGGCACCAGCGTCACCGGGCGGACCCCGCCCACCGCCGCCG
Source organism: Micromonospora sp. NPDC007220 (assembly GCF_040634035.1). Taxonomy (NCBI): domain Bacteria; kingdom Bacillati; phylum Actinomycetota; class Actinomycetes; order Micromonosporales; family Micromonosporaceae; genus Micromonospora; species Micromonospora sp. NPDC007220. The sequence goes on along the minus strand of NZ_JBEYEU010000001.1, from coordinate 1,019,658 downwards.
CCACGACCTCGGCGAGCAGCGCCCCCAGCGGCCGGGCCAGCCCGTGCCGGCCGTGGTCCTTGTACGCCAGCAGCGCCTGCCGCAGCGGGCCCGCGTACGGGCCGAGGGCGACGCAGGGCGGCAGGTCGGGCGGGGCGGGAGTGGGTCGTACGGCCCGGGGGCGCAGCGCGCCGAGCACCGCCACGCACTCCGGGCAGACGCCGTGCCGAAGCCCCGGCCGGCGCTCGCGGCAACCGGCGCACTCCACGGGCAGCACCAGGTCGGTGAGGTCCGCCCAGAGCCCGCCGAGATCCCGCACGGAGATCAGTAGAGGAAGAAGGGGGCGGTCGGGTTGCCGGCGCGCGCCCCGGCCGACGGCGGCGTGACCTCCTGCACCTGCTGCGGCTGGATCCGCTCGAACGGGCTGCTGCGGTACGCGACCCCGTTCGCCTCGTACATCGCGGCGCCGAGGCGACCCACCGCGTTCGCCGGGTACGCGGCGAGGTGCGTCACCCGGGCGCCGATCTTGTCCTCCAGCCGGCTCTCCCGGGCGCCGTCCACGCTGACCTCGTAGACCGCTGGGCGACCGACCGCGCCCGCGAGGACCAGGGTGTTCTCGCCGTACCAGTCGACGGCCGACAGGCTGGTCAGCCGGGTGTGCAGCCGACGGGCCGGGCCGGGGGTCGCCCCCGCGCCGTCGGGGCTGAGTGCGGCGACGTAGAGCGCGCCCCCGGCGATGACGGCGATCCGGTGGCCGTCCAGCGAGGCCGCCACGGCGGTCACCGGGCCGGGTACGCCCAGCGGCACGGCGGTGAGCTGCGCCTGGGCGTCGAAGCGGTACAGGCTCCCGTCGGCGACCACGAGCCCGGCCGGTTGCCCCCGGTACGTGGAGCGCAGCCAGACCGGCTGGCCCATGGCGGCGTACCCCTTGGCGCTGCGGGTGAAGGCGGCCACCGGGTCGGTGCCGGTGCCGACGGAGAGCCACTGGCGGTTGGCGTCGGAGACCACCAGCGCCGCCAGGATCTGGTTGTCGGCGCGGCTGATCCCGGCGGAGACGACGTTCCGGTTCGCCTTGGGGTCCACGGGCACCGGGCCGGTCGGCTCTCCCGGGTAGGCCAGCGGGTGGACGGCGCCCTCGTAGACGCAGAACCGCTGGAAGCTCTCCGGGAGCTGGTACACCGGGCGGTCCAGGCGGCGCCGTTCCAGGTCGGGGATGAACTCCTGGGACTGGTTGCGGATCTTGATTTCGAGCGGCCCGTCGAGGTCCGACAGCGACCAGGCGAGCTGCGTGCCGAGCTGCTCCAGCCGGGCCTTGTCCTCCGGCATCTCCAGGTCGACCTCCCAGCGGCCGTCCGTCCGGGTGGCGTTGTTGATCAGGCGGGTGCCGTCCGGCAGCCGGCGCACGGCCGTGCCGAGCCAGGCCGAGGGCCCGGCGGTCAGCCACTTGACCACCTCGCTGACCCGCCGCTCGTCCGGCACGGCGAGCGGAAGGTAACGCTGGTCGGGGACGAGGCGGGTGCGGTCGTTGTTCCAGAAGTAGATCGTCCGGCTCTGGTAGTACGTCTCCAGGGCGTCGACGCTGAGCAGCAGCGCGGTCGGCGGGTTCGCCACGTAGAGGCCCCCGTCCGCCACGCCCTCCTGCCCGGGCTGGCTGCGCAGCTCGAAGGTGTAGGTCGTGGTGCTCGTCTCCGGCGGGGCCAACGTGCCGTCCGTGCGCAGCTGCCCGACCTGCTGCACCTTGAGGGTGACCTCGGTCCGGTCCGGGGCGTAGACGGGCACCGGCTCCTCGGTGAGCCGGACGACGGCCAGCGTGACCTCGCTGCCCTGCTTGGTCTGAAGGCGGTCGCGGTCCGCCGGCACGATGAACTGCCGGACCCGCTGGTACGCCCCGTCCGGTTCGCCGGCCGCGGCGGAGAGGAAGTTCTGGACGAACTGCTCGGCGTCGGTGCCGGCCGCGCTCCGGCTCGGGGGCTCGCCCCGGCTGCCGCTGGTCGAGCCGCCCTCCGCCGCCGGCCCCGGCCCGTCCACCCGGACCTCGGTGTTCTCCGGGATGCCGCAGCCGGCCACGCCGCCCAGCAGCAGCGCGCCGCCGAGCAGGCCGGCGAGCAGTCGACGCCTCACGACCCCACCTCCGCGTGCCCCCCGTTGCCCGGCCGGCGCGGACCGACCGGCAGCGCGCCGTTGGTGCCCGGGCCGATCGTGAGTGTGCCCCCGGTGCCGGGACCGATGGCCAACAGCCCGCCCGCCCGGGGCCCGCCGAAGGGCAGCGTGGCGTCGGCCGGGACCAGCCGCAGCGGCGAGGTGGTCAGCCGGTCGCCGGCCCGCGACGGCAGGGTGAGCCGGAACTGGGCGCCCTGCCCGGGCGCGCCCCACGCTTCCAGCCAGCCGCCGTGCAGCCGGGCGTCCTCCAGGCTGATCGACAGGCCCAGCCCGGTGCCGCCGGTCTGCCGGGCCCGGGACGGGTCGGCCCGCCAAAAGCGGTTGAACACCAGCTTCTCCTCGCCCGGCTTGAGCCCCACCCCGTGGTCGCGGACGGTGATCGCCACCGCCGTGTCGTCCACCCCGAGCGTGATCAGCACCGGCTTGGCCTCGCCGTGCTCGACGGCGTTGCCGACCAGGTTGCGCAGCACCCGCTCCACCCGTCGGGGGTCCACCTCGGCGATCACCGGGGTGCCGGGGACGTCCAGCTCGATGGCCACCCCGACGCGCTCGGCGAGACCCGCCAGGCGGTCGGCCACCCGGTGCACGACCGGCACCAGGTCGGTCGGCTCGGAGTCCAGCATGGCGAAGCCGGCGTCGAAGCGGCTGATCTCCAGCAGGTCGGTGAGCAGCTCCTCGAAGCGGTCCAGCTCGGCCTGGAGCAGCTCGGCGCTGCGGGCCACCGCCGGGTCGAAGTCGTCCCGCTCGGCGAAGATCAGGTCGGCGGCCATCCGGACCGTGGTCAGCGGCGTGCGCAGCTCGTGCGAGACGTCGGAGGTGAAGCGGCGTTGCAGCCGGGACATCTCCTCCAGCCGCAGGATCTGCCGTTGCAGGTTGGTCGCCATCTGGTTGAACGACGCGGCGAGCAGGGCCAGGTCGTCCTCGCCGTTGACCACCATCCGCTGGTCGAGCAGGCCGGCGGAGAGCCGCTGGGCCGTGCGGGCGGCCACCCGTACCGGGGTCACCACTAGCCGGGTGACCAGGCCGGCGAGCAGGGCGAGCAGGAGCACCAGGGCCGCTCCGGTGGCGGCCACGGTGCCCCGTACGTCGGCGGCCGTGGTGTCCTGCCGGGCCAGCGGCACGAGGTAGTAGAGCTCCACCTGGCCGAACCGGGTCGGCACCGGCGAGCCGTAGACCAGGTACTTCGTGCGCTCCTCGCCGAGGCGCCCGGTGCGGATCTGGCTGGCGACCTTGCCCCCGGCGACGGTCTCGCGCAGCTCCCGGCTGATCAGCGGGCGGACGTTGACCGCGGGCGAGGACCGGGGCTGGATGGCCCCGGTGTGGTTGTCGGCGGTGAGCGCCACGATGACGCCGGTGGTCTGCTGCGGGTCACCGCCGGCCAGGTAGTTGACCGTGCCGTCGATGGTCTCCTGGAGCTGCCCCTCCTGCGGCTGGTTGTAGAGGCCGAACTGCTTCGCCGCGTAGTCCGCGCCGTTGCCCAGCCGGATCCGCACGTCGGTCTCGACGTTCTCCACCAGGATGCCGGTGATCTTGTCGGCGATCAGGTAGGCGAAACCGCCCACCAGCAGGCTCGACGCGACCAGTGTGATGGTCACCACCCGCAGCTGGAGCGACCGGCGCCAGCTCTGGTGCAACCCGGCGAGCAGACGCGCGGCCCGGCCGCTCACGCCACGCCACAGCTCCCGCGCGGCGACACGCCGGCGCGGAGCTGCCGTCGGGGGGTCCGGAATCGGGGAGGTGGCCACAGTGTGACCAGGCTATCCGGTGCCCGCCTTGTAGCCCACGCCCCGCACGGTGAGGATGATTTCCGGCCGCTCCGGATCCGGTTCGATCTTGGCCCGCAGCCGCTGCACGTGCACGTTGACCAGCCGCGTGTCCGCCGCGTGCCGGTAGCCCCAGACCTGCTCCAGCAGCACCTCGCGGGTGAAGACCTGGCGCGGCTTGCGGGCGAGCGCGACCAGCAGGTCGAACTCCAGCGGCGTCAGCTTCACCTCCTCGCCGTTGCGGCTGACGGTGTGCGCCGGCACGTCGATGGTGATCTGGTTGCCGGGCGGCCCGATGGTCAGCATCTCCGGGGCGACGTCCTCGCCCCGGCGCAGCCGCGCCCGCATCCGGGCGACCAGCTCCTTGGGCTTGAACGGCTTGACCACGTAGTCGTCGGCGCCGGACTCCAGGCCGAGCACCACGTCGACGGTGTCGCTCTTGGCGGTCAGCATGACGATCGGCACGCCCGACTCGGCCCGGATCGACCGCGCCACGTCGATGCCGCTCATGCCGGGGAGCATGAGGTCGAGCAGGACGATGTCGGGGCGGTTCTCGCGGAACGCGGCCAGCGCCCGCTCCCCGTCGGCGACGAAGGAGGGCAGGAATCCCTCGCTGCGCAGGACGATGCCGAGCATCTCGGCGAGCGCGGGGTCGTCGTCGACCACCAGTACCCGGGCTCTCATGGGGTTAATGTTTCCATCCCCTTCAGTTGGTGGGATCCCCGTCACCCGGCACGGTACTGCCGTGGGACGTCGCCGCCCAGCAACAGGTGCCCGGCGTCGCCGCCCCGACGTGCGGGTCCACCCGATCGGAACGGGCGTGTCACCATGATCCCCGCGTGCGCCGTCACGCGCCACCGCCGTCCGTCCCCAGGAGTACGCGTGCCCGACGCCGGCCCGACCGCCGTGCTTCCGCGCCGCCCCCTCACGGTCGGCGAACTGCTGGACTCCGCGGTCCTGCTGCTGCGTGGCCAGGCCCGGGTGCTGGTGCCGGTCGCCCTCGTACTGGCCGTGGCCGAACAGCTCCTGCTGCACCCGCTGCGGCTCGCCGCCGACACGGCGCCACCCGCCTGGCTGCCGGAGTTCGGGCGGTTCGGCGCGTACTGGCTGCTGCTGGCGGTGGGGGCGGCGACCGAGGCGGTGATCGTCCTGCTGCTCGGAAATCCTGCCGCCCGGGCCGCCGGGGCCGCCCTGTTCGGCCGCGCGCCGGGCCCCCGGGAACTGCTCCGCCCGGCCGGCGCGCGCTGGGGCGCCACCGCGCTGCTCGCCGTCCTCGTCGGCGTGGTGATGTGCGGGGTCGCGCTGTTCGGGCCGGCGTGGATCGTCGGGTTCGCCCTGCTCGGCGCCGTGGCGCCGGCGCTGGTCGTCGACCGGGTGCATCCGCTGCGCGCCCCGCTGCGCGCGGCCGCCCTGGCCGTCCGCGGCGCCGGCCGGGCCGGCTGGATCCGGCTGCTCGGCTACCTCGTGTGGTGGATCGTGCGCGTCGGCCTCGGCGTCGGCGTCTACGTCGGGCTGGACTCGTTCGACCTCGTCGACCGCGCCTGGGCCGGGTGGCTTTCGCTGGCCGTCTGGGCGGGCGTGAACAGCGTCGCCTACCCGGCCCTGGCCTGCCTGGACGCGGTGCTGCACCTGGAGACCCGGATGCGTACCGAAGGGCTGGACATCCGGTTGTCCCGGGCCCGGCCGGGCACGCCGGAGACCGTGCTGCTGGCGGCCGGGCGATGAGCCTCAGCCGGTGGTGGACCGAGACCACGGCGGCGCTCGGCGACCGGGTGCCGCTGACCCTGGTCGCGCTGCTGCTGGTGCTCGCCGCGGTGCTGGTCGCGGTCGGCTGGTACACGTTCCCGGCCTGGGTCCCCCGGCGGTTGCCCCGGCTGCGTCGACGCCGCCGGGAGACCGCGCCGCCGGACGCCCCGCCGCCGGTCGTCCCCGCGCCCCGCGAGCCCGAGCTGCCGGCCGCCGCGTACGTCTCCCTCGCGGACCGGTTCGCCGCCGAGGGCCGGTACGCCGAAGCCGTCCGGGAGCGGCTGCGCGCGATGGTCCGGGAGCTGACCGCCCGGCGCGTGGTGCAGCCGCAGCCCGGCATGACCGTCGCCGAGCTGGTGCGGGCCGCGACGGACACCCGGCCCCAGGTGGGTCCACCGCTGAGCGCCGCCGGCGCGATCTTCTCCGAGCTCTGGTACGGCCAGCGCCCCGCCTCCGTCGAGCACGACCACCGGATGCGGGAGCACGCCGCCGACCTGGACCGGCTGCTGACCGGGCGACCCGAGGACGGGCCACGACCATGAGCGCACAGGCCACCGCCGTACCACCGGCGCCACGCGCGGACGTCGCCCCCCGGCGACGGCGCCGCCGGCACCGGCTGCTGATCCCGCTGGGCCTGGCCGCGGCGCTGCTGGCCACCACCCTGGTCACCCGCGCGGTCGACCAGCCCGACCCCGGCGACCGGGGATTCCTCTCGCCGGTCGCGACCGGGGACGACGGCGGCAGCCGGCTCGCCGACGCGCTGCGCGGGCAGGGTGTCACCGTGCAGCGGGAGACGGACACGCTGCGCGCCCTGCTGGCCGCGCGCGGCGGGGCTGCCACGCTCTTCGTGCCCGCGCCGGGGCTGCTGCACCCGGACACGGTCGGCGCGTTGGACTCGCTGCCCTCGACCACCAGGCTGGTGCTGGTGGACCCGTCGCGACGGGTCCTGGAGGCGGTGAGGCTGCTGCCGGTGCAACCGGCCGGTCGCCGGTGGGCCGCGCAGGCCGTGGGGCCGGACGCGCGGGGCCTGCCCTGCCCGCTGCCCGAGTTGCGGCAGCTCGGGCGGGTGGCGGTCGGGCTGCAGCGCTACGCGCTCGCCCCAGGCGCGTCGGCGCCCGTCCGGTTCTGCTTCGCCGACGGACTCGCCCTGCTGCCCCGGGTCCCCGAGAGCACCGTGGCGGTGGGCGCCAGCGATCCGTTCCGCAACGACCGGATCGACGAGTGGGACAACCGGGCGTTCGCCACCGCGCTGCTCGGCGGGCCCGGCCGGGTGGTGTGGCTCGACCTGGACGGCCCCGAACCCCCGCCGGTCTTCGGCGACGGCAGCAGCGGCAGCCCGGCCTGGTCGCCGACGCCGGGCGGCTCCACCGGGTACGGCGGCCCGGGAAGCGGCACCGGCACCGGCACCGGGGACGGCACCGGCGACGGGCGCCCCGGCGGCCCGGCTGACCCGGGCGGGGAGACCGACGACGACAGCGAGGGGCGGGGCGACAACCGGGCCGACAGGCCCGACCCGCCGAACCCGCTCTGGTCCGCCTTCCCCGGCTGGCTGTGGGCGTTGCTGGCCCAACTCGCCCTTGCCGCCCTGCTGGCCGCGCTCTGGCGGGCCCGCCGGCTCGGCCCGCCAGCGGTGGAGCCGCTGCCGGTCACGGTCCGCTCGGCGGAGACGGTGCTCGGCCGGGCGCGGCTCTACGAGAAGGCGGGTGCCCGGGACGCGGCCGCGCGGACGCTGCGGAGCGCCGCCCTGGACCGCCTGACGCCCCGGCTGCACCTGCCGCCGACCGCGCCGCCGACCGACGTGGCCGCTGCGGTCGCCGCCCGCACCGGCGACGACCCCCGGTGGACCGACGAGGTGCTGCACGGCGCCGGGCCCGAGACCGACCAGGACCTGCTGGACCTGGCCCGCGCGCTGGACCGGCTGACCCGCGTCGCCGCCCCGCACGCCACCGACGGACCGCCCCCACCCGCCGCACCGCACCCGCACCGAGCCGAAGGAGACCCCCGGTGACCCGACCCGCCGGTACCGCCGAGCCGCCGACCATCGACCCCGTCGACCCCCGTGCCGCCCTGCACCGGCTGCGCGCCGAGGTCGCCAAGGCGGTCGTCGGGCAGGACGCGGTCGTCACCGGCCTGGTCATCGCCCTGCTCTGCCGCGGGCACGTGCTGCTGGAGGGCGTGCCGGGCGTGGCCAAGACCCTGCTGATCCGCACCGTGGCCACCGCCCTCGACCTGGGGTCCAAGCGGGTGCAGTTCACCCCGGACCTGATGCCGGGCGACGTCACCGGCTCGCTGATCTTCGACCCGCGCTCCGCCGCCTTCACCTTCCGCGAGGGGCCGGTCTTCACCAACCTGCTGCTCGCCGACGAGATCAACCGGACGCCGCCGAAGACCCAGTCGGCGCTGCTGGAGGTGATGGAGGAGCGGCAGGTCTCGGTGGAGGGCGAACGGCGGCCGCTGCCCGACCCGTTCATCGTCGCCGCCACCCAGAACCCGATCGAGTACGAGGGCACCTACCCGCTGCCGGAGGCGCAGCTCGACCGGTTCCTGCTCAAGCTCACCGTGCCGCTGCCCAACCGGGACGAGGAGCTGGGCGTGCTCCGCGCGCACCACGCCGGCTTCGACCCCCGCGACCTGACCGCCGCCGGCGTACGGCCGGTGGCCGACGCGGCCGACCTGGCGGCGGCCCGGGCGGCGGTCGGCCGGGTGCACGTGGCCGAGCCGCTCTTCGGCTACGTCGTCGACCTCTGCCGGGCCACCCGCAACACCCCGGCGCTGGAGCTGGGCGCCTCGCCCCGGGGCGCCACCGCGCTGCTCAACACGGCCAAGGCGTGGGCCTGGCTGGCCGGCCGCGACCACGTCGTACCGGACGACGTTAAGGCGGTCGCCCGGCCGACGCTGCGGCACCGGCTGCGGCTGCGCCCCGAGGTGGAGCTGGAGGGCGTCGGCGTGGACCAGGTGCTGGACACGGTGCTCGCCACCGTGCCGACGCCGCGATGACCTGGCGGGCGGCGCTCCTGCTGGCGGTCGGCGCGCTGACCCTGCCGGCCTGGCCGTCGCCGTTCGCCGGGCTGCTGGTGATGACCGGGGCGGTGCTGCTGCTGGTGCTGCTCGACCGGGCGCTGGCCGCGCCGCCGGGCGCGCTCACGGCCGCCCGGCAGGGGGACCGCGCGGTCCGGCTCGGCGGCACCGCCACCGTCGCGCTGCTGCTGCACAACCCCTCCGGCCGTACGCTGCGGGCGCGCGTCCGCGACGCCTGGGTGCCCTCCGCCGGCGCCCGCCCCGACGTACCGCCGGGACAGCTCGTACGCGTCGAGCCGGGCGCGACGGTGGCGCTGCCCAGCCGGCTGACCCCGCTGCGGCGGGGCGACCGGCCGGCGGTGGCGCTGACCGTGCGTTCGTTCGGGCCGCTGGGGCTCGGGTTCCGGCAGCGCTCCGGGCGGCCGGCGACCCCGCCGTGGACGCTGCGCGTGCTGCCCCGCTTCGACTCCCGCCGGCACCTGCCGGAGAAGCTGTCCCGGCTGCGGGTCATCGACGGCACCCAGGTGAGCCGGGGGCGGGGCCAGGGCACCGAGTTCGACACCCTCCGCGAGTACGTGGTCGGCGACGACGTGCGCTCGATCGACTGGCGGGCGAGCGCGCGCCGCGCCGACGTGCTGGTGCGCACGTGGCGGCCGGAGCGGGACCGCCGGCTGCTGTGCGTGCTGGACACCGGACGGACGTCGGCGGTGCGGGTCGGCGACGAACCCCGGCTGGACACCGCGATCGACGCCGCGCTGCTGCTCACCGCCCTCGCCGCCCGCGCCGGCGACCGGGTCGACCTGCTCGCGGCCGACGCGGCGGTACGGGCCACTGTCACCGGCACCGGCGGGCCGGCCCTGCTCTCCCGGGTGGTGCACGCCCTCGCCCCGCTCCAGCCGACGCTGGTGGAGACGGACTTCGACCTGATCGCGGGCGAGCTGCTGCGCCGGCAGCGCCAGCGCAGCCTGGTGGTGCTCTTCACCGCGTTGGAGGCCGGCGCCCTCGGCGAGGGGCTGCTGCCGGTGCTCCCCCGGCTGGCCGCCCGGCACAAGGTGGTGATCGCGGCGACGCACGACCCGGTGCTGACCGCCCTCACCACCACCGTCCCGCAGCGCCCGGCGGACGCCTACGCCGCAGCAGCGGCCTGGCGCGCCCTAACCGAACGCGACCGGGTCCGCACCGCCCTGGCCCGCCAAGGTGTGACGGTGGTCGACGCCCCGGCGGGCCGCCTGGCCCCCACCCTGGCCGACACCTACCTCCGCCTAAAGTCCCTGGGCCAACTCTGACCCACCCCACCCACCGGCAGGCCCCCGTTGATCATGAAGTTATTGCCCGTCCGCCCGGCGTGTCACGGCAACAACTTCATGATCAACGGGATCTGAGTGGGTGGCGCGGCGACCGAGGAGCACCACGTACGCCAGGAAGGCGAGCCAGACGGCGGCGCCCACGGCCACGCGGAGCGGAATGGGCACGGGCGCGGGGGTCACGAACGCCTCGATGACGGCGGAGACCGCGAAGAGCCCCACCAGCCCGACGGCGACCAGCACGCCCTCGCGTCCCGCCCGGGCCACCGACTGCCCCCGGGTGAGCTGCGTGGGCGGCGCGATCCACGCCCACCCGATGCGCAGGCCCACCCCGGCGGCCACGAAGACGCCGGTGAGTTCCAGCAGCCCGTGCGGGGTGATCAGGCCGAAGAAGACGTCCGCGCGGCCGTAGGCGACCATCACCCCGCCGACCACGCCGATGTTGAGCGCGTTCTGCCAGAGCAGGTAGAGCACCGGGACGATCAGGACCCCGGCGGCGAGGCACTGGGCGGCGAGCCAGGCGTTGTGCGTCCACAGGTGGAAGGCGAACGTCGGCGCGGAGAACTCGGTGTAGTAGCCGGCGAAGCCGGACTCGACCAGGTCGGCGGCCGCCGCCTCGCCGATGAAGGCCGCCGCCGTCTGCGGGTTGCCCGCGACGAACCAGATGAGGAAGAAGCTGAGCAGGCTGAACCCGGTCGCCACCCCGCACCACCAGGGCCAGGCGCGGTAGACCGCGGCGGGGAAGCCGGCCACGAAGAACCGCCCGACCGCCGCCCACGACGGGCGCGGGCGCCCGGTGAGCCGGGCCCGGGCGCGCAGCACCACCTGGGAGAGCTGGCTGACCAGCGCCGGGTCGGGTGAGCGGCTGCGCAGCACCGACAGCTGGGTGGTCGCCCGCTGGTAGAGGGCGACCAGCTCGTCGACCTCGGCGGCGTCGAGCCGGCCGCGCTTGGAGAGTTCCTCCAGCCGTCGCCACTGCCCGCCGTGTTCCGCGACGTACGCGTCGAGATCCACCGTCACCCCCGTCCGGCGATCATAGTGTTCACTGTCGGGGTGAGAGCACAACCTCGACCGCCGGCCCGACCCGCCCCGTGGGGTGACGCCGGGCTGGTCAGCGGGGAGGCCGTGGAGCTGGACGTCCGGGCCGCCCGGATCGGTTCCCGGGTGCTCGCGCTGCTGCTCGACGTTCTGGCGCAGGCGGCACTCATGCTGGTGCTGTCCATGAGCGTCGGCATCGCGATGCTCAACCTGCCGGAGGGGCTGGTCGACGGCGCCCTGGCCGGTGGGATCGCCACGGTGGGCCTGATCCTGGTGCTGGTCGGCTACCCGGTGCTGTGCGAGCGGTTCAACCACGGCCGCACGCTGGGCAAGATGGCGGTCGGGCTGCGCGTGGTCAGCGCCGACGGCGCTCCGGTCGCGGCGCGGCAGTCGCTGATCCGGGCGCTGGTCGGCGTGGCCGTGGAGTGGCCCGGCCTGGTGCTGCCGCTGGTGAGCTGGGTGGCCGGGGTGACGGTGATGGTGACCGACCGGCGCGGGCGTCGGCTGGGCGACCTGGTGGCGGGCACGCTGGTCGTGCACACCCGCACGGCGACCGCCTGGCGGCCCGTCCCCACGGCGGTACCCGCGCTGGCCAGTTGGGCGGGCGTGGTGGACCTGAGCCGGCTCGACGACGGCCTGGCGTTGGCCGCCCGCCAGTACCTGGCCCGGGTGCACCAGCTGGCGGAGCCGGCGCGGGGGCGCTTGGGGCACGGGTTGTGGACCGAGGTCTCGGCGGTGGTCACGCCGCCCCCGCCTCCGGGCATGCCCGAGTCGGTCTACCTGGCCGCGGTCCTCGGCGAGCGGCACCGGCGGGCGAGGTACCGGCTGGGGCTCGACCGGTCGGCCGCCGCGACGCTCTGGCCGGAGCTGACACTCCACCCGCCCGCGCCACCCCGCGCGACCACGTCCGCCGCCGGGCCCGCAGCCGTCGCCACGTCTGAAGGCGCCGCCGGACCCGACCTCACCGCCGGGCCTGCGGGTGCAGCCGGGCCCGCGGGTGCCGTCGGGTCTGCGAGTGCCGCCGGACCCGACTTCACCGCCGGGCCCGCAGGCGTGGCCACGTCTGAAGGCGCCGTCGGGCCCGCGGGCGCCGTGCCGCCCGGCACGGTCCGTCCGGCGGTGCCCGTCGGGGCGCCGGCCGCCGTGCCGGTGCAGCCCGTTCCGGGGGTACGGCCGGCGGTCGCCCCGGCGGCACCGGGTGGCGTGCCTGTGCCCGACGTCGGCACCTGACCGGCGGGCGGGGGCCGCACACGTCGCGACCTGGGATCCACTCCGTCCAGGAGCGCCGCCGGTCACCCGGCTGTGGCAGGATCCGGCTCGCTCGCCCCTACCGAGACGGGAACATCGTGGCCGACGATCTGTTCACCCCTACCATCGCGCCGGCGGCGTACGGGACGCGACGCCGGCCGTGGCGACCGCAGTCGCTGATCTTCCCCGCCGTCTTCGCCGGTCCGCTGGCCGCCACCGTGCTGGCCCTGGTCAACGGGCACCGGCTGGGCCTGCCCCGTCGGACGAACCTGATGGTGCTCGGCGTCGGGCTGGCCGCGCTGACGGCCCGGTTGGCGCTCACGCTCGCCTTCCTCGACGACTGGGGGGACCGTCCCGTCCGGCTGATCGCGGCGCTGGCCGGCGCCGGGGTCTGGTTCGCCGCCTCCGCCACGCAGAAACGTCCGTTCCGGGCCTACGAGCTGCGTGGCGACGAGCCGGCGTCGCTGTGGCTGCCCGGCCTCGGGGCGGTGCTCCTGTTCGGGGTCGTCGAGGCCCTGCTGTTCCTGCTGGTGGCCGCCGTATGACCGCCCCGGAGGCCCAGCTCGCCCGGGTGGCGCACCTGCTCGAGCTGAACCGCGCGGAGCAGGCCCTCGACGAGGTCGACCGGCTCCCGGCCGCCCTGGCCCTCAGCCCGGCGGCGTTCCGGCTGCGGGCGTACGCGCTGACCTCGCTGAGCCGCTGGGACGACCTGGCCGCCGTCGCCCGTCGAGGGCTCGCCGAGGCCGGCCCGGACCCCGAACTGCTCGGCCGGCTCGGCGTCGCGCTGCGCCACCGCCGCGAGTACCCCGCCGCCGAGCGGGCACTGCTCGACGCGCTCGCCATCGAGCCGGAGGACCCGTGGCTGCTGTGCCAGTACGCGCAGCTCTGCTCGGCCGTGGGGCAGCTCGACAAGGCGGAACGCCTGGTCGCCCGGGCCGCCGCGATCAGCCCGCAGGAGCCGGCCGTCTTCGCGTGCCGCGTCCAACTCGCGTACGCCCAGGGGGACGACCGGGAGGCCGACCGGATCGCCAGGGAGTTCCTCGGGGCGTGGCCGGACAATCCGGCTGCGCTCGCCCTGCACGGCGCCACCTCGGCCCGGCGTGGCCGGTTGGGCACCGCGCGCCGCGCGTTCGGCCAGGCGGTGGCGCACGACCCGACCGATGCCGACTACGCCGAGGCGGCATGGGAGGCGCAGGTGCACGCGCACCCGCTGCTGCTGCCGCTGCGCCCGCTGCACCGGCTGGGGATCTTCCGCACCTGGCTGCTCGCGGTCGGCGTGATCGTGCTGCTGAACGTCGCCGGTCTGGACGTGCTCGCCGGCCTGTTCGCCGTGGCGTGGATGCTCTTCTGCGTCTGGTCGTGGATCGCTCCGCCGCTGGTCCGCCGGCTGGTGCTCGGTCGGTGGCGGTCGTGAGGGCGTTCGGGCCGTGGCTGGCCGTCCTCGCCGTGGTGCTGCTGCTCGACGCGCTGCGGCTGCGCGCGCTGGCCGCCGTGGTCTCGGTGGCGTGGCTCGTCTGGTGCGTGTGGAGCTGGGTCCGCCCCGCCCGTCGCCGCCCCCGCCGGGACTGACCGCCCGGCGGCAGGCGGCCGCCCGCGCTGACGCCGGCCGGCTCGACCCGTGGCGGCGCGCCCGCCCCGAAACGCCGACCGGGCCGGCCGCTCGGAAGGGAGCGGTCGGCCCGGTCGGCGCGGTGGATGTCAGTAGCGGTAGTGCTCCGGCTTGAACGGGCCCTCCACGGAGATGCCGAGGTAGGACGCCTGCTCCTTGGTGAGGGTGCTCAGCTTGGCGCCGAGCGCCTCCAGGTGCAGCCGGGCGACCTTCTCGTCGAGGTGCTTGGGCAGCACGTAGACGCCGATCGGGTATTCCTCGGTCTTGGTGAACAGCTCGATCTGGGCGATCGTCTGGTTGGCGAACGAGTTCGACATCACGAAGCTCGGGTGGCCGGTGGCGTTGCCCAGGTTGAGCAGGCGGCCCTCCGACAGCACGATGATGGCGTGCCCGTCGGCGAACTTCCAGAGGTCGACCTGCGGCTTGATGTTGACCCGCTCGACGTCGGAACGCTTCGCCAGGCCGGCCATGTCGATCTCGTTGTCGAAGTGGCCGATGTTGCCGACGATGGCCTGGTGCTTCATCCGGGCCATGTGCTCGTTGGTGATGACGTCGAAGCAGCCGGTGGCGGTGATGAAGATGTCGGCCTGCTCGACCACGTCGTCCAGGGTGGCGACCTGGTAGCCGTCCATCGCGGCCTGGAGCGCGCAGATCGGGTCGACCTCGGTCACCACGACCCGGGCGCCCTGGCCGCGCAGCGACTCGGCGCAGCCCTTGCCGACGTCGCCGTAGCCGAGCACGACCGCCATCTTGCCGCCGATCAGCACGTCGGTGGCCCGGTTGATGCCGTCGATGAGCGAGTGGCGGCAGCCGTACTTGTTGTCGAACTTGCTCTTCGTCACCGAGTCGTTGACGTTGATGGCGGGGAAGAGCAGGGTGCCGGCGCGGTGCATCTCGTAGAGCCGGTGCACGCCGGTGGTGGTCTCCTCGGTCACGCCCTTGATGCCGGCGGCGATCCGGGTCCACCGCTGGTTGTCCTCGGCGAGCGAGCGGTGCAGCACGCCGAGGATGACCGCGTACTCCTCGGAGTCGGCGGACTCGACCGGCGGCACCGCGCCGGCCTTCTCGAACTCGGCGCCCTTGTGCACCAGCAGGGTGGCGTCGCCGCCGTCGTCGAGGATCATGTTCGGGCCCTGCCCGTCGGGCCAGGCGAGCACCTGCTCGGTGCACCACCAGTACTCCTCCAGGCTCTCGCCCTTCCAGGCGTAGACCGGGACACCGGCCGGGGCCTCGGGGGTGCCCTCCGGGCCGACGACGATCGCGGCGGCGGCGTGGTCCTGGGTGGAGAAGATGTTGCAGGACGCCCAGCGGACCTGCGCGCCGAGCGCGACCAGGGTCTCGATGAGGACGGCGGTCTGGATGGTCATGTGCAGCGACCCGGTGACCCGGGCACCGGCGAGCGGCTGGGCGTCGGCGAACTCACGACGGATCGCCATCAGGCCGGGCATCTCGTGCTCGGCGAGCTGGATCTCCTTACGCCCGAACTCGGCGAGCGACAGATCCGCCACCTTGTAGTCGCCCTCGGCGAGAGTGCTCGGCCGGGCCTCGGACGGCGTGCCGCTGGCGGACGCCGGGAGGGTGCTGGTCATGAAATCTCCTGTCGGACGATGTGCTGCGCGACCATTCACCTTACGCGCGCGAGCCGCCGACGGGAGGACCGGTCGGGTGAAGTGAGCACGAAGACATCAGCGGACAGCGCACGGGGCGGTCGGTCGTGAACGGTGTCCCGTCCATCGGCCGCCCGCCCCGTGCATCCCCCCGGTTTGGTTCCCCCGCGCGTTCTCGGACCTTCGTCGCGATAACGCTGCGTACTCATAGAGTTACACTCGGCCAGAGTCGCGTCAAGCTATTCCGGAAAAGTCGGACTTGCGCGTCGCCGCTGGGCCGGTCAGCGCAGGCCGCAGCTCGCGACGTACGCCTCCCCCGCGCCGCCCAGGCGCAGCGGCCCGGCGGCGGCGCTGCCGACGGCCGCCCGCCCGGGCGCCAGCGTCACCGCGCCGGCCCCGTCGTCGACCGAGACCTCGCCGGAGCGGCAGAGCACCACCCGGGGCCCGGGCACCTCGACCGACACCGCCGGCAGTCCCGCGCCCACCGTCACCCGGTGCAGCGCGAAGTCCTCCACCGGCACCGGCCACGTGACCACGCCCGGGGCGACCTCCAGCGGCGGCACCACCGGGTCGCGCAGCACCTCGAAGCGCAGCACCCGCAGCAGCTCCTCGACGTCCACCCGCTTCGGCGTCAGCCCGCCGCGCAGCACGTTGTCGCTGGCCGCCATGATCTCCACGCCGGTGCCGCGCAGGTAGGCGTGCAGGTTGCCCGCCGGCATCCAGATCGCCTCGCCGGGGGCCAGCCGCACCCGGTTGAGCAGCATCGCCACCAGCACCCCGGGGTCGCCCGGGTAGGCGGCGGCCAGGTCCCGGGCCAGCTCCGCGTCCGGCCCCGCGACCGGTGCCGACGCCACGGCCGCCACCAGCGCGTCGCGCCCGTCGGCGGGCCAGGTCAGCAGCAGTCGTACGGCGTCACGCAGGCCCGCCGGCCCGGTCCGCAGCGCCGCCAGCACCGGCTCCAGCGCGGGTACGCCGAAGCCGGCCAGCGCCGCCGCCGAGGCCGCCGGGTCCCGGAAACCGCAGAGCGCCTCCATCGGCGAGAGCGCGACCAGCAGCTCCGGCTTGTGGTACGGATCGACGTAGTTGCGCTGTCCGTCGGGGCGGGCGGCGTCGGCGGCGTGCCCGGCGCGGGCCTGCTCGGCGTCCGGGTGCGCCTGGAGGCTCAGCGGGGCGTCGGCGGCGAGCACCTTGAGCAGGAACGGCAGCCGGGTGCCGAACCGGCCGACCAACCGCTCGCCGAGCCAGTGGTGCGGCTCGGCGAGCAGCAGGTCGGTCAGGCTCACCCGGTCGCCGTCGCGGTCGACCAGGGCCGGGCCGCCCGGGTGGGCGCCCAGCCACAGTTCGGCCTCCGGGCCGTCGCTCGGCGCCGGCCGCCCCTGCAACTCGGCGATCGCCGAGCGGGACCCCCAGGCGTAGTCGCGGATCGGTCCGTGCAGCAGTTCCACCGGTCAGCTCCCGGACCGCCCGGCGACCTCACCCGGCTCGGCGGGCGACGCGGTCCCGGCGACCGCCCGCTCGGCGGTGGCGTGGTAGATGTCCGGTTCCAGGTAGATCACCCGGGCGGTCGGCACGGCGGCGCGGATCCGACCCTCGACGGTGTTGATGCTCTGCGCCAGCACCTCGGCGGTGACGCCAGCCGGCACGGCGACCTTGGCGGCCACCATCAGCTCCTCGGGCCCGAGGTAGAGCGTCTTCATGTGGATGATCCGCTCGAACTCGGGGCCGTCGGTGACCGCCTTCTCCAGCGCGGCGACGTCGTGCGCCTCGGCGCCCTCACCGAGCAGCAGGCTCTTGGTCTCGATGGCCAGGATGATCGCGATGATCACCAGCAGCACACCGATCATCGCGGTGCCCACCGCGTCCCACCGGCCGTTGCCGGTGATCAGCGTCATGCCCACGCCGAAGAGCGCGAAGACCAGACCGACCAGCGCGCCCAGGTCCTCCAGCAGCACCACCGGCAGCTCGGGGGCCTTGGCGCGCCGGACGAACTTCACCCACGACTGGTTGCCCCGGACGAGGTTGGACTCGACGATCGCGGTGCGGAAGGAGAACGTCTCCATGATGATCGCCGCCACCAGCACCACGACCGGCACCCAGTGCCACGAGGTGATGCCCTCCTCGTGCGACCACTTGTGGTACGCCTCGTAGAGGGCGAACAGGCCACCGACGCTGAACAGCACGATGGAGACGATGAACGCGTAGATGTAGCGCTCCCGGCCGTAGCCGAAAGGGTGCTGAGGAGTGGCCGCGCGCTTGGCCCGACGCCCGCCGAGCAGCAGCAGGGCCTGGTTGCCGGAGTCCGCGACCGAGTGGATCGACTCGGCCAGCATCGACGACGACCCGGTCAGCAGGAACGCGACGAACTTGGTGACGGCGATGCCGGCGTTGGCCAGCAGGGCGGCGACGATCGCCTTCGTACCACCGTTGGCGCTCACGCCGTCGCTCCGTCGTGTCGCGCGGCACCGCCGGGCATCGGCGCGACGCGCCGCTCGACCCGTTCCCTGCTATCGCTCACTGGTTTGCCAGCTCCTTCATTTCGGTGATGGCCGGCACGGCCATCGGGTCCAGTCCGTGTGCCAGGGCGAGGTAGATCGAGGCGAAGTCCGGCACGGCGACCAGCGAGGCGAGCCGCTCCAGCGCGGAGCCGCCCTCGGCGGTCACCACGTCGCAGCGCACGCCGCGCCGCTCGGCGAGGGTCTGCACGGCGTCCGCGCGGCGCTCCTCGACGTCGAGGGGCTCGTCGGCGTCGTCCTCCGGGTTCAGCCCGCCGTCGCGCAGCAGCACCAACCGCAGCCGGGTGCCCGACGGCGCCTCCGCGTCGGGGTCGGCGAAGATGTCGCGCTCCCCCTCGGCCAGACCGCCGAACACGCCGTCGAGCAGGCCGACCCGACCGCGCCCCGCCTCGCCGAGCGCCCCGCTGACCACGGGGTAGCGGGCGTTGGCGGACAGGGTGTCGCCGAACCGGCGGGCCGCGACCGTGGCCAGCGGCGACGAGCCCCAGACGATCGGCACCGAGCCGGCGAGGCCCAGAGCCAGCGACTTCGCGGGGTTGACGAAGGACTCGGCCGTCGGGCGGCAGCGGTCGGCGTCCGCGTCCAGCCGGGCCGCGGTCTCCGCCAGATCCGCCTCGTTGACCTTCACGAGCCCGAGCGTACGGGCGGCGAGCAGGACCGGCACGGTGAGCGCCCAGAGGCTGGCCCGGGCCGGGGCGCGCCGGGGCACCGGGATGAACGGCGCCCGGGCCCGCTCGGCCACGGACTGCAACTGCGAGTCGGGCGCGCCGACGGCGACCAGCCGGGCGCCCCGCCGGTGCGCGGCCTCGGCGGCGCCCAGCGCCTCGGGGCTGCGACCGGACGCGCTGACGGCGATGACCACGTCGGCGGCGCCCACCCAGCCGGGCACACCGGCGCTGCGGTGCGGGATGACCGGCACCGGGCAGCGCGGCCCGGCGACGGTGGCCAGCACGTCACCGGTACGCCCGGCGGTGCCGATGCCGGCGATGACGACCGCCCGGGGGCGGCCCTCGTCGGCGAGCACCTGGAGGTTGGCCTCGGCGGCCAGCGCGGCCGTCTCGCGGACCTGCGCCCCGGCGGAGGCGGTGTGCCGCAGCATGCCGCCCGGGTCGTGCTCGGCCAGCGCGGCCGGGTCGTCGAGCAGTGCCTCGTCGGGCTCGCGTCGGCCGCTGACCCCGGCCACACCGTCGATCACGACTGCTCCGAGGGGCCGCGCGCCTCGTCCAGCAGCAGCACCGGCACGTCGTCGCGGACCTCGAAGATCCGGCCGCACTCGGTGCAGGTCAGCGTCTGCGCCTGCGCGTCGTAGTCGAGCGGGGCGTGATGCGTGTCCGGACAGGCGAGGATTTCCAGCAACTGCGGGTCCAGGGCCACGGCGCGGCTCCTTCCACGTATGCGGTCTCACCGATCGACGGTGCCGACCGGCGCAGGCGATCTTATCGGCGAACGCGGTCGAGCACCTCGTCACGGAGGGCGGTCATCCGCTCCCGCGTCGGGGCCTCGACGTTGAGCCGCAGCAGCGGCTCGGTGTTGGAGGCGCGCAGATTGAACCACGCGCCGTCCGGGAAGCGCAGGGTCAGTCCGTCCATCTCGTCGACGTCGGCCTGCGGGTACGCGGCCCGCACCTCGGCCACCTTCGCGGCCTGGTCGGCCACCGTCGAGTTGATCTCACCCGAGGCCACGTACCGCTCGTACTCGCTGGCCAGCACGGACAGCGGCAGCGACTGCTCGCCCAGGGCGGCCAGGGTGTGCAGCGCGGCGAGCATGCCGGTGTCGGCGAACCAGAAGTCGCGGAAGTAGTAGTGGGCGGAGTGCTCGCCGCCGAAGATCGCGTTCGTCCGGGCCATCTCCGCCTTGATGAAGGAGTGCCCGACCCGGGCGACGACCGGCTCGCCGCCGTGCTCGCGGATGATCTCCGGCACCGCCCGGGAGGTGATCAGGCCGTGGATCACCGTCGAGCCGGGGTGCTTGGCCAGCTCGCGGGCCGCCACCAGGGCCGTGACCGCCGACGGCGAGACCGGCTCGCCGCGCTCGTCGACCACGAAGCAGCGGTCGGCGTCGCCGTCGAACGCCAGGCCGATCTCGGCGCCGTGCTCGATCACCGCGCGCTGGAGGTCGACCAGGTTGGCCGGGTCCAGCGGGTTGGCCTCGTGGTTGGGGAAGGTGCCGTCGAGCTCGAAGTAGAGCGGCACGATCTCCAGCGGCAGGGCCGGCAGGACGGCGTCGCCGAGCACGGCCGGGACGGTGTAGCCGGCCATGCCGTTGCCGGCGTCCACGACCACCTTCAGCGGACGGATGCCCGAGAGGTCGACCAGCTGCCGCAGGTACGCCGCGTAGTCGGCCAGCAGGTCGCGGCGCTCGGCCGGCGCGGCCGGCGTGCCGGTCGGACGCTCGCCCTTGTCCAGCAGCGCCTGCGCCCGCTCGCGGATCTCGGCCAGCCCGCTGTCCTGCCCGATCGGGCGCGCCCCGGAGCGGCACATCTTGATGCCGTTGTACTGCGCCGGATTGTGGCTGGCGGTGAACATCGCGCCGGGCAGCCCCAGCGCGCCGGAGGCGTAGTAGAGCATGTCGGTGGAGGCGAGGCCCAGCTCGATGACGGCGCGCCCCTCGGCGCGCACGCCGGCGGCGAAGGCGGCGGCCAGAGCAGGACCGGTGGCACGCATGTCGTGCGCGACGAGCGCCGCCCCGTCCCGCTCACCGAAGCCGTCCAGCACCTGCGCGAAGGCCGTGCCGAGGGCCTCGGCGGCCTGCTCGTCCCACTGGTCCGGCACCGTCCCACGGACGTCGTAGGCCTTCACGATCTGGGACAGATCAGACACCGGTCTCGCTCCTCGCGCCGCAGGTCCTCAACGGCCTGAGCGTATCGGAGCGGCGCGGCCCGGCCCGGCTCAGCCAGGGAGCCGGGGCATGAACACCGTGTGGTCGCCACCGCCGGTCTCCGGCGGCGGGTCACCGGGCTTGCCCTGGGCGGGCGGCACGGGCGGCGGCGCCCCGTACTGCCCCGGCACCGGGGGCGCCGGCGGGGCCGACACGGGCGGGGAGGCGGGCGCGCCGGGCACCACCTGCGGGGCCTCCGGGGCCGGTCCCGGGCGGCTGCCGTACACGCCGCCGGCGGGGCGCGGAGCGGGCGCGCCGCCGGCCGGCCGCGGAGCGGGCGCGCCGCCGTACAGGCCGGGGGCGGGCGGCTGCTGCCCGTACACCTGGCCGGGTGGGCCGGGGGCGGCGGCCGGGCCCTGCCCGGAGCGGTAGGTGGTGCCACCGGGGTTGCGGGGCAGCGGGACGTGGCCCGGGTCGGCCGGCTCCTTGTCCGCCCGCGAGCGGCGGAACAGCAGGACGATGAGCAGGATCCCGACGGCGACCATGGCGATGCCGAAGAACATGACCACCGAGCCGCCGGAGGACTCCTCCTCGGCAGCGTTGCTGACGGCGCCCGCGCCCTGACCGGCGGCCAGGCTCGGGTCCGCCGCGCCGGCCCGCACCTCGGTGGCGACCGCGCTCGGGGTGGGCGACGGCTTCTTCGACGGCTTCGGCGTCGGCGAGGGCGTGGCCCGGGCGCCGACCACCCGGGACGCCACCGCGCCCCGGCCCAGGGCCCGCCCGAGCGCGTCGCTGGCCGCGCCGCTGACGGCCAGCCGGCCGCCCGGCACCTCCGCGGCGAACGCCACCCGGTAGCGCACCGTGATGCTCTTGCCCTTGCAGAGCCTCGGCTTCAGGGGCGAGGTGGCCGACGTGGCCGCGCTGCCACGAGCACCGGAGAGCGGCACCGGGAACCAGCGTCCGCCCACGTTGACCTGCGCGCTGACCTGGTCGGCGCGCAGGCCGGCCAGGCGCAACCCCAGTGCGGTACGCAGCAGCACGCAGCCGTCGCTGCGCTTGCGCACCTCGATCGAGACGCTCCCGGCGGAACCGCCGGCGGTGAAGCTGCCGGCCGAACGCACCCGGACCGAGTCGCCTGCGGCGAGCGCCGGCGTCGCGCCGAGCGCCACCAGGCCGCCCAGCAACGCGCAGACCGTCGCAAGCCGCGCCGCGTGCCGACGTACCGCCATGATCACCTCGCCGTTCCTCCCCCGACGGGGGTCCGCCGGTCAGGCTACTACCGGGCCCCGTCGGGGCCCGATCATTGAGCGCTCCGGATGTGCGCCGTATTACCCCGCGACCCGGTCCGCGCACCCTGGCCGGCGGCGGAACGGTCACGCGTCCGTCGGTCCGGGCCTACCGAACCCGGCGGCGGCCCGAGGCGGCTCGCGGGCGGTCGCTCCGGCGGCGGCCTCAGGTGGTACGGACGGTCGCCTCGGCGGCGGCCAGGGCGTCGCGGCAGAGCCGGTCGGCGGTACGGGTGGTCTCCGGCAGCCGGTAGCGCGGCGTCAACGCCAGCACCCGCGCGGTCGCGTCGTCGAGGCTCATCCGGTGGCCGACGCTGACGAAGACCGGCTTCACGCCGTCCCGCGTACGCAGCACCCGACCCACGGTCTCGTCCCCGTCGCGCAACGGCGTCCACGCGCCCCGGCGCCCGGCCGGCGGCGTCCACTCCCCCAGCAGGGGCGTCTTGCCCACCCCGATGGAGGGCAGGCCGGTCACCACGCCCAGGTGGCAGGCGAGCCCGAACCGGCGCGGGTGGGCCAGCCCGTGCCCGTCACAGACCAGCATCTCGGGAAGCACGGTCAGCCGGTCGAGCGCGTCCAGCAGCGCGGGCAACTCGCGGAAGGCGAAGAGCCCCGGGACGTACCCGAAGGCGGGCCGGCCCACGCTCACCGCCGAGTCGACCACCGCGAGGGTCCGGGCGTCCAGCACGGTCACGGCCGCCGCCAGCCGGTCACCACTCTCGGCGTACGCAACGTCCAGCCCGGCCACCGTCGCGGGCTCGGCCGGACCGGGCCCGGCCAGGTCCACCAGTGGCCGCAACCGCTCCTGTACGGCAAGCGCCTCCGCCACACTGCCCGGCCTGTCGATCCGGGGATCCGACGCCCCGGTCGTCTCCACCCGCGCGGCTCCGGGTTCGCCCGACGTCACGACGGCCCGTCGGTACGCGACCTGTCGGCGCCCTGCCCGTCGTCGTCCTTGATGTCGTCGCCCTTACTGTCGGCGTCCTCGCTGTCGTCATCCTCGCTGTCGTCGTCCTCGCTGTCGGTGTCCCGGGTGCTGCCGGCTCCCAGGGCGACGGCGAACGCCACCCCCATCGCGATGCCGACGCCCACACCGGCGGCTCCGTCCAGTGCGGCCAGGCCGACGACCAGACCGAGCATGAGGCCGACCGGCCATGCCCAGGCGTTGGACTGCCACCCACCAGGGCCGGGCGACTTCTGCCCATTGTCTGATTCAGCCATTTCGCCATGGTATTCCGGCCCGGCAACCCGCCCCCGAACCCGCGACCCTCCAAGGCTGCGGACGCCTACGGGTCGGGCTCCGAGCAGCAGCGCTTTGCACCCTCCGACCGACGACCGTCCGCCGGAGACGGGCGCTCCACCTGCGTGGACCACCGACCAGGCCGAGTCACGACGGCATCGGCGGTTCTGGCGAACACTCCGGGTACGACTGCCCTTCAGAAGACGCCCTACGCCTGCTCTTCCGAGCCCAGGCTTGGGTCCGCGGCCAGATCGCCCGACTGCTGAAGTTGCTCCTCGAACATGACGAAAGTCCTACGTTGAATTCCGGCAATCAGGGCGAGTTCGGTGGGAGTCGGGTACCGCCTCTCGCGAGCGACCCCGTCTTGGATCGCCCGAACCGTCTCGTAGAGAGCGAAGACAGGGCCTTCGCCTCGAAGGTAGTACCCGCGGTCATGCTCAGTACGTTGGATGAACTCTTCGCGGGTCAATTCCTCGCTTTCATCATCATCGGCAGCAAGCAGCTTGCCCAGGAGATGATTCGCCGAATTCCAGCCACCCGCGTCTTTAGACAATCGCCAGACAGCGACGCCACCGTCACCCGCCGGAACGATCTTCACCGGAGATGAGTTCAGTGATCGGCCCTGCGCTTCGGCGATCACATTGCGTCAAGACCCTTTGCACACAAGCCAATAGCCTGCTGCCACACAGCACTCGCGAGCGGCGGAGCAGGCTGGCGCTCATGGACGCTTCATGATCGAAGATGGCGTCAGCCCTGTCGAGCGCAGTGCCGCCTGAACTCGCGCCAACACGCTCACCCTCTCGGCCTCCGGCAGTGGGGCCACACCTTCCACGTCAAGGCGCCACTCCAGCGAGTCGACGTCGCGCCATAATTCGACCCGGACCATCTGCCCTTGAACTTCCCACGCCGCTTCTCCGAAGAGCTCATCCCAATCGTCCGCCAGCCGACCGAGTCGACTGAGGCCAAGCTCCGCCCGCAACCGTTCAAGAGCGTGGGCGTCAACCGCTCCGGCCAATCTCAACACCCAACTATCGGCCACGATTATCCTCAATCATCCAGTCCTCCGGCTTGAAGTGGGACGATACACCGCCTGAAGATCGATCTGGCGGGCCCACCTTCGGAAATATCGCCGGGACCACATCGCGCCCCAGAACTCGGCTACATCTATCCGCCCAGTCAAAGATGGCAGGAAAACACAGCCTCGCGACCTTCCTGGTTACGAATCCGAATTTCTTGTTCACCACGCGGAGGTCCGGAAACTCGCGCGCGCCAACCGCCACAGCTCTTTCAACCATCACGTCCGACGATATCTGCAAGTCCAAATCACTCGGCTCCTCCAATCCCAACTTGTGCATTGAGTCGAAGGGTCGACGCACCGGCAGCGCACCATCCCCTCGCCACGCCCTCATCCGCTCGACCGATTCTGGATACTCGGAAATCTGATCCTCTGCGGGAAGGGTCTTGTGCGCCCCGGAGAAGAAGTTCGATGAGGAACCTTGAAGTCTGACATCGACCTGATCGCTGCGGATGCCATCTGCCTGGAGCGCGTCAAACAATGCTGCCGTCATCTGCTCGAAAGTCTCAGGTGTCAGGCCGAGTGGAGCACGTCGTTCCGCCCACGCAACTACCGCAGCAGGCGTTATCCCCAGGAACTCACAGTCTCGACGTTGAATCCTGTAACCGGAGTCATCGGATGGCAGCAAAGCCTCAGCCTGTTTCCAGTCCGGCTCGGGCCCGTCCACCTCATGAGTCGCCGGGCCCTCAGACAAGCCCGCCTGTTCCGCTCCCTGAGGAGCCGAGCCCGGTCCGTCCAGGAGGTACATGCGGTTGAGGTGTAGTTCGCCGTATCCCTGGTCGGTGTCGGCGGGTGGGTACTGCGGTAGGTCCGGTCGTTGGCTGAATCGTCCCCGTCGCAGTCCGCCCAGTGGCATTGGTCTGCCGTCGGAGCCGAGTATCAGGACTTCGGTGTCGACGGCGTTGTGGGGGTGCGCGACGCCGTGGTGTCGGTAGAGGGGTGTGGTCGACACGGCGCCGGTCTGTGGGTCGAGGTAGAGGATGGTGCCGTTCTGGTTGAGGGCGACCCAGATGTGGGCGCCGCCCTGTTCCCAGTTGTTGATGACGAAGGCGAAGCTGCCGTGGCCGCCGAGGCGTAGTTGGGCGTGGAGGTTGCGGTATCCGGTGTCGATGGCGTGCTGTCGCTGGGGGCCCTGGATGTCCTGGGTGGGCTGGCAGAGGCGTTGGAAGCGTCCTCCGGTGATGTCCTCCACCCGTCCGATGCCGTCTCGTTCGCCGTTGATGGGGCGTGTGACGTCGCCCGCCAGGTAGGCGTCGAAGGTGCGGGGGGCGGCGACCCGGGGGCGGCCGTGCATCCAGGTGTCGAACATCGACAGGGTGCAGTCGATGCAGTTGATGCCGCGCGTCGGGTCGGCCTGCGGTCCGCCGTCGTTGACCAACCCGAACCAGCCACCCACTCGCGGGTCGGCGTTGCGCCGCACGCTCCCGTCGGGTTCTCGGGGCACCTGCCGTTCGATGTCGCTCTGGTGCAGGGCCAGCGGCGGACGCAGACCGCCGGGCCGGCCGTAGTTCCGGGACCGGTCGATCGGCGGCGGATGGTCGTCACCCGTCAGCGCCGAACGGTCGACGGTCTCCACGGCACCGTATGCCAGGTCACCGACGTCGTCGTTGATTCGGCGGAAGTCCGCGGGATCGACGACGCCGACGACGGACGGCACGACGCCGCCGGCCAGTACGGCTTCCGCGTAGTCCAGGTACTCCCCGTACGCCCGCATCTCGTCGTTCGCTGCCCGCTCCCACCCGTCAGCCTGGCGCGCCTGGCCCGTCTGGTGCAGATGGAAGGCGTGGGCGGCGAAGTCCCGCGCCCTCTGGTGGTGCTCGTCCGCGCGGGCCCTGAGTCGCACAGCTTCGTCATAACGGCGCTTGTCCTCGAACCACGCCCGCTGCGACTCGTAGTAGCCGCGGTAGCGACGTCTCTCGAACGCGTCCCGGTCGAGGGCCCACTTGGCCGCGTACCACTCGGGGCTCCTGACCCGGGGGCCGGCCGAATCATGCTGACCGGCCGCTGCCGGCGTGTCGCTGCGGACGTGCGGATTCGGCTCGGCTGCCGGCGCATCGGGCGGAGGCAGCATCGTCGGTGGTGCCGGCTGCGGCTGTGCCGGCACCGTTCCGGTGGCTCCTCGTGCGACGGCGGGCTCGGGACTGGCGACCGACGGAACCTGGCCCGCACCGGGGACGGAGGCAACCGTTCTCGGCTCAGGGAACGAGGCGGGGGGCGGCCCGACCGTC
The DNA here is from genome assembly GCF_040634035.1 of Micromonospora sp. NPDC007220. NCBI lineage: Bacteria > Bacillati > Actinomycetota > Actinomycetes > Micromonosporales > Micromonosporaceae > Micromonospora > Micromonospora sp. NPDC007220. The sequence continues at coordinate 993,027 of NZ_JBEYEU010000001.1, read as the reverse complement.
GCGGTGCCCAGGCCGGTGCTGGGCCCGCTCACCGGCGCCGCTGTCGGCCCATTCGACGGGCCAGCACTCGCGACGTTGACGGAGCCGGCGCTGCTCGCGGCGTTTCCGGAAATGGTCGTCTGGCCCTCCACGCCGACCGGGACGCCCCCGGCGGCGCCGTGGACGGGCGCTGCTGTCGCGACAGAGGAGAGAGTCGGGCTGGGTGCGGACTCTGGCAGCGCGGGCAACGTGGCCGCGACGGTCGCGCCGACCCGTTCGGTTCCGGCAGCGGTCACAGGCGCGGTCGTGTCACCCGCTTGGGCGGCGGCGGTGGTCGTCGCGGGACCGGTCGGCTCCGTCCGGGCCTCCGTCGACGGCCGGGCCGACGGTGCCGTCTCCGCAGCGGTCACACCTCGCTGGCCCTCATCTGGCGCGCTGACCGATGCCCCCGCTCCCTGGGCCGGAGGACCCGCTCCCGCGTCGGGCACGGTGACGGACGGCGCCACCCCCGCGCTGGGCAGGGCGACAGGTGGCCCATCCGCTGCCGGCACTTCGGGAGGCGTCGAGGGCCCACCGGTTCCCGTCGACGTCAGCGACATCCCGGCCAGGGCGCTCATCTGGCCGCTGAGCCGTGCCTGCAGCGCCGCGTCGGCCTGCGCGGTGGCGGAACCACGGACACCGGACGCGGCCGCGCGGGCCGCGTCCTCCACCGAGGTCAGCCCCTGGCCGGTGGCCAGGCGCGCGGCCTGGTCGGCCATCACCTCGCCGGCCATCTCGCGGCCGAAGTGCTCCCCGACCCGGGCACCCCGGCCGGTGGCGTGCCGCCCCAGACCCGCCAGCGGCGCCACCGCCCCGCCGGCCATACCGCCGAGCGCCGTGGTGCCCAACTCCGTCACGTCCAGCCCGTGCCGGCGGCCCGTCGAGTTCTGGTACGCCTGCGTGGCGAGGTTGATGCCGCCCTCCTCGGCCGCCTCCGACACGCCGCTCAGCGCAGCTCGGCGGCTGAACCCCCGCATGCCGCCCTTGGTGACCTCCTTCGCCGCCCGCTCGCCGGCCTCCTTGAGCCCCTGCTTGAGCGACTTACGCGCCAACTGCGCCATCAACCGCTTGAAGATCTGCTGCACGATCAGCCTGGTGGCCGCGATCGCCGCCCCGGCGGCGGGCGAGGCCGCGCCGGCGGTGAGCACCGTCGCCACGGCCAACGACAGCAACTCGACGACCAGGATGCCCAGCTCGATCCACACCTCGAGCTTCGCGCCCTCGATGTCGCAGCCGCATTCCTCCACCAGCCGACCCAGCTCCGTGCTGACAGCCAGCAGCACCGGCAGCGGTGCCTCGTCGCCCTCCGCCACCCGACGCCAGGCGGCGTCGAAGGCCGCCGCGACCGCCCCGACGCCGCCGTACCCGCTGCGCACCTCACCAGCGGCGGCAACGGCGTCGGCACGCGGCCCGACCAGCGCCGCGGCCACCCCGTACCACTGGTCCGCCAACTCCCAGACTGCCCGCTCGTTGCCCTCCGGCCACTCGACACCGATCACCCAGTCGAGGGCCTCGTAGACCCAGCCGGGCAACTGCCAGGGCGAGTAGTCCAGCGGGTGCGGGATGGGGCTCGGCAACACACTCATCCGGGTCTCCTCAGCGGATCAGCGCTGCTGGTGCCGGTCGCCGACGCGGCCGAGCCGCCCCGCACTCGCCGCATCCGTCCGCAGGTTGGCGTCCACCGACCGGACCACATCGGCGCCGAGGCCCTCCAGGTGCCGGCCCACGCCGTCCCACGCGCGCAGGACCAGCTCCTCGAAGCCGCGGTACTTCTGCTCGAACGCGGCCCCGATGTCGTCCTTGCCCCACGGCGACCGGTCGCTCGCCGCCGCGATGGCGCCGCCCATCTGGCGGCGGCGTGCCGTGATGGCCTCGCCGGAGAGCGAGAGGTCGACGCCCCCGCGTCGGGCGCGCTGCGGGTCGAGCCAGAGCTGACCGTCCATCACTCGCCCCGGCGCAGCACGGCGTCGGCCCGGCCCAGCAACGAACCGAAGTCACCCGTACGCAGGAAGTCCGTCGCCCCGGAGCCGGCGGGCAGGTAGCCGGCCACGAGTTCCTGGGTGGCGGCGACCGCCGCAGCGCCGGCCCGGTGAACGGTCGCGGTGATCTTCCGGCTCAACGCCTTCGCGTCCCGGTCGTGGAAGACGGAGGGGTGCAGCTCGACCGAGATCAGCTCGCCACGGGCACCGGCGGTGGCAGTCACCTGACCGTCCTCGGAGCGCTCGGTCACCCGTAGTTCGGCGAGCCGGCCCTGCAGCTCGTCCAGACCGGACCTCAGTCGCTGGTAGTCCCCGTACACCTCGTCGAACCGCGCCCGCAGCGCGCGATTGGCGTCCCGGTCCACACTCTCGGTCAACGCCACCCTCCCCCGGTTACCGTCGGTAGGGCGAACCATACCGGGCGCCACGAATCCGTGGGGTCCGGTACTTTCGAGCCGTGATCGATCGCCAGCAGGCCGAGCAACTCGCCGCCGTGTGGGCCCGCCGCGAGTCACAACGCCTGGGACACGACTGCCGCCCCCACATCGACGAGTTCGACCTCGGCTACGTCATCACCTCCACTGTGCCCGTCGAGGCGAGCACGATGCCCGGCGAGGCGAACACGATGCCCGGCGACCTGCCCACCACCGTCGTCGACAAGCTCACCGGCGAGGTGACCACCTGGCCGCGCGTGCCGACCGACGCGGTCGCGCAGATGTACCGCCGCAGCCGCCCGCAGGGCCCCGGCGTGCCCCGCACCGTCGATCCCGCCAGCCAACTGCTCCGCGAGATCCACCGCCTGCCGACCCCCAACACGGCGGCGCACCTGACGGTCGGGGGACGACTCTTCCGCGCGCAGGGCGCCAAGGGCGACGTCACCCTCAACCACCACCCGCTCCTGCGCTCCTACCTGGACGAGCAACCCGCCGGCCACCTCGTACGCGGCGGCGACCGGCACGCCGAGCTGATCGTCGTCTCCGACGTTCTGCACCACTACGACCACCACCGCGCCGCCGAGGGCATCGCGCCGCTCGGCATGGCCGACGCGCAGGACATCCTGGAGACCGCCCGGTTCGAGGTCCATCGGGTACGCGAGCCGGGCGATCCGAACGGCGGCCTCGCCGACCGCCCGTGCGACTCCTGTGTGGACACCCTTGTGGACTTCCACGTGCTGCCCTGGTCCGACCGGGCCTTCACGATGCCGTGGCAGCCGGACCCGCAGCCCGACCCGGTCCCGGGCCGGTTTGATCCGGACGTCGCGCAGGCACTCGTCGCGGCTGGCTGGCGGCCGCACTTCGGGGACGAGATCGTCGCCCTGTCCGCCATCAGGGACGTCGGTGCCGTCCGGGGTGAGACGTCCGCGCATCCCGACTTCCCCGCGGTCTTGTCGACACTCACCGCCTTCCCGAGCCTGGTGGGCGCGCGACGCGGCCCCGGCGAGCAGGTCTGGATCTCCCGCTTCGACATCCGTCCACGACAGGTCGCGCACACCGCCGACACGCTGGCCGACTTCGCGGCCGTGCTCGGCGTACGGCTCTTCCCCATCGGCACCGAGCGGCAGGAGAGCATCCTCGCCGTCGACGAGCGGGGGCGGGTCTTCGCGCTGGACCAGGCCGGCGAGTGGTTCCTCGGCGACGACATCGACGCCGCGCTGACCACCCTGCTGCTCGGCCGGGCGCCAGCCCGCGTACGCGACGACGGCACCTGGTGAGCGGGCGGCGCTACAGCGACAGGCCGGTCAGCACCATGACCCGGGGCTCCGTGTAGTCCTCCATGGCGCTGCGCACGCCCTCCCGCCCGACGCCGCTGCCCTTCACCCCGCCGTACGGCATCTGGTCGGCCCGGTACGACGGCACGTCGCCGACGATCACCCCGCCCACCTCCAGGGCGCGGTGCGCCGCGAAGGCCGTGTCGAGGCGATGGGTGAAGACGCCCGCCTGCAACCCGTACGCCGAGTCGTTGACGGCGGCGAACGCGGCCTGGTCGTGCGCGACGCGGGCGACCACCAGCACGGGCCCGAAGACCTCCTCGGCGCAGACCCTGGCGTCCGCCGGCACGCCGGAGAGCACGGTCGGCGGGTAGGTCGCGCCGTCGCGCCGGCCGCCCAGCTCGATGGTGGCGCCGGCGGTGACGGCCTCGTCCACCCACGCCTCGACCCGGCGGGCGGCGTCGGCGGAGATCAGCGGCCCGACGTCGGTGAGGGGGTCGGACGGGTCGCCGACCCGCAGCTCCTGCACCGCCGCGACGAGGCGGGGCAGGAACGCGTCGTAGAGCCATTCGTGCACGTAGACCCGCTGCACGGCGATGCACGACTGGCCGGCCTGGTAGTTGGAGAACGTCGCGATGCGGTGCGCGGCGAAGGTCAGGTCCTCGGCGGTGTTCCAGTCCTCGCAGATCACGGCGGCGGCGTTGCCGCCCAGCTCCAGGGTGACGTGCTTCTCGGGCACCGAGCGGCGGATCGCCGCGCCGACCGGCCCGGAGCCGGTGAACGAGACCACCGGCAGCCGGGGGTCGGCGACCAGCTCGGCGGCGCGCTCGTTCGGTAGCGGCAGGACCGAGAACGTCCCCTCCGGCAGGTCGGTCTCGGCGAGCAGCTCGCCCAGCAGCAGCGCCGACAGCGGGGTGGCGGGGGCGGGCTTGACGATGATCGGGGCGCCGACCGCGATGGCCGGGGCGACCTTGTGCGCGACGAGGTTCAGCGGGAAGTTGAACGGCGCGATGCCGAGCACCGGCCCCTTCGGCACCCGCCGGACCAGGGCGATCCGCCCGGTGGCGGCGGGGTCGGTGTCGAGGCGTTGCAGCTCGCCGGAGAAGCGCCGGGCCTCCTCGGCGGCCCAGCGGAAGGTCGAGACGGCGCGGCCGACCTCGGCACGGGCCCACTTCAGCGGCTTGCCGTTCTCGGCGGTGATCAGCCGCGCGAACTCCTCGGCCCGCTCGGCGAGCCGCCGGGACACGTGGTCCAGGGCCGCCGCGCGGGCGTGCGCGGGCAGGACCGCGACCTCCGCGGCCACCCCGGCCGCTGCCGCGACGGCCGCTTCGACCTGGCCGGCGGTGGCGAGGGTGGTACGACCGACGACGCGCCCGTCGTACGGGTGGTGCACGGTCAGCTCGCCCTCGCCGTGTGCGGGGCGGGAGGCGACATGAAAGGCGACCGGGTCCACACGCAGCAGCGTAGACCTCCACGTGGCAGTGAGCCCGGCTGATCCATTACCGCAGTCCGCACCCCTAATACAAGTCCCCCTCACGTCTCCACATTTTGCCGTGGAGGCCCTACGCTCTTGCTCACTTTGATCAATTGCGATCGATGGCGCACCCGCCGTCGTGTAGCGAGAGGAACACCCGAGGGATGACACTCCCCTATCCAGCCGCGCGCCGCTGGCGCGCCGGTGTGCTGACCGCCGCCGTCGCCACCGCCGTGGCGTTCGGCGCCCCGGCGACGGCCGCCCCCGCCGAGGGACAGATCCTCATGGCGGGCGGCGCCACCGCCGTCGACGACTCGTACATCGTGGTGTTCAAGGACACCTCGGTGGGCCGGACCGACGTCACGAAGAAGGCGCGTGACCTCGCCGGCCGGCACCGGGGCGCGGTCAACCGGACGTACCAGAACGCGCTGCGCGGGTTCGAGGCGCGGATGTCCGAGGCGGAGGCCAAGCGGCTCGCCGCCGACCCCTCGGTGCGCTACGTCCAGCAGAACCACACCATGCGGATCAGCGGTACGCAGAGCCCCACCCCGTCCTGGGGCCTGGACCGGCTCGACCAGCGCGCGCTGCCGCTGAACAACTCGTACACCTACCCGAACACCGGCTCGGGCGTGAAGGCGTACATCATCGACACCGGCATCCGGTTCGGCCACAGCGACTTCGGCGGTCGTGCCGTCACCGGCTTCGACTCCATCGACGGCGGCAGCGCGGACGACTGCAACGGGCACGGCACGCACGTGGCCGGCACGGTCGGCGGCACCGCCTACGGCGTGGCCAAGGGCGTCACGCTGGTCGGCGTCCGGGTGCTCGACTGCGAGGGCAGCGGCACCGACGCCGGCGTCATCCAGGGCGTCGACTGGGTAACCGGCGACCACGCCGCCGGCCAGCTCGCGGTGGCGAACATGAGCCTCGGCGGCGGCTTCAGCCAGGCTCTCAACGACGCGGTGGCCCGCTCCATCGCCGACGGCGTCACCTACGGCCTGGCGGCAGGCAACGACTACGGCGCGAACGCCTGCAACAGCTCGCCGGCCAGCCTCCTCGCCGGCATCACCGTCGGCTCGACCACCAACACCGACGCCCGCTCGTCGTTCTCCAACATCGGCACCTGCCTGGACATCTTCGCGCCCGGCAGCTCGATCACCTCGGCCTGGCACACCAGCAACACGGCCACGAACAGCATCAGCGGCACCTCGATGGCGACCCCGCACGTGGTCGGCGCCGCCGCGCTCGTGCTCGCCGCCAACCCGACGTTCACCCCGCAGCAGGTACGCGACAAGCTCGTCGCCGACGCCACCAGCAACGCGGTGACCAGCCCCGGCACCGGCTCGCCCAACAAGCTGCTGTACGTCGGCGACGGCGGCACCACGCCCCCGCCGCCCCCGCCGCCCACCGGCTGCACCCAGACCAACGGCACCGACGTGACGATCAGCGACAACGCCACGGTGGAGAGCACCATCACCATCGCGGGTTGCACCGGCACCGCCGGCTCCACCAGCACGGTCGCCGTGCAGATCGTGCACACCTACATCGGTGACCTCGCCGTCAGCCTCGTCGCTCCCGACGGCAGCGCCTACACCCTGCACAACCGCACCGGCGGCTCCGCCGACAACATCAACCAGACCTACACGGTCAACCTCTCCTCCGAGGTCGCCAACGGCACCTGGAAGCTGCGGGTCCAGGACGCGGGCGCCGGCGACACCGGCTACGTGAACAGCTGGACGCTCAACCTGGGCGGCTCCGGCACGACGAACTGCACCGGCACCAACGCCAACAACGTCACCGTCAACGACAACGCGACGGTCACCAGCAGCATCGCGATCGCCGGCTGCACCGGTACCGCCTCGTCGACCAGCAAGGTCGCCGTGCAGATCGTGCACACCTACGTCGGTGACCTCGTCGTCAGCCTGGTCGCCCCCGACGGCAGCGCCTACACCCTGCACAACCGCACCGGCGGCTCCGCCGACAACATCAACCAGACCTACACGGTCAACCTCTCCACGGAGACCCGTAACGGCACCTGGAACCTGCGCGTCCAGGACGCCGCCTCCGGCGACACCGGCTACATCGACGGCTGGACCCTGACCCTCTAGGGACCGTCAGCTCCAGGCACGGCCGCACCGAAGGGCCCCTCGCCACCGCTCACGCGCGGCGAGGGGCTCTTCTCGTTCGTAGGGTGGCGGGGAGCACCAGTAGTAGCGCGAGCAGGAACATGGCGGTGCCGATGACGTTGACCTGCGGCGGGATGCCCCGCTGGGCGGCGCCCCAGACGTACATGGGGAACGTGACGGTGGTGCCGGCGTTGAAGTTCGTGACGATGAAGTCGTCGAAGGAGAGCGAGAACGCGAGCAGCGCGGCGGCCACGATGCCGGGCAGCGCCAGCGGCAGGGTGATCCGCCGGAAGGTCTGCCACTCGCTCGCGTAGAGGTCCATCGCTGCCTCCTCCAGCCGGGGGTCCATCCCGGCCAGCCGCGCCCTGACGGTGACCACCACGAACGACAGGCAGAACATGACGTGCGCGACAACGACGGTCCAGAAGCCCTGCGGCACCCCGGCGGAGACGAAGAGGGCCAGCAGCGAGGTGCCCATCACCAGTTCGGGGGTGGCCATCGGCAGGAAGATCAGCACGTCGATCCCGGAACGGCCACGGAACCGGTGCCGCGCCAGTGCGAACGCCATCAGGGTGCCGAGCACCGTGGCGACCACGGTCGCGATGAAGCCGATCTGGACGCTGCGCACCACCGCGTCGCACATGTCGGAGGTGGCGCACGGATTGCGCCAGTTGTCGAGCGTGAACTGGTCGAAGTCGTACGACAGGCGGCTGGAGGGGCGGTTGAAGGAGAGGGCGGCGACCACGGCGATCGGCAGGAGGAGGTAGCCGAGCACCAGCAGCGCCACGCCCGCCACCCAACGGTCGGCCAGCCAGCGGAAGATCCGCGCACTCATATGACCTTCTCCGGGCCGGTCCGGCGCAGGTAGCCGAAGACCACCGCGAGGATTGCCGCCATCAGCAGGAACGACAGCGCCGCGCCCTGCGGGTAGTCCAGCCGGACCAGGAACGCCGAGTCGATGACGTTGCCGATCATGTACTCGTTGGGGGTGCCGAGCAGTTCGGCGTTGATGTAGTCGCCGCTGGCCGGGATGAAGAACAGCAGCGTGCCGGCGACCAGGCCGGGCATGGAGAGCGGCAGGGTGACCCGGCGGAACGTCCGCAGCGGACCGGCGTAGAGGTCGCCGGCCGCCTCCAGCAGCCGGGGGTCCAGCCGCTCCAGGCTCGCGTACAGCGGCAGCACCAGGAAGGGCAGGAAGTTGTACGTCAGGCCGAGCACGACCGCGACGGGGGTGGCCAGCAGCCGGCCGTCGGGGGCGAGCAGGTGCACGTCGCGCAGCAGCCCGACGAGCCAGCCGTTGTCCGACAGGATGGTCTTCCACGCCAGCGTGCGCACCAGGAAGCTGGTGAACATCGGCGCGACCACGCAGACCAGCAGCAGGTTCTTCCACCGGCCGGCCTTGCGCGCGATGGCGTACGCGAGCGGGTAGCCGGCCAGCAGCGCCAGCACCAGCGCGGCGCCCGCGTAGCCGAAGGACCGCCCGAACTGCGGCCAGTACGCGGCGAGCGCGTCCGGGTAGTTGCCGAAGGCCCACGTCATGGCGTACCCGGTGGCGAGCGAGCCGGCGGGGTCGTAGAGGCTGGCGGCGGCGAGTTGAAGCAGTGGCACCGCGAAGAAGACGAGCAGCCACGCCGCCGCGGGCAGCAGCAGCAGGTACGGCAGGAGCCGGTGCCGCCCGGGCGGGCGGGGCGGTCCGGGTGCCGACGGCTGGGCGGCATCGTTGGGCAGGCGCGCGGGGGCGCTCACGAGGGTGCGCCGACCGGCTCGTCCCGCGCCGGAGCGGTCCGGTCCTGCCCGCCGGCTTCCCGGGGCAGCAGGAAGGCGTGCCGTGGCTCCCAGTACGCCGCCGCCTCCGTGCCCACGGGCAGCGGACGGGCCGTGCCGCTGTTGGCCACGAACGCGGTCAGCTCGCCACCCCAGCCGGTGCGCAGCAGGTACTGGGTGCTCACCCCCACGTAGGAGGCGTCGGTGACGATCCCGGTGACGTGCTGGCATCCGGCGGGGACCTGGTCGACGGAGTCGACCAGGTGCAGCTTCTCCGGGCGTACGCCCAGGTGGACCGGCCCCCGGTCGACCCGGGCCCGGCCGGCGGGCACCGAGAAGCGGCGGCCGTGCGCCGACACCGCCACCTCCTCTCCGGTCGCGCCGGCCGCCTCGCCGGCGAGCAGGTTGGACTGGCCGAGGAAGTTCGCCACGAACGCCGTGGCCGGGTATTCGTAGAGGTCGGCGGGGGCGCCGAGCTGCTCGATCCGCCCGGCGTTCAGCACCGCGACGGTGTCGGCCATCGTCATGGCCTCCTCCTGGTCGTGGGTGACGTGCACGAACGTGATGCCGACCTCGGTCTGGATCCGCTTGAGTTCGAGCTGCATCCGCCGGCGCAGCTTCAGGTCCAGCGCACCGAGCGGCTCGTCCAGCAGCATCACCTGCGGGCGGTTGACGAGGGCGCGGGCCAGCGCGACGCGCTGCTGCTGCCCGCCGGACAGCTCGGCGGGGCGGCGGCGGCCGTGGTCGTCGAGCTGCACCAGCGCGAGCATGCCCATGACCTCGTCGTCGACGGAGCGGATGCCCCGCCGGCGCAGGCCGAACGCCACGTTCTCGAAGACGTCCAGGTGCGGGAAGAGCGCGTAGCTCTGGAAGACGGTGTTCACCGGCCGCTTGTGCGGACGCAGCCGGGTGACGTCCCGTTCGCCCAGCAGCACCTGCCCGCCGGTCGGCTCCTCCAGGCCGGCGATCAGCCGCAGCGTGGTGGTCTTGCCGCAGCCGGACGGGCCGAGCAAAGCGAAGTACGAGCCCTGCGCGACGGTCAGGCTGAGGTCGTCCACCGCGGTGACGCCGCCGAACCGCTTGGTGAGGTTCGCCAGCCGCAGGTCGCCGGCCGGGCTCCCGCGTTCCGCAGTCGTCCCGCCCATCCCGCTCACGCCCCGATGACCCGCTGGAACTTGCTCTCGTACTCGCGCTCCTGCTTCTCGTCCAGCGCCATGAAGACCGCCGTTCTGGCGAGCATGGCGTCGTCGGGGAAGATCAACGGGTGGGCGGCCAGCGCCGGGTCGATCTTCTCCATCTCGGCCTGCGCACCCTTGACGGGGCAGATGTAGTTGACGTACGCCGCGAGCCGGGCGGCGACCGCCGGTTGGTAGTAGTAGTCGATGAGTTTCTCGGCGTTGCCCTTGTGGGTGGCCCTGTTCGGCACCAGCATGTTGTCCGACCAGAGCATCGCCCCGGACTCGGGTACGACGAATTTGATCTTGTCGTCTTCGAAGCCGAGCTGGATGGCGTCGCCGGACCAGCCGATGCAGGCGGCGATGTCGCCCTTGGCGAGCGCCGGCGCGTAGTCGTTGCCGGTGAACCGGCGGATCTGGCCCGAGTCGACGGCCTTCTTCAGCTTGGCGAGCGCGTCGTCGAACTGGGCGTCGCTGAAGTACGCCGGATCGTGGCCGTTCGACTGGAGCAGCAGGCCCATGGTGTCGCTCATCTCGGCCAGCGCGGTCACCCTGCCCCTGAGATCGGGGCGGGTGAGCAGCTCGTCGACCGTACGGATCTCCCTGGCGACCCGGCCGTTGTAGGCGAGACCGGCCAGGCCCGACTGCCACGGGATGGCGAGGTGGTCCGAGGGGTCGAAGGAGCGGTTGCGCAGCGAGGACAGCAGGTTGGCCTGGACGTTGGGCAGCTTCGACGGGTCGAGCTTCTGGACCCAGCCGAGCCGGATCATCCGCGCCGTCAGCCAGTCGCTGAGCACCATGATGTCCCGCCCGGTGGGCTGGCATCCCGCGAGCTGGTGCTGCACCTTGCCGAAGAACTCGTTGTTGTCGTTGATGTCCTCGGTGTAGGCGACCCGGATGCCACTCTTCGCGACGAACGCGTCCAGGGTGGGCCGCTTGGCGGCGTCGGCGTCGTCCACGTCCATGTACTGCGGCCAGTTGGAGAACGTCAGCGTCTTCTCGGTGCCGGACAGGTCCTCGCTGACGCAGCCGGCCTCCGTCTGGGTGGCGGCCTCGGTGCCGCAGCCGGCCAGCGAGCCGCCCGCCGCCAGCAGTGCCGCCGAGCCGAGGGCGCCGGTCAGCAGCCCACGCCGGGTGAGGGGCCGGAGGGGAGTTCGCATGTGACGACTCCTCTGGGTCATCGTCGGCGGGCAGGCGGGAGTGGCGCGCCGGCGGGACGTCAGGTGCGGTGAACGACAGATATTGGCATGGGCCGACGGCGACGACGGACGGCGGGTATCAGCGTGCGCGAAGGGCGATGACGCGACCACATCCTGCTCGACCACGGGAGCGATGCGGATCGTCGCGGGAGCGATGCGGATCGTCGCGGTGGCGGCCCTGTCCCGCCGGTGCGGCGTTCGCCTGCCGCACGCTGCGCGGGCAGGCGTACGCCTGGGGCACCGCCCCGATCAGCCGGCGCGCCCGTGCCGGCCGGCCGACCCGACGAACGCCAGCCAGGCGTGCGGCGCGAAGGTGAGCACGCCCCCGGCGCGGTCCTTGCTGTCCCGCACGAGCACCCGACCGGGCAGGTTGTCGGCCACCTCGACGCAGTTTCCACCGTTGTTGCTGCTGCGGGTCGCGGTGCGCCAGCGGGCGTCGGTCATGTCCATGTCGTCGCCACTTCCCCGATCAGCTCGATCGACTTGCGTCGCGGCAGCGCCTCGCCGGCGACGCTCTCCCATCTCGCGCCCAGGCTAGCAACGTCGGCACTCTCGGTCACCACCTGACCGCGAAGCTGGTTGTCCACATAGGCCGTCTCGGCGCCGTCGGGCAGGCGGATCAGGGCGAACGGCCCGGCGAGCCCGGTGTGCCACGGCGTCTCGGCGGGGATCACCCGCACCTGCACGTGCTCCTGCGCGGCGATTGCCAGCAGGTGGGCCAGCTGCCCGGCCATCACCGCCCGGTCCCCCACCCGCCGGCGCAGCACCACCTCGTCGATCACGACGACGAGCTGGGGCGGGGCGTCCCGGGCCAGGATCGCCTGCCGGGCCAGCCGGCCGCCCACGATCTCGTCCACCTCGGCCGCCGGGAGCAGGCCGCCGGTCGCCAGCACCGCGCGGGCGTACTTCTCGGTCTGGAGCAGGCCCGGCACCAGCGATGGTTCGTACGACCTGATCGAGACGGCGTCCTGCTCCAGCTCGGCCCACGGCCGGAACCACGGCAGGTCACGGCGGCGGAACGGCTCGGGCCACAGCTCGGCGGCGTCGCGCCCGAGGACCTCGGCGACGGCGATCCGGGTCCTGGGGTGCGGGATCCGCCCCGAGGCGAGCCACCGCCCCGCCGTCTTCGGGTCGACACCCACCTTCTCCGCCAGCGACTCGGCGGTCTCGCCCTTCTCGGCCATCGCCACCCGAAGTACCTCGTTCACCATCCGACCTCCCGCGCCCGCGATCACACTGGGGCGCACGGTAGCCACGCTGAGTGCCCTTGTCGTGACGCTGCCGGCGTGTCGCGGCGGGATCTGTTTCGCGCATCCGAGGTGGCCGACGACCGCCCGGAAAAGGCCCTGGACATGCCTACGCGGCTGCACCCGGACCGGGTTGCGGAACGAGTGGGGCGCAACGGTCCGGTCCCTGCCGCCCGCACCTCGGCCGGCAGGCTGTCGAGTCAGCGCGGACGCCTCGGCGCCCCGCGACCTCCGCCGGAGCGGCGGGTCAGTGGTTCGGGGGGATGACGCGGAGGTGACCCCGGCGGCCCGTCTGGGGGGTCGAGTTGACGGTCTGGTCGTCCTCGGGCGGGCGCGGAGCCACCGGGCGGGCGGCCTCGCGGACGGCCTCGGCGAGGGCGACCAGATCGTCGGTGGTGGGCGGCGGGGGTTCGAACTCGCCCTCGTGCCGGACCACGTCCCAGCCGCGCGGCGCCGTCAGGCTCCGGGCGTGCGGTTCACAGAGGTCGTACGTGTGCGGCTCGGCGAACGCCGCCAGGGGGCCGACCACCGCTGTCGACTCGTTGTAGACATAGGTCAGCGTGGCGACCGCTTGCCGGGGGCAGCCGTTACGGGAGCAGCGCCGTGGTGACCTCACGGCGGCAGGGTATCTCCATTACCGGGTCCGGCGCACTGCTTCGCGTTGCGACACGCCCGTCACGGTGATCACAATTCGGCCGGTTGCGCACCGGCCGGCCCCCGGGCGGGCGAGCGCCACCCCGCGGATGCCGACCGCGCCGCGCCGCGCCAGCGGCGCTGCCGCAGGCCAGGTCGGTGCGGGCGCTAACCTTTCCTCATGACGAGCCCGGAACACCGCCGCCCCGGCCCCGGCCGGCGCGCCCACCGCGACCGGCACGGGCGCGGCCTGCGCGGGCGGCTGGTGCCGGCGACGGTGCCGTTGGCGCGTACGAAGGCGGAGATCTTCGACGATCTGGTGCTGGACACGGTCGAGACCCTCGAACGGCGGTTCGCCAAGGAACTGGCCGGGGTCGAGTTCGCTGTGGAGGACGTTCCGCCGGACCTCAACGTCTACGACTCCGATGTGCTGGAGGACGGCGAGGTACCGCTCGCCCGGCTGCTGCCGGGTCGCCCCGGCCGGCAGGAGGTGCCCCCGCGGATCGTGCTCTACCGCCGGCCGTTGGAGTTCCGGGCGATGGACCGCGAGGACCTCGCGGATCTCGTGCACGACGTGATCATCGAACAGGTGGCCAATCTGCTCGGGGTGGACCCCGACGAGTTGGCCTGAGCCGGGCGGCCCCCACCGCCCCGGCCCGGCAAAGCTCAGGCGACCCGCCGCTTGAGCTTGCGCCGCTCCCGCTCGGAGAGCCCGCCCCAGATCCCGAACCGCTCGTCGTGGCCGAGAGCGTATTCGAGGCATTCCGTCTTCACCTCGCAGCGCGAGCAGATCCGCTTCGCCTCGCGGGTCGAGCCGCCCTTCTCGGGAAAGAACGCCTCCGGATCGGTCTGGGAGCAAAGCGCCCGCTCCTGCCACTCCGGCGCGTTTCCGAGCAGGTCGGCCACCTCAAGCTGGCCGTCCATCAGATGCCTCCTTGTCGCGCACCGGCGTCATCGCCGCTGCAACCCCCCACGCGGAAGGCGTGCTTGTCCGTACGGTCCCGATTTGTTGCGTTCCGTGCGAACAACCCCATTCAAATTACACGCGTGTAATGCGTGCGCCGTCAAGCTGAACTTGATAATGGAGTCGTCCTCCCGACAACACTCCGGACGGCCACCCGGCCACCCGGCCTCGCAACCTGCCCTATCGATTCAGACCCCGGCCGAGTAACGCCCTCTCCGGCGAGTTGCCCGAGTTTTCTCCCGTGGCGCTTCCCCGCCGACCGCACAGGGAAGGCCGATGAGGACGCTCGGAAGTCACCCACCGCGATTCGTTGATCTTGGTGGGGCACAGGTTAACCCGAGTTGCCGCCGACCGCCCGCCGAGCCGGCAACGCCGACGGCGCTGCGCCCACGATGTGGACGCGGCGCGGCGGTGCGCCCGCGTACCCCGAATCGCGGCGGGCCACCAACACGCTGCTGTGCCGGACGGATCCGGCCGTCCCTCCACTTGCGACAGAAATCCCGCCCACCGATGGCCGCTCGTCCCACCAGGCGGTACGGGTGAGGCGGACGAGTCAGGCCGGCGGCGTGCCGCGCGACGTCCGCTATGGACGAGGGCTGCCGTACGCCGTCGTGCGCCTGCGGGCCGGTCGTCCGGCGGCCGTCGCGATGGCGATCAACTGCTCCTCGGTACGGGCCGAGCCGTTGCCGGAGCCGGCCATCCGGGAGATCGTCTCCTCCATCAGCGTGCCGCCCAGGTCGTTGCAGCCGCCCCGCAGCATCGCCGCCGTACCCTCGTCGCCGAGCTTCACCCAGGAGCACTGGATGTTGTCGATCCGGCCGTGCAGCAGCAGCCGGGCCATCGCGTGCACGACCCGGTTCTCCCGCCACGTCGGCCCCGGGCGGGCGATGCCGGCCAGGTAGATCGGCGCGTTCGTGTGCACGAACGGCAGCGCCACGAACTCGGTGAAGCCGCCCGTACGGTCCTGCAACCCGGCCAGCACCCGGAAGTGCGCGAGCCACTGCCCGGGGTGGTCCACGTGGCCGTACATCATGGTGGAGCTGGACCGGATGCCCAGCTCGTGGGCCGTGCCGACCACGTCGACCCAGGCGGCGGCCGGCAGTTTGCCCTTGGTGAGCACCCAGCGCACGTCGTCGTCGAGAATCTCGGCGGCGGTGCCCGGGATGGTGTCCAGGCCGGCCTCGCGCAGCCCGGTCAGCCACTCCCGCACCGGCACGCCGGCCTTGGCGGCGGCGGTGACGATCTCCATCGGCGAGAACGCGTGCACGTGCATCCCCGGCACCCGCGCCTTGATCGCCCGGACCAGGTCGGCGTAGACGGTCACCGGCAGCTTCGGGTCGATCCCGCCCTGGAGGCATACCTCGCTGGCACCGGCCGCCCACGCCTCCTCGGCCCGGTCGGCGACCTGGTCCACCGACAGCCGGTACGCGTCGGCGTCCCGCTCCCGCTGGGCGAAGGCGCAGAACCGGCACCCGACATAGCAGACGTTGCTGAAGTTGATGTTGCGGTTGACCACGTACGTCACGTCGTCGCCGACCGCCGCCCGGCGGACGTCGTCGGCGAGCCGGCACAGCTCGTCGAGCGCCGGCCCGTCGGCGGCGAAAAGCGCCAGCGCGGCGTCGGCGTGCCTGGGCTCCAGCAGCGCCGCCGGGTCGTCGGCCGCCAGCCGCAACCCCGCCCGCAGGTCGAGGTCGGTCCCGCCCCCGGCCCCGGCGGTGACCTTGCCGGCCACCTCCGCCCAGTCGCCGTAGACGTGGTCGAAGTCGCCGCGCCGGTCACCGGTGCGCCCCGTGGTGTCGATGGTCGCGTGCAGGTCGGTCCGGCCGCCGTACGTCTCGTCGGGCTCCTGCCAGGGCCGGCCCACCGGTCGGGCCGCCTCGACGGCCAGCCCGGTCGCCGGATCGGCCAGCGCGCCGACGTGCGGCAACAGGCGCGGATCCAGCCACGGATCGCCGGCCCGCACGTACTCGGGGTAGATCGTCAGCCGCTCGCGCAGGGTGAAGCCGGACTTCTCCGTGTGCCGGGCCAGCTCGTCGATCTGCGGCCAGGGACGCTCCGGGTTGACGTGGTCCGGGGTCAGCGGGGAGACCCCGCCCCAGTCGTCGATGCCGGCGCGCAGCAGCAGGTCGTACTCGCCCGCGATGAGGTTCGGCGGGGCCTGGATCCGGGCCTTCGGCCCGAGCAGCACCCGGGCCACCGCCACCGTGGCGGCCAGATCGCGCAGCTCCGCGTCGGGCATCCCGCGCATCGCCGTGTCCGGCTTCGCGCGGAAGTTCTGCACGATCACCTCCTGGAGATGGCCGTACTCGCGGTGCGCCCGGCGGATCGCGAAGATCGCGTCGACCCGCTCGGCCGGGGTCTCGCCGATGCCGATCAGGATGCCGGTGGTGAAGGGCACGCCGACCCGGCCCGCGTCGTCGAGCACCCGCAGCCGTACCGCCGGCTCCTTGTCCGGCGAGCCGAAGTGCGGGCCGCCCGGCTCCGACCACAGCCGCGTCGCCGTGGTCTCCAGCATCATCCCCATGCTGGGCGCGACGGGCTTGAGCCGCTGCAACTCCGACCAGGAAAGCACGCCCGGGTTCAGGTGCGGCAGCAGCCCGGTCTCCTCCAGCACCGCCACCGCGCAGGCGCGCAGGTAGTCCAGGGTGGAGTCGTAGCCGCGCTCGTCCAGCCACTGCCGGGCCGCCGGCCAGCGCTCCTCCGGCCGGTCGCCGAGCGTGAACAGGGCCTCCTTGCAGCCCTGCGCCGCGCCCGCCCGCGCGATGGCGAGGACCTCGTCCCGGTCGAGGAAGGCCGCCGGCAGCCGGTGCGGCACGGTCGCGAAGGTGCAGTAGTGGCACCGGTCCCGGCACAGCCGGGTGAGAGGAATGAAGACCTTCTTCGAGTACGTGACCACGCCCGGCCGCCCGGCCTCGCGCAGCCCGGCGTCGCGCACGGCGCCCGCCACGTCGAGCAGTTCGTCCAGCGCCCCGCCCCTGGCGGCCAGCAGCGCGGCGGCCTCGTCGACGTCGAGCGCCCGCCCGCTCGCGGCCCGGTGCAGTGCCCGCCGCACGCTCGCATCGGTCGGGCCGGGCACGGTGCGATCAACCATCCGCCCAGCCTAGGCGCTCATCCGCCCCATCCCACCTCACCCACCCGGCCCACACGGTGACCCAGCGCACCCCACCCCCCTGCCACACCCCGCGCCGCTCCCAGGCCCACCCCCGCGCCGCCCGCCGGCTCCCGCTCCCCACCGCACCCCGGGGACTGCTCCCGGGCGTGACTCCAGGGCGGCTTCCGCCGAACGGCTTCGAGGCGGCTCCCGGGCGCGACTCCGGGGCAGCCCCGGGCGGCTCCCGGGCGCGACTCCGGAGCAGCTCCGGGCGTTGATCAAGAGGTTTTGGCCCCAGCGAGTGCCTTCTGCAGGCCAAAACCTCTTGATCAACGCGGCCTGAGGGCGGGGTGGGGCGGGGCAGTGGGGGTGCCGCCGGAGTCGTTGCCGGCCGCCAGGCCGTAGCTCACGCCGGAGTTGTCAGGCAGGGGCAGTGGAGGCGAGACGGGGGCAGTGGAGGCGAGACGGGGGCAGTGGAGGCGAGACGGGGGCAGTGGAGGCGAGACGGGGGCAGTGGAGATGGGACGGCGAGCGCCCCGCACGGGAGCCGTGCGGGGCGCTCGGGTGAGGCGGGGTCGCGGTCAGCGCGGGGCGTCGGGGCTCTCGCCGGGGTTGATGCGCTGGGTCCGGTCGGTCTCGTCGGCGGCGGGACGCGGAATCGCCTGGGTGGGCTCCGCCGGCTCGACGGGCTGGCGCGGGATCGCCTGGGTCGGGTCGGCCGAGGGCGGCTGGCCGAACGGCGGGGCACTCTGCGGCTGGCCGAACGGGGGCGCGGACTGCGGGGCGGGAGCGGCCGGGGGCGCGGACTGCGGGGCGAACGGCGAGCCCGGCTGCGGGCCGCCGGCGTACGGCGCGGGCTGCTGACCGTACGGGGCGCCGTAGGGGCCCGGCGCCTGCCAGCCGCCCTGCTGACCGGGAACCTGCTGACCCGGGACCTGCTGACCGGGAACCTGCTGACCCGGGACCTGCTGGCCGGGGACCTGCTGGCCCGGGACGGGGTAGCCGCCCTGCTGCTGGGGCCAGCCGGGCTGCGGCTGGCCGTACACGCCGGGCTGCGGCTTCGGCTTCGGCACGTGGTAGAGGGTGCGCCAGACCTTGAACACGACGTACGCGGCGACGGCGAACAGCGCCAGCCAGGCTACGCGGCTCAGCAGGCCCAGGAAGGCGTCGAGGATCTCGCCCTCGGCCAGCCGGTCGACCGTCCAGAAGAGGAAGGTCAGCCCGCCGAACAGCGCGCTGAAGGCGTACTCGCCCAGGGCGACCTGGGTGATCAGCTTCGCCTTCGGCACCGGGGGCTTCACGTGCGTGGCGAGCAGCACGGCCAGCAGCGGCAGGAACACCGACTCCACGCCGACGAAGGCGAAGAAGGCGCTGCCCGCCCGGCCCCCGATCGTGCTGTACTCGGTGGGCGTCACCAGCCGGATCAGGCCGACGAAGAGGAACACGGCGTTCGCGCCGAGGAGCACGAACGCGGCGAGTTCACGCAGCGGCTTGGTCAGTTGGCTGGCCTGCGTCGCGTCGGTGGACGCGGGCTCGGCGGGGCTGGTCACGGGATCCCCCTCGGGGCGAATGCGGACAGTTGCCGACGTGAGCCTAGTCTCCCGGCCCACACGCGGACCGGAGGCGGCCCGTACGCGAGGATGGGCGCATGCGCATCGTGGTTCTGACGGGCGGCATCGGAGGTGCTCGCTTCCTGGTCGGCGTACGTGCGTACGCCCGGGAGGTCGGCGCCGAGGTGACCGCCGTGGTCAACGTCGGCGACGATCTGCTCCTGCACGGGCTCAAGGTCTGCCCCGACCTGGACAGCGTGATGTACACGCTGGGTGGCGGCGCGGATCCGGAGCGGGGCTGGGGGCGCGTCGGCGAGAGCTGGACGGTCAAGCAGGAACTGGCCGCGTACGGCGCCGAGCCGAGCTGGTTCGGGCTCGGCGACAAGGACATCGCCACCCACCTGGTGCGGACCACGATGATCAACGCCGGCTACCCGCTGCACGCCGTCACCGAGGCGCTCGCCGCCCGCTGGCAGCCGGGCGTACGCATGCTGCCGGCGACCGACGACCGGCTCGAGACGCACGTGGTGGTGGAGCTCGACGGCGGCCAGCGGGCGATCCACTTCCAGGAGTGGTGGGTACGCCACCGCGGCGACGTCCCCACCCACAGGTTCGTCTTCGTCGGCGCGGAGGCCGCCCGGCCGGCGCCCGGCGTGCTGGAGGCCGTCGCCGGGGCCGACGTGGTGCTGATCGCGCCGAGCAACCCGGTCGTGAGCGTCGCCCCGATCCTGGCCGTGCCCGGGCTGCGCGAGGCGGTCGCTGACGGCCCCGCGCCGGTGGTCGGCGTGTCGCCGATCATCGGCGGCGCGCCGGTGCGCGGCATGGCCGACCGCTGCCTGGCGGTGCTCGGGGTGGAGTGCAGCGCGGCCGGCGTGGGCCGGCTCTACGGCGGCCGGTCGGCCGGCGGGCTGCTCGACGGCTGGCTGGTCGCCGAGGAGGACGCCGGCGCGGTGGTGCCGGAGGTGACGGTCCGCGCGGCACCGCTGCGGATGACCGACGAGGCGGCGACGGCGGCCATGGTCCGCGCCGCGCTGGAGCTGACGTGAGGCTTGAGATCCTGCCGGTGCCGGGCATCGGCCACGTGTCCGAGGGCGACGACCTGGCGGGCCTGATCGCCACCGCCGCGCCCTGGCTGCGCGACGGCGACGTGCTGGTCGTGACCAGCAAGATCGTCTCGAAGGCGGAGGGGCGCCTCGTCGACGTCCCGGCGGACGGGCCCGAGCGGCTCGCCGCGCGGGACGAGGTGCTGGCCGCCGAGACGGCGCGGGTGGTGGCCACCCGGGGCGCGACCCGGATCGTGCAGACCCACCACGGCTTCGTGATGGCGTCGGCCGGCATCGACGCCTCGAACGTCGACAAGACCCGGCTGGTGCTGCTCCCCGAGGACCCGGACGCCTCCGCCCGGGCGCTGCGCGCCGCCCTGCGCGAGCGCCACGGCGTGGACGTCGCGGTGATCGTCAGCGACACGATGGGCCGGCCCTGGCGCAACGGGCTCACCGACGTGGCGCTCGGTGTCGCCGGGATGGACGCGATCCGCGACCACCGGGGCGAGGTCGACCCGTACGGCAACGAGCTCCAGCTCACCCAGATGGCGGTGGTGGACGAGCTGGCCGGCGCGGGCGAGCTGATCAAGGGCAAGTGTGACCAGATGCCCGTCGCGGTGGTGCGCGGCTACCTCACCGCGCCCCAGCCCGACGACGGCGTCGGCGCGTCGGCGCTGGTCCGGGACGCGTCGATGGACCTCTTCTCGCTGGGCACCGCCGAGGCGAGGGCCGCCGGGCTGGCCGCCGCCGCCACCCTGGCGGACGGCCCCAACCCGAGCCCGCCCGACCCGGAGGCCGTACGCCGGGCGATCGGCACGGTCGCGGGCGTGGTCGCCCCCGGCACGGTCTTCAGCCTGGTCTCCGACGAGGAGGCCCACGCCGGGCTGACCTCCCGGGTGCCCGGCTGGCCGGCGGACGCGACGACGCTGGTGCTCGGCTCCCCGGCCACCCCGGCCGGCCCGGTCGACCTGGTCCGCTTCGGCGCCGACCTGCAACGCCTCCGCGCCGCCCTGGCGGCCGAGGGCGTCGCCTCCCTGCTGCTCCCCCCGCCCCCGGGCACCACCGCCAGCGCCGCGCTCGCCCTCTGACGGCGCCCGGGCGGCAGGGGCACAATCACCAGCCGTCCCTCGCCCGGGACCCGGCTGACGGCACCCGGGCGCGCTCAGGAGTTGAGCATCGCCCGCCCCAACGGGGTCAGAGTGTGCAGGACGGTGTTGCGGTCGCGCTGGCTGACCAGGAGGCCGGCGTTGCGCAGCACGGTGGTGTGCTGGCTCGCGGCGGCGGCCGAGATGTTGAGCCGGCGGGCCACCTCGCCGGTGGTGCAGCCGTCGTCGCTGGCCGCCAGCACTGCGGCCCGGGTCCGGCCGAGCAGCGCGGCCAGCGCCTCCCGACCCGGATCCGACGCACCGGGGCCGCCGCCCTCGCCGGGGGCCGGCAGCAGGCCGCCGAGCCGGTCCACCGGATAGACGAGGACCGGGGGCAGCGCCGGATCGAGCAGGGCGACCGGCGTGGCCGCGCAGAAGAACGACGGCACCAGCAGCAGGCCGCGCCCGCCCAGGTGCAGCTCCCGGCTGTGCGGGTAGTCGCGGATCTCCAGCATGCCGGCCTCCCAGCGCATGGCGGGCCGCATGCTGGCCAGCAGCCCCTCCACCCCGCCGTCGAGCAGGGCGCGGGCCCGCCGCGACCGGTCGGCCTCCACCGCGGCCTGGATCCGGGTCCAGTACGGGTCGATCGCCAGGCCCCGGTAGCGCTCCATCGCGCCGGTCAGACCGCGCAGGATGTCCGGCTCCCCCCGGGCCAGCGCCCCGGCGCCGACGGGCAGGGCACTGTTGGCGGCGAGCAGCGCCAGGTCGCGTTGCAGCAGGGCCGTGGGGGTGCTGCGGACCGCCTCCATGCCGGCGTCGAACCCCGAAACGCTCTCGTACGGGGTGAGGAAGTCGGGAAAGTAGCCGCGGGGCGGGTTGAGCGTCAGCAGGAGGCGCAGTCCCGCCGAGTCGCTGACCTCGCGCAGCCCTCGCGTGACGCTACGCCGCCAGCCCGCCAGCAGCGGATCCCGGCCACGGCCGGGCAGCAGGTGCAGGCTGAGAACCAGCTCCCACACCGGATCCGCCGCCGGAGCCACCCGGGTCCGGAGGATGTCCTCGGCGGAAAAGTAGATCTTCAGCATGGACGGCTCCCGCGTCGCCCGGCAGAGGGGATGCCTGGCAACCGTTTGCACTGTACCTGGCCGGCACTTATCTCCGTCTTTAAGCGTGGACTGAAAAACCTCGACGCCTCCGGGGGCCGTTCGGCATGCTCTCACTGCCCGTACACGGGGGCGGGCACGTCACCCGACGCGCCTGGAAACGGGCACCCGGGGGACGGGGAGAGACCGGCGACCGGGCGGCACCACGAGGGTCTGCGGCCGTGTTCCGCGGAGGTGTCGTCCGGCCGCCGGTCCACCACAGCTCAGGCGACCCAGAGCGCCACCCGATGGTCCTCGTCGGTGACGTAGAAGCTCTGCCCGTCCCACTCGGCCACCCCCTCCACGTGGTGGAACGGCGCCAGGTCGGCCACCAGCTCACCGGGGACCAGGTGCTTGTCGCCGGGCGCGGGAAACCGCACGTGCCGGGAGGTGACCTCGCCGCCGGTCGGATGGTCGTCGAGCAGCACCGAGCCCTTGCCCAGCGCGTCGATCGACCCGACGATCGCCGCGTAGCCGCCGTCCTCCGTGGGCGTGATCGCCCGGAAGCCGGCCAGCGCGCCGGGCGGCGTCACCCCCGTCAGGACGTACGCCCCCGCCGCCCGCGGCCAGCTCGGCGCCGGGTCGAACATCTCCGGCACACCGGTCAGCTCGACCAGGATCGGCTCACCGTCGGCGGTGACCGGGAACCGCAGTCCGAGCAGGACCCCGCCGGCCGGCGTGAAGGCCGCCGCCTCCACGTTCAGCGGCAGGTCGTCGGGGACGAGCCGGCTGACCCAGCCCTTCGACCGGGCGGTGCCCCGGGCGACGGTCTCCCCGATGAACCGGGCCCGCACCCGCTCGCCCGGCGGCAGCGGGGTGAAAGCCGCCGCGAGCAGGGCGTCGTTGACCGCCCGGTGCAGCCGGAACCGGTTGCGCACCACCTGCACCGGCAGGGTGCCCGCCGCCGCGTCGTCCTCGCGGAACCGGGCCACGAAGGCGCGTCGCGGGCGCAGCGGTCCCGCTTTCGAACCGAAGTGGGACCCGAAGACGTACACCCAGCCGTCGTGGTGGGCGAGCGCCTCGCCGTCCTCCGTGCGGCCGTTCTCGGCCCCGGCGTCGGCGGCCACGTGGTGGGCGACCCAGCGGCCGTCGTCCAGCTCCAGCAGCAGGGCCAGGCAGTGCTCCACCGGCCCCTCGTCGAGCACGGTCCAGAAGCCCCGCCGGGCACCGTGCGCCCGCAGCAGCGGCACGGAGCGCACCGGCAGCAGGTCGCTGGCCTCGTTGCCGGCCACGACGAACTCCAACAGTCGCAGGGTCACCGGGCCAGGGTACGAAGCGTCGGCTCGTACAGTGTCGACATGGCCGACTTCCCCACCGCCGCCTCCCGACCGACGAACGCGGAGCCGCACGCGGCCGCGCCCGCCGAGACGGACGAGGCGCGGCACGCCGAGGTGTACGCGGCGCTGCACGCCGACGCCGTCGCGACGCTGAGCCGGTGGGAGCCGACCGGCCCGGCCGCCGCCGAGGCCCGCGACCGGACGGTCGCGCTGCTGGCCGCCGGGCCGGTGGCGATGAGCCGGGCGCACCGGCCCGGGCACGTCACGGCGAGCGCGCTGGTGCTCGACGCCACCGGGTCGCGGGTGCTGCTCTGCCTGCACGGCAAGTTCCGGCGGTGGGTGCAACTCGGCGGCCACTGCGAGCCGGCCGACCGGACCCTCGCCGCCGCCGCCCTGCGCGAGGCCGGCGAGGAGTCCGGCATCGCCGGCCTGCTGATCGACCCCGTCCCGATCGACGTCGACATCCACCCGGTGAGCTGCCAGGGCGGCTCGCTGCATTACGACGTGCGCTTCGCCGTGCTCGCCCCGCCCGGGGCCGTGGAGCGGGTCAGCGAGGAGTCCGAGGCGCTGGGCTGGTTCCCGCCGGACCGGCTGCCGGAGCCGCTGGCCGGCGGGACGGCGCACCTGGTCGCCCCGGCCCTGGCGACGCTCAGACGAGCCCCTCTTCGCCCCGTTCCTTGAGCTCGTCGACGACCTTCTTCACGTCCTGCGCCCGGTCGCGGGGGCAGACCAGCAGCGCGTCCGGGGTGTCGACGATGACCAGGTCGCGCACGCCGACGGCGGCCACCAGCCGCCCGGAGTGGGGCACCACCACCAGTCCGGCGCTGTCCCGCAGCAGCACCCCCGGCTTGGCGTCGGCGCCGAGCACCACGTTGCCGTCCGCGTCGGCGGGCAGTACCTCGCCCAGGGTGTGGAAGTCACCGACGTCGTTCCAGCCGAAGTCGCCCGGCACGGTCGCCACCCGGCCGGCGGTCGCCGCGCCCTCCATCACCGCGTAGTCGACGGAGATCTTCGGCAGCGTCGGCCAGACCGTGCCGAGCACGTCGTCCTGCTCCTCGGTGCCCCACGCCTCGGCGATCGCGACGATCCCGGCGTGCAGGGCGGGCTGCTGGCGAGCCAGCTCGGCGAGGAACACGTCGACCCGCCACACGAACATGCTGGCGTTCCAGAGGTGCCGCCCAGAGCGCAGGTACGCCTCGGCGACCTCGGCGCTCGGCTTCTCCTTGAACTCGGCCACCGGCCGCAGCGGGCCACCGTCGACCGGGTCGCCGGTCTGGAGGTAGCCGTAGCCGGTCTCGGCCCGGGTCGGGGTGATGCCGACCGTCATCAGCAGGCCCTGCTCGGCGCCGCGTACCGCCTCCCGGACGACCTCCCGCCAGCGCTCCGGGTCACCGATCAGGTGGTCGGCGGCGAAGGAGCCCATCACCGCCTCCGGGTCGCGCCGCGCGATGACCGCGGCGGCCAGGGCGATCGCCGCGCACGAGTCCCGGGGCGAGGGCTCGACCAGGATGTTCTCCTCCGGCAGCCCGGCGAGCTGGCGCGCCACCGCCGTCACGTGCGCGGTCCCGGTGACCACCAGGGTGCGTTCGGCGGTGGTCAGCGGACCCAGCCGGTCCACCGTCGCCTGGAGCAGCGAGGCGGCGGAGCCGGTCAGCGGGTGGAGGAACTTGGGATGGCCGGCGCGGGACAGTGGCCACAATCTCGTGCCACTGCCACCCGCCGGGATCACGGCGTAGATCACCCGCACATCATGCCCGATTCGCCTGACCGGGGACGCATTCTCGCGCCGCCGGCCACGGCGGTCAGGCCCGGGCCCGGCTCCAGGCGGCGATGTGCACCTCGGCGCTGGACTCCCAGGTGAACTCCTTGGCCCGGTCGAACCCGGCCTTGGCCAGGGACAACCGCCGCTGCTCGTCGTCGAGCAACGCGGCCAGGTCCGTGGCGATCTGGTCGGGCGCCTCGCTGGTGTACGCGACCGCGTCGCCGCCCACCTCCGGCAGCGACAGCCGGGGCGTGGTGAGCACCGGGGCGGCGCACGCCATCGCCTCCAGGATCGGCAGGCCGAAACCCTCCCCGTAGGACGGGTAGGCGGCCACCAGCGCCCCGCCGAGGAAGCCGGGCAGGTCCGCGTAGCGGAGATAGCCGGGACGGAGCAGCCGCAGGTGCGACGGGACCTCCGCCACCGCACGGTCGATGTCGTCGTCGTGCCCCTGGCCCCCGGCGATCACCAGGGCCGGCGGATCCGCCCGGTCGGCCACCGCACGGGCCCAGCCGCGGATCAGGTTCGGCACGTTCTTGCGCGGCTCCTTGGCCCCGAGGAAGGCCACGTAGTTGGTGCCGCCGAGCCCCAGCCGGGCCCGGACCCGGGCCTTCTCCTCGTCGCCGGGCGCGTGGAAGGCAGCGTGGTCGACGCCGTGGTAGGCCACGTCGATCCGGGTGGGGTCCGCGTCGAGCAGCCGGATCAGCTCGTCCCGGGTGGCCTTGCTCGGCACGATCACCCGGTTGGCGCGGCGCAGCGACGTCTTGATCGCGCTGCGGAAGAAGGTGCGCCGCGACTTGTCGTAGTGCTCCGGCTCGGTGAAGAACGTCGCGTCGTGCACGGTCACCGTGACGGGGCAGCCGGCGCGCAGCGGGCAGGTGTAGAAGGGCGAGTGCAGCACCTGCGCGCCCACCTGCTGGGCGAGCAGCGGCAGGCCGGTCTGCTCCCAGGCGAGCCGGGCGGGGCGGTGCGCGACGGCCGCCGGGGCCGGGACGATCTCCGCACCGGGCAGCATCCGGGTGTAGCGCTCCAGGTCGGTACGCAGGCAGACGACGGCCAAGTCCACCCCCGATCCGCACACCTTGCCGAGGGCCCCGAGCAGGCCGTCGACGTATCGACCGACACCACCACGGTCGACGGGGACACTCGTGGCGTCGATGAGCACGCGGGGCGGGCGGCCGGCGGTCACGGGGCGACTCCTTGAACTGACGGAACTGTGGGGAACAACACTCCGGCAAGCCTACGCCGGAGCCCGGCGCGGACGCTGACTGCGACCCGACGGTACGCCGACTTCTCGCTGTCATCGAGTACGGCCGCCGGGCGCGTATCGTTCGCGCCGATGGCCGACAACATTGCCCGGGTCTTCGCCGACGCGATCGCGACCGACCCGACCCGACCGCTGCTGACCTGGTACGACGACGCCACAGGCGAACGGACCGAACTCTCCGGAGCCACGCTGGCGAACTGGGTGGCCAAGACGGCCAACCTGCTCGTCGACGAGGTGGCCGTGGGCCCCGGCGACGTCGCCGGGGTGTTGCTGCCCCCGCACTGGCAGACCGCCGCGGTGCTGCTCGGCTGCTGGTCGGCGGGGCTGACCGTCGCCGACACGCCGGGCGACGTGGACGTGCTCTTCACCGCCGCGACCCGGGTGGCCGAGGCGGACGCCTGGTCGGCGGGCGAGCGGTACGTCCTCGCCCTCGACCCGTTCGCCCTGCCGATGCGCCAGGTGCCGCCCGGCTTCGCCGACTACGTGTCGGAGGTACGCGCCCACGGCGACCACTTCAGCCCGTACGCCCCCGGCGGCCCGGGCGAGGCGGCGCTGCTGGGCCGCGCGACCGCCCGCGCCACGGAACTGGGCATCGCGTCCGGCGACCGGGTCCTGATCGACACGGGGAGGTATCCCGATCCGGTCGACTGGCTGCTCGCCCCGCTGACCGCCACCGCCACCACGGTCCTCTGCGCCAACCTCGACCCGTCCACCCTCCCCACCCGCACCACCACGGAACGGGTGACCCGCCCTCTCCCCTGACGCTCCACCCCTCCCACCCACACCCAGCCCGCCCCACCCCACCTCGGCCGCCCCGCCCCACCTCGGCCGCCCCGCCCCACCTCGGCGTCGATCATGGAGTTGTGGTGGACGGAAGACGTCGTTACGCCCCTTTCGCGGGGCACCACAACTGCATGATCGACGCCCCCCGGCGCAACCACGCACGGCCAGGGGCAGCGACGCACGGGCCCGGGCGGCCACGCGCGGCCGGGGCGGCGAACGCGCGGCCGGGGCGGCGAACGCGCGGCCGGGGCGGCGAACGCGCAGCCGGGGCGGGAGCGGGATGGAGTGCGGGTCAGGGGCGGGGGGTGCGGGTCTGGGCGAGGGTGGCGAAGGCCGTGAGGGACTCCGGGTTGGCCAGGGCGCCCCTGGCCGCCGCCGAGTCCACCGGGGTGCCCGTGAGGATCTTCTTCACCGGCACCTCCAGCTTCTTCGCCGACAGGGTGCGCGGCACGGCCCGTACCTGGTGGATCTCGTCCGGGACGTGCCGGGGCGACAGCGCCGTACGCAGCTCGCGGCAGATCTTCTTCCGCATCGCGTCGTCCAGCTCCAGGCCCTCGGCGAGCACCACGAACAGCAGCAGCTCACCGGCGCCGCCCTCGTCGTCCTCCAGGTGCACGACCACCGAGTCGACGACCTCGTCGAGCCCCTCGACCACCGAATAGAACTCGGCGGTGCCGAGCCGCACGCCGCCCCGGTTGAGGGTGGCGTCGGAACGGCCCGTGATCACGCAGCCGCCCCGGTCGTTGATGGTGATCCAGTCGCCGTGCCGCCAGACGCCCGGGTACAGGTCGAAGTACGCCTCCCGGTAGCGGGTGCCGTCCGCGTCGTTCCAGAAGCCGACCGGCATGCTCGGCATGGGCTCGGTGATCACCAGCTCGCCCAGCTCACCGACGACCGGCGTGCCGTCGGCCGAACGGGCCTCCACCTTGGCGCCGAGCGCCCGGCAGGTGATCTCACCGGCGTGCACCGCCAGCAGCGGCACGCCGCCGACGAAGCCCGTGCAGACGTCCGTGCCGCCCGAGAGCGACTGGAGTTGGAGGTCGTCGCCGACCGTCTCGTACACCCAGGTGAAGCCCTCGGCGGGCAGCGGCGCGCCGGTCGAGCCGACCCCACGCAGCGCGGAGAGGTCGGCGGTCTCCTTCGGCACCAGCCCGGCCTTGCGGCAGGCCAGCAGGAACGGCGCGGACGTGCCGAGGTACGTGGTGCCGGTCTCCCCGGCCAGCCGCCACAGGGCGCCCAGGTCGGGGTGGCCCGGGTTGCCGTCGAAGAGCACGATCGCCGCGCCCACCGCCGGCCCGGAGACCAGGAAGTTCCACATCATCCAGCCGGTGGTGGTGAACCAGAAGAACCGGTCCGCCGGGCCCAGGTCGTGGTGCAGGGCGAGCATCTTCAGGTGCTCCAGCAGGATGCCGCCGTGGCCGTGCACGATCGGCTTCGGCAGCCCCGTGGTGCCGGAGGAGTAGAGCACGTAGAGCGGGTGGTCGAAGGGGACCGGCGTGAAGGTCAGCGGCTCGTCGGTGTCGGCGGCCAGCTCCGACCAGGCCAGCGCTCCCTCGAACGCGCCCGCCGGCCGGTCCGGAGCGTCGCCGGACGGCGCGGTGGCCGGATCCCCGGCCGGGTCGAGGTAGGCGATGCCGACGGTGTGCTTCACCGACGGCAGGGCGGCCCGGATCGCGGCCACCTCGCCGCGCCGGTCGACCGGCTTGTCGCCGTAGCGGTAGCCGTCCACCGCGACGAGGATCTTCGGCTCGATCTGCTGCCACCGGTCGGTGACGCTGCGGGTGCCGAACTCCGGCGCGCAGGAGGAGAAGATCGCGCCCAGGCTGCTGGTGGCGAGCAGCAGCACGTACGTCTCGGGGATGTTGGGCGCGTAGGCGGCGACCCGGTCGCCGGCGGTGACGCCGAGCCGGCGCAGCCCGGCGGCCACCCGGCGGACCTGCTCGCGCAGTTCGGCGGCGGTGAGGGTGACCGGCGCCCGGGTCTGGCCGTGCGCGATGACCACCGGGTCGTCGTCGGCCAGGCCCGGCATCCGCAGCACGTTCTCGGCGTAGTTGAGGGTGGCGCCGGGGAACCATCTGGTCCCGGGCATCTCCCGGCCGCTCAGCGTGGCGGTCGGCGGGGTGTGCGCGACCACCTCGAAGTGGTCCCAGACCGACCGCCAGAACGCGTCCAGGTCCGTGACCGACCAGCGCCACAGCTCGTCGTAGTCGGCGAAGTCCAGCCCCCGGTGCTCACGCAGCCAGCGCAGGTAGCTTCCGATCCGGGACCGCTCGCGTACGTCCGCCGGCGGCGTCCACAGCACGTCACCCACTGCTCCACCCTCCCCTGGCCCCGCACGACACTGTGAAATGGGCCGTGGCGCCATCTTGCCCTACCTCAGAGCGCCATTCTCCGCACCCGACCTCCGTCGGCGCACGTGCCGAACCCACATGCCCTACCGCCCTGCTGTGTGTGCCGCGTCAGGAAGGGCGCCTTCCTGACGCTCTCAGTAGAGAGGAAGGGGCCCTTCCTTGCACCCGGTCAGCCGGCGCGGTGGGCCTGGATGGCGCGACGGCGGGCCAGCCGGTGGGCGCGGCGGATCTCCGCCTCCCGGAACCGGCGCTCGTCCTCCGGGCCCTCCGGCAGCACCGGCCGGACCGCCCGCGGCGCGCCGCCGAGGTCGACGCCCACGAAGACGAGGTACGCCGTGGCCACCCGCACCGGCTCGTCCTCGGCCGAGTCCCACCGCTCGGCCACCACCCGGACGCCGACCTCCATCGAGGTCTGCCCCGTCCAGTTCACCTGGGCGTGCGCGTGCAGCAGGTCACCGACCCGGACGGCCTCGGTGAAGACGATCTCGTCGATGGCCGCGGTGACCGCAGTGCCGCCGCTGTGCCGGGCCGCGGCGGCCCCCGCCACGTCGTCGATGAACTTCATCAGCACCCCGCCGTGCACGGTGCCGTACAGGTTGACGTCGACCGCGGTCATGATCCGGCTCAGGGTGACCCGGGAGTAGGAGGTCGGCTTGCCGGCCGGCGCGGTGGAGGGGTGCTCGGTCATGTCGAAAACGGTACGGTGCGCGGATGCGACATCTCTGGAGCTTCCTCGCGGGGTTGGTGGTGGCGCCCGTCACGTGGGTGCTGGTCACCCTCGGGCAGGACGGGTCGGCGGGCACCGTCGACCGTTGGGTCGAGATCGGCACGTCGAACTCGGCCAATCTCATCGAGCCCGCCGTCTACCTCGCCCTCGGCGGGGTCCTGCTCGGCCTGCTCGGCACGCTGCGCACGTCACCGCTCGGCCCGCTCGTGGCCGGGCTGCTGCTCGCCACCCCGTACGTGGCGATGTTCGTCGCGCCCTTCGAGGTGCGGGACCGCATCCCGGACGGCTGGAAGGTCTTCGGCGACCCCCTGCCGCTGCACCTGCCCGTGGAGAACGGCACGCTCTTCCTGATCGGCCTGCTGCTGGTCGTGGCCACCTTCAGCGGGCAGCGCTGGCGGCGCTGGCCCCGACCGGCGGTCGAGCCGACGCCGGCGCCCGCCGAGGGGCCGGAGCGCAACGACTTCACGCTGACCGACTGGCCGCCGGCCGAGCCGACGGACCGGGACACCGCCCCGCCGAGCCTCGGCTACCCGGACCCGACGCCGACGGAGCCGCTGCCGCGCCGCACCGGCGGGGGGTCGCCGTGGTCGGCGCCGCCGCGCACCGGCAACCGGCCGGAAGAGGACACGACGACCGAGATCCGGTGACGCCCCGGCCGCACGCGCGCCGGGAGCCGGGTGAGGATGCGGGCGGGCCGGACGACCGGCCCGCCCGCCGACCGGCTCAGCCCTTCAGGAGCTGGCGGGCCATCACGATGCGCTGCACCTGGTTGGTGCCCTCGTAGATCTGCGTGATCTTGGCGTCCCGCATCATCCGCTCGACCGGGTAGTCCCGGGTGTAGCCGTAGCCGCCGAGCAGCTGCACGGCGTCGGTGGTGATCTCCATGGCCGCGTCCGAGGCGAAGCACTTGGCCGCCGCGCCGAAGTAGGTCAGGTCGGCGTCGCCCCGCTCGGACTTGCCGGCCGCTGCGTACGTCAACTGCCGGGCCGCCTCCAGCTTCATGCCCATGTCGGCGAGCATGAACTGCACGCCCTGGAACTCGGCGACCGCCTTGCCGAACTGCTTGCGCTCCTGGACGTACCCCTTGGCGTAGTCGAGCGCGCCCTGGGCGATGCCGATGGCCTGCGCGGCGATGGTGACCCGGGTGTGGTCCAGGGTCTTCATGGCGGTGCCGAAGCCGGTGCCCTCGGCACCGATCATGCGGTCCGCGGGGATCCGGACGTTGTCCAGGTAGACCTCGCGGGTCGGCGAGCCCTTGACGCCGAGCTTCTTCTCCGGGGCGCCGAAGCTGACCCCGGCATCGGACTTCTCGACCACGAAGGCGGAGATGCCCCGGGACCGGGCCGACGGGTCCGTCACCGCGAAGACGGTGTAGAACTCCGACACCCCGGCGTTGGTGATCCAGCGCTTCACGCCGTTGAGCACCCAGTGATCGCCGTCACGCACCGCGCGGGTGGTCATCGACGCCGCGTCGCTGCCGGCCTCCGGCTCGGAGAGGCAGTACGAGAACATCGCCTCGCCCGCCGCCACCGGGGTCAGGTAGCGCCGCTTGAGCTCCTCGGAACCGGCCAGCAGCAGCGGCATGGTGCCGAGCTTGTTGACCGCCGGGATCAGCGAGGACGAGGCGCAGGCCCGCGCCACCTCCTCGATCACGATGGCCGTGGCCAGGGCGTCCGCGCCCGCACCGCCGTACTCGACGGGGACGTGCGGTGCGTGGAAGTCGGCGGCCCGCAGCGCGTCGTACGACGCCTTCGGGAACTCGCCGGTCTCGTCCGCCTCGGCGGCGTGCGGCGCCACCTTGGCCGCACAGACCTCACGGACCGCCTCCCGGATCGCCTCGTGCTCCTCGGGCAACCGGTAGACGTCGAACGACTGCTCTGCGGCCATGTCGGCCCCTCCCCTTCACCGCTATCATGCGCAGTCTGTAGCGTCTCCTGACCGCCGACGGCGCAGACTGAAGGATAGCGACCCGGTTCGGGGTCATGTTACCGCCGCGTAGCCTTGGACGTGGCGGAGCGCCGACGCCGCCCGGCGACGATGGAACAGGCAGACGTTAGAGTCCCTCCGGTGCCCGCCCAGGCGCCGCAGCAGAACGCGACGCGACGACGCGACGCCAGCGCGAGCGGAGAAGACAGGCGTGACGATCCCGTACCCCAACACCCAGCCGATGCCCGCCATCGCCGCGGTGACGCCCCCCTCCGGCGCGCAGCGACCGCGGGTGACCTTCCTGGGCACCGGCTATCTCGGCGCGACCTACGCCATCTGCTACGCGGAACTCGGCTACGAGGTCCTCGGCTTCGACGTCGACGCCGACAAGATCGCCATGCTCAACGCCGGCGAGGTGCCGATCCACGAGCCCGGGCTCGACGAGCTGCTCAAGCGCAACCTGGCGGCCGGGCGGCTGCGGTTCAGCACGGACATCTCCGAGGTGGCCGACTTCGGTGACGTGCACTTCATCTGCGTCGGCACGCCGCAGCGCGCCGACGGGATGGGCGCCGACCTGTCGTACGTCGAGGCGTCGGTCACCAGCCTGGCCCAGCACCTGACCCGCAAGGCGCTGATCGTCGGCAAGTCGACAGTGCCGGTCGGCACCGCCGAGTGGGTGGAGCAGCTGGTCAGCAAGCACAGCCCCGCCGACCTGGGCGTCGAGGTGGCGTGGAGCCCCGAGTTCCTCCAGGAGGGCTTCGCCGTCGACGACGTGCTGCGGCCCAACCGGATCGTCGTCGGCGTCAAGAGCGAGTGGGCCAACGGCATGCTCTACGCCGCCCACAAGGGCGTCTTCGACCTGGCTGCCACCGAGGACCGCGAGGTGCCCCTGGTGGTCACCGACTTCGCCACCGCCGAGCTGGTCAAGGTCGCCGCGAACGCCTTCCTCGCCACCAAGATCTCCTTCATCAACGCGATGGCCGAGGTCTGCGAGGCCTCGGGCGGCGACGTCACCCACCTCGCCCGGGCCATCGGCTTCGACCCGCGCATCGGCAACCGGTTCCTCCAGGCCGGGCTCGGCTTCGGCGGCGCCTGCCTGCCCAAGGACATCCGCGCGTTCCAGGCCCGCGCCCAGGAGCTGGGCGCCGGGGAGGCGCTGCGCTTCCTGCACGAGGTCGACCTGATCAACCTGCGCCGCCGGACCCGGGTGGTCCAGCTCGCCGCCGAGCTGCTCGGCCGCCGCTCCGGGCCCGCCGGACCGGATCTCTCCGGCACGCGCGTGGCCGTGCTCGGCGCGACCTTCAAGCCCAACACCGACGACGTACGCGACGCGCCGGCGCTCTCCGTCGCCTCGCTGCTGCGCAAGGCGGGCGCCGACGTACACGTCTACGACCCGCAGGGCATGGAGCGGGCGCGCGCCGTGGCGCCCGAGCTGGTCTACGAGCCCGGCATCAACGAGGCCGTGACCGGGGCTGACCTGGTCTGCGTACTCACCGAGTGGGCCGACTTCCGCAACGCCGACCCGGTGGCCCTCGGCGAGCTGGCCGCCGGACGCAAGGTGGTCGACGGCCGCAACTGCCTGGATTCGGCACTGTGGACGCAGGCCGGCTGGGAGTACCGCGGCATGGGCCGCCCCTGACGATCGACGACCGACGGCCGGTCGCGGAGCACGCTCCGCGACCGGCCGTTCGCCGTACGCGTGGACGATCTTTGCCCCGGACCCGCCGACAACTGTCGAAATCCGCGCCCACATTGGGCATGCTGCCAAGGTGGGAGTCCACAGTGCGGGTGGAGGGGTGTCGTGGCGAGCTTTCAGTGCTCCTCGTGCGGCCGGGAGATCAAACCGGCCGCCAGCTGCCCGCACTGCGGTGCGCACCAGCCACAGTGGGTCGAGCACCTGGCGGAGATCGAGCGCTCCATCGCGGAGATGAAGGCCCGCGAGGCCGCCATCGCCAGCGAGCAGCGGCAGATCGCCGCCAAGATGCAGGCCGCGCTCTTCCAGCGGGACATCCTCGCCCACGCCGGTGAGGAACGTCTCAAGCAGGCCACCCGCCCCCGTCGGGTGCTGCGCCGCAGGCCGGGCCGCCGGCCGCCCACGGCCGCCACCGGCGCCCCGCCCCGGGTCCCCCGGCAGGGCACCCCGGCCGCCCCCGAGGACCCGCCGCCGCCCCCGACGTCGACCGCCACCTGGCTCGACGCCGACGACCCGGAGCACCCCCCGGAGGCGTCCTCCCGCGAGGTGCAGAACATCCCCCTCGGGCTCGGCGCGCTGCTGCTCGGGGTCGCCGCCGTGGTCTTCGCCGCGGTGGCCACCAGCTCGATGGACGCGCTGGCCCGGCTGGGCATCCTGCTGCTCGCGACCGTGCTGATGCTGCTCGCCCCGCCGGTGCTGGCCCGGCGCGGGCTCACCTCGACCGCCGAGACCATCTCCGCAGTCGGCCTGCTCCTGGTGCCGCTCGCCGGGTACGCGCTGTGGGCGGTGGACCGGATCGGCAACGGCGGCGCCTCGGGCGCGATCTTCGCCGGCGTCATCTTCGCCGTCACCGCCGGCGTCTCCTTCGGCTACGCGGGCTGGACGGGGCTGCGCGCGCCTCGGTTCGCCACGGTGCTGGCCGCGCAGCCGGTGCTGCCGCTGCTGGCGTCCGACCGGATCACCGGCCCGGCCGGCTGGGCGCTCGTGCTGACCGCGGTGGCCCTGCTCGACCTCTGGCTGGCGCGGTCCGCGGTCACCGTGGAGCGGCCGGTCCGGCGGGACCTGCCCGGGCCCTCGGCGACACCTGCCGGGTCCCCGGCCACGCCCCGGCAGCGCCGCGCCGACAGCCGGCCGGAGGGGGCGCCCGAGGAGGTCGGCGAGGTGGTCGACGGCGGGCTGCCGGCGCACGAACGGGTGCCGGCCGCCCGCCCGGTGCCGTGGCTGCGCGAGCTGACCTGGGTGCTGCACGGGGTGGCGGTCGCCCTCGCCCTCGCGTACGCCGTCTCCGCCCTGCTCCGCGCGGGCACCGTGCCGGTCGCCACCGGGGCCGGCGTGGTGCTGCTGCTGGCCGCCGCGGTGGGGCTGGCCGGGACGCTGGTGCTGCGCCGGCCGCCGCTGCCCGACCTCGGCGCCGGGATCTTCACCCTCGCCGTGATCGGCGCGCTGAGCCGGATCGCCTCGGTGGCGTTCCCCGGGCGGGCGCTGCTGCTGATCGCGGCGGTCATCACGCTGACCGGGCTGGCCGTGCGGGCGGTGCCGGAGGCGGCCCGCCGCGGGCCGCAGCTCGCCTCGGCGGTGGCGCTCACGGTCAGTGGGGTGGTGGTCGCCGGGGGCGCCCTGCGCGCCGGGGTCGCCCCCGTCCGGGCCGCGCTGCCGGCCTGGGCGGCCGACCTGGACCGCTACCCGGCCGAGCTGTCGGCGGCCGTCGGACCGGCAGCCTGGCAGCTCGCCGCGAGCGCCTTCCTGCTGACCGTCGCCGCGGTGCTGGCCCTGCCGCCCGAGATCCGCCGGGAGTTCGCCGTGGTCGGCGCGGCGCTGACCGCGCTCGCCGTACCGGCGTCGTTCGGTCTCGGCTGGGCGGTGGCGCCCTGGCCGATGGTGCTGACGGCGGTCGGCATCGGGGTGGTCGGGCTCTCCGCCCGCACCGAACGCGCGGCGCTGGCGCACGCGGCGACCGCCGCCGGCGTCGGCCTGTTCGGCGCGGGCGCGGGACTGGCCCGGCCGGCGCTGACCACCGCGGTCCTGCTCACCCTGTTCGCCGCCGGGGTCCTGGTCGCCGTGGCGCCCCGGATGCGGCTCGCCCCGGCGGCGGCCGACACCGTCTCGGCCTGGGCGGCCGGGGGCGCGGCGTTCGCGCTGCCGGGCGCGGTGGCCGCCTTCGTCGCCGCGACCGTGCCGGTCGACCCGACGCCCACCCCGGCGAGCCTGCGCGAGGTCACCGTCCCGGTGCTCGCGGCCAGCTTCCTGGCGGTCTGCGTCACCCTCGGGCACGCCGCCATCGTGCAGGTCTCCCAGCGTCGCATCCCGACGCCGCTGGCGGTGGGTACCGCCCTCGGCGCGGTCACGGTCACCGCCGCCGCCTTCGGGGCCCCGGGCGCCACCGCCGCCGACGCCTGGGTCGGCGGCCTGCTGCTCGTCGCCGCCGCGATGGTGGTGTTCGCTGGCCCCATCGACGCCGGCCGGCGCTCCGACCTCACCCTGGACGGCTCCGACCTGGCCGCCGCGGCGGTGACCGCCGCCCTGATCGCCACCCTGGCCCGGATCGCGGCCGTGCTCGCCCCCGGCGGGCAGCTCGCCGTCGCCGCCGCGCTGGTGCTGGTGGTGGCCGTGGCCGCCCGGGCCATGCCGGAGGAGTGGCGACGGGGGCCGATCGTCGGCCTCGCCGTCGGCGGCGTGCTGATCGGGCTGCTGGCCGGCTGGAGCGCGCTGCGGGGCGGCCTGGGGGTGCTCGCCACCCCGGGCCCGATCTGGGCCGGTGACCTGACCGGTTGGCCGGCCGGGCCGACAGGTGGGTCGACGTGGCAGGCCCCGGTCGCGCTGGCCCTGCTCGGCGTCGCCGCCGCCGTCCTGCTGCCGCCACCGTGGAAGTACGACGTGTCGGGCGCGGCGGCCGTGCTCGCCACGATCGGCGCGCCGGCCGCGTTCGACCTGCCGTGGTGGTCGCCCGTCCTGGTCGGCGGCATGGTCGCCACGGTCTTCGGGGCAGCCGCCGTGGCCGCGGTCGCCCCCCGCGCCGGCCTGTCCCGGGCGGTCGTGGCCGGTGTCGTCGCCCTGCACGCCGCCGGGGCGGGACTGGTCCGGCCGTGGACCACCGCGCTGGCGCTTGGCAGCATCGCGCTGATCGGCATCGTGGTGGCGGCGCTGGCCCGGTCGCTGGCCGTGCCGCTGGTGGAGGACATCGAGACCGAGGGGATGCCGCCGCACCTCGCCCAGATCGGGGGCGCCGCAGCCGGTGCCGCGCTGCTCGCGTTCCCGGGCGCCGTCGCGGCGCTTGCGGCCGAGTTCGGGCGCGCGCCGGAGGTGCTGCTCACCGCCGCGTTGGCCGCGTCGAGCCTGGGCCTGGCGGCAGTGGCCGCCGTCCGGCGACGGATCCCGCAGTACCTGCCCTGGGCGAGCGCGGCGGTGGTCGGCGGCGCCACGGTGAGCGCCCTGGCCGCCGTCCCCGCCGGCATGCCCGTCGGCGTCTACGCGGCCGCGGCGGCCCTGCTCGGGGTGCTCGCCGAGCTGGTGCGGGGCGCGACGGAACCGCCGGTCGGCGCGGCCCAGCCGGTCCGGCGCTGGTCGGTGCTGCTCGACGGCGCGCTGCGGCGACTGCCGGACGACGGCACGCGGCGCCGCTGGCGGGTCAGCCCCGCCGCCGGTGCGCTCGCCGCCGCCGCGCTGCCCACCGCCCTGGCGCTGGTGTCGATCGCGCCGTCCCTGGTCGTCGCCCTGGTCGACCCGCACCGCAGTCTCGGCCGGGTCTGGCAGGGGCCGCCGCCGGAGCTGCTCACCCCGCCCCCCGACGCGGTCGACGCGACCCACGTGCTGACCGCGCTGCTGCTCACCGCGACCGCCGCGCTGGCCGCCACCGGCTTCAGCGGCGGGCGACGCTCCCGGGCCGTGCCGGTGGTGCTGCCCGGCGCCGCCGTCACCCTGCTGATCACCCCGGTCTCGCTCGGCAACGGCTGGCCGGCGAGCACCCTGGCGGCGCTGTCCGTGTTCACCATCTCGATGCTGGGCCTGGCGCTCACCCCGCCCCCGCCGCTGGCCGAGCGGGCCCGCTCGCTGCGGCTGGCCCGGGTGCTCGTCTTCGCCATCGGCCTGGCCGCCGGAAGCGCGGGCCTGGTCGGCGGCCTGGCGACGCGGGAGCTGACCCTGTTCACCCTGGGCGGCGCGGTCGGCGTCGGCGCGGTGGCCGCGATCTTCGGCACCACCCAGCGGGCGCGCATCCTCGGCTGGCTGTTCGCCTCGCTGATGGCACAGCTCTTCGTGCTCACCGCCGGCCTGGTGGCCGGCCTCGCGGCCGTCTGGTCCGCGTTCGGCGTACTGGCGGTCGGCGCGGCCCTCCAGGTGTTCGCCGCGACCCTGCCCCGGCTGCGTCGCCCCGAGGCCCAGCGGGAGGCGGCCACCGTCGAGTGGAGTGGGTACGCCGCCGCCCTGATCGCCCTGGCGTTGGCGTTCGACTCGCCCCGGCACATCGCGGCGCTGCTGGCCGCCTGGGGTGCGGTGCTGGGCGTGGCGGCGACCCGACCGGGCCGCCGGCCGGTGGAGCGGCGCATCCTGTTCTGGGCGGTGGTGGTCTGCGAGATCGCCGCCTGGTGGATCCTGATGCGGGTGGCCGACGTGGCGCTGCCGGAGGCCTACACGCTGCCCTTCGCGGCACTCGCCCTGCTCGTCGGCGTGCTGGAGTTGCGGCACCGGCCCGACCTGAGCAGCTGGGTCGCGTACGGGCCCGCGCTGGTCGCCGCGTTCGTGCCGACCCTGGCGATCGTGCTGGCCACCGACTCCAGCACGCTGCGCCAGGTGCTGCTGCTGCTCGGCGCCGTGGCCGTCCTCGTCTTCGGGTCGATGAGCCAGCAGCAGGCGCCGGTGATCGTGGGCGCCGCCGTGACGGCGATCGCGGCGGTGCACGCCCTGTTCAGCCTGGGCCCGTGGCTGGCCCTGATCCCCGTCGGCATCCTGCTGCTGGCGCTCGGTGCGAGCAACGAACGCCGGCGCCGGGCCCAGGAACGCCTCCAGACGGCCCTGCGCGGCATGCGATGAGATCGGCGGGGGTCCGTCCCCCGCGATCAGTTGCCACTGCTGATTGGCCCCGTCGAGAGGCCGGCCGTTGGATCACCGACCCGGAGAACACGTAGCGTGATTTCTCGGCTCGACCGGGCACTTGCCCCGTCTTCCCTTTGCTCTGCACCCATCGATGCAACAGTCACCGTGCGTGACGAATGCTTGAGGCGTCAACCACCGCGACTTTGCGAAAACCCCAGCTCAGGACGCTGGTGCACGGAGGCATGCAGAGCAAAGGGGCGGAGGAGGAGTTGACTCCCCGAGCCGTCACCGTAACCCTGCGCAACCTCGGCGTCCGTCACCCATAGTAACGAGTCCCAGGGTCCGGCCGGCGCGGAGACGTCAGGCGAGAGAGGCGCGCAGGGCCGCGTCCTTTTCGGCGACCAACTGCTCCAGGTCGGCCTGGTAGGCCGACATCCGGTCGAGCAGGGAACGGTCGGCGGCGGCCAGGATGCGGACGGCGAGCAGCCCGGCGTTGCGGGCGTTGCCGATCGACACGGTGGCCACCGGCACGCCGGCCGGCATCTGCACGATGGAGAGCAGCGAGTCCATCCCGTCGAGGTGCTTCAACGGCACCGGGACGCCGATCACGGGCAGCGGGGTGACCGAGGCGACCATCCCGGGCAGGGCGGCGGCGCCACCCGCCCCGGCGATGATGACCTTCAGGCCCCGGTCGGCTGCGGCGCGCCCGTAGTCGATCATCTTGATCGGGGTACGGTGCGCCGAGACGACCTCGACCTCGTACGGCACCTCGAACTCGTCCAGCACCTCGGCGGCGGCCTTCATCGTCGGCCAGTCCGAGTCGCTGCCCATGATCAGTCCAACGGTGCTCACGCGTGCCTGCCTCTCACTCGCGACTGCGGGGCCCGCAAGCTCACGCCCGCCCCTCCCGCAACCAGCGGGCGGCTCGCGCGGCCCGCGTCCGTACGTCGTCCAGGTCGTCCCCGAGCACCGTGACGTGCCCGATCTTGCGGCCGGGCCGCACCTGCTTGCCGTAGAGGTGCACCTTGGCACCCGGCTCGGCCGCGAAGAGGTGGTGCAGCCGCTCGTCGATCGACATCCCGCCCGGCTCGCCACCGAGGACGTTCGCCATCACCACCACGGGAGCGGTCAGCGAGGTGTCGCCCATCGGGTAGTCGAGCACCGCCCGCAGGTGCTGCTCGAACTGCGACGTGCGTGCGCCCTCGATGGTCCAGTGCCCCGAGTTGTGCGGCCGCATCGCCAGCTCGTTCACCACGATCCGGCTGCCCCCGGGCGCGGCCCGGTCGGCGACCTCGAACAGCTCCACGGCGAGCAGGCCGACCACGCCGAGCGCGGTGGCCAGGTCGATGGCGAGCTGCTGGGCGGCGACCGCCAGCTCCTCCGGCAGGCCCGGTGCGGGGGCGAGCACCTCGACGCAGATGCCGTCGCGCTGCACCGTCTCGACCACCGGGTACGCGGCGACCTGCCCGAACGGCGAGCGCGCCACCTGCACGGCCAGCTCCCGGCGCAGCGGCACCCGCTCCTCGACGATCAGCCGGGTGCCACCGGCCAGCAGGGTCGTGGCCAGCTCCTCGGCCTGCGCCGCGTCGTCGACCATCCAGACGCCCCGGCCGTCGTACCCGCCGCAGGCCGCCTTGAGCACCACCGGCCAGCCGATCTCGTCGCCGAACGCCACCAGGTCGGCGGGCTCGGCGACGGGTCGCCACGCCGGGTTCGGCGCGCCCAGCTCGCCGAGCCGCTCCCGCATGACCCGCTTGTCCTGGGCGTGCAGCAGCGCGTCGGCCGGCGGGAAGAGCTTCACGCCCTCGGCGGCCAGCGTGCGGATGTGCTCGGTGGGGACGTGCTCGTGGTCGAAGGTGACCACGTCGCAGGCCTTGGCGAAGGTGCGCAGCGCGGCGAGGTCGGTGTGATCGCCGTACTGGACGTCGGCGGCGACCAGCGCGGCGCCGTCGTCGGGGGCCAGCGCGAGCACGCGCAGCGACTGGCCGAGGGCGATCGCGGACTGGTGGGTCATCCGGGCCAGCTGGCCGCCGCCCACCATGCCGACAACGGGCAGACCGGTACGGGAATCCATAGCGGCGCCAGCCTATCGGGACGCCCCGCCACCTGCGCCGCCGGATGGCGCATCGAACACCCACCCCCGCTGCTGAAAGGATCATGGCATGACGATTCGCAGTCTGCTCCGTGGCCTGCCGGTGCTCGCGCACGACATGCCGTCGTTCGATCCTGCCGCCGCCCCGGCCGAGCCGCTGCCCCTCTTCGTCGAGTGGATGGCCGGTGCGATCGACACGGGCGTCGACGAGCCGCACGCGATGACCGTTTCCACCGTCGACGCCGACGGCATGCCGGACGCCCGGGTGCTGATCCTGAAGGACCTCGACGAGGCCGGCTGGCACTTCGCCACCAGTTCGGTCAGCGCCAAGGGCCGCCAGCTCGCCGAGAACCCCCGGACCGCGCTCAGCTTCCACTGGCGCGAGCAGGGCCGCCAGGTCCGGGTGCGGGGAATCGCCGCCCCGGCGGACCCCGACGTCTCCCGGGCCGACTTCCTGGCACGGCCCGAAGGGTCACGGATGGCCGGACTGGCCGGCCGGCAGAGCGACGTGCTCACCGACCGCGCCGAGTTGGACCGCGAGCTGGCCCGGATCCGGAAGCGGCTGGCCACCGACCCCGATCTGGTCGCCAAGACGCACACCGTCTACGCGGTCGCGCCGCACCTCGTCGAGTTCTGGCAGGCGGACGCGCAGCGCCGGCACGTCCGGCTGCGCTACCGCCGCACCGGCACGGGCTGGGAACGCGAGCAACTCTGGCCGTGA
This sequence comes from Micromonospora sp. NPDC007220, assembly GCF_040634035.1. Classification (NCBI taxonomy): domain Bacteria; kingdom Bacillati; phylum Actinomycetota; class Actinomycetes; order Micromonosporales; family Micromonosporaceae; genus Micromonospora; species Micromonospora sp. NPDC007220. Next base: position 951,208 of record NZ_JBEYEU010000001.1, on the reverse strand, counting down.
GCACCGGCACGGACCGGAGGCACCCCCGCACCCAAGCGGCAGCCTGAGCGACGGCCGGAAGCCTCAGGGCCGGGTGAGAGCGTTAGCGCCGGCCGAGCTGGGCGACCAGGTCGTCCACCGTCGTCACCGGGCGCTCGCAGACGAAACCCCGGCAGGCGTACGCGGTGGGCCGCCCGTCGACCATCGGCCGGTCGGCGAGCAGCGGCACCCCGGGCTGGCCCGGGCGGCCCGCCACGATCACCGCGCCGGGCGGGGCATGCCGGTGTGCCGCCGCGACCAGTGGGTCCCCGGTCGGCTCGTCGGTGACCACCGCGATCTCGTACGGCCCGGAGAGCAGCGCCTCGCCGACGGTGGCCGCGTAGCCGGTGAACCGGGCGTGCCGGCCGACGATGGGCGCCACGGTCGACAGGGCGGCCTCGGCGGCCTCCCGGTAGCGGGTCTCCCCGGTCAGCGCCGCGTACGCGACCAGCGCCGCGACTATCGCCGAGCGCCCGGACGGGGTGGCGTTGTCGGTGGGGTCGGCCGGTCGGCTGACCAGCCGTTCGGCATCGTCGGCGGTGTCGTAGAAGGCGCCGCCCGGCGCGGCGAACCGCTCCAGCGCGACGTCGAGCAGTCCACCCGCCAGTTCCAGCCAGCGCCCCTCGCCGGTGAGCTGGTGCAGGGCGCAGAACGCCTCGGCCACGCAGCCGTGGTCCTCCAGCACCCCGGCCGGCTCGCCGACGACGCCACCGCGCGAGACACGGCGCAGCCGCCCGGCCACGATGTGGCGGTCGGCCAGCACCTCGCCGATCCGGACCGCCGCGGCGGCGGTGACGGGATCCCCGGTGAGCGCGGCGTGCTCGACCAGCGCGGTGACCGCGAGCCCGTTCCAGGCGGCGACCACCTTGTCGTCGCGGGCCGGTTGGGGTCGGCCGTCGCGGACCTCGCGCAGCCGGGCCCGGATCCGCTCCCACCGGGCGGCCACCTCGGGGGCGACGTCGTCGACGTCCCGGGCCAGCCGCAGCACGCTCGTGCCGTGCTCGAACGTGCCCTCGTCGGTGACCGCGAACAGGTCGGCGGCGAAGCGGCCGTCGTCCTCCCCCAGCACCTCGACGAGCTGGGCCGGCGTCCAGGAGTAGGTGAGCCCCTCGACGCCCTCGGTGTCGGCGTCGAGGGCGGAGGCCAGGCCGCCCTCGGGGGTGCCCAGGTCGTCGATCATGAACGCGGCGGTCTCGGCGGCGACCCGGGCGGCGAGGGAATCGCCGGTCAGGCGCCAGAGCTGGGTGTACGCCCGCAGCAGCAGCGCGTTGTCGTAGAGCATCTTCTCGAAGTGCGGCACGGTCCAGTGCCCGTCGACGGAGTAGCGGGCGAAGCCGCCGGCCAGCTGGTCGTAGATGCCGCCCCGGGCCATCGCCTCGCAGGTGTGCCGGGCGATCTCCAGGCTGCGCGGCGAGCCGGTGCGCTGGTGGTGCCGCAGCAGGAAGAGCAGGTTCATGTGCGGCGGGAACTTCGGCGCACCGCCGAAACCGCCGTTCACCTCGTCGTACTCCTTGGCGAGCTGGTCGGCCGCGGCGTCGAGCAGCGCGGCGTCCAGCGGCGCGGTGGGCCCGCCCACCGCCTGCGCGCCGCCGATCGCCTCGACCACGGCGGCGCCCTGCTGGACGACGGCGTCGCGCTGGTCCCGCCAGGCCGCGGCGACCGACTGGAGCAGCCGGACGAAGTTCGCCCGGGGGAAGTAGGTGCCGCAGAAGAACGGGGTGCCGTCGGGCGTGGCGAAGACGGTCATCGGCCACCCGCCCTGCCCGGTCATCGCCTGGGTGGCGGTCATGTAGACGGCGTCGACGTCGGGGCGTTCCTCGCGGTCCACCTTGACGCAGACGAAGTCGTCGTTCATGAGCGCGCCGACCTGCTCGTTCTCGAACGACTCGTGGGCCATCACGTGGCACCAGTGGCAGGCGGCGTAGCCGACCGAGATGAGCACCGGCACGTCCCGGCGTTTCGCCTCGGCGAACGCCTCGTCGCACCACGGCCACCAGTCGACCGGGTTGTCGGCGTGCTGGAGCAGGTACGGGCTCGTGGCGTCAGCGAGTCGGTTCACCCGACGACCATAACCACCCGGTGACGCGCCCGCCCGCGCTCCGACGTGGACCGGCCGTGCGGCGGGTGGGGTCAGGAGGCGCCGTCGGCGCGCAGCGGGAAGACGTTGGGGCGGGCCTCGTCGAGCAGGGTGCCGAGGACCGCGCCGATCTTGTCGGCCGGCATCGGCTTGAAGAAGTGGTAGCCCTGGGCGGCCGTGCAGCCCAGCTCGGCCAGCGCGAGGCGTTGCTCGGCGGTCTCCACGCCCTCGGCGACCACCCGTAGCCCCAGCTCGTGGGCGAGGCCGACGGTGGTCCGTACGATCGCCGCCGCCTCCGGGGAGTCGGCCATCCGGATCACGAAGGAACGGTCCACCTTGAGCTCGTCCACCGCGATCCGGGTGAGGAACGTCAGCGAGGAGAAGCCCGTGCCGAAGTCGTCGACGGCGAGCTGCACGCCCATCGACCGCAGGGTGGCGAGCACCTCGTCGATGACCTCCAGCTCGCTCATCACCACAGTCTCGGTGATCTCCAGGACCAGCCGGTCCGGCGGCACCTGGTGCCGGCGCAGGGCGTCGGCGATCTCGGTGGGCAGGCGGGGGTCGAGCAGGCTGCGCGCCGACAGGTTGACCGAGATCGGCACGTCGAGCCCGTCGCGGGCCCAGCCGGCGGCGACGGCGAGCGCCTTGTCCAGCACGTAGCGGGTGAAGGTGCCGAGCTGCTCGCTGTTCTCCACCGGGCGGATGAAGTCGTGCGGCCCGAGCCAGCCCCGGCGCGGGTGCCGCCAGCGGATCAGGGCCTCCACCCCCGTCGGGGCGCCGGTGGTCAGGTCGACCGCCGGCTGCAACGCCAGCACGAGCTGGTCGTCGGTCTTCAGCGCCTCGCGCAGCTCCGCCAGCAGGGCCAGCTGGTCGGTGCTGGCGGCGTCCCGGGCGGAGTCGTACGCGGCGACGCTGCCGCCGCCCTCCTTGGCCTGGTACATGGCGATGTCGGCCCGGCGCAGCAGCTCGGTCAGGTCGGCGGTGCCGGCGTCGGCGACCACCACCCCGACGGAGACCTCGACGGACATCCGCACCCCGGCCACCTCGGTCGGCGCGGCGAGCCGCTCGGCGATCTCGCGGGCCTGCCGCAGCGCGTACGCCATGGGGGCGGCCCGGTCGCCGATCACCGGGACCGACGTCAGCAGCAACGCGAACTCGTCGCCGCCGAGGCGGGCGAGCAGGTCCCCGGGGCGGGCAAGGGCGCCCAGCCGGTTGGCGGTCAACCGCAGCAGCTGGTCGCCGGCCGCATGCCCGAGGGTGTCGTTGACCTCCTTGAACTGGTCGATGTCGAGCAGCAGCAGCGCCACCGGGTGGTCGTGGGCGAGCTGGCGCAGCGCCTGGTCGCCCTTGCTGAGCAGGGCCGACCGGTTCACCAGCCCGGTGAGCTGGTCGTGCACCGCCTCGTACGACGAGCGGGCGGTGACCAGGCGCAGCTCGCGGTGGGTCGCGGCGTCGTGCAGCGCGGCGGCGAGCGCGTCGCCGAACGCGGCCACGGCGTCGCGTTCCCGGGCGTTGGGTGGCGCGCAGCGCGGGAACCGGACCCGCAGCTCGCCCACCCGGGAGGCCCCCACGGAGAGGGTACGCACCAGCTCGTGGTCCTCCGGCTCGGTCCGGCCGGGCGGTGCGACCTCCCGGTCGACCAGCTGGCCGCCCGGGTCGCCCCGGTAGCGCCGCCACCGGCCGTCGCCCCGGGCCACGTCGACGTCGACGAGTTCGGCGTTGAACAGGGTCAGCGCGCCCGTCACGGCGGCCGTGGCGACGCCCCGCTCGTCGAGCTGGTTGAGCGCGGCGGTGGCCTCGGCGAAGGCCCGCCAGGTGCGCCGCTCCTGGTCGGCGCGGAGCCGGTGCCGGTAGGTCTGCTGGAGCAGCCAGAGCGCCGGCGGGAGCAGCAGCAGCCAGCGCGCGTCGAGTTCCAGCAGTGCCACCACGACCAGGCCGACGGCCACGTTGCCGACGAACATCAGCAGCTTGCCCCGCAGCGCGGCGAGCAGCGGCGGCGCCACGGGGATGCCGTGCCGCAGCGCCAGGGTGGCGCCGCCGAGCCAGGCGGTGGCGAGAAGGTAGGCGACCGAGCCCGCGAGCACGGCCAGGGCGAGCGCCGGGGTCGGCGTCGCCAGCAGCGGCTCGCCGAGCACGGTGGTGACGGAGACGGCCAGGGCGGTGGCGGCGGTCAGCGACGCCGTGATCCGGACGACCTCCAGCACCGGCCGCCGGTCGCCGAGCAGCGACATGGCCGACCAGGCGAGCGCGGCGCCGAGGAGCGCGGCGGAGGGGAGCCAGCCGGTGGGCGTCAGGTAAAGGCAGATGATCAGCGCGGCTTCGCCCCAGGTGATGCTCACCATCCCGGCGGCGGTGCGGAAGCGCAGCCGGGCCAACTGGGCGACGGCGAACACGGCGACGGCGAGGCCGAAGCGGGCCGGCCCGCCGAGCGGGTCGTCGGCGGGAAGGTGGGTCGGGGCGGTCCACCCCAGCCCGGCGGCGACCAGCGCGGTCAGCGCGACGGCAGCGGTGAGCAGGAGCAGCCGCGCGGGGGTGCCGCGGGCTTCGACCCGGTCGGTCGACTCGCCGGCCCTGCCGGAGGTCACCGGGCCGCTCCGCCTGCGGGCCGCTCGCCGGTACGACGGGCGACCGGTGGTGTGGTGGTCATCGGCGCCCCCTCCCGCGCACGGCTCGGGAACTCTTGGTCCCCCCGGCGAGAGGCTAAGGCAAACCCGGTGGCCGCAACAGGGGGCGACGACCGGGTTCGACGTGAATCATGGGCGGACTAGCCGTTGCGACGCTGCTGACGCCCGGTGGGAGCGGCGGAGGATGAATCCTGCGTCAGCGCACCTTCTGTCGGATCGACGACTGCCGCGTCCGCCTGGTCGGGGGTCGCCGGCGGGCCCTGCTGGGGGAACCGGTCGGGCAGCCGACGCAGCCGGGAGTTCATGTTGCGGATCAGCAGGACGGTGGCGGTGGCCAGAACGAGGATGAGGAAGAGGCCCATCGGCCCGGCCAGGCCACCCGTGCGGGTGTCCCCGAAGTTGTTCTGGGCGAGCACCTCTGCGGCGGTCAGCATGGCGTTCCTCCGGTGTGCGGTTGGTGACCAGGGTAGCCCCGGCCCGGATCAGCGGGCATGGGCCGTCTCGCGCACCCCGGCGAAGAGGTCCGACTCGGGCAGCGGGCTGTCGACCAGCGAGCGCACCAGCTCGAAGTCCTCCGTCGGCCACGCCCGCCGCTGCATCTCCATCGGCACCTGGAACCAGAAGCCGTCCGGGTCGATCTGGGTGGCGTGGGCGCGCAGCGCGTCGTCGCGGACCGGGAAGTAGTCGGCGCACTCGACCCGGGTCGTGATCCGGGGGCCCTTGTCGGTGCGGTCCTCCCAGCGCTTGATCCACTCCTCGTAGGGCGACGTCAGGCCGGCGGCGAGCAGCGTCTCGTGCAGCGCCATGATCTTGCCCCGGGAGAAGCCGATGTCGTAGTAGAGCTTGAGCGGCTGCCACGGCTCGCCCAGCTCCGGATAGCGCTCCGGGTCGCCGGCGGCCTCGAACGCGGCCACGCTGACCTTGTGGGTCATGATGTGGTCGGGGTGCGGGTAGCCGCCCTCCTCGTCGTACGTCGTCACGACGTGCGGACGGAACTGGCGCATCAGCCGCACCAGCGGGCCGGCGGCCACCTCGACGTCCTGGAGGGCGAAGCAGCCCTCGGGCAGCGGCGGGAGCGGGTCGCCCTCGGGCAGGCCGGAGTCGACGAAGCCGAGCCACGCCTGCTCGACGCCGAGGATCGCCCGCGCGGCGTCCATCTCCGCCCGGCGGACGTCGGCGATGTTGGCCCAGACGTCCGGTCGGTCCATCTTCGGGTTCAACACGCTGCCGCGCTCGCCGCCGGTGCACGTGACCACCAGGACGTCCACGCCCTCGGCGACGTACTTCGCCATGGTCGCGGCGCCCTTGCTCGACTCGTCGTCGGGGTGTGCGTGGACGGCCATCAGTCGCAGTTGCTCTGCCAACGTCGGCGCTCCTCGTCTCTGGCCCCGGCGGACCCCCCGCGGGACCGCCCGGCTGACCTGCCGGAATCTTCCCCCCGCGCCGGGACCTGCCGGTGCCGACCTGTCATATTTGACGACGTGACGGGCTGGGAAGATGGAACCCTGCCATTCTTGCCGATGCCCCCGACAACGACGCCAGGAGATACCCGCCGGTGACCGAGACGCACGCCACACTTCCGCCGGGCGCGCCGGCCTTCCCGCCCGGTCGGTACGGCCGCCGCCGGGAGCCCGGGCGGCGCCGGCCGCTGCTGGTGGCGCTGCTGGTGGTCGCCCTGGTCGCGGTCATGACCCTGGTCGCGGTGCGGCTCTACCGGCAGTACGGCGACCCGAACTACGACGCCGAGGTGATCACCTACACGGGGATCACCGACAGCCAGGTGCTTGTCGACTTCCGGGTCACCGTGCCGAAGGGCGGCTCGGCGGTCTGCCTGCTGCGCGCCCGGGACCGCGACGGCGCCGAGGTGGGCCGGGAAGAGGTGACGGTGACCGCCCGGCCCGACCAGCGGCAGGTGACCGCGCAGCACCGGCTGGCCACCACCGCCCGCCCCTTCGTCGGCGAGGTGCTGCGCTGCCGGCCCGCGGGCTGAGCGGCCGCGGCGCGGGCTCGGGCGCGCGGCCCGGACAGCCTCGGCGGCCCGGGCACCGGGGGTACCGCCGGTGTTCGAGCGCGCCCTGTGTCGTACCGCACTGGTAACTTGGAAGTTCACCTGTCAGCCAGCACGCACGAACGAGGAGAACGCCTGTGTCCACTGGCAACGAGGCGCCCGCCACCTGGCTGTCCCAGGACGCGTTCGACCGGCTCCAGGGCGAGCTCGACGAGCTGATCGCCAACCGGCCGGTCATCGCCGCCGAGATCAACGCCCGCCGCGAGGAGGGCGACCTGCGGGAGAACGGTGGCTACCACGCCGCCCGCGAGGAGCAGGGCAAGGCCGAGGGGCGCATCCTCTACCTCAAGGAGCTGCTCCGCACCGCCAAGGTGGGCGGGGCGCAGGCCGCCGACGCGGTGTCGCCCGGCATGGTCGTGACGATCTACTTCGACGATGACAAGGACGACACCGAGACCTTCCTGCTCGGCTCCCGGGAGATCGCGTCGACCACCGAGCTGACGGTCTACAGCCCGGAGTCGGCGCTGGGCCAGGCGATCCTGGGCGGCCGGGCCGGCCAGACCTGCACCTACACCGCCCCCAGCGGGGCCGACATCAAGGTGACCGTGGTCAGCTTCGAGCCGTTCTCCGGCTGAGCCCCCGCCGCCGGGCCGGGGCGGCCCGGGCTGGCGACACGGCCGCCCGAGCGCCGATCCGGCCGGGCGACGACGAGCGACCCCGCGAGGCGTGGCACCGGTCCCGGTGTCACGCCTCGCCGGCGAAGACCACCTGGTAGCCGCTGGCCCGCAACGCGCTGATCAGCGTGTCGGAGTGCTCGACCCCCCGGGTCTCCACCGACAGGGCCACCTCCACCTCGCCCAGGCGCAGGTGCGGATTGGCCCGCTGGTGCTCCACGTCCACCACGTTCGCCCGGTGCTCGGCGATCTCGCCGAGCAGCGACGCGAGCTGGCCGGGGCGGTCCGAGCAGCGCACCGTCACCCGCAGGTAGCGTCCGGCGGCGGCGAGGCCGTGCTCGATCACCCGCAACATCAGCAGCGGGTCGATGTTGCCGCCGGAGAGCACCGCCACCACCGGCGCCTGCACCTCGACGACGCCCGCCAGCAGCGCGGCCACGCCCACCGCGCCGGCCGGCTCCACCACCTGCTTGCCCCGCTCCAGCAGCATCAGCAGCGCCCGGGAGATGTCCTCCTCGGAGACCGTGACGATCTCGTCCACCAGCTTGCGGACGTGCGTGAAGGTCAGTTCCCCCGGCCGGCCGACGGCGATGCCGTCCGCGATGGTGCCGAACGACGGGAGGCGTACCGGCTCGCCGGCCACCAGGGAGGGCGGGAAGGCGGCGGCGCCGGCGGCCTGCACCCCGATGATCCGCACGTCGGGCCGCAGCGCCTTGGCCGCCACCGCCATGCCGGAGACCAGCCCGCCGCCGCCCACCCCCGTGATGATCGTCCTGACCTCGGGACACTGTTCGAGGATCTCCAGTGCCACCGTGCCCTGGCCGGCGATCACGTCCCGGTGGTCGAACGGGTGGATCAGCGTCGCGCCCGTCCGCTCGGCGTAGTTCTGCGCCGCGACCAGGGACTCGTCGACGGTGTTGCCGACCAGCTCGACCTGGGCGCCGTAGCCCTTGGTGGCGGCGACCTTTGGCAGGGGCGCGTTCACCGGCATGAAGACCGTGGCGTGCGTACCGACGAGGCCGGCGGCGAGCGCGACACCCTGGGCGTGGTTGCCGGCGCTCGCCGCGACGACTCCGTCGGCCCGCTCCGCCTCCGACAGCCGGGAGATCCGCACGTACGCGCCGCGCACCTTGTACGAGCCGGCGCGTTGCAGGTTCTCGCACTTGAGCCACGTCGGCCCGCCCAGCGCCGCGCTGAGCGGCCGGGAGGGCTCCAGCGGGGTGGTGCGGACGACGTCGGCGAGAAGTTCCCGCGCGGCCCGTACGTCGGCGAGACCGACCAGTTCCGTCATGCCCTGATCGTGCCACCCGCCACCCGCGCCGACGCGCGGCACGCCACCCCTCAGACGGGGGCGGGGATCCGCGGGTAGCCGGGGGCGTGCCGGGACCAGGGTGCCTGCATCTCGAACTGGCCGGCGATGCCGAGCAGCAGCAGCTCGCTGCCGGGCGGGCCGATCAGCTGCACGGCGACCGGCAGCCCGTCCGGGCGGCGGCCGACCGGCACCACCAGCGCAGGCAGGCCGGCGATGTTCCACGGCGCGGCGAACGGGGCGTACCGGATGCTGGTCAGCATGTTGGCCCGCCAGGACCGGCCGGACCAGCCGTCGGCCTCCGGTGGCACGGTCGCCAGGGCCGGCGTGAGCAGCAGGTCGATCGAGTGGTCGGCGAAGAAGCCGATCGACCGCTCACGCCAGGCGGCCCGGTCGGCCTCCCGGACGTACCCGCGCCGCTGCGCCCACTCGCCGAGGGCGACGTGCCGGCGGCTGCGCCGCTGGAGGCCGCGCCGGTCCAGCCCGGCGGCGCGGACGTCGGCGGCGGCCGCGGCGAGCCAGGTGGCGATGCCCTGGAGCCCCAGGGCCGTCGGGTAGACCGGGTCGGCCGGCACCGTGTCGTGCCCCGCGCCTGCGAGCAGCCGGCCGGCGGCGGCGACCGCGTCCCGGTTGGGGGCGTCGGCGTGCACGCCCCGCACCGGCGAGCGGAGCGAGACGCCCACCCGCAGCCGCTGCGGCGGCACCAGCTTGTCCGGGCGGCGGCCGGCCAGCACCGAGAAGCCGACGGCCGCGTCGGCGACCGTGCTGGTCAGCATGCCGTGCTCGGTCAGCCCGAACCAGTCGTCCGCGCCGAGCTGGCACGGGACCACGCCCCGGCCCGGCTTGAGCCCGACCAGGCCGCAGCAGGCCGCCGGGATGCGGATCGAGCCGAGGCCGTCGTTGCCGTGGGCGATCGGCACCAGGCCGGCGGCCACGGCCGCGGCCGCGCCGCCGGACGAGCCCCCGGGGGTACGCCGGGTGTCCCAGGGGTTGCGGGTCACGGCCGTCTCGTCGTCGGTGAGGCCCCAGAGGCCGAGCTCCGGCATCCGGGTCACCCCGAGGATCACCGCGCCGGCACCGCGCAGCCGCCGGACCACCTCGTGGTCGGCCTCGGCCACCGGCGTACGCACCGCCGCCGACCCGTTCCAGGTGGGCAGACCGGCGACGGCGGTGTTCTCCTTGACCGCCACCGGCACCCCGGCCAGCGGGAGGTTGGCCAGGTCCTCCTGCTCGTCGACCTTTTCCGCCTCGGTGATCGCCTCCCCGCCGCGTACCGTGCGGAACGCGGCGAGGTCGGCGTCGACCCGGGCGATGTGGTCCAGGTGGTCGGCGACGACCTGGGTGGCCGTGACGTCGCCCCGGCGTACGCCCCGGGCGATCTGCTTGGCGGTCGCCCCCACCCAGGTCGGCATGATGTCCTGCACGGCCACCCTCCCAGCCAGCGGTCAGCCCAGCGCCTGCTCCAGATCGGCGAGCAGGTCGTCGACCGTCTCGATGCCGACAGACAGTCGCACGAGATCGCCGGGAACTTCAAGCGGCGAGCCGGCAGCACTTGCGTGTGTCATCCGGCCCGGGTGCTCGATCAGGGATTCCACGCCGCCGAGCGACTCGGCGAGGATGAAGAGCTTCGTCCGGTTGCAGATCTCGACGGCGTGCTCCTCGCCGCCGGCGGCCCGGAACGAGATCATGCCGCCGAAGCGGCGCATCTGCTTCGCGGCCACCTCGTGGCCCGGGTGCGCGGGAAGCCCCGGGTAGATCACCTGACCGACCTTGGCGTGCCCGTCCAGATAGGCCGCGATCCGCTCGGCGTTGTCGCAGTGCCGGTCCATGCGTACGCCCAGGGTCTTGATGCCGCGCAGGGTCAGCCACGCGTCGAAGGGTCCGTTGATGGCGCCCATCGCGTTCTGGTGGTAGCGCAGCTCCTCGCCGAGCCCGGCGTCGGCCGCGACCAGCGCGCCACCGACCACGTCGGAGTGGCCGCCGATGTACTTGGTGGTCGAGTGCACCACCACGTCCGCGCCGTGCGCGATCGGCTGCTGGAGGTACGGCGAGGCGAACGTGTTGTCGACGACCAGCAGGGCGCCCGCGTCGTGCGCGACGCCGGCCAGCGCGGCGATGTCGGCGATGCCGAGCAGCGGGTTGGTGGGCGTCTCCACCCAGACGATCCGGGTCCGGCCCGGCTCGACGGCGGCCCGGATCGCGTCGGGGTCGGAGACCTTCGCCGGCGTGAAGTCCAGCCCCCAGCGCTCGGCCACCCGGGCGAAGAGCCGGTACGTGCCGCCGTACGCGTCGTCGGGGATCACCACGTGGTCGCCCGGCTTGCAGACGGTACGCAGCAGGGTGTCCTCGGCGGCCAGGCCGCTGGCGAAGGCGAGCCCGACCGGGCCGCCCTCCAGCGCGGCGAGGCACTCCTGGAGGGCGTCGCGGGTCGGGTTGCCGGAGCGGCTGTACTCGTAGCCCAGCCGGGGCGCGCCGACGGCGTCCTGGGCGTAGGTGCTGGTCTGGTAGATCGGTGGGATCACCGCGCCGGTGCGGGCCTCGGGGTCCTGGCCGGCGTGGATGGCGAGCGTGTCGAAGCCGTGACTCATCCCGTGAGGCTAATCCCCCGTCCCGAAGGCTGGAACGGAACGGTGCTGTCGGGTCCGCGCCCACGGCGGCGGGCCGGCGCGGGGACGTCTCCCATCCGGGCGGCCGGCATAGCCTGGACGGATGAGCGGGTGCGTGTTCTGCGGGATCGTGGCCGGCGAGACTCCCGCCTTCCGGGTCGCCGACGAGCCCGACGGGGTGGCGTTCCTGGACACCCGGCCGGTCTTCAAGGGGCACGTGCTGGTGGTGCCGCGCACGCACCTGATCGCCCTGGCCGACCTGCCCGCCGAGGCGCTGGCCGGCTACTTCGGCCTGGTGCGGCGGCTCGCGGTCGCCGTCGAGACCGGCACGGAGGCCGGTGGGACGTTCGTGGCGATGAACAACAAGGTCTCCCAGTCCGTCCCGCACCTGCACACGCACGTCGTGCCACGCACGAAGGGCGACGGCCTGCGCGGCTTCTTCTGGCCGCGCACCCGCTACGCCGACGACGCCGAGGCCGAGACCTACGCCGCCCGCATCACCGCAGCCCTCTGACGCGCCCCAGCCGCCCGGAGGCGGGCGGAGCGGGCGGAGAACCGGGGCGAACGCGACAGCCCACGCGAAGCGGGGCAGGCGTGGCGGGCGGCAGGACTCCCCTGACGCGCACCTCTCGACACCCTTCGTCACATACAGTAACGATGACCATGCGTCACGCTCTGCGACGGGCGCGCGGGGCGCTCCGGGTGCCATCTCGCGCCCTTTGCTCTGCAGCCATATCCGCACCAGGCCACTGACCTGCCACGACACGAAACGCCCGCGCCGCCGCGACAGCACCAGTCACCACCCAGCGTGACTGCTGCATATAGGGATGCAGAGCAAAGCGGGTGAGGCGAGGGAGGCGCGGCCAGCGGGCCATGTCACCGAGAGCGACGGAGCGGGTGGCAGGCGTGACCGGCCCGAGCGCGCCACCGCTACCCGGGGGACGGCTTTGACCTTCTCCTGGGCGGCGGTCGCCTGAGTGTGGGTGGAGCGGGTAAGGAAGGCGGATCCGGCGGTGTTGCACGCTGGGAGAGTTACGAGAGGAGTCCCACCGTGTTCCTGCGCCGCATGAAGGCCGAACTGCCCACCTCCGACCAGGCCCTGCCGGGTCGCCTGATCGCGATGCCGATCGCGGACCGGCACGAGGTGCTGGGCACCCCGCTCAAGGGTCCCTTCCCGGAAGGCGCCCAGGTGGCCGTGTTCGGCATGGGCTGCTTCTGGGGCGCCGAGCGGCTGTTCTGGACGCTGCCGGGTGTGATCACCACGTCCGCCGGCTACGCGGGCGGCATCACGCCGAACCCGACGTACGAGGAGGTGTGCTCGGGGATGACGGGGCACGCCGAGGTGGTCCAGGTGGTCTACGACCCCGCCACGATCAGCTACGAGGACCTGCTGAAGGTCTTCTGGGAGAACCACGACCCGACCCAGGGCATGCGCCAGGGCAACGACGTGGGCACCCAGTACCGGTCGACGATCTACGTGACCACGGACGAGCAGCTCGCCACCGCCCAGGCGTCCCGGGACGCGTTCGCACCGATCGTGGCGCGGGCCGGCAAGGGCGAGATCACCACCGAGATCGACCGGCTCGGCGAGTACTACTTCGCCGAGGACATGCACCAGCAGTATTTGGCGCCCACGAAGAACCCGAACGGTTATTGCAACCACGGCCCGAACGGGCTGAGCTGCCCGGTCGGCGTCGCCCGGGTGCCGTCCGACCTTCACTAGCCTCCTGGACAGAGCCGGCCGCCACCGCTCCCCCGCCGACATCGAGGTGCAAATTTCCCGCCCGAGTGTCGTATCCGCTCGACGCCGTTCGTAGCGGAGATGGTGGCAGACAAAGGTCCGCCCGAGACTAGGGAGCAGACATGGCCGAGTACCTCATCTACTTCAACCAGCAGTGGGTGGGTGACCACACTGAGGAGTGGTTCCGCGCGCGGGGGCCACTCGCCATGGCGGTCGTGGAAGAGATGAAGGCGGCCGGGGCGTACATGTTCGCCGGGGGCCTGGAGGAAGGGGACACCCCCGTCTTCAGTGCCGACGCCACGAGCGGCTCATTGGTGTTCACCGACGGGCCCTACGTCGAGACCAAGGAGTGGCTGGGCGGGCTGACCGTGGTGGACGTGGCCGACGTGGAAACGGCCCGGATGTGGGCCGGCAGGCTCGCGGAAGCATGCGGCTGGCCCCAGGAGGTCCGACGGTTCGGCCACATCCCGCAACCCGGTGACGAGTGAGTGGGGAGTCGACACGGCGACCACGGCCCGAACGGGCTGAGCTGCCCGGTCGGCGTCGCCCGCACCTCGGGCTGAACCCCGCTCGGGGCGGGACCACCGGCACCGTCACGGAGGCCGGCGCGGCACCTGTCGCGCCGGCCTCGGCGCTTCCGAGACTGAGCAATCGATCACATCCGCCGCCGGGCGGAAACCGCCCCATCCGCCACTCCTGACGCGGTCCGCCGCCGGAGCCGACACGTGCTGTGACGGAATCGCGCAGTGTAGCAAAACTTCAAGAAACTGTTATCAGCTCAACGGGCAATCCTCGTTTCCCTCTGGCAGCATTGCCTGGCATGTGCGGACTTGCGGGAGAGTTCCGCCGTGACGGCTCACGCGCCGACGTGGCAGCGGTGGAGCGCATGGCGGCCACGATGAGCGACCGGGGGCCCGACGACAGCGGCGTCTGGGCCCAGGGCCCGACGGCCCTCGGACACCGCCGCCTGAAGATCATCGACCTCTCCGCCGCGAGCGGGCAACCGCTGGTCGACCCCGGTGCGGGACTGACCGGCGTCTTCAACGGGTGCATCTACAACTACCGCGAGCTGCGCGAGGAACTCCAGGCCAAGGGCCACCGGTTCTTCTCCTCCGGCGACAGCGAGGTCGTGCTCAAGGCGTACGCCGAGTGGGGGCTCGACTTCGTCGACCACCTGATCGGCATGTTCGCCGTGGCGATCAGCGAGCGGGACACCGGCCGGCTGGTGCTGGCCCGGGACCGGCTCGGCATCAAGCCGCTCTACCTGGCCGAGACGCCCGGCGCGGTGCGCTTCGCCAGCACCCTGCCCGCGCTGCTGGCCGGGGGCGGCGTCGACACCGGCATCGACCCGGTCGCGCTCGCGCACTACCTGAGCTTCCACAGCATCGTGCCGCCGCCGCGCACCATCCTGCGCGGCGTCACCAAGCTGCCCCCGGCGACCGTACGGGTCTACGAGGCGGACGGCCGCACCTCCGAGCGGGTCTACTGGGACCCGTCCTTCACCCGCTCCGCCGAGCGGGCCGGCTGGTCCGAGAAGGACTGGCAGGACGCCCTGCTGGAGTCGCTGACCACGGCCGTACGGCGGCGGATGGTCGCCGACGTGCCGGTCGGCGTGCTGCTCTCCGGCGGGCTGGACTCCAGCCTGGTGGTCGCCCTGCTCGCCGGCGAGGGCCAGCGCGGGCTGTCCACCTTCTCGATCGGCTTCGACGCGGTCGGCGGCCGGGAGGGCGACGAGTTCCGCTACTCCGACCTCGTCGCGAAGACGTTCGACACCGACCACCACCAGATCCGGGTGGCCGCCGCCGACCTGGTGCCGCCGCTGGAGGCGGCCGTCGCCAAGATGTCCGAGCCGATGGTCAGCCACGACTGCGTGGCGTTCTACCTGCTCAGCGAGGTGGTGTCGCAGCACGTCAAGGTCGTCCAGTCCGGCCAGGGCGCGGACGAGATCCTCGGCGGCTACCACTGGTACCCGCCGCTCGCCCGGGTCGGCCGGGACCGGGCGCTCGACACGTACGCCGGGGCCTTCTTCGACCGGGACGCGGCCGGGCTGGCCCGGGTGCTGAACCCGGCCTGGCTGACCGACGGCGACCCGGCGCGGGAGTTCGTGGCCGCGCACCTCGGCCGCGCCGGGGCGGAGACCGCCGTCGACGCCGGCCTGCGGATCGACACCCAGGTCATGCTGACCGACGACCCGGTCAAGCGGGTGGACAACATGACGATGGCGCACGGGCTGGAGGCCCGCGTGCCGTTCCTCGACCACGAGTTCGTCGAGCTCGCCGCGAGCTGCCCGCCGGAGCTGAAGCTGGCCCAGGGCGGCAAGGGCGTGCTCAAGGAGATCGGCCGCCGGGTGCTGCCGCACGAGGTCATCGACCGGCCGAAGGGCTACTTCCCCGTACCCGGCCTCACCCACCTGGAGGGCAAGCTCCTCGACCGGGTACGCGACGCGCTCTCCGCGCCCGAGGCCCGCCGCCGCGACCTGTTCCGCGCCGACTACGTCGACGCCCTGCTCGCCGACCCGAACGCCGAACTGACCCCGTTGAACGGAAACAAGCTGTGGCAACTCGGACTCCTGGAAATGTGGCTCCAGAGCCACGGAATCGACTCACCGTGACCGACACCCTGGCGACCGGCGCGGCCCGGACCGACCGGTCGCGCAACAGCCGGCGACGGGAGCGGGTGGGCCCCGGCGGCGATCCGATGGCGCCGGAGCCGGCGGAGCCGGCGACCCGGGAGGGCGACACCGACGTGGTGCTGGACTGCGGCTGGGGGCGGCTCGTCTTCGGGCAGACCTTCGTCGACCAGGCCGCCGTCGCCGCCGTGCTGCGCTCCGAGGCCGCCGGTTCCCGGGACATCTGCATCTACCTGCGCGACCCGCACGTGCTGGTGTCCCGGCTGCCCGACGAGCTGTTCATCGATCCGTCGCTGACCTACCGGCTGCCGCTCGACGGTGACCGTCCGACCGGCGACGGCGACGTGCCGGGGCTGACCATCCGCCCGTTGGCCGACGCCGCCGACGCGGACGCGGTCAACCGGATCTACGCCCGCAACGGCATGGTCACCGCCGGGGTCGACGTGCTCGTCGCCAACGCGCGCACCGACCGGTTCCTGCACCTGGTCGCCGAGGACACCACCGGCGAGATCGTCGGCACCATCACCGGCGTCGACCACGTCGCGGTCTTCGACGACCCGGAGAACGGCGCCAGCCTGTGGTGCCTCACCGTCGACTTCAACACCGCGCCGCCGGGCACCGGCCAGGCGCTGATCACCGCGCTGGCCGCCCGGCTGGTCGAGCGGGGCCGGGCGTACGTGGACCTGTCCGTGCTCGCCGAGAACGGCGGGGCGATCCGGCTCTACGAGCGGCTCGGCTTCTACCGGACGGCGACGCTCTGTGTGAAGCGGAAGAACCCGATCAACGAGCGGCTCTTCCTGCCCGCCATGCCCGAGGGGTACGACCAGCTCAACCCGTACGCCAGGATCGTCGCCGACGAGGCGATGCGGCGCGGCATCCGGGTGGAGGTCACCGACCCCGCCTGGGGTGAGCTGCGGCTGAGCAGCGGCGGGCGGACCGTGCTGACCCGCGAGTCGCTGTCGGAGCTGACCTCGGCGGTGGCGATGAGCCGCTGCGACGACAAGCGGGTCACCCGCCGGATCCTCACCGAGGCGGGGCTCTCCGTGCCGCGCGGCCGGACCGCCACCGGCGGCGAGGACGACGTCGCCTTCCTCGCCGAGGTCGGCCGGGTGGTGGTGAAGCCGGCGCGCGGCGAGCAGGGCAACGGCATCACGGTGGGCGTACGCACTCCCGAGGCGCTGGCCGCCGCCGTCGAGTTGGCCGCCCGGTTCTGCCCCGACGTGCTGATCGAGGAGATGCGCGCCGGCGAGGACCTGCGCGTCGTCGTCATCGACCACGAGGTGGTGGCCGCCGCCGTCCGGCGCCCCGCCTCGATCACCGGCGACGGGGTGCACGACATCGCCGAGCTGATCGAGCGGCAGAGCCGCCGTCGGGCCGCCGCCACCGGTGGCGAGTCCCGCATCCCGCTCGACGACATGACCCGCGACGTGCTCGCCGAGGCCGGCCACGAGCTGCACGACGTGCTGCCCGAGGGGCAGGTGCTGGCCGTACGCCGGACCGCGAACCTGCACACCGGCGGCACCATCCACGACGTCACCGCCGAGCTGCACCCCGCGATCGCCGAGGCGTGTGTGGCGGCCAGCCGGGCGCTGGACATCCCGGTCACCGGGCTGGACCTGCTGGTCGGCGCCCCGGACCACCCGGAGCACGTGTTCATCGAGGCCAACGAGCGGCCCGGCCTGGCCAACCACGAACCGCAGCCGACCGCCGAGCGCTTCGTGGACCTGCTCTTCCCCGGCACCCGGGCGCCGCAGCGGCTCTGGACCCCGGCCGGCCCGGGAGGTGCCGCGTGAGCCCGAGGCCCCTGGAGATCGACCTGGACTACCTGCGCCAGGTGCTGGTGGAGCTGCTGGAGATCCCGAGCCCGTCGGGGCGTACGGACCACGTGCAGCAGTACGTCGGCGAGCGGCTCTCCGCGCTCGGCATCCCCTCCACGCTGACCCGCCGCGGCGCGCTGAGCGCCTGCCTGCCCGGCCCCCGCTCGACGGGCGCCGACCGGGCGATCGTGGTGCACACCGACACCATCGGCGGCATGGTGAAGCGGCTGAAGGAGAACGGCCGGCTGGAGCTGAAGACGATCGGTACGCACAGCGCCCGGTTCGCCGAGGGCGCGCACGTGCGGATCTTCACCGACGACCTGGAGCGGGTGATCACCGGCCAGGTGCTGCCGCTCAAGGCCAGCGGCCACCGCTACAACGACGACGTGGACCTCCAGGGCGTCGGCTGGCAGCACGTCGAGGTCCGGGTCGACGAGCCGGTCGAGGACATCGCCGGACTGCGCGCCCTCGGCATCGACGCGGGCGACTTCGTGGCGTTCCTGCCGAACCCGACGATCACCCCCAGCGGGTACGTCAAGTCCCGGCACCTGGACGACAAGGCCGGCGTGGCGGCGGTCCTCACCGCCCTCAAGGCGATGGTCGACGCCGGCGTACGCCCGGCGGTCACCGCGCACCTGCTGGTCACCGTGACCGAGGAGATCGGGCACGGGGCGTCGCACGGGCTCGACCCCGACGTGGCGGAGATCGTCTCCGTGGACGCCGCGGTGGTGGCGCCCGGCCAGCAGTCCCGCGAGGACGCGGCCACGCTGGCCATGGGCGACGGCGTGGGCCCGTTCGACTACCACCTGACCCGCAACCTGGCCTCGATCGCCGCCGAGCACGGGGTGGACCTGGTCCGGGACGTCTTCGAGTACTACCGCTCGGACGTGGCGGCGGCGGTGGAGGCCGGCGCGCACGCCCGGGTGGCGCTGCTCGGCTTCGGCGTGGACGCCACCCACGGGCACGAGCGCACCCACCTGGAGGGCCTGCGCCAGCTCACCCAGCTGCTCTGCCTCTACCTCCAGAGCGACCTGGTCTTCCCCGAGTGGGACGCCGAGCCGGAGGGCGACCTGGCCGACTTCCCGTCGCTGGCCGTGCAGCCGGCCAGCGAGGAGGGCCCCCGCGAGGGCCCGATCGGCATCGCCGAGAACACCTGAGCGCCGGCCCGCCATTCCCCGGCGCTGTGTGATCGAAATCCGTTGCCGGCGGCGCGCGGGCTGGATAGCGTGGCGGTACACGGGAAAGGAGGTGGTCCAGACTTGTATAGCAATCGGACTCGTGAGGTGGCTGTCCGCTAGCCGCTGTCCTCGACAGTGAAACCGTCCGCCGCGAGGCGGGCAACACAGCACCATCGTCGAGACCGTGTGGCAGCGGTGCGGCGAAACCACGACAGCCACCCGACCCCCGGGGTGCCGGCCCAGTCCAGCCGGCCCGTGCGCGAGCACGGAAGCCCCGGGGGTCGACCCTTTCCGCAGGCCGGTTGGCCGACGCAGCCGGAGGTCACCGTGTCGATGCGCGAGCTGGTGGTGCTCGGGACGGCCAGCCAGGCCCCCACCCGGCAGCGCAACCACAACGGGTACGTGCTGCGCTGGGACGGCGAGGTGATCCTCTTCGACCCGGGCGAGGGCAGCCAGCGGCAGCTCCTGCACACCACGGTCACCGCCACCGACCTGACCCGGATCTGCGTCACCCACTTCCACGGCGACCACTGCCTCGGCCTGCCCGGCACCATCCAGCGGCTCTCCCTCGACCGGGTGCCGCACCCGGTGGCGGTGCACTTCCCGGCCGGCGGCGCGGAATACTTCGCGCGGCTGCGGCACGCCGCCAGCTTCCACGAGACCGCCGAGCTGCGCGTCGAGCCCATCGAGTCCGACGGGCAGCGCATCACGCTGGGCGTCGGCACGCTGGAGGCCCGCCGGCTGCGGCACCCGATCGAGACGTACGGCTACCGCCTCGTCGAGCCGGACGGCTGCCGGATGTTGCCGGAGCGGCTGGCCGCGTACGGCATCGCCGGGCCGGCGGTCGGGGAGCTGATCCGCGTCGGCCACCTCGACGTCGACGGGCGCCGCGTCACCCGCGACGAGGTGAGCGTGCCCCGGCCCGGACAGCGGTTCGCCTTCGTCATGGACACCGGCCTCTGCGACGGGGTGTACGCCCTCGCCGAGCACGCCGACCTGCTGGTCATCGAGTCGACGTTCCTCGACTCGGAGGCCGCGCTGGCCGCCGAGGTCGGGCACCTCACGGCGGGCCAGGCCGCGCGGGTGGCGGCCGAGTCGGGCGTACGCCGGCTCGTGCTCACCCACTTCTCCCAGCGGTACGCCGACCCGGCCCGCTTCGCCGACGAGGCCCGCGCGCACTTCGACGGCGACCTGGTGATCGCCGAGGACCTGACGACCGTGCAGGTTCCGCCCCGGCGGGTAGCCTCGGCCGGGTGACGGTCACCCTGCGCCCCGCCACCGTCGACGACCTGATGGCGGTGGGCGCGCTGCACCAGCGTTCCCGGGTCGCCGCCTACGCGTCCTTCCTGCCGGCGCGGGCGCTGGCCGACCCGACGCCCGAGGCGATGGGCGCGTACTGGACCGAGCGGTGGACGTGGGAGCGGGACGAGCACCGGATGACGGTGGCCGAGCGCGCCGGCCGGCTGGTCGGCTTCAGCTATCTCGGCCCGGACGACGAGGGCGACCCGGTGACCGGCCTGCTCAACGCCATCCACCTCGAACCCGCCGAACGCGGCCGGGGCACCGGGCGCACCCTGATGGTCGATGCCCTGGACGCCATGCGCGCCCGCGGCTGGTCCCGCGCGGTCCTCTGGGTGCTGCGGGACAACGCGCACGCCCGGCGCTTCTACGAGCGCGGCGGCTGGACCCCCACCGGCACCGAACGCGACGAGCACATCGGCCCGGCGGTCACGTCCCAACTCCGGTACGCCCGAGGGCTCTGAGCGAGGGTGTGCCTGCCCTCCGGCGCGGGCGCGGCAGGCACGGCGAGGGCCCCTCCCCGGGCGGGGAAGGGCCCTCGTGCGGACGTCGTCCGGGTCAGCGGGCGCCGAGGTGGGCCAGCAGGTCCTGCCGGGTGAGGACGCCCTTCGGCTTGCCGTCGACCAGCACCAGGGCGGCGTCGGACTTCTCCAGGAGGCCGACCGCCTCGCTCACCGGCTGCCCGCCGCCGATCATCGGCAGCGGCTCGGCCATGTGCCGCTCGATGGTGTCGTGCAGGTGCGCCTGGCCGGTGAAGAGCGCGTCGAGCAGGTCCTTCTCGGCGATCGAGCCGGCCACCTCGCCGGTCACCACCGGGGGCTCGGCCTTGAGTACCGGGAGCTGCGAGACGCCGTACTCGCGCATGTAGTCGATCGCGTCGCGGACCGTCTCGGTCGGGTGCACGTGCACCAGCTCGGGCAGGCCGCCCGGCTTGCCGGCGAGCGCGTCGGCGACCGTCGGCTCGGTGCCCGAGTTGTCCAGGAAGCCGTACCGGGCCATCCAGGTGTCGTTGAAGATCTTGGACAGGTAGCCCTTGCCGCTGTCCGGCAGCAGCACCACGACCACGTCGTCCGGGCCGGCCTTGCGGGCCACCTCCAGGGCGGCCACGACGGCCATCCCGCAGGAGCCGCCGACCAGCAGCCCCTCCTCGCGCGCCAACCGCCGGGTCATCTCGAAGGACGCCTTGTCGGAGACCTCGATGATCTCG
Source organism: Micromonospora sp. NPDC007220 (assembly GCF_040634035.1). NCBI lineage: Bacteria > Bacillati > Actinomycetota > Actinomycetes > Micromonosporales > Micromonosporaceae > Micromonospora > Micromonospora sp. NPDC007220. The sequence goes on along the minus strand of NZ_JBEYEU010000001.1, from coordinate 930,021 downwards.
TCGGCGACACCCCGGTCGTACGTCTCCGGCCAGAAGTCCTCGCCGACACCCTCGACCAGGTACGGCCGGCCGGTGCCGCCGGAGTAGACGGAACCCTCCGGGTCGGCGCCGACGACCTTGACCCGCCCCTCCGACGCCTCCTTCAGGTAGCGCCCGATGCCGGAGATGGTGCCGCCGGTGCCGACGCCCGCCACGAAGTGGGTGAGCTCGCCCCCGGTCTGCTCCCACAGCTCGGGGCCGGTGGTCTCGTAGTGCGAGCGCGGGTTGGCCGGGTTGCTGTACTGGTTCGGCTTCCACGCGCCGGGGATCTCCCGGGCCAGCCGGTCGGAGACGTTGTAGTAGGAGCGCGGGTCCTCCGGCGCGACGGCGGTCGGGCAGACCACCACCTCCGCGCCGTACGCGCGCAGCACGTCCTGCTTGTCCTGGCTGACCTTGTCGGGGCAGACGAAGACGCACCTGTAGCCCCGCAGTTGCGCCACCAGCGCCAGCCCGACGCCGGTGTTTCCGCTGGTCGGCTCGACGATCGTGCCGCCCGGCTGGAGGATGCCCGCCTTCTCCGCGTCCTCCACCATCCGCAGCGCGATCCGGTCCTTCACCGAGCCGCCCGGGTTGAGGTACTCCACCTTCGCCAGCACGGTGGCCTGGATCCCGGCCGTGACGTTGCGCAGCCGTACCAGCGGGGTGTTGCCGATCAGCTCGACGACGTTGTCGTAGTACCGCACCTCGTTGTGCCCTTCTCCTCCGGCGCCGCCGGCGGCGGCCGGGCAGACGTCTTCTCGACGCCCCAGGGTACGTGGGTTCAGGACGCCACGTGTCCGGGGATCACCGAGCTGCGCCGGGCCTCCCACTCCAGGAACCGCTCGGTCTCGGCCAGCACGCTGCCGGCCAGCCAGGTCACCATGACCGCGTCGTCGGCCAGCCCGAAGATCGCCAGCGGGATCTCGGGAAGCAGGTCGACCGGCGAGACGATGTACGCCGTCGCCGCGGTCATCAGGGCCAGCCGCAGGCCGCCGTCGTACTCCCCCCGGGTGGTGGCCCGGATCATCCGCGGCAGCGCGCCAAGCCGCGCCCCGAGCGACGGCCCGCCCCGCGACCCGGCCGCGAGTGCCCGGGCCAGCGCGCTGAACGCCGCCGTGCGCTTCAATGTCTTCCCCATGTTCGGCCCCTCTCCACGTGCCAGGGTGGCGTGCCCGCGCAACCGTCCCCCGGTCACCCGTACAGGTACCCAGGAGCGTCGCCTTCCAGGCACCCGCGAGCCGACACGACGACAGCGGTGTGTCGTGCCGGCGCGATAATGTCGCTGTATGGGGGTCGCTGGTTCCGTCGTCCCGGTTGGTCCGCGCTGGCAGCGCGCCCGGCAGGTCGCCCGCCTCGCGGCGATCGGCACGGGCGCCACCGCCGCGGCCGTGGTGGCGACCGGCGGCGTGCTCCTCGGGCAGGCCCGGCAGGCCCGCCGCACGATCCCGATGGCCGAGGCGCCCCCGCCGCGCTGCGACGGCGTCTACGGCGCGAAGCTGCCCGGCCCGCCGGTCACCGTCGTCGTGCTCGGCGACTCGTCGGCCGCCGGCTACGGCGTGCACCGCCGCCGGGAGACGCCCGGCGCCCTGCTCGCCACCGGGCTGTCCCGCCGCCTGCAACGCCCCGTCCGGCTGCACCGCTTCGCCGTGGTGGGCGCCATCTCGGCGGTGCTGCGGCACCAGGTGGAGGCGGCGCTGGAGTGCCAGCCCGACGTCGCGGTGATCCTGATCGGCGGCAACGACGTGACCAACCGCGCACCGTTCGCCCTGGCGGTGCGCTACCTGGTCGACGCGGTCCGCACGCTGCGCGCGGCCGGCTGCGAGGTGGTCGTCGGCACCTGCCCCGACCTGGGCGCGATCCGGCCGATCCAGCCGCCGCTGCGGTGGCTGGCCCGGCACTGGAGCCGGCAGCTCGCCGCCGCCCAGACGGTGGCCGTGGTCGAGGCCGGCGGCTGGACGGTCTCCCTCGGCGACCTGCTCGGTCCCCGGTTCACGGCGGAGCCGACCCGGATGTTCGCCTGGGACCGTTTCCACCCCTCGGCGGAGGGCTACGCGATGGCCGCCGCCGCCCTGCTGCCGACCGTGCTGTCCGCGCTCGGTGCGGGGCAGGAACGCCGCCCGACCCTCGTCCGGGACGAGGGCGTGCGCTCGCTGCCGCAGGCCGCCCAGGAGGCGGCCCGCCACGCGGGCACCGAGGTCAGCGGCACCCGGGTCAGGGGGCGCGAGCGCGGCCCCGCCGGCCGGTGGGCGCAACTGCGCCGACGGGCCTTCTTCGGTGTCGGCGCGGCGCCGCAGCCCAGCCCCGCCGCCGACTCACCCACACTGGAGGGACTGGCATGAGCGAGCGCTTCATCCCCTCGGGGCTCGCCAATCGACTGGGCCGGGCGGCGACGCTCAGCCTCATCGCCGGCACGGTCGGCGGCGCCGCCGTCCTCGCCGGTCAGGCCTTCGCCGCCCGGCACCGCCGGTACGCCCAGCCGGAGCTGGCGCTCGCCCTGCGCGCCACGGTCGGGCGGGCCGACGCGCCGCCGCTGCGCCTGGTGCTGCTCGGCGACTCGTCCGCCCTCGGCGTCGGGGTCGGCCGCCTCGACGAGACCATCGGCGGGCAGCTGGCCAACCTGCTCGCCGAGGGCCCGAGCGGTCGCCGGGTGCACCTGTCCAGCGTCGGCGTCTCCGGCTCACGCTCGACCGACCTGGCCACCCAGGTGGCCCGGGCGCTGCTCGGCGAGCGCCCCGACGTGGCGGTGATCCTGATCGGGGCGAACGACGCCACCACCCTGCGTCGCCCGGTGGAGGCCGCCGCCTACCTCGGGGCGGCCGTGCACCGGCTCCGCGAGGCCCGGGTGGAGGTGGTCGTCGGCACGTGCCCCGACCTGGGCGCCGTACGCGCCATCGCGCCGCCGCTGCGCAACGTGGTCGGCTGGTCGGGGCGGCGGGTGGCCCGCGCCCAGGCGGCGGCGGTGCTCGACGCCGGCGGCACGGTGGTCGACCTGGCCACCGAGACCGGCGCCGTGTTCCGGGCCGACGCCGGGACGCTGTGCCACGACGGCTACCACCCCTCCGCCGACGGCTACCGGGTCTGGGCGCACGCCCTGCTGCCGGCCGTCGCCGCCGCCGCGGCGGTCGCCTCCCGGCAGTGACCCGCCGGCCGTCCCCGCACGGACGCGGTGCCCGCGTGCCAGCGCTGGTCCACCCGCCGTCCCGGCCGGGCACGGTGGCCGGCTCCCGGCACTGACCGCCGGCTGTCCCCGCTGTCCCGCCGGGCGTGACATTTCCCGGCCGGCGGGCAGCTTCCGCCCGAAGTTACCGACGGGTTAACGTTGGTTCATGCCGACTGAGTCGTCCCGCGACGCCGTCATCGTCGCCACCGCCCGCTCCCCCATCGGCCGGGCACACAAGGGTTCCCTGCGCGACGTCCGCCCGGACGACCTCGCCGCGACCATCGTGCGGGCCGCCCTGGACAAGGTTCCCCAGCTCGACCCGACCGAGATCGACGACCTCTACCTGGGGTGCGGTCTGCCCGGCGGCGAGCAGGGCTTCAACATGGCCCGGGTGGTCGCCACCCTGATGGGCCTGGACACCCTGCCCGGCGCGACGCTCACCCGCTACTGCGCGTCGTCGCTGCAGACCACCCGGATGGCGATGCACGCGATCCGGGCCGGCGAGGGCGACGTGTTCGTCTCCGCCGGCGTGGAGACCGTCTCCCGGTACGCCCGCGGCAACTCCGACGGGCTGCCGAAGGAGGCGCAGGCGCTGGTCGGCGGCGGCTGGGAGAACCCGCGCTTCGCCGCCGCGGCCGAGCGTTCCAAGGCCCGCGCGCAGGGCGGGGCCCCGGTCTGGACCGACCCGCGCGAGGCCGGCGAGCTGCCGGACATCTACCTGACCATGGGGCAGACCGCCGAGAACCTGGCCCAGGTGTACGACGTGACCCGCGCCGACATGGACGAGTTCGGCGTACGCAGCCAGAACCTCGCCGAGAAGGCCATCGCCGACGGCTTCTGGGCCCGGGAGATCACCCCGGTCACCACGCCGGACGGCACGGTGGTCGGCACTGACGACGGCCCGCGCGCCGGGGTCACCCTGGAGGGCGTCTCCGGGCTGAAGCCGGTGTTCCGTCCGGACGGTCGCATCACCGCCGGCAACTGCTGCCCGCTGAACGACGGCGCCGCCGCCGTGGTGATCATGAGCGCCCAGCGGGCCAGGGACCTCGGCATCACGCCGCTGGCCCGGATCGTCTCCACCGGCGTGACCGCCCTCTCGCCGGAGATCATGGGCCTCGGCCCGGTCGAGGCCACCCGGCAGGCGCTCAAGCGGGCCGGCATGACCATCGACGACGTCGACCTGGTGGAGATCAACGAGGCGTTCGCCGCGCAGGTGATCCCCTCGTACCGCCAGCTCGGCATCCCGCTCGAGAAGCTGAACGTCGCCGGTGGCGCGATCGCCGTTGGGCACCCGTTCGGCATGACCGGCGCCCGGATCACCGGCACCCTGCTCAACGCCCTGGACTGGCACGACAAGACGATCGGCCTGGAGACCATGTGCGTGGGCGGCGGCCAGGGCATGGCCATGGTCGTCGAGCGCCTGAGCTGAGCGGACGGCGCCACCACGGGCTGCCCGGCCGGGCGCCGGGGTCGTCCCGAGCGGACCTCGCCGCCCGGCCGGAGCCCGGACGCGGTCGTCGGTCATGGTGAATTCCGGCGGGCTGTGGGTCGCCGTCACCCTTAGAGAGCGTCGCGGGTTGCCGTCGCGCTAGAGAACGTCGCGGGTCGCCGTCACCTCGGCGGCGGCCCGCGCCAGCACCTCCGGCGGCGGGGCGGCGGCGACCAGGTCGGCGGCCACCACCCGGAGCTGGTCGGGCAGCGCCAGGTCGTTGTCGAGCCGGGGCACCGTCCGCCGGGGTCCGCCCTCGACGTCGGCGGCCAGGTTGGCGATCTCCTGCACCAGCCGGTGCACGAGATCGGCGCGGGACACGTTGCCACCGGCGGCTGTGGCCGCCCAGCGGGGCTGCTGCCAGTGCCCGACCTGGCGCACCAACAACTCCACCGCCCGCCCCAACTCCCCACCACCCACACCCAAAGTCTACGAACCCCCGCCCCGCCTCCCCGCCCCGCACCCCGACCCCGCCCTGCCCGCCCGGGTCCTGCCTGCCCTGGCCCCGCCCCGGCATGCCCTGGCCCCGCCCGGCCCCGCCCGGCCCCGGCCCGCCCTGCCCCGGCCCCGGCATGCCCCAGCCCAGCCCGCCCCAGCCCAGCCCGGTCCGGTCCGGTCCGGTCCGGTCCGTCGATCATGGACTTGTGGTGGGCGACTGAGGCGCTTTCGCCCCTTTCGCGGGGCACCACAACTGCATGATCGACGGCGAGAGGTGGGGGCAGGGCTGCGGGGCGGGAGGGTTGGGCGGGATCGGCGGCCAGGGTGGGGCGAGGGCCGGGCCCAGGGACGGTTCGCGCGGAGATCGGGGCGAGTGGGGGTGGGGGCGAGCGGGGTAGACGAGCGGGGGAGCGAGCGAGGGGTGGGGCGAGCGGGGTAGACGACGGCGCCCGCCCTCGCGGATGCGGGGGCGGGCACCGGTCGGTCGCGGGCGACTGTCAGTCGTCGCCTTGGAAGTAGCTCAGCAGGCGCAGGATCTCGATGTAGAGCCAGACCAGGCTGACCAGGATGCCGAAGGCGGCGACCCAGGAGTAGCGCTGGGGCAGCCCCATCCGGACGCCGTCCTCGACCTCCTTGAAGCTGAGCACGAAGCTCAGCGAGGCGACCACGATGCAGACCAGGCTGAACCCGATCGCCAGCGGGCTGCCGTCGCGCAGGCCGGTGTTCACGCCGAAGAGCGCGAACACGAGGTTGATCAGCATGACGGCGAAGAGACCCGCCATCACGGCGATCATGCCCTTGACGAACTTCGGGGTGGCCCGGATGACCTTCGCCTTGTAGAGCATGGCCATCACGAAGAAGACACCGAACGTGGCGGTCACCGCCTGGACCACGATGCCGTCGTAGAGCGAGTTGAAGAACTTGCTGACCATGCCGACGAAGACGCCCTCGACGACGGCGTACGCGACGACCAGCGCCGGGTTCGCCATCCGGGAGAACGAGATGATCAGGCCGAGGACCAGGCCGACCACCGCCGCGCCGATCCAGGCCGCGCCGAGCAGCGCATCGGGCACCAGCACCCAGGCGGCCGCGGCGGAGACGCCGAGGATGCCGAGGAGCGTGACGGTCTTGACCACCACGTCGTCGATCGACATGGTGTTGACGGTCGGCGGGGCCGCCGGGTAGCCGGCCTCCGTCGGGTACTGCTGTGGATAGCCGGGCTGTCCGTACGGCCCGGTCGGGGCGTACCCGGCGGAGCGCTCCCGCTCGGCCGCCTGGCCGAGCCGGGCGAGCACCGGGTTCGAAGTCTTCACTGTCAGGCCTCCCTCAGGGGGTCGTTGCACGTGAACGTGCACCCCCAAGAGTAAACGCCCAGGACAGTCCCGTGGAGATCGCCAAGCTGAGCGGAAGCTGAGAGTGCGGCGTGCCCGGGGCGGGGGTCGAACCCGCACGCCTTGCGGCAGCCGCTTTTAAGGCGGCCGTGTCTGCCGTTCCACCACCCGGGCGGGTGACACCGCGCGGGTCGACACGCGTGGTGCAGTGTCACGGTAGCGGGTCGGCGGCGACCCGGCGTACCCCGGCGGGCGGGTCGCACTAGGGTCGAGACCGTGAGCAGCGCAGCCCCCACGGCCCCCGACGCCGTCCCTGACCAGGCTGTCCTCGCCGTCGACCGGCCGTCCCGCCGGCTCCGGCCGGCGCGCCTGCTGACCGCCGTCCACCGTCGCCGGGCGGACGTCACCGTCGTGCTGCTCTTCGTGGCGCTGGCCGGCTGGCTCACCCACGGGCTCTGGCCCGACCCGGCGGCCCGGGTCCTGGCGCTCAACCCGGAGGACCAGGCCCTCTACGAGTGGTTCCTCGCCGTCGACTCGCGGGCGCTGCTCGGCGACTTCGACCTGCTCACCGGGCGGCTCAACGCGCCGGACGGGGTCAACCTGATGACCAACACCACGGTCATCGCGCTCGGGGTGCTCCTGGCCCCGGTGACCCTGTCGTTCGGCGCGCCGGTGACCTTCGCCCTGCTGGCCATGGCGAACCTGGCCGGCACCGCGATCGCCTGGTACCTGCTCTTCACCCGGGTCCTGCGCGCCCGCCGGCTCGCCGCCGCGCTCGGGGCGGCGCTCTGCGGGTTCGGCCCGGGGATGGTCTCGCAGTCCAACAGCCACCTGCACATGACCGCGCAGTGGCTGGTGCCGTTGATCGTCTGGCTGGTGGTCCGCATGCTGCGGGCCGCCGACCCGGCGGGCACCGCCGACGGGCCGGACCGCCGGCGGGTGGTCAGCTCGGCCGTCGGCCTGGCGGCGGCGGTCACCGCGCAGGTCTTCGTCGGCGAGGAGGTGCTCTTCCTCTGCGCGATCACGCTGCTGGTGATGGCGGTCACCTACGCGGTGGCGGACCGGAACCTGGCCCGCCGCGCCCTGCCCGGCTTCGCCGCCGGGATGATGCTCGCCGCCGGGCTGGCCCTGGTCGTACTGGCCTGGCCGCTGTGGTTCCAGTTCGCCGGCCCGCAGGGCGTCTCGGACGGCATGTTCAGCCCGCACTACTTCTCGGCGGACCTGCGCAGCTGGTGGACCGTCTCGCCGCTGTCGATCGCGGGCGGCGACGGGGCTGCCCGGCTGACCACCGGGCCGGCCGAGTACAACACCTTCCTCGGGCTGCCCCTGCTGCTGGTCGCCGCCGCCTGCGCGCTCTGGCTGGGCCGCCGCCCGCTGGTCACCGCGTGCGTGGTCGGCACGCTCGTCACGGGGGCGCTGTCGCTCGGTCCCCGGGTGGTCGTCGACGGCGAACGCACCGCCGTCCCGGGCCCGTACGCCCTGCTCTCGGGGCTGCCCGTGGTGGACGGTGCGCTGCCGATGCGGTTCGCCCTCGCGGTGCTCCCGCTCATCGCCACGCTGCTGGTGCTGGCGGTCGACCGGGCGCTGCGCGGCACCGGCCTGGCCCGCCGCCTGGTGCCGGCGGCGGTCGGCGTGGCGCTGCTGCCGCTGCTGCCGACCCCGCTGCCCACCGCCGAGCGCCCGCCGCTGCCCGAGTTCGTGACCGGCGGGCACTGGCGCCAGTGCGTCGAGCCGGGCGGAGTGCTGGTGCCGGTGCCGCTCGCCACGCCCAAGCAACCATGGCCGATGCGCTGGGCGACCGCCGCCGACGCGGCGTTCGGCATGCCGGAGGGCTTCTTCATCGGCCCTTACGGTCGCGGCGGCACGGCGGCGATGGGCACCTACGCGCAGCCCACGTCGGCCCTGCTGGCCGAGGTCGGCAGGCGCGGCGGGCAACCCGTCATCGGGGACGAACAGCGCCGGCAGGCCGCGGAGGACGCGGAGTTCTGGGGCGCCTCCTGCGTGGCGCTGGCCGACGGCACCCCGCACGCCGACAGCCTTCGCGGCACGCTGGAGCAGCTCTACGGCCCCGCCACCCGAATCGCCGACGCCTGGACCTGGCGCGTCTGACCCGCACCCGCTGAACGCGCGAAAAGCCCCCTCCGCCGCAGGCGGAGAGGGCTTCGCGTGCTCCGTCAGGCGCGGCCGGCGCCGACCGGCTGGGACGCCTCGGCGAACTCCTCGCGCGGATCGTGCAGCTGGCCGAGGGCGACCACCTCGCGCTTCAGGAAGAACGCCAGCGACCAGTCGACCACGACCCGGACCTTGCGGTTCAACGACGGGATCCGGCTCATGTGGTACGTCCGGTGCATGAACCACGCCGGCCAGCCGGTCATCTTGATCCCGTACACCTGGGCCACGCCCTTGTGCAGGCCGAGGCTGGCGACGCTGCCGGCGTGCTTGTGCTTGTACTCCACCGGCTCCCGGCCACGGACGACGTTGACGATGTTGTCGGCCATCCGGGCGGCCTGGCGGACCGCGTGCTGGGCGCTCGGCGAGCAGTAGTTGCCCGGCTCCTTGGTCAGGTCCGGCACGGCCGCGCAGTCACCGGCGCTCCAGGCGCCGTCGACCACCCGGTCGCCGTCGACCACCTGGAGGGTCGGCAGGCAGGTGACCCGCCGCCGCTCGTCGCGCGGGAAGTCCGTCGCGTCCAGCATCGGCGACGGCTTCACGCCGGCCGTCCAGACGATGGTGTCGGAGCGGAAGCTGTCGCCGTCGGAGAGCTTCACCACCCCGTCGAGGCAGGACTCCAGGCGGGTGTCCAGCCGGATGTCCATGTTCCGCTTGAGCAGCTGCTGCACCGTGTAGGCGCCCATGTCCCGGTCGACCTCGGGCAGCACCCGTTGGGTCGCCTCGACCAGCACCCAGCGCATGTCCTCGGGCTTGAGCTCCGGGTAGTACTTCAGGGCGTCCCGGGCCATGTCCTCCATCTCGGCGAGCGCCTCGATGCCGGCGTACCCGCCGCCGACGAAGGTGAAGGTCAGCGCCGACCGGCGGACGGCCGGGTCCGGCGTGGCGGCGGCCACGTCGAGCCGGTCCAGCACGTGGTTGCGCAGGTAGATGGCCTCGCCGATGGTCTTGAAGCCGATGCCCTGCTCGTGCAGGCCGGGGATCGGCAGCGTCCGGGAGACCGAACCCGGGGCGACGACCACGTGGTCGTACGGGATCTCCCGGGTGGGGCCGCTGATGGGCTGCACCACGGCGGTCTTGCGGTGGTGGTCGATCCGGGTCACCGCGCCCGCCACCACCTTGCACCGCCGCAACTCCCGCCGCAGCGGCACCACGGAGTGCCGGGGCGAGATGTTGCCGGCCGCCGCCTCGGGCAGGAACGGCTGGTAGGTCATGTGGGGCTGAGGGTCCACCACGACGACCTCGGCCTCACGGGAGCTGAGCTTCTTCGACAGGCGCAGGGCCGCGTAGAGACCGACGTGCCCGGCACCCACCACAAGGATCCGCTTCGGGTTCACGTCATCTATCTTTCCCCGCGCGGCCCGGCTAATCCCGCTCGCGCCCCTTCTCTGTGACGGAGCACAACCCCTGTGACCTGCATGACTACCCCGAAAAAGGGCTGTCACCTGCGGCGCAGCAGCCACCCCAGCAACGCCGCCACCGCCACCGCCACGAGCAGACCGACCACCGTCGCCGCCTGGTGTCCAGCGTCACCACCGAGCCTGCCGACCTCGACCAGCAGGACGCCGAGGACGAAGGTGGCCAGCAGCACCGCACCGGCCCGGGCCAGCCACCGCACGATCAGGTTCGGGTCGACCACCGCGTCGTACGGCAGCACGGCGGCCAGCGCGCAGAGGGTGTGGGTGAGGTAGAGCACCGCCGCCACGGCGAGCAGCCGCCAGAGGGCGATCGGCCGGCCGTACCCGTCGGTGGCCATCAGCCAGCCGCCGACCGTGACCAGCGCCGCGAAGGTCGGCCAGAGCCGGCGCGGCCCGACCGCCGGCAGGACCGCCACCGCCACGAGGGCGAGCAGCGGCCGCCCGAGCAGCACCTGCGACGGGTACGCGAGCAGCAGGCCGACCAGCACGGTGAGGAAGATGCCAGCGCGCACCAGCAGCGGCGTCAGGCTGATCCGGGCGGCGGCGTACCGCAACGCCCTGGCCCGTTCGGTGACCGCGCTCACCGGGCCCGCCTTTCGTTCGCGACTGCGGGACTCCGCTGCGCTACATTCCTCGCGCTCACCGGGCCACCCTCGGGGCGGTCGCCAGGCGGGCCACGTCCCGCAGCACCTCGTCGAGGCTGCCCGCGCCGGCCCACCGCACCACCGGCACGCCGTGCTCCCGCAGCTGCCCGATCATGGTGTCCCGGTCCAGCCGCCACAGCCGGTACGCCACCTCGGCCCAGCCCCGGTCCTTCGGCGGGGTGAGGTCCGCCGGCAGGGTGTCCACCGCGACCACGAACCGCCCGGAGCGGGCCAGCCGGGCCAGCATCTGCGCCGACCGCTCGTCGAGCAGCGGGGTGAGGACCACCACCAGCGCGTCCGCCGACAGCAACTGCGGCCCGAACACCTGGTCGTACGGCTCGTGCGGGGAGTGCTCCGCCCGCACCTCCAGCAGCCACTCCAGGACCGTGAGGTACTGCCGGCGGCCGGCGGCGGGACGCAGCCGGCGGGCGGCCGGGCCGTACTCGAGCATCGACACCCGGTCGCCCCGGTGCAGGTAGTGCTCGGCGATCGCGGCGGCGGCCCGGACTGTGGTGTCCAGCACGGAGGCGGCCCCGGACACCCCACCCGAACGGCCCGCCTCGGCGAGCACGTCGAGCAGCAGCACCACCTCGGCGTCGCGGTCGGAGAGGGTGGCCGCCACGTGCAGTTGCCGGGCCCGCAGCGACACCCGCCAGTCGACCCGGCGCAGCCGGTCGCCCGGGGCGAAGACCCGTACGCCGGCCAGTTCGCCGCCCTCGCCGGGCCGGCGCGAGTGGTGCGCGCCGACCAGGCCGGCGGCCCGGGGCATCGCCTCGACGGCGTCGAACGGCTCGGTCCTCGGGTAGACCCGCAACCGGGACGGCTCGGCGATCACGGCGCGGGAGACCAGCAGTCCCTGCGCGGCGGCCGCCCGGGCGCCCGCCGGGCCGATGGGGTGCCGGCCCCAGCGCAGCGCCGTGCCGGTCAGCTCCAGGTCCACGGCCGCCGCCGTCGGGACGGCGGTCACGAACGGCCGGTCGGCGACGGACGGGGCGACGGCCGAAGCCGCCCCGGACGCGGTGGTCGCCCCGGCGATCGTCACCTGCTGCACCCGCAGCCACGGCGAGACCCGGCTGCGCACCACCGCCACGTCGTAGTCGATCAGGTCCGGGTTGCCGACGGTGACCGTGCCGGTCAGCTCGCCGCCCTCGACCAGGTGCCCCTCGTCGGCGGAGATCCAGATCTGCGGCAGGGCGGTCGGCCGACGGCGCAGCGCGTACGCGGTGCCCAGCGCGAACGGGGCGGCCAGCACGACCAGGTCCACCCGGCCGAGCAGCACCCCCGCGATCAGCAGCAGCCCGGTGAGGAGCACCGCCCGGCCGAGCGCCCACGTGGGCACCCAGCCGGTCGCGGGCTCCGGCTCCTGCGGCGGCGACTCTCGGGGCGACACGGCGGGCGCGACCATCAGTGCCCGGCGGCGTAGCTGGGCAGCGCGCCGCTGGCGGGGGCCGGGGTCGCCTCCAGCACCTCGCCGACCACGAAGGACGGATCGACGCGGCGCAGCCACATTTCCGGCCGCAGCGTGATCCGGTGTGCCAGGGCGGGCGCCGCGACCTCCTTGACGTCCTCCGGGACGACGTAGTCGCGCCCGGCCATGACGGCCCGTACGCGGGACAGCAGCAGCAGCGCCAGCGAGCCGCGCGGCGAGGCGCCGACCAGCACCGACGGGTGTTCCCGGGTGGCGGCGGTCAGCGCGACGATGTAGCGGCCGACGGAGTCCTCCACGACCACGTCCTCCAGCGCGGCCTGCATGGCGCGCAGGGTCGCCGCGTCGACCACCGGCTTGATGTCCGCCTCCTCGCGGCGGCGGGACATCCGCCGGCGCAGCACCTCCCACTCCTCCTCGGCTTCGGGGTAGCCGAAGGAGACCCGGAGCAGGAACCGGTCGAGCTGCGCCTCCGGCAGCGGGTACGTGCCCTCGTACTCGATGGGGTTGGCGGTGGCCAGCACGTGGAACGGCTCGTCCAGCTTGTACGTCACGCCCTCCACCGAGACCTGCTTCTCCTGCATCGCCTCCAGCAGGGCCGACTGGGTCTTCGGCGGGGTCCGGTTGATCTCGTCGGCGAGGAGCAGGTTGGTGAAGACCGGCCCGGCCCGGAACGAGAAGTCGCCGCTGCGCTGGTCGTACAGGAACGAACCGGTCACGTCGGCGGGCAGCAGGTCGGGGGTGAACTGGAGCCGGCGGAAGTCCAGCCCGAGCGCCTGGGCGAAGGACCGCGCGGTCAGCGTCTTGCCGAGGCCCGGCAGGTCCTCCAGCAGCACGTGGCCGCCGGCCAGGATGCCGGCGAGCACCAGTTCCAGCGCGTCCCGCTTGCCGACGACGACCTGACCGACCGCCTCCAGCACCGACCGGGCGAGGGGGCCGACCTCGGCGGCGGGCATGCTGCGGTCCACGTCGTTCATCACAGTCTCTCCAGTTCGGCGACGATCGCCGCGAGGTTGCGCGGCGACGGGGTGCGGCGAGGCGGGGTCTCCAGGAACTTCCACAGCTGGTCACCCAGCAGCACCCGGGCCCGGGCCGGATCCGACTCGCGGGTCACGCCGTGCCGCTGGCTCAGCCGCTCGTCGGCCAACTCCCCGAGCCGGGGCAGGATCACGGTGGTGAAGCGTTCGGGCCGGGTGGCCGACCAGTCCAGCGGCAGTTCCCAGCCGTTGATCGCGGTGCGCAGCGCGTCCCTGGCGCCCCAGTTCCAGGTGCCGTCGTCGTCGGAGACGGGGGCCCGACCGCCGCCGCGGGGCGGGGGCGGGGGCGTGAGGGCGGCGACGACGCGACGCACCACGAACAGCGCGACCACCCCGGCCACGAGGATCGGCAGCGAGACCCGCAGGCCCACCAGGCGCAGGCCGGCGACCAGCACGATCACGACGGCCGCGACACCGGCCAGGGGACGGAGCACCCGACCGACCCGCCCGCCCCGCCGGGGCTCGGCGCGTGCCGGTCGCTCGTCCTCGACGCTCAGCAGGTCGTCGATGCTGGTGCTGCTCACGGCGTCACCTCGCCACGTCGGGCGGGCGCCGGCCGCGCCCCGGTCACGCCGGTGGGTGCCCCGGTCACGCCGGCACCTCCGTGTCGTCGGCGACCACGACGGTCAACTCGCCGCGCAGCCGGCGCAGCGCCGCCCGGGCCTGGTCGCGGGTGCGCTCGTCGACCTCACGGGTGGCGTAGCGGGCCTCGCGGTAGACGTGGGCGAACTCGGCCAGCACGTCGGCGCTGGCGATGGCCGGGATGCCCACCGACGGGTCGCCCCGCAGCAGCCGGGTGACCAGGTCGGTGGGGGTGTCGCCGGCCAGCCGGGGCACGCCGGCCCCGGCGGCGGCCTGCTCCAGGCGCACCCAGCAGGCGATCACCGCCGTACGCGGATCGGTGTCGCGGTCGTCCAACTCCTCCAGGCCGGCGTCGAGGGCGGCGGCCACCTCGCGGGCGGTGCCCTCGGGTGTCCGCCGGGACCGCTGCGTTGGCAGCGCCCGGGTGGTGCGGCGTATCGCGCCCCGGACCAACGTCCAGGTGAGATAGCCGAAGACGACGAGGATCGCCAGCCCGAGCAGTACGATGGCGACGGTGGCGATCCACTGCGGGATCGACGCCTGGGTGGCCTGGCCGGCGTCCCTTGGTTCGACGGGGATCGACTCGGCCGGCTCGGCGCTCGGATATTCCGGCACGTACGGGATGCTGTCGGCGGCGGGCGGGATCCGACTGGCGCCGATCGACGAGTGGGCGGACGAGAACGCGGCGACGGCCAGCAGGAGCACCACCGCCGCGACCGGCCACCACCTGCGCAGGGCGCTGAATTCCATCGAGGGCTACCTCCGGGTCGCCGGGGCGTGTCCCACGACTCGACGCGTTCCGTCCGTCATCGCCACCGCCCCCACGCCTCAGTCCGCCCCGGCCAGTTGCTTCGCCCGGGCGAACACATCGTCCAGCATCCCTGGTGTCAGCCGCCCGGTGAAGGTGTTCTGCTGGCTGACGTGGTAGCAGCCGAGCAGCGCCGGTGCGCCCGTGCCGGACCAGTGTGCCCCATGGCCGAACGCCGGTCGCGGGCTGGGCGGGCGCAGACCGTACACCTGGCGCAGCACCGGCCACCACGAGGCCCAGGCGAACGCTCCCAGCGCGACCACGACGCGCAGGGTGGGCCGGATCAGCGCCACCTCGCGGTGCAGCCACGGCGCGCACGTGTCCCGTTCCTCGGGGGTGGGCTTGTTGTCCGGCGGGGCGCAGCGCACGGCGGAGAAGATCCGCAGGTCGCGCAGGGCCAGCCCGTCGTCGGCGGCGACGCTGGTCGGCTGGTTGGCCAGCCCGGCCCGGTGCAACGCGGCGAACAGGACGTCGCCGGACCGGTCGCCGGTGAAGATGCGGCCCGTGCGGTTGCCGCCGTGCGCGGCGGGCGCCAGTCCGAGGATGGCGATGCGCGCGTCGGGGACGCCGAAGCCGGGCACCGGCCGGCCCCAGTACTCCTGGTCCCGGAAGGCCGCCCGGCGGACGCGGGCCACCTCCTCGCGCCACCGCACCAGCCGCGGGCAGGCGAAGCAGTCGCTGACGGCGGCGTCGAGGTCGGCCAGGCCGGTCGCCCGCGCGGCGCGGGCGACCACCTCGTCGGGCGTACGGGGCTCAGCCAAGCTTGGCCCGGAAGAGTTCGAGGGTGCGGGCCCAGGCGGTGGCGGCGGCGCGCTGGTCGAAGTTCTCCGGCCGGTCCTCGTTGAAGAAGGCGTGCGAGGTGCCGGGGTAGTCGTGGACCTGGCAGGTGCCGCCGGAGGTCTCGATGGCGCGGCGGACGGTGCGTACGCCGTCGGCAGCGGAGGTGCCGTCCTCTTCGGAGCAGTGGATGAGCGCCGCCTTGCCCGCGTAGTCGGGCCACTCGGGGCGCATCCCGTCCCACGGCAGTCGGGGGTAGAAGGCGGTGGTGGCGACGATCCGCTCGGACCGGGTCGCCGCCCAGAGGGCCAGGCTCGCCCCGGCGCAGAAGCCCGCACAGCCCACCTTGCCGGCGACCTCGGGCCGGCTGGCGAGGTAGTCGGCCGCGCCGGCGATGTCCGCCGCCGCCTCGTCCATCTGCTGGCTGTTCAGCATCTGCCGGGGCTCACTCGGCTTGCTGGCCGGGCCGCCGTGGCGGAAGTCCGGGGCGAGGGCGACGAAACCGGCCTCGGCGAAGCGGTCCACGACCGCCCGGACGTGCGGCACCAGGCCCCACCAGTCCTGGATGACGATGACCGCAGGGCTGGTCGCACCGCCGGAGGGTATCGCGAGATACCCCTCGCCCGTCCCCCCGTTGCCGCGGTAGCTCACCATCTCGCCCATCGGCCGTCCTCCTAGCGGTCAGTCATCGTTGGCTGGTCGCACAGTGTTGCTACGTGTCGGTAGCCTGCCACGCCGTGAGCGCCCCGGGGAAGACGCCGGAACAGTGGCATACACCTCCTGTCTACGCCCTAGCCACGGACGCCGACGGCGGCGCGGACGATGTCCGCGCCGCCGTCGGCGGTCCTGTCGTGCCGGGGGATCAGGCCTTCTTCGTCAGGCACAGCAGGTAGCCGGTCTTGCCCGGCTCGATGCTGTAGTAGACGTAGCCCTCCTGGCCCTCCTTGATGTACTGCCCGCACGCCTCGCCGGAGCGGGCCTGCGCCTGGGTCTGCCCGTCGACACGGCCGACCACGTTGTAGACGGCGTCGGTGGAGGTGCACTCGACGACCTTCGCGCCGTCGACCTTCTCCTCCTTGGTGCCGGTCACCTCGGGCAGCTCGGCGATGCAGTCGCCGACCTTGGCCTCAGCGGTCTCGTCCTTGTTGAAGAAGTTGCCGATCGCCGAGCCGATGCCGAACTTGAGGCCCGCGACGACCAGGAACACGACGATCGCGCCCACGATGCCGAGCAGCTTCTTGGAACCGGACTTCTCGGCCTGGGGCTCCGCCGGGGGCGGCGCCTGGACGGCCGACGGGGGCTGGGCGGCGTCCGGCGCGGGGGGCGGTGCGACCTGCTCTGACACGCGTTTTCCTTCCGGGGGGTGAGTGAGCAGACGACACCGTAGCGACCGGGACCGACAGCCGTTGCCCCGCTGGACTCATCCGTTCAGCTATTTCCCAGCTTCATTCCATGATCCTGTTCACGTCCGGCTCGGCGCGGGGGTGCCGGTCGGCATGCCCGTCGATGCGGGCGCGGGGGTCGAGGTGCCGGTCGGCGTGGGCGTCGGGGTCGGGTTGCCGCCCGGCGCGGGCGCGGCCTCCGAGGGTGCGGGTACGGGCAGCCCCGGCGGGTTCAGCAGAGGCGGAGTGCTCGCGCCCGGCCGGGGCCCGAACGGCGCCAACTCCGGGCAGTACGGGTACGGGTGCAACAGCGCGTTGGCCAGGTTCAGGTCCGGCGGGTTCGGGCACATCGGACGACCGAGCCGGATCGGGTCGCCGTTCTGGTCGAAGAGCCGGGCGTTGGACACCAACCGCCCCTCGCTGTCGTAGACGAAGACGTCGCGGATGTGGTCGTACCGGCCGTCGATCGAGATCTGCTCGTAGTCGAGGTCGCCGCTGCCGACCCGGTCGTTCATGTCCGCCAGGCCGACCAGCCCGAAGATCACCAGCACCGCCGTGCCGACGTGCAGCACCCGCCGCTTGGGCCGGGTCAGGCCCGGCGTGTGGTGGCCGAGCCAGATCGAGGCGAGCACACTGCCGGCGAGCAGCACCAGGCCGGCCAGCAGGCTGCCGTTGAGCTCGGGCAGCACACCGAACGTGTCGCCGGTCGTGACCACCGTGACGAGCATGGCGGCCAGGTAGCCCCGCAGCACCCACCACGCCGGCCGGAGCAACCGGAGGAACTCGCTCGCTGAGGCGTACCCGAGGGGTGGTCCGAGTTGGACGTCCCAGCGGTGCGCCCGGGCGCGGAGCCGGTCCACGGCGACACCGAGGCGACGGTTGCGGCGCCCGCCGCCGCTGGTGGCGCCGACCCCGGCCGCGACGCGCAGCTCGGCCGCGTACGCCTCGGGCTCGCCGAGCCGGTCGACCAGCGAGCCGCCGGCCTCGGCGGCGACCTCGGCGAGGTGCTCCGGCAGGTCCTCGGTCAACTCGTCGCGCTGCGCCGGCGGCAGGTCGGCCAGCGCGGCCCGGACCCGTGCGGCGTAGTCCGCGATCTCCTGCTCCATGACGGTCATGCCGCCATCCCCCGATCGTCGAGCAGTGCGTCCATGGTGGTGGCGAACGAGCGCCAGAGCTTGCCGGAGCGGGTGAGCTGGTCCCGGCCGGCGGCGTTGAGTGAGTAGTACTTGCGGTGCGGGCCGGACTCGCTCGGCACGACGTAGGTGGTCAGCAGGCCGGCGGCGTAGAGCCGGCGCAGCGTGCCGTAGACCGAGGCGTCGCCGACCTCCTCCAACCCGGCGTCGCGCAGCCGGCGCAGGATGTCGTAGCCGTAGCCGTCCTCCTCGCGGAGCACGGCGAGGACCGCGAGATCCAGCACGCCCTTCAGCAGTTGTGTGGTGTCCACGCAATGCACACTAGTGCGCAATGCACAGTACCGTCAACGACATCGGGCACGAGGAACGGATGCCGGATCAGGCCGCGCGGCGGGCGGCGTCGTCCGCGGTCCGCAGCAGATCCCGGAGTACGTGCACCAACGCGCGAGCCTGCGCGAGGTCGATCGGCCAACGCTCCGGCTCGTCGCCGGCGGACAACTCCAGCAGCACTCCGGACGGGCGCAACCGCCACGGGTCGGCGGCCGGGCCGGCTCGACGCGGCCAGACTCGGCCCCGACTCCGCCAGGCGGGCGCCGAGCGCGGCGGCGATCACGCCGCCGACGACGATCGCTAGGGCTGTCACGCGCCCGTCAACCCACCGGCGCCCGCCGTCGCCCTCGGCGGAAGACCGTCATCCACACGGCTGACCTGCCCGGACAGCCGGCCAACTGCCAGAGCAGCATCCCGAGCATTCGCGGGAAGACTCTTCCCATGAATGTGGCTTTCCTCCGCACTCACTCTGGCGCAGCTCATTGCGGCGCCGATGGGAGCAGCCCTACCGTCGGAGACAGGCCGCAGAGACGGCGTCAAGATCGGGCGCAACAACCGCTTGAAAGAGGGGCACCAGATTATTGACGGCGACAACGAGGAAGTTGCAGGGAATTAGTTGGCCCACAGAAGCAGTCGCCCGGGAGGCCACCCGGGCGCTGCTGGTGACTCCCGCCTCAACGTAAGCCCTGGTAGACGTACGAAAATGGAGCCGACATGAATGTACCCACACCCCCGGAAGGCGTCAACGCTGACGCAGAGGAGAGGCCGGAATGCATCACGCCTGGCGCGCGGGAAAGCGGAGCTGAACGGCGTCACAGGCGACGCGTCGAGCTGTTGAAGCTCGTGCCTCCGCTCCTGCTGGCGTTGGCTGCGCTGATCACCGCTTTTCGGTAGCGGCCGGGATGGGACAGGGGGCCGGGCTCTTCATCGGCCCCCTGATTGTCCAGCCCAGGAACGTGTTGAACAGCGGGTAGGGTCCTGCGTCATGTCGGGTACCTCCTGGCGGGGCCCGGGTTCAGCGCGCCAACGGCGCCTGGGGCCGACTTGTTACAGGATGCTCCAGGCGATGCCGTCGAGGATGTCGTGCTCGGAGGCGACCACCGAGTCCATCCCCGCCCGTTCCATGATCACCCGGAGCACCAGGGCGCCCGCCCCGATCACGTCCGCGCGGCCCGGGTGCATGACCGGGATCGCCAGCCGCTGCTCCCGGCTCTTGCCGAGCAGGTCGGCGGTCGTCGCGGCCACCGCGTCGTACGACACCCGGGCGTGGTGGATGCGGCTCGGGTCGTACTGCTGGAGGCCCTGGGCGATCGCGACCACGGTGGTGACCGACCCGGCGAGCCCGACCAGCGTGGCGGCCTGCCGGCCCGGCACGGCCTCCAGCGCGCGGTCCACCGCCGCCGCGATGTCGGCCTGCGCGGCGGCGACCTCGTCCAGCCCCGGCGGGTCGCCGTGCAGGTGCCGCTCGGTCATCCGGACGCAGCCGATGTCCATCGAGATGGCCGCCTCGACGCCGCCCGCGCGGGTGCCGACGACGAACTCGGTCGAGCCGCCGCCGATGTCGACGACCAGGTACGGCTCGCGCGCGTCGGCGGGCAGCCCGCGCACCGCGCCCGTGAAGGAGAGCCGCGCCTCCTCGTCGCCGGTCACCACCTCGGGCGCGACCCCGAGGGTCCGCTCGACCATCTCCCGGAACTCGGCGGCGTTGGTGGCGTCCCGGGACGCCGAGGTGGCGCACATCCGGACCCGCTCCGCGCCCAGCTTCTCGATCTCGGCGGCGTACGAGGCCAGCGCGACCCGCGTGCGTTCGATCGCCTCCGGGGCCAGCCGCCCCGTCTTGTCGACGCCCTGGCCGAGGCGCACGATCTGCATCCGTCGGCTCAGGTCGGCCAGCGGAGCCTCCGGACCCGCCGAGGCGTCCGGCAGGTCGGCGACCAGCAGTCGGATCGAGTTGGTCCCGCAGTCGATGGCGGCCACACGCGTCGTCACGGCAGCAACCCTACGCCAGGCGCGCTCAGGTGACCCGGCGTAGCCCGCGTCCAGCAGTTCGGTGCCGAGCGGCGTCAACCGGTGCAGCACCGCGCCGCCGTCCCGGACGCTGGCGACCAGCCCCGCCGCCCGCAACGCCCCCGCGTGCTCGGACGCCGAGGAGGTGCTGATTCCGACGGCCCGGCCGAGCGCCGTGGTGGTGTGCCGGCCGGGGCCGGCGAGGCGGCGCAGCACCGCCGCCCGGGTCGCCCCCAGCAGGCGGCCCAGCGGATCGGGGGTGGTGGCCCTCATCAGGCGCGGCATCGGCGCGGGGTACACCACCAGCACCGGCCGACCGGGCTCCACCAGCACCCGGGGATGCGGGCCGGCCAGCGGCGAGGGCAGCAGGAGCAGGCCGTGGCCGGTGCCGGACAGCGAGGCGCTCCACCAGGTCCGCACCGTCAGCGTCGGCGCCTGCCATCGGATCGCCGGGTGCAGCGCGTTCAGCAGCCCGTCCAACCCGTGCGTGGCGAGTTGCGCGGTCGCCCCCGCCACGTGGTGCCGGTGCGCCTCCGTCAGGTCGGCCCAGTGCGGCGCGAGCACCGCGTCGTGCCAGGTGCCCAGGGCCCGGCCGAACAGGTCCATCGTCTCCCCGTCGGCCTCGGCGAACCGCCTGCGCAGCGGCGTCGCGGGCAACTGCGCGTACGCGGCGGTGACCTCCGCCCGGATGCGCCCGACGGGGGCTGCCCGGATCGCCTCCAGACCGGCGACGACCGATTCGAGGCCGTCCAGCGGGGTGAGGAAGTCGGGCAGGCGCCCGCGCGCGGGAAGCAGGTGCCGCAGCACGGAGGCGGCGGACCGGACCGGACCCGACGCGGAGGCCGCGTCCGCCGCGGGGCCCGGCGTCATCCGGGCCGTGTCCGCGTCGTGCAGCGCCTGGCAGGCCAGCAGGGACATGCCGACCGGGTGCAGGCGGTCGGCGAAGCGGACCCGGCACAGGTCCGCCAGTCCCAGGCGGAGACGGAGCATGCCAGCAGACTGCCGCTCTTCGGCCTGGACCGAAAGGGTTGCCCCGTTCAGGCGGGGCCATCCAGTGTGGACCGGGGTCACGGAGGGGGCGGGGCGTGCGACGGACGGTGGCAGTGCTGACGGGGTGCTCTTCGCCGTCGTCGCCACGGCGTGCGGTGGGGACCGGGGTCAGTCCCGGGTCACGCCGGCCCCGTCGCCTTCGGGGGCCGTCGAGCGCCCCGCCGCCGGCGACCACCGGCTCACCCTGGCGCACGGCGGGGCCGACCGCCGGTACCTGCTGCGGGACGACCGACGACGTCGGCTTCCTCAAGGACCTCACCGCCCACCTCGTACGGACGTGGCGGGCTGATCCGGACCGGGTCTACCTCATCGGGATCTCCAACGGCGGGGACATGAGCTTCCGGGCCGCCGTCGAGGGCGAGAGGCTCTTCGCGGCGATCGGCGTGGTCAGCGGCGGCTACAGCGGCCCCCGAGACGTACGTGCCCCGGCGACCGGTCTCGGTGATCACCTTCATCGGCGGGCAGGACCGCTACGCCGACGTCTTCACCGAGGGCGTACGGACCTGGCAGCGACGGCTGCGCTGCACGCCGGCGACCGGCGCACCGCCGGCGGGCGCGCCACGGGTCACCCGCACCGGGCCGGTCAGAGGCGCAGCAGCATCCGGGTGTTGCCGAGGGTGTTCGGCTTGACGCGTTCCAGGTCCAGGAACTCGGCGACGCCCTCGTCGTACGAGCGCAGGAGCTGCTCGTAGACCGGCTGCGGCACGGGCGCGCCGTCGATCTCGGTGAACCCGAACGAGCCGAAGAACCGGGTCTCGAAGGTGAGCACGAAGATCCGGGCCACCCCCAGCTCGCGGGCGCCGTCGATCAGCTCCGCGACGATCCGGTGGCCGAGCTTGCGCCCGCGGCAGGAGGGGTCGACCGCCACCGTACGGATCTCGGCCAGGTCCTCCCACATCACGTGCAGCGCCCCGCAGCCGACCACCGCGCCGTCGCCGGCCCGGACCGCGACCCGGAACTCCTGCACGTGCTCGTAGAGGGTCACGGTGGCCTTGCTGAGCAGCCGCCGGTCGTCGGTGTAGGTGTCGACCAGCCGCCGGATGCCGCGCACGTCCGAGGTGCGGGCCCGCCGCACCACGATCTCGTCGGCCCCCGCCACGCCCCCGTCCGCGCCCGCCATGGTCAGTCCGCCGCCGGCACGTCCACGCACGGGCCGGCCGCCCACCACTTCTCCACCAGCGCCAGCGTCTCGTCGCCGAACGGGTTCACCCCGGGCCCGGCCCCGAGCGCGTGCCCGAGGTGCACGTGCAGGCACTTCACCCGGCCGGGCATCCCGCCGGCGGAGATGCCGGCGATCTCCGGCACCTCGCCGATCGCGTCCCGGCGGGCCAGGTAGTCCTCGTGCGCGGCACGGTAGCGCGCGGCCAGCTCCGGGTCGGCGGCCAGCCGGTCCGCCATCTCCTTCATCAACCCCGCCGACTCCAGCCGGCTGCACGCCGCCGTCGCCCGGGGGCAGGTCAGGTAGAACAGCGTCGGGAAGGGGGTGCCGTCGGCCAGGCGCGGGGTCGTCTCCACCACGTCCGGCAGGCCGCAGGGGCAGCGGTGGGCCACGGCCCGGGTGCCCCGGGGCGGGCGTCCGAGCTGCGCGGCCACCGCGGCCAGGTCGGCCTCGGTGGCCGGTTCGCGCCGCGGCGGGGGTACGGAGTCCGCCGCCGGCTCCTGCGGTGGTACGACAGTCACGATGCTGATCTCTCGTTCGATGCTCGGGTGCTGCTCACCGGTCGGGCTGCTCGCCGTTGGCGGCCTGCACGCTCGACCAGAGGGTGTCGTACCAGGAAGCGGGGGTGACGGGTGCCGACGGGGCCGTGGACGAACCGGCGTCCCGGGCGGCGCCCGCCGGGTCGGAGAGCACCACCAGCAGCGTCTCGCCCGGTGGGCCCATGAAGAACCGCTCCCTGGCCTGGATCTTGATGTATTCCGGGTCCTGCCACTTGGCCGCCCGCTCGGACAGCTCCTCGATCGCCTCCCGCTGGGCGGCCTGGGCGGCTTCCATCCGTTCGATGTCGGCCTGCTGGTCCAGGTAGACGCGCACCGGGTAGGTGTAGGCCAGGGCGAGCGCGATCAGCACCGCGAAGAGCACGGTGGCCCGCCCGGTGAGGCCCCGGGAGCGGGGTGCGGAGAGCCGCTTGACGGTGCCGGCGGCCGTACGACGGGCCGCGGCGGGCCGGCTCGCGGAGCGTACGCCCTCCGCGCCCCGGGCCGCCCCCGGCGCGCGCCCGGCCGTGGCCCGCGACTCGGCGCGGACGCCGCCCTCGCGGACCGACGCCCGGGCGCCCCGGGCCCCGCCCGGCCGGCCGGTGTGACCCGGCCGACGGGCGGGGCGCTGACCGCCCGGTGTGCGGCGCTGCTGCATCGTCACACCCCTCCCCCGAGGCCTCGCGCGTCTCAGGCCGAACGGTAGCGCGGGAAGGCGCCCGCCCCGGCGTACCGCGCCGCGTCGGCCAGCTCCTCCTCGATCCGCAGGAGCTGGTTGTACTTCGCGACCCGGTCCGAGCGGGCCGGGGCACCGGTCTTGATCTGGCCGCAGCCCGTGGCCACCGCCAGGTCGGCGATGGTGGTGTCCTCGGTCTCGCCGGAGCGGTGGCTCATCATGCACTTGAAGCCGGCCCGGTGGGCCAGGTCCACCGCGTCCAGGGTCTCGGTCAGCGAACCGATCTGGTTGACCTTCACCAGGACCGCGTTGGCGGCCTTCTCGGCGATGCCGCGGGCGATGCGCTGCGGGTTGGTGACGAACAGGTCGTCGCCGACGATCTGGATGCGGTCGCCGAGCGAGGCGGTCAGCGTCTGCCAGCCGGTCCAGTCGTCCTCGGCCAGCGGGTCCTCGATCGACACGATCGGGTAGTCGCCGGCGAGCTTGGTGTAGTAGTTGCTCATCTCCTCGGCGGTCTTCGCGGTGCCCTCGAAGGTGTAGGTGCCGTTGTCGAAGAACTCGGTGGCGGCCACGTCGAGCGCGAAGACGATGTCGGTGCCGAGCCGGTAACCGGCCTTCTCCACCGCCTCGGCGATCAGGTCCAGGGCGGCGGCGTTGGTGGGCAGGTTCGGCGCGAAGCCGCCCTCGTCGCCGAGGCCGGTGGAGAGCTCCTTCTTCTTCAGCACCGACTTCAGCGCGTGGTAGACCTCCGTGCCGGAGCGCAGCGCCTCGCGGAAGCTGGGCGCGCCGATCGGCGCGATCATGAACTCCTGGATGTCGACGTTCGAGTCCGCGTGCGCGCCACCGTTGAGGATGTTCATCATCGGCACGGGCAGCAGGTGCGCGTTCGGGCCACCCAGGTAGCGGAAGAGGCTCAGCTCGGCGCTGCCGGCCGCCGCCTTGGCCACCGCCAGGGAGACGCCGAGGATGGCGTTCGCGCCCAGCTCGGACTTGCTGTCCGTGCCGTCGACGTCGAGCATCTTCTGGTCGATCAGCCGCTGCTCGCTGGCCTCGTAGCCGATCAGCTCGTCGACGATCTTGTCCTCGATGTTCGAGACCGCCTTCTCGACGCCCTTGCCCTGGTAGCGGTCGGCGTCACCGTCGCGCAGTTCGATCGCCTCGAAGGCGCCCGTGGAGGCGCCGGAGGGCACCGCCGCCCGGGCGATCGTGCCGTCGTCGAGCCCGACCTCGACCTCGACGGTCGGGTTGCCCCGCGAGTCCAGAATCTCCCGCGCGACGATTCCCTCGATGGTTGCCACTGAGTCGCTCCTCGTTTGTGTGTTCCGGTCCGGTATGGGCCGCGACGGTGCGGCTGAGGCAGTTGTTGAACGCAGCGTATCGGGCGACGCTCGGACGCGGGCGGTCCGGGCGCTCGCCGGCCCGACCCGAAACCTGCCTCCGGGCAATGCTTTACTCGGACATTCCCGGATTCTCGTGCCTCAACCGGCAACGGGTTTGCGCGCGGTTGGCCCGATCGGCCAGGCTGGTCGCCATGCCCGCCGCCTCGACCACCCTCCGCATGCTCGCCGCGTCGGTCATCGCGTCGCTCACGGTGACCGGTTGTCAGACCCTCGACGACGCCGGCCGCACGATCGGGCGGTCCGACCTGGTGAACGACATGGCCGCCCGGCTCGACCGGGCGCTGGAGCTGACCTACTCCGCCGACTACCAGCTCTCCGGCGGGCAGACCGCCACGATCGCCCAGGCCCAGGACCCGGCCCGCTCCGCCTACACCTGGCCCGGCGGCAAGCTCACCGTCACCCCGGAGGCGACGACCCGCTGCGAGACCGGCGCCGGGCGCGCGACCTGCACCCTGGAGGCCCCGCCCGCGCCCAACGCGAAGCCCACGGTGACCATGTTCACCGAGGCCAAGCAGCGGGGGCTGGTGACGCCGCCGGTCGTCGTGGGGCTGCTCACCACCGCCGCGCTGGACCCGGACGCGGTGATCGAGCAGAGCGACACCACCCTCGCTGGCCACCACGCCACCTGCGTCGACGTGGCGCAGTCGGCCGGGGACTTCACCGCCTGCGTGACCACCGACGGGGTGCTGGGCAGCTTCACCGGCCTGGTCGACGGCCGCCAGGTCGAGCTGGCACTGAGCCGCTACCGCGAGACGGTCGACGGCGCGGTGTTCGACCTGCCGCCCGACGCCGGCGTCGTGGACCGCCGCCCGGCCAGCTCGTGACCGACCCCGCCGGCGGTCCTCAGACGCCGAGCAGGGTGCGCAGGTGGCGCGGGGGCGGGCAGTCGTGGGCGAGCATCGCGTCGTGCCACTCGCGCACCGCCACGCCGGCCGGGCGGGCGGCGGCGATCGCGGCCACCTCGCTGTAGCCGACGAAGTACGTCGAGAGCTGCGTCGAGGTGAGCAGGGCGCGCCGCCACTTGCCGGCCGCCTCCCCCTCCTCCTGGAAGCCCCGCCCGGTCATCAGCGCCATCGCCTCGGCCTCCGGCAGCTCCTCGCAGTGCACGAGCTGGTCCAGCAGCGCGTTGATGGTCATCCGGAGCTGCATCTTGAGCTGCTGCAACCGCACCGGCAGGCCGCCGAAGCCGAGGCCGGCCATCAGCTCCTCCGTGTAGACCGCCCAGCCCTCGATGAAGGGGCCCGACTCGGTCAGCGCGCGGACCCGGGTGGGGCCGACGTGCCGGCGGGCGTGGGCGAGCTGGAGGAAGTGCCCCGGCATCGCCTCGTGCACCGTCAGGTTGCGGATCATGTGGTCGTTGTACTCGCGGTAGAACGACTCGACCCGGTGCGCGGGCCAGTCCGCCGGGGTGGGCGCGATGCAGTAGAACGTCGGCACGTCCGCCGTCTCCAGCGGGCCGGGCGAGTCGCAGTAGGCGACCGCCACGCCCCGGGCGAACTGGGGCATCTCCTGGATCACGCACGGGTCGTCGACCAGGGTGACCAGGTCGTGGGCGCGCACGAAGTCGGTCGCCTCGTCCAGGGTGACCGAGGCGAGGTCCACGATGGTGTGGTCGTCCGGGTGCTCGGCGGCCAGCAGGTCCAGCGCCCGGCGTACCGTCTCGTCGTCGGCGGGGCCGCCGACCAGCTCGACGGCCGCCGCGCGGATCTCCTCGCCGACCCGGTCCAGGTTGGCCCAGGCCCGGCGCTGGATCTCGGCGGCCCCCAGCTCCGTGTCGAGGGTGTGCCAGAGCCGCGCCTCCCAGCGGCGGCGGCCCAGCCGCGGGTCCCGCCCGGGGCCGGCGTCGGCGGCCAGGCCCTGACGCAGCCACGCGACGAACTCCTCCAGCGCCGCGATCGCCGCGGTGGCGGCCGGCTCGACCCGGTCGTGCAGGGCGGGGGCCTGCGCGAGCAGCGCCGGCACCTCGTCGCGGATCAGCGCGGCCGCGCCGGTGAACTGCCCGACCGCCGTCTCCGCGTGGATGCGCGGCATGTCGCGCAGCGTCGCGCGCGCGGTCGCCAACGCGTCCGGTACGGCGGCGAGCCGGCCCGCCAGGCTGGTCAGTCGCACGTCGACCGGGGCGTACGGGCGGGCGAGCAGCGCGTGCAGCAGCGGCCCGGGGTTGTGCCGCAGCGGGTCCCACTCGTGCGCGCGGATGTCGCCGGACTCGAACAGCTCCCGGTCCACGAACGAGGTGAGCAGCGCGTGGTCGACGCGCTCCTCGACGTCCAGCGCGTCCGGGTCCAGCTCGGCGAGCGCGTCCGCGGCTTCCTTGAGCATGGTCCGGTCGGCCGCGACCGCCTCGGCGGAGAGGTCCGGCAGCCGGTCGTCGTAACGGTGGTCGCCGGTGGAGGTCGCGACCCCCGGCCGGCTCTCCAGCAACGCGTCGACGATCCGCTCCGCGAGCGGCACAAACGATTCCACCCGCCGACCCTACCGGGTCGACTCAGGCCTTTTCGGCGGCGCGGACCGCGTCCGCGTAGGCGAGGGCGGCGCGGCGCAGGGCCGCCTCCGGGTCCAGGCCCGCCTCGCGGGCCGCCGCGACCGTGGCGAGCAGGCCGGCACCGAGCCGCGCCTCCGGGTCCACCTGGGAATCCGCGAGGGGCGGCGGTACGGCGAGGCCGACCCGCCCGGCGCGCTCGAGGATCTTGGCGGCCAGGGCGAGGGCCGGCTGGCTCAGCGCGATGCCGTCCAGCACCGAGTCACGCGCCTTCTCGGTCCGCTTGATCCGCTCCCAGCTGGCCTCGATCTCCTCCAGGGTGCCGGCCTCGGCGTCGGCGAAGACGTGCGGGTTGCGCCGGACCATCTTGTCGACCAGCCCGCCGGCCACGTCGTCGACGGTCCACCGCTGCTCCTCGGGCAGTTCCTCGGCGAGGCGGGCGTGCAGCACCACCTGGAGCAGCACGTCGCCCAGTTCCTCGCGCAGCGCGTCGGTGTCCCCGGCGCTGATCGCGTCGTACGCCTCGTAGCACTCCTCGATCAGGAAGCCGGCGAGGCTGCGGTGGGTCTGCGCGCGCTTCCAGGGATCGCCGCCGGGAGAGGCCAGCCGGTCCATCACCGCCACCGCGTCGAGCAGCCGGGCGCCCGGCGGGTCCCAGGAGCCGTACATCAGCTCCAGCTCGGCCAGGCCGGGCTCGCGGGCCAGCCGCAGGCCCAGCTCGCGGGCCAGCGACTCGTCGCCGGCCGGGCCGGCCAGCCACACCGCGACGCCGTGCGACGCCGCCGCGTCGAGCAGCGCCTGCGTCGCCCGGCCGTCGACCACCGTGACCTCGGCGCCCGCCACGCGGACCGCCGTCGTCAGCTCGCTCTCCGCCCCTGCCAGCACCGGATGCCGGCGTACGACGTCCCACGCGGCGGCGGTCAGCAGCCCGGCCGGCAGCCGGGGCGAGGTGACGAGCAGGACGATCCGCGCCGGCATGCTCAGCTGTGGGTCCCGCCGGCCGCCTCGGGCGCGACGGTGGGCAGCGGATCCGGGGTGGAGACGTCGGTGACCCCGTTGGAGCCGGCCTCGCCCAGCGGCACGCTCACCGCCGGCGCGTTGCCGGAGAAGCTCAGCACGGGGAACTCCAGCGGGCGGTAGCGGGGGTTGACCGTCACGTCGTACGCGGCGACCGCGTCGGCCAGCGACTTGCGGGTGGCCAGCGCGCCGCGCAACTGCTCGCCGTCGAGCTGGCGGGCGGCCGCCTCGTCGGGCACGTCGGCCGGGATGGCGCCCGCCTTGCGGCCCGCCGCCACCACGTCCGCCAGATCCTGCGCGGTCGGCTCGGCCGGTGCCCCGGTCGGCACCCCCGACAGGCAGTTGTAGAGCTCGGCGGACTGGCGCACGTAGCCGGTGTCGGGCGACAGGCGCAACTGCTGGGCGACCTGCTCCGGCGCGACCTGCCCGCGCGGCTGGTAGTTCTTGTCCGCGGAGAGCCGCTCGCAGACCTCGGTCAACACGAGCATGCTGACGATCTGGCCGCGGTCGGGCAGCTGCGGCACCTGCGCCGGGGGCTGCCCCTCGGGCGCCTCGGGCGCCTCGGGCTGCCCGGTCGGCATCGGGTTCTTCGCCCGCAGGTCGTCGACGATCCCGGTGACGGCATCCTCGGTGATCCGCAGGTCACCGACGTAGGCGGCGACACCGGGCTCGGCACGGCAACCGGAGAGGGCGACGAGGCCGAGCGCCACGCTGGCGACGGCGACAAGACGGCGAGCACGCATGTCGGTCACTCTCTCATGCCGCCCGGGGCCGCCGTGACACCGCCCACCGGTCTCCCCGCGCGCCCGCCCCGCGCGCGCCCGGGTCCCCACCCCCTGCTCACCCGCCGGCTGCCGGTCAGCCATCGTCGACCGCCACTCACCGCGCGGCGGCTCCCGCCGTCGCCGGCTCGCCCAGGACGTCCTTGAGCAACTGGGCGCACCACTCCAGCAGGGCCTGGTCGCGCAGCGGCTCGCCGCCCACCCGCCGGGTGCTGGGCCGGGGCACGCTGACCTGGTCGAGCGCCTGCTTGTAGACCGAGTCGGGGTGGTAACGCTTGAGCCGCAGCTGCTTCGAGTCGGGCAGCGGCAGCGGACCGAACCGGATGTGCTTGCCCTGCATGGAGACGTCGGTCAGGCCGTAGCGGCGGGCCAGCAGCCGGAACCGGGCCACGGCGACGAGGTTCTGCACCGGCGCGGGCGGCTCGCCGTAGCGGTCGGTCATCTCGGCCACCACCTCGCTCAGCCGGTCGGCGTCGCGGGCCTCGGCGAGCTTGCGGTACATCTCCAGGCGCAGCCGCTCCACGGCGACGTAGTCGTGCGGCAGGTGGGCGTCGACCGGCAGGTCGACCTTGACCTCGGTCTCCTCCTCCGGGCGCTCGCCCTTGAACGCGGAGACCGCCTCGCCGACCATCCGCACGTACAGGTCGAAGCCGACGCCCTCGATGTGCCCGGACTGTTCGCCGCCGAGCAGGTTGCCGGCGCCCCGGATCTCCAGGTCCTTCATCGCCACGTACATGCCGGCGCCCAGCTCGGTGTGCTGGGCGATGGTCGCCAGCCGCTCGTGGGCGTGCTCGGTGAGCGGCTTCTCCGGCGGGTAGAGGAAGTAGGCGTACGCCCGCTCCCGGCCCCGGCCGACCCGGCCGCGGATCTGGTGCAGCTGGGCCAGGCCGAGCAGGTCGGCCCGCTCCACGATCAGGGTGTTGGCGTTGGGGATGTCGATGCCGGACTCCACGATCGTGGTGCAGACCAGCACGTCGAACTCCTTCTCCCAGAAGCCGACCATGACCTTTTCCAGGGCCTCCTCGCCCATCTGGCCGTGCGCCACCGCGACCCGCGCCTCGGGCACCAGCTCGCGGAGCTTCCGGGCCGTCCGGTCGATCGACTCGACCCGGTTGTGCAGGTAGAAGACCTGCCCGTCGCGGAGCAGCTCGCGGTGGATGGAGGCGGCCACCTGCCGCTCGTCGTGCGCACCGACGAAGGTGAGCACCGGGTGCCGCTCCTCCGGCGGGGTGGCGATTGTCGACATCTCCCGGATGCCGGTGATCGCCATCTCCAGCGTGCGCGGGATCGGCGTGGCCGACATGCTCAGCACGTCGACCGAGGCGCGCATCGTCTTCAGGTGCTCCTTGTGCTCGACGCCGAAGCGCTGCTCCTCGTCGACGATGACCAGGCCGAGCGACTTGAACCGGGTGGCGGCCTGGAGCAGCCGGTGGGTGCCGATGACGATGTCGGCGGTGCCCGCGGCGGCCATCTCCAGGGCCTGCTCCGCCTCCTTCGGCGTCTGGAAGCGGGAGAGCTGCCGGATGGTCACCGGGAACTGGCTCATCCGCTCGGCGAACGTGTTGTAGTGCTGCTGCACCAGCAGCGTGGTGGGCACCAGCACCGCCACCTGCTTGCCGTCCTGCACCGCCTTGAACGCCGCCCGGACGGCGATCTCCGTCTTGCCGTAGCCGACGTCGCCGCAGATCAGCCGGTCCATCGGGACGGTCTGCTCCATGTCCCGCTTGACCTCCTCGATCGCGGCGAGCTGGTCCGGCGTCTCCTGCCACGGGAAGGCGTCCTCCAGCTCCCGCTGCCACGGCGTGTCGGGGCCGAAGTTGTGCCCCTTGGACGCCTTGCGCGCCGCGTAGAGCTGGATGAGCTGGGCGGCGATCTCCCTGACCGCCTTGCGGGCCCGGGCCTTGGACTTCTGCCAGTCCGAGCCGCCCATCTTGTGCAGGGTGGGCTGCTCGCCGCCGACGTAGCGGGAGAGCTGGTCGAGCTGGTCGGTGGGGACGAAGAGCCGGTCCCCGGGCTGGCCGCGCTTGCTCGGGGCGTACTCGATGACCAGGTATTCCCGCGACGCCCCGTTGACGGTGCGCTGCACCAGCTCGACATAGCGGCCGATGCCGTGCTGCTCGTGCACAACGTGGTCGCCGGCCTTCAGCTCCAGGGGGTCGATGGTGTTGCGCCGTCGGCTCGGCATCTTGCGCATGTCGCGGGTCGAGGTGCCCCGCCCGCCGGTGACGTCGTTGCCGGTGAGCAGCACGAACCGGGACGCCTCGTCGACGAAGCCGCCGGTCAGGCTGCCGCAGGCGACCAGCACCTCGCCGGGGGCGGGCGCGGTCGGGATCTCCTCGGTCAGCCGCGCGCCGAGGCCCGCGTCGCGGAGCACCTCGACCGCCCGCTGGGCGGGGCCGTGCCCCTCGAAGACCAGCGCGACCGACCAGCCCTCGCCGGTCCAGCGCTTGAGGTCGTCGACCACCCGGGCGGTCTCGCCGTGGTAGAGCGGGGCCGGCTGCGCGGAGAGGGTCACCGCGATCGCGTCGTCGGGAGTGACGTCGTACGCCTCCGGCCCGTCCTCCCAGGGCTGCCGCGCCGGGGCGGCCTCGGCCTCCACGAGCCCGAACGGCGACAGCGTCCACCAGGGCTGGCGCAGCTTCGCCGCGACGGCGCGTACGTCGCCCAGGGTCCGGAAGGCGGCGGCGCCGAGGTCGACGGGGGCCTGGCCACCGACGGCGGCCGCGGCCCAGCTCGCCTGGAGGAACTCGTCGGAGGTACGCACCAGGTCGTGCGCCCGGGTGCGGATCCGCTCCGGGTCGCACAGGAGCACGTGGGTGCCGGCCGGCATGGCGTCCAGCAGCAGCTCCATCGAGTCGGCGCCGATCAGCGCCGGGGCCAGGGACTCCATGCCCTCCACCGGGATGCCCTCGGCCAGCTTGTCGAGGATCTCCGCCAGCTCCGGGTGCTCCTCGGCGAGGGCGGCGGCCCGCTTGCGCACCGACGGGGTGAGCAGCAGCTCCCGGCACGGCGGCGCCCACAGCTGCGGCACCTGCTCGATGGTGCGCTGGTCGGCGACGGCGAAGGTGCGGATCTCCTCCACCTCGTCGCCCCAGAACTCGACCCGCGACGGATGCTCGTCGGTGGGCGGGAAGATGTCGAGGATGCCGCCGCGCACGGCGAACTCGCCCCGCTTGGTGACCAGGTCGACCCGCCCGTACGCCATGTCGGTCAACCGGCGGGCGACCTCCTCCAGGTCGGCCTCCTGCCCGGCGGCGAGCTGCACCGGCTCCAGGTCGCCGAGCCCCTTGAGCTGCGGTTGCAGCAGCGACCGGACGGGCGCCACGACCACCCGCAGCGGGCCGGTGCGACCGTGCGCGTCGGCCGAACCGGGGTGCGCGAGCCGGCGCAGCACGGCCAGCCGACGGCCGACCGTGTCGGAGCGGGGCGACAGGCGCTCGTGCGGCAGCGTCTCCCACGACGGGAAGACCGTCACCTGCTCGGGCGGGAGCAGGCTGCCCAGCGCGGCGGCCAGGTCGTCGGCCTCCCGCGTGGTGGCGGTCACGGCGAGCACCGGACGACCCGCGCCACCGCCCGGCCCGCCGTCGCCGGCCTGGTCGGCGGCGACCGCGGCGACCGCGAACGGGCGCAGCGCGGCCGGCGCGGTGATGTCGAGGCCGTCGACCTGCGCGGCACCGGAGCGCGCCAGGTCACGTGCCCGGGCCAGCCCCGGGTCGGCCAGGGCGGCGGAGAACAGACCGGTGAGCATGGGATCACTTCCAGCGGGAGGACACGACGATCACCCCTCGTCCGGCTGGACGGGGGGCCACTGGTCGACACTATCTCTCCGGTCGGACGAACCGCCCCCGCGTAGGTTGGATCGTCGACAATCGGCGCAGGGCCACCCGGGGGGAGAACGGATGCCTGAGGGAACCGGCAGCGACCCACGCCGGAAGACCACGCCGGCCCGGTGGCGGATGCTGGGTCACCCGGACGGGATCCTCATCTACGAGGTCCGCTGCATCGTCGAGAACCACGGCTGGACGACACCGGCCATCGAGCTGAACTACAACCTCATCCTCGGGCGGTCGGGGGCGTACCGGCGGCGGCTCAACGGTCGTACGGCGTTCTCGGACGCCACCTCGGTGCTGCTCACCCGGCCGGGCGACGAGATGTCCGTGTCCCACCCGCTGGGCTGCGGCGACTCGTACACCTGCCTGGAGGTCGACCCGGCGGTGCTGGCCGAACGCCCGGACGGGACCCGCTGGCTGGAGACCGCCGGCTGGGAGGGCACCTCCGACGCGTCGCTCGACCTGGCACACCGGATGCTCATCGCGGAGTTCCGGCGGGGACTGGACCACTTCGAGATGGCGGAACGGCTGCACCGCTTCCTCGACGAGGTGCTCAGCCGTACCGGTGCCCGGGACGAGCCGGGGACGGACCTGGCACGCGCGGTCAGCCGGCGGCCCGCCACCCAGGCCGCCCACCGTCGCCTGGCCGACCGGGCCCGCGAGGTGCTCACCGCCGGCGACTACTCGCTCAGCCTCGACGAGGTGGCCCGCGAGGTGGGCGCCTCCCCGCACCACCTGAGCCGGGTGTTCCACCGGGTCACCGGCAGCAGCCTCACCGCCTACCGCAACCGGCTGCGGGTCCGGGCGGTGCTGGACACCCTCGCCGAGTCGGACGAGCGGCCGCTGCGCGCGGTGGCGGCGGAGCACGGCTTCGCCGACCAGGCCCACCTCACCCGCGTGGTCCGGGACCACGTCGGCCACCCCCCGGCCCACCTGCGCCGACTCCTCACCCAAACCCGACGGACCTGACCCCGCCCTCACCCCCCACCCGCTGTCCCTGCGTTTGAACCGGGTTGGACGGCCGGGTCGGGCCGTCGGGTTGGGTCGGCCGGGTC
Organism: Micromonospora sp. NPDC007220; assembly: GCF_040634035.1. Taxonomy (NCBI): domain Bacteria; kingdom Bacillati; phylum Actinomycetota; class Actinomycetes; order Micromonosporales; family Micromonosporaceae; genus Micromonospora; species Micromonospora sp. NPDC007220. The sequence goes on along the minus strand of NZ_JBEYEU010000001.1, from coordinate 895,888 downwards.
GGGCTGGTCGGGTCGGGCCGGTCGGGCCGGATCGGATCGCGGGTTCTGAGTTGGCGGTCAACCGAGCATCGATGTTCAAGACCCGGACCGCCCGGCGGCCGAAGATGGAATCCGTCAGCCGGGATCGAGCCGCCGGATCGGCGGTCGCGGGGTGCGCGGACCTGTTCGGGGAGGCCCGCAGCTCCAACCGGCTGCGACCTCGGCGACGGCGAGGCGCCGTCGCCGCCCGCCGGTGGTGCCGTACACCCCCCTGTACGGCACTCCGGTGGGCACGGGGCAGCCCGTTCGAAGGATCTTGACGGGGGTGGCCGGCCGTGATCGGCTGCGCTGATGGGCAACCAGTGGCGGGCACAGTTCGACGCGGAGGTCACCTTCGCCAACGGCGGCGGGCTGCGGACGGACGGGTTCCGTCTGGACATTCCCGGCCGCGACATCGCCGACGACGAACTGGCGGCGCTGTTCGTCCGGCACCTCGGGCTGCTGATGGTGGCCGAGGTACGGATCACCGGCCGGACGATCATCGAGGAGCCGCACAAGGGCGGCCGGGGTGTGGCCGCCGGCCCGGGGGACAGTTCCCGGCGACGGCTGGTCGAGTTGAGCCACGTCGTCACCGACGGCATGACCACCCTGCCGGGCTGGCCGGCGCCACGGATCACCGAATGGCTGACCCGGGAGGCGTCCCGCGCCAACTACGCCCCCGGCACCGAGTTCCAGGTGGGGCGGATCGACATGATCGCCAACACCGGCACGTACCTGGACACGCCCGCCCACCGCTTCGCCGACGGCGCCGACCTCGCCGGCACCCCGCTGGACCGCCTCGCCGACCTGCCCGGCGTCGTGGTCCGGGTACCGGCCGGCACCCGCGCGGTGGACCGGCTGCTGCTGGCACCGTACGACGTCGCCGGGCACGCGGTGCTGCTGCACACGGGCTGGTCGGCGCACTTCGGCACGGACCGGTACGGCGCGCCGGAGGCGCCCTACCTCACCGGCGACGGCGCCCGGGCCCTGGTCGACGCGGGCGCCGCCCTGGTCGGCATCGACTCGATCAACATCGACGACATGAGCCCGGCGGCGGCCGGCGAGCGACCGGCGCACAGCGCCCTGCTGGCCGCCGGCGTCCCGATCGTGGAGCACCTGACCGGGCTCGACGCGCTGCCCCCGACCGGCTTCCGGTTCACGGCCGCCCCACCGATGGTGGCCGGCATGGGCACCTTCCCGGTACGGGCGTTCGCGGTCCTCAATCCCACCTGATCGACGACCGAGGGCCACGTCGACAGCCCGGGATCAACCTTCGGGTCGGCGCGCGGGCGGGCTGTGACAGCAGGCTGCCGGAATGTCACGGGCACCGCGCGTCCCCAGAGAGTTGGCGTTCCTCCCGTTCTCCGGCAGTCGGGCCGTCGCCGCCGGCCTGGTCACGTGGCGGATGCTCCGTGGGCCGTCCTGGTGCCGGCTGCTGCCCGACCTCTACGTCCACGTCGACGGTTACCGTGAGAACGACCACCGGATGTGGTGCGACGCCGTTGCCCTCACCCTGCCGGCGGGGGCCGCCATCAGCGGTCTCAGCGCGGCATTCCTGTGGGGCGTGGAACTCCTCCCACACGCGAGCCCGGTCTTCGTCACGCTCCCGGCGACGGCCCGCCGACGCTCCACTCGGCGTGTGTCGGTCGACCAACGGTCGTTCTCCGCCCGGGAGATCACCCGCTTCGCCGGCTTGCCGGTCACCACCGGCGTCCGCACGGCCTTCGACCTCGGGCGGCAGTTGCCCCGGACGGACGCGCTCGTCGCGGTGGACGCGCTGCTGCATCGGCGGGTGGTCAAGCTCCCGGCGTTGGGCAGCTACCTGGACACGCACAACGGCTGGCCCGGCACCGCCCAACTGCGGGAGGTGCTCACGCTGGCCGAGCCGCTGAGCGAGTCCCCCATGGAGACCCGGCTCCGGCTCGTCCTGCACGACGCCGGTCTGCCACCCCTGACCGCGCAGCACGACGTGTACGGCACCCACCCGCACCGGGGACGCGTCTTCCTCGGCCGCGTCGACCTCGCCTACCCCCGGTGGCGAATCGCCATCGAGTACGAGGGTGACCACCACCGGGAACGCACCCACTTCCAGCGCGACGTGGCTCGGCTCAACGCACTCCGCGCGGCGGGCTGGTTGGTGCTGCGCTTCACCGCGGACGACGCACTGCGGCACCCCGCCCGAATTGTCCGGCTGGTAACTGCCGCAATCCAGGAACGCCGCCCCGGCCAATGCTGATCAGGACGCCATGGACCTTAAAACGGCCAGTTAACGTCCATGGCGTCCTGATCACCAGGGCGCTCGCACGCGCGCACGCCAAGGCGCGGGTGGGTCAGTAGCGGACCGAGATGTGTCGGGTGGTCGCGTCGATGCGGATCTCGCCGCCGTACGGGACGATCAGCTGCGGGTCGGTGTGGCCGAGGTCGACGTCGAAGACCACCACCGCGTCGGGGCAATAGGCGGCCAGCGCCCGGGTGACCGCCTCCCGCTGCGCCTCCGCCCAGTCCCGCCGCTCGTCGGGGGTGTGCTGCCGGGTGAAGTCCCACGCCTTCGGCCGGCCGACGAGGACCGCCGGGAAGCCGGCGAGCAGACCGCGCTCCCCCATGTTGCGCAGGATCCGGAACACCTCGGTGGCCGGGGGCAACTCCTCGGAGGTCTCGACCATCAGCACCGATCCGGCCAGGTCCCCGGCGTCAGGGACCCGGTCGGCGGCCAGCAGCCAGTGCAGGATCTCCAGGTTGCCGCCCCAGGTGCGCCCCTCGACCACCGTCGACGGCCCCTGCCAGCGCCAGCCCTCGCCCGGGAGCATCTCCGGCTCGTCGGCCAGCGTCGCCGGGTCCTGCCAGTCGTTCGGCCGGTCGCCCCACTGCGGCGCGGGAGTGAGGTCGTACCAGCCGGAGGTGAAGAGGGCCGCGCGCAGCGAGTCGAAGGTCAGCGGGTGCGGGCTGCCGGGCCGGCCGAGGTGCACGAGCACGGACCCGCCGTGGTACGACACGACGCCCAGCCGGTACAGGTGGTTGAGGACGTTGGTGTTGTCGGAGTAGCCGAAGTACGGCTTCGGGTTGGCCCGCAGCACGGCGTCGTCCAGGTGCGGGGTGACCGTGATCAGGTCGTCCCCGCCCACCGTGGCGAGCACGGCGGCGATCGTCGGGTCGGCGAAGGCGGCGGTCAGGTCCCGGGCCCGGTCGCGCGGGTCGGCGCCGAGTACCCGGGTGGTCGGGTACTCCACCGGCTCCAGGCCGAACTCCTCGCGCAGCCGGCGCAGGCCCAACTCGTACACGTGGGGGAAGAGGGCCGGCAGGCCGGCGGACGGCGAGACGACCGCGACCCGGTCTCCCGGTCGGGGCTTGGGGGGATAGCTCGGCGACGTCATGATCGGACGCTACCGACCGGCTCCAGCGATTTTCCGCTGGTCCGGCCCGCCGGGACGCTGGCGGACGGCCTCTAGGCTGGCCCCGCCGAAGTTGATCGAGTATTCGGAGGCCGCGTGAGCACCCCCGCCGGACATCCGCCGCAGCCCTTCCACCACGGCCCACCGCACGGCGGCCCGTGGGGAGGCCCCGTGCCGCCGCCGGTGACCAGGCGCATCCCGGAGGACCAGCCCTTCGTGGTACGGCCCAACGTCGCGAAACGCGGCCTGCTGATGATGGGGGTGGTGCTGGTCCTCATCCTCCCGATCGCCTGCTGCGCCGGTCTCGGCATGGTGAACTCGTCCGATCCGCAGCTGCGCTCCCAGTCCGTGGTCGCGATCCTCGGCGTGGTGGGCTGCCTGCTGGCCCTGGTCGCCCTGCCGCTGGGGATCCAGCTCTGGCTGATCGGTTCCGGCGGCCCGGTGCTGGCGCTCGGCCCGGCCGGGCTCTGGATCCGCACCCGGCCGACCCGGGGCCAGGCGATCTGGCTGCCGTGGGAGGGCGTCGCGCGGATCTCCCGGCGCCGGTGGAGCCTGGAGAAGATGCTGGTGGTCACGCCACGCGACGCGCGGGCGCTCCAGCACCTCGGGGCGTTCACGGCGCTCGACAGCGCGGCCCTGAGCGCCTTCTACGGCTCGGGGCTGGTCGCCACGCTCAACTTCGCGGACCGGTCCGAGGCGGAGATCATGGCGGCGGTCGCCCACTACAGCGCGGGCCGCTGCCAGCTCACCTGACCGATGCGGCACCGGCGGCCCAGGCCGGGAAACGTCACATTCCGGGCACGAGCCGCCCTAGGCTGGCGGCGTGGACCAGGAGATGCGCGACGGGCTGCCGCGTACCGCCGCGCTGCTGCTCGGCACCCTGGTGCTCGCCACCGCGTTCATCACCGCGTACGTCGGCGCGCTGCACCGTCCCACGCCCCGCGACGTGCCGGTCGGGGTGGTGCGCGGCGACCAGAAGGCACAGGCCGTCCTCGCCGCCGTACGCAACCAGAGCGACACCCTCGACGCCGTCGAGTACGCCGACCCGCGCGCCGCCGACGACGGCCTGCTCACCCGCGAGGTGTACGGGGTGCTCGCCACCGGCGCCGAGGGCGGGCTGGTGCTGACCACCGCGAGCGCCGCAGCGCCGGCCGCGACCGACGTCGTCGTCCGGGTCCTCGACACCGCCGCCCGGCAGGCGGAGATGCCGCTGCGGGTCACCGACGAGGTGCCGGTGGCCGCGACCGATCCGCGCGGGCTCGTGCCGTTCTACCTGGCCGTCGGGTACGTACTGGGCGGCTACCTCGCCGCCACCGTGCTCGGCCTGGGCAACGGCACCGCCCCGCGCAGCCTGCGCCGCGCCGGGCTGCGGATCGCCGCGCTGGCCGGCTACAGCCTGGTGCTCGGGGCCGCCGGCGCGATCGTGGTGGGACCCGTCCTGGACGTCTGGGACCACGACCTGTTCGGCGTCGCCGCGAGTGGGACGCTGGCGGTCCTCGCGGCGGCGATGATCGCCTCGGCGGTGCAGGGCTGGCTGGGGCTGTTCGGCACCGGGCTGGTGATCCTGCTGCTGGTCGTGCTCGGCAACCCCGGCTCCGGCGGCATCTACGCCCCCGAGTTCCTGCCGACCTGGCTGCGCGGCATGCACCGCTGGAACGTGCCGGGGCTCGCCACCGACCTGCTCAAGTCCGTCGTCTACTTCGACCGCCGGTCGACCGGTTGGCCCATCGCCGGGCTCACCATCTGGACGGCGCTGGGCGTGGCGGGTGTGCTCAGCGCCACCCCGTTCCAGGCCCGCCGTCGCGCCGGCCGACGCACCGCACCCGGCCCCACCAGCGAAGATGCGCCCCGCGCCGGCTGAGACGCGAGGAACGGCTCCTTCCTCTGCCGCAGACGATTGCAAGGGTCCCCTCCTTCCCTGCGGGGGACGCGGATACGATCCAGGGAGTCGGACAGCGCTGTCCTTCGTACTCGCGTAAGGAGCGCATCGTGACCGACCAGCACGACCACGACGGCCCCGACGCCGCCCTGCGGGCCGACATCCGCCGCCTCGGCACCCTGCTCGGGCAGACCCTCGCCCGCCAGGAGGGCAGGCCGCTGCTCGACCTCGTCGAGGAGATCCGCGCCCAGGTGCGCTCGGACGCCCCCACCGCCGCGCAGCGCCTCGCCGGCCTGGACGTCACCACCGGCACCAAGCTGGCCCGCGCCTTCTCCACCTACTTCCACCTGGCCAACATCACCGAGCAGGTGCACCGGGCCCGGGAGCTGCGGCGCCGCCGGGCGGTGCAGGGCGGTTGGCTGGACCAGGCGGCCAAGATGATCGCCGAGCGCGGGGTGCCGGCCGAGGAGATCGCCGCGGCGGCCCGGCGGCTGGCGGTACGGCCCGTCTTCACCGCCCACCCGACCGAGGCGGCCCGCCGGTCGATCCTGTCCAAGCTGCGCGCCATCGCCGACGAGCTCGACACCGAGACCGCGAACGCGATCCTCTACGGCGCCAGCGACGAGGGCCCGGCCAACCGCCGCCTCGCCGAACTGCTCGACCTGATGTGGCAGACCGACGAGCTGCGGCTGGACCGGCCGGACCCGACCGACGAGGCCCGCAACGCCATCTACTACCTGCGCGACCTGTACGCCGAGGCCGCCCCGCAGGTCCTCGACGACCTCGCCGACACGCTGCGCACCCTCGGCGTGGAGACCTCCCCGACCGCCCGGCCGTTGTCCTTCGGCACCTGGATCGGCGGCGACCGCGACGGCAACCCGTTCGTCACGCCGGCGGTGACCCGCGAGGTGCTGACCATCCAGCACGAGCACGGCATCGCGGCCACCGAGAAGGCGATGGACCACCTGATCGACGAGGTGTCGGTGTCCCGGCGGCTGCGCGGGGTGTCGCTCGACCTCTCCGCGAGCCTCGCCGCCGACCTGGACGCGCTGCCCGAGGTGGCGGCCCGGTTCCGCCGGGTCAACGCCGAGGAGCCCTACCGGCTCAAGGCCCGCTGCGTGAAGGCGAAGCTGGCCAACACCCGGCAGCGGCTGCGCCAGGGCACCGCGCACGTGCCCGGTCGGGACTACCGCGGCTCCGCCGAGCTGGTCGCCGACCTGGAGCTGCTGCGCGCCTCGCTGGCCCGCAACGCCGGCCAGCTCACCGCCGTGGGCCGGCTCGCCTCGACCATCCGTACGGTCTCCGCGTTCGGGCTGCACCTGGCGACCATGGACGTCCGGGAGCACGCCGAGGCGCACCACGCGGTGCTCGCCCAGCTCTACGCGGCCGTCGGCGAGGTCTCCGACTACCCGTCGCTGAGCCGGCAGGAACGCACGAAGCTGCTCGCCGACGAGCTGACCGGCCGCCGACCGCTCTCCACGCTGGACACCCCGCTGACCGAGGCGACCCGCAAGACGTTCGACGTGTTCGGCACCATCCGCGAGGCGCAGGACCGGTTCGGCAACGAGGTCATCGAGTCGTACATCGTCTCGATGACGCTCGGCGTGGACGACGTGCTCGCCGCCGTGGTGCTGGCGCGCGAGGCCGGCCTGGTCGACGTGCACAGCGGCCGGTCCCGGATCGGCTTCGTGCCGCTGCTGGAGACCCCGGCCGAGCTGAACACGGGCGGCGAACTCCTCGACGAGCTGCTCTCGCTGCCGGCGTACCGGGCCCTGGTGGCGGCGCGGGGCGACGTGCAGGAGGTGATGCTGGGCTACTCCGACTCCAACAAGGAGGCCGGCATCACCACCAGCCAGTGGTCCATCCACCGGGCCCAGCGCGCGCTGCGCGACGTGGCGGCCCGGCACGGCGTACACCTGCGGCTCTTCCACGGCCGCGGCGGCACGGTGGGTCGCGGCGGCGGGCCGACGCACGAGGCGATCCTGGCCCAGCCGTACGGCACCCTGGACGGCGCGATCAAGGTCACCGAGCAGGGCGAGGTCATCTCCGACAAGTACTCCCTGCCGTCGCTGGCGCGGGAGAACCTGGAGCTGACCCTGGCCGCGGTGCTCCAGGCCACCCTGCTGCACACCGCGCCCCGGCAGCCCGCCGAGATGCTGGAACGCTGGGACGCCGCGATGGATACGGTCTCCGACTCGGCCTTCCGGTCGTACCGGTCGCTGGTCGAGGACCCGGACCTGCCCGCGTACTTCTGGGCGTCGACGCCGACGGAGCTGCTCGGCGCGCTGAACATCGGCTCCCGGCCGGCGAAGCGGCCGAACACCGGGGCCGGGCTCGCCGGGTTGCGCGCCATCCCGTGGGTGTTCGGCTGGACCCAGACCCGACAGATCGTGCCCGGCTGGTTCGGGGTCGGCTCCGGCCTGGCCGCGGCCCGCGAGGCGGGGCTGGAGGACGTGCTGGCCGAGATGCACCGCAACTGGCACTTCTTCCGCACGTTCCTGTCGAACGTCGAGATGATGCTCACCAAGACCGACCTGAGCATCGCCCGCCGCTACGTCGAGACGCTGGTGCCGAAGAAGCTGCACCCGATCTTCCACAAGATCGAGCAGGAGTACGAGCTGACCAAGCAGGAGGTGCTGGCGGTGACCTCCTCGCCGGCCCTGCTGGAGAACTCCCCCGTGCTCCAGCGCACCCTGGCCGTCCGCGACACGTACCTGGAGCCGCTGCACCACCTCCAGGTCGCCCTGCTGCGCCAGTACCGGGAGTCCGGGGCGGCGGGCCGGGCGGTGGCCACGGCGCCGGGCGGCCGGCGTGCGCCGAGCGACGGTACGGCGCTGGAGCGGGCGCTGCTGACCACGGTCAACGGCATCGCCGCCGGCATGCGCAACACGGGCTGAGCAGCGAGGAAGGGCACCTTTCCGCGCTTCCCGCAGCGGAGGGTGCCCTTCCTTCCCCCGGCACCGCCGAGCCGGCCAGCGCCGCCGATGCCGGTCGTGCCGTCGGTGTCGGCCCTACCAGTCGCCGCCGCCGAAGTCACCGCCGCCGAAGTCGCCACCCCCGAAATCTCCGCCGCCGAACCCGCCGCCGCCGAAGTCACCGCCGCCGGCCTCGCCGCCCTGCTCGCCGAATCCGGTGCCGTCGCCGAAGCCCTCCTGGTAGCCGGCCTCGTAGCCGTACCCGGGGTCGCCGAAGCCGGGCGAGAAGAGCGCGTCGGCGATCAGCACGCCGCCGAGGACACCCGCGCCGGCGCCCAGCGCGGTCTTCCACCACGGAGTGGAGTACCAGCCTGCCGGCACCGGCCGGCCCTGGTAGCGCCCGCCCGGGTAGTAGTAGGGAATGTCGCGGCCGGGCTGCGGGCCGGCCTTGAAGGTCTGCCCCTGCACGTCGACCTGGCGCTCCCGGGTGAGCTGCCCGGCGCCCTGCGCGGCGGCCAGCGGGGGCAGCTCGGGGCCGGGGTCGATGCCGAGCGCCACGCGGGCCGCCCGGGCATATGTCAGCCCCTCCAGCGCGGTCTCCCGGGCCAGGCGGTACTGCTCGACGCTGCGGGCCTGCTCCAGCTGGCTGCCGGCCGCGTTGTAACGCTCCCCGGCGTCGACCAGCGCCTGGCGCACGGCCGGGTGGTCGCCGTGCAGGTTCATCACCTGGCCGCCGAGCCGCTCGTACCAGCGCTGGGCGTCGGCCCGCGCGTCGGCCAGGCGGCGCTCCGCCCGGGCGGCGCTCTCCCCACGCCACCAGACGACCGCACCCACCAGCAACACCACGAGGATGAGCAGCGGCAGATATCTCATGTCTGCGACGTTACCCAGGCCAGGCCAGCGCCACGCCTCCGATCGACGCAGCTCGGCTGCGCGGATCGGAGGCAGGGCCGAGGATGTCCGGGCCAGGCCCAGCCGGGCGAGGGCAGGGGCGGGCCGGGGCGGGTCCCGGGCCGGGGCGGGGCGCAGTCCCGGGCCGGAGCGGTCTCCGGCCGGGCTAGTGTCGTCGGCCGAGGTTCCACACGACGGCGTGCACGTCGCCGCCGGTGGCGGCCAGTTGGCCGGCGACGAGCCCCCGGTCGTTGACGAAGCCCACCCGGCCGCCGGAGCGACCGAGATCCAGCGGGCCGAGGTCGACGCCGCGGCCCCGCACCCAGGCCACGCCGTGTTTCGCGCCGCTGGCGACGGTCGCCTCACCGACCACGGTGCCGGCCTCGTTGATCGCCATGGCCTGGCTGTACGAGCCGCCGAGGGTGCCCAGATTCGTGACGGCGCCGTGGTGCCACCGCACGGCGCGCATGTCCGTCGGGGTCTGCGCGCTGCCGGCGACCTGCCCGCGTCCGTTGACGCCCACCGGGTAGCTGTCGGTGCCGCCGAGGGTGCCGAGATCCGTGAAGACACCGTCGTACCACAGGAAGGCGTGCCATCCGGAGCCGTCGACCCGCATGGTGCCGACCACCTGGCCCCGGTCGTTGATGCCGGTGGCCATGCTTGTCGCGCTGGCCGGCGGCGTCAGCCGGACCAGCCTGCCGTCGCGCCACAGCGCCGCCTCGGTGCTGGACCCGTCCGCGCTGTTGGTGAAGCCGACGACGTCGCCGCGGTCGTTGATCGCCGCCGCGAGGGTGTCGCCACCGCGACCGGGCAGGTCCGTGCTGATCCCGTTGCGCCAGCGGAACGCCCGGCCGTACTGGCCGCTGTCGTCGGTGTATCTCGTGCCGATCACCTCGCCGCGCTCGTTGACGCCGAGGGCCGAGGACGGCCCGTGGACGGCGGAGAGGTCGGTCATGACGCCGTCGCGCCACCGGAACGGCCTGGTCCGCCCGTCGGCCAGGACGGTGGTGCCGACCACCACGCCCCGCTCGCTGACGGCGACGCCGTGGCTGTCCGTGCCCAACGTGCCGAGGTCGGTCAGGGTCCCGTCCCGCCACACGAACGCGTGGACGCGGCCGTCGGCGGTCTGGCTGTCGCCGAGGACCAGCCCGGAGTCGGTGAGCCCGACGGGGACGCTCCAGTCGCCGCCCAGCGTCCCGAGGTCCCGCCAGCCGCCTGCGCCCCCGGGCGGTGCGGCGACCACCGCGACCGGCGTGGCCAGGGCGGCGAGGAGGACTCCCGCCGCCGTCACGACGAGTGTCCGTACGGGACGCAACCGACCAGCCATGCCGTCTCCCTCCGAGGCCCTGTCGTCACTCTGAGCCATGTCGTCGCTTCCTGTCTGCCCCGGGACGGCCAAACCCCGCCGCGCCGCTCGGCACGATTGGCCACAACGTCCATCCGCGACAAAGGCGGCGGGTGCGACGAGAGCGGCACGGCGGCGCGCGGCGCGCCGGTCTGGCAAGCTCCGGGGGTGGACTTCTCGACGCTGTCCGTGGTGATCGTCTGCCTCTCCGCCGGGGGCGCGGCGGGCTGGTACGCCGCCCGGACCCGCTCGGCGACCGAGATCGCCCGGCTGGACGCCACGCTGCGGGCCACCCGGGAGGGCGAGGGCCGGCTCGAACAGTCCATGCGGGCGCTGAGCTACGAGGCCACCGCGCAGTCCCAGGAGGCGGTGGCCCGCGCCGTCGCCCCGCTGCACGACACGCTGCGCCGCTACGAGCAGCGCGTCGCCGAACTGGAGCACGACCGGATCGACGCGTACGCCGAGCTGCGCGAGCAGGTCCGCTCCATGAGCACGGTCTCGGGCGAGCTGCGTACGGAGACGAAGCAGCTGGTGGCGGCCCTGCGCGCACCCCAGGTGCGGGGCCGCTGGGGCGAGCACCAGTTGCGCCGGATCGTAGAGGCGGCCGGCATGCTGGAGCACTGCGACTTCTCGGAGCAGGTCACCGCCGCCACCGACCACCAGGGGGTCCGCCCCGACCTGGTGGTCCGGCTGCACGGCGGCCGGTCGGTGGTGGTGGACGCCAAGGCGCCGTTCGACGCCTACCTGACGGCGATGGAGGCCCGCGACGAGCGGGGCCGCGACACCCACCTCGACGCGCACGCCAAGCACCTGCGCGGACACGTGGACGCGCTGGCCGCCAAGACCTACTGGGCCGCGTTCGACAGCACGCCGGAGTTCGTGGTGCTCTTCGTGCCGGCCGACCCGTTCCTCGACGTCGCGCTGCAACGCGACCCGACGCTGCTGGAGCACGCGTTCGCCCGCAACGTGGTGCTGGCGACCCCGGCCACCCTGGTCGCGCTGCTGCGTACGGTCGCCTACTCGTGGCGGCAGGAGGCGCTGGCGCGCAACGCGGTCGCGGTGCACTCGCTGGCCCGGGAGCTCTACGGGCGACTGTCGACCCTGGGTGAGCACGTCGGCAAGCTCGGCTCGTCGCTCGGCGGCGCGGTGACCGCGTACAACCGGGCCGTGGGGTCGTTGGAGGCGCGCGTGCTGGTCAGCGCCCGCAAGCTCGCCGAGCTCGGGGTCTCCGACCAGGAGCTGGCCGCGCCGGCGCAGGTCGAGCTGGCGCCCCGTCAGCCGCAGGCCCCGGAGCTTCTCGGAAACGCTGAGGCCGGGGCGCCGAGCGGTCGGTCGGCACTGGACTGACGGCCGATACCTATCATCGCCGATGTGACAATGGACGCTCACCCATGTCACGAAGTGGTCACAACGAACTCCACGGTAGTGACAGTGACCAGCGGCAGCGCGAAGGATTCGCCTCACGCGTGCCCTGCATCTGAGGGCCCTGTTCTCTGGAGGAAAGAGAACGTGAGCAAACCCCGAAACCTGAGCCGGCGGACCTCCGCCGCGCTCTTCGCGTCGGTCGTGGCGGCCAGCGCGGTGACGGTGGCCGGTGGTGCCGCCACCGCGAGCGCCGCGCCGACCGCCGCACCCGACGCGTCCCAGGCCACCCCTGTGGAGGCGCTGGGCTCGCACGACGCCAAGCTGCTCGCCGAGGCGGAGGCGAAGAAGGCCCCGACCGTCACCCTGATCGTGGCCACCAAGAAGGGCGAGGCGAAGGACGTCGCCGCCGACCTCAAGAGCCTGGGCGCGGCCGTCACCGAGCGGTACGACAGCATCGGCTACGTCCTGGCCAAGGTCCCCACCTCCAAGGTGGTCAAGGCGGCCACGCTGCCCGGCGTCTCCGCCGTCGACCTCGACGAGACCATCCAGCTGCCCGACCCGACGCCCGAGGTCGCCCCCTCCGGCAAGAAGGCGGCGAAGCAGGCCACGACGCTGACCGGCCCGGGGGCCGACACCCCGGCTGCCAACCCCTACATGCCGACCAACGAGATCGGCGCGGTCGACTTCGTCGCCAAGAACCCCCAGTGGGACGGCCGCGGCGTCACGATCGGCATCATGGACTCCGGTGTGGACCTCGGTCACCCGGCGCTGCAGAAGACCACCACGGGCGAGCGGAAGATCGTCGACTGGGTGACCGCGACGGACCCGTTCGAGGACGCCACCTGGCGCCCGATGCTCACCGAGGTCACCGGTCCGACGTTCACCTCCGGCGGCGCGACCTGGAAGGCCCCGGCGGGCACCTACCGGTTCAACCGGTTCAGCGAGTCGATCACGGCCGCCAGCGACCCGGCGGGTGACGTCAACCGCGACGGGGACCGGACCGACACGTTCGGCATCCTCTACGACCCGGCCACCCACAACATCTGGGTGGACGTCAACCAGAACAACGACTTCACCGACGACGCCCTGATGCGGCCGTACAAGGAGAAGTTCGACGTCGGGCACTTCGGCACCGACAACCCGGCCACCCCGGTGGTCGAGCGGATCCCGTTCGTGGTCGAGTACCGCGAGGACGTGGACACCGCCCCCATCGGCGGTCCCGGCCTGGTGGACTACGTCAACATCGGCATCGTCGAGAGCACCCACGGCACCCACGTCGCCGGCATCACCGCCGCCAACGACATGCTCGGCAACGGCGCCTTCGACGGTGCCGCGCCCGGTGCCAAGCTGGTCTCCGCCCGGGCCTGCTCGTGGGGTGGCGGCTGCACCTACGCCGCCCTCACCACCGGCATGGCCGACCTGGTGATCAACCGCAAGGTCGACGTGGTCAACATGTCGATCGGCGGTCTGCCGGCGCTGAACGACGGCAACAACGCCCGCGCCGAGCTGTACAACAACCTGATCACCACCTACGGCGTGCAGATGTTCATCTCGGCCGGCAACTCCGGCCCGGGCCTGAACACCATCGGCGACCCGTCGGTGGCCGCCAACGTGGTCAGCGTCGCGGCGAGCATCAGCAAGGACACCTGGCTGGCCAACTACGGCTCCGCGGTGAAGACGAAGAACGCGCTGTTCAACTTCTCCTCCCGGGGCCCGCGTGAGGACGGCGGCATCAAGCCGAACATCGCCGCCCCCGGCTCGGCCATCTCCACCGCCCCGACCTGGCAGGCCGGCAACGCCGTCCCCGAGGCCGGCTACCCGCTGCCCCCGGGCTACGCGATGCTGAACGGCACCTCGATGGCCTCCCCGCAGGCCGCCGGCGCCGCCGCGCTGCTGCTGTCGGCCGCCAAGGCGACCGACAAGGGCGTCACCCCGGCCGCGCTGCGCCGGGCGATCTACAGCTCGGCCAAGCCGATCAAGGACGTCCCGACGTACGGCCAGGGCTACGGCATGTTCGACGTGCCGGGCGCGTGGAAGCTGCTGCGCAAGGGCGTGGAGACGCGCTCCTACACCTCCGAGGCCCCGGTCTGCACCGTCCTGTCCGGTCAGCTGGGCACCCCGAACCTGGGCACCGGCCTCTACAACCGTTGCGCCTCCACCGAGGGTGGGCAGCGGATCGGCCAGTCGAAGAGCTACCAGGTCAAGGTCACCCGTACCAGCGGGCCGGCCGGCACCGTGAAGCACAACGTGGGTCTGCGTGGCAACGACGGCACCTTCACGGCGCCGAAGACCGTCTCGCTCCCGCTGAACAAGACCGTCACCGTCTCGGTGACCGCCAAGCCCGCCACCGCTGGCGCACACGGCGCGATCATGACGATCGACGACCCGGCCACCTCGGTGATCGACTTCGAGGTCTCCACCGTCGTCGTCGCCTCGAACGACGTGAAGAAGCCGAACTTCTCCTTCTCGACCGAGGGCTCGGTCGACCGGAACGGCTTCACCTCGTACTTCGTGACGGTTCCGCCGGGCACGGGCGCCCTCCAGGTGAACCTCTCCGGCATCGCCACCGGTTCGCAGACCCGGTTCATCGCCTTCAACCCGTACGGCGTTCCGGTGGAGAGCACCTCCAGCCTCGCCTGCTACACCAACTTCTCCGACGCCAACGCCTGCAAGCCGCAGGAGCGCGACTACCAGAACCCGATCGCCGGGGTCTGGGAGATCGAGGTGGAGTCCCGTCGGACCTCGCCGTCGCTGAACAACCCGTTCCAGCTCACGGCGCGGGTGCAGGGTGTCGCGGTCGAGCCGGCCGTGGTCGAGCTGCCGTCGGTCACCGCCGGTGCGGCGACCCCGGTGACCTGGTCGCTGACCAACACCTTCGGCCCGGTCGCGGTGACCGGTCAGGGCGGCCCGCTCTCCAGCGTCCACGCTGAGCGGCCCACCATCACCGAGGGCACGTCGCAGGAGTACACCGTGGAGGTGCCGGCGGGCGCGACCCGCTTCACCGCCCGGATCGGCAACCCGGCCAGCGCCGCGGCCGACCTCGACCTCTACGTCTTCCGCGGTACCGCGGAGGTCGGTCGGGCCGCCGACGGCGACTCCGAGGAGGCCGTGACCATCAACAACCCGCCGGCGGGCACCTACCGGGTGGTCGTCGAGGGCTACGCGGTGGACGGGGCCGGTGGCAGCACCGCCTACGACTACCGGGACTCGTTCTCCGCGGCGGCGCTGGGCACCCTCTCGGCGCCCGCCACCCCGCTCAACCTGGCCCACGGCGCCACCGCCACCCTCACCGGTACGGTGACCGCCCAGTCCACCCCGGTCGCCGGTCGGGCGCTCTTCGGTGAGCTGTCCGTGGTGACCACCGAGGGCGCGGTCGTCGGCCGCGGTGCCGTCTCCATCGGCGCCGTGAACTGACCCGTCCCGCACCGGAACACCGGAGCCCGTCCCCACCCGGGGGCGGGCTCCGCCCGTTGCGGTGACCTCCGTCGCGACGCGGGGTGCTCGGGCCGCCCGACACAGCACGGACGGACGTGCTCGCCACGTCCGTCGCGACGCAGAGGGCTCAGCCCGCCCGACGCCGCCACGGACGGACGCGCTCGCCCCTGGTGGGCAGGCACACCCACGTGCGGCGGGCGGCCGTCCGGTCAGCCCCACCGGGCGGTACCGGTCAGCCCTTGCGGGCGGAGCCGGTCAGCCCCGGCGGGCGGTCTCGACCAGGAAGGGCGTGCCCTGCTGGCAGGTGGTGAGCAGGTCGCGCTGGACCCGGCCGGTGACCGTGACCTTGGCGCCCGGCTTCAGCAGGTCACGCGGGCCGCCGATCAGCAGGTAGTTGTCGAGCAGCAGGCAGTTGGGCTCCACCCCGGAGGTGACGGTCCCGTTCAGGGTGGTGCCGCCGGCCGGCGGCGTCTTCGTCGGCCCGCCGCTGGGCCTCGTGGGCGGGGGCAGGGCCGGCCCCGTCGGGTCCACCGGGTCGCCAGGGGTCGGCGGGACCGCGGGGCTGCTCGGATCAGGGCTGGGCGGGCTGGTCACCGGCTGCGCTCCCGTCGGGGTCGGGGTGGGGGTGTCGCCGGTACCGTCCTGCCCGCCGCAGGCGCTCAGCGCCACGCAGACGGCCAACGCGGAGACGGCGAGCCGAAGAGTCCTCATACCCTGGTCTGACGCAGCGGGACCGCCCACCGTTCCCGCCGGTCAGCCACGGGCCGCGGCGGCGGCCTTCATGTCCCGCTTGAGCTCCTGCGGCAGCGAGAAGGTCAACCGCTCGTTGGCGGTCACCACCTCGTCGACGTCGGTGAAGCCACGCGCGGCGAGGTGGGCGAGGACCTCCTGGACGAGCTGGTCGGGAACGCTGGCGCCCGAGGTCAGGCCGACCGTGCGCGCTCCCTCCAGCCACGCGTCGTCGATCTCGTGCGCGAAGTCGACGAGGTGACCGGCGCGCGCCCCGGCGTCCAGGGCGACCTCGACGAGGCGTACGGAGTTGGAGGAGTTGGCCGAGCCGACGACGATCATCACGTCGCACTCGGGCGCGATCTCCTTGACCACGTGCTGCCGGTTGGAGGTGGCGTAGCAGATGTCGTCGCTGGGCGGCGACTGGAGCATGGGCAGCCGCTTCTTGAGCCGGGCCACCGTCTCCAGCGTCTCGTCGACCGAGAGGGTGGTCTGGGAGAGCCAGACGACCTTGTTCGGGTCGCGGACGGTGATCCGGTCGGCGTCCTCGGGACCGTCCACGAGCTGGATGTGCTCGGGGGCCTCGCCGGAGGTGCCGATGACCTCCTCGTGCCCCTCGTGGCCGATGAGCAGGATGTCGTAGTCCTCGGCGGCGAACCGCTTCGCCTCCTGGTGCACCTTGGTGACCAGCGGGCAGGTCGCGTCGATCGCCCGCAGCGAGCGGGTCCGGGCCTGCTCGTAGACCTCCGGGGCCACCCCGTGCGCGGAGAAGATGACGGTGGCGCCCTCCGGCACCTCCTCGTTCTCCTCCACGAAGATCGCGCCCTGGGCCTCCAGCGTCTGCACGACGTGCTTGTTGTGCACGATCTGCTTGCGTACGTAGATCGGGGCGCCGTAGAGCTTGAGTGCCTCCTCCACGGTCTGCACCGCGCGGTCCACGCCCGCACAGTAGCCGCGGGGCTTGGCCAGGATCACGCGCTTGCCGGTCCGGGACGTCACTTCAGCCTGAGTCACCCGCCCATCGTACGTGCCGTCCCGGAGGGCGACACGGGCCGCGACCGCCACCACGGCGCGATGCCGGCCGCACGCCGCCCACCCCCGGCCGAGCCGCACGGAACTGTCCGGGACGGGCCGTAGGGTGGGCGGGTGAGCACAGGCGAGGTGGGGCGGAGCACGTCCGAGGAGCCGTGGCCGGTCCGGGTGGTCAGCCAGAAGGTCGGCGCCTGGATCGCCCGGCTGGGCTGGGTGTGGGTGGACGGGCAGGTGGCGCAGATCAGCCGCCGACCGGGCGCCAGCACCGTCTTCCTCACGCTGCGGGACCCGTCAGCCGACCTGAGCCTGACGGTCACCACCAACCGGGACGTCCTGGACGTCGGCGCCCCTGAGCTGCGCGAGGGCGCCCGGGTGGTGCTGCACGCCAAGCCGGAGTTCTACGCGGCCCGGGGCACGCTGAGCCTGCGCGCCGACGAGATCCGGCAGGTCGGCCTCGGCGAGCTGCTGGCCCGGCTGGAGAAGCTGAAGAAGCTGCTCGCGGCCGAGGGGCTGTTCGACCGGGCGCGCAAGCGCCGGCCGCCGTTCCTGCCCAACCGGGTGGGGTTGATCACGGGTCGCGCCTCGGCCGCCGAACGGGACGTGCTGACCAACGCCCGCCGGCGCTGGCCGGCGGTGGAGTTCCGCACGGTCAACGTGGCCGTGCAGGGGCCGAGCGCCGTCCCGCAGATCGTCGACGCGCTCAAGGTGCTGGACGCCGACCCGACCGTCGACGTGATCGTCATCGCCCGGGGCGGGGGCGGCATCGAGGACCTGCTGCCCTTCTCCGACGAGGCGCTCTGCCGGGCCGTCTTCGCCTGCCGCACGCCGGTGGTCAGCGCGATCGGCCACGAGACCGACGCGCCGTTGGTCGACTACGTCGCCGACGTACGGGCCTCGACGCCGACCGACGCCGCCAAGCGCGTGGTCCCGGACCTCACCGAGGAGGTGCGCGTCATCCGGCAGGCCCGGCACCGCCTCGAACGCGCGGTGCGCAACCTGGTGGACCGCGAGTCGCACCGGCTCGACGGTCTGCGCTCCCGACCGGTGCTGGCCCGCCCGCAGGTGATGGTCGACCAGCGGCTCGCCGACCTGACCGGGCTGCGCCAGCGGGCGGGGCGCTGCCTGGACCACCGGCTCGCCGCCGCCGACGACGACCTGCGGCACACCCTGGCCCGGCTGCGCGCCCTCTCCCCCGCCGCCACCCTCGACCGGGGCTACGCGATCGTCCAGCGTGCCGACGGCCAGGTCCTGCGCGCCGCGTCCGAGGTGGGCAAGGGCGACCCGCTCCGGGTACGCCTCGCCGATGGCGAGCTGGCGGCGACGGTCGACGGCTGAACGGAAGCGGAAACACGATGGCGAGCTGGCGGCGACGGTCGACGGCTGAACGGAAGCGGAACACACGATGGCGGGCCGGCCGCGACGGTCGACGCTGAACGGCGACGGGATCACGATGTGGTGGGATGGCAGCGATGACTGACGAGAAGAAGGCCGAACAGCTCAGCTACGAGCAGGCCCGCGCCGAGCTGGCGTCGGTGGTCGAGCGGCTGGAGACCGGCGGCACCACGCTGGAGGAGTCACTGGCGCTCTGGGAGCGCGGCGAGAAGCTCGCCGAGACCTGCCAGCGCTGGCTGGACGGCGCCCGCGCCCGCATCGACGCCGCCCGCCAGGACCCCGCCTCCTGACCTCCCCCGCCCGGGCCCCGGCTCGCGCTCCCCTCGCGGACCCGGCTCGCGCCTCGCGCCCCCGCTCGCCCGGCGATCATGGAGTTGTGGTGGGCGATACAGGGCGTTCTGCACCTTGTGTCACCCACCACAACTGCATGATCGGCGCGGGCGGGAGCGGGGGCGCGGGCGGGAGCGCGGGGGTGGGGAGGGGGGTTAGTTGAAGAGGTTGTAGAGCTCGGCGGGGGCCTCGACGACCTGGTCCGCCGGGGGCTTCTGGGCGGCGGTGGCGCTGCCGTAGTCCGAGTACGTGATCTTGATGTCCTGCGCCTGGTTCTGGCCGGCGGCCGGGATCTGGACGACCATCTCGCTGAGCCGGCCCTGCGGGTCGAGCTTCGCGGTGAACGGCACCGACTTCGCCTGCGCCCCGAGGGCCGTGATCACCGTCGGGTCCACCGAACCCGCCTCCGCCGCCTTCGACACGTCGATCGTACCGGCGTACGCGCCGTCGCCGGTCTGGCGTACCTCCGTGATGCCCTGCGTCAGCACCTCGCTGCCGGCGGGGTCGACCTTGTCGAAGTCGAAGCCGAGGTTGCGGTTGCCCTTGATCCGGGTCTGGTCCAGGTGCTGGTACTTGCCGAGGTTGAGCTTCTGCACCCCCGGCACGCTGTTGGCGGTCGTGCCGCCGAGTTCGACCTTCACCCAGCTGTCCGGCTTGTAGTGCACGAGGTCGAGCTTCATGAACAGGTCGTCGGTCGGCTTGCCGATCGTCACCCGCATCTCGGCGCTCTGGGTGGGCTCGTGCACCCGTCCCTCGGCCGTCGAGCCGACGCCGGACATGGTGAACCGGAAGTTGCCGTTGCTGATCTCACGGGTGGAGGCCAGCAGCGCCTGCTTGGCGTCACCGGACGCCGGGGCCGCGCTGCCGGAGGGCGCGGGCGTGCCGGACGCCGAGACGGTCGGGGAGGCGGACGAGCCCGCCGTCGGGGTCCCGGAGGAGTTGCAGGCCGCCAGGCCGGGAGTGAAGAGGGCGGCGGCCACCAGGCCGGCGCTCAGGCGTCGAACAGTCATACGTGTCTCCCACATGGGTCACCCGACGCACCTGGCGGCGGCCGGAAACCGGGCGACGCACCACGTCGGCTGCGCCGCGCGAACCCCCTGAGGCCGGCTGCCGGGGCGACCGGTCCGGGTCCGCCCCACTCCTGTTCCCTGTCGCCGCGTCGCACAATCACCGGGATGTCCGGTTGCCCCGGACGGGTGACCCCGGAACGCGGAAACGGGGCGGCCGGAGCCGCCCCGTTTCCGTGTGTCGCTGTTACTTCTTGAACATCTCGTACGTCTCGGGGGACGCCTCGACCACCTTGTCCGCCGGCGGCTTCTGCGCGGCGGCGGCGTTGCCGTAGTCCGCGTACGTGACCTTGATGTCGTGCGCCTTGGTCTCACCGGCGGCCGGCACCGAGATCACCAGCTCGGTGAGCCGGCCCTCCGCGTCCAGCTTGGCGGTGAAGGGCAGCGTCTTGGCCTGCGCGCCGAGGGCCTTGACCAGGTCGGCGTCCAGGGTGGCGGCGTCGCCCGCGGCGGACACGTCGAGCTTGCCGGTGTAGCTGCCCTCGGCGGTCTTCTGCACCTCGGTGATGCCCTTGGTCAGCTTCGCGCTGCCGGCCGGGTCGACTTCCTCCATGTAGCGGCTGAGCTCGCCGGCGCCCTTGACCTTGGACTGGTCGAGGTGCTGGTACTTGCCCTTCCACTTCTCCGCGCCCGGGATCATGGCGCCCAGTTCGCCGAGGTCGAGCATCACCCAGCTGTCCGGCTCGATGTAGATCAGCTCCATGCCCATCGACATGCCGCCGGACTCGTCGTCGAACTTCATGCTGAACTGGGCGCTGTTGCTGGGCTTGTGCACCAGGCCCTTGCCGCTCAGCCCGGCACCAGTGAGGGTGAAGGTGAAGTTGCCCTTCTCGATCTCCTTGGTGGAGGCGAGCAGCGCCTCCTTGGGGTCGGCGGGCACCGCCGACGCTGCCGAGCCCGCGGCGGTCGGCGCGGGATCGTCCGCCTTGCAGGCAGTCAGGCCGGGAACGAGCAGGGTGGCGGCGAGCACGCCGACGCTCCACCGTCGAATGTTCACAGTCAGTTGTCTCTCTTCACGCGAAACGGTAAGCACCTGGCGGACTTCAGCCGCCGGGCAGTGAGCCGGGGCAGCGTAGCCGATCCGACCGACACCCGGGGGGCAGCCGTGGAAGCGGGCTACCGGATCGCCGAGGCCAGGTGCCGCAGTTCGTTGTCCCGGGCGTCGCCGACCACGATCACGGTCCGGTTCGGTTCGAGCAGGACCAGGGCCTGTTCGTTGCCGCGGGCGGTGTACCGCTGCCAGGAACGCCCGCCCAGGTCCGTCTGGCCCTGCGGTTGCCCCTCGGCGGTCAGCTCGGTGGGCAGCAGCCGCTCCGGAGGCACGCTGCTCTGCACCAACTGGGCGGCCCGCCCCTCCGGGGTGAGGTAGCCGAGGCGAAGGCTCGACCCGCCTTCGACGGTCTGGAAGTTCGCGCTGACGGTGCGCCAGCCGTCGTCCAGCCCCGCCGGCTCGCTGACCGGGAAGGCGTTGGCGGCCCGCGCCGATTCGAGGGCGGGCGCCGGGTCGACGGTCGTCGGCTGGTCGCCGCCGAGGAACCCCCGGTAGAAGGCGAGCAGCAGGGCGATCGGGATCAGCAGCACGAGCAGCGAGATCGCCATGTCCTTCGGCGAGCGCTCCGACTTGCGGGTGTCGACCGCCGGCGGCGGCGCGGGCCGCTCGCCCGTCTCCGCCCCGCCGTCGGGCGGGGCCGCCCCGGGGGCGCCGGCGGGTTCGACCAGCGCCGGCTCCCCTTCCGGTACGGCGGCGGCCCGGGTCGGGGCGACCGGCGGCTGGCCGTCCGGCGGCGTCGAGTCGGCGGGTACGCGTTCGGCAGGCTGTGCGGCTTCCACCCCACCATCTTCGCAGCCTCCCGACCGGCCGTATCCGGGCCATCACCGCCCCGACCCCGCGTCGGGTGAGCGATCGTGTGAGGATCAGCGACAAACCCGGCAGCGGCGACGCCGCACCCTGCCGCCCCGCAACGTCGCGAGGAGGAGCCGTCATGACGAACACCAGGACGCGGATCCCACAGGATCTCGACCGCAACCTCGCCCTCGACCTGGTCCGGGTCACCGAGGCCGCGGCGATGGCCGCCGGTCGCTGGGTCGGTCGGGGCGACAAGGAGGGCGGCGACGGAGCCGCCGTCGACGCGATGCGCAAGCTGATCAACTCGATCCCCATGCGGGGCGTCGTGGTGATCGGCGAGGGTGAGAAGGACAACGCCCCGATGCTCTTCAACGGCGAGCACGTCGGCGACGGCACCGGCCCGGAGGTGGACGTCGCCGTCGACCCGGTCGACGGCACCACGCTGATGAGCAAGGGCATGCCGAACGCGGTGGCGGTGCTCGCCGTCTCCGAGCGGGGCGCGATGTTCGACCCGAGCGCGGTCTTCTACATGGAGAAGCTCGCCGTCGGCCCGGCCTACGCCGACGTGGTGGACATCAACGCCGGGGTGGCCGAGAACCTCCGCCGGATCGCCAAGGTCAAGGGCACCGACGTCTCCGAGGTCACGGTCTGCGTGCTGGACCGCAGCCGCCACGACGACCTGGTCACGCAGATCCGCCGGGCCGGGGCGGGCATCCGGTTCATCTCCGACGGCGACATCGCCGGTTCCATCGCGGCGGCCCGGGGCGAGTCCGACGTCGACGTGCTGATGGGCATCGGCGGCACCCCGGAGGGCATCATCTCCGCCTGCGCGCTGAAGTGCATGGGCGGGGCGATGCAGGCCAAGCTCTGGCCGCGCGACGCCGAGGAGCGGGAGAAGGCGCTCGCCGCCGGGCACGACCTGGACCGGGTGCTCACGACCGACGACCTCGTCACCGGGGACAACTGCTTCTTCGTGGCCACCGGCGTCACCTCGGGCGACCTGCTGCGGGGCGTCCGCTACCGGGCCGGGGGCGCGTACACGCAGTCGATCGTCATGCGCTCGAAGAGCGGCACGATCCGGGTGATCGACTCGTACCACCGGCTGGAGAAGCTCGCGCTCTACTCGGCCGTCGACTTCGACGGCCGCCCGCTGGCCGAGCAGGAGTGAGCGTCGCCGGGACGCTGGCCACTCCAGCCACGTCGGCGGCCCGCCGGATCACCGGCGTGGGCCTCGCGACCGCCTCCGGGCTGGCCGTGGCCGTGCAGTCCCGGATCAACGGCGAGTTGGGCGTACGCCTGGCCGACGGGATCGCCGCCGCGGTCGTCTCGTTCGGGGTGGGCCTGCTGGTGCTGCTGGTGCTGGTCCCCGCCACCCCGGGTGGGCGGCGGGGGCTGGTCGCCCTGCGCGGCGCGCTCACCGACGGCACGTTGCGGCCGTGGCACTGCCTCGGCGGGGCGTGCGGCGCGCTCCTGGTCGCCGCCCAGGGGCTGACCATCGGCACCCTCGGCGTGGCGATCTTCACCGTCGCGGTGGTCGCCGGCCAGTCCGGCAGCAGCCTGGCCGTCGACCGGGCCGGGATCGGTCCGGGCGGTCGCCAGCCGGTCACCGGCCAGCGGCTGGCCGGCGCGGCGCTGACCGTGGTCGCGGTCCTACTGGCCGTCGGCGACCGGCTCGGCGACCCGGGCACCCTCGTGCTGGCCCTGCTGCCGCTGCTCGCCGGGGTGGCCATCGCCTGGCAGCAGGCGGTCAACGGCCGGGTACGGATGGCCGCCGGCAGCGCGCTGACCGCCACGCTCGTCAACTTCTCCGTCGGCACGGTGGCCCTGCTGGTCGCCTTCGCCGTCGACGTCGCGATCCGGGGCTGGCCGGCGGGCGGCGCGCCGGCCGAGCCGTGGCTCTATTTGGGGGGGCCGATCGGGATCGTGTTCATCGCGATCGCCGCGGCGATCGTCCGGTTCACCGGCGTGCTGCTGCTCGGCCTGGCCACCATCGCCGGGCAGATCGTCGGTGCCGTACTGCTGGACCTGCTGCTGCCCACGGCGGCCTCCCGCCCGGGGCCCGTCACCCTGCTCGGCGCGGCGCTGACCCTGGCCGCGGTCGGCGTCGCCGCCCTCGCGCCGACCGCGCCCCGGCCCTCGGTCCGCTGACCGTCGCCGACCGCGCCCGGCGGCCAGGGAACCGCCGGCCGGGCCCCGCACCACACCGGCGGCGGGATCAGCGGGGCGGCCAGGCGGGGCCCGCTGGCCAGGGCGGGTCGGCCCGGTGGGCGGGCGCCGTGACCAGCCGGGCCGCCCGCCAGCCCAGCAGCAGCCCCGGCGCGGTGGCCGCCACGGCGAGCAGCAGCGCGGTGTGGGTGTACGCGGGTCGCCCGTAGAGCCAGCCGACCAGCGGCAGCGCGGCCAGCGCCAGGGCCAGCGCGGCGGCCAGCAGCACCTCCAGCGTCCACCGCCCCGACTGCTCGGCCGGCGTCCGGACGGACAGCAGCAGCACACCGAGCAGGACCGTGAGCAGGGCGACGACACCCGCCTGCGCGAAGAGCAGCGCACCCGACCAGACCACGGCCAGCAGCGCCCAGGCGGCGACACCGAGCGCGGCCAGGCAGATCAGCCGCAGGCGGGCGGTGCCGGCCCGCAGCCCCGCCCGCACACCCGACACGGCGAGCACCGACCCGGCCAGCGTGAGCCCCAGGAACAGCGCCAGGAGCGGATCGTCGCGTCGGTCCCCGGGGGTGCTCCGGCCGAGTGCCGGTGGTCGCCCGTCGAACGCATATCCTCCGGCCTCCTCGGATCCGACGAAGCCGAGCCGCTCCCAGCTCCCGTCGGGCCGACGGACGGCGAAGCCGTCCCGGCCGTTGGCCACCAGCACGACGTGCCGGCCGTCGCCGGTGTCCCGCACCGTCAGCTCCTGCGCGGCGATCCGCTCCCCGCGCGGCCCCGGATCCGGGTACTGCCGGCGGAGCACGGCCCGCTGCGCCTCGGTCGCCCCCCAGGCCGGACGCCAGCTGCGACCCGCGTCGTCGCTCTGCTCCACGGCGAGCCGGCCGGGGACCATCCGGTAGCAGCGCGTCGGCGTGGCGGTCGAGCAGCCCCGGCTGACGGCGCCGGCGACCGGCCCCTTCGCACCGGTCAACGCTTCGACCTCGCCCCGCGTCGGGTCGCGCCACGTCGCCCCGGCGTCGTCACTCACCCGCCAGGCGGGACTGTCGTCGAAGACCTTGTCGGCGTAGCCGTGGCCGATGCCGGCCGCCAACCGTCCGTCGAGGACCGCCGCCCGGACGGCGTCGGGGTGGTGGACGGGGCTGGTGGCCGCCACCGCCAGCGTCGCCGCCGGCAGCAGCACCAGCAGCCGGACCAGCCGGGCGGAGCGCCGTCGCACCGGCTCCCGCCGCGCCCGGGACCAGCTCCACCACGCGACGGCCAGCGCCGGCAGGGCGAGCAGGTCGGTGCCGTCCGCCCGGACCAGCGACGGCCCGCTCACGGCGCTCCACGCCGCCGAGGCGACGCCGGCGGCGTACCCGCTGGACTTGACCGCGGTGAACCCGACGGCGACGAGCCCGAGCCCGAGCCCGGCGGCGGCGCGGGCCGGCAGCCGCGGCGCGAGCAGCGCGAG
The DNA here is from genome assembly GCF_040634035.1 of Micromonospora sp. NPDC007220. NCBI lineage: Bacteria > Bacillati > Actinomycetota > Actinomycetes > Micromonosporales > Micromonosporaceae > Micromonospora > Micromonospora sp. NPDC007220. The sequence goes on along the minus strand of NZ_JBEYEU010000001.1, from coordinate 870,645 downwards.
CAGCACCGCGACCAGCGGCGGCGCGAGGACCAGCCCGGCGACGTCGCTGAGCTTGCCGGTCACCGGGCCGGGGAAGGCCGCCTTGAGCAGGTGGTCGTTGGTCACCAGCAGGACGAGGGCGGCGACCGTCGCGGGGTGCCCCAGCCAGGCCAGGGTCGCGGGAGCGCCGTCGCGGCGCGGGGGCGGAGCGCTCATCGGCCCACGATCACAGTCGTTGATCTCGATCCGGCCACGGCCGGGGCAGCATCCGGTACCGGCGCGTCAGGTGCCGTCGGACGAGTGCCCGGGGAACAGGTGCGCGCTCGGGTCGATGGCCACCGCCGCGTTGTTGACCGCCGTGGCCGCCTCGCCGAAGCCGGTCGCGATCAGCCGCACCTTGCCCGGGTACTCCGTGATGTCGCCCGCCGCGAAGACCCGGGGCAGGTTCGTCGCCATCGCGCTGTCGACGACGATGTGCCGGCGGTCCAGCCGCAGCCCCCACTCGGCCAGCGGGCCGAGGTCGGCGGTGAAGCCGAGGGCGGCCACCACCGTGTCCACGGGCAGCAGCTCCGCCGCGCCGCCGCGTACGGTGATCTCGGCGCCGGTGACCGTGCCGTCGCCGTGCAGCCTCGTCACCTCGGCGTTGACGATCACGCGCACCGGCAGCCCCAGCACCCGGGCGACGGTGGCCGCGTGCGCCCGGAACTTCTCCCGCCGGTGCACCACCGTCACCGAGCGGGCCAGCGGCTCAAGCGTCGACGCCCAGTCGAAGGCGGAGTCGCCTCCACCGACGATCAGCACGTCCCGGTCGGCCAGCTCCGTCGGCTGCGGTACGAAGTAGACGATCCCGGCGCCGGCGAAGTGCTCCGCCACCGGCAGCGGGCGGGGCGTGAAGCTGCCCAGCCCACCGGTGACGATCACCGCCCCGCACCGCAGCTGCCCGCCCCCGGCGAGGCCGAGCACCGGCTGCCCGTCGGCGTACGAGAGCTTCTCGGCGCGGGTGCCGAGCAGGTAGCACGGGTCGAAGGGAGCCGCCTGGGCGACGAGGTTGGCCACCAGGTCCCGCCCCTTGACGGCCGGGAAGCCGGCGACGTCGTGGATCAACTTCTCCGGGTACATGGCGGTGATCTGGCCGCCGGGTTCGGGCAGCGCGTCGACGACCGCGACGGAGAGCCCTCGGAATCCGGCGTAGTAGGCCGCGAACAGCCCGGCGGGGCCGGCCCCGATCACCGCGACATCGACCTCGCGCATGTGCGTACCGTCGCTTTCCGCTCACGGATCAACGCGTGCTGATCCCGACGGTAGGGCCGGCGGCGCACCCGGGGCAAGCATGTCCCACCGGGCCGCGCGGCACCGGCGCGTCGGCGTTCAGGGCATGGTGAGCGTGGACTCCGAGCGGTGGGGGCCGCCCAGGTCTCCCCGGCGGCGCCGGAAGATGATCGCGGCGACCACCCCGCCGAGCAGCCCGAACAGGTGCCCCTGCCAGGAGATCCGCTCGTCCGTGGGGAGGATGCCGACCAGCTGCCAGCCGTAGAGCAGGCCGACGAGCAGGAAGACCGCGAAGTTCCACCAGCTCCGTTCGACGATGCCCCGGGTCAGCAGGATGCCCAGGTAGCCGAAGATGACCCCGCTCGCGCCGACCACCACGGAGGTCGACGAGCCGGTGAACCACACACCCAGCCCGCTGACCAGGATGATGACGAGCGTCGACCAGAGGAAGCGGCGGGCGCCGGCGGCGAGCACGAAGGTGCCGAGCAGGATCAGCGGGATGCTGTTGCTGTAGAGGTGGTCGAAGCCGTGGTGCAGGAACGGCGAGAAGAAGACCCCGTCGAGCCCGTCGATGCGCTTCGGGATGATTCCGGCCGTGGCGTCGAGGCCGACCGCGAGCCCCTGGTCGAGGGCCTCGATGAGGAAGAGGAACGGCACCACCGCGCACATGGCGACGAAGGCCCGGCCGAGCGCGGCGTAGAACGCCTCGGTGCCGAACCGGTGCGGGTCGCCGCTTCCCGGGTGCAGGGTCACCCGTCAAGAGCTATCAGGTGTCGGCCACAGCCGCCACTTCTGCGGCGATCCGTACCCGGAACGACGAGGGCGGGGTGTGTGGACGCCCACACACCCCGCCGTCGAAGGTCGATCAGTACCAGCCCACGTCCTGCGAGTGGGCCCAGGCCTTGCAGGGCGAACCGTAGCGGCCCTCGATGTAGCCGAGGCCCCACTTGATCTGGGTCGCCGGGTTGGTCTGCCAGTCGTCGGCGACGGAGCCCATCTTGCTGCCCGGCAGCGACTGCGGGATGCCGTACGCCCCCGACGAGGGGTTGCGGGCCTTGTGGTTCCAGCCGCTCTCCTTGTCCCAGAGCTTGTTCAGGCACGGGAACTGGTCCATCCCGAAGCCCGCCTTCACCATGAGCGCGCAGCCGACCTCGCGGTTGCCGCTGAACTCGGCGCAGGAGGCCGGGATCGGTCCGGTGTACGGCTTGCTCTCGGCGGCCTTCTCGGCCGCGGCCTTGGCGGCGGCCTCGCGGGCCTTCTTCCGCGACGCGGCGGCGGCCTCGGCCTCGCGGGCGCGCTTGGCGGCCTCCTTGGCAGCCGCGGCGGCGCGCAGCTTCGCCTGGTACTCGGCGGTCCGCTGCTTCGCGGACTGCACCTGCTGGGCGGCCTGCCGCTCGCGCTGGTACTCGAACTCGGCCTGCTCGACAGCGGCGCCGACCTGCGCGGTCAGGCCCTGCTGCTGGGTCTGTCGGTCTTCACCCAGGTAGACACCGCCGGCAACGCCCACGGAGAGCAGTGCGACAGCGGCCGTACGGGCGCCGAACCGGCTCCACAGCCGACTCACGAAGTGGTCCCTTCGTCGGGTGCAAGGACACGGCGCGGGGCGTCAACCCGGGTGGGTCGCGTCCGCGTCGCGAGCGCCCCGACCCGGTGCCGGTCGCAGCCGACGTACCCCGGTGAATGTTGGTGTGTCCTGTGACGAACGATCACCAACGATCTTCTCGGTACGTGGGCGCTCGTGGGACACCATCGCGCACGGTGAGGCTGATGGGAAACGAAGAGCGCCGATTGTGATCTGCGCCACAAAGAGAATGCGGACAAACCCCTACATAACGTCCGTCATTGCGGGATGTCCTCCAGAAGATCCGTCACCATCGCGGCGATCGGCGAACGCTCCGAACGGCTGAGGGTGACGTGGGCGAAGAGCGGATGGCCCTTGAGCGCCTCGATCACGGCGGTCACTCCGTCGTGCCGGCCGACGCGGAGATTGTCCCGCTGGGCGACGTCGTGGGTGAGCACCACCCGGGAGCCCTGGCCGATCCGGGAGAGCACCGTCAGCAGCACGCCGCGCTCCAGCGACTGCGCCTCGTCCACGATCACGAAGGCGTCGTGCAGGCTGCGGCCCCGGATGTGCGTCAGCGGCAGCACCTCCAGCAACCCCCGCGAGGTGACCTCCTCCAGCACGTTCTCGTGCACCACCGCGCCGAGGGTGTCGAAGACCGCCTGCGCCCAGGGCGACATCTTCTCCGACTCCGAGCCGGGCAGATAGCCCAGCTCCTGGCCGCCGACGGCGTAGAGCGGGCGGAAGACGACGACCTTCTTGTGCCGGCGGCGCTCCATCACCGCCTCCAGCCCGGCGCAGAGAGCCAGCGCCGACTTGCCGGTGCCGGCCCGCCCGCCCAGCGAGACGATCCCCACCGACTCGTCCAGCAACAGGTCGAGCGCGATCCGCTGCTCGGCCGAGCGGCCGTGCAGCCCGAACGCCTCCCGGTCGCCACGGACCAGCCGTACGGTCTTGTCGGGCAGCACCCGGCCGAGCGCGGAGCCCCGGCCCGAGTGCAGCACCAGGCCGGTGTGGCAGGGCAGCCCGGCGGCGGCGTCCAGGTCCAGCGCCTCGCCGGCGTAGAGCCGGCCGATCTGCTCCTCGGCGAGTTCCAGCTCGGCCATCCCGGTCCAGGTGGGGTCGCTGGCCTGGCCGTGCCGGTACTCGTCCGCCCGCAGGCCCACCGAGGCGGCCTTGACCCGCAGCGGCATGTCCTTGCTGACCAGGGTGACCTCCCGCCCCTCGGCGGCGAGGTTCAGCGCGACGGAGAGGATCCGGGTGTCGTTGGAGTCGGTGCGGAACCCCGGCGGCAGCACGCCGTCGTCGGAGTGGTTGAGCTCCACCCGCAGCGTGCCGCCGGAGTCGTTGGCAGGCACCGGGCGGTCCAGCCGCCCGTGCCGGACCCGCAGCTCGTCCAGCATGCGCAGGGACTGCCGGGCGAACCAGCCCAGCTCCGGGTGGTGCCGCTTGCCCTCCAACTCCGAGATGACCACGAGGGGCAGGACCACCTCGTGCTCGGCGAATCGGTGGAAGGCCGCCGGGTCGGACAGGAGCACCGAGGTGTCCAGGACGAACGCCTGGCCCGCTGGTCGGGGCTCCTCGGTGTCCACTGGGGCGGCGGACGCGCCGCGGCGGCTCCGGGTGGCGCGGCGGGTCGTGGCAGTCGCGGCCGGGGTCTGGTCGGTCCCGGCGGGCGTACGGCGAGTCGTCACAGGCCTGCTCCGACGGATGGGCACCCGCCACCCGCGTTCCGCCTCCTCCGGTGCCCGGGGACACGGGGTCGGATGCGGAACCCCGTGCGCGAGGTCGCAGATCCGGGCGGACCGGCTGGCCCGGGAGAACCCCGTGCCATGCCTAGACGCTAGCCGCGTCGGACCCCGTCGGCTAGAGGTCGGCGGTGGATCTCCGGGGACCGGCGGGTGAACTCGGCCGGCGGCGGATCCGGCCGGGATGCATGCCCCCTGCGCGCACCCCGGCCGGCGGGAACCACCGTCACCGGTCTGACGTGGTCCCGACGGTGCGTGTCCGCCGCGGACGACGCACCGTGTCCTGGTTCCGGTCGACAGGGCCTCGGGCTCCCCGTCGACCGGGATTCAACCGGTCCGCCGGACCAGGGTGCCGGTCGGGTGCCGCCCGGCGACCGGGGCGACCGGCGTCGAGAACGACGAGCCGGTGTACGTGGTGCCGGGCCGCACCACCGTGCCGGTGACCCGGGCGGTGGCGGGCGACGGGCCGGCCAGGGCGGACGCGATGGCGGCCTGGGCGTCGCGGCGACGTCGGTTCCAGGCCCCCCGGTCGCCGTCGAAGTAGCCCTGCCGGTAGCCGAACCGGTAGCCGATGCGGTAGCTGAGCTGGCCGTGCAGCCGCCCGGCCGCGTAGCTCGTGGCGCCGAGGACGAGGACGAGGAAGACGGCGAGGAAGGGGCTCATCCGGCGGCTCCGGTGCGCCGCGGGTCCCGCTTCATCGCTCCTCCGGCTCGGTCGGCGTGGGCTCGGCGACCAGGAGCCGGTCCAGGTCGTCGGTGCTGACCTCCTCGACCAGCTCGACGCTGATCCGGCAGCCGTCCAGGACGACCTCGGCCACCGAGGAGCGGCGGATCTCCCCGCCGGCGTCGTACACGCGGACGCTGACCTCGGGGCAGCCGAGGTGGGTACGCCAGGCGTCCCACTCGGTGCGGTCGCCGACGCTGAGTGACAGGTAACGGCAGCCCCGGGCGAGATAGAGCCGCCATGGCGCGCTCAGGCCCGTGGCCACCCCCTCCGCGATCAGGCCGAAGGCCTGGGCACGGGTGGCTAGCTCGGTCACCACACCCCCCTCGCGCCGGGGGCGTGACGCATGTGAGCACTGATCGTCTCATGCACGTGACACACCGTAGATTGTCTCATGGGCGTGACAGTATCAGCTTTTCGTCCGTTTACGGCGGCCTCTACGGGCATCTATTCTGCCCAGGTGACACCCCTCAGAAGCGGTGCCGGATCGTTTACCGGCATCCCGAAGAACACGTCACGTCCGCGTGACAACAGCGTGCCAGGACACGCACCGGTGGCCGGATGGTCGTACCGTCACCGGGTGACCGAGACGGCCAACGCACGGAAGATCGCCTTCGCCACCTTCGTCCGGAGGGCGCTCGACGAGGCCCGGGCCACCCGGGCGTGGAGCGGCACCGAGGTGTCCCGTCGCACCGGCGTCTCCCGGCAGACCATCAACCGCTGGGTCCGGGGCGACTGGGCGAGCGACCCGGAGGCCGAACGCGTGGTGGCGTTCTGCGAGGGCCTCGGCCTCAGCCCGGCGACCGCCTTCGCCGCGCTGGGCTGGGAACGCGCGACCGCCCCGCGCAGCACCCCGGCCACGCCGCCGATGGACCCGGACGTGGAGGCGCTGCTGCGGCGGCTCGTGGACCCCGACGTCTCCGACGCGGAGAAGTTCCACATCCGGGAAACCATCAGATATCTCGCGTATCGCCCCACCCTCCCGGTCCATGTCCGAAAACGAGGTAAACAGGCCGGCTAGTTCCTCAGATGGCGAAAGAACGGCAGGTCAGACTCATTCGTTTCGCTCCGGGGCCGGAACGGGCGCGCTAGCGTCCGTACTCGTACTGCTTGGGCTCGTCGTCGGCGGGGGGACGGGACAAGGCCGAACCCAGCCCTGCGGGACAGAAGGAGGGGTCTGTCCATGACCCTGAAGTGGATGGCAGTCGTGATCGCCACCGTGTCGCTGACACTGGGCGTGACCGGAAACGTGGTGACCCTGGCGGTCAACGGCGGGCAGCTTCCCCTGCTCGTCAACCTCGTCGCGCTCACCTGCGCCGGCACCGCGGTGATCCTGGCCGTGGTCGCCGAGCTGCACGACCGGCTCGACAACAAGGTCAGCGCCCTGACCGAATTCCTGGTCAACAAGCTGCAGGAGATCGAGGACCGCACCGGCGACCGCAACAGCGGGTTCGTCGAGGGTTACCTGCTCAACCACGGCCAGGAGGCCGCCGTCGTGCCGTTCGGCCGGCGGGGACGGGGAGCCGCCGAACGCTGACCGTCGGGCCCGTCGCACCCCGACCGCGCGCCCCCCGAGGCGCCGGTCGGAGGCCACCTCTCGGCCGGGGATTGAGCCGCCCCGCCCGGGGTACGCTGTCGCGCGTGCCGCCGTTGAATCTGGGCAACCAGCAGCCGAGGAACCCGTTGGACGCCGACCAGGCCTGGCGGACGACCGCCGGGAGGGCGGCCAGGACCGTGCTCTTCTTCGACTTCGACGGCACCCTGGCGCCTGTCGACGACGATCCCACCGCCGTGCGTCCCGCCCCGAAGGTGCTGGCGGCGATCGAGGCGCTCGCCCCGGTCGTACGGCGGATCGCGATCGTCTCCGCGCGCCCGGTCGACTTCCTCCGCGACCACCTCGGGGGGCTCACCGGCGTCGACCTGTACGGCCTCTACGGCCTGGAGCACAGCCACTCCGGCGGCGAGACCGTGACGGAGCCGGCGGCCCTGCCCTGGGTGCCCACCATGGCCGAGCTGGCCGACCTGGCCCGGGCCGAGCTGCCCGAGGGCGCGCTGGTGGAATACAAGCGGCTCTCCGTGGCGCTGCACTGGCGCACCGCGCCGCAGCTCGGCGCGGCCGTGGAGCGGTGGGGCCAGGCCCAGGCCGAGCGGCTCGGGCTCAAGGTCCAGGCCGGGCGGATGGTGCTGGAGCTCAAGCCCCCGGTCGACCGCGACAAGGGCATGGTGATCGACGAGATCGTCCGGGACGCCGAGGGCGCCTGGTACTTCGGCGACGACGTCTCCGACATCAAGGCGTTCGCCGCGCTGCGGGCCCGGGCCGCCGCCGATCCGGACTTCTTCGGCGTCTGCGTCGCCGTCGCCAACCCGGAGACGGGCCACGAGGTCGCGGAGGCCGCCGACCTGACCCTGGACTCCCCCGCCGCCCTCGGCACGTTCCTCACCGACGCCACCCGACACCTCACCTGACGCCCTCGGGGCCGGCGAGGTGCTCCGGGTCGGTCAGGCGCCGTAGCGGCGCTGGCGGTTGGCGTACGAGCGCAGGGCGCGCAGGAAGTCGATGTGCCGGAAGTCCGGCCAGTTGAGCTCGCAGAAGTAGAACTCCGAGTGCGCCGACTGCCACAGCATGAAGCCGGAGAGGCGCTGCTCACCGCTGGTGCGGATGACCAGGTCGGGGTCGGGCTGGCCCCGGGTGTAGAGGTGCTCGGCGATGTGCTCGACGTCCAGCACCTCGGCCAGTTCCTCGAGGGTGCCGCCGTTGGCGGCGTACTCCAGCAGCAGCGACCGCACCGCGTCGGTGATCTCCCGCCGGCCGCCGTAGCCGACCGCGATGTTGACCTCGGTCCCGCCGCTGCGGTCCCGGGTGCGTTCCTCGGCGGCCTTCAGCGCGGCGGCGGTCGAGGCCGGGAGCAGGTCGAGCGCGCCGACCATGCGCAGCCGCCAGGGATTGCCCTCCTCGGCCAGCTCGACCACCAGGTCCTCGATGATCTGGAGCAGCGGGTCGAGCTCCTTGGCCGGTCGGCGCAGGTTGTCGGTGGCCAGGAGGTAGAGCGTCACGTGCTCGATGCCGGCCTGGTTGCACCAGCCCAGCATGTGCTTGATCTTGACGGCGCCCATCCGGTGACCATCGTTCGGGTCGACGTAGCCCATCTCCCGGGCCCACCTGCGGTTGCCGTCGCACATCACGCCGACGTGCCGGGGCACCGGCTTGCCCGCGAGCTTCGCCGTGAGGCGACGCTCGTACACGGAATAGATCAGGTCCCGCAGAGTCATCACCTTGCAGCGTAGCGACCTGCGCGCCGAATCACCGCCTCGGAGTCCGCTCCCACGCCGGCAGACCGATGCCGATCATGCCCAGCGTGCGGGCGTCGAGCCGCCCGTCGCCCAGCCCCAGCTCCACCACCGTCCGGTAGACGCGGTCGTCCCGACCCGCCGCGCGGACCGCCGCGTCGACCACCCGCCGGCGCCGGGCCAGCCACGCCGCGAGCGAGCTGTGCCGCAGGTGGGTGCCGAGGCGGCGGCGCAGCGTCGCCGCGTACCGTCGGGCGGCCTGCTCGGGCGAGCCCGCCGCCGCCGCGCCGGCGAGCGCGCCGGAGAGCAGCGCGTAGAAGATGCCCTCGCCGGTGAACGGGTTGATCAGGGAGAGCGCGTCGCCGGCGAGCAGCAACCGGCCGCGCCCGGGGGCGGGACGGTGCGTCGACAGCGGCAGGTGGTGGGCCCGCAGGTCGGTGACCGTGGCCGGGTCCGTGCCGGGCAGCAGCGCGCCGAGCCGGTCGACCAGGTGCGCCCGGGTCAGCGGCTCGCCCCGCAGCACCTCCCCGTACCCGACGTTCGCCCGGCCGTCCCCGATCGGAAACGACCAGGCGTACGCCGGCCAGCGCGGCGCCGAGGTGACGATGAGCTGTTCGGGCGGGCCGGGCAGCGCCGGGGCGTACCCCCGGATGGCGAGCGCCAGGTGACGGTCGGGGTTCGGCCGGTGCCCGAGCGTCCGCCGGAGGACGGACCCGGCGCCGTCCGCCCCGACCACCGCCCGCGCCGCCAGCACGCCGTCGAGCACCACCCGGTCGGCCCGCACCTCGACGTGCCGCACCGCGTGCCGGCGCAGCCGCGCGCCGGCACCGACCGCCGCAGCCACCAGCCGCGCGTCGAAGACCCTGCGGGGCACGGTGTACGCCGGCCGGGGCAGCGCCCGGGCCACGGCGCCGCCGCCCGGCCCGACCAGCCGCAGCGCCGGCAGTGGCGCGTACCCGGTCACCGCGTCGGGCACCCCCAGCTCGTCGAGCACGTCCAGCGCGTGCGCGGCGATGCCGTCCCCGCACGCCTTGTCGCGGGGAAAGTCGGACCGGTCCAGCAGCAGTACGCTCGCCCCCGCCCGCCGGGCCGCCAGCGCGGCGGCCGACCCCGCCGGACCGGCCCCCACCACCACCACGTCGAACTCGTCGCCCACGGACTCGTCGCCCACGCGTCGCCTCCCACCGCCGGTCCGGCTCCTGCGGGTCATCCTGCCGCCGCAGACGCACACCGCGCCGAAACCCGCCCGGCACGTCAACGAGGACCCCGAACTCCCCGGCGTCCTCCCGAGACCCTCCCGAAGCCCTCGCGGGACCCTCCCGGGGCCCTCCCGGCGTCTCCTCCCGGGGGCCTCCCGGCGTCCTCCCGGGGCCCTCCCGAAGCCCTCGCGGGGCCCTCCCGAAGCCCTCGCGGGGCCCTCCCGGCGGCCCACGAACCAGACGCCGAGGTCCGTCCGGGGTCCCCCGGACCCTCCCCGGCAGCGACGGCGCCTCCCCACGCATCGCGGGATGACGGCGCGCGCAGGAGATCTTGGTAGTTACGTGCCCCTGGAGGGGCATGTTCCTACCAAGATCGGCGAAGGGCTAGGCGTGACGGGCCCGCGGACGCTTGCGTGGGCGGGGGGACGAGGGGCGGAGCGGGGCGGGCCCGCGGGCGGTCTCGTGGGCGGGGGCGAAGGGCGGGGCGGGGCGGGCCCGCGGGCGGTCTCGTGGGCGGGGGCGAAGGGCGGGGCGGGGCGGGCCCGCGGGCGGTCTCGTCGGCGGGGCGAAGGGCGGGCGGTTCGGGGCGGTCAGCCAGTTCGACGCGCCGTAACCTGAGGGCGGTCTTGTGGGCGGGGCAGGTCGACAGCGCGAAGGCACCGTCCCCGGGCGGGTGGGGAACGGGCCCGTGGCCCTGCTCGGGCTGGGCGGCCTACGCCGGGCGGGTGGCGCGTTCGGCGCGGGTGGCGCGCCAGAGGCCGTAGATCGTTAGCGCGGCGGCAGCCACCAGCGGGCCGCCGTCGCGGACCAGCCCGTCCGGGCCGAGCAGCCACCAGCACAGCGGCAGGTCGACGGCGAGCACGATCGCGGTGACGGCCACCAGCAGCGTGCGCGCCCAGCCCTTGCCGCGCATCAGGAAGGCGGTGCAGAAGAGCACCGCGTAGCTGGTCACGATCCCGGCGGCGAACCAGAGCAGCACGGCGGGCACGGCGGCGAGCCGGTCGTCCAGCACCGCGCCGCCGGCGACCAGCGCCGGGACCAGCATGAGCGGGCTGTACGTGAACGCCGCGACCCGGCTGGTGAGCAGCCAACCGCTGACCTCCGGCCGGCGGGGCGGGGTCTCCCGCCAGGAGATGCCCTCCCGGTCGATGACCAGGCGGGGCCGGTGGCGGACCAGGTGCCCGGACACCGCGGACGAGCGGTAGAGCAGCCAGACCACGGCGGCGCAGAGCACGGTGAGCAGGGCGAACCCGAGCAGCCCCGGCAGCGGCGGCACTCCCTGCCGGGGCACGATCAGCCGGCCGACCGCGAAGACCGTGGTCACCGCCAGGATCAGCCCGAACGGCCGGGCCACCGTCCGGCCCCGACGGACGTGCCCGATCAGCAGCAGGAAGCCGAGCGAACGGAGCATCGCCCAGCCCGTCCGCACCGCCAGCCCGAAGCCCTGCTCCGGGGCGTACCACCAGTTGAGCAGCTCGACCACGACGGTGGCCGCCGCGGTCAGCGCGAGCAGTGCGGTCAGCGCCCGGACGGCGGACGGCCGCCGGACCTCGGTCGCGGCGGCCGTCCTCATGGGATCCGATGATGCCCCGTCGGGGCGTCGGTCACACCTGTCCTCAGCGCTGCGGCGCCGCGTCGAGCCGGGCACGCAGCGCGTCCAGCTCGGCCCAGAGCACGCCCGGCAGCTTGTCGCCGAACTTCTCGAACCACTCGGTGACCATCGGGAGCTCCTTGCGCCACTCCTCCGGGTCGACCTTCAGCGCGATCCGGACGTCCTCCGGGGTCATGTCGAGGCCCTCGACGTCGAGCGCGTCCTGGGCCGGGACCATGCCGATCGGCGTCTCCACCGCCTCGGCGCGCCCCTCGATCCGCTCGATGACCCACTTGAGCACGCGGGAGTTCTCGCCGAAGCCGGGCCAGAGGAAGTTGCCCTCCGGGTCCTTGCGGAACCAGTTGACGTAGTAGATCTTCGGCAGCTTGGACTCGTCGCCGTCGGTGCCCTTGCCCATCTCGATCCAGTGCCGGAAGTAGTCGCCGGCGTGGTAGCCGATGAACGGGAGCATCGCCATCGGGTCGCGCCGGACGACGCCGACCGCACCGGAGGCGGCGGCGGTGGTCTCCGAGGAGAGCGTCGCGCCCATGTAGACCCCGTGCACCCAGTCGCGGGCCTCGGTCACCAGCGGGATGGTGTCCCGGCGGCGACCACCGAAGAGGATCGCGTCGATCGGCACGCCGTTCGGGTCGAAGTAGTCCTCGGCCAGGATCGGGCACTGGGTGATCGGGGTGCAGAACCGGCTGTTCGCGTGCGAGGAGAGGCTGTCGCTCTCCGGCGTCCAGTCGTTGCCCTTCCAGTCGACCAGGTGCGCCGGCGGCTCGCCCATGCCCTCCCACCAGATGTCCCCGTCGTCGGTCAGGGCGACGTTGGTGAAGACGGAGTTGCCGCGGTCCAGCGTCCGCATCGCGTTGGCGTTGGTCTTCCAGTCGGTGCCGGGCGCAACGCCGAAGAGGCCGTACTCGGGGTTGACCGCGTAGAGGCGGCCGTCCGGGCCGAAGCGCATCCAGGCGATGTCGTCGCCGATGGTCTCGACCTTCCAGCCCGGGACGGTCGGCTCCAGCATGGCCAGGTTGGTCTTGCCGCAGGCCGACGGGAAGGCCCCGGCGACGTGGTAGACCTTGCCCTCCGGCGAGGTGATCTTGAGGATGAGCATGTGCTCGGCGAGCCAGCCCTCGTCGCGGCCCATCACGCTGGCGATCCGCAGCGAGTAGCACTTCTTGCCGAGCAGCGAGTTGCCGCCGTAGCCGGATCCGAAGGACCAGATCTCCCGGGTCTCCGGGAAGTGGGAGATGTACTTGGTCTCGTTGCACGGCCACGCCACGTCCTGCTGGCCGGGGTTGAGCGGGGCGCCGATGGAGTGCAGCGCGTGGACGAAGTCCGCGTCGTCGCCCATGGCCTCCAGGACCTTGGCCCCCATCCGGGTCATGATGCGCATCGACGCGACCACGTACGGGCTGTCGGTGATCTCGACGCCGAACATGGGGCTCTCGGCCTCGACCGGGCCCATGCAGAACGGGATGACGTACATGGTGCGCCCGCGCATGCAACCGCGGTAGAGCTCCGTCATCGTCCGCTTCATCTCGGCCGGCGCCATCCAGTTGTTGGTGGGGCCGGCGTCCGCCTCGTCGACGGAGCAGATGTAGGTGCGCTCCTCGACCCGGGCGACGTCCGTCGGGTCGGTGCGCGCGTAGAACGAGTTGGGCTTCTTCTCGGGGTTGAGCCGGATCAGGGTGCCGGCCTCGACCAGCTCGTCGGTGAGGCGCCGCCACTCCTCGTCGGACCCGTCCACCCAGACGACGCGGTCGGGGGTGGTCAGTTCAGCGACCTCACGGACCCAGGCGAGCAGTTTCGGGTGGGACGTCGGGGCCTGATCGATACCCCGAACGGTAGCCGGAGCAACCATGACACATCTCCTTGTGGTCGACGCTGACCGATCTATGGGATGCACGAGTCTTGACGGCGCTATGCGTCGTCTTCGTGGAAACCTGGGATTGGCCTCAGCGTAAACCGGGCGAGGTCACCAGTCAGTGGGACTGGTTGTGAAGAACTGCACAAGGTACGGGCACGCTGCGGCATCACGAGCTAATACCCGCTTTCACGCGCAGTTTCACGCAAATCCTGTGGGGAACCGTCACCGGCCGGGCTGGCGGTGCCCCGGACGGCGGAACCCGTGAACCGCCCCGCAGGCGGTCCGATCTCGTTACGCTCTGTCCACAGGCGCACACCCGGGTGAGCGGTCCGCCGTTGCTACCCGTGCGGGATGACCCCAGCCGGTAGGCTCGCGTCGTGGCCGCGACGACGACCGGGGAGCCCGGCTCTCCGCAGACCCGCCCGGGTCTGGTCCGCGCGCTGGTGGACCGCTTCGGCCACCTGGTCCGCGAGCTGAGCAAGTTCGCCACCGTGGGCGGGATCGCCTTCCTGATCGACTTCGCCCTCTTCAACTACCTGACGAGCGTGCGGGGCGTCGAGCAGGTCACCGCGAAGACCATCTCGACGGTGATCGCGGCGTCCGTGGCGTTCGTCGGCAACCGGTTCTGGACGTGGCGGCACCGCAAGCGCTCCAACCCGGCCCGCGAGTACGCACTGTTCTTCTTCTTCAACGGCGTCGGCCTGGGGATCGCCGTGGCCTGCCTGGCGGTCAGCCGCTACGGCCTGGGCAGCATCTGGCCGGAGGTGTTCCAGACCCCGCTGGCCGACAACATCGCCAGCTTCATCGTCGGGACCGGGCTCGGGACGCTGTTCCGGTTCTGGTCCTACCGACGGTTCGTCTTCGTCGAAGCGGGAACCCCCTCCGTTCCGGAAGAGAAGCACGACCGAGACCACCGGGCGTGACCAACCGCCCACCTTCGTCCCGGCCGGAGCCTGCCGGCCCCGCCCACTGCCCTAAGGTGTTCCGCATGCGTCTTGTCCGTCTGCTGCCTGAGCGCTGGCAGAAGTTCATCCACGAGGCGCTCAAGTTCGGAATCGTCGGCGGCGTCAACACCGTAATCAATTACGCCGTGTTCAATGTGCTCGCACTGACCGTTTTCGTGGACGGTCAACTGAAGGCGACGGTCATCGCGACCGTGGTGGCGACGATCACGTCTTATCTGATGAATCGTCACTGGACGTACCGGGATCGCCCCAAATCGGCCATGCGACGCGAGTACGTCCTCTTCTTCCTCTTCAACGGGGCGGGCCTGCTCATCGAACTGGGCGTCCTGGCCGCCGCCAAGTACGGGCTGGGCCTGACCAGCCTGCTGGCCCTCAACGTGGCCAAGACCGGTGGCGTGCTGCTCGCGACGCTGTTCCGCTTCTGGTCCTACCGCACGTTCGTCTTCCAACCGGCGCCCGCCCACGCGGCCGAGACGTGGCACAGCATCCCGCGCGACGAGTGGGACACCATGGCCGAGATGGACCCGGTGGCCGAGTTGGCCGAGTCGATCTCCGAGCTGGAGGAGTCCGAACCACCGCCCGGCGCCGCGCGGCGTGCCCCACGCGGCAAGCCCGGCCCCGAACCCGCGTCGGCGGCGGGCCCGGCGGCCCCGGTCCAGGGGCGCCCCGTCCCGCTCGACGCCGGCCTCGGCGGCTCCCTCGACCGGGAGCTGGAGGCGGAACTGGCCGCCGAACTCCAGGCCACCACCCGCCGCCCGCCCCGCCGCTGACCCACCCGCCGTCCCGGCCCACCCGCCCGTCCTGACCCATGCGCCGTCCCGGCCCGACCGGTTCCGGCCCGCTCCCGGGCCGCGCCGGTCGGGCCGTACCGATTCAGGCCGTCGGGCCGTGCCAGTTCAGGCGGTCGGGCCGTGCCGGTTCAGGCGGTCGAGGCGCGCAGGTTCAGGCGGTCGGGTCGCGCAGCGGCTTGCCCTCGTGCAGGTCCGCCAGGATGTCGCGCATCTCGTCGTCGCCGAGGGAGTGCTTGTCGTGGTGGGCCTCCACCAGCTCGTAGAGCTTGGTCTGCACGCGGCCGACCCCCGGCACGTCGTGCAAAACGGACTGGCCGCGCTCGCCGGCGGACTCGATGGTGAGCGTCCCGCAGCCGAGCAGACGTTCCACGAACCGCTGGTTCATCGCGTGGTCGTTGATCCGGGTCAGCGGGATGTCCCGCCGGTCGCGCGAGAGCACCCCCTGCTGGAGCAGCACCCGCTCGTTCGTGAAGAGGTAGTGGGTGCTCCGCCAGACCAGGAACGGCCACAGGGCCAGCCACAGCACCGCCAGCAGGGCCAGGCCGCCGATGACGGCGAGCGCGATCGAGCCGCCCCCGCCGGACGGCAGCAGGACCAGTCCGGCCACCACCGCCGCGACGGCGAGCACGAGCACCGCGACCGGCCGGATCAGCGCCTTCCAGTGCGGGTGCAGGTGCAGCACGACGTGCTCGTCCTCGGTGAGCACGTCATCGGGGAACGCCACGGGAACCTCCTCGCAGAAACGGACGCGCTGACCGTAGCCGCTCCCCTCCCGCCGGGGGATCAGCCGCGCGGCGGGAGTCCGCGATCAGCGGAGATGCAGGACGTCGCCGGCCGCCAGGGCGCGGGTGCCGGCGGGGGTGGCGACCAGGAGCTGGCCGTCGGCGTCCACGCCGGTCGCGGTGCCGGTCACCTCGTCGCCGCCGGGCAGCAGCACGCGTACCTGCCGGTCGATCGTCGCGCAGCTCGCCAGGTAGGCGTCGCGCAGGCCGCTGGCGACCGCGTCCCCGCCGGCCGCGCGCCACTCGCCGTACCAGTCGGCGATCCCGCGCAGCAGCGCCCGCAGCAGCGGATCCCGGTCGGTGGCCGCCGCGCCGGCCAGTTGCAGGGAGGTCGCCGGCAGCCCCGTCGGGTTCTCCGGCAGCTCGTCGGCGCGCAGCGTGACGTTGAGGCCGACACCGAGCACGATCGCGGGCGGCCGGGCCGGCGAGGGCCCCGGCACCGCCTCGGCGAGGATGCCGGCACACTTCGCGTCGCCGACGAGCAGGTCGTTCGGCCACTTCAGGCCCGCGTCCAGCTCGGCCAGCCGGGTCACCGTCTCGACCAGGGCGACGCCGGCGAGCAGCGGCAGCCAGCCGTACCCCGTCTGGGGCGCCGACGGCCAGCCACGGTCGGCGACGGCCTCCCCGGGGCGGAGCAGCACGCTGGTGGCGATGCCGGCCCGGGCCGGCGACTGCCAGGCCCGGCCGCGCCGACCGCGCCCGGCGGTCTGCCGCTCCGCGACCACCACCAGGCCCTCGGGCTCGCCGGCCCGGGCCGCCTCGGCGACGTCCGCGTTGGTCGAGCCGGTCTCGACGCGCAACTCCAGGCGGGTCCAGGGCCCGTGCGGGGCGACCAGCGCCCGCCGCAGCCGCGCCGCCGACAGCGGCGGGCGGTCCAGATCGGTGTACGGCGAGCCCGGCATCCCGTCAGCCTACGGCCGCCCCCGTCCGGCCGACCGGGGACGTCGCGGCCCGGCTGAGGCGAACTGCACAGCGGCGACGGCCTGAACCATCGTTATATTCCCAGGGTGACTACCGAGACCGGGATCAACATCCACAGCACCGCGGGCAAGCTGGCCGACCTGGATCGGCGGGTCGACGAGGCGGTGCACGCCGGGTCGGCGCGCGCGGTCGAGAAGCAGCACGCGAGGGGCAAGAAGACCGCCCGCGAGCGGATCGAGATGCTGCTCGACGAGGGTTCCTTCGTCGAGCTGGACGAGCTGGCCCGGCACCGGTCCACCAACTTCGGGCTGGCGAAGACCCGCCCGTACGGCGACGGCGTCATCACCGGCTACGGCACCATCGACGGCCGGCAGGTCTGCGTCTTCGCCCAGGACTTCACCGTCTTCGGCGGCTCCCTCGGCGAGGTCTTCGGCGAGAAGATCGTCAAGGTCATGGACCTGGCCATGAAGATCGGCTGCCCGGTCGTCGGCATCAACGACTCCGGGGGCGCGCGCATCCAGGAGGGCGTCGCCTCGCTCGGCCTCTACGGCGAGATCTTCTTCCGCAACGTACGGGCCAGCGGCGTCATCCCGCAGGTCTCCCTGATCATGGGCCCGTGCGCCGGCGGCGCGGTCTACTCCCCGGCGGTCACGGACTTCACGGTGATGGTCGACCAGACCTCGCACATGTTCATCACCGGCCCGGACGTCATCAAGACGGTCACCGGCGAGGACGTGGGCATGGAGGAGCTGGGCGGCGCCCGTACGCACAACTCGCGCAGCGGCAACGCGCACTACCTCGCCACGGACGAGCAGGACGCGATCGACTACGTCAAGGCGCTGCTGTCGTACCTGCCGTCGAACAACCTGGACGAGCCGGTGGTCTTCGACGCGCCCGCCGACCTCGACGTGACCGACGAGGATCGGGAGCTGGACACGCTGATCCCCGACTCGGCGAACCAGCCGTACGACATGCACCGGGTGCTCGAGCACGTCCTCGACGACGGCGAGTTCCTGGAGGTCCAGCCGCTCTACGCGCAGAACATGGTCATCGGCTACGGCCGGGTGGAGGGCCGTCCGGTGGGCGTGGTCGCCAACCAGCCGATGCACTTCGCCGGCACCCTGGACATCGCCGCCTCCGAGAAGGCCGCCCGGTTCGTGCGCACCTGCGACGCGTTCAACATCCCCGTGCTGACCTTCGTCGACGTCCCCGGCTTCCTGCCCGGCACCGGCCAGGAGTGGGACGGCATCATCCGCCGGGGCGCGAAGCTCATCTACGCGTACGCCGAGGCCACCGTCCCGAAGGTCACCGTCATCACCCGCAAGGCGTACGGCGGGGCGTACGACGTGATGGGCTCCAAGCACCTCGGCGCGGACCTGAACTTCGCCTGGCCGACCGCGCAGATCGCGGTGATGGGGGCGCAGGGCGCGGTGAACATCCTCTACCGCTCGGAACTGGCCGCCGCCGAGGACCCGGCCGCCGTGCGGGCCGAGAAGATCGCCGAGTACGAGGACACCCTCGCCAACCCGTACATCGCGGCGGAGCGCGGCTACGTGGACAGCGTCATCCCGCCGCACGAGACGCGGACCCAGATCGTCCGCGCGCTGCGGGTGCTGCGCACCAAGCGCGAGACCCTGCCGCCGAAGAAGCACGGCAACATCCCGCTCTGACGTCGCCCGCCCGCGGTTCCGCGCGGCCCGCACGGCACGGCCCCCTACCGGCGGACCGCGTCGTGTCGGGGTCGCGCGGAATCGCGCCGGTCCGGCCGTCAGCAGCCCGGGACCGCCGACGCGCACATGCGGCGCGCCGCCGTCCTGCCCAGCGTCTCCAGGTCGGCGTAGCTCAGGCCGTCGCCGGGGCGGGCTCCGTCGACCCTGTCCTCTAGCGCGCCGGGGCCGGTCACGACCACGCTGACCAGGTCACCGACCCGCACCACCATGGTGACCTCGACCGACGCGTCCGGGGCCGCCACCTTCCCGGCGGCCGGATCCTGGGAGCGGAGCGACACGTGGCGCAGCATCACTGACTCGTCGCCGGCGAAGCCACTGACGGGCGTCTCCCAGCGGTGCGTGCGGACGGTGGACTGCCACTCGGCGCAGGCGCCGAGCAGGATCCCGACCAGACCGAAGACCAGCCGGCCCTGGCCCGGGTCGACCCGGTAGACGTCCTGGGTGAGCAGCGCGGGGTGTCGCGTCGTCGGGTCCGCCGACACCCGCAGCAGCGTCCGCGACCGCGAGTAGCGGGACGTGGGCGGGTCCGACGGCACGCCCCGGTCACGGCCGCAGGACTCCAGCACCGGGTCGACACGCACCGGCTCCCGCAGTCCGGCCGCGCCGAGCGACACACCGGTCTTCAGGGGCACGTCCACGGGGGCGAGCAGGGCTTCCTGTGGGATCTCGGCCCGCACCGCGGTCGCCGGCGACGCGAATGTGGCGGCCGACAGGGGGGCCGGGGGCGCCTCCTCGCGCCCGGCCCACCCCCCAACCGTCACGGCGGAAGCGGAGACGACGAGCACCGCGACCGCCGCCAGCACCGCCGTACGCCTGCTGCGCCTGCGGGCCCGGGCGCGGATCTCCGCCGGCTCCGGCCAGCGGACCTCGCGCAGGTCCCGGTGCAGTTGCTCGACGAACGTCGTCTCGTCACGCATCGGCGGCCTCCTCCAGGTCAGAGACGGCGAGCAGCCCGGCGAGCGCGGCGCGCCCCCGGAAGAGTCGGGCCTTGACGGTGCCCACCGGGGCGGCCGTCTGCCGGGCCACCTCGGCGACCGGCATGCCGACGAGGTAGTAGAGGGCGATCGCGGTGCGCTGCTCCTCGGGGAGCCGGCGCAGGGCGGTGACCACCTCGACGGTGGCCGTGTCCGGGCCGGGCACGCTCTCGCCTGGGCCGTGGCGCAGGTAGGCGCGGGCCCGGCTGCGCAGGCTGCGCCACCGGCTGACCGCGATCCGGCTCGCCACCACCCGCACCCACGCCTCCGGCTCCTCGTACGCGCTCACCGTCGACCAGCGCTGCCAGGCCCGGATGTACGCCTCCTGCACGGCGTCCTGCGCCTCGGCGAGGTCGCCCGTCAGCGCGTAGACGTAGCCGAGCAGCCGTTGGCGGCTGCCCCGGTAGAACTCGTCGAATCCGTCGACGTCCGGCACCTGCTACCTCCCCGTGACGGTCGCAGGGGACACGCGTCGGACGGTGCCGCCGGTTGCCCGGTCGACCGGTCAATTTCCGTGCGTCAGGCCGGCGTCGGTGAGGATCGGGCCGGCCAGCAGCAGCGCGCCGGCGCCGAGGGCGGCCAGGTTGACCAGGGCGAAGACGGTGACCCAGAAGAGGGCCGGCAGCGGGGTGAGGCCGGCGAGCTGGTCGGCGTCGGAGGCGGGCATCCGACCCCGCGAGCGCAGCCGTTGCAGCTCCACCACCGGCCGCACGCCGCCGAGCAGCAGGAACCACACCCCGGCGTACGCGAACGCCGCCTGCACCTGCGGCTCGGCGTACCAGGAGACGGCGAGGACCACTCCGCCGGTGACCAGCAGCGAGAGCACGCCGAAGACGTTGCGGATCATGATCAGCATGGCCAGCAGCAGCGCCACGGCGACCCAGAGCAGCAGGGTGATCCGGTTACCGCCGAGCAGCCACGCGCCGGCCAACCCGACCAGCGGCGGGGCGACGTAGCCGGCGAGCAGGGTGAGGATCATTCCGGGGCCGGTGGGCCGGCCGGCGGAGAGGGTCAGCCCCGAGGTGTCCGAGTGCAGCCGGATGCCGTGCAGCCGGCGGCCGGTGAGCAGGGCGACCAGCGCATGCCCGCCCTCGTGGGCGATGGTGATGGCGTTGCGGGCGATCCGCCAGGGCAGTTGGGTGGAGACGACCACCAGGGCGACCGCGGCGGTCAGCAGCACCAGCAGGGGCGGTGGGTCCGGCTGCGCCGCGAACAGCTTGTCCCAGAGACCGCCGAGCCCGTCGATCGACACCATGGGGCGCGAGCCTACCGGCCCCGACCTGTGTCACTGCGTCCTCTCCGGCCCGTATCGTGGAAGCCTGATCCGGTGGCGACAGGAGCGGGAGGTGGACGCCGGTGACTGCGGCACCCCTGGAACCCCACGTCGGCCTGTGGACCGAGGCCGAGTACCTCGCCATGAGCGAGACGTCGAACCGGATCGAGTTGCTCGACGGGAGCCTGATCGTGAGCCCTGCCCCGAGCAAGCGGCACCAGTTGGTGTCGTGGAGCCTGACGAACAGCCTGCGGCCAGCAGCGCTGCCGCAGGGCCTACTGGTCTTCGAGGCGGTGAACGTCCGGCTCGGCGTCGACCGCATTGTCATCCCCGACGTGGTGGTGGCTGACACCGACGACGAGGGCACCGTCGTCGAGGCAGGCGAGGTGGTCCTCGTCTGCGAGATCGTCTCGCCGGGGAACGCGGCAGCCGACCGGTTGGTCAAGATGCAGCTCTACGCGATCGCCGGGATTCCGTGGTACCTGCTGGTGGAGCAGGACGGCGCCGGCCACTCGCTGCGGCTGCACCGGCTCGACGGCGCGCACTACGTCGAGGACCAGGTGGCGAAGCCGGGCGAGGAGTTCCGCCTGGCCGAGCCGATCCGCTGGCGCGTCGACCCGGCCACGCTGCGCTGAGGCGGAGACACCCGCCGTCAGGGCGGCCGACTTCCGCCGTTCCTGAAGATTTCCTTAGCTCCCCTTGCCATTCGGGGCGCTTATCTCCAAAGATGAACGTCTATTCAGTCCGGCGTCCTTGGAGGCATCCATGCCCCGTACCGGAACATCCCTGCGGCAGCTGTTGGCCGCCACCCTCGCGGCCCTCGCCACCGCGGCGGCGGGGCTCGTCGCGACCGCGACCCCCGCGGCGGCCGCCACCACGCCCGGCATCGACGTGTCCCACTACCAGGGCGCCATCAACTGGACCAGCGTCCGCAACGCGGGCATCCAGTTCGCCTTCATCAAGGCGACCGAGGGCACCAGCTACAAGGACCCGCGGTTCAACACGAACTACGTGGCCGCCTACAACGCCGGCGTCATCCGGGGCGCGTACCACTTCGCCCGGCCCAACATCTCCTCCGGCGCGGTCCAGGCGAACTACCTGGCCTCCAACGGTGGCGCCTGGTCGGCCGACAGCCGCACCCTCCCGGCCGCGCTGGACCTCGAAGCCAACCCGTACGCGGGCGGCTACTGCTACGGCCTGAGCACGACGGGCATGCGGAACTGGGTCCAGGACTTCCTCAACACCTACCGCGCCCGCACCGGCCGCTACGCCGTCATCTACACCACCACGAGCTGGTGGAACCAGTGCACCGGCAGCTGGAGCGCCCCGTGGGCGAACCATCCGCTCTGGGTCGCCCGCTGGTCGAGCACGGTCGGCGCGCTGCCGGCCGGGGCGCCGTTCTGGAGCTTCTGGCAGTACACCGACCGGGGCAGCGTCGCCGGAATCAGCGGCGGGGTCGACCGCAACCACTGGAACGGTGACCGGAGCCGGCTGATCGCCCTGGCCAACAACACCTGAGCCTGACTCGCCTGGGGAGGCGGTTGGCGGCAGCGGGATCGGTTGTCACCGTACGGTCGACAACTGGTCCGGCTGCCGCCAGGCCGCTCTCGCGGGCGTCAGACCTGCCGTCGGGCCGCCACGGGCACGGCCGCCGCGTTCTCGCGGGCGAGCGCGTTCCGCCGGGCGAAGCGCCGGACGCCCACCCCGGCGAGGGTGACGGTCACGACGCTGAGCAGCGCGAACAGCAGCGGCAGGCCGGCGGCGGCGAGCAGCAGGACGATGTCGCCGAGGGCCACGAGCATCCACAGTGCCACTCGGGGCCGGGCGTCCCTCCGTCGGTAACCCATGTCGTACCCTCCCTTCCGTCGTGAAGGTCAGATACCCCGTACGGCGGAAGGTCATGCGAGTCGATCTCGCAACGGGCGCGAATCCCGCGGGTCAGTCCTTGCGGTCGGGCACGAAGCCCTTGGCGATCCGGTCGAAGTTGGCCAGGTTGGCCTGCCAGTCCTTCGCGGCGACCTCCCAGCGCAGGGCGTAACCGCGATTCTTGGCCGTGACGAAGCCCCGGTTGCGGACGTGGATCCGCGTGCCGTCGCGGGTCTCCAGCCACTCCCAGTCCGCGCAGGTCTTCCAGTAGTCGCAGCGCTTGATGCTCAGGTACTGGTAGTTCTTCACGTAGTTCTTGCGGGCCGGTTCGGCCCCCTTCCAGTCGGCGTAGGCGTCCGACTTCGGGCTGGACGTCCACTGCACCAGCAGCTCGCCCGGCCCGCCGGGCTCGTCGAAGACGACGGTGTTCGCTCCGGCGTTGCGGCGCACCCAGTTCGCCGGGATCGGCACCGTGAAGCCGCCCGGGTCCTTGTGCAGCTTCCAGCCCGCCGGCAGCGCGTCCGGGGTCGGCGACGGGGTGGCCGAGGGCGTCGGGCTCGGCGCGGCGCTCGTGGGCGGGGCCGGCGCGGACGACTGCGGCGGCTGTCCCTGCGAGGTCGCCGCGCCGGTCGGGTCGGCCTGCGGGGTGCCGCCGCCGTCCCCACCGTCGCCGCTGGTCAGCATCGGCACGATCACCACCAGGCCGATCAGCAGCAGCGCCACCAGCGCCCCGATCAGCACGTTGCGCCGGGTGTTGTTCGGCTTCGTACCGCTGGACGCCACGACCGTCGCCCGGCCGGACGGCGGGCTGACCGGCGCGGGCATCACCGAGGTGGGGTTCGCCGGCCTACCGGGCGCCGGGACCGCCGGCTCGGCCTTCGTGTCGTCGAGCGCGGGCTTCGGCGGGTCGACCTTCGCCGTCGGGGCCGCGTCCGAGGTGGAGGATCCAACCTTGGCGGTCGGCACGGAGTCCGAGGAGAGCGCCGCCGTCGCGTCCTCGGCGGTGGACGCCGCGGCGGCACCGGCGGCCGCCAGCGGCGTGCGCGGCGCCGGCGGGCTGACCGGCTTGTCGGTTCCACCCTCGGCCGGGCGCGGCGCCGGCACCAACGGCGGGCGGGGCTCACGCGGACCGTTCGGCCCCGGCCGGCGTACGCCGTCGAGCAGCGGAATCGTGCGGGTGCGCTTGCCGCCGGCCCGGCGCAGCAACTTCTCCGCCACCTCGGCGGTGATCCGCTCGTTCGGGTCCTTGCGCAGCAGGCCGTTGAGCACCGGCTTGAGCGGCCCGGCGTTCTTCGGCGGCGGCATCGGCTCGGTGGCGAGCGCCGCCAGGGTGGCGATCGCCGACGGTCGCGCGTACGGCGACTTGCCCTCGACCGCCGCGTAGAGGGTGGCGCCCAGCGACCAGAGGTCGGCCTCCGGCCCGGCGGTGCCCTCGCGGGCCCGCTCAGGCGAGATGTACGCGGGCGACCCGAGCACCATTCCCGTGCGGGTCACGTTCGGGTCGCCGGGAATCGTGGCGAGGCCGAAATCGGTCAGCACCACCCGGCCATCGTCGCCGAGCAGCACGTTGCCGGGCTTGACGTCGCGGTGCATCACGCCGGCCTTGTGCGCCGACTTCAGCGCGGCCAGCACGCCCAGGCCGATCTCCACCGCCCGCGCCGGCGTCACCGGGCCGTCCTCGGCGAGGGTGTCCTGCAACGACTTCGACGCCACGTACTCCATGACGATCCACGGGTCGCCGTCGGTGCGCAGCACGTCGAAGATGCGGACCACGTTGATGTGGTTGAGCCGGGCGATGGCCCGGGCCTCACGCAGCGAGCGTTCCCGCATCTCGCGGCGTTCCTCGTCGGTGAGGCTGGGCGGCGGGACGAGTTCCTTGATCGCCACGTCCCGGTGCAGCACCTCGTCGCGCGCCTTCCACACCCGACCCATGCCGCCCTGACCGAGCGGCGAGAGGAGCCGGTATCGGTCAGCGACGAGTTGGGGCAGCGCGTTCGACATCGCCCAGACGGTACCCGGAGCCGACGACGCTCACACCGCCGGCACGCCACTGTGCGGTCAAGGTCAACCTCTTCGCCGCGTACGCTGACGCCATGTCTGCCGAAGAGCCGCTGTTCCGGGTCGTCCGCGGGGTCCCCACCGCCGAGGAACTGGCCGCGCTGGTGGGCGCGATCGTCGTACGGTCCCGCCCGGCCCCCGCGACCCCTCCGGTCGCCGCGTCCGCCTGGGCGCGCTCCGGCCGGCCCGTCGCAGCGACGGTCGCCGGCCCCGGCGCCTGGCGGGCGTCCGGCCTGCCCCGCTGACCTTTTCCGCACGGATCACCGCAGCTCGGCGCCCCTGCACACCCGCAGGGTGGCCGGTGTGTGCCGGGGCGGGGCTGCCGACACCCCCGGGGACCTATTAACCTCACTCAGGGAAACGACGCAGTGACGGGCAGGGAGGGCCGATGATCCCCGAGGAGGACGGTCCAGCGTCCTGGCTCCGCGGCTACGGCGGCATCGAGGCCGACATCCGCCAGCTCCGCGAGTTCGCCGACAAGCTCCAGGCCGAAGTGGAACGCAACTACGACCCACACCTGTCGTACATCGCCGCGGACCTGACAGCACCGGTGCCCAACCCGGCCGACGCGTTCATCGAGCTGGTCGACTTCCTGCGCGCGCACCACGAGACCCAGCAGGCCACCGCCGACATGGTCTGGGGCGTCCGCGACGTCACCGGCCACCTGGCCGTCGCCGCCGGCACCGTCGCCACCCGCTACACCGGGTCCGACGCCTTCGCCGCCGCGCGCGTGACCGACATCGAGCGGGCCCTCGCCAACCCGGCCCCCACGGCGCCTCGCGGCGCGCCGCCGATGCTGCCCGATCCCACCGGGCCGGAACCCGCACCGGGTCAGGGACGGGGACAGGGTCCGGTGGTGCTGCCATGATCGAACGGGGCACCGGCGGCCGCACGTCCGCCCTCACCGACTGGCGGCTGATGGACGTCGCCAGCATGTGGGCCTGCCTCCAGGACCATGACACCACCAACCACTGGAAGCAGGTCGCCGGCTGGCGCAAGATCTGCGACCTCGCCCGGATGCACCTGAGCCGGCTCCAGGAATACCGCAAGGGGCTCGCCGAGGCATGGCCCCCGGAGACCAACGAGGCGGCCCGGGCCTACGTTCGCGAGCTGGACGAGCTCATCGACAAGGTGCAGCGCACGCACGACGCCGCCAGCGCCAACTACACCGCGCTCTCCGCCGCCACGCAGGCCATCAGCGCCACCCGCACGGAACTGAAGAAGATCTACGAGACGTACGCCGTCAAGGTCCAGGAGAAGCAGACGTACGACGCGACGCTCGCCGACCCGAAGGCGGCCATGGGCAGCCGGGTCCCCGATCGCCCCGTGACGGACGCGGACCTCGAACGCCTCAACGTCCAGGCGCGCGGCATCATGTACGGCCTCAGCGGCGAACTCCAACACGCCCGAGTAATGCTCCGCCAACCACCACCCAGGCCTAAGCCTCTGCCTGAGGCGGACCAGCACAACTCCGATATCTACGGAGGCGCCGTTTCGGCCGCTCCGGTAATTCCTCCCGTCGTTCCCGTGCCGTTGTCAAGTTCGACTACTTCGTCCGTTGCACGGCCGACCACTAACGCGCGACAAATCTCCGCACCAACCACCCGTAACGTCGGGCCTGTCCTCGGCGGGGTGAAACCTGGTGTAGCGCCTTCTCCAATCAATCCCGCAATGCCAGGTCCAACTCCACCCGGCCTCCCCGCTGGCTCCGGCAGTGGACCGATGCCTGCGATGCCGCCAGGCGTGCGGCCTGGGCACGGGATCTCTGGGTTGCCGATCGGTCAGCCTGGCCCTAGCAGCCGGCCGGTCAACGGAGCCATTCCGGGGCTCCCGCCTGCCACGCCACCGGCATCACCCCGGCCCATGCCACCAGGTGGTCTGATCGGCGGAACCCCCGGAATGGGATTTGGACCCTCTAGTGGCAGCGGCGCACAGCAACGTCGAGTTAACCCGATTGGTGGAGTAATCGGCGGCGGGGGCGCGGGCACCGCTCCGACCGGGGGCGCAGGCTCCCGTCCTGGGGTTGGCCGCAACCTCAGCGCGGTGCAGGGTATACCGCCAATCGGCGGAGCACCTGGCATGGGCACTGCCCGTTCAGGCGGGATGGCGGGTCGGTCGGGACGGTACGACGGCAGCGACAAGGAGTCGCGGCACTGGGATCCGGACCACCCATGGGAAGTGGACCGAGGCGTAAGCCCGGTAGTCCGCCCTCCGGACGAAGATGGCCCCATCGACCCAGGTCCGGCTATTGGCTTCAACCGTTGAGGACTCGGACCATCCAGGCCGCCTTGGCGCTGTTCACTCTTACGGCAGCACTCCTGCCGCCGACTGCCTCGCATGCTTGGTCTAACCGTGGCGCCGCAAGTCCGCAGGGAGTTGACCGGATCCGAGGGGACCAGTGGCACCTGAGCTTTCTCAGGGTCGCCGAAGCACACAAGATCACTCAAGGCGAAGATGTGACGGTTGCGGTGCCAGACACCGGCGTTCATCCGCATCCCGACCTTGCGCACAATCTGCGCCGAGGCACAGATATTGTTGCTGGAGGTAGTGGCGACGGCCGACAAGACCGAGATAGCCACGGAACCGGCATGGCAGGTCTAATCGCCGCCCACGGGCGAGCTGGCCAGCAAGGCGCCCTTGGCATCGCACCGAAGGCGAAGATCCTTCCCATACGCGTAAAGAATAACGGCCAAGGGGGAACCAGTCACCAATTGAAAGATGCGATCAACTACGCGATCACGCAAAATGCCAAAGTAATCAGCATTTCAGCAGCAGGAGCGGCAGATAGCCGATTACATACGGCAGTCGAGGCCGCAATTCGCGCGGACATAGTTATTGTCGCTGCAGCAGGCAACAAGCCCCTTAGCCGACACGTCGGATTCCCTGCCGCCTACCCTGGCGTAATTGCCGTAGGTGGGGTTGATCGGCTCGGCCAGCGAGCCTCAGTGTCAGTCACCGGACCAGAGATCGACGTGGTCGCCCCGGCAGTTGACATCTTCAGCACAAGCATCGACGGCAAGTATCGCAAGGGCACCGGCACCTCGGACTCCACAGCCATCGTCGCTGGGGCCGTCGCCTTGATCCGGTCCAAGTACCCGTACCTGCCCGCCGCCGAGGTGGCGCACAGGCTCACCGCCACAGCGATCGACAAGGGCCCGCCGGGACGGGACGACGAGTACGGCCACGGGGTCATCGATCTGGTGGCGGCGTTGACGGCTGACGTACCGCCGCTGGGTTTCGGATCGGCGACGGCGAGCGTGCCGGCCCGCACCCCCTCGACCACGACGGCGGTAGCGGAGCCAGCGGGCGACGGGAATGGTGCGGCGATGGCCCGTGGCCTGGTCACCCTCGGCGTGATCGTGGCGGCCGGCGGCGCGTGGACGTTCATCGCCCGTCGGCGTCGTCGTGGCGGCGACCCGCCGCCCCGCGTCAGTCGCTGAGCGACCCAAAAGACGGAGACGGGCGAGGAAGGGTCGACACGTCCTACCCGACACGTCGTCGTCCGGGTCAGCCGGTAACGTCGGCGACGTGCCGAAGTCCTTGCCGCTCCGCCTCGTGCTCGCCTCCGCCAGCCCTGCCCGCCGCAAGATTCTCCAGGCCGCCGGGATCGAGACGGATGTGCTGGTCAGCGGCGTCGACGAGTCCCTCGTGGTCACGGAGCGGGCCGAGGAGCTCTGCCTGGAACTGGCCCGGATGAAGGCGCAGGCGGTACTCACCCGGCTGCGGCCGGCCGACGACCAGCGGACGTTGGTGATCGGGTGCGACTCGGTGCTGGCCTTCGACGGGGAGATCTTCGGCAAGCCGACCGACGCGGCCGACGCCACCCGGCGCTGGGAGCGGATGCGCGGGCGCAGCGGCGTGCTGCACAGCGGGCACTGCCTGATCGACGTCGAGGCCGGGCGGCGGGCCGAGGCGGTCGCCTCCACCGTCGTGCACTTCGCCGACATCGGCGACGACGAGATCGCCACGTACGTGGGTACGGGCGAGCCGCTGGCCGTGGCGGGTGCCTTCACGATCGACGGCCTGGGCGGGCCCTTCGTGGAGCGGATCGAGGGTGATCCGAGCACGGTGATCGGGCTCAGCCTGCCGCTGCTGCGCCGCCTCCTCGCCGAGTTGGACCTGCGGCTCACAGATTTGTGGACGAAGGTCGCGCCCGGCAACCAGACGGTCGAGCCGCTCGGTTAGCGTCCGTTCTTGACTTCCTTCCCACGCCTAGAGGCGGGGGATTCCAGCGGTCGCCCGCTGGGTTTCCTGCTTCACCGACGGCCGCCCCGTCCGGACGTTCGTCCGTTGGGGTCTTACACCGCCTCCACAGGCAATCACGGAGAGCCCCTCCGCGAGAATGTTGCGGGCCGCGTTGACGTCGCGGTCGTGGGTCTGCCCGCATCGGCAGGTCCACGACCGCATGTTCAGCGGCATCCGCTGCGCGAGCGCACCGCACACCGAGCACAGTTTGGACGACGGGAACCAGCGGTCCACAACAACGAGGTTGCGGCCGTGCCAGTCGGCCTTGTATTCGAGCAGGGTGCGGAACTGCCGCCAAGCCGCGTCGCTGACGGCGCGAGCCAGGCTGTGGTTTGTGACCATGTTGCGCACGGTCAGGTCCTCGACGACGATCGTTTGGTTCTCACGAACAAGCCGAGTGGTCAACTTGTGCAGATGGTCCCGCCTGCGGTCGGTGATCCGGGCGTGCACGCGGGCGACCTTGATTCGGGCCTTGGCCCGGTTCGCGGAGCCCTTCTCCTTCTTGGACAGGTTCCGCTGCGCCTTGGCGAGTGCGGCTCGGTCGCGGCGTTCGTGCTTCGGGTTGACGACTTTCTCGCCGGTGGACAGCGTGAGCAGGCTGTCCAGGCCGGCATCGATCCCGACGGCCGGGCTCGGTGCCGGAGCCTGCTCGATCCGGTCGTCGCACAGCAGCGACACGAACCAGCGCCCGGCCGCGTCCTGCGACACGGTCACCGTGGACGGCTTCGCGCCCTCGGGAAGCGGCCGGGACCACACAATGTTCAGCGGTTCGGCCATCTTCGCCAAAGTGAGCTGGCCGTCGCGGTAGCGGAACCCGCTGGTGGTGTACTCCGCCGACCGGCGCGACTTCTTCTTGCTCTTGAAGCTCGGGTACCGGGCTCGTTTGGCGAAGAAGTTGGTGAACGCGACTTGCAGGTGCCGCAGCGTCTGCTGCAACGGCACGGACGACACCTCGTTGAGGAACGCCAGGTCGTCGGTCTTCTTCCACGCGGTCAACATCGCCGACGTCGCGTTGTAGTTCACCCGTTCTTGACGCAGGGCCCACGCCTCGGTGCGGGCCTGCAACGCCATGTTGTAGACCAGCCGGACACACCCGAACGTGCGGGCAAGCTCGCAAGCCTGCCCGGGGCTCGGGTAGAAGCGGAACCTGAACGCCCGCTTCACAGCCCTGGCCATGGCTCACAGCCTAGCAAGATAGCCAGTAAGCTTTACGGTGACATGCGGGTGGACACCCATCCTCCTTGGCCGCGGATCGGCCTTTCCTGTCCCGCTCTGCAAGAGTTCCGTTTCCTCCCCACGGCTAAAGCCAGGGGTTCCACGGAGGTTTTCGATGACCACCAAGTCGATCCCGCTCACGTCGGAACTGCATTCGTACCTGGTCGGGCACGGTGCGCCGCCGGACGAGATCATGCGGGACCTGGCCGAGGAGACCCGCGCGGCCCTGCCGAACGACGCGCAGATGCAGGTCGCACCGGAGCAGGCCGCCTTCCTGACCTTCCTCACCCGGCTACTCGGAGTGCGGCAGGCCGTCGAGGTGGGCACGTTCACCGGCCTCTCGTCGCTGGCGATCGCCCGTGGGCTGCCGGAGGGCGGGCGGCTGACCTGCTTCGACATCTCTGAGGAGTTCACCGGCATCGCCCGGCGGTACTGGGCCCGCGCCGGCGTGGACAACCGGATCGAGTTGCGGATCGGTCCGGCCGGCGACACGCTGCGCGAGCTGCCCCACGAGCGCCACCTGGACTTCGCGTTCATCGACGCCGACAAGACCGGCTACCCGGTCTACTGGGCGGAGCTGGTGCCCCGGATGCGTCCCGGCGGGGTGATCGCGGTCGACAACGTGCTGCGCGGTGGCCGGGTGATCGCCCCGCAGAACGCCGACGACCGGGCCATCGCGGCGTTCAACGACGAGGTGCTCGCCGACGTCCGCGTCGACGCGGTGATGCTCCCGATCGCCGACGGCCTCACCCTGGCCCGAGTGCACTGACCCTGACCGGCCTCTGCGCGATCTTGGTAGGAAACGGCCCCTGGAGGGGCCGTTTCCTACCAAGATCCAGCGGGACCCAAGGTCCACCCGGACGCAAGATCCACGGGGGACGCAAGAACCGTCGGAGGACGCAAGATCCACGGGGGACGCAAAGTCCGCCGGAGGAACCAAGGTCCGCCGGAGATCCAAGATGCGCGGGGGCGCTTGGCGTCAGACGGGGGTCGGGGATCGGAGGTCGGCGGGGGCCGGGCGCAGGGCGCGGCCCAGGCGGGCGGCGAGCAGCGCAGCCGCCGCGATGAAGGCCGGCAGCAGCAGGAAGGCCAGGTGCGGTCCGACGCCGTCGGCCACCCAGCCGAGCGCGACCGGCGCGATCCCGAAGCCCACCCCCATCGAGTACGACGCATAGCCGGCCGCCCGGTCCGCGGCCGGCCCGGCGACGGCGAGCGCGATCGAGATCGCCAGCGGGTAGTGCAGGGCGTTGCCGAGGCCGAGGACGACCAGGCCGGTGACGGCGAGCCAGCCGACCGGCGCGATCCAGAAGAGCGCGAACCCGGCCAGCGAGACGCCCAGCGCGGCCAGCAGCAGCGGCACGGGCCGGTACCGCAGGGCGAGCCGACCCCCGGCGAGCCGGCCCACGAACATGCCGCAGACGATCGCGGCGACGGCGGCCGAGGCGCCGCCGGCCGCCATCCCGGCGTGCGAGCGGAGCACGTCGGCCGTCCAGAGCGACAGGCAGACCTCGATCGAGCCGGTGACCGCCATCAGCACCCAGGCGATCCAGTACGCCACCGGCAGGCGCCGGCCGGATCCATGGGCGCCGGCCACCGAGGCGACCCCGCCGGAACCCGAAGAGCCGGAACCCGAAGAGCCGGAAGCGGAAGAGCCGGAAGCCGAAGAGTCGAGAGCCGGAGAGCCAGGAGCCGGAGAGCCAGGAGCCGAAGAGCCGGGAGCCGCGGCAGCGGGGGCGGGCTGCGGCAGGCGTACGCGGAAGGTCACGGCGGCGAGCGCGACCAGCGCGATCAGGCCGACCTCGACGGCCATCGCCGGTCGCCAGCCCCACCCGGCGTCGACGCTGGCGCCGATGACCAGCGGGGCGAGGATGCCGGCGCCGGCACAGGCGGCGTTGGCCTCGGTCAGCGCGGCGGGCGCGCCGGTGCCGTGCCGGTCGGTGAGTACCACGGACACACCGCTGATCACCAGCATGCCGAAGGTGGCGATCACGGCTACGGCGGTGATCGTGGCGGGCAGGGCGCGGACGACGCCCAGGGCGGCGACGCCGGCCGCCACGCCCGCCAGCCCGACCCAGATCGCCCGGCCCCGGCCGAGGCGGCGGGCCAGGGGTGCGAAGAGCGCCCCGCCGGCCAGCGCGCCGACGGCGATGCCGGTGCTGTGCAGGCTTGCAACGGCGGCCGAGGTGCCCTGTTCGTCGCGCAGCAGCGGCACGACCGGCCCGAAGCCGTAGAGGAAGAAGCCCCACAGCCCGAGCTGGGCGTAGGTCAGCCAGGTGAGCCGGTCACGGGTGAGGCAGGGCACCGGCCTCACGCTACAAGCGTCGGGCCGGTGCCCCGCCCCTGGTGAGAGGCAACTCTCCCCGGCGTCAGGAAGGGCCCCTTCCGCTACCGCAGGCGTCAGGAAGGTGCCCTTCCTTTCACCTCACCGGACGCTGCTGGCGAACTGCCGGGCGGCCCAGACGACGCCGGCGGCGGCGAGGAGCGCGATGATGCCGAGGCCCTGCCAGACCTTGTCGTCGCCGAGCTGGCCGGCGAAGAGGGCCCGGGTGCCGTCGACCGCCCAGGAGAACGGGTTCCACTCGGCGATGCCCTGGAGCCAGCCGGGGGCGAAGGTCAGCGGCAGCAGGATGCCGGAGAGCAGCAGCACCGGCTGGGCCACGGTGTTCATCAGGGGGGCCAGCGCGTCCTCGCTCTTGACCTTGAGCGCGATGCCGTAGGAGACGGCCGAGGTCATCAGCGCGATCAGGGCGAGCATCAGGTACGCCAGCAGCAGGTCGACGAGGGAGACGCGCAGGTCGAACAGGAGCGCGAGCAGGGTGATGATGACCGCCTGCACGATGAGCGACACCACGTCGCGCAGCGAGCGGCCGAGCAGCAGGGCGAGGCGGCTGACCGGGGTGACCCGGGAGCGTTCGATGACCCCGGCGCGCAGCTCGGCGATCAGGCCGAAGCCCTGGAAGAGGCCGCCGAAGATGGCCAGCAGCACCAGCAGGCCGGGTACGAAGATCTTGTAGGCCTCCGCCTGGGTGGGCGCGTTCAGCGCCGGCTTGAGCAGCGGGGCGAAGAGCAGCAGGTACATCACCGGCTGGAAGACGCCGACGAAGACCCAGACGGGGTTGCGCAGCAGTAGCTGAAGCTGGCGCTGGAAGATCAGCCAGGTGTCACGGGCGAGTTTCATGGGATCTCTCCGGTCGGGATCAGGACTCGCGCAGCGAGCGGCCGGTCTTGGTGAGGAAGACGTCGTCGAGGCTGGGCCGGTGCAGCTCGATGGACCTGAGCCCGAGGCCGGCGGTGTCGACGCGGCGCAGGATCTGCGGGATGGCGGTGGCGCCCTCGTCGACGTAGAGGCGTAGCCCGCCCTCCTCGGCGGTCTCCAGCTTGTTGACGTACGGCTCGCCGTCGAGCAGCTGCGCGGCCTGCGGGGTGGCCGCCGCGTCGAGCCCGACCAGCACGACGTCGCCGGAGATCTCGCGCTTCAGCTCCGTCGGGGTGCCCTCCGCGACCACCTCGCCGTGATCCATGATCGCGATCCGGTCGCAGAGCGCGTCGGCCTCCTCCAGGTAGTGGGTGGTGATGAAGACGGTCATGCCGTCGCCCCGCAGCCGGCGGATCTCGTCCCACATGTGCGCCCGGCTCTGCGGGTCGAGGCCGGTCGTCGGCTCGTCGAGGAAGACGATGCTCGGCTCGTGGATGATGCCGAGGGCGATCTCCACCCGCCGGCGCTGACCGCCGGAGTAGGTCTTGCACTTGCGGTCGGCGTACTCGGTGAGCTGGAAGGCGTCGAGGGCGCGGGCGGCCCGCCGGTGCGCGTCGGCCTTGCCGATGCCGTACATCCGGGCGTGCAGGACGAGTTCCTCCCGGGCGGTGGACTCGTCCCAGGTGCTGCCGCCCTGGGCGACGTAGCCGATGCGGCGGCGCACCTCGGCCGGGTCCTTGCGCAGGTCGACCCCGGCGACGGTCGCCTCGCCGCCGTCCGGCTCGATGAGCGTGGCCAGCATCCGCAGGGTGGTGGTCTTGCCGGCGCCGTTGGGGCCGAGGAAGCCGAAGATCTCCCCCTCGGTGACCTTCAGGTCGACGCCCCGCACCGCGTCGACGGTCTTCTTCTGGCGACCCTCTCGGGAGCGGAACGACTTCCGCAACCCTCTGGTCTCGATCATCTCTGCTCCTGGTCGTCCGGGCCGGTGCCACCGGCCACCTGTCTGTCCCTCGGAGACGACGCCGGACGGCATGCTTCCCCCGTGGCGCCCCGGGCAGGCTAACGCGATATAGCTCTTTTAGTCAACGTTGATTATTCGCCCTCCGTCGGCCGGGGCGGCAGCTGCTCCTCCCAGCCCTCCCAGCCCTGCGCCCGCTCCAGCCCCTCGGGCAGGTACGACACCCCCGACTCGATCCGTTCCGCGATCCGCTCGCACCAGGAGATCTCCGCCTCGGAGCGGGCGGTCCACAGCTCGAACATCCACCCCACGTGCACCGGCTTGGTCGAACGCATCCAGCCAGAACTCAACGACGTACGCATCCACTCGACACCGGCGCGCAGCAGGTTCGCCCGGTTGCGCAGGGCGGCCGCCGCCTCCTCGCGCGGCATCGCGGGCAGGAAGGAGAACGCCGCCGCGAACGGGTCCGGCGGCTCGTGCAGCTGCCACCACAGGCCGCGCAGCAGCGACTCGAACTCCTCCTCGCCCTTCGGCGTCACCTCGTACGTGGTGCGGGCCGGACGGGCGCCCACCTGCTCGGTGGCCACCTCGCGCAGAAGCCCTTCCTGGGTCAGCTTGCGCAGGGCGTGGTAGATCGACCCAGGCTGCACGTTCGCCCACCTGTCGGCGCTCCAACTGAGCAGCTCACGGCGCACGTCGTAGCCGTGCACCGGCTGCATCCAGCGCACCAGCCCGAGGATCATCATTCGCGTGGCAGACACCGGATGAGCGTAATAAGCAAATTTGACTAGGGCGCGGTGAACAGTGCGGCATCCCACACTGAGCGATCGTTAGGGTCGCCACGGTGGCCGATACACTCCCGGTCAGTGACCCTCCGGGAGGAGCCAGCAAGGTGCGCAAGGTACTCATCGCCAACCGCGGCGAGATCGCCGTCCGCGTCATCCGTGCCTGTCGCGACGCCGGCCTCGGCAGCGTCGCCGTCTACGCGGACTCCGACCGGGACGCTCTGCACGCCACGCTTGCCGACGAGGCGTACGCGCTCAGCGGGGACACCGCCACCGACACGTACCTGCGGATCGACAAGCTGTTGGAGGTCGCCGCGAAGGCCGACGCCGACGCGGTCCACCCCGGCTACGGCTTCCTCTCCGAGAACGCCGACTTCGCCCAGGCCGTCATCGACGCCGGGCTGACCTGGATCGGCCCCACCCCGCAGGCGATCCGGGACCTCGGCGACAAGGTCACCGCCCGGCACATCGCCCAGCGCGCCGGCGCTCCCCTGGTGCCCGGCACCCCCGACCCGGTCGGCGGCCCCGACGAGGTGTTGGCGTTCGCCGTCGACCACGGCCTGCCGGTCGCCATCAAGGCCGCCTTCGGCGGCGGCGGGCGCGGGCTCAAGGTGGCCCGCACGATGGAGGAGATCCCGCACCTGTTCGAGTCGGCCACCCGCGAGGCGGTCGCCGCGTTCGGCCGGGGCGAGTGCTTCGTCGAGCGCTACCTGGACAAGCCCCGCCACGTCGAGGCGCAGGTGCTGGCCGACCGGCACGGCAACGTGATCGTGGTCGGCACCCGGGACTGCTCGCTCCAGCGCCGGCACCAGAAGCTGGTCGAGGAGGCTCCCGCGCCGTTCCTCACCGACGCGCAGCGCGCCCAGATCCACGACAGCGCCAAGGCCATCTGCCGCGAGGCGGGCTACCACGGCGCCGGCACGGTGGAATACCTGGTCGGCGCCGACGGCACCATCTCCTTCCTGGAGGTCAACACCCGCCTCCAGGTCGAGCACCCGGTCACCGAGGAGACCGCCGGCATCGACCTGGTCCGCGAGCAGTTCCGGATCGCCGACGGCGAGAAGCTGCGGTTCACCGAGGACCCGACGCCGCGCGGGCACTCGATCGAGTTCCGGATCAACGGCGAGGACCCGGGCCGCAACTTCCTGCCCGCCCCCGGCACGGTCACCGCGCTGCGGCTGCCCACCGGCCCCGGCGTCCGGGTCGACACCGGCATCTCCGCCGGCGACGTGATCGGCGGCAACTTCGACTCGCTGCTGGCCAAGGTGATCATCACCGGCGAGACGCGTACCGAGGCGCTGGAGCGCGCCCGCCGTGCCCTGGACGAGATGGTCGTCGAGGGCATAGCCACCGCGCTGCCGTTCCACCGGCTGGTCGTCCGGGACGAGGCGTTCACCGCCGAGCCCTTCACCGTGCACACCCGGTGGATCGAGACCGAGTTCGACAACACCGTCGCGCCGTTCACCGCCGCCGCCGGGCCCGCCGACGCGCCGGCCGAGCGCGAGACCGTCGTGGTCGAGGTCGGGGGCAAGCGGCTGGAGGTCAGCCTCCCCGCCGGCTTCGGCGGGGGTACGGCCACCGCCGCGCCCGCCGCGCGCAAGCCGGCCCGCCGGGGCGGCGGGACCAAGGCCGGCGTCGCGGTCAGCGGCGACGCGCTCACCTCCCCGATGCAGGGCACCATCGTCAAGATCGCGGTCGCCGACGGCGACACCGTGGCCGAGGGTGACCTGGTCGTGGTGCTGGAGGCGATGAAGATGGAGCAGCCGCTGCACGCCCACAAGGCGGGCACGGTCAGCGGCCTCGCGGCCGAGGTCGGCGCCGTCATCACCGCCGGCGCGGCGATCTGCACCATCGCCTGAGGGTGTAAGGAAGGGCACCTTCCTGACGTTTCGGTACAGGTGCCCTTCCTAACGGCGCAGCACGGCACGGCACGGCACGGCACGGCGCAACACGGCGCGGCGCAGCACGGCACGGCCGGCCGGGGTGCGCCGCGGCGTGGCACCAGCCCGCCGGACAGGGCGCGGCAAGCAGCCCGGGCGGTCAGCGCAGTTCGGCGCCCGCCACGGTTCGGACGGCGGCCGTCAGCGCGTCCAGGGTGGCGGAGTCCACCCGCCAGTGCTGCCAGTACAACGGGCGGTCCAGGTGACGCCCGGCGCCGAGGTCGACGCAGCGTCCGGCGGCGACGTCGGCGCGGGCGATCCGCTCCGGGACCATCCCCCAGCCGAGCCCGAGCCGCACCGCCTCATTGAAGCCGTCGAAGGACGGGACGTAGTGGACCGGCGGGTCGAGCCGACGCCGGGTGACGGTGCGGGCGAACCGCTGCTGGAGCTGGTCCTTGCGGTCGAACGCCATCATCGGCGCCGACGCCAGGGCGGCCTCGGTGAGACCGTCGGGGAAGTGGCGCGTGGCGAACCCGGTCTCGGCGAGGGCGACGTACCGCATGGCGCCCAGCCGCTCCACCCGGCAGCCCTGCACGGCCTCGCGCTGCGCGGTCACGGCCGCCATCGCCGTGCCGTCGCGGATCAGCTCCGCCGTGTGGTCCTCGTCGTCCCGGCGGACGTCGAACAGCAGCGCCAGCTCGGTGGGCAGTCGCGCCAGCGCGCCGACGAACCAGGTGCCCAGCGAGTCCCCGTTCGCCACGACCGTCACCCGGGTGGGCGCGGGCCCGCCGAGGGCGGGCCGGGCGGCGTCCAGCGCCTCCCGTTCCAGCAGGGCCACCTGCCCGGCGAGCCGCAGCAGCGGCCGGCCCGCGTCGGTGGCCCGGCACGGCTTCGTCCGCTGGACGAGCACCTGACCGACGGACTGCTCCAGCGCCTTGAGGCGCTGGCTGACGGCCGAGGGGGTGACGTGCAGGGACCGCGCCGCCGCCTCGAAGCTGCCCTCGCGGACCACCGCGGCGAAGGTCCGGAGCTGCGTGGTGTCCAGCATGATGAAGCAGAGCTTATCCGCCATGAGAATCTTTAGCTGGGCTGCATGACGCGGGGCTCGTAGCCTCGGCTCGTGCCCGACATCCTCAGCAGCTCCGTGGCCGGCTCCGCCGCCGCCGGCTTCTCCCTCGCCATCGCGCTGATCGCCGCCATCGGCGCGCAGAACGCCTTCGTCCTGCGGCAGGGCCTGCGCCGCGAGCACGTCCTGCCGGTCGTCGCCGTCTGCGCCGCGTCCGACGCGCTGCTCATCGCGCTCGGCATCGCCGGCATGGGCGGCGCGACGGCGGAGCACCCCACCGCCCTCACCGCCGTCCGGTGGCTCGGCGCCGCGTTCCTGCTCGGGTACGCCGCGCTGGCCGCCCGCCGCGCGCTGCGTCCCGGCGCGCTCTCCCCCGCCGACCGGCCGCCGGCCACGCTCGGGGCGACGCTGCTGGCCTGCCTCGCGTTCACCTACCTCAACCCGCACGTGTACCTCGACACCGTCCTCCTGCTCGGCGGGGTGGCCCGCCAGCACCCGCACCACTGGGTCTTCGGCGCGGGCGCCGTGCTGGCCAGCGCGGTCTGGTTCACGGTCCTCGGCGCCGCCGCCCACCGGCTCGCGCCAGTGCTGGCCCGCCCCGTGGCCTGGCGGGTGATCGACGGGACGGTGGCCGTCGTGATGGTGGCGGTCGCGGCCACCCTGCTGTTCGACTGAGCGCGCCGGTGGCGGCGTTGG
Organism: Micromonospora sp. NPDC007220; assembly: GCF_040634035.1. NCBI lineage: Bacteria > Bacillati > Actinomycetota > Actinomycetes > Micromonosporales > Micromonosporaceae > Micromonospora > Micromonospora sp. NPDC007220. The sequence goes on along the minus strand of NZ_JBEYEU010000001.1, from coordinate 832,013 downwards.
TGTTCCGGGCGTGGTCGGGGTGTTTTCGGCTACCACCCGGGGCGCGGGCGCCGGCGGGCGTGAATGATGGCGACGTGCGGTTCCTTCACGGCGCGGTCCCCGCGCACGACCTGACCTACAACGACGTCTTCATGGCGCCCGTCCGTTCCGAGGTGGGTTCGCGGCTCGACGTCGACCTGGCCACCCCCGACGGCACGGGCACCACCATCCCGCTGGTCGTGTCGAACATGACGGCGGTGTCCGGCCGCCGGATGGCCGAGACGGTCGCCCGGCGCGGCGCGATCGCGGTCATCCCGCAGGACATCCCCATCGAGGTGGTGGCGAACGTCGTCGCCTGGGTCAAGCAGCGGCACCTGGTGCACGACACGGCGATCACGCTGGGCCCGACCGACACCGTCGGCGACGCGATCCACCTGCTGCCGAAGCGGTCGCACGGCGCCGTGGTGGTCATCGACGAGGAGAGCCGGCCGGTGGGCGTGGTGACCGAGGCGGACACGGTCAGCGTGGACCGCTTCGCCCAGCTCCGGCACGTGATGTCCACGGAGCTGCACACCGTGCCGGCGGACGCGGACCCGCGTACCGGCTTCGAGCGGCTCTCGGCGGGGCGACGCCGGTTGGCCCCGGTGGTCGACGCCGAGGGGCGCCTGGTCGGGGTGCTGACCCGGCAGGGTGCGCTGCGGGCCACCCTCTACCGGCCGGCGGTGGACGACCGGGGCCGGTTGCGGATCGCCGCCGCCGTGGGCATCAACGGCGACGTGACCGGCAAGGCGGCGGCGCTGCTGGAGGCCGGGGTGGACACGCTGGTGGTGGACACCGCGCACGGGCACCAGGAACGCATGATCACCGCCCTGCGGGCGGTCCGCGCGCTGGACCCGGCGGTCCCGGTCGCGGCGGGCAACGTGGTGACCGCCGAGGGCGTACGCGACCTCGTGCGGGCGGGGGCCGACATCGTCAAGGTCGGCGTCGGTCCGGGCGCGATGTGCACCACCCGGATGATGACCGGGGTGGGCCGGCCGCAGTTCTCCGCCGTGCTCGACTGCGCCGCGGCGGCCCGGCAGCTCGGCCGGCACGTCTGGGCCGACGGCGGCGTGCGACACCCGCGCGACGTGGCGCTGGCGCTGGCCGCCGGAGCCTCGAACGTGATGATCGGCTCCTGGTTCGCCGGCACCTACGAGTCGCCCGGCGACCTCTACACCGACGCCGACGGCCGGCGTTACAAGGAGAGCTTCGGCATGGCCTCGGCGCGGGCGGTCAGCGCGCGGACTGCCGACGACAGCGCGTACGACCGGGCCCGCAAGGCGGTCTTCGAGGAGGGCATCTCCTCGGCGCGGATGTACCTGGACCCGGCCCGTCCGGGCGTGGAGGACCTGATCGACGAGATCATCGCGGGGGTACGGAGCGCCTTCACCTACGCGGGTGCGCGCGACCTCGCGGAGTTCCACGAGCGGGCCCTGGTCGGCGTGCAGAGCACGGCCGGCTACACCGAGGGGATGCCGCTGCCCACCAGCTGGTGACACCGCCGCCACCGGCGGGCCGCGCCGCAGCCGGCTGGCGGTGCCTGTCGGTGAGCGGTGCCCGTCGAGAGCGGTGCCCGTCGAGAGCGGTGCCTGTCGGGCTGAATCGGCTACGACATCAGCTCGACAGGACCGGCACGAGCACTGCCACCTGGCCGTCCCGCGCCCGTCAGGGCTGCGGGAAGAGGCGGTGGATCACCTCGCGGGCCGCCTTCCGGGGGTCGTCGCCGACGCGCGGCGGCAGCGCGCCCGAGATCCAGAGCGTGGCGAAGCCGTGCACGATGGACCAGGCCGCGAGCGCGTCGCCCTGCGGATCCTCCGCCGTCAGGCGTCGCTCGGACAGCCCCGCGACGCCCGAGTGCAGCGCGGCCCCGGCGCGCTGGCGGGCCGCCACCAACTCCGTCGCGTCGGCCCGGTAGAGGTCCGGACGGAACATCACCTCGAAGTGCGCGCGGTGGCGGACCGCGAAGTCGACGTACGCGACGCCCCGGTCGAGCAGTTCGCCGCCGGCGCCGTGCAGCGCCTCGGCCAGCAGGTGGAAGCCCTCGGTGGCGAGGGCGGTCAGCAGCCCGGCCTTGTCGCCGAAGTGGTGGGCCGGGGCGGCGTGCGAGACGCCCGCCCGGCGGGCCAGGTCGCGCAGGCTCAGCGCCGCCGGGCCCGACTCCTCGATCACCTGCACCGCCGCCGCGAGCAGGGCGCGACGCAGGTCGCCGTGGTGGTAGCCGCGCGTTCCGGTCATGCCGCCATCATATCTTGCCATTGACAAGATGACACCTCCGAAGGCAATCTTGTCGGCGACAAGTTGCTACCGAGGAGGTACCGATGGCTCCGTTGATCGCACTCGTGGCCGGCACCGCGCTCGCCCGGCTGGCCGGGCTGGCCGGCGTGGCCACCCTCGACGGCTGGCATCCGGCGCTGCGGGTGGGCCTGGCGCTGATGTTCGTGGTGACCGGTGTCGCGCACTTCGCCCCCGCCTACCGGGCCGACATGATCGCGATGGTGCCGCCGCGCCTGCCCCGGCCCGACCTGCTGGTCACCGTCACCGGCGTGCTGGAGCTGGTGGGCGCGGTCGGGCTGCTGGTGCCGGCGACCGCCCGCTGGACCGCGGCCGGGCTGGCCCTGCTGATGCTGGCCATGTTCCCGGCGAACGTCTCGGCGGTGCGGCGCGGCCTGACCCTGGCCGGCCGCCCGGCTACCCCCCTCGGCCCGCGTACGGCGGAGCAGATCCTCTTCGTCGGAGTGGCCGTCGCTATTTCGTTTGGGGCCTGACGTTCAGGGCGCTAATCTGCCGTCCATGGAACTGTTGACGCTGCGGGACGTGCCGATAGCGCGACTGCTCGTGGTCGCCGGGCACGTCACCGGACAGCGGTGGAATCGTTACCTGGCCGAGGCGCACGGCCTCACCCAGGCCGGGATGGTCGCTCTGATGACTCTCGCCGAGCACGGCGAACTGGCGCACCGCGCGGTCGCCGAGCACTGTTTCGTCCGGCCGGCCACCCTGACCGGCATCGTCGACACCCTCGAACGTGACGGCCTCGTCGAGCGGCAGCGCGACGAGGCCGACCGGCGCAGCGTCAAGATCGCGATCACCCCGGCCGGCCGCGCCCGGATCGACGCGCTGACCGCCATGATCCGCTCCGGGCAGCCGCTGACCTCGGTCGACGCCGACCCGGCGAAGGCGGCGGTGATCCGCGAGTTCCTCCTCGAGGTCATCGGCAACGGCGACCACGGCACCCCGGAAGGGAGCCCGGCATGCTGACCCGGCTGCTGCGTACGCACCTTCGCCCGTACCACCGGCCGCTGGCCGCCGTGGTGCTGCTCCAGTTCGTCGGCACCATGGCGTCGCTCTACCTGCCCAGCCTCAACGCCGACATCATCGACCTGGGCGTGGCCCGGGGCGACACCGGCTACATCATGCGCACCGGCGGCTGGATGCTCGCGGTCAGCCTCATCCAGATCGTCTGCTCGGTCGCGGCCGTCTACCTCGGCGCGCGCACGGCGATGGCCTTCGGCCGGGACGTCCGGTCGTCGATCTTCGGGCACGTCAACCGCTTCTCCGCCCGCGAGGTCGCCCGGTTCGGCGCGCCCTCGCTGATCACCCGCAACACCAACGACGTGCAGCAGGTGCAGATGCTCGTGCTGATGAGCTGCACGATGCTCGTCGCCGTGCCCATCATGAGCGTCGGCGGCGTGGTGATGGCGCTGCGCGAGGACGTCGGGCTCTCCTGGCTGATGCTCGTCAGCGTGCCCGTGCTGGCCGTCGCCCTGTGGCTGATCATCCGGCGGATGGTGCCGGGCTTCCGGCTCATGCAGACCCGCATCGACACGGTCAACCGGGTGCTGCGCGAGCAGATCACCGGCATCCGGGTGGTGCGGGCGTTCGTCCGGGAGCCGTACGAGACGGACCGCTTCGCCACGGCGAACGCCGACCTCACCGCGACCGCCCTGCGGATCGGCCGCCTGATGGCGTTGATCTTCCCGGTGGTGATGCTGGTGCTCAACGTCTCCAGCGTCGCGGTGCTCTGGTTCGGCGCCGAGCGGGTGGACGCCGGGGCGATCCAGGTCGGCGCCCTCACCGCCTTCCTCCAGTACCTGATGCAGATCCTGATGGCCGTCATGATGGCCACCTTCATGCTGATGATGGTGCCGCGGGCGGCGGTCTGCGCCGAACGGATCGTCGAGGTGCTCGACACCGACTCCTCCGTGGTGCCCGCCGCCCGCCCCGTGACCGAGGTGACGAGCCACGGCGAGCTGGAACTGCGCGACGTCGCGTTCCAGTACCCGGGGGCGGCCGAGCCGGTGCTGCGCGACGTGTCGTTCCGGGTGACACCGGGGACGACCACGGCGGTCATCGGCAGCACCGGCGCGGGCAAGACCACCCTGCTGTCGCTCGTACCCCGGCTGGTCGACACGACCGCCGGCGCGGTGCTGGTCGACGGCGTCGACGTGCGGAAGCTGGCGCCGGACGAGCTGTGGCGCCGCATCGGGCTGGTGCCGCAGCGGCCGTACCTGTTCACCGGGACCGTGGCGAGCAACCTGCGCTACGGCAACCCGGACGCGACCGACGCGGAACTCTGGGGGGCGCTGGAGATCGCCCAGGCGCGGGACTTCGTCGAGGCGATGCCCGAGGGGCTGGCGGCGCCGATCGCGCAGGGCGGCACGAACGTCTCGGGCGGGCAACGGCAGCGGCTGGCCATCGCGCGCGCCCTGGTCCGGCGGCCGGAGATCTACCTCTTCGACGACTCGTTCTCCGCGCTCGACCTCGGCACGGACGCGCGGCTGCGGGCGGCGCTGCGCCCCGTCACCGCGGACGCCGCCGTGGTGATCGTGGCGCAGCGGGTCAGCACCATCGTCGGCGCCGACCAGATCGTCGTGCTCGAGAACGGGGGCGTGGTCGGGATCGGCCGGCACGACGAGCTACTACTCACCTGCCCGACGTACGCCGAGATCGTGGCGTCGCAGAACACCACGGAGGTGGTCGCGTGAGCGAGCGGAGCGAGCCAACCGTCAGGCACAGCAGCGCGGGCGCGAGCGCCGTACCGCAGCAGAAGCCGGCCGCCGACGCCGCGACGCCGAAGCGGCTGCCGCCCGGCGGGCAGCGCGGCGGTCCGCACGCGGGCGTCGGGATGCCCGCCGAGCGGTCGATGAACTTCGGGCCCTCGGCCCGGCGGCTGCTGGGCCGGCTGCGCCCGCAGCGCCTCCAGCTCGTCGCCGTGATCGCGCTGGCCGTGCTCAGCGTCGGGCTCAGCGTGGTCGGGCCGAAGGTGCTCGGCTGGGCCACCGACCTGATCTTCACCGGGGTGATCGGCCGGCAGCTGCCGGCGGGCACCACCGCCGACCAGGCGGTGGCCGCCGCGCGGGCGGCCGGCAACGACAACTTCGCCGACATGCTCGCCCGGATGGACGTGGTGCCCGGCGAGGGCATCGACTTCACCGCGCTGGCGCGGGTGCTGCTGCTGGCACTCGGGCTCTACCTGGTGGCCAGCCTGCTGATGTGGTGGCAGGGCTGGCTGCTCAACGGGGTGGTGCAGCGCACCGTGCTGCGGCTGCGCGCCGAGGTGGAGGAGAAGCTGAACCGGCTGCCGCTGCCCTACTTCGACCGGCAGCCCCGGGGCGAGCTGCTCAGCCGGGTCACCAACGACATCGACAACATCTCGACGAGCCTCCAGCAGACGCTGAGCCAGCTGCTCACCTCGCTGCTCACCGTCGTCGGCGTGCTCGCCATGATGTTCTGGATCTCGCCGCTGCTGGCCCTGGTGGCCCTGGTCGCGGTCCCGGTCTCGGTGGTCGTCACCACCGCCATCGCCAAGCGGTCGCAGCGGCAGTTCATCGCCCAGTGGGAGCACACCGGCGAGCTGAACGGCCAGATCGAGGAGGCGTTCACCGGCCACGAGCTGGTGAAGGTCTTCGGCCGGCAGCGCGAGGTGGAGGCCGCCTTCACCGCCAAGAACGACGAGCTGTTCCGGGCTAGCTTCGGCGCCCAGTTCATCAGCGGGATCATCATGCCGGCGATGATGTTCGTCGGGAACCTCAGCTACGTGGCGATCGCCGTGGTCGGTGGCCTGCGGGTGGCGTCGGGGTCGATGAGCCTCGGCGACGTGCAGGCGTTCATCCAGTACTCGCGGCAGTTCACCCAGCCGCTCACCCAGGTCGCTTCGATGGCGAACCTGCTCCAGTCCGGGGTGGCCTCCGCCGAACGGGTCTTCGCCGTGCTCGACGCCGAGGAGCAGAGCCCCGACCCGGCCGAGCCGGCCCGGGTACGCGACCCGCACGGCCGGGTCGAGTTCGCGAACGTCTCCTTCCGGTACGCCCCCGACAAGCCGCTGATCGAGGACCTCTCCCTGGTCGCCGAGCCCGGCCACACGGTCGCCATCGTCGGGCCGACCGGGGCCGGCAAGACCACGCTGGTCAACCTGGTCATGCGCTTCTACGAGCTGGACGCCGGCCGGATCACGCTCGACGGGGTGGACGTGACCACGATGCGCCGCGACGACCTGCGCGGCCGGATCGGCATGGTGCTCCAGGAGACCTGGCTCTTCGGGGGCACCATCCGCGACAACATCGCGTACGGCCGCCCCGGGGCGAGCGAGGAGGAGATCCTGGCCGCGGCCCGGGCCACGTTCGTGGACCGGTTCGTGCGCAGCCTGCCCGACGGCTACGACACGGTGATCGACGAGGAGGGCAGCAACGTCAGCGCCGGCGAGAAGCAGCTCATCACGATCGCCCGGGCCTTCCTCGCCGAGCCGTCGCTGCTGATCCTGGACGAGGCGACCAGCTCGGTGGACACCCGCACCGAGGTGCTGCTCCAGCGGGCGATGGCCGCGCTGCGGTCGGACCGGACGAGCTTCGTCATCGCGCACCGGCTCTCCACCATCCGCGACGCCGACCTGATCCTGATGATGGAGGACGGCCGGATCGTGGAGCAGGGCACGCACGAGGAACTGCTCGCCGCGCGGGGCGCGTACCACCGCCTGTACCGGTCGCAGTTCACCGCCGCCCTCCAGCCCGACCCCGACCCCCAGCCCGGCCTCGACCTCCAGGCCGGCCCCGAGCCCGCGCCGCTCGAAGGGTCGTCCCGGTGACGGGGAGACCGCCGGCGGCGACGGGCGGGCGGTCGACGGGGTCGGGGCCGGGCGGGGGCTCAGCGGGTCGGCAGCAGCGCCGGACCGCGGTCGGCCACCACCGCGCCGATCAGCCGCAGGGCGTCGGCGGCGGGCATCGGGTCCAGGGCCCGGCCGCCGCGCAACCGCAGGGAGACCGCGCCCTCGGCCGCCTCGCGGGGTCCGACGACGGCGGCGTACGGGACCCGGGCGCGGGCCGCGTCGCGGATGCGGGAGCCCAGCGAACCGGCCCCGTCGACCTCGACGCGCAGCCCGGCGGCCAGCGCGTCGCGGGCGAACCGGGCCGCCGCCCCGGCCTGGTCGTCGCCGACGGGCAGCACCACCAGCTGCACCGGGGCGTACCAGGCGGGGAAGGCGCCCTCGTGCACCTCGATCAGGTACGCGAAGAGCCGCTCCATGCTGCCCACGAGGCTGCGGTGCACCATCACCGGTCGACGCCGCGCCCCGGACGCGTCGGTGTACGACAGGTCGAACCGCTCCGGCTTGTCGAAGTCGAGCTGGACGGTGGAGAGGGTGAACTCCCGGCCGGCGGCGTCCCGCACCTGGATGTCGATCTTCGGGCCGTAGAACGCGGCCTCCCCCGGGGACTCGGTGAACTCCACCCCGTCGAGCGCGGCGCGCAGCAGCTCCTCCGCCCGCGCCCACTGGGCGTCGTCCCCGACGTACTTCTCCCCCGGCCCGCGCAGCGACAGCCGGAACCCCGCCGGCCGTACGCCGAGCGCGGCGTGCGCCTCGCGGATCAGCCGGAGGATCTCGGCGACCTCCTCGCCCACCTGCTCCAGGGCGCAGAAGTTGTGCGCGTCGTTGAGCGAGATGGCGCGCACCCGGGACAGCCCGCCGAGCACCCCCGAGCGCTCGGCGCGGTACATGCCGCCCAGCTCGGCGATCCGCAGCGGCAGCTCCCGGTAGGAGCGGCCCCGGGCCCGGAACACCAGGGCGTGGTGCGGGCAGAGCGCCGGCCGCAGCACGAACTCGTCGTCGGCGGAGAGCCGCATCGGCGGGAACATGTCGTCGGCGAAGTAGCCGAGATGGCCGGAGAGTTCGAAGAGTTCCCGCCTGCCCAGCGGCGGGGTCGACACGTGCCGGTAGCCGGCGCGGCGTTCCAGCTCGCGGACGTACTCCTCGACGGCGTGCCGGGCGGCGGCCCCGGCCGGCAGCCAGAGCGGCAGCCCGGCGCCGGCCAGCGGGTCGGAGGCGAACAGCTCCAGCTCCCGGCCGAGCTTGCGGTGGTCGATCATGTCGCGCTCCTTGATCGGGTACGACCCGGAGTCGACCCGGTCACCGGACGCCGCGAGGCCCCGGGGCGGATCGCCCCGGGGCCTCGTCGACGGTCAGGTCAGTACGGCGCGCCGGGGTCTCCCGGCGTCGTGGTGGATACCGCACTGCGCATGCCGCGACGGTACGGCCCTGCCCGCGGGGACCGCAGCCGGTTTTTCCGGGCGCTCCGGCACGGGGGCGGAAGCGCGGACGGGCACAGGGGCGGGCCGCCGGCACGGGACCTGCCGACGGCCCGCGGCGGCCGCACCGTCAGGAACGGGGGACCCGACGGTCGTGGGGCCGCGCCCCGACAACGGTACGCCGGGGTGCCCCGGTCCGCCGACCCTCGCCGCCGCGCCCATCCGTCACCTGCGGCGGTCTCCGCTCGTTGTGTCCGGTGGCCCTGCCGTGTCGGTGGTCACCACGCGCCAGGGTCCCGCCCCGTGACGCCGGGCGACCCGTCAGGCTCGGTACCCGCAATCGGCCCCGTCCGGCGAGGTGGCAGTCGTGCCCGAACTACTCACTGAGGTCGCAACGCCGGCCTGGGCGTACCTCGCACTGCTCGCGCTGCTGGTCGCCGACGCCTTCGTCCCCGTGATCCCCACCCAGGTCGTGATGATCACCGGGGGCGCCCTCACCGTGTACGGCGGGCTGAACCTGCCGGTGACCATCGCCGTCGGCGCGCTCGGCGTCTTCGTCGGGGACCTGGCCTGCTACCTGCTCGGGCGGGGCGCGCCGGACCGCCGGGCGCCGCGCGACGCCCAACGGGGCCGGGCCCGGCGCGTCGCCAGCCGGGTCACCCAGGGGCTGCGCCGACCCGGGCCGCTCGTGATCCTGCTCTGCCGCTTCGTGCCCGGCGGACGGATGGCCGCCTGCTTCTCGGCCGGCCGCAGCCGGTACCCGTACCGCCTTTTCCTGCTCTACGAGGGCCTGGCGGCGCTGGCCTGGGCGACGTACGGCGGGCTGGTCGGGCACCTCGGCGGGACGGCGCTCACCGAGTCCGCGTGGCGGCTGGCGCTGATCGCGGGGGTCGCGGCGGCCGGCTTCGCGGCGGCGGGCTGGGCCATGACCGCCGTCGGGGCCCGGCGGGCGGCCGAGTCGGTCGCGGTGCCGGTCGTCGTCGCGGCGAGGCGGGACGCGCCCGGGGCGGAGTGACCGGCCGCCCCGGCGCCGCCTAGGGGTGGTCCCGGGGACCGATCTCGGTGGGCGGCCCGGATCCGTCTGGGGTCCCTCGCGGGACAGGCTGAGCCATGCGCGGAACCCGGAACAGTGGACTGCTGGCCCTCGGCGGGATCGCCCTGGCGACGCTGCTCGCCGTGATCGGCCACGTCGAGGTGAGCGAGAACCTGGACCCGTGGACGCTGACCGTCAGCGACTACGCCGTCTCCGACCGGGGCGGCGTCATCGACGTCGCCATGCTGGTGCTCGCCGCGGCCACCGCCGTGCTCCTGCCCGCCCTGTGGCGCGGCCACCGGCCGGCCGCCACCGGAGCGGGGCGGGCGGCGGAGGCCTTCCTGGCCGCCTGGGTCGGCGGGCTGCTGCTGGCCGCGGTGGTGCCGACGAACGAGCCCGGCCTGCCCATGGACACCGCCGCCTACGTCCACCGGTACGCCTCGGTGGTCGCCTTCCTGGCGCTGCCGGCCGCCGGTTGGCTGCTCGCCCGACGCCTGCCGGCAGCCGCGGGCCGCCGGGTACGCGGTCTCGCCACGGCCAGCGTGGTCCTGGCGGCGGCGATGGTCTGGTCCGCCTACCCCGGCGACCGGCTGCTGCTCGGCCTGGTCGAGCGCCTGCTGATCCTCACCGAGGTCGCCGTGCTCGTCGTCGTCGCGGTCGCCCTGCTCCGGCGGATCACTCCAGCTCGTGCAGCATGAGCTGGCGGGCGGCCTCGGTGATGGAGCCGGACAGGCTCGGGTAGATCGTGATCGTCTGGGCCAGCTCGTTGACCGTGAGGTTGTTCTCCACCGCCATGGTGATCGGCAGGATCAGCTCGCTCGCCTTCGGCGCCACCACCACGCCGCCGATCACCTGCCCGCTGGCCGGGCGGCAGAAGAGCTTGACGAAGCCGTCGGCGAGGCCGTCCATCTTCGCGCGGGCGTTGCCGTCCAGCGGCAGCATGACCTGCCGGGCCGGCACCTTGCCCGAGTCGACCTCGTCCTGCGAGACGCCCACGGTGGCCAGCTCCGGGTCGGTGAACACGTTCGCCGCGACGGTACGCAGCCGCAGTGGCCGGACCGCCTCGCCGAGCGCGTGCCACATCGCGATCCGGCCCTGCATGGCGGCGACGCTGGCCAGCGGCAGCACCCCGGTGCAGTCGCCGGCCGCGTAGATGCCGGGCACGTTGGTCCGGGAGACCCGGTCGACGGTGACGTAGCCGCCCCGGGCCAGCGCGACGCCGTACTCGGCCAGGCCCAGGTCGGCGGTGTTGGGGATGGAGCCGACCGCGATCAGCGCGTGCGAGCCGGCCACCTTCCGGCCGTCGGAGAGCTCGACCTCCACCCCGTCGGCGGTACGCCGGACCGCGTCGGCCCGGGAGTTGTTGAGGATGCTCATGCCCCGGGTGCGGAAGACCCGCTCGATGGCCATGGCCGCGTCGGCGTCCTCGTGCGGCATCACCCGATCGCGGCTCGACACCAGCGTCACCTGCACGCCCATCGCCAGGTAGGCGCTGGCGAACTCCGCGCCGGTGACACCGGAGCCGACCACGATCAGGTGCTCGGGCAGCTCCGGCAGGTCGTACACCTGGCGCCAGGTCAGGATGCGCTCGCCGTCCGGTACGGCGGTGGGCAGCTGGCGCGGCGTGGCGCCGGTGGCGACCAGCACGGTCGACGCGGCGATGGACTGCTCGCCGCCGCCGTCGGTCGGGGTGACGAGCACCCGGTGGGTGTGCCCGAGGGTGTCCTCGCCGAGCCGGGCGGTGCCCGACACGAAGGTCACCCCGGCCTTGACCAGCTTGGCGTGGATGTCGGCGGACTGGGCGAGCGCGAGGCGCTTGACCCGCTCGTGCACCGCGCCGGCGTCGACCGTGACCGCCTCCAGGCCGTCGGAGTCCACCCCGAACTCCTCCGTGTCCCGGTAGCCGGTCACCACCTCCGAGCTGGCGATGAAGGTCTTCGACGGCACGCAGTCGGACAGCACGCAGGCCCCGCCGGCGCCCTCGGCCTCCACGACGGTGACATCAGCGTCCAGCTGCGCGGCGACCAGGGCCGCCTCGTAGCCGGCCGGTCCACCGCCGATGATCACGATCCGGCTCACAGGGCCATCCTTTCGTTCGCGACTGCGGGGCTCCGCTCCGCTGCGCTCCTCGCGCTCACCGTGCCCGCCCCCCACCAATGCTCACAGTGACTTTCTTCTCCCGAACGCGTCCGACACGCTCAGTCGTATTCTCCCCCAGCCCGTGGGCGGGCTATCGTCATCGCCGTGCGTCATCACGCCGCCTACGGCTCTAACCTCGACCCCGCCCGCATGCGCGCCTACTGTCCGCATTCGCCGATGGTGGGCACCGGCTGGCTGGAAGGCTGGCGGCTCACCTTCGCGGGCGAGGACGTGATCGGCTGGGAGGGTGCGGTCAGCACGGTCGTCGAGTCGCCCGGCGACCGGGTCTTCGTGGCGATCTACGACATCCACCCCTACGACGCCGCCCAGCTCGACGAGCTGGAGGGGGTGACCGCCGGCACGTACCGCAAGCTGCACGTGCGGATCTCCACCCTCGACGGCGACGTGACCGCGTGGATCTACGTCTTCGACGGGTACGAGGGCGGGCTGCCCACGGCGTGGTACCTCTCGGAGATCGCGAACGCCGCCGAGAAGGCGGGCGCGCCGGACGACTACGTCACCGAGCTGCGGTCCCGCCCCACCGGCACCGCGTCGGCCTAGCCCGTACGGTCGGCCCCGCGCGTATCCCACGGCCCCCAGTCTGCTCCGGCACCGGGCGGGGCCCCCATCCGGCCCCGCCCGGCGTCGTCAATCACACACCGGTGGCCGGCACGACCAGCTCGTACATGTCGACCCAGCGCACCTCGCGCAGCCCCACCGACCGGTAGAGCGAGAGCGGGGCGGTCGGGTTGGCCAGGTCGACCCCGAGGCCGACGGTCTCCCGGCCCTTCTCCGCGTACCGGGCGAACGCGTGGTTCAGCAGTGCCGCGCCCACCCCGCGACGCCGGTGACCGGGCAGCACCGCGAGGTTCCTGACCCATCCCTCGTTCCGGTCGAGCGCCTGGTCGGACGACCGGAGTACGCCGGCGGGCTGCCCGTCCACCTCGGCGACGAACCACTCGTCCCAGGCCGTCCCGGGCCTGATGAGGGCCCGCCACCGGTCGTAGCCCGACGGCTCGTAGTCGGGGGTGTCGCGGAAGGCGGTGTCGAAGATCCGGTGGAAGTCGCGCAGCTCCGACTCGTCGCCGGGACGCACCGGCCGGACCGTCACCCCGGGCGGCGGTGGCGGCGGCTCGCCGGGCACCCCCGCCAACGAACGGCGCAGGAGCTGGTACCGCTTGACGAAGTCGAACCCCGCCTCGGTCAGCTCGGCTGCCCACCGGCGCTCGGGCTCGCAGGCGGGGCAGCGCACGGTCAGGTCCGGCAGGCCGCGCTCGGCGGCCCGCGCGGCCACCCGGTCCAGCTGCCGGGCCAGCAGCGGCCCCCGCACCTCCGCGCCCCGGGCCGGGTCGACGAACACGTCGACGAACTCCCGGCCCATCCCGGTCTCGTTCTGCAGGATCGCCCAGGCCACCAGAGCGCCCTCCGGATCGGTCACCACCCAGGAGTCCCGCTCCGGGTCGACGTGCGGCGCGGTGAGCGCGTCGCGCACGTCGTCGGCGTCGAAGTCCGGATAGCCGATGGCGAAGGTGTCGGCGGCGTGCACCACCGCCAGGATCGCCGGTACGTCGTCCAGGGTGGGTCGGCGGGCGTGCCAGCCGGCGGGAAGAGTCACGGGGGCGATCCTGACAGGCGGGCCGGCGGGTCGCCGCCGATTTTCCGGCCCGCCCCGGCGGCCGGGGTCCGGCACGGGCCGGGTTCCGGCGCGGGCCCCGTTCCGGCGCGGGCCGGGGTCCGGCGCGGCGGCTCAGCCCGGGTCGGTCAGGTGGGCCCGGGTCGCGGTGAGCAGCTCCACCAGTTCGGTGCCGTCGGCCGGGCCGAGCGCCGCGAAGGCCGGTGAGGCCAGCCGGTCGGTCACCGCCTCGGCCCAGAGCCGCCTGCGCACCAACGGCCCGACCGGCGGGTACGGCGGCGGCCAGCCGCAGGCGACCGCGCCCGCCTCCCCGTCCGGGCCGGCGAGCACGGCCTCCAGCGGGGTCATCCCGCTGGCCCGGACCGCGATCAGGTGGGCCCCGGCGAAGTGCTCCCGGAGCAGGCGCAGGCCGACGGCCGCCCGGGCGCCGGCCGTCCGGACCGGCACCGGCATGGCGCGCCAGGCCGCGAAGAGCGGCATGCCGCTGGCGTCCGCGGCGTCGACCGCGCGGCTGAGCAGGGCGGCGAGCCGGCTCACCCCGGCGAGGGCGTCGAGCCGCTCCTCGCCCCACCGGCAGCACTCGACCATGGTGGCGGCGGCCACCTCGACCGGCGGGACGACCCGGCGGGCCGCGTCCCAGCCGTCGGCGACCGCTTCGGGGGCCAGGAAGCCAAGGGCGGCGGCGACCGTCTCGGCGCGCACGTCCCCGAGGGCGCCGGCCCGCCCGGTGACGTAGAACGCCCAGCCGGGGATGCCGAGCAGCCGGGCCCGCCGCAGGGTGGTCGGGCAGCGGGTGAAGACGTCGCCGAGGTCCAGCACGATCGGCTTGCTGGCCGCGGCGACCTGTTCCGGCGTCATCCGCCCGCTCCCCGTCCGTCCACAGGGGTCAGTCTGCCGCGCCGCCGCCCGACTCGGCATCCCCCTCTTCGGCGTCGAGGGCCTCCATCGCCGCCTCGACCTCGCCGGCGCGGCGGCGCCGGGCCGTCACCGTGCGTTCCGCCCCGCGCCGGGCCAGCCTCGCCCGGCTCAGGTCCTGCTCGGCGACGGCCCGGCGCCGCTCCAGCTCGGCCAGTTCCGCCTCGATCGCGTCCAGCGCGCCGACGCCGTCGCGCTCGGCCGCCGTCGCGCCGGCCAGCTCCGCCTCGGCGCGTTCCTGGTCGGTACGCGCCCTGGCCAGCTCCTTCTCCAGCGCCCGTCGGCGGCGCGCCCGCTCCGCCCGGGCGGCCCGTTCCGCCTGCTCGGCGCGGAGCGCGGCCCGGTCGACGCCGCCCCGCTGCTTCCCGGTCGGCTCGGGCCGGGGCTCCGGCTCCGGCTCCTCCCCGCCGGTCACCAGCCGCAACTGGGGGCGGGGCACCTCGCCGAAGCCGGCGTACGTGGCGGCCCGCAGCAGCCGGCCGGAGCGGACCTGTTCGGCGACGTCGGTGTCGGCCAGCGCGGCGTTGAGGGTGGCCTCCACCTCGCCCAGCGGCAGCTTCCCGGCCGGCGGGGCCTCCTCCGCCCCGGCCGCCAGCTTGCGTACCTCGGCGACGAGCGCGCCGACCACCGCCCGCCGCTGGGTGGAGAGTTCCCGCAGCCGGGGCCCGCGCAGTTCGCGTTGGGCGGTGCGCAGGGCCTCGGCGAGCTGGGCCAGGTCGGCGACCAGCTCGGGGCGGCGGATGGCGAGCAGGTTGACCAGCCAGGCGGCCACGGTGGGCCGGCGCAGCCGGGCGATCTCCCGGGCGGCCTTCGGGTCGCCGGCGCGGCGGGCCTCGGCGACGGCCTCGTCGCGGATCGCGACGAACCGGTCCGGCGGGGTGGTGTATAGCCGGTGCACCAGCTCTCGGGGCGGGCCGGGCATCGCCGTCAGGCGTCGATCCGGGTGCCCGGTTCGAGCCGGCGGTACTCCACGTCGGACAGCCGGGTGAAGTTGCCGTTGAGCACGTTGAGCCCGTTGTCGTTGAGCAGCCCGTCGTGCAGCGCGTACGCCCGGCGCGGGGCGACCGCCCGGAGGAAGTCCAGCGACTCGGAGAACTTCGTCCACGGCGCGTGGATCGGCAGAAAGAGCGTGTCGACCTGCGCGTCCTCGGGGACGACCAGGCTGTCCCCGGGGTGGTACACCGTGTCGTTCAGCAGGTACGCCAGGTTGTCGATCACCGGGATGTCGGGGTGGATCACGGCGTGCCGGCCGCCGTGGGCGCGTACCGGCACGCCGGCGGCCGTGAACGCCTGTCCGGGCCGGACCGCGTCGAGCGCCTCGGCGGCGTCGCCCAGGGTGTCGGCCAGTGACGCCGGCCCGTGGATGACGAAGCGCCGTCGGTCGAGCTGCCGGGTGACCGCCTCGACGTCGAGGTGGTCGGGATGCTCGTGGGTGATGAGCACCGCGTCGGCCCCGTCGAGCGCAGCCGGATCGCTGAACACGCCCGGGTCGATGACCAGCACTCCCCCGTCGTGTTCCACCCGCAGGCAGGAGTGGGCGTACTTGGTGAGCTGCATCGTGACTCCAAGATTATCGAATCGTGATGTCCTGAGCGCAGTCTGCCGGAACCGACGTGGGGACGCGTCACGTCTGAGGTATCGCCCCGCACGGGGGCGAGGACGATGGAGGCGGAATGGACGGACGGGATCGGCGACGTCGAGGCGTACGGCTGACGGCCGCCGCGCTGGTGGCGCTGTTCGCGCTCGCGGGTTGCGGCAGCGACGCGCGGGACAACGCCGACAGCGGACCGGCGGCGGCCCCAGCGGAGCGGGACCGGGCCGGTGGCGCGGCGGACCAGGCCGGTGGCGCTGCGGACCCGGCGGGTGGCGCGGCGGAGCGGGGCGGTGGCAAGGCCGAGCAGGGCAGCGGCGCCGGCGCACCGGACCTGCGGGTCGACCAGCGCTCCATCATCTACACGGGCACGATGCGCGTGCAGGTGGACGATGTGGACGAGGCGGCGCGGAGCGCGATCGCCACGGTCACGGCGGCCGGCGGTTTCATCGGCGGCGACCAGCGGCGCAGCGCCGACGCGGACGCGCGGGCCGAGCTGGAGCTGCGGGTGCCGGCGGCGAAGTTCCACGGCGTCGTCGACGAGCTGGCGAAGCTCGGCCGGCAGCAGCGGCGGGAGATCCGCACGGAGGACGTCACCGAGCAGATGGTCGACCTGGACGCGCGGATCACCACGCAGCGCGCCCGGGTGGAGAGCGCCCGCAAGCTGCTGGCCCGGGCCACCTCGATCAGCGATCTGGTGTCGCTGGAGAACGAGCTGTCGCGCCGGGAGGCCGACCTCGCCTCGCTGGAGGCGAAGAAGGAGCGGCTGGCGGACCTGACCAGCCTGTCGACGATCACCGTGTCGCTGGTCGGCCCCGACGCGAGCACCGCCGACGAGGAGACCGAGGTCGGCTTCCTGGTGGGGCTCAAGGGCGGCTGGAAGGTCTTCCTGACCTCAATGACCATCCTGCTGACGGTGCTGGGCGCGGTGCTGCCGTGGCTGCTGGCGATCGGCGTACCGGTGGCGGTGCTGCTGGTGGTGCTGCGCCGGCGGCGGCGTACGGCCCCGCCGGCGATGACGCCGACCGGACCGGCCGCGCCGCTGCCGCCTACCGCGCCGCCGCCAGTGCCCGCAGCGCGGTCTGGACCATGAGTCGTACGCCGACCGGGATGGCCCGTTCGTCCGCGTCGAACGAGGCCCGGTGCAGGTCCACGTTCGGGCCGGAGCGGCCGACGCCCAGCCGGGCGAGCGCGCCGGGGACGTACTCCAGGTACCAGGAGAAGTCCTCGCCGCCCATGCTCTGCGGGGTCTCGGCGACGCCCTCCGGCCCGAGCGCGGCGACGGTGGCGCCGGTCAGGACCTGGATGGCCCGGGAGTCGTTGCACACGGGCGGGCGGCCCCGCAGGTATTCCAGGTCGACGGTGGCACCGGTCGGCGCGACGACGTCGCGGACCACCTGACCCACGATCTTGGGGGCCAGCTCCCAGGTGTCGCGGTCCATCACCCGCAGGGTGCCGGAGGCGCACGCCTCGGAGGGGATGACGTTGTAACGGGTGCCGGCCGAGGCGTGGCCGAAGACCAGCAGCAGCCCGCTGTTGGCCGGCACCCGGCGGCTGACCAGGGCCGGCACCTCGGTGATCAGGCGGCCCAGCGCGTCGACCAGGTCGACGGTCAGGTGCGGGCGGGCGGTGTGCCCGCCCGGGCCGGTGAGCCGGACGGTGACGTTGTCGGCGGCGGCGGTGATCGGGCCGACCCGCAGGCCGATCTGCCCGACCGGCAGGTTGGGGTCGCAGTGCAGCGCGAAGATCTGCACCACGTCGTCCAGGCCGCCGGCCTCGATGACCTCCAGCGAGCCGCAGGGCAGGATCTCCTCGGCGGGCTGGAAGATCAGCCGGACCCGGCCGGGCAGCTCGCCGAGGTCGGCGAGCTGGGCCAGCAGCATGCCGACGCCGAGCATCACGGTGGTGTGCACGTCGTGGCCGCAGGCGTGGCAGACGCCGTCCACCGTGGAGCGGTACGGCACGTCCTTCGAGTCGGTCAGCGGCAGGGCGTCGATGTCGGCGCGCAGCGCGACCACCGGGCCGTCGGGGCGGCCGTCGATGTCGCAGATGACCCCGTTGCCCTTCGGCAGCAGCCGCGGCCTCAGCCCGGCCAGGGTGAGCTCCCGGGCGATCAGGGCGGCCGTCTCGAACTCCTCGCCGGAGAGCTCCGGGTGGGAGTGGAGGTGGCGACGGGTGGCGATCAGCCCGGGCACCCGGAGGGCGAGCAGGTGGTCCAGCTCGAACGGCAGGGGCTGGGAGCCGGACGGCGCCTCCGGCCAGGACGACGCCAGCTGGTTGCCGGTGGGCAGCGTCAACGCACTCGTCACGTCGAATTCTCGTTCGCTAGAGATGGATGGATCATCAGGAACAGCAGACAGCCTAGACCTCCGACGGTGACGCTGCGCAACGTCGTTCCGGTAGCCGTCGGACCGCGCAGCGTCACGTATGCCCTGCTCGGAGCGCTCGTAGATCTGCGGGACAGCAGGTAGATCGCGGTCGAACGCCGTCATCCGCCCCCCACCTCCTACAACGCGTAATCGGCCCGGCCGCCGCGAAATCGATGCCGATCGCAGAGGCCGCTTTTCCGAATTGTCGCATTAGTCGGTCACACCGACGGACACTCCGACAATTACCCGACCATCGCCCGAGCGAGGGCACCCGAGACGGTCACACACCCCGTCGCCGACCAACCGCACACCGTGTGCGTCCACGTCCACCCGGTCGGGTTACCCCCGAACCCGTCCGGCACACGCCGTGGCCGGTCGGCCACGTCGCCCCGCACCGCGCGCGGCCCTCCGGCGGCGTCGCCGGGACTGCTCCACGCGCCCGCGCCGCCGATGGGCGGCCAGCGTCTGCTCCGACTGTAGCGCTCCGCCCCGCACGCCCGCGACCAGCAGGAACGCGCCGTGGGCGGGTCGTTACCCGGACGTGCACCGGCCGGTTACGGCGCACGGGTGAAGCGGCGCCGCACCGGACGCCGACGGCCGCCCGCCCCCGACGCGGCGGGAGGTCGGACGGCCGTCGGCCGACGTGATCAGAACCGGTCGCTCGGGCGGTACAGCCCCCACACCTGGCGCAGGGTGCCGCAGACCTCGCCCACCGTGGCGCGGGCCCGCAGCGCATCCCGCATCGGGTAGAGCACGTTCTCCGTGCCCTCGGCGGCGGCCCGCAGCTCAGCCAGTCCCCGCTCGACCGCCCCGGCGTCGCGCTCGGCGCGCAGCCGCGCCAGCCGCTCGGCCTGCGCCGCCTCGATCGTCGGGTCGACCCGCAGCGGCTCGTACGGCTCCTCCTCGTCGACGGTGAACCGGTTGAGGCCCACCACCACCCGCTCGCCGGAGTCGATCTCCTGCGCGATCCGGTACGCGGACTGCTCGATCTCCCGCTTCTGGAAGCCCGCCTCGATGGCGTCGACCGCCGAGCCGTGGTCGGCCACCCGCTCCATCAGCTCGGTCGCCGCCGCCTCGATCTCGGCGGTCATCGCCTCCACCACGTACGAGCCGGCGAACGGGTCGACGGTGGCGGTCAGGTCCGTCTCGTACGCCAGCACCTGCTGGGTGCGCAGCGCCAGCCGGGCCGCCTTCTCGGTGGGCAGCGCGATCGCCTCGTCGAAGCTGTTGGTGTGCAGCGACTGGGTGCCGCCGAGCACCGCGCCGAGGCCCTGCACCGCCACCCGGACCAGGTTGACCTCCGGCTGCTGGGCGGTGAGCTGCACGCCCGCGGTCTGGGTGTGGAAGCGCAGCATCAGCGACTTCGGGTTCTTGGCGCCGAAGTCGTCGCGCATCAGCCGGGCCCAGATCCGGCGGGCGGCCCGGAACTTGGCCACCTCCTCCAGCAGGGTGGTGCGGGCGACGAAGAAGAACGACAGCCGGGGCGCGAAGTCGTCCACGGCCAAGCCGGCCTCCAGCGCGGCCCGGACGTACTCGACGCCGTTGGCCAGGGTGAACGCGATCTCCTGCGCGGGCGACGCGCCGGCCTCGGCCATGTGGTAGCCGGAGATGGAGATGGTGTTCCACTTCGGCACCTCCTTGCGGCAGTAGCCGAAGGTGTCGGCGACCAGCCGCAGCGAGGGCTTCGGCGGGAAGATGTACGTCCCGCGGGCGATGTACTCCTTCAGGATGTCGTTCTGGATCGTGCCGTTGAGGGCCGAGCCGGCGACCCCGTTCTCCTCGGCCACGAGCTGGTAGAGCAGGAGCAGCACCGAGCCGGGCGCGTTGATGGTCATCGAGGTCGAGACCTTGTCGAGCGGGATGCCGTCGAAGAGCAGCCGCATGTCGTCGATCGAGTCGATGGCCACCCCGACCTTGCCCACCTCGCCGTGCGCGATCGGGTCGTCGGAGTCGTAGCCCATCTGCGTCGGCAGGTCGAAGGCCACGGAGAGACCCATCGTGCCGGCCCGCAACAACTGGTGGTAGCGCGCGTTGGACTCGGTGGCGGTGCCGAAGCCGGCGTACTGGCGCATGGTCCAGGGGCGGGAGGTGTACATGGTGGGGTAGACCCCGCGCGCGTACGGAAACTCGCCCGGGCCGCCGAGCCGGGAATCCAGGTCCTCCGGAAGGTCCGCGGCCGTGTAGACGCCCTTGATCGGAAAACCGGACTCGCTTGACCGCGGTTCGCTCATTAGCGGATGGTA
The DNA here is from genome assembly GCF_040634035.1 of Micromonospora sp. NPDC007220. Taxonomy (NCBI): domain Bacteria; kingdom Bacillati; phylum Actinomycetota; class Actinomycetes; order Micromonosporales; family Micromonosporaceae; genus Micromonospora; species Micromonospora sp. NPDC007220. Next base: position 811,558 of record NZ_JBEYEU010000001.1, on the reverse strand, counting down.
GGACGCGCGACGGCGTCGGCGGGTGAGGGATACCGCACACCGGGCGACACGTCGACGGGCATCGACGAGAGGTGAACGCTCGGACACGTACCGTCCAGTTCGACAAACGTCCGCCGCGTCGGGTTTCGCATCGGGCGTCGGAACCAGCAAGATAGGGGGGTTGTGTCCCAGCCCCCCTCGAATTCCCCCGGTGGCTTTTCTGTGACTCAGATCCCGACGTGGAGCGGCGGACCAGTCAGTTCCCCCAACGGACGCGCGACGCCCGGCACGACCATCGGCGAGCGCTACTCGCTGCGCTCGGCGGTGGGCAACGGCGGCATGGGCACGGTCTGGCGTGCCACGGACACACTCCTGCGGCGGGACGTGGCCGTCAAGGAGGTCGTCCTGCCCCCGGGGCTGGCCCCCAGCGACCGCGACGCCATGTACGAGCGCACCCTTCGCGAGGCCCGCGCGGCGGCGGCCATCCAGCACCCGGCCGTCGTCCAGGTCTACGACGTGGTCACCGAGGGCGGCCGGCCGTGGATCGTGATGGAGCTGCTCGACGCCCGCAGCCTCGCAGACATGGTGATCGAGGACGGGCCGGTCGCGCAGCGGGTGGTCGCCAAGATCGGCATCGCCCTGCTCGGCGCGCTGGAGGTGGCGCACGCGATCGGCGTGCTGCACCGCGACGTCAAGCCGGCCAACGTGCTGATCTGCGCCGACGGGCGCTGCGTGCTGACCGACTTCGGCGTGGCCCGGATGCCCACCGACGTGCAGCTCACCACCCCCGGGATGGTGCTCGGCTCGCCGCACTTCATCTCCCCCGAGCGGGCGATGGGCCAGGAGTTCGGCCCGCCGAGCGACCTATTCTCGCTGGGCGTCACGCTCTACACGGCGGTGGAGGGGCGGCCCCCGTTCGACAAGGGCGACCCGATCGAGACCATGCACGCCGTGGTCGAGGACCCGCCCGCCCCGCCGCAGCGCAGCGGGCCGCTGGCCCGGGTGCTGATGGGCCTGTTGGAGAAGGACCCGGCCCGCCGCCTCGACGTGCACACCGCCCGGGCCATGCTGCGCGAGCTGCTCGCCGGCCCGCTGACCAGCAACGCCGCCGCCGTGAACTCGGTGACCGACCCCTACTCGGTGGTCCCGGTGCAGCGGCCCGTGCCGACCCCGCCGGCCGCCGAGCCGGAGCAGCCGAAGCCGAGCGGGCAGATCGGCGGCCGGGCGATGCTCAACCCCGGCGAGTCGCTCACCGACCGGCTGGCGGCGCTGCGCCGGGGCGAGCGCCCCGCGCAGGCCGCCCTCGCCGCGAGCCCCGCCGCGATGGACGACACCAGCGCCGACGCCCTGGCCGGGCCGCTGCACACCCCCACCGGCGCGATGCCCGCGCCGAGCGGGTCCACGCCGGCCGGCCGCACCTACGGCGGCGCCGAGGCGACCCAGCGGATGACGTCCGGCGGGTCGGACGCCACCCAGCAGCTGCGCACCAACGCCGCCGGCCTGGTCGGCTTCAGCGGCCCGACCGAGGCGACCCAGCGGGTGAAGGCGGGCACGCCCACCTTCGGCACCCCGCCGGAGGCCACCCAGCGGGTGGGCGTCGGAGCGCCCGTCTTCGGCGCACCGCCGCCGGAGGCCACCCAGCACCTCGGCGGCACCTACGGCGGCGGCCAGTGGTCGGTACCGGGCACCGGGCAGCCGTGGGCGACCCCCGCCACCGCGCCCGCCACGAGCGACTCGGGCGGTGGCTTCGGCGGCCGGGTCGGCGCCGTCGGCAACCAGCTCGTCGGCACCGTCAAGGGCTGGCCGCGCAAGGTGCAGCTCGCCGCCGCCGGCGGCCTGGCCGCACTGCTGCTGATCGGGGCGGTCGTCCTCTTCACCGGCGGCGACGACCCGGCGCCGACCGTCCCGCAGGCCGCCCCGACGTCGCAGGCCCCGGCCGCCGGCGTGCCCGAGATGAAGGAGCACACCGGCAAGGGCGTACGGGTCATGGTGCCGCAGGGCTGGGAGATCAAGAGCGCCGGCAACTGGGTGGACTACGTCGACCCGGAGGACGAGGGCCGCAAGGTCCGGATCCTGGTGGAGGACTTCCGCACCAACTCGATGCGCTGGGCCGAGGTCGCCGAGGACGGTCTGAAGAACCGCTCCAAGTCCTGCGCCAAGCCGTACGCCCAGCTCGCCATGAACGAGGTGCAGTGGGTCGGCAAGGCGGCGGCCGAGTTCGAGTACACCTGCGGCGAGGGCGAGGCCAAGCGGCACGGCGTGTGGCGCGGCGTGGTCCACGAGGGCAAGGTCTACTCGTTCTACCTCACCTCGACCGACACGAAGTTCGCCGACAGCCGGCCGATCTTCGACGAGATGGTGAAGTCGTTCCAGCTCACCGAGGCCGGCTGAGCCCGGGGGAAGCGCGGTGGTGATCCGCCGGCGTGCTATCAAGAGACATGCCGGCGGAAACCACTGACATCGACGACATTCGCGAGCAAGCACGGCGCTGGCTCGACGACGATCCCGACCCGGCCAGCCGGGAGGAGTTGCGGGCGGTGCTCGACCGCCTGCCGGCGAGCGCCCCGGAGCTGGCCGACCGCTTCGCCGGCCCGCTGACCTTCGGCACGGCCGGGCTGCGCGGCCCGCTGCGCGCCGGCCCCAACGGGATGAACCTCGCGGTGGTCACGCGGGCCGCCGCCGGGCTGGTCGGCTGGCTCGCCGCCCAGGGCGGCTCCGGCCCGCTGGTGATCGGGTACGACGCCCGGCACGGTTCCCGCGAGTTCGCCGAGCGGACCGCCCAGGTCGCCACCGGCGTGGGACGCCCGGCGCTGCTGCTGCCCCGCCCGCTGCCCACCCCCGTGCTCGCGTACGCGGTGCGCCACCTCGGGGCGGTCGCCGGGGTGATGGTGACCGCCAGCCACAACCCGCCGCAGGACAACGGCTACAAGGTCTACCTCGGCGCGGAACTGGGCGGGACGCTCGGCGACGGCGCCCAGATCGTGCCCCCGGCCGACGCCGGCATCGAGGCCGCGATCCGGTCGGTCGGGTCGCTGGCCGAGGTGCCCCTCGGGCCGGCCGGTCAGGTGCTCGGCGACGACCTGGTGGCCTCCTACGTGGAGCGGGCCGCCGCCGTCATCGACCCGGACGGGTCGCGCGACCTGGCGGTGGCGTACACGCCGCTGCACGGGGTGGGCGCGGCGGTGCTCACCGCGGCGTTCGCCCGCGCGGGCTTCCCCGTGCCCGGTGTGGTGCCCGAGCAGGCCGAGCCGGACCCCGCGTTCCCGACCGTCTCCTTCCCCAACCCGGAGGAGCCGGGGGCGGTGGACCGGCTGGTCGCGCTGGCCGAGGCGACGGGCGCGGACATCGCCATCGCCAACGACCCCGACGCGGACCGCTGCGCGGTGGCCGTCCGGGACACCGGTCCCGCGGTGAGCACGCAGGCAGCGGTCGCCGGCCCGGATCAGGCGGTGGGGAACCCGCCCGGCTGGCGGATGCTGCGCGGCGACGAGGTGGGTGTGCTGCTGGCCGACCACCTCATGCGGCGCGGCGTGACCGGCCTGTACGCCACCACGATCGTGTCGTCGTCGCTGCTGCGGGCGATGTGTGCCGCCCGGGGCCTGCCGTACGACGAGACGCTGACCGGGTTCAAGTGGATCGTCCGGGCCGGCGGCGGGACCCAGCCGCTGGTCTTCGGCTACGAGGAGGCGCTCGGCTACTGCGTCGCCCCGGAGCACGTACGCGACAAGGACGGCATCACCGCCGCGCTGACCGTGGCGGAGCTGGCCGCCGGGCTCAAGGCGCAGGGGCGCACCCTGACCGACCGGCTGGACGAGCTGGCCGCCGAGTTCGGCGTGCACCACACGGACCAACTCTCCGTACGGGTGGACGACCTACGGCTGATCGCCGACGCGATGGCCCGGATCCGGGCCGCCACCCCGACGACGCTGCTCGGGCAGCCGGTCACCGAGGCGCAGGACCTGCTCCCCGAGGCGGACGTGGTGATCCTGCGTACCAGCACCGCCCGGGTGGTGATCCGCCCCTCGGGCACCGAGCCGAAGCTCAAGGCGTACCTGGAGGTGGTGGAGCCGGTGGCGGACGGCGACGTCGCCGCAGCCCGCGCCCGCGCCACCGCCGCGGTAGCCACCCTCCGCAAGGAAATGGCCACCACCCTGGGCCTCTGACGCTGCCCCCACCCCCACCCACGGGACCGCGCCGCCGCGCAGCCAGGCGCCCCGGGCGAGGCCAGGTGATCAAGAAGTTTGCGTCAGGGAACGCGCCTCTCCAGGACGCAAACTTCTTGATCGACAAGGGTCGGCGACGGGGGGCCGCCGGGGGCCGCCGGTCGGGGTGGGGGTGGGGGTTGGCGGGTGGGGTGGTCCAGGTCGGGTGGTTAGCGGCGGGGGCCCAGGGCGGCGTCCACGGCGCTGCCCAGGGCGGCCACGACGAGGCCGACGGAGGGGCGGACCACGGAGTCGTCCAGGCTGACGGTGCCGGAGAAGCCGGAGCCGCCGGCGATCTCCTCCAGCCGCTGCCGGGCCTCCCGGGCCGCGTCACCGCTCAGGCCGAGCGCCGGCTCCATCCGCAGCACCGCGACCAGGGTGGCCAGGGCCGCCGTCCGCTCGTCGGGCAGCTCGCCGCTGGCCAGCGCCTCGGCGAGCCGGCGTCGGGTGTCCGCCTCGACGGCCGGGTCCACCGTCGGGTAGCGGTGCACGTGGATGAAGCCCAGCTCGGTCTCGTCGACGTCGCGCACCACGCCCTGGGCGCACAGGTCACCCAGGATCTTGTCGCGCAGGCCGTGCCGCAGCCGCTGCACCCAGGACGAGGGGCTGTGGGGCGTGTCGGCGGCCATGCGGGCGAGGACCCCGTCGACGAGCGGCTCGCCGGTGGGCGTCGGGTCGACCACCGTCAGGGACCCCTCGGAGTACACGATCCGCCCGGCCAGGGCCAGTTCGATCAGCACCGCGGCGGCCATCCCCAGGTCGAGGCTGATCCGCGGCATGGTCGCCTTGCCGGTCTCGTCGTCGTACGCGAGGAGAAGCAGCTCTTCGGCGAGCGCAACACCAGTCATGGCCGGAGACGGTAGCGGCTGCGCGCATCCCGCGCACGGACTCGCGCACGGATTCACGCGCAGCCGCGCGACGGACCTCAGAAGCGGGGCATGCCACCGAACTGGCGGTCGCCCGCGTCGCCGAGCCCCGGCACGATGAACATGCGGTCGTTGAGCCCCTCGTCGATCGAGGCGGTGACCAGGCGCAGCGGCAGCCCGGAGCGCTCCAGCCGCTCGATGCCGACGGGCGCGGCGAGCACGCAGAGCACGGTGATGTCGGTGCAGCCCCGGTCGGCCAGCAGCCGGCAGCAGTGCTCCAGCGAGCCGCCGGTGGCGAGCATCGGGTCGAGCACCAGCACCGGCAGGCCGCTCAGGTCGCGCGGCAGCGACTCCATGTAGGCGCGCGGCTCGTACGTCTCCTCGTCCCGGGCCAGGCCGACGAAGCCCATCGAGGACTCCGGCAGCAGGCCGAGCGCGGCGTCGGCCATGCCCAGGCCGGCCCGCAGCACCGGTACGAGCAGCGGCGGGTTGGCCAGCCGGGTGCCCTCGGTGCCGGTGACGGGGGTCTGCACCGGGTACTTCTCGACGGGGAAGGAGCGCGCGGCCTCGTACACCAGCATGGTGGTGAGTTCGTGCAGCGCCGCCCGGAACGAGGAGGAGTCGGTGCGCGCGTCCCGCATGGCGGTCAGCCGCGACTGGGCGAGCGGATGGTCAATGACGTGTACGTCCACGATCGCTCAACCTACCGGTCCACCCGTCCCGGCACTGCGGGTGCGGCCGGACCGGCGACCTCGCTCACCACCGCGCCGGCGACAGCACGGTGACCAAGATCACTGTCCGGCCGGGTGCGTAGACTTCGGGGCATGACGGCGACAGCGACGTCGGCCCGGTCGGAGCTCTCCGAGTTGGGACGATCCGAGACCGCTCTGCGGACCTTCCTGCACGGCCTGCCCGGCGTGGACCAGGTCGGCGCGGAGCAGCGGGCGGCACAACTCGGCACCCGCTCCATCAAGACCACCGCCAAGGCCCAGGCCATCGACCTGGCGATCCGAATGGTCGACCTGACCACCCTCGAAGGGGCGGACACCCCGGGCAAGGTGCGGGCCCTCGCGGCCAAGGCGCTGCGCCCCGACCCGGCCGACCCGTCCTGCCCGCACGTGGGCGCGGTCTGCGTCTACCCGGCGATGGTCCCGCACGTTGCCGAGGTGCTGCGCGGCTCCGGCGTGCACCTGGCCAGCGTGGCGACCGCCTTCCCGTCGGGCCAGGCCCCGCTGGAGGTCAAGCTCGCCGACACCCGGGCCGCCGTGGCGGCCGGCGCCGACGAGATCGACATGGTGATCAACCGGGGCGCCTTCCTCGCCGGCCGCTACCAGGAGGTCTACGACGAGATCGTGGCCACCAAGGAGGCCTGCGGCGACGCGCACCTCAAGGTCATCCTGGAGACCGGCGAGCTGGCCACGTACGACAACGTGCGGCGCGCCTCCTGGCTGGCGATGCTGGCCGGCGGCGACTTCATCAAGACCTCCACCGGCAAGGTCCCGGTGGCAGCCACCCCGCCGGTGACCCTGGTGATGCTGGAGGCCGTCCGCGACTTCCGGGCCGCCACCGGCCGGCAGGTCGGCGTGAAGCCGGCCGGCGGCATCAAGACCACCAAGGACGCCATCAAGTACCTGGTGATGGTCAACGAGACCGTCGGCGCGGACTGGCTGGACCCGGACTGGTTCCGGTTCGGCGCCTCCAGCCTGCTCAACGACCTGCTCATGCAGCGCACCAAGCTGACGACCGGCACCTACTCCGGTCCCGACTACTTCACCCTGGACTGAGAGCCGATGTTCGAATACGCACCCGCCCCCGAGTCCCGCTCGGTGGTGGACCTGAAAGCCTCCTACGGGCTCTTCGTCGACGGGGAGTTCGTGGACCCCACCGACGGCGGCACGTTCAAGACGGTCAACCCGGCCTCCGAGGAGGTGCTCGCCGAGGTCGCCGAGGCCGGCGCGCAGGACGTGGACCGCGCCGTCCGCGCCGCCCGCCAGGCGTACGAGAAGGTCTGGGGCCCGATGCCGGGCCGGGACCGGGCGAAGTACCTCTTCCGGATCGCCCGGATCCTTCAGGAGCGCTCCCGCGAGCTGGCCGTGCTGGAGTCCCTGGACAACGGCAAGCCGATCAAGGAGTCGCGCGACGTCGACCTGCCCCTGGTCGCGGCGCACTTCTTCTACTACGCCGGCTGGGCCGACAAGCTGGAGCACGCCGGCTTCGGCGCGAACCCGCGCCCCCTCGGCGTGGCCGCGCAGGTCATCCCGTGGAACTTCCCGCTGCTGATGCTGGCGTGGAAGATCGCCCCGGCGCTGGCCGCCGGCAACACGGTGGTGCTGAAGCCGGCCGAGACGACGCCGCTGACGGCACTGCTCTTCGCCGAGATCTGCCAGCAGGCCGATCTGCCCGCCGGCGTGGTCAACATCGTCACGGGCGCCGGCGAGACCGGCCGGGCGCTGGTCGAGCACCAGGGCGTGGACAAGGTCGCCTTCACCGGTTCGACCGAGGTCGGCCGGGCCATCGCCCGCTCGGTCGCCGGCACCCGCAAGAAGCTCACCCTGGAGCTGGGCGGCAAGGCCGCCAACATCGTCTTCGACGACGCCCCCGTCGACCAGGCCGTCGAGGGGATCGTCAACGGGATCTTCTTCAACCAGGGGCACGTCTGCTGCGCCGGCTCGCGGCTGCTGATCCAGGAGAACGTCGCCGACCGGGTGCTGGAGTCGCTGAAGCGGCGGATGGCCCAGCTGCGCGTCGGCGACCCGCTGGACAAGAACACCGACATCGGCGCGATCAACTCGGCCGCGCAGCTGGCGCGGATCCGGGAGCTCTCCGACGCCGGGTCCGCCGAGGGCGCGGAGCGCTGGTCGCCGCCGTGCGAGCTGCCGGACCGCGGCTTCTGGTTCGCGCCGACGATCTTCACCGGGGTCACCCAGGCGCACCGGATCGCCCGCGAGGAGATCTTCGGCCCGGTGCTCTCCGTGCTGACGTTCCGCACCCCGGCCGAGGCCGTCGAGAAGGCCAACAACACGCCGTACGGGCTGTCGGCCGGGATCTGGACCGACAAGGGTTCCCGGATCCTGTGGATGGCCGACCGGCTGCGCGCTGGCGTCGTCTGGGCCAACACGTTCAACAAGTTCGACCCCACCTCGCCCTTCGGCGGCTACAAGGAGTCGGGCTACGGTCGCGAGGGCGGCCGGCACGGGCTGGAGGGCTACCTCAATGTCTGAGCGGGTCGCGGTACGCAAGACGTACAAGCTCTTCATCGGCGGGAAGTTCCCGCGCAGCGAGTCGGGACGGTCGTATCTCGTGCAGGACGCCAACGTTTCCCTCGCCTCCCGCAAGGACGCGCGGGACGCCGTGGTCGCCGCCCGCGCCGCCGTGAAGGGCTGGGCCGGGGCGACGGCGTACAACCGGGGTCAGATCCTCTACCGGGTCGCCGAGATGCTGGAGGGCCGGCGCGAGCAGTTCGTCGCCCTCGGCGTGCCCGGCGACGAGGTCGACGCGGCCGTGGACCGCTGGGTCTGGTACGCCGGCTGGTCCGACAAGCTCCCCCAGGTCTACGGCGGCGCCAACCCGGTCGCCGGGCCGTACTTCAACCTGTCGGCGCCCGAGCCGACCGGCGTCGTGGCCGTGGTGGCCCCGGAGTCCCCGGCGCTGCTCGGCCTGGTCAGCGTGATCGCCCCGGCGATCGTCACCGGCAACACGGTGGTGGTGGCGACCTCGCCGACGCAGCCCCTGGCGGCCGTGACCCTGGCGGAGGTGCTCGCCACCTCCGACCTGCCCGGCGGCGTGGTCAACCTGCTCACCGGCCGGATCGCCGAGACCGTGCCGGCGCTGGCCGCCCACATGGACGTCAACGCCATCGACCTGACCGGGGTGGCCGACGCCGAGCTGGCGACGGAGCTGGAGGTCAAGGCGGCGCAGAACCTCAAGCGGGTGCTCCGGCCGGCCCCGGCCGACCACGACTGGTCCGCCGACCCCGGCATCACCCGGATGACCACGCTGCTGGAGACGAAGACGGTCTGGCACCCCAAGGGGGTGTGACTGTTCTGTCCTGGGGTTTTCCGGGGAGCCCCGCCCGCTCCGGGCGGTCAGGCTTGATCCCTGCGCGGGCGGGGCTCCCCGGAAAACCGTTCGTGGACAGGTTCGTGGGAGAGCTCGGCTCTGGGTGCTGCCTCGGGTGGGGTCGGCTCTGGGGTGCTGCCTCGGGTGGGGTTCAGCGGCTGGGGTGCTGCCTTGGTGGGGTGGTCGGGTGTGCGGGGCGGGGCGGGTCTACTACGGGGGGTAGGATTGCGGCGTGACTCGGCTTGGTGATCTCGAACGTGCGGTGATGGACGTCTTGTGGGACTCGGTCCCGGGCACGTCGGACGGGATCACCGTGCGCGAGGTGGCCGACGCGCTGGACGGCCGCGAGCTGGCGTACACGACGGTGATGACCGTGCTGGACCGGCTCGCCGGCAAGGGCATGGTGCAGCGCGAGCGGGAGGGGCGGGCCTGGCGATACCGGGCCGCCGCCAGCCGCGAGGCGTACATCGCCCAGCTCATGCTCGACGCCCTCGACCTCGGCGGCAGCCGGGACGCCGCGCTGGTGCGCTTCGCCCGCTCGGTGACCGGCACCGAGGCCGAGGTGCTGCGCGCCGCCCTCGGGGCCGAGGCCGAAGGGGCCGGGCACGGTGGGGACGCGCTGACCGACCGGGTCGAGGCGCCGTCGGTCGACGGCCAACCGCCCCGGGCCGACAGGGCAGCGGACAGGTAGGGCGGCGGTCGTGGCGTACGCCCTGCACTTCGCCGCGTCGATGCTGGCCTGCTGGCTGACCGCGCAGGTGCTGTCCCGCTCCACCTGGACGTGGCGCAGTCCCCGGGTCGCGATCGTCTGCTGGCAGGCGGTCGGGCTGGCCCTCGGGCTCTCCGCCATGGGTGTGCCGATGGCGCTGGGCCTGTCCGCCTACGACCGCCCGACCGGCAGCGCGCTGGTCGCCCTCGCCACCGACCTCGCCCACGGCACCCTGCCCGTCGGGCTGGGCGCGCCGCACCTGGCCGCCGTCGGGGTGGGCTTCGGCATCGGCGCGGTGCTGCTGACGACGACCGTCCGCAGCATCCACGGCACCGTACGCGCCCAGCGTCGGCACCGGGACCTGCTCGCCCTGGTCGCCCGCCGGGACCCGACGGTGCCCGGGGCGCTGGTGCTGGACCATCCGAGCGCGGCGGCGTACTGCCTGCCCGGGATGAAGCCCCGGGTGGTGGTCAGCGCGGGCACGCTCGACCTGCTGGACAGCGCCGAGTTGGCGGCCGTGCTCGCCCACGAGCGGGCGCACGCCCAGGAACGGCACGACCTGGTGCTGCTGCCGTTCACCGCGCTCAGCCGGGCGCTGCCCTGGTTCGCCTGGGTCCGCGAGGCGCACGACCGGGTCGCCCTGCTGGTCGAGATGCGGGCCGACGACAAGGCCCGGGAGGCGCACGCCGACGCCCCGCTGGCCGGTGCGCTGCGCCGGTTCGCCGCGGCCGGCAACCGGGTGACTCCGGCCGGCACGCTCGGCCTGGGCGACCGGGACCTCGACGTCCGGGTGCAGCGGCTCCTGGTCGCCGACCGGCCGCCCCGGCTGCTCGGGGCCGCCGCGCTGACCGTGGCGACCAACGTGGCCGCCCTGCCGGTCTCCCTCTTCCTGAACTGACCGGGCGGGCGTCCGCCCCGTCCGCTCCGGCCCACCCGGGGACCGTCGGCGTGCGCTCCGCGCACGGTGGAGTTACCGCCGCGTGGATCGCCGCCGGACATGCTGGGACGGGACCGCGCGCGTACGCGAACCGCCCGGCGCCCCACCCTCCCCCACGGCTACTACAAATCGTCGTAGCATCGTCTACGACGGGCCATAGTAGTTATGCGTAGGGAATCTACGTGTAGGCTCGCTACGACAAGTGAGCCAACCGTACGGAGAGCCGGCCATGGACACCCTGCTCCTCGCCCGCCTGCAGTTCGCGACCACCACCTCGATCCACTTCCTCTTCGTGGCGGTGACCCTCGGCCTCGTGACCCTGCTGGTCGGTCTCCAGACCGCCTGGGTGATCACCAACAAGCCGGTCTACGAACGGCTGACCCGCTTCTGGGGCCAGCTCTACGTGATCAACTACGTGCTCGGCATCGCCACCGGCATCGTGATGGAGTTCCAGTTCGGACTGAACTGGAGCGGGCTGTCGCGCTACGTCGGCAACGTCTTCGGCGCGCCGCTGGCCATCGAGACGCTTGTCGCGTTCTTCCTGGAGTCGACGTTCCTCGGCATGTGGATCTTCGGCTGGCACCGGCTGCGTCGGGGCGTCCACCTCGCCCTGCTCTGGGGCGTCGCGATCACCGCGTACGCCTCGGCGTTCTGGATCATGGTGGCGAACTCCTGGTTGCAGAACCCGGTCGGCTACGAGGTACGCGACGGGGTCGCGCACCTCACCGACTTCTCCGCGCTGCTGGACAACCCCACCTTCCGCGTGGCCTTCGGGCACGTCGTCACGGCGGCGCTGCTCGTCGGCGGAATGCTGATGGCGGCGGTCAGCGCGTGGCACCTGGTCCGGCGCACCGACGACTTCGCCCTGCACCGCAAGGGGCTACGCATCGGCCTGATCACCTCGGCGGTGGCGATCTTCTTCGTGCAGGGCTTCGGCTTCGCCCAGTTCTTCGCGATCAGCGACGTGCAGCCCACCAAGTTCGGCGACGACGCCGCCGCCGCGCCGCTGATCGCCGACTGGACCGCCCGGTTCGGCCCCGGCGACTACACCCCGCCGGCCCTCGCCGACGTCGGCCTCGGTTTCATGATCCTGATCGGTTTCACCCTCGGCCTGCTCTGGCTGATGCTCCCGCTGCTCTGGCGGGACTGGGTGATCCGGCTGCGCGTCCCGCTGTGGATCCTCCAGTTCGCCCTGCCGCTGCCGTTCGTCGCGATGATCCTCGGCTGGATCGCCCGCGAGGTCGGCCGCCAGCCCTGGGCCGCGTACGGGCTCCTGCCCGTGGACCAGGCGGTGTCGCCGGTCAGCCCCTGGCTGATGCTCACCTCGCTGATCGGCTTCAGCCTGCTGCTCGGCGCGCTCGCCGTCACGAACTGGGTGCTGCTGGCCCGGCACGCCGCCCGGGGCGCGCACGACCCGGCCCTGGGCCGGCAACCGGACCAGCCGCCGGCCGACCCCCACCCCGAGCCCGCCTTCGCCTGAGGAGACGACCGTGGAACTCGCCTGGTACGCCCTGCTCGGGCTCTTCTTCGCCGTCTACCTGGTGCTCGGCGGCTACGACTACGGCGTCGGCCTGCTGCTCGCCCGGGGCACCGACCCTGCCCGCCGCCGCGCCGCGCTCAACGCGGTCGGCCCGTTCTTCCTCGGCAACGAGGTCTGGCTGGTGGCCGCCGTCGGCATCCTGTTCGGCGCCTTCCCCGTGTTGGAGGGGGAACTGCTCTCCGGCTTCTACCCGGCGGTGCTCGCCGCGTTGACCGGGGTCATCCTGGTGACCGCCGGCGTGCAGCTGCGCAGCCGCCCCGACGGGCAGCGGGCCCGCGCCTGGTGGGACCGGATCGTGGTCGTCGGCAGCGTGCTCGCCGCGCTCGGCTGGGGTGCCGTGCTGGCCGGGCTGCTCCAGGGCGTACCGCTGCACGCCGACGGCCACGTCGCCGGGGTGACCCACCTCTTCACCCCGTTCGTGGCCGCCGCCGGGCTCGCCGTCGTCGCGCTGGTCGCGCTGCACGGTGCGACCTTCCTCACGCTCCGGCTGCCCGCCGCCGACGCCGCGCCGGTCGGGCGACTGGCCGGCCGGCTCGTCCCGGTCGCGCTCACCACAGTCGGCGCGGCCACCGTCCTCGGCCTGCTCTCCACCGACGTACGCGCCGCCGCACGGCAGCCGGTGGTGGGCGTACTGCTGCTGTCGTTGCTGGTCGCGGCGCTGCTGACGGCCCGGGCGGCGCTCGCGCGGCGGCGGCCGGGGCTGGCCTTCGCCGCCACCTGCGCGTCCCTGGCGCTGCCGGTGGCGCTGGCCGGTGCGACCATCTGGCCCTACGCGCTCGTCTCCACGGTCGACCCGGGCGCGTCGCTGACCGTGGCCGACGCGGCGGCGAGCACCCCCACGCTGCGGCTGCTGAGCTGGCTGACGCTGCCGCTCCTGCCGGCCCTACTAGGCTTTCAGGCGATGTGCTGGTGGGTGTTCCGGGGACGGACCGACGGCAGGGCACCGGTGTACTGGTGAACCGCCGTCCCTTCGACCCGCGTCTGCTGCGCCGGGTCCCGGGGGCCCGGCGCGACCTCGCCGTGCTCGCGCTGCTCGGCGTGCTGGCCGCGGGGCTGGTCGTCGCGCAGGCCACGGCGCTGGCCGCGCTGCTGGCGACCGCGTTCGAAGGGCGGCTCGACCGGCCCGCGCTGGCCGGCTTCGCCACCGCGGTGGCCGCCCGCTCACTGCTGCTCTGGGCGCAGGGCACGGTGTCGGCGCGGGTCGCGGCGACGGTCAAGGCGACGCTGCGGGCCGACCTGCTCGGGGCGGTCGGGCGGCACGGCCCCGGCTGGGTCGCGGGACAGCGCGCCGGGCAGCTCGCCACGCTGACCGGGCGCGGGCTGGACGCGCTCGACGCGTACTTCACCGGCTACCTGCCGCAGCTGGTGCTCAGCGTCACCGTGCCGGTCGCCGTACTGGCCCGGATCTTCCTCGCCGACTGGAGCTCGGCGCTGATCATCGCGGTCACCCTGCCACTGATCCCGATCTTCGGCGCGCTGCTCGGCTGGCAGGCGCAGGCCGCCACCGAGCGGCAGTGGCGGCGGCTCTCCCTGCTCGGCGGGCACTTCCTCGACATGGTCGCCGGCCTGCCCACCCTGCGCGCGTTCGGCCGGGCCCGGGCGCAGACCGACGTGGTCCGCCGGATGGCCGACGGCCACCGGGTCGCGACCATGAAGACGCTGCGGATCGCGTTCCTGTCCGCCCTGGTGCTGGAGCTGGTGGCCACCCTCTCGGTGGCGCTGGTCGCCGTGCCGGTCGGCGTGCGGCTGCTCGGCGGCGGGCTGACCCTCCAGACCGCGCTGCTGGTGCTGCTGCTCACCCCGGAGGCGTACCTCCCGCTGCGGGCCGCCGGCGCCCGGTTCCACGCCAGCATGGAGGGGCTCACCGCGCTGGACGAGGCGCTGACCCTGTCGGCCGCCGCCCCCGCGCCGGCGCGCGGCGCGGGCGCGGCCGTCCCCGACGGCCGCGGCGAGATCCGGTTCGAGGCGGTGACCGTGGCGTACGAGCGGACCACCGCCCTGCGCGACGTCACGCTGACCATCCGGCCGGGCGAGCGCGTCGCCGTGATCGGCCCCAGCGGCGCCGGCAAGAGCACGCTGCTCGGCCTGCTGCTCGGCTTCGTCACCCCGACCGCCGGCCAGGTCACCGTGGGCGGGGTCGACCTAGCCGACGCCGATGCCGACGGCTGGCGCCGCCAGGTGGCCTGGGTGCCCCAGCGGGCCCACCTCTTCGCCGCCCCGCTGGCCGACAACATCCGGCTCGGCGCGCCGGACACCCCCGACGCGGCGCTCGCCACGGCGGTCCACGACGCCGCCCTGGACGACGTGGTCGCCGGGCTGCCCGACGGGCTCGCCACCGTCCTCGGCGAACGCGGGCACGGCCTGTCCAGCGGGCAGCGGCAACGGGTCGCGCTGGCCCGCGCGTTCCTGCGGGACGCGCCCGTGGTGCTGCTCGACGAGCCGACCGCCCGGCTGGACACCGCCGCCGAGGCCGTCGTCCTCGACGCCACCCGCCGGCTGGTGGCCGGGCGGACGGCGCTGCTGGTGGCGCACCGGCCGGCGCTGCTCGCCGACGCGGACCGGATCCTGCGCATCGAGGACGGCCGGGTCACCGAGCTGACGCCCACGGCGGCCGGGGAGGCCACCCGATGACCGACGACCGTCCTCCCGCCGACGCCCGACCCACCCACGCGCCCGGTGCCGCCGCCGACGCCCGACCCGGCACGCAGAGCACCCACGCCCCCGGGGACGCTGCCGACGCCCGGACCGGGCCGGGGCGGGCCGGCTCCGCCGAGCGGGCCGTGCTGCGGCTGGCCAGGCCGTACCTGAACCGGCTGCTCGGCGCGGGACTGCTCGCCGCCGCCACCGAGTTCGCCGGCCTCGCCCTGATGGCCACCGCGACCTGGCTGCTGATGAGCGCCGCCGGCCAGCCCCCGCTGGACCGCCTCACCGTGGCGATCGTGGCGGTCCGGGCGCTGGCGATCAGCCGGGGCGTGCTCCGCTACACCGAACGGCTCGCCGGGCACGACGCCGTGCTGCGGCTGATCACCGACGTCCGGGCCCGGGTCTTCGGCACCCTCGCCGCCCGCCCGACGGCCCGGCAGCGCTCCGGCGACGCGCTGAGCCGGCTCGTCTCCGACGTGGAGGCCGTCCAGGACCTGCTGCTGCGGGTGCTGGTGCCGGCCTCGGCGGCGGCGCTGGTCAGCGTGCTCGCGGTCGGCGGGGCGGCGCTGATGTCGCCGGCCGCCGCCGGGGTGCTCGCGGTCGGGCTGCTGGTCGCCGGGGTGGCGCTGCCCGCCCTGGCCACCGCGCTGACCCGGCGCGCCGCCGCCGAGCTGGCGCCGCTGCGCGGCGCCCTCGCCACCGACGCGGTCGACCTCACCCACGGCGCCGCCGACCTGGCCGCGTTCGGCGCCACCGGGCACGCGCTGGAGGCGGCCGGGGCACGGACCCACCGGCTGGCCCGGTTGGAGCGGCGGCTCGCCGCCACGGGCTTCGCCGTCGACGCGACGGGGGTGCTCGTGGCCGGGCTGACCGCCGGCGCGGTGGTGCTCGCCGCACTCGCCGACGACGTGGACGGGGTGCTGGTCGGCGTCCTGGCGGTCGGCACGCTCGCCGCCGTCGAGATCGCGCTGGCGCTGGTCGGGGCCGCCCGGCAGTGGACCCAGCTGCGGACCGGCCTGACCCGGGTCGCCGCCCTGCTGGACGCCCCGGCCGGTCCGGCCACCTCCGACGGCGCGGAGGTCGGCCCCGGGCCGTACGACGTCCGGTTCGAGGAGGTCACCGTCCGGTACCGGGAGGGCGCCCCGCCCGCCCTGGACGGGTTCAGCCTGGACCTGCCGCCCGGTCGCCGGGTCGCGGTGGTCGGGCCCAGCGGCGCCGGCAAGAGCACCCTGGCCGCCGTCCTCACCGGCGCGGTGCGCCCCGCACACGGCCGGGTCACCCTCGACGGGCGCGGGCTGTCGGCGTACCGGGCCGAGGAACTGCCCCGCGCGGTCGGCGGACTGCTCGCCGAGGCGTACGTCTTCCACGCCTCCGTGCGGGAGAACCTGCTGCTCGGGCGGCCCGCGGCCGGCGAGGAGGAGCTGGCGGCGGCGACCGCGGCGGCCGGGCTGCTGGACTGGGTGCACGAGCAGCCCGACGGCTGGGACACCGTGGTCGGCGAGGAGGGCGGCCAGCTCTCCGGCGGCCAGCGGCAGCGGCTCGCGCTGGCCCGGGCGCTGCTCGCGGCGCCGGGTGTGCTGGTGCTCGACGAGCCGACCGAGGGGCTCGATCCCGCCGCCGCCGACGCGGTGCTCGCCTCCGCGCTGGCGGCCACCCCGGCCGGGCACTCCGTGCTGTTGATCAGCCACCGGCTCAGCGGGCTCGCCGAGCTGGACGAGATCGTGGTGCTGGACGCCGGGCGGGTGGCCCAGCGCGGCCGGCACGCCGAACTGGTCGCCGCCCCCGGCTGGTACCGGGACCAGTGGCTGATCCAGGAGGCGGCCGAACGCGGGTACCTGGCGCTGCGCCCCTGATCTCCGCCCGGCCCGACCGCCCGTCGGCTCCGGGTCGGGCCAGGGTTTGTCCCCGACGACGTCCGGCGGCGACCCGTGACAGGGTGGGGCCATGCGGGGCGAGGACGACGCGACGACGGTGGAGGAACGGCTGCGGGAGCTGGGCGCGCACCTGCGGGGGCCGCGCCGGCTCAAGTCCGACCTGCTGACCGAGGCACGGCACGGGCTGCTGGACGCCGTCGACGCGTACCGGGCGGACGGGCTGCCGGCGACGGAGGCGCAGCACCGGGCGGTGGCCGATTTCGGCTCGCCGGCGGAGCTCGCCCCGGCCTACCAGGCGGAGCTGGCGGCGGGCGCGCTGCGCGGGCTGTCGCTGCGGGTCATCGCGCTCGCCACTGTCGCGTTCGTCGCCGGCGACCTCACCTGGCAGGGGTCGAGCTGGGGCGGCTCCCCGCCGCCGGCCGCCTACCAGCTGCTGTCGGCGTCGGTGGGCTGGATCTGGGCGGCGGCGTTCGCGCTGGCCGCGACAGGGCTGCTGCGGGCCGGCCGGGCGGCGCTGCGCGGCGGCGCCGACCGGGCGGTGGGGGCGGCCCTCGTCGGGGTCCTCGCCCTCGGCGTACTGACCGGCTCGGCACTCTTCGCGTGGTCGATCGGCCTCTGGGACGACGCGCTCACCTGGCCGCCCATGATCATCGGCGCGGCGGTGGCCGCCGCCGGCTACCTCTGGCTCGGCCGGGCCGCCCGCACCTGGCTGCTCGCGGCCCGCTGATCCCGGCCACGGATCGGGCGCCTCGCCCGGGTCGAGGGCTGCCGCCCGTCCCGCACGACGGAGGACGGACGAGGGACACCGGTCTGTCGCGCTGGCCGGTGCCCGTCAGGCCGGCGCCGCCGGCGTGGTGTCGGTGTCGAGGAACCGGCCGACGGTGGAGCGGAACTCGCGCCACCCGGACCGCTCGCCGGCCAGCGCCCGCCGGCCCTCGTCGGTGAGTTGGTACGTCCGCCGTTCCCGCCCGTTGACGGTGCTCCAGGTGCTGGCCACGTGGCCGGCCCGCTCCAGCCGGCGCAGCGCGGGATAGATGGTGCCGGTCGGCAGGTCGAGCTGCCCGTCGCTGCGGTTGCGCAGCGCCTCGATGATCGCGTAGCCGTGCAGCGGGCCCTGCTCGAGCACCGCGAGCAGCAGCGCGTCGAGGTGTCCGTGCAGCGCCTGGGCCTTCATGCGTAGCAACGCTACTTGTCGGCCGCCCGCTCCGCCACCGGGGTGCGGGCACCGGTCTCCCGGAGACGCCCACTAGGGTATGTGCCCAGAGTCACTCGCCGGCGGCGGACGCCGGCGGGCAACCCGAAGCACACGGAGGTCAGCGTGGCCCGCCAGTCGCCCCAACGGCCCGACGCCGACGAGCCCGAGCTCGACGACGCCGACGCCCCGGCCGAGTCCGGCACCGCAACCGTCTCGGCCGAGGCCGCCCGCGCCCTCTGGGACGAGCTGCGGATCGACCCGGTGGAGATCGCGCTGCCCGCCGGCACGGGCTACACCCTGCGGGCCTACCGGCCGGCGCGGGAGCTGACCCCGACCGACGTCACCGAGCGCGACCAGGACGACCCGTTCCTGGCCCGCCGCCAGGTCACGGAGGAGGACGAGGAGGACGACGACGAGGCCGTCGTCATCCTCGACGAGGAGGTCGCCCAGGAGTTCGCCGAGAGCGACGACGAGGAGGCCAAGGGCCGCCGCCGCGACGCGACCGACGACGAGGACGCCGAGACCGCCGCCGAGGACGACGAGGACGAGGCGGGCGACGAGGAGGTGCCGGTCTTCCTCACCCACCGTGGGAAGCTGCTGCTCTTCAAGACGCCCGAGTCGCTGGTCAGCTTCATCCGCTCCGGGGCGCCGAACGACCTGTCTCAACTGGACAGCTGGAATGAACTGTCCGAACGGGTGGAGCCGGCCGACATCGCGCCGCTCGACGAGGACGTCTACGAGCTCGACCTGGTGGTGGAGAACCTCCGCGGCGGGCACGACACCTGGGACTGGACGCTGCTCATCGAGGCCGGTGAGGTGGCCCGCGACCTGGCGTACGCGCTGCGGCTGCCCGCGGTGCTGGACATGCTCTCCGCCGGCTCCAGC
The DNA here is from genome assembly GCF_040634035.1 of Micromonospora sp. NPDC007220. Lineage (NCBI taxonomy): Bacteria > Bacillati > Actinomycetota > Actinomycetes > Micromonosporales > Micromonosporaceae > Micromonospora > Micromonospora sp. NPDC007220. The sequence goes on along the minus strand of NZ_JBEYEU010000001.1, from coordinate 792,669 downwards.
CTCGACGACCTGGACGAGGCGCTGCGCGCCTCGGTCGACGGCGGTGTGGGCGGGTTCTTCGGTCGGCGCCGGCTGAGGAAAATCGGGGCACAAACCGCAAGTCTGGGTTGGCGCACCATTGTCGGGAAGATCTCTGCGACGGTGGACTGGCGCGACTGACCCTTTACGGGGAGCATCAGTCTCTGGCAGTGAAAGCCTTGTGTCCCGGGAGGAGGACGACGCCGTGGCGCTCGTGCGCGTGTACTGCGGTCTGGCCTCGGCGGATCCGGCCGACCGACCGGTCTCGGCCGGTTCGACGCTGACGTCCGCTGTGGTCGACGACGCAGGCCGTCTGCTGCATGTCTGCGAGATCGGTGACGACCCCGCTGGCTACGCCCAGCTGGTCGCGCTGCTCGTGGAGCGGTCGGGCGGGCCGAGCGGTGCGGCCATCGCCGCCGACAGCGACGACCACACGGTCACCTCGCTGCTCAGCGCCGCCGGGCGTCCACTGGCGATCGCCGACGACGACTCCGTCGACGACTTCGCCGAGCGCTTCGCCGACGACGACTCCCTGGAGGAGATGCAGTCGCCCCCGGCCGAGCGGCGCGCCGTCGGCCTGGCCCGCGCCCTGCAGGCCGGCGCCCTCTCCGCCGTCACCCTCCCGGCCCCCCGGGACCTCGCCGGCTACAAGCAGGTCCTCGCCGCGCACGCCGCCCTGGCCAGCGGCCGGCACTCCGCCGCCGTCGCGCTGCGGGAGGTGCTCCGCGAGCTCTACCCGGCCGCGTTGCGGGCGTACCCGGACCCGGCCGAGCCGGTCTCGCTGGCCGTGCTGGACGCCCTGCCTGAGCCCGGCATGCTGAGCGGCACCGTGGGCCACGGCGACGACGCCCCGGCCCCCGCCGAGGCGGTCACGGCGCGGCTCGCCGCCGACGGGGTCGCCGACGCCGACGAGCTCACCTCAGCGGTGACCGCCCTGCGGGTGGCCATCAGCGAGACGCCCCGACGCGCCACCGTCAACCGCGCCCTCACCTCCGCCGTGGCGGAGACCGTGCGGCAGGCGGTCGCCTCCGTCCGGGCCTGCGACGCCGGCTGCCAGGCGCTGGTGGGCGCGCTCAACGACCGGGTCGGCACGCCCGCCACCCCGGCCCCCGGCCGCCGCGCCGCGATCCGGCACGGCGAACCGCTCGGCGACGCACCCGGCCTCGCCCCCACCGGCGGCGCTCTGCCCGGCCTCACCCCCGCCGGCAACGGCCTGCGTGCCCTCCGGCCCGCCGAGCCCGAGCCCGCCCCGGGCGGTGGCCGCCGCAGCCGGCCCGAGCCCGCCTCCGGCCCGACGCCGCCCCCGGCCCCCCGGCCGCTCGGCCCGCCGCCGGTCGCACCGGCCCCCGTCAGCCCGCCGCCGGTCGCGCCGACGCCGGTGACGCCGGCAGCGGTCGCCGGTCCCCCGGTCTCCGCGCCCCCCACACGCCCCGGGTCGCTGCCGAGCCGAATCGACGGCCCGACCAACCGCCCGGTGTCCGCGCCGCCGCCTCCGCCGCCGGGGATCACCCCCATCGCTCCGGCGCAGCGGGGCACGGTGCCGCCGGCCGAGGCGGGAGAGCCGTTCCGCCCCACCCTGACCACGGCGGCGATCCAGAGCGCCCGCGCGGAGCGCCAGCGCACCGTGATCCCGCCCCGCCCGAAGACCAACGGCGAGCCGGCCACGCCCACGGGTGGCTTCAGCGCCACCGACCTGAGCGTTCCCGTGCCCACGCCACGCCCCGGCCAGGAACCCACGGCCGACCGGGCGGAGTCCGCTCCCCCCGGGTCCCGGGCGAACTGGCCGCTGGTCAACAACCCGGAGGACCCGGCCGACAGTTCCGCCAAGAACCCGGTCGTCGGCTCCTACGGCGACCGCGACGGGCGCGGCGTCGACGCCCCGACCGATCCGGGGGCGGAGCGCCGGGTCACCCCGCCCTGGCTGGCCGACGACCTGCCCCAGGAGCCTCCGGTGCTGCGGCTGGTCGAGCCGCCGCCGCTGGCGGACCGCGCGCTGCGCGGCGGAACGGGCCCGGCCGCCGACGCCCAGCCCGAGACGCCCCCGCTGCGGCTGGTCGACCGCGAGGAGGCCGCCCGTAATGGCCGGCCCGCCCCCCGCGAGGAGCGACCGCCGACCGAGTACCGGCCGGCACCCCGTGACGAGCGACCGGCCGCCGACTACCGACCGGCACTCCGGGACGAGCGGCCTGCCCTCCGCGACGAGCGACCGGCACCCCGTGACGAGCGACCGGCGGCCGAGTACCGGCCGGCACTCCGCGACGAGCGGCCCGCACTCCGCGACGAGCGGCCCGCACTCCGCGACGAGCGACCGGCGGCCGACTACCGCCCGGCGCCCCCGATGGAGCGCCGCCCGCCGCCCGTGTCCGACGAGGGCGACGGCGACCTGCTGATCTTCGCCCAGGCCAAGTCCGCCTGGTTCGTGGGGCACGACGACGAGTCCGACATGGAATGGTCGACCACGGCCGACACCGGCTGGCAGGCGGCCGAGCAGGCCGCCCGCCCGGCGGTCGGTGCCGAGACCTCGGCAGGGCTGCCGAAGCGGGTCCCCCAGGCCAACCTCGTCCCCGGCTCACCGCTGCGGGACGAGCGACCCCTGCGGATCGTCCGCGACGCGGCGAGCCTCGCCGAGAACACCACCGGCTACTTCCGCGGCTGGCGCCGTGGACAGGAGATCGGCGGGTTCGCGGTCGGCGGCCGACCCGGCCGGGAGGCCGCTGGCGGCTGGGACTTCACCCGCGACACGGGCGACCGCGACGACGACCGGGAATACGAGTACCGCTCCGCCGGCTACCGTTCCTGACCGCCGGGAAACCGCCTCCCACCTGCGTGTTCCTGCCCACACCCGGATAATTTGACGCCATGTCGCGGCGGCCGGGAGCATACCGGCGGAACAGCCGGCGGCAGGGGTCGCCGGGTGGGAAGGCGACTCATGGCGACATCGGCGAACGGCCCCTCCGTGTTCACCCGTCGGGGCCTGCTGGCCGCGACGGCCGGCACGCTCCTGCTCGGCGCCTGCGGGCGCGGCGAGGCGGGCGAGGGCGGTCGCGCCACGGCCGTCGCACCGGGCGGTCAGGAGCTGCTGGTCGGGGTCAGCCTGGAGCTGACCGGTCCCGGCGCCGCGCTCGGCGTCCTCCAGCAGCGGGCGCTGGAGATCACCCTCGAATCGCTCAACGCCAAGGGCGTACCGATCGGCAACCTCCGCCGCGCCGTACGGCTGGAGGTGCGGGACAACGCCGGCAACCCCGCGCTGGCGGCCCGGCAGGCCACCGCACTGGCCCGCGAGGGCGGCGTACACGCCCTGGTCGGCGGCACCATGGCCGAGACCTCGATGGCCCTGGCCGGGGTGGCGCAGAAGGAGCGGGTGCCGTTCCTCTCACTCGCCTTCGGCGACGGGATCGTGCTGCCGCTGGCGCAGCGGACGTACGTCTTCAAGATGACCCCGGACGCCGGCGACATGGCCCGACGGCTCGCCCGGCTCATCGCCTCGCAGCGGCTCTCCCGGGTGGCGCTGCTGGCCGCGGACGGCCTGCACGGCGACTCCGGCGTACGGGCCATGACAGGCGCCCTGCGGACGGCGGGGGTGGCGCTGAGCACCGCCACCCGGCTGCCCCGCACCGGCACGGACCTCCGCCGGGCGGCCCGCGCGACGACGGGCTCGCGCCCCGACGGGGTGGTGGTGTGGGCGACCGCACCGGACTCGGCCGCCGCGGTCGGGGCGCTGCGCCGGGCCGGCTACGACGGGCCGGTGTTCCTCGACGCGGGCGGGGTCGCCGAGCAGACCCTGGAGGGCGGGAACGCGGCCCTCCTGGAGGGCGCGTACGTCGTCCACCCGACCTCGCTGGGCGGGGCGATGCTCGCCAACACCACCATGTCGGCGCTGGACCGCAAGGAGTTCGTCTACCGCTACGTCCAGCTGCACGGCGGGTTCAGCGGCTTCGCCCCGTACGCGTCCGACGCGGTGCAGTTGATCGCCGACGCGGCGCGGCTGTCCACCAGCGTCGACCGTGGACGGATCCGGGCGTTCCTGCAGAACCAGGTCACCGAGGGGATGGCGGGGATGTACTCCTTCACCCCCATCCGGCACGGCGGCATGGACCAGGGCTCACTGGGCGTCTACACCGTCAACGCGGGTGCCTGGACGCGGGTGTCCTGACCCCGCGCCACCCTGGTGCGGGCAGCGACGAGCGCCCGGTGGCGGCCGAGGCCGTCACCGGGCGCGTCGCAGCGATCAGGCCGGCGCCACGGCGCGCGAGCGCCGCATGGTCAGCACGTACTCGACCAGCGAGATCAGCACGTGCTTCGTCGACTCCCGGTTACGGGCGTCGCAGGCCACCACCGGCACGTCGCCGGGGATCGCGAGCGCGTCCCGGACGTCCTGCGGGTCGTGGTACTGCATCCCGTCGAAGCAGTTGATGGCCACCAGGTACGGCAGCCGCCGGTGCTCGAAGAAGTCGATCGCCGCGAAGCAGTCGGCCAGCCGGCGGGTGTCCACCAGCACGACCGCGCCGATCGCGCCGCGGACCAACTCGTCCCACATGAACCAGAACCGGGTCTGCCCCGGCGTACCGAACAGGTACAGGATCAGGTCACGGTCGATCGAGATGCGGCCGAAGTCCATCGCCACCGTGGTCGTCGTCTTGCCCGGCACCTGCCGGGTGTCGTCGACGCCCACGCCGGCGGAGGTCATGATGGCCTCGGTCGTCAGCGGCGTGATCTCCGAGACCGAGCCGACCAGCGTCGTCTTGCCGACGCCGAATCCACCGGCGATAACGATCTTCGCCGACGTCACGCGCCCACTCGGGGTCGGCGGGCGGTGCGACATGTCAGAGCCTGCGAAGTCCACTCAGCACCCTCTCCAGCAGTTCAGTGCCCACCGCGTCGTCCGAGTCGTCCAGAATGGTCGGCTCGTGGACCGCGACCAGGCCGTCCGTCGCCATGTCGGCGATGAGCACCCGTGCCACACCGAGCGGGAGCTGCAGCCGCGCCGCGATCTCGGCGAGCGACTGCACACGTCCATCACACAGCGCAGCGATGTACTGGTGCTCGCGGCCCTGAGCGCCGTTGCCATTGGCAGCGGCGCGGCCGCGCACCGTCGTCTCGACGAGCGCCTCCAGCGCGATGTCGAGGCGGGGGCGGGTACGACCACGGGTAACGGCGTATGGACGGACCAACGCTCCGGTCGGCTCGTCACGATCGACCATGTCGCCGCTCACCTCCCTCGCACCCGGCACCGGCTCCGGATGGAGCCGTCGTCGTCGTTGTCGTTGTCACCCCGCCGACCTCACGGGTCAACGTGTCGTCAGCCCAGCATTCCCGCAGCCGCGCGTGGCTGCGGGGTCAACGCGTCGCCCACCCGGTCGACCAGCAGGGCCATCTCGTAGCCCACCTGTCCCACGTCGCTGCTGCGGGCGGCGAGCACCGCGAACGACGATCCGTCCGAGATGGACATCAGGAACAGGAAGCCATTGTCCATCTCCACCACTGTCTGCAGCACCGCGCCTCCCTCGAAGCAGCGGGCCGCGCCCTGGGTGAGACTGACCAGGCCGGACGCGATCGCGGCCAGCTGATCGGCCCGGTCCCGCGGGAGGTCCCGTGACGACGCGAGGAGCAGTCCGTCCGCGGAGACGGCGACCGCGTGCGCGACACCGGGTACCCGGTCGGCGAAGTTGGCCAGCAGCCAACCGAGATCCTGCGTAGTTGTCATCGTTCTTGCTCCTTCTGCCCGCTCCCGGCCATTGGGCCTGAGCCAGACTGCGAGGATTGCTGCCCTCCCGGAGTCGCCTCCGGGCTGGTCGGGTTGCTGTCCGACGGGTTCGTACGCCCCCGCTGCACGCCCCGATGGTAGGCCGAAAGCAGGCCTCGGACAGCCTCCGGCGTACGCCGCTGCACCGAGGTGGTGGGCTTCTCCACCGCGCCGGGCACCAGCTGCGCCATCGGGGTGCGCTTGGGGAGACCGGTCGAGGTGGTCGCCGCGACGGGCACCTCGGTCGCCGCCGAGGCGGCGCGCCACCCGTCGTCGGCCGCGGTCTGCCAACCCCCGGTCTGTTGGGAGGACCGGCGGTGACCGAAGCTGTCGGCGACGCCGGGGCGGGCACCCCCGTTGGTCGTCGGTCCGTTCTCGCGCGGCGCTCCTCCGGCCGCCGGAGTGTCTGCCATCGGTGCGTTACCTGTCGTCCCGGGTGGTGTCGGCTGCACGGCCCGACCGCCGGCGTCGACCCGGGCGAACTGCTGGGTCGGTGCACCGTTGGTCGGCGTCTTCTCGGCGGCCGGTGCCGCCTCCTCCGGCCCCGGGCGGCGGGTACGGAACCAGGCCGACTCGAGCTCCCGGAAGATCGGCAGCTCCATCGTCTCGTCCGCGTACCGCTGCGGGGTCTGGGCTGGCGGCGTGGTCGGTCGCGCCTGCGGGACGGCCGGTGCCGACCGCTCCGCCGGCGCGGGAGCCTGGGCCGCCGGGGTCGGCGCGCCGGAGCGCGGCACCCGCGGCAGTTCGGTCGTCATGTCCAGCGCGGCGGCCAACCGCTCGGGCACCGGCGGGGTCGCCACGTCCCGGTCCGCACCGGCGACCGGCGGCCAGGCCGGCGGCGCCGGCGTGCTCGGACCCGGCATGCCGGGGGCCGGGCGCTGCGGCAGCGGGCCGGTCGACGGCGGCGAGTACGGCGGGCCGGAGTACGGCGCGGCCGAGACCGGCGGGCCCGAGTACGGGTGGCCGGAGACGGGTGACGCCGAGACCGGCATGCCGGAGACCGGCGGGCTGGACACCGGCGGCGCGGAGTAGGGAACCGGCGGGGTCGACACCGGCGGGCCCGCGTAGGGCACGGGCGGCGCGGAGACCGGCGGGACGGAGTACGGCCGGGCCTCGGGGCTGCTGGGCAGCTGCCGGGGAACGGCCTGCTGCTGGCCCGTGGCGTCCTGGTCGTCGGTCAACCGGCGCTGCGGCAGCGGGTCGATCGGCTCGCCGTTCGACGTGCGCGGCCGGTAGGCCTCGCCGCCGTTGAAGCCGCTGGCGCCGGTCAGGTCCGACCAGGCCGGCATGGACCGCGTCGAGCCGGCCGGCGTGCCGGCCCCGTTGCGCGGCGCCGGGTCGAACGGCCGGCCGCCCAGGGTGACCTGGTTGCCGGACTCGCCGGGGCGCTGCGTGGGCATCGGGTTGGCCGGGCCGTTGCCGAGCGCCGGCAGCGCGCCGAAGGCGGGAGCCGGGCCGTGCGACTGCGGGCCGGGCGCCGGCAGCGCGGGCGACGACTGCGGGCGGCCGGAGAGCGCCCGGGGCACGAGCACCGAGGTCGGCATGACCACCTCGGCGACGGTCCCCCGGTCGGTGCCCGGACGCAGTTCGACCTTGACGCCGTGCCGGGACGCCAGCCGGGCGACCACGACCAGGCCCATCATCCGCGAGACGGCCACGTCGACCTGCGGCGGCGTGGCGAGCCGCTCGTTGAGGTCGTGGAGCTGGTCGGGGCTGATCCCGATGCCCCGGTCCTCCACGTAGAGCGACGCGCGGTCGCCGACGCGCCGGGCCTCCACCATGACGTGCGAGTCCGGCGGCGAGAAGGCGGTGGCGTTGTCGAACAGCTCGGCGACCAGGTGGACCAGGTCGTTGACGGCGTGCGCCGCGACCTCGATGTCCCGGTCGATCACCCCGAACTCGATCCGGGTGTAGTGCTCGACCTCGGACTGGGCCGCCCGGAGCACGTCGATCAGCGCGGCCGGCTGCCGCTGCACGCGGGTGGAGTCGGCGCCGGCGAGCACCAGGAGGTTCTCGTCGTTACGGCGCATCCGGGTGGCCAGGTGGTCGAGCTGGAACAGCTCGGCCAGCCGGTCCGGGTCCTCCTCGCCGCGCTCCAGCCGGTCGAGGTGACCGATCAGGCGGTCGACCAGGATCTGCGAGCGGCGGGCCAGGTTGACGAACATCGTCGCGACGGACGCGCGCAGCGCGGCCTGCTCGGCGGCGGTGCGGACGGCCTCCAGGTGGACCGCGTTGAACGCCTCGGTCACCTGGCCGAACTCGTCCTTGCTGCGCACCGGCAGCGGCTCGGCGATCTGGTTGGCGAGCTGCACCGGGGAGAGCTGACCGGTCACCTTGGGGTCGCGCAGCCGGGCCACGGCCTGGGGCAGGCCGTACTGGGCGATGGAGAGGGCGCCCTGGCGCAGGTCGCGCAGGGAGCGGGCCATCGAGCGGGCGACCAGGTAGGCGAAGAGGATCGCCAGGAGCAGCATGCTGAGCAGCAGGCCGGTCTCCAGGAACACCTGGCGCTGCACGTCCGAGCGGAGGTTCTCGGCGCCCGCGACGACCTCACGGTCGATCTTCGTCTCGACCGTGCGGATCAGCTTGGCGTTGGCCACCATCGCCGCGTCCCACTGGTCGGCGTCGAACGGGGCGCCGGTCAGGCTGTCGGCGGTGGTGATGCCGTTGAGCCAGCTGTTGTAGGTGTTCGCCTCGCGCAGGTCGGGGCCGGCGACCACCTGGGCGTAGTACTCCTGCTCGGGCTGGCTGGCCACCACCTGGAAGCTCTGCAGCCACTGGCTGGAGCCGGTGCTGGTGGCGATGTACTCGTTGCGCAGGTTCGGGGTGAGCCGCTGCTGGATGAACGCCCGGTGCACCACGTCGCGGCGGCGGGAGAGGAACTCCTTGTTCCGGGCGGTGGCGGTCGACGCGCGCATCTTGTCGCTGAGCTCGTTGTCGCCGGCGAGCTGGGTGGCCGAGTCGCGGATGCTGATCAGGTCGTCGATCAGGCCGTCGTAGGCCTGCATGGCCGGGACGAGCCCGAGCTTGCCGTTGAAGACCTGGCTGCGGGTGCCGGGCAGGTCGGTCAGCGTCTGGTCGATCTCGCCCAGCAGACCGTCGAGGTTGGCCGGAAGGTCCTCGACCTCGGCCCGCTGCTGGGAGTACGACTTCTTGGCCTCGTCGACCTCGGCGTTGGCCCGCTCGTACGCCTGCTTGTAGCGAGCGTTGTCCTGGCCGCGCGGGACGCCCAGCAGGCGCAGCGCGTTGGTCCGCTCGTCCTGGAGGGTGTCGACCAGGTCGCCCGAGTAGCCGACGAGGTTGGCCAGGTCGCCGGCCCGGTTGGCGTTGTTGAGGGTCTCCAGGTGGTCGACCAGACCACTGGTGCCCACGACCACCGTGGCGATGGTCGGCACGATCATGATGAGACCGAGCTTGGACCAGATCGGCATGTCGCGGAACCGACCGGCCGGCCGGCGCAGACGCGACAGGAAGGAGCCCGCCGGCTTTGGCCGTTTGCTCACGTCACCGCCCTCGCGATTTCTGGATCCGCGTTGCCCCTGGACAAGGACCAGCGGCCGACCCTACGGGCCGGACCATCCGAGATTCCATCACGCTACCTGCGAAAGAGAAAGCCCAGGTTGGCCGCAGCCAGCGGTGTGATGAGATGTTGATGCAATTTGATAGCAATCCGTCTGGCCGGAGTCACTGAAAGTAATGAAGCAGCCTCATCGCGTTGTCCTGCTCGCCGGTCCTTCCGGGTCCGGAAAGTCGTACATAGCGCAGCAAACCGGCCTTCCGGTGCTCTGCCTGGACGACTTCTACAAGGACGGTGACGACCCTACGTTGCCGCGACGAAACGGCCTGGTGGATTGGGAGTCCCCGCGCTCCTGGGACGCCGCGGCGGCCGTGGAGACGATTGCCCGACTGGCCAGGGAGGGCAAGGCCGATGTGCCGGTTTATGCGATCGGTGCGGACCGTCGGGTGTCCACCCGGCCATTCGAGGTCGCCGGTTCGCCACTTTTCGTGGCCGAAGGGATCTTCGCGGCCGAGATCGTCGAGGAGTGCCGCCGGAGAGGGGTCCTGGCCGGGGCGTACGCCCTGCGGCGCCCCCGGGGGGCGACCTTCGTCCGCCGGCTGGCGCGCGACCTCGCCGAGCAGCGCAAGGCGCCCGCGGTGCTGGTGCGCCGCGGCCTGGCGCTGCTGCGCGCCGAGCCGGCGGTGCTGCGGCGGCAGACCGGCCTGGGCGCCGAGGCGGCCCGGGCGGGCGAGGTGCTGCGCGCGGTGGCCGGCCTGCTCGCCGGCCACCCGCACCGCACCTGACCGGGCCGCCGGAACGCGACGGCCCGCCGTGGTCAGCCCAGCAGCTTGCCGTACGCGGGCTTGATCACCTCGTCGATGATCTTCAGCCGCTCGTCGAACGGGATGAAGGCGCTCTTCATGGCGTTGATGGTGAACCACTGGAGCTCCTTCCAGCCGTAGCCGAAGGCGTCCACCAGCAGGGCCATCTCCCGGGACATCGACGTGCCGCTCATCAGCCGGTTGTCGGTGTTCACCGTCGCCCGGAACCGCAGGTCCCGCAGCAGCCCGATCGGGTGCTCGGCGATCGAGGGGGCGGCGCCGGTCTGCACGTTCGAGGACGGGCACAGCTCCAGTGGGATCCGCTTGTCCCGCACGTACGCGGCCAGCCGGCCGAGCACCGGCTCCGGGCCGGGCGTGATGTCGTCCACGATCCGCACCCCGTGGCCGAGCCGGTCCGCCCCGCACCACTGGATCGCCTGCCAGATCGACGGCAGGCCGAACGCCTCGCCGGCGTGGATGGTGAAGTGGAAGTTCTCCCGCTGGAGGTACTCGAAGGCGTCCAGATGCCGGGTGGGCGGGAAGCCCGCCTCGGCGCCGGCGATGTCGAAGCCGACCACCCCGGCGTCCCGGTGCCGGACGGCCAGCTCGGCGATCTCCTGCGACCGGGCGGCGTGCCGCATCGCGGTGAGCAGCGTGCCGACCCGGATCTGCCGGCCCTCCTCGGCGGCCAGCGCGGTGCCCTCGACGAAGCCGGCCAGCACCGCCTCGACCACCTCGTCCAGGGTGAGGTCCCGCTCCAGGTGCTGCTCCGGGGCGAACCGCACCTCGGCGTAGACCACCCCGTCGGCGGCCAGGTCCTGGGCGCACTCCCGGGCCACCCGACGCAGCGCCGACGCGGTCTGCATGACGGCGACGGTGTGCGCGAACGTCTCGAGGTAGCGCTCCAGGGAGCCGGAGTCGGCCGCCTCGACGAACCAGCGGCCGAGCGCCTCGGGGTCGGTGGTGGGCAGTTCGTGCCCCACCTCGGCGGCCAGTTCGACGATCGTCGCCGGCCGCAGGCCGCCGTCGAGGTGATCGTGCAGCAGCGCCTTCGGGACCTTGACGATGTCCTCGTAACGGATTGTCGCGACCATGCTCAGACCCTAGTCGGCCGCACGGGAACCGGCCGACGGGACCGGCCGGGATCCGGTCAGGGACGCCAGCCGTACAGCCGCTCGACGGCGAGCCGGAGCACCAGCCGGCCGTCGGCGACCATCGCCGCCCGGTAGTCCGCCCAGTCGGGGTGCTCGCCGCGGATGCGCCGGTAGACCTCGACCAGCTCCTCGACGGTGGCGTCACCGGGCGCCGCCGCGGGTGGGGTGAGCGTGACCACGCCCTCCGCGACCGCGTAGGCCCCGCCGTCGGCGGTGGTGACGTGCAGGCTGGCCCGCGGGTCGCGGCGCAGGTTGCGCACCTTGGCCCGGCCGTCCGTGGTGGAGCAGCGGATCAGGCCGGGCTCGGCGAGGAAGTCGAGGTTGGACAGCTGGGGCCGGCCGTCGCGGCGCAGGGTCACCAGCACGCCCCGGCCGCGCTCGCCGAACAGCTCCCACAGCCGGGCGGTCACGCCGTCACCCGCAGCGGGGCGAGGGCGGCGGTGAGCCGGGCCAGCCGGCCCGGCAATCTGGTTGACATGTCACTCACGGTAGGAGGCAGGTTGATGACATGTCAACCAGATGGCTAGGATGATCGGCATGGCACAACCACGCTGGCTGGACGAGCGCGAGCAGAACGCCTGGCGGGGCTACCGGCGGATGCGCCGCCTGCTCGACCTGGAGCTGGCCCGCGAGCTGATGCGCGACGCCGGGCTCTCCGAGCCCGACTACGACGTGCTCTCCGACCTCTCGGAGACACCCGACCAGCGGCTGCGGCTCAGCGAGCTGGCCGACCGGATGCTCTGGTCGCGCAGCCGGCTCTCCCACCACCTCACCCGGATGCAGCAGCGCGGCCTCGTCACCCGCGAGGAGTGCGCCTCGGACGGGCGCGGCGCCGTCGTCGTACTCACCGCCGAGGGCCGGCGCGCCATCGAGGCCGCCGCCCCCGGTCACGTGGCGGCCGTCCGTCGACACCTCATCGACCTGCTGACCCCCGACGAGGTCGCCGCGCTGGACGCGCTCACCCACCGGGTGGTCGACCACCTCACCCGACCCGGAGAATGAGCCGGTGGACCCCCGCATCGTGGACCGGCTCCGCTGCCCGGTCTGCGCCGAGCCGCTGACCGAGGTCGCCACCGGCGGCGCCCGCGCGCTGCGCTGCCCGCGCCGGCACAGCTTCGACGTGGCTCGCCAGGGCTACGTCAACCTGCTCGCCGGCCGCGCCCCGCACGCCGGGGACACCGCCGAGATGGTGGCCGCCCGCGCCGACTTCCTCGCCGCCGGCCACTACGACCTCGTCTCAGCCGCCCTCGCCACCGCCGCGGCCCAGGCCGTACGGCACGTCGCCGAGGCGCGCGCCGACGGGGCGCACCCCCTGGTGGTGGACGCCGGGGCGGGGACGGGCCGGCACCTCGCGGCGGTGCTGGCGGCGCTGCCGGACGCGGCGGGTCTCGCCCTGGACGTGTCGAAGCCGGCGCTGCGCCGGGCCGCCCGGGCGCACCCGCGCGCGGCGGCGGCGCTCGCCGACACCTGGCAGCGACTCCCCCTGGCCGACGCCGGCGCGGCCGTGCTGCTGAACGTCTTCGCGCCGCGCAACGGCGCGGAGTTCCACCGGGTCCTCGACCCGGCCGGCACCCTGCTGGTGGTCACGCCGGCCGAGGACCACCTCACCGAGCTGGTCGGCGCCCTCGGCCTGCTGCGGGTGGACCCGGCCAAGGCGGACCGGGTCGCCGAGAGCCTGGGCGGGCACTTCACCCCGGCGGCGTCCACCCTGCACCGGCGGGAGCTGGCGCTGACCGGCCCGGAGGTCGCGACGCTGGTCGGGATGGGCCCCAGCGCCTGGCACACCGACCCGGCCGGGCTCGCCGCCCGGGTCGCCGCCCTCGCCGAGCCGGTCCGGGTGACCGTCGCGGTACGCCTGACCGTCTGGCGCCCCGCACCGCGCTGAACGCCCGGGTCAGGTGGAGAGGTCGACCTCTTCCCAGCCGGGGGGCTCGTCGTGGTACGGCCCGCGCAGCATCACCGCCCACTCCAGGGCCCACCGGCGCTGGCCGATGGCGTTCGCGTCCACCAGCCCCGGCGGCGTACGGCCGGCCCGTTCCGTCTCCAGGTAGGCCCAGTCCAGGCAGTAGTGCAGGTCCAGCAGGGCGGCCGCGTCGGCGGGGTGCTGCGGGGCGGTGAGGATCCGGGCCCGCCAGTGGCCGAAGGTCTCCCCGTCGTGGATGTGCGGCATCCGCTCCACCAGCCGCTCGTCGACCGGCAGCGTCGGGTCGAGCTGCTTGGTCAGGCCGAGCACCCAGGCCAGCGCGAAGAGCGCGTCGTGGTGCAGCACGAACGACCGGTGGTCGCCCTTGCCTCCGGTCACGAACTGGAACTCCGGCGGCGTGACCATCTCGACCAGGTGCGAGGCGAGCAGCCAGCTCATCGCCGACTGCGGCGGCATCCCGAAGCAGCGGGCCAGGATCAGGTGCAGCACCGCGATGCGGGCCTCGATCTCCACGGTGGGACGGAGCTCGATCTGGTCGCCGGGCTCCCACACGAGCGGGAACTGGGCGGGCGGCAGCGGGAGGCCCAGCCGGGACAGCTCGTCCAGGCTCGCCTCACGCACCTCCCGTGGATCGGGGGCAGGTACGGTCACGGCGAAATTTCCTGTCTGCTCGCGACGACTCGGCGCCGGTTGTCCCCCCTGGCCAGGGAGGATAGCGGTCCGAGCGGGCCGGCACCATGCCGCCCCGGTGACCGCCGCGCTCAGCCGATCCGCTCGATGACCAGCGGCGTCGCGGCGGGTGCGGTCGGCGCGATCCGTACCGCCCGCGCGGCGTCCTCCCGGGCCGCCGGGATCCGGGCGGCGTCCTCCGCCCGCAGTTCGAAGAGGACGTCGCCCGCCCGCACCGGGTCGCCCGGACGCCGGTGCAGCACGACCCCCGCCGGCACGCTGACCGGGTCCTCCTTGCGGGCCCGCCCGGCGCCGAGCCGCCAGGCCGCCACCCCCATGTCGTACGCGTCGATCGCCGCGACGAAGCCGTCCGTGTCCGCGCGGACCACCTCGACCTCGTTCGCGGTCGGCATCGGGGCGTCCGGGTCGCCGCCCTGGGCGCGGATCATCGCCCGCCAGGAGTCCATCGCCCGGCCGTCACGCAGGGCCGCCGCCGGGTCGACGTCCGGCAGCCCGGCCGCGTCGAGCATCTCGCGGGCCAGCGCCAGGGTCAGCTCGACCACGTCGGCGGGACCGCCCCCGGCGAGCACCTCGACGGACTCGGTCACCTCGACGGCGTTGCCGATGGCCAGGCCCAGCGGGGTGGACATCTCGGTGAGCAGGGCGACGGTCCGTACGCCGTGCGCGCCGCCCAGCTCCACCATCGTCCGGGCCAGCTCGCGGGCCTGCTCGACGGACTTCATGAACGCGCCGGAGCCGACCTTCACGTCGAGCACCAGCGCGCCGGTGCCCTCGGCGATCTTCTTGCTCATGATCGAGCTGGCGATCAGCGGGATGGCCTCGACGGTCCCGGTCACGTCGCGCAGCGCGTACAGCTTGCGGTCGGCGGGCGCGAGCCCCGCGCCGGCCGCGCAGATCGCCGCGCCGACGTCCCGGAGCTGAGCGGTGAACTCGTCGTTGCCCAGCGCCGCCCGCCAACCCGGGATCGACTCCAGCTTGTCCAGCGTGCCGCCGGTGTGCCCGAGGCCCCGGCCGCTGAGCTGCGGCACGGCGGCACCGCAGGCCGCGACCAGCGGGGTGAGCGGCAGGGTGATCTTGTCTCCGACGCCGCCGGTGGAGTGCTTGTCGACGGTCGGCCGGTCGACGGCGGAGAGGTCGAGCCGCTCCCCGCTGGCGATCATCGCGGCGGTCCACCGGGCGATCTCCGGCCCGGTCATGCCGCGCAGCAGGATCGCCATGGCCAGCGCCGACATCTGCTCGTCGGCGACCACCCCCCGGGTGTACGCGTCCACCACCCAGTCGATCTGCGCGTCGGAGAGCACACCCCCGTCCCGCTTGACCCGGATGACGTCAACCGCCGTGAAAGCACTCATCAGAAAAGATCTTCCTAGTCGTATGCAGATACCGGCACGCGGACCGCGACCACCGAGGGCTCGGGCCGACCGTGCCCGGCGGAGGGATCAAGCCTGACCGCCCGGAGCCGGGCACGGTCGGCCCGAGCCCCAAAAGCTCAACCCCAGCGGACCGGGATCTCCATCGGCGGCTCACCCTCGCCGGCCCAGAAGATCGCCCCCGAGGCGTCCACGACCACCACCCGGGGCGTACGGGCGAGGCCCCAGGCGATCGCCTCAGCCGGCTCGTCCCAGCTCGGGCCCTCCTCCAGCACGCCGGTCTCGGCGCCGTCGTCGTCGCCCGCGGACCGCTCCCAGTAGCCGGTCCAGACCTGCTGGCCGGCGGAGAGGTCGGGGTGCACGAAGACCGTGCCGCGCCCGCGCCAGGCGGCCAGCCGCTCCGGCACCACGGGCACCGGGGCCTCCCCCGTCACGGCCTCCAGGTCGGTCACGTCGAAGGCGTGCGGCAGCAGCTCGGCCATCCGCAGCGGCCCGCCCCTCGCCTCGATGAGGCACTCCGGGCCGCCCTGCTCCCAGAGCAGCTGGCGGCACCGGCCGCACGGCATCAGCGGCTCGCCGGTGGCGTCGACGCAGGACAGGGCCACGATCCGGCCGCCGCCGGTGGCGTGCAGCGAGGAGACCACGCCGCACTCGGCGCAGAGCACCACGCCGTACGCGGCGTTCTCCACGTTGCAGCCGACCACCACCCGGCCGTCGTCGACAAGCGCGGCCGCCCCGACCGGGAACTTCGAGTACGGCACGTACGCGTGCCGCATCACCTCGGTGGCGGCGGCCCGCAGCCGCTCCCAGTCGATCTCCATGTGGTACTCCCCCGTCAGCCCTTGATGTACGGCTTGCCGTCGGCGGCCGGTGCCCGGACCCGACCGACGAGCCCGGCCACCGCCAGGATCGTCGCCAGGTAGGGCAGCATGGCCAGGAACTGGTTCGGGATCACGCTGTTGATGGCGCCCAGGTAGGTGGCGAGCTGGTCGGCGAAGCCGAAGAAGAGCGCCGCGAGCAGCGCCCCCGTCGGGCTCCACCGGCCGAAGATCAGCGCCGCCAGGGCGATGAAGCCCTTGCCGCCGATCATGTTCTTGGTGAACGAGTAGAGCGCCAGCGTGTAGGACGCGCCGCCGATGCCGGCGACCACCCCGGCGAGCAGCACGTTGCGGTAGCGCAGCCCGAGCACCTTGACGCCCAGGGTGTCGGCGGCGGTGGGGTGCTCGCCGACCGAGCGGGTGCGCAGGCCCCACCGGGTGCGGAACAGCGCGATGTGGATGACCAGCACCAGCAGCAGGCCGAGGTAGAGGAAGATGTTGCCCCGGAACAGCGCCGGGCCGAGCAGCGGGATGTCCGACAACAGCGGGATCTCCCAGTTGCCGAACCGGGGGGCGCTGTTGTACTTCTGCGCGTTGGTCTGCATCAGCCGCTCGTAGAGGAAGCCGGTGACGCCGACGGCCAACAGGTTGAGCACGATGCCCATGACGACCTGGTCGACCAGGTAGCGGATCGAGAAGACGGCCAGCAGCAGCGAGATGAACGCGCCGCCGATCGCCGCGGCGACCAGGCCGACCCAGACGCTGCCGGAGAGGCTGCCGAAGAGCGCGCCACTGAAGGCGCCCATCAGCAGCTGCCCCTCGATGGCGACGTTGACCACGCCGGAGCGCTCGCAGAGCACGCCGGCCAGGGCGCCGAAGACCAGCGGCAGGGCCAGGATGAAGGTGCCCCGGAGGATGTTGACCAGCGGCATGAAGTTCTGCCCGGCCGGCGCGTCGGAGACCTGCCAGCAGAGGAACGACAGCACGAAGCCGACCAGGCCGACGCCGAGCACGAGGGTGAACCAGCGCTTCGGCAGCCCGGCGAGCATCGCGACGCCGGCGGCGACCGCGACGAGGCCGAAGAGGATCGCGCCGACGGTGCCGTGGATCTCGAGCGCGGCGCCGGCGGCGTCCTCGCTGAGGGTGAAGCGGGCCTGCTCGCCGGTGGCGAGCGCCCCGAACAGCACCGTCGCCAGCAGGCCGAGGGCGAGCAGCACGGCGCCGACCTTGCGGGTACGGGTCCAGAATCCCTGGTCGACGGGGGCGACCGCGACGTCTTCGACAGCCATGGTGGACATGAGTTACCAGCCCTTCGCCAGGCTCGTCTGCAACCGGGCGGCGCGGGCGGCCCGGAGCTGGAAGATCGCCTTCACCAGGGCCGGCGCGGCGATGAAGATGACGATCAGCGCCTGGAGCACGGTGACCAGCTCCAGCGAGATCCCCGAGTAGGACTGCATCCGGTTGCCGCCGGCCTGGAGCGCGCCGAAGAGCAGCGCGGCCAGCGCGACGCCCCACGGCTTCACGCGGCCGAGCAGCGCCACCAGGATGCCGTCGAAGCCGATCTGCGCGACCACCAGCGGGGTCAGCGCGCTGGCGGTGGAGCCGAGCACCATGTTGGAGCCGCCGAGGCCGGCCAGGATCCCGGCGAAGACCATGATCAGGACGTACGTCCGGGTGACGCTGATGCCGGCGGTCCGCGCGGCGTCGGGGTTGGCGCCGACGGCGCGCAGCTCGAAGCCGAGCGTGGACCGGTTGAGCAGCCACCAGACCGCCCAGGTCGCCAGCACCGCCAGGATGATGCCGGCGTGCACCCGCAGCCCGTCGCCGAGCAGCCGGGGCAGCTGCGCCGACCCGTCCACCGGGCGGCTGATCGCGTCCGTGCGGTTCGGGTCCTGGACGCCGTTCTGCACGATGATCCAGGTCAGGAAGTACGTGGCGACGTAGTTGAGCATGATCGTGTTGATCACCTCGTGGGCGCCGGTGCGCGCCTTGAGGATGCCCGGGATGAAGCCCCAGATCGCCCCGCCGAGCGCGCCGGCGAGCACCGCGACGAGCAGGTGCAGGCCGGGCGGCAGCGGCAGCAGGAAGCCCGCCAGCGCGGCCAGGATCACGCCCATGGTGGCCTGGCCCTGGGCGCCGATGTTGAACAGGCCGCCCCGGAAGGCCAGCGCCACCGACAGGCCGGTGAAGACCAGCGGCGCGGTGTAGGTGAGCGTCTCCGAGATCGGGCTCATCACCGCCTGGAAGCCGACCGCGTCCGGGTCGAAGACCGCGCCCTTGAACAGGTTGCCGTACGCCTCGCTGACCAGCGTCCAGCTCGCGTTGAGCGCGTCGGCCGGCCGGGCCGTGATGTAGCTGTAGGTGGCGAGCACGTCGGGATCGGACACGATCATCAGGATCGCGCCGACGATCATCGCCAGCACCAGCGACAGCAGGGTCACCGTGAAGGTGTTCGCCGCCCAGAGGTTGTCCAGGAACAGCCGGCCCAGCGAGGGCTTCGCCTCCGGGGCCGGGACCTTCGGGGAGGTGGCCGTACCGGCGCGCTCGGTGTTGCCGAGCGCGGTCTGCGCGGCCTGCGCCTCGGTCGCCGGCTCCTTGTCCGGGGAGCCCGACGGGGGGTTCGGGTTGCCCGGGGAGCCCGACCCGGGGTTCGGGTTCGTCATGCCTCGTCCTTGCTACCAGGGCCCTCGGCGGCGGGGGCCGCCGCACCGCCGTCGGCCGGGGTCGTGCCGGTCGCGGCGGCGGGCGCCGCGTCGGGGGTGATGCCGGCCATCAGCAGGCCGATCTCCTCGCGGGGGGTGTCCGGGCCGACGATGCCGATGATCCGGCCGCGGTACATGACCGCGATCCGGTCGGCCAGGCCGATCACCTCGTCGAGCTCGCTGGAGACCACCATGACGGCGGTGCCGACGTCCCGTTCCCGGATGACCTGGCTGTGGATGAACTCGATCGACCCGACGTCGACGCCGCGGGTCGGCTGGGCGGCGATGAAGAGCTTCAGCGGCCGGGACAGCTCCCGCGCCACGATCACCTTCTGCTGGTTGCCGCCGGAGAGGGTGCCGACGGGGGCGTCGGCCGAGGAGGTGCGCACGTCGAACTGCGCGATCCGCTCCTTCGCCGACTTGGCGATGGCGTCCGGCTTGAGCGCCAGGCCCCTGCCGAAGGGCGGCCGGTCGTAGATGTCGAGCACCAGGTTCTCCGCGACGGAGAACTCCTTGACGACGCCGTCGACGCTGCGGTCCTCCGGCACGTAGCCGACGCCGGCGCGCAGCACCTTCTTGGTCGACCAGCCGTTGACCCGCTGCCCGTCGAGGGTGACCGTGCCGGCGAGCGTCGGGCGCAGCCCCATGATCGCCTCGATCAGCTCGGTCTGGCCGTTGCCCTGCACGCCCGCGATCCCGAGCACCTCGCCCGCGCGTACGGTCAGGTCGATTCCGTCGACCGCCCGGATCTGCCGGTCGTCGTCGACGACCAGGCCGGAGACCTCCAGGACCGGCTTGCCGGGGGTGGCGGTCTCCTTGTCCACGGTGAGCCGGACGCTGCGGCCGACCATCAGCGCGGCCAGCTCGTCGCGGCTCGCCTCGGGGGAGGCGGTGCCGACGGTCTTCCCCCGCCGGATCACGGTGATCCGGTCGGCGATGGCCTTGACCTCGCCAAGCTTGTGGGTGATGAAGACGATCGACTTGCCGGCGGCCTTGAGCGACCGCATCACGGTGAGCAGTTCCTCGGTCTCCTGCGGCGTGAGCACGGCCGTCGGCTCGTCGAGGATGAGCAGGTCGACGTCGCGGGTGAGCGCCTTGACGATCTCCACCCGCTGCTGGATGCCGACCGGCAGGTCCTCGATCACCGCGTCCGGGTCGACCCGCAGGTTGTACCGCTCGGAGACCTCGGCGACCTCGCGCCGGGCCCGCCGCCGGTCCAGGAAGCCGGCGATGCCGCCCCGGACCTGCTCGGCGCCGAGCATGATGTTCTCGGTGACGGTGAAGACGGGCACCAGCATGAAGTGCTGGTGCACCATGCCGATCCCGGCACCGATCGCGTCCGACGGCCCCCGCAGCTTCAGCGGCGCACCGTCGACCAGGATCTCGCCCTCGTCGGGCTGGTAGAGCCCGTAGAGCACGTTCATCAGGGTCGACTTGCCGGCGCCGTTCTCGCCGAGCAGGGCGTGGATCTCTCCAGGCTCCACCGTCAGGTCGATGTGATCGTTGGCGACCAGATCACCGAACCGCTTGGTGATGCCGCGCAGTTCGAGTCTCAGCGCAACCTCCTGGAGTGCGAAGCGATGGTGCAGCGTAGCTGCCGGTGGACCGCTCGCGGCGCGGGGCCGTCGTCGGGTTGGAGCGGATCGGCCGCCCCGGCGCCGTGGGGTGGATTCCCCCACGACGCCGGGGCGGCCGGATCGTCGTGCTGTACCGCCCGCCGGCCTACCGGGGTGATCGTCTCACCACCGGCGGCCGGCAGAGCCTCACTTCGGCTGGGCCGCGGAGGTGACGGCGACGGTGCCGGCGGCGATGTCCGCCTTCAGCTTGTCGATCTCGGCCTTCAGCTCGGCCGGGACCTTGCCGTCGAACTCGTGGTACGGGGCGAGCCCGACGCCGTTGTTGGACAGGTTGCCGAGGTAGCCCGGGGTGGCCGACAGCTTCTCGCCGCCGGCGGCCTTGACGACGGCCTCCTTGACGGCGTCCGGGATGTTCTTCTCGACGGTGGTGATGATCGCCGCGCAGTCCTGGGTGCTCTCGCAGCCGTCGACGTCCACCCAGATGGTGTTGTACTTGCCGCCCGACGCCTTCGCGGCGCCGGTGGTGCCGAGGCCCGCGCCGCCGGCGACCGGCATGACGATGTCGGCGCCCTGGGCGACCAGCGCGTCGCTGACCTTCTTGCCCTCGTCCTGCTTGACGAAGTCGTTGGTGAAGGAGCCCTTCTGGGTGGCCTTGTCCCAGCCGACGACCTTCACGCTCTTGCTCTTGGTCTTGTTGTAGTGCGCGACGCCGTCGGCGTAGCCGTCCATGAAGATGGTGACCGGCGGGATCGGCAGGCCGCCGTAGGTGCCCACCGTGCCGCTCTTGCTCATGCCGGCGGCCAGGTAACCGGCGAGGAAGCCGGCCTGGGCGGTGTCGAACTGCATCGGGTAGACGTTGGTCTCCGGGACCTTCGCGTCGACGATGCCGAACTGCTGGTTCGGGTTCGCCTTGGCGATCTTGGAGGTGGCGTCACCCATCAGGCCGCCGACGGCCAGGATGAAGTCGCACTTCTGGTTGACGTACTGGGTCAGGTTGACCTCGTAGTCCGCCTCGGCCTTCGACGCGACGTACTTGATGTCGATCTTGTCGTTGGCCTTCTTCGCCTCCTCCAGGCCCTTCCAGGCGGAGGTGTTGAACGACTTGTCGTCGATGCCGCCGACGTCGGTCACCATGCAGGCGCTGTACTTCTTGTCGCCACTGCCGGCGTTGTTGTTCTCCTCGGGAGCCTCGCCACACGCGGCGGCACTCAGCACGAGCCCACCCATCGCGAAGACGGAGGCAATCCGCATCCCACGCACAGAGCGCAAGACGTCTCCTTCCCATTGCACACCGCGTCCTGCACGGTGGCAGCCCTTTGAGCCGGCCTGCGCTGCGCCGCCGGCGTCCCACGTTACGGACGGGAGCGTACGCCCGCGCCCACCCACCGGCCGACAATCGTGCACGACTGTTGAGCGCCTGTTACCCCTACGTAACCCTTAGGTGGGGCAGATCACTCTCAGTGCTGGTGGGTGCGCGGCGGGGCGTCGCGAAACGTCCGGTTCTGCGCGTCGTCCCCTGCCGGTGACGTTACCGCCAGAAGACGGCCACCGCCGCGTTGACCAGGGTCAACCCGACGATTGCCAGGAAGTGCCCACGGTTGACCACGTCGCGCTTCCGGGAAAAGAAGACCATGACAAAGATCAGTATGGCGAGCACCAACTTGGTAACAAGTTTCGCGGGGGCCGGCTCGTCGCCGTCACGCAGCGGCGCCGAGAGGCCGATCCCGGTCGCCAGCATGATCACGGACCCCCAGAGCATGGCCGGGTTGATCCGCAGCTTCCCGCTGATGTACTGGACGATCGCGCCGCCGAGCAGCAGGGCGAAACCGATCAAATGGACGTAGCGAAGTATCAGTCTCAGAGCTTCCACGCCCACCATCCTCCCCCATCAACGACGGATTGTAGTAGCGGGGCGGTAGGGGGTCAGGGCAGCCGCCATGCCTGGAAGGTGGGGCCGTCCGCCGGGAGGGTGACCGCGCCGTCGGCGTCGGGGCGCAGGGCGGGGGCGCCGCCGTACAGGTTCTCGGCCGGACCCAGCCCGGTCAGGCGCAGCGGCTCGCCAGCCGCACGGCGGGCCAGCACCAGCACCGTGCCGGTCGGGGCCTCGCGCAGGAAGACCAGGGTGTCCGCGTCGGCGCGCAGCCAGCGCAGGCCGCCGTGGCGCAGCGCGGGCTCCGCGCGACGCAGCGCCACCAGGGCACGGTACGCGGCGAACGTCGCGGCGTCCCAGCTCTCCGGCCGGTGCCACGGCATCGGCGTACGCGAGCCCTCGCCGTTGCTGCCCGTCAGGCCCAGCTCGTCGCCCGCGAAGATCATCGGAGTGCCGGGCATGGTGGCGAGCAGGCCGGCGGCCACCTCCTGCCGCGCGGCGTCGCCGACCACCGTGCGGATCCGGGCGGAGTCGTGCGACCCGAGCAGCTGCCACGAGTGGGTGTACGACCGCCAGGAGACCAGCGAGCGGTAGGCGTCCATGGTGGCGAGCACCGCGTCCGCGTCCCGGCGCACCACCCCGCCCGGCGTGCCGAGGAAGTTCGGTACGGGCTGGTCGCCGTGCCGCAGCCAGGACCAGACCGGGTCGGTGAAGCCGACGTAGTTCATCGTGCCGTGCCAGCCGTTGCGGTCGAGGTCGCCGGTGTGGTCGTGACCGTGCTCGGCCATCAGCAGGGCGTCGGCCCGGGTCCGGGCGACCACCTCGCGCAGCAGCGCCGCCACCTCGTGCGTGTACGCGTCCGCGCCCCGCCGCCCGGTCATGTTCGCCACGTCCACCCGCCAGCCGTCCAGCCCGTACGGGGGGCGCAGCCAGCGGCGCAGCAGCGAGTCGTCGGCGGTGGCGAAGCGCCGGCGCAGCTCGGCGCTGCCCCAGTTCAGCTTCGGCAGCGACTTGACCCCGTTCCAGGACTCGTAGTCACCGGAGACCTCGTCGAAGTAGTACAGCCCCCGCTCGGGCGCGGACACGTCGGAGGCGGCCCTGGTGAACCACTCGTGCGCGTCGCCGGTGTGGTTGCTGGTGATGTCGCCGAGCAGCCGCCAGCCCCGGGCGCGTACGGCGTCGGCGAGGCGGGCCAGGGCGGCGTCCCCGCCGAGCAGCGGGTCGACGGTGTCGAAGCTGGCCGCGTCGTAGCGGTGGTTGGAACGGGCCGGGAAGACCGGGGTCAGGTAGACGGTGTTCACGCCGAGGCGGTCCAGGTGGTCCAGCCGCTCGGCGACGCCGTCCAGGTCGCCGCCGTAGAACTGCCGGGGCGTCTCGGGCCCGCGCCCGATCACCGGGGTGTCCCAGTCGCACGGGATCGCCCAGTCCGGCACCTCGCGGCCCGCGGCGGCGGCGGAGCGGGCGAACCGGTCCGGGAAGATCTGGTAGATCACCGCGTCGCGGGCCCAGGCGGGCGGCGGGGCGTGGGTGACCAGCTTGAAGTCGCCGTTGTCGGGCACGTCGTGGCCCACCACGCCGGCGGCGTTCAGCCAGCGGCTGCCGCGGCTGCCGGTGAGCATGAACCGGTAGTTGCTGACCGGGTTGCGGGCCTCGACGGGCACCCGCCACCAGACGTCGGCGCCGTCGGTGCGGTCGACGACCGCCTCGGTGAACCGGGGCTCGCCGTCGCCGGTGGTGCGCACGTGCACCTGCCGGACGTCGGCGCCGGCCGGCACCCGGACGAAGACGTCGACGACGTCGCCGAGGGCGGGCTCCTGCTCGGGGACGTACAGGGCGGATCCGTCGTGGTGCGGCAACAGGGACATGGTGGCGCCTTTCGCGTCGGTCGGACGGGGAGAGAAATGGGTCTCCCGCCGCGGCCGGTTCCCCGACCGCGGCGGTCGATCCGTGACTGCTCCGGTGTACGTCGGACGCCGACGCCCTTGCCGCAGCGGTGAGCCGAGGAGGCTCAGCCCTTGACCGCCCCGGCCGTGAGGCCGTTGACGATGTAGCGCTGGAGAAGTTGGAACACCAGCACCGTCGGGATGGCGGTGAGCAGGGTGCCCGCCGCGAAGATCCCGAAGTTGTTGTTGCGTTCGCCGGCCACCAGCCCGAACATGCCGACCGCGAGGGTCTTCGAGTTGGTGTTCGTGAGGAACACGTTGGCGATCACGAACTCGTTGATCGAACCGATGAAGGCGAGCAGGCCGGTCACCGCCAGGATCGGCGCCACCAGCGGCAGCATGATCCGGAAGAAGATCTGGGCGTGCGAGGCCCCGTCCATGGTGGCGGACTCGTCCAGCTCCTTCGGCAGCGTGTCGAAGAAGCCCTTCATCAGCCAGGTATTCGCGCCGAGGGCGGCACCCATGTAGAGCAGGAAGAGACCCCACGGGGTGTTGAAGCCGATCACCGGCCACAGTTCGGTGACCTTCGTGAAGATCAGGAAGATCGCCACGATCGCCAGGAACTGCGGGAACATCTGGATCAGCAGCAGGGAGAGCAGCCCGACGCGGCGGCCGGCGAAGCGCATCCGGGAGAAGGCGTACGCCGCCAGCGCCGACAGGAAGATCGACGCGAAGCTGGCCACCCCCGCCAGGAGCAGCGAGTTGAGGAACCAGCGACCGAAGGCGGTCCGCTCGAAGAGGTTGGTGAAGTTCTCCAGCGAGGCACCGGTCGGCACCAGCTCCGTGGAGGAGAGCGTGCCGAGCGGGTTGAGCGCCGCCGAGACGACGAACAGGATCGGGAAGAGGCTGAACGCCACCGCCAGGATGCCGACCAGGTGCCGCCATCCCACCTGGGCGAACCAGCGGTTCCGCCGTCCGGTCGCGTTGCGGTTGGCGATGGGCGCTTCGGTGCGGGTGCTCACGAGTACACCTCCTCCTGCTTGCGGGTCCGGGAGAAGCTGATCGCCGACACCGTCGCCACGATCGCGAAGATGAAGATCGAGACAGCGGCGGCCAGTCCGTACTCGGCGCCCTGGGCGCCGAAGGCCAGCCGGTAGGTGTAGGTGATCAGCAGGTCGGTGGCGCCGGCCGTCGGGTTGTCCGCCGGGAACGGTCCGCCCTCGGTGACGAATTGGATCGCGTTGAAGTTGTTGAAGTTGTACGCGAAGGACGCGATCAGCAGCGGCGAGATCGCCACCAGCAGCAGCGGCATGGTCACCGCGCGGAACGACTGGAACGGCGACGCCCCGTCGACCGAGGTGGCCTCGGTCAGCTCACGTGGGATGGCCTGCAACGCGCCGGTCGTCACCAGGAACATGTACGGGTAGCCGAGCCAGAGTTGCACCAGCAGCACCGCGAGCCGGGCCGACCAGGTCTCGCCGAACCAGTCCACCCCCAGCCCGAACAGGTTGTTGATCAGGCCGAAGTCGGTGTTGAACATGTCCCGCCAGACCAGCAGCATCGCGAAGGACGGCATGGCGTAGGGCAGGATCAGCAGCACCCGGTAGAAGTTCGTGCCCCGCATCCGGGGCGAGTGCAGCGCCAGCGCGATGCCCATGCCGAGCAGGAACGTGAAGCCGGTGGAACCGAGCGCGAAGGCGAAGTTCCAGATCAGCGTGCTGAAGAACGGGCCGGAGATGGCCGGGTCGGTGAGCACGTCGGCGAAGTTGCGCAGCCCGACGTTGACCTGCCAGCCCTGGGCCAGCGTCTCGCCGTCCGCGGCGACGAAGGAGCCGACCTTCCCGTCGGCGGTCCAGGTCTTACCGGTCTCGCTGTCGCGGATGCAGTCGCAGCCCGCGTCGTACGCCCGGACCGCCTTGCCCTCGTAGGCGCGCGACAGGCCGGACGAGCGCAGCGCGCCCCCGGAGGTCGGCACCACCATGTCGGTGATGTCCTTGCTCCGCGTGCTGGCCTCGCCGAAGTTGAGGATCTGGTAGCCGTCGGCGGCGGTGACCTTGCCGCCCGGCGCGACGGTGACGCTGCCGGCGTCGAGCGGGCGCAGGCCCTCGGTGTCGCCGACGGAGACGGTGTTCGTCTGCGGGTCGGTGACCAGGAAGACCAGCGCGCCGGTGGCCGGGTCGCCCTTCGTGGCGACGGTCAGCGGGTACTGGACCGAGCCGGGGACCTGCGTCACCGAGCCGCTCTGGATGGCGACGATGGCGTCGTCCTTGCTGCCCCGGTGGCCGTCGCCGAAGTTCGTGAAGGCGGTGCTCGCGGTGTAGAGCACCGGGATGATCTGGAACGCCACCAGGAAGAGCGTGCCCGGGATCAGGTACTTGACGGGGATGTGCCGGGGCGTCAGGTAGAGGTAGAAGAGGCCGGCGGTGGTCGCCAGCAGGACCGCCAACCCGACCCAGAGTTCGGCCTCGATGAGCGGGAACGCCGCCCAGACCGCGATCCCGGCCACGAGGCCGAGCAGGACCACCTTGACGAGCAGGCCCGTCAGGGTGATCGGCGCGTGGTTCCGCGCGGTACGGGACGTGCGCGGGGACCCGGACCGTACGGGCCCCCGGCCCGGGGGCTGCGTGGCAGTCCCCGGGCCGGACGACGACGTGCTCATTACTTGATCTGGCCGGCGATCGTCTTACCGGCGGCGGTGATCGTCTTGGCCGGGTCGGCGCCGCCGATGATGGCGGCCTCCGCCTTGCCGAACGGGTCCCAGATCGCGGCCATGGCCGGGATCGCCGGGAGCACCTGGCCGTTCTTGCCGGCCTCCTGGAACTTGGCCAGGTCCGGGTCGCTGCCCTTGACCTGGTCGAGCGCGGCGGTCAGCGCCGGGGGACGCGGCTCGGCGTTGTAGAGCGCCATGGCGAGGTCCGGGGTGGTCACGTGGTTCGCGACGAACTCCTGCGCCAGGGCCTTGTTCTGCCCCTTGGCCGCGACGTAGAAGGACTGGACGCCCACGAACGGCTGGGCCTCCTTGCCGCCGGCGAAGCCGGGGACCGGGGAGATGTCGTACTTGATGTTGGCCTTCTTGGCGTCGGCGATGGCCCACGGGCCGGAGACCAGGAAGGCGCACTTCTTGCCGGTGAAGGTGGCGATGGAGTTCTCGCCGGTGATGGAGCGCTTCAGCGCACCCTCGCCCTTCTCACCCAGCTTGGCGATCTTCTGGAACGCCGCGATCGACTCCGGCTTGCCCACGCCCAGGTCCTTCGGGTCGTAGTCGCCGTTGGCGGCGGTGCCGAAGAGGTAGCCGCCGGCCGAGGTGTAGAGCGGGTAGATGTGGTACGCGTCGCCGTTCTGGCCGGACTGGAGGCAGAGGATCTCGCTGGCCTTCTTCTCGGCCTTGAGCTTCTTGCCGGCGGCGACCAGGTCCTCGATGGTCTTCGGCGCCTCGGGAGCCAGCTCGGTGTTGCGGATCAGCGCCAGGTTCTCCATGGCGTACGGCACGCCGTAGAGCTGGCCGTTGAACGTGACGGCCTTGACGGCGGTCTCGTTGAAGGCGCTCTTCTGCTCGGCGGCGAGCTGGACCGGGTCGATGGCGCCGTTCTGCACCAGGTTGCCGATCCAGTCGTGCGCGCCGACCACGACGTCCGGGCCGCTGCCCTGCTGGGAGGCGGTGACGAAGTTGGTCTGGAGGTCCTTGGAGACGGCCTGGACCTCGACCGTGACGCCGTTCTCCTTGCCGAACTTCTCGCCGAACGGCTTGAGGGCGGCGGCGCGCTTGTCGTCGGCCCAGATCACCAGCTTGCCGCCGGTGGCGGCCTTGCTGGATTCCTTCGCGGCCGGCTCGTCGTTGCTGTCGCCACCACAGCCGGAGGCGGCGAGCGCCAGGCCGAGGACGGCGACCACACCCGCGGTACGGATGCGCATCGGTACTCCTGTCGTCATGGCGGCACGCCGGGGGAGAGGCGATCCCGCCAGT
This sequence comes from Micromonospora sp. NPDC007220, assembly GCF_040634035.1. NCBI lineage: Bacteria > Bacillati > Actinomycetota > Actinomycetes > Micromonosporales > Micromonosporaceae > Micromonospora > Micromonospora sp. NPDC007220. The sequence continues at coordinate 764,639 of NZ_JBEYEU010000001.1, read as the reverse complement.
GGAAGCTCTGTAAGTTTCTTGCCAACCGGCGCTCGGCGTGCTGCGCCGCTGCTCTCGCGTGTTGCGGGGACGTTAGCAAGAGGTTGCAGAGAATGGAAGGGCTTGCAGAAGTGTACGCAAGAACTTGCCTTTGAGCTAAAGTGCGCCCATGCGCGCTCGACTGTCCGACATCGCCCTACAGGCCGAAGTCAGCGAGGCCACGGTGTCGCGGGTGCTCAACGACCGCCCGGGAGTGGCCCCCGAGACCCGGCAAGCCGTACTCACCGCCCTCGATGTGCTCGGTTACGAGCGCCCGGCCCGGCTACGCAAGCGCAGCGCCGGTCTCGTGGGTCTGGTGGTCCCCGAACTCGACAACCCGATCTTCCCCGCCTTCGCCCAGGTGATCGAGTCGACCCTGGCGCAGAGCGGCTTCACCCCCGTGCTCTGCACCCAGACGGCCGGCGGGGTCACCGAGGACGAGTACGTCGAGATGCTGCTGGACCGGCAGGTCTCCGGAATAGTCTTCGTCTCCGGCCTGCACGCCGACACCGCCGCCAACCACGACCGCTACCGGGCCCTGATCGCCCGCCCGCTGCCCGTCGTGATGATCAACGGGTACGCGCCCGGCATCCCCGCGCCCTTCGTCTCCTGCGACGACGGCGAGGCCACCGAGCTGGCCGTGGCCCACCTGGTGGCGCTCGGGCACCGCCGCATCGGCCTGATCACCGGCCCGGACCGGTTCGTGCCGGTGCAGCGCCGGGTGGCCGGCTTCCGGGCCGCGATGAGCCGGCTGGTCGGCCTCGACGAGGCCGGCCTCGACGAGCTGGCCGAGCTCTCCCTGTTCGGTGTGGAGGGTGGCGAGGCCGCCGCCGCCCGGCTGCTGGAGCGCGGCGTCACCGGCATCGTCTGTGGCTCCGACCTGATGGCGCTCGGCGCGATCCGGGCCGCCCGGCAGCGCGGCATGTCGGTCCCCGGCGAACTGTCGGTGGTCGGCTACGACGACTCCCCGCTGATGGCCTTCACCGACCCGCCGCTGACCACGATGCGGCAGCCGGTGGCCGCGATGGCCGTCGCCGCCGTCCGGGCCCTGGTCGACGAGATCAACGGGCACGCCGCCCCGCACTCGGAGTACGTGTTCCGCCCGGAACTGGTGGTGCGTGGCTCCACCGCGGTCGCCCCCACCGCCGCCGCGCGGCCGGCCCCGGGCGGCGCGACCCGGCAGCGCCCGGCCCCGCCCGCGCTCGCCGTCCCGGCCTGACCGCCCCGGCTCCCGCCTGACCGCCCTCTCCGACCCGGCCGCACGCCCGGAAGGGCTCACCGGGCGTGAGCCGACGGAGTCTTGGCGTGATCATTGCCATTTCTTGCGCAAGGAATGCTTGACTCTTGCAGTCGCGGGCGGCATTCTGCTCAGACACCGCACCCGCACCCGCGCCACGCCGGGTGCCGCCGTCCCGCGCCACAGAACGGGGAACGCCACCGATGACCGTCAGCAACCCCACGCCGCTGACCTCCGACGACGACTGGTGGCGCTCCGCGGTCGTCTACCAGGTGTACGTACGCAGCTTCGCCGACTCCAACGGCGACGGCGTCGGCGACCTCCAGGGCATCCGTGAGCGCCTGCCGTACCTGCGCGATCTCGGGGTGGACGCGCTCTGGCTGACCCCCTTCTACACCTCCCCGATGATCGACGGCGGGTACGACGTCGCCGACTACCGCGACGTCGACCCGATGTTCGGCACCCTCACCGACTTCGACAACATGATCACCGACGCGCACGCCCTCGGCCTGCGGATCATCGTCGACCTGGTGCCCAACCACACCTCCAGCGCGCACCCGTGGTTCCAGGCGGCGCTGGCCGCCGGCCCGGGCTCCGCCGAGCGCGAGCGCTACCTCTTCGCCGAGGGCAAGGGCGAGAACGGCGAGCTGCCCCCGAACGACTGGGAGAGCATCTTCGGCGGCCACGCCTGGACGCGCATCGACGACGGCCAGTGGTACCTGCACCTGTTCGACCCGGCCCAGCCGGACCTGAACTGGCGCCACCCCGAGGTGCGCGCCGAGTTCGAGGGCGTCCTGCGCTTCTGGCTCGACCGGGGCGTGGACGGCTTCCGGATCGACGTGGCGCACGGCATGATCAAGGCCGAGGGGCTGCCGGACGTCGGGTTCAGCTCGATGACCACCGGCCAGCGCCAGGCGGAACTGCTCGGCAAGGGCCGGCTCCCCTACTTCGACCAGGACGAGGTGCACGACATCTACCGCGCCTGGCGGCCGATCCTGGACAGCTACCCGGGCGGCCGGATGGCGGTCGCCGAGGCGTGGGCCGAGACCCCGCAGCGCCTTGCCCGCTACATCGGCCCGGACGAACTGCACCAGGCGTTCAGCTTCGACTTCCTCGACGCGACCTGGTCGGCCGACTCGTTCCGCAAGGTCATCGACACCGCGCTCGCCGAGTCGACGATCGTCGGCGCGCCCACCACCTGGGTGCTGTCCAACCACGACAAGCAGCGGCACGTCACCCGCTACGGCGACGGCGCCGAGGGGCTCCGCCGGGCGCGGGCCGCCACCCTGCTGATGCTCGCCCTGCCCGGCTGCGCCTACATCTACCAGGGCGAGGAACTGGGCCTGCCGGAGGTGCTCGACCTGCCGGACGAGCTGCGCCAGGACCCGGCGTTCCTGCGCACCGGCCAGAGCCGGGACGGTTGCCGCGTGCCGATCCCGTGGAGCGGCGAGCTGGCCCCGTACGGCTTCGGGCCGCAGGGCAGCGAGCTGAGCTGGCTGCCGGCCCCCGCGACCTGGCGTGGCCTCTCGGTCGCCGCCCAGGCCGGCGTGCCCGGCTCGACGCTGGAGCTCTACCGCACCGCGCTGCGGATCCGCCGGGAACACCCGGCGCTGGCCGCCGACGCGGGCGGAGTCACCTGGTTGGAGGCCGGGCCGGGCGTGCTCGCCTTCAGCCGCGCCGCCGGCGACACCGTGCTGACCTGCGTGGTCAACATCAGCGGTGCGCCGGCCCTGATCGACGGGTACGGCGTGCCGATCGCCGCCAGCGAGCCGCTCACCGGGCAGGGCTCCGGCCATCTGCTCGGAGTCGACGCGGCGGCCTGGTTCGAACGGCGCTGAGCGGGTAACCCGTCATCGACCTGGTCGTCCGTTGTGCCCCGCGCCGACGGGCGACTGGGCTACCGACCCCTTGTGGTGGGGGGTGAGGTGGCGCCGGCGCCACCGGAGTCCGCTCCGGCGGCGCCGGCGTCCATCGGAGCGCGTGTCGCCCCCGGCCCCTGCGGGTACGACGGACCCATGGTGGTTCGCGTCGCGCAGTACACCCTCGACGTCGTCGATCTCGACCTGATGGCCGCCTTCTGGGCGGCGGCGCTCGGCTACGCCGTCGATGCCGGCGGCGACGGCAGCGCGAAGCTCCATCCCCCGGACGACCGGGTCGGGGCTCCCACCGTCTGGTTGCAGGGCTCCGGCACGCCCAAGCACGGAAAGAACCGGCTGCACCTGGACGTGGTCGCCGACGGCGATCCGGCGGACGAGGTGAGCCGGTTGATCGGGCTCGGCGCCCGGCCCGCGGACGTGGGGCAGCGCGGCGACGAGGGGTTCACGGTGCTGGCCGACCCCGAGGGCAACGAGTTCTGCGTGCTGCACAGCTCGCCCCACCGCCGCTGACCCGCGCCGCCCGGGCGGCCCGGCCCCGCCCGGGCCGGCTCAGGCGCCGTTGGTGAGTTTGGCGGCGATGCGCCCGAAGCCAGCCCGCAGCTCGGCCTCGGTGGGTGGGGCCAGCGGCTCCGCCAGGTCGGCCTCCTCGGCCGCCGCCTCCAGTTCCTCGTCGATGGTGTCCTCGAAGTCGCCGTAGAGGTCGGCCTGGTCGAGCTGCGCCGCCTCGTCCTCGGCGGCGACCTGCGCCGCGGCGATCTCGCCCCGGATCTCCTCGGCCGAGACCGCGGGCAGCAGCGGCTCGACCACCGCCATCAGCTGCTCCTCGGCGACGATCGCCTCGGCCAGCGCGAGGGCGTGCGGCCGCTCGTAGGGGCCGCAGACCACCGGCTCCCACTCGTCGGCATCGCCGAGCGGGCCGAAGGTGATGATCCACGGCAGGCCGAGCATCGGCGAGTCGTCCGGCAGGTCCAGTGTCACGAGTGCGCCCACGCGCCCATCATGGTCCGTCGCGCCCCCGGGCCGGGAGGCATTCGCCCCTAATTCACCGCCGTCGTGGCTGTCGGGACTCCGCCGTGCGTCAGCCCGGCCGGGCCGCGTCCAACGCCGCGCGGACCAGGGCCAGCGCCGCCGCGGGCGGCACGCCCAACCGGGCGGCCTCGGCGGCGTAGTCGGCCGCGACCCGCTGCAACCGGTCCGTCGCGTCGTCGCGCCCGGGCGCGACGAAGGTGCCGTGCCGGCCGCGGGTCTCCAGCAGACCGGCCGCCTCCAGCTCCCGGTAGGCCCGCGCCACGGTGTTGACCGCCAGCCCGAGGTCGGCCGCGAACGCCCGGACGGTGGGCAGCCGGGTGCCCACCGCCAGCCGGCCCGTCCCGATCAGCTCCGCGAGCTGCCCGCGCACCTGCTCGTACGGCGGCACCGCCGAGGCCTGGTCGACCGAGATCCGCACGCCCGCTCCCCCGCTCATCCGGCCCCGCCCGGGGTGCCGGGATCCGTCTCCGCGTCCGTCTCGGCCGGCGCCGGGCTCGCCGCCAGGTCCACCACCCGACCGCGCGGGCTGGTCGCGGCCAGCGCCGCGCCGAAGAGCACCAACTGGTTGAGCAGGTAGAGGTAGAGCAGCAGGCCCACGGCGCCCGCCACGACCGTGTACGCCGGGTTCCGCTCGGTGCGTACCACGTAGAAGCGCCCGACGGTGTTCAGCAGCGTGATGCCGACCGCGACCAGCAGCACCACGGGGCGTAGCCGGGACCGGGTCATCCGCAGCCTCGGCACCGCCACCAGCAGCAGGGTGGCCAGCACCGCGTTGACCAGCACGCTGAGCACCGCGCTGACCGTGGTCAGGCCCGCCGAGCCGGTGCTGCGCAGCAGGAAGCGCAGCAGCGACTCCAGGGTGTCCACCGCCGCCACCGAGACGCCGAGCAGCACGAAGATGACCACCAGCACGCCGAGGTCGACCAGGCGGCGGACCACCAGGTTGCCCGGTTGCTGGTTGAGCCCGTACATGAGCCGCTGGGAGGAGCGGATCGCCTCGACCCAGCCGATCCCGGTGAACGCCAGGATGATCAGGCCGACCACCCCGACCGTGCCGCTGCTGTCGGCGATCTGCACGGGGTCGAGGAACGGCAGGTTCTCCCGGAGGAAGTCGGCGGCGGCGTCGCTGACCTCGTCGTTGTCCTCCAGGATGGCCCCGAAGATCGAGTACCCGACCAGCGCCAGCGCGAAGACCGCGAAGAAGCCGTAGTAGGCGATCGCGGCGGCCAGCCGCCCGCCCAGCACGTCGGTGTAGAGCACGCCGGCCCGCCACAGGTGGTCCGCGACGCCCCACCGGCGGCGCACCGCGCTGATCCTGCTGTCGATGCCCGCCTCGATGCGGCTCAGCACGTTCACGCCGTCATCCTCGCCGATCCTTCGCCCCCGCGCGGGCAACCGGACGCCGCCCCGCGCCGGGCGGCGGTCGTCCGACGCGGGCCGGCGCCGGGAAGGTGGACGCCGTGGCGCTCGTGGCGCACCCGGGCCGACCGCTCAACCGCCCAGCCGGAAGTCCCGGCGCGGCTGCCACCGGGTCTGCCCGCTGTGCGAGAAGAGGGTGAACGCCTCGACCTCGAACATGGCCGAGAAGTCGGCCAGGTCCTCGTACGCCCTGTCCAGCGCCTCCGGCGCGACGTCCTGTGCGACCGTGACGTGCGGGTGGTACGGGAAGCGCGTCTCGCGGTGCAGCTCCGGGGCGGCCCTGATCGCGGCGGCGAGCAGCTCGCACTCGCTGATCCCGGCGGCCACCGCCACGAAGACGACCTGGGTCACCGGCCGGAACGTGCCGGTGCCCCGCAGGTGCAGGGTGAACGGCAGGTGGGCGGCGGCGACCGCCCCGAGGTGCCGTTCCACCGCCGGCAGCGTCGCCACCGGGATCTCGGTCGGCCCGAGCAGGGTCACGTGCGCGGGCACGACCCGAGGGTCGCCGGCCTCGACCCGCCGCCGGGTGAGCATGCCGCCCCACGGCTCCGGGATGTCGACCGCGATGCCGATCTCGATGGTGTCACCGGCGTCCGGCGTCCCGTCCCTGCGATCCACGCTGTGCGTCATCCCTCCGGCCACCGGCCCGTCCGCCCTCACCCGTCGCGCCGGGGCGCTACTCGCCGCGCACCGGCGGGAAGAAGCCCACCCGCTCGTACACGGTGCGCAGCGTCTCGCCGGCGGTCGCGCGGGCCTTCTCCGCGCCGGCGGCGAGCAGCTTGTCCAGCTGCGCCGGGTCGTCGAGGTAGGTCCGGGTGCGTTCCTGGATCGGGCCGACGAACTCCCGCACCACCTCGCCGAGGTCCTTCTTCAGGTCGCCGTAGCCCTTGCCGGCGTACGCGGCGACCAGGTCGTCGACGCTGCGCCCGCTCAGCGCCGAGTAGATGGTCAGCAGGTTGGAGATGCCGGGCTTGGTCTCGGTGTCGAAGACGATCTCCCGCCCCGTGTCCGTGACCGCGGAACGGATCTTCTTGGCCGAGCGGGCCGGGTCCTCCAGCAGGTTGACGATGCCGGCCGGCGACGAGGACGACTTCGACATCTTGGCCGTCGGGTCCTGGAGGTCGGTGATCTTCGCGGTGTCCTTGACGATGTGCGGCGCGGGCACCGTCAGGGTCGGCCCGAACAGCGAGTTGAACCGCTGGGCCAGGTCGCGGGAGAGCTCCAGGTGCTGGCGCTGGTCCTCGCCCACCGGCACGGCGTTGGCCTGGTAGAGCAGGATGTCGGCGGCCTGCAGGACCGGGTAGGTGAACAGGCCCACGCTCGCCCGCTCGCCGCCCTGCTTCTGCGACTTGTCCTTGAACTGCGTCATCCGGCTCGCCTCGCCGAACCCGGTGATGCAGCCCAGCACCCAGGCGAGCTGCGAGTGCTCGGGCACCTGCGACTGCACGAAGAGCGTGCTGCGCTCCGCGTCGAGGCCGACGGCGAAGAGCTGGGCGGCCGCCATCCGGGAACGCTGCATGAGCGTCTTCGGGTCGTGCCCCGCGGTGATCGCGTGCAGGTCGACCACGCAGTAGTAGGCGTCGTGGGTGTCCTGCAACGCCACCCAGTGCCGCACGGCGCCCAGGTAGTTGCCGAGGTGGAACGAGTCGGCCGTCGGCTGGATGCCGGAGAAGACGCGGGGGCGGGCGGGTACGTCGGACATGGCGGCAATTCTGTCAGCAAGACCCGGTGCGCGTCATGACGGCCCGGCGGGTCGGCTCCGCCCCGTCGGTGTCGGGGCGCCGGCCTCGCGCCGTGGCTCCGGCAGGCGCCCGGCGGTGACCGTGAGCCGGGCCACCCGTCGTCCCTCCAGCGTGAGCACCCGCAGCAGCCATCCGCCGGACGGGTCGTCGGGTGCCGCGCCGCCGTCGCCGGCCGGGCCGGCGGTCACCGGCACCTCGTCGCCGGCGACCGGGAGCCGGCCCAGCGCGGCCATCACGAATCCACCGACCGTCTCGTACGGGCCGGGTGGCAGGCTCACCCCGGTGCGCTCGGCGAAGTCGGCGAGGTTGAGCCGGCCGTCCACCACGGCGGGCAGGCCCGCGTGCACCGGCTCGGGGGCGGTGTCGTACTCGTCGTGGATCTCCCCGATCAGCTCCTCGATCAGGTCCTCCAGGGTGACGATGCCGGCGGTGCCGCCGTACTCGTCGACCACCACGGCGAGGTGGTGGCGTTCCCGGCGCATCTCGCTGAGCGCGGCGAGCACCCGTTTGCTGCCGGGCAGCCGCTTCACCTCCCGGGTCAGCTCGCCGACGGTGGTGCGGGGGTCGAGGTCGGGGCGGAGCAGCACGTCGCGCAGGTGCACGAAGCCGACCACGTCGTCGTGGGTGCCGTCGACCACGGGGTAGCGGGTGTGCGTCTCGGCCCGGACCAGCCGCTCCGCCTCGGCGATGGTGTGCCGGGCGGAGAGGAAGACGACCTCGGTGCGCGGCATCATCACCTCGCGGACCAGGCTCGCGCCCGCGGCCAGCACCTCGTCGATGATCCGGCGCTCGACCGGGTCGAGCAGGGTGTTGGCGGCCACCAGGTCGCGCAGCTCCGCCTCGCTGATCCGCTCCCGGCCGGCCGCCGGGCTGGCGCCGAGCAGGGCCGTCACCGCCCGGGTGGCGGCGTCGGCGGCGCGCACCACCATCCGGGCGACGGCCCGGGGCAGCGGCCCCGGCTCGCGGCGGGGCCGGCCCCGGGCGCGTCGCCGCGGCCCGGGAGCACCCGCTTCCCGCATGACTGTGATGGTAGACAGCACGGCGCCGACAGGCTGTCCGTGTTCGGCTCTGTTCGAAGTTGGGGAATCATGGTGGAATGGCAAGGTCGCCGACGGAGGGCGGCCACCGGGCGACCGGCCGTAGGGTGATCACGACACGGGCCGCTACCGGGCGGCCAGGCTAGGAGGAGACCGACGTGAAACTGCTCGTCACCGGCGGCGCCGGCTTCATCGGCAGCGTGGTGACCCGGATGCTGCTCGACGCCGGCCACGAGGTGGTGGTGCTCGACAACCTGCGCACCGGTCACCGGGAGGCGCTCGCCGCCGACGCGACGTACGTCGACGCGTCCGTCCACGACGCCGCGCGGGTGCTCACCCCGGGCGCGGGCTTCGACGGGGTGCTGCACTTCGCCGCGCTGATCGCCGCCGGCGAGTCGATGACCAGGCCCGAGCTCTACTGGCACGCCAACACGGTCGGCTCGATCGCCCTGATCGACGCCGTCCGGGCCGCCGGCGTACCCCGCCTGGTCTTCTCCTCCACCGCCGCCGTCTACGGCAACCCCACTGAGCTGCCGATCCCGGAGACCGCGGTCAAGGCCCCCACCAACACGTACGGCGCCACCAAGCTCGCCGTCGACATGGCCCTCACCTCCGAGGCGATCGGGCACGGCCTGGCCGCCGTCTCGCTGCGCTACTTCAACGTGGCCGGCGCCTACCTCGACGGCGACGTCGCGCTCGGCGAGCGGCACGACCCCGAGACCCACCTGATCCCGATCGCGCTGGAGGTGGCCGCCGGCCGGCGGGAGAAGCTCCAGCTCTTCGGCGACGACTACCCGACCGTCGACGGCACCTGCGTGCGCGACTACATCCACGTCGCCGACCTGGCCCGCGCCCACCTGCTGGCGCTCGGCGCCGCCACCGCCGGCCAGCACCGGATCTACAACCTGGGCAACGGCAACGGCTTCACCAACCGGCAGGTGGTCGACGTGGTCCGCGAGGTCACCGGCCACCCCGTGCCGGTCGAGGTGGCGCCGCGCCGCGAGGGCGACCCCGCCGAGCTGGTCGCGTCGTCCGCGCTGGCCCGCGAGGAGCTGGGCTGGGTGCCGCAGAAGCCGACCCTGCCCGACATCGTCGCCGACGCCTGGGCCTTCTACCGCACGCACGTCGCGGGGCCGCGGTGACCGACGACGTCGCGGCCCGCGCCACCGCCGGCTTCCGCTCGGCGTACGGCGAGCCGCCCGCCGGCCGCTGGGCGGCTCCCGGACGGGCGAACCTCATCGGTGAGCACACCGACTACAACGACGGCTTCGTGCTCCCCTTCGCCCTGCCGCTGCGCACGGTGGTGGCAGCCGCCCCGCAGCCCGGCGACACCTGGACGGTCTGCTCCGAGCTCACCGGCGAGACGATCACCTTCGGCGCCGACGAGCTGGCCGGGCCCGACCGGGTCGACGGCTGGGGCGCGTACGTGGCGGGGGTCGTCTGGGCGCTGCGGGAGGCGGGGCACGCGCCACCCGGCGCGCGCCTGGCCATCGCCTCCGACGTGCCGCTGGGCGCCGGGCTGTCCTCCTCGGCCGCGCTGGAGGCCGCCGTGCTGGCCGCCCTGGTGGACCTGGGCAGGCTGGACCTGCCCGCCGAGCGACGGCCCCGGCTGGCCCAGCGGGCGGAGAACGACTACGTGGGCGCGCCGACCGGGATCATGGACCAGTCGGCGGTGATCCGGTGCCGCGCCGGGCACGCGCTCTTCCTCGACTGCCGGGACGAGTCCGTCGAGCAGGTCCCCTTCGACCTGGACGCCGCCGGCCTCGCCGTGCTGGTCGTCGACAGCCGGGCCCCGCACCGGCACGCCGACGGCGAGTACGCCGCCCGCCGCGGCTCCTGCGAGCGGGCCGCCGGGCTGCTCGGCGTCGCGGCGCTGCGGGACGTCCCGGCCGACGGACTGGCCGACGCCCTGGCCCGGCTCGACGAGGACGAGACCCGCCGCCGGGTACGGCACGTCGTCACCGAGAACCAGCGGGTGCTCGACACGGTCGCGCTGCTGCGCGCCGGGCGGGTACGCGAGATCGGCCCGCTGCTGACCGCCTCGCACGCCTCGATGCGCGACGACTTCGAGATCACCGTCCCGGAGATCGACACGGCCGTCGAGGCGGCCCTGGGCGCCGGGGCGCTCGGTGCCCGGATGACCGGCGGCGGCTTCGGCGGCTGCGTCCTCGCCCTCGTCGACGCGGAACGGGCCGACGCGGTCGCCGCCGCCGTCACGGCCGCGTACGCCGAGCGGGGCTTCGCCGCGCCCGGCCACGTCACCGTCCTGCCCGGCCCGGGCGCGACCCGGCTGGACTGAGCACCGACGCGGCGCCCCGCCGGCCGCCCGGCGGGCAGCGGCGGCTGCGCGCCCGGGGCCCTGCGCCGGGCGCGGTCAGCCCGGCAGGCGACGGGCGGGTGTCGGCACCCGCCCGTCGGCGGGACTCACTGCGCCTCGACGATCATCCCCGCGCCGACGGTGCGGTTGGTGGCCTCGTCGATGATCACGAAACCGCCGGTGGTGCGGTTGCGGCGGTACTCGTCCGCGAGCAGCGGCACGGTGGTCCGCAACCGCACCCGGCCGATCTCGTTGAGCCCGAGCCCGTCGGCGGACTCGTCGCGGTGCAACGAGTTGACGTCCAGCCGGTAGTGCAGCCCCCGCACGATCGCCCGCGCGGAGCGGGTGGTGTGCTTGATCGCGTACCTGCCGCCGACCTGGAGCGGACGGGTCTCGTCCATCCAGCACACCATCGCCTCGATGTCCTGGGACACCGCCGGCGCGTTGTTGGGACGGCAGATCATGTCTCCCCTGGAGATGTCGATCTCGTCTTCCAGGCGTACGGTCACCGACATCGGCGGGAACGCCTCCGCGACCGGCCCGTCGGCGGTCTCCACGGCGGCGATCCGGCTGGTGAACCCGGACGGCAGCACCATCACCTCGTCGCCCGGCTTGAGCACGCCGGAGGCGACCTGGCCGGCGTAGCCCCGGTAGTCGGTGACGGTGGTGGACTGCGGGCGGATCACGTACTGCACGGGGAACCGGACGTCGACCAGGTTGCGGTCGCTCGCGATGTGCACCCGCTCCAGGTGGTGCAGCAGCGACGGGCCCTCGTACCAGGGCATGTTCTCCGACCGGGCGACGATGTTGTCGCCGCGCAGCGCCGAGATCGGCACCACCGTCAGGTCGGGCACGTCGAGCTTCGCGGCGAACGCGGTGAACTCGTCCGCGATCCGCTCGAAGACCTCCTGCGAGAAGTCGACCAGGTCCATCTTGTTGACGCAGAGGACCAGGTGCGGCACGCGCAGCAGCGAGCAGAGGAACGCGTGCCGGCGGGACTGCTCGACCAGGCCCTTGCGGGCGTCCACCAGGATCAGCGCCAGGTCGGCCGTCGACGCCCCGGTGACCATGTTGCGCGTGTACTGGATGTGCCCCGGGGTGTCCGCGATGATGAACTTCCGCCGGGGGGTGGCGAAGTAGCGGTACGCCACGTCGATGGTGATGCCCTGCTCGCGCTCGGCCCGCAGGCCGTCGGTGAGCAGCGCCAGGTTCGTGTACTCGTCGCCCCGGGCCGCGCTGACCGCCTCGACGGCGGCGAGCTGGTCGGTGAAGAGCGACTTCGTGTCGTAGAGCAGCCGGCCGATCAGCGTCGACTTGCCGTCGTCGACGCTGCCGGCGGTGGCGAAGCGCAGCAGGTCCATCGGCCTGCCGGGCGTCTCGGTGGCCGCGGGCGCGACGGTCTCGGTGGTCATCAGAAGTAGCCCTCCCGCTTGCGGTCCTCCATGGCGGCCTCGCTGACCCGGTCGTCGCCCCGGGTGGCGCCGCGCTCGGTGATCCGGGTGGCGGCGACCTCCTCGATGACCTTCTCGACCGTGTCGGCGTCGGAACGGACCGCCGCCGTGCAGGACGCGTCGCCCACCGTCCGGTAGCGCACCCGCGCCTTGAACCGGTCCTCGCCCGCCCGGGGGCGGAAGAACTCGTTGACCGCGTAGAGCATCCCGTCGCGCTCGACCACCTCGCGCTCGTGGGCGTAGTAGATCGACGGCAGGGCGATGCGCTCGCGCGCGATGTAGTGCCAGACGTCCAGCTCGGTCCAGTTGGACAGCGGGAAGACCCGGATCGACTCGCCCGGGTGGTGGCGGCCGTTGTAGAGCGACCACAGCTCCGGGCGCTGGTTCTTCGGGTCCCACTGGCCGAACTCGTCGCGGAAGCTGAACACCCGCTCCTTGGCGCGGGCCTTCTCCTCGTCGCGGCGGGCGCCGCCGAAGAGCGCGTCGAACCGGTGCTTCTCCACCGCGTCCAGCAGCACCGGCGTCTGGATCCGGTTGCGCATCCCGTCGCCCGACTCCCGCACCAGCCCGCTGGTCAGCGCCTCCGGCACGCTCGCCACCACCAGTTGCAGCCCCAGCTCGGCGACCCGCTGGTCCCGGTATTCCAGGACCTCGGGGAAGTTGTGCCCGGTGTCCACGTGCATGACCGGGAACGGGATGTTGGCCGGGGCGAACGCCTTCTGGGCCAGCCGGAGCATCACGATCGAGTCCTTGCCGCCCGAGAAGAGCAGCACGGGCCGCTCCATTTCGGCGACCACCTCGCGCATCACGAAGATGCTCTCGGCCTCCAGCGCGTCGAGGTGCGACACCTGGTAGGCGGCGGGGGCGGTCATGACACGGGCTCGCTTCGCTCGAATCCGCTCATCGATATTCCAGACCTTTCCGGTCGGGCATGCCAAGAAGTGCCGCTCAGGCTACCCGGAATGACGCTGCAACGCTGCAAGCAACCGACTGGCGAGATCCTCGCGGCAGACCAGCAGGTCCGGCAGGCGCGGATCCGCCTCGTTGTATCTCAGCGCAGAACCGTCGATCCGGGAAGCGTGCAGCCCGGTGGCCGTCGCCACAGCGACCGGCGCGGCCGAGTCCCACTCGTACTGGCCGCCCGCGTGGATGTAGGCGTCCACCTCACCGGTGACCACCGCGGCGATCTTCGCCCCGGCCGAGCCCATCGGCACCAGGTGCGCCCCGACGTCCTCCGCCAGGTCGGTCAGGAACACCGGTGGCCGGCTCCGGCTCGCCGCCAGGCGGATCGTCCGCCCGCCGGGCGCCGCGGCCGCCTCCGGGGTCAGCTGCGGGTACGCCGGCGGATAGTCGGTGCCCAGCACCCGTTGCTGCGCCGGCAGCCCGACCGCGCCCGCCACCAGCCCGTGCGGCGTCGGCGCGTCACGCGCCCAGAGCGCCACGTGCACCGCCCAGTCCGAACGGCCCTCCTCGGCGAACTCCCGGGTGCCGTCCAGCGGATCGATGATCCACACCCGGTCCGCCGCCAGCCGGGAGACCGCCTCGGCGTTCACCTCCGCCGCCCAGGCCAGCCGCGAACCCTCGTCCTCCTCGGAGAGGACCGCGTCACCCGGCCGCCACTTCGCCAGCTCGGTGCGGATCAGGTCGTGCGAGACCTTGTCGCCCGCCGACTTCAACGCCCCCGCGTCGGCGAAACCCATCTCGGACCGCAGGCCGAGCAGCGCCTGACCGGCCCGGGCCGCCAGCCACCGGGCGAAAGCGCCGTCGATCATCGGAGGACTGCCCATGACTCCTGCTCCCGTCGCCTCGCCGTGCTCCGCACCCGGCACGCCGCCGCCGACGAGCCGCCCCGACGGTCGCGTCGCGCCGAAAGGCGAAGACTACCGGCCCCCGGCGCCCGACCCGGCCCTCACACCCCGTGGTAGAGGTTCTGCGTCGGCTCCACGCCCCTGGTGATCACCGACTCCACCACATCCGCGGCCCGGTCCACCAGGAACTCCAGCTCCTTGCGCTCCGCCGCGCCGAAATCCGACAGTACGTAGTCCGCCGGGTCCTGCCGCCCCGGAGGCCGGCCGACGCCGAACCGCACCCGGACGTACTCCTTCGTGCCCAGCGACTTCGACATCGAGCGCAGGCCGTTGTGCCCGCCCTCGCCACCGCCGCACTTCACCCGCACCTGCCCGTACCCGATGTCCAACTCGTCGTGCACCGCGACCACCCGGCCCGGCGGCACCTTGTGGAACTGGGCCAGCCCGGTCACCGGCCCGCCGGAGAGGTTCATGTACGTCAGCGGCTTGACCAGCACCAGCTTCGGCCCGCCGAGCCCGAGCCGCCCCTCGGCGACCTCCGCCACCGCCCGCTTGTGCCGGCCGAACCTCGCGCCGAGCCGGCCCGCCAGCAGGTCGGCCACCATGAAGCCGACGTTGTGCCGGTTGCCGGCGTACTCCCGACCCGGGTTGCCCAGGCCGACCACCAGCCACGGCCCCGTCTCGTCCGTCACGCCCCGTCCCTCCCGCTGCTCGCCGTCACCCGCCCGCCCGGACACCGATACGCCGACAGGCGCCCCCGACCGCGCGGGGACGCCTGTCGCAACGATGCGAACCGATCAGGCCTCGGTCTTCGCCTCGGCGTTCTCCTCGCCCTCCGCGGCCGGAGCCTCGGCGGTCTCCTCGCCGACGCCGGCCTCGGCCTCCTCGGTGGCCTCCTCGACCTCGGGGAGGGTCGCCTCGAGCTGCTCGGCGGTCGGCGCGGCGGTCACCGAAGCGACGGTCTGCTCCGAGTCGGCGGCCAGCTCGACGCCGGCCGGCAGCTCCACGTCGCCGGCGGTGACCTGGGTGCCGGCCTCCAGGCCCTCGATCGAGGCCTCCAGGTGGTCCGGCACCTTGGTGGCGTCGGCGGTGACCGACAGGGTGTCGTGGTCGTGCACGATCAGGGTGTCCCGCGCGGCCTCGCCGGTCAGCTGCACCGGGACCTCGACGGTGACCTTCTCGCCCCGGCGGACCAGCAGCAGGTCCACGTGCTCGAAGGTGTCCTTGATCGGGTCGCGCTGGATCGCCTTCGGCAGCGCCAGCACCTGGGTGCCGTCGCTGACCTCGATCGCGAAGAGCTGGTTGGCGCCGCCCTTGCGGATCGCGGCGGCGAACTCACGCGAAGGCAGCGCGATGTGCTTGGGCTTCTCGCCGTGGCCGTACAGCACGGCGGGCACCTTGCCGGCCCGGCGGGTACGACGGGCACCACCCTTGCCGAACTCGGTGCGGGGCTCGGCGCTGATCTTTACCTCGGACACGGGAGAACTCCTGATGCTTTCGCTGCGGCGGCTTGTCGTCTGGCGGTGCTGGGGCGAGGGGCTCGCTGGGGCTCATGCGTCGAGAACGACTGCCCGGAGCACCGCGTCGATGACGGTGCCTCCGTGCGGCGCTTCTCAGCGGCCCGCCGGGCACCCTCGCCGTGGCAACCGCACCAGTCTACCCGAGGTGATTCCGCGCGTTCCGGCAGTCCCCTTATCACCGTTCCCGCAGGCCCGCAGGGCGATTTCGGCCTGCCCCGGCGGCACCCGCCGCCGGGAGCCGCGCGACGCCGCCGTAGGGCGACCGCCCGGCCGCCGGGCCGGCCCGCCGCCGACCGGCCTTTCCGCCCGTGACCGGTCGATGCAGCGTCGCCGCCACGGCGGTCGACGCCGGACCGGGGCGGCGGTACCCGCCCGGCCCGGCGTCAGACGGTCAGCTCAGGCCGCCGAAGAGGGTCGTCACGGAGCCGTCGTCGAAGACCTCGCGGATCGCCCGCGCCAGCAGCGGCGCGATCGACAGCACGGTGATCTTGTCGAGCTGCTTCTCCGGCGGCAGCGGCAGCGTGTTGGTGACCAGGACCTCGCTGATCGGGGCGTTCTTCAGCCGCTCGGTCGCCGGGTCGGAGAGCAGCGCGTGCGTCGAGGCCACGATCACGTCGGCCGCGCCGGACTCCCGGAGGATGTCCGCCGCCCCGCAGATCGTGCCGCCCGTGTCGATCATGTCGTCGACGATCAGGCAGACCCGGCCCTCGACCTCGCCGACCACCCGGTTCGCCACCACCTGGTTCGGCTTCAGCGGGTCCCGGGTCTTGTGGATGAACGCCAGCGGGCAGCCGCCCAGCCGGTCGGTCCACCGCTCGGCCACCCGTACCCGGCCCGAGTCCGGCGCGACCACCGTCATCGGGCGGCCGGCGTACTTGTGCTGGACGTACTCGGCGAGGATGTCCATCGCGAAGAGGTGGTCGACGGGGCCGTCGAAGAAGCCCTGGATCTGCGCGGTGTGCAGGTCGACGGTGAGGATCCGGTTCGCCCCGGCCGTCTTCAGCAGGTCCGCCACCAGCCGGGCCGAGATCGGCTCCCGGCCGCGGTGCTTCTTGTCCTGCCGGGCGTACGGGTAGAAGGGCAGTACCACGGTGATGCGCTTGGCCGAACCGCGCTTCAGCGCGTCGATCATGATGAGGGTCTCCATGACCCACGTGTTGACCCCGTGCGTGACGGACTGCACCACGAAGGCGTCCGAACCGCGTACCGAGTCCTTGAACCGTACGAAGATCTCGCCGTTGGCGAACTCGTACGCGTCGGCCGGCGTCGGCGCGACGCCGAGCACCTCACCGATCTCCTTGGCCAACTCCGGAAAGCCACGTCCGGAAAAAAGCATCAGGCTCTTGCGGTTTTCGGCGACGATGCTGCCCATGGGCCCGTCTGCTCCCGTTGGTCGGTGGTACCCGGCGGTGGTGGTGGGCCGGGGACTATTCGGTTGCAGTATCCCCCGCGCCCGGGGCCGACCTGACCGGCTCGGCATCCCCGTGGATTGCCTCACCTTCACTTGCCCCGGATCCCGGCGCCGACGCACCCTCATCCGCTGCCTGGGCCCGCGCGGCCGCCTCGGCGGAGACCGTGCCCGCCCGCTTGCGGGCCACCCAGCCGTCGATGTTGCGCTGCGGCGCCCGGGTCACCCCGAGCGCGCCCGCCGGCACGTCCTGCGCGATCGCGCTGCCCGCCGCCACGTACGCCCCCGCACCCACCTCGACGGGCGCGATGAGGCTGGTGTCGCAGCCGACGAACGCGCCCTCGCCGACCGTGGTGCGGTGCTTGTTCACCCCGTCGTAGTTCACGAAGATCGTCGCCGCGCCGATGTTGGCCTTCGCGCCGATCGTCGCGTCCCCCACGTACGACAGGTGCGGCACCTTCGCGCCCGCACCCACCTCCGAGTTCTTCACCTCGACGAACGTGCCGACCTTGGCCTTCTCGGCGAGCCGGGCGTCCGGCCGCAGGTACGCGTACGGCCCGACGCTGGCGCCCGCACCGACCTCCGCGCCCACCGCGTGGCTGCGCAGCACCGTGGCGCCCGGGCCGACGACGGTGTCGATCAGCGTCACGTCCGGCCCGACCACCGCGCCCGTGCCGACCACCGTGCCGCCGCGCAGCTGGGTGTTCTGGTCGACCACCGCGTCCCGGTCGAGAGCGACCGTCACGTCGATCCAGGTGGTGTCCGGGTCGAGCAGGCTGACCCCGGTACGCATCCACGCCTCGTTGACCCGGTCGCGCAGCAGCCGGCGCAGGGCGGCCAGCTCGACCCGGTCGTTGCAGCCCAGCGTCTCCACGTGGTCCGCCGCCACGTGCACCGCCACCGGCTCGCCGGCCGAGCCCAGCAGGGCGAAGACGTCGGTCAGGTACTCCTCGCCCTGGTCGTTGTCGGTCGACAGCTTGCCCAGCGCGTCGCGCAGCCGGGCGGCGTCGAACGCGTAGATGCCGGCGTTGATCTCCCGGATCGCCCGCTGCGCGGGGGTCGCGTCGCGCTCCTCGACGATCTGCTCCAGCCGCCCGTCGGTGTCGCGCACGATCCGGCCCAGGCCGGTCGGGTCGGGCACCTCGGCGGCGAGCACGGTCGCCGCAGCGCGTGTCTCCTCGTGCGCCGCCACCAGCGCGGCCACCGTTTCCGGGCGGAGCAGCGGCACGTCACCGTTGATCACGACCACGGTGCCGGTGGCGTCCGGCGCGGCGTCCAGCGCGATCCGGACGGCGTGCCCGGTGCCGAGCTGCTCGGCCTGGAGCACCGGGGTGGCCTCGGGGGCGATCTCCGCGAGGTGCGCGCGGACCTGGTCTGCGCCGTGCCCCACCACGACCACCGTGCGGTCCGCGGCCAGCGGAGCGGCGGCGGCGAGCACGTGGCCGACGAGAGTACGGCCGAGCAGCGGGTGCAGCACCTTGGGCAGCGCCGACTTCATCCGCTTGCCCTCACCGGCGGCGAGCACGACAACGGTGCGGAGGTGGGGCTGGGACACGACACGGGCTCCCGTCGGGACGGCGAACAGTCTCGCGGCCATGCTAACCAGACATCGTCCGCGACGAACGGAAGCTCCCGGGAGAGGACTCGAACCCCTACAATCAGGACCAAAACCTGACGTCCTGCCATTAGACGACCCGGGACGGTCTAAAACGGGCAAAGGAACAGCTTGCCAGCCCCCTACACCTTAGCGCCCCTCGCCCGTGACGCCATCGCCCATTCCCTTCATGATCCCCTCGACCTTCCAGTAGAGGCGGCTCGATCGCGGGACGTAAACCGTGAGGCAGCCCCGATAGTCCGCCCCGACGTTCTGCCGTTTCGTCGCCGGCCGGTGCCGCTTCAGTGACGAACGCTGAAACTCCGCCGCCGGCACCCCGACCAGACCGGCCCACCATCGCACCGCCTCCGCCTCGTCCGCGCTTTCGTGGATGCTGACCCGGAACCGAAGCGTGGTCCGGGCAACTCCGAGCGCCTCGACGAACCGGAGGAACAACAGCACCAGCGTCGGATCGCTGTTGATGAACTTGAGCCGACAGTCGTTCGGACGCCAGGGTTTCGCCTTGCCCCCCTCGCACCAGTAGATTGCCGCTCCCACCAGGACCAGCTCCCGATATCGCAGGCGCTTGACCCAGGCGGCGACCTTCGCGACCGTCTCCGCCCGTGCTGCGTCGCGGGCAGCACGATATTCACCCCACTGGGCGTCCGTCATCGCCTTCGAGTGCGCTCGTCGGCGCGCCCGAACCTCCTCGGAGTCGCGATCTATCGGCAGGTGCCGCACCCACTGATAGGCGGTGGAGCGGGCCACACCGACCCGTTTCGCGATCTCCGGGACGGTGCAGCCTCGGCGCCGCAGGCGAAGCGCCTCCTCATGCAGATGCGGGGTCGGTCCACGGTATTTCCGAACCGACGGCGGGTGTGGTTGATCAGGTATCGGATCGTTCATGAGCAGCACTTTAGAACAGACGTACGACAGTGTCAGATATTCATGCCTGACGCTGTCCCATGCGCCTCGCCAGCGCCTAAGTTACGGTGACGTAGGCGTAACTTCGTGATCACTCCGTCCCTCTGCGAGGTGCCCATGTCCGCTACGTCCCTCGACCCCGCCGCCGGACCGAAGCCCCTCACCCAGGGCACCCAGTCCCGAGGCATTCTCATCGCCCTATGGGCGTTCGTGGTGATCCCCTTCCTGGCCCTCGTCGCCGCCGTACCGGTCGCCTGGGGTGGCTGGCTGAGCTGGACCGACGTGGCCGTCGCCGGGTTCTGGTACGTGCTCTCCGGGCTGGGCATCACGGTCGGCTACCACCGGTACTTCACACACGGGTCGTTCAAGGCGAAGCGCTGGCTGCGGATCGCGCTGGCGGTGTCCGGCTCGCTGGCCGTGCAGGGCGAGATCATCCAGTGGGTGGCCGACCACCGGCGCCACCACGCCTTCTCCGACCTGGAGGGCGACCCTCACTCGCCGTGGCGGTTCGGGGAGAGCCTCCGCGGCCTGACGAAGGGCCTGTTCCACGCGCACGTCGGCTGGCTCTTCGGCCGGGAGCTGTCCAACCGGAAGCGGTTCGCCCCGGACCTGCTCGCCGACCGGGACATCACCAGAGTGGACCGGCTGTTCCCGCTGTTGGTGGTGGTCTCGGTGCTCGGTCCCGCGCTGATGGGCGGCCTGGTCACCTGGTCGTGGCGGGGAGCGCTGTCCGCGCTCTTCTGGGCCGGCCTGGTGCGCATCGCGCTCCTGCACCACGTGACCTGGTCCATCAACTCCGTCTGTCACGTCTACGGAGAGCGGCCGTTCGCGATGCGCCAGGGCGACCGCGCGTCGAACTTCTGGCCGCTGGCGATCGTGTCGTTCGGCGAGAGCTGGCACAACCTGCACCACGCCGACCCGACCAGCGCCCGGCACGGCGTACTGCGCGGCCAGGTGGACATCTCGGCCCGGGTGATCTGGCTGTTCGAGAGGGTCGGCGCGGCGTGGGACGTGCGCTGGCCGAAGCCC
Organism: Micromonospora sp. NPDC007220; assembly: GCF_040634035.1. Classification (NCBI taxonomy): domain Bacteria; kingdom Bacillati; phylum Actinomycetota; class Actinomycetes; order Micromonosporales; family Micromonosporaceae; genus Micromonospora; species Micromonospora sp. NPDC007220. The sequence goes on along the minus strand of NZ_JBEYEU010000001.1, from coordinate 744,229 downwards.
GAGCGCATCGCGGCCAAGCTCGTCGCACCGGCCACCGGCCGGTAGAGCGGTCGATGGGCGCGGAGGTCGCCTGGCAGGATGGCCGGGTGACAGAGCGCCGGCGGAATGACGAGAACATGGCGGATGTCCCTGGCAACGACGGCACGACCGGCCGGCGGCGGGCGATTCCCGCCGCGGCCCCCAAACCCCCCTCACGCGTACGCATGTCGGCGGCCCAGCGCCGGGAGCAGCTGATCTCGACCGCCCGGCAGATCTTCGCCGAGCGCGGCTTCGACGCCACCTCCATCGAGGAGGTGGCGGCCCGCGCGAAGGTCTCCAAGCCGGTGGTCTACGAGCACTTCGGCGGCAAGGAGGGGCTCTACGCGGTGGTGGTGGACCGGGAGGTACGCGCCCTGCTGGACCGGATCACCACGGCCCTGACCGCCGGGCACCCCCGCGAGTTGCTGGAGCAGGCGGCGCTGGCCCTGTTGACGTACATCGAGGAGGAGACCAGCGGCTTCCGGGTGCTGGTGCGGGAGTCGCCGGTGCTGTCGGCGGCGGGCAACTTCAGCAGCGTCATGAACGACGTCGCGCACCAGGTGGAGCACATCCTGGGCGCCGAGTTCTCCAGCCGGGGCTACGACCCGAAGCTGGCCGAGCTCTACTCGCAGGCGCTGGTGGGGATGGTGGCGCTGACCGGCCGCTGGTGGCTGGAGGTGCGCAAGCCGCGCAAGGAGACGGTGGCGGCGCACCTGGTCAACCTGGCCTGGAGCGGGCTGTCGCACCTGGAGGCCAAGCCGGGCCTGATCACGGTGCGGGGTCGCTGACCCCGACGTCGGTCAGCGGCCGTGGGCCTCGGAGACCGGGTGGTGCCGCAGCCGCCGTTCCTCCTCGGCGTGCTCGTCGGTGCCGACCTTGTCGTACAGGCCGGTGCCGAGCAGGAGCAGGCCGAAGAGCATCGACACGATGACCGTGGACATCGAGAAGTTGAGGAAGTTGGCCTCGGTCTGGAGCACGGACATCATGAGGACGCTGGTGACCAGGAAGACGACCCCGGCGGTCAGGTTCATGTAGTGGCCGAGGTTGCCGCGCCGGGACGCGCCGACGATGAGCACGATCCCGAATGCGACGGAGGCCAGCGAGAAGGCCAGGTTGGTGCGGAGCCCGAGGGCCCAGTTGTCGCCCCGGTCGAAGAGCGGGTCGCCGGCCGTCAGGGCGACGCCCCAGACCCCGAAGACCAGGATGTAGAGCCCCACCAGGCCGGCGAGGACCCGGTAGACCGGCCGCGCCGGATGGTTCACGGGAAAGTGCGGCATGACCCCTCCACCAGTCAGGACATTCGCCCCGATTGTCCCAAAGGAGGAGGTCACCCGTCCGCCAAACCGCCCGACAAAGGCGGAAACCACAAAGGTCCCACCCCACCGGGCAGCAACGGCCGGACGGGAGCGGGACCACGACAGGTTTTCGCCGGAGCCCGACCCGCGCAGGGATCAAGCCTGACCGCCCGGAGCGGGTCGGGCTCCGGCGAAAACCCCACAACCACTCAGAGCACGAGCCGGGCCTTCTGCCAGGCCTCCTGCTCCTCGTCCGTGCCGACCTTGCCGTACATGCCGACCATCAGCAGGACCAGGCTGACCACCATCAGCGCGATGACGGTGAAGATGCTGAAGTTGAAGATGTTGGCCTCGGTCTGGATGAAGGCGAGACCGGCGAGGCTGATCACCATGATGGCGTACGCCAGCCACTGGTTGATCATGACGTCGATGTTGCGGCCGATCGCGGTACCGGCCAGCACCACGGCCCCCAGCAGGACGCTGAGCAGCGAGAAACCGAGGTTCGTGCCCTGACCGAGGACCTGGGTGTCATCCTGGGCGAGGGCCTCGTTGCCGGCGCTCGCGATGATGCCGAGCACGCCGAAGGCCACCAGGTACAGACCGGTCAGCCCGCCGATCGCCCGGTAGACCGGCCGCGCGGGGTGGTTGACGGGGGTGTGGGCCATGTCTGAGTCTCCAACGCCGTTCGGGTGAGGGGTCGCCGACGATTGTCCCGCACCCCGAGGTGTGACGCCGCACACGGGGGCCTCCGGTGTGCGGCGCCGCGACCAGGCGGGCGACTCAGGTCGCCGGGATCTCCTCGGCCAGGGCCAGCCAGGACTCCTCGGTCCGCTCCCGCTCGGCCCGCAGTTCCTTGAGCTGGGCGTCGAGCTCGGCGACCTTCGCGTAGTCGGTGGCGTGCGTGGCGAGCTGGTCGAGCAGCGTCGCCTCCTTCTGCTCCAGCTTGCCGACCTGCCGTTCCAGCCGGGCCAGTTCCTTGCGGGCCTGCCGCGCCTCGGCGGCGGACATGCCGGTCGCGGCGGGGGTGTCGGCGCCGCCCCCGGGGGCCGTCTCCGGCATCGCGGGGCCGGGCTGGCCGGCGGCCCGGGCGAGGTACTCGTCGACGCCCCCGGGCAGGTGCACCAGCCGCCCGTCGCCGAACATCCCGTACGCGACCTCGGTGACCCGCTCGATGAGGTACCGGTCGTGGCTGGCCACGATGACGGTGCCGGGCCAGGAGTCGAGCAGGTCCTCCAGCGCGGCGAGGGTGTCGGTGTCCAGGTCGTTGGTGGGCTCGTCGAACAGCAGCACGTTCGGCTCCCCCGCCAGCAGGCGGAGCATCTGCAACCGGCGACGCTCGCCGCCGGAGAGGTCGCTGACGGGCGTCCAGAGCCGCCGGTCGTCGAAGCCGAAGACCTCGGCGAGTTGGGCGGCGGAGACCTCCCGGTCGCCGAGTTGCACCCGCCGGGCGACCTCCTCCACCGCTTCGAGCACCCGCAGGTGGCCGGGCAGTTCGGCCAGCTCCTGGGAGAGGAAGGCCGGCCGGACGGTCGAGCCGGTGGCGAAGCGCCCGCCGTCGGGGCGGGTGATGCCGGCCAGCATCCGCAGCAGGGTGGTCTTGCCGGCCCCGTTGCGGCCGAGGATGGCGATCCGGTCGCCGGGGCCGACCTGCCAGGTGGTGTCGCGCAGGATCTCCTTCGGGCCGGCGTGCAGGGTGACCTGCGCCAGGTCGTACACCTGCTTGCCGAGCCGGGCGGTGGCGAGCCGTTGCAGCGACATGGTGTCGCGCGCCGGCGGGACGTCGGCGATGAGGGCGTTGGCGGCGTCGATGCGGAACTGCGGCTTGGAGGTGCGGGCGGGCGGGCCGCGCCGCAGCCAGGCGATCTCCTTGCGGAGCAGGTTCTGCCGGCGGGCCTCGGTGGCCGCGGCGACCCGGTCCCGCTCGGCGCGGGCGAGGGTCCAGGCGGCGAAGCCGCCCTCGTACGCCCGGACGGTCTGGTCGGCGACCTCCCAGGTGGTGGTGCAGACGGCGTCGAGGAACCACCGGTCGTGGGTGACCACGACGAGCGCGCCCTTGCGGCCGACGAGGTACTTCGCCAGCCAGTCGACGCCGCCGACGTCGAGGTGGTTGGTGGGCTCGTCGAGGATGAGCAGGTCGGACTCGCGGACCAGCAGCGCGGCCAGCGCGACCCGCCGCCGCTCGCCGCCGGACATCGGGCCGACGGGCTGGTCGAGGCCGAGGTGGGGCATGCCGAGGCCGTCGAGGATGGCCCGCACGCCGGCGTCGCCGGCCCACTCGTGCTCGGCGCCCATGCTCTCGCCGAGCCAGGCGGTGCCGAGCACCACGTCCCGGACGGTGGCCTCGGGGGCGAGCTGGAGGCTCTGCGGCAGCCAGGCGACCCGCAGGTCGCGGCGGTGGGTGACCCGCCCGTCGTCCGGTTCCTCGATGCGGGTGAGCAGCCGCAGCAGGGTGGACTTGCCGGCGCCGTTGAGGCCGACCACGCCGATCCGGTCGGCGTCGTCCAGGCCGAGGGACACGTCGGTGAGCAGCGGCCCGGCGGCGCCGTAGCCCTTGGAAACCCGGTCCAGGTTGACGATGTTGGCCACGACCTCACCTCCCATGATCAAGGCGTCCCGGTGCCGGGCCGGCACCTGGGACGCCTGAGTCTCCAGCGTACGCGGACCGCCCCGCCGCCCGCCGGGCGCGGGCTCCACCCGGCGCCCCCTGGACAGGCGGTACCCGGGGGCCGGAAGCGCGGGATCGGGGCGGGGTGGGCCGGTCAGGCGATGCGCGCGCCGGGCACCGGACCGTACGCGGTGCGCGCCTCGCGGCACACGTCGGCGGTGGCCAGCTCCGCGGCGATGCGCTCGGCGTCGGCGGCGTCCGCCGCGAGGAAGACGCAGGTCGGCCCCGAGCCGGAGACGATGCCGGCCAGCGCGCCGGCCGCCTCGCCGGCCTTCAGCGTCTCCGCCAGCGACGGGCGCATGGCCAGGGCGGCGTCCTGGAGGTCGTTGCCGAGGGCCGCGGCGAGCACCCGCGGGTCCCGCTGGCGCAGCGCGGCGAAGAGCGCGTCGGTGCTGCCCAGCGGCTCACCGGCGGTGCCGGCCTCGCGCAGCCGGTCCAGTTCCCGGTAGGCGACCGGGGTGGAGAGGCCGCTGTCGGCCACGGCCACCACCCAGTGCCAGGTGGTGGGGCGGGCCAGCACGGGGCTGACCGACTCGCCCCGGCCGGTGCCGAGCGCGGTGCCGCCGTGGATCAGGAACGGCACGTCGGAGCCGAGGTCGGCGGCGATCCGGGCCAGCTCGTCGCGGGACAGCCCGGTCCCCCAGAGCGTGTCGCAGGCGACCAGCGCCGCGGCCGCGTCGGCGCTGCCTCCGGCCAGCCCACCGGCCAGCGGGATCTGCTTGCGCAGGTGCAGCCGGGCGTGCGGCGGCACCCCCGCGTAGCCGGCGAGGGCGCGGGCCGCCCGGATGGCCAGGTTGGTGTCGTCCAGGGCCAGCTCGCCGGCGCCCTCACCCTCCATGGTGAGGGTGAGCGTGTCGCCCCGGCGGGCGGTCAGCTCGTCGTGGATGGAGATGGCGTGGTAGACGGTGTTCAGCTCGTGGTAGCCGTCGGGGCGCAGCGGTCCCACCCCGAGGTGCAGGTTGACCTTGGCGGGCACCCGGACCCGCACCGGTCCGCTGGCTCCGCGCCGCCGCTGCTCGTCCTCGTCGTCCGGTCCCCAGGCCTCGGTCACGGGCGTCAGCCTACTGCGCGGCGGGTGGGGCGGCCGGGGCCGACGCGGCGATGGCGGCGAACTGCTCGACGGTGAGCGACTCCCCGCGCGCGCCGGGGTCGACGCCGGCGGCGGTGAGCGCGTCGGCCGCCCGGTCCGCGCCGCCGGCCCAGCCGGCCAACGCGGCGCGCAGGGTCTTGCGGCGCTGCGCGAAGGCCGCGTCCACCACGGCGAAGACCCGTTTCCGGGGTACGTCGGCGCGGGGCGGCTCGCGGCGGGTGAAGGCGACCAGCCCGGAGTCGACGTTCGGCACCGGCCAGAAGACATTCGGCGGGACCTTCCCGGCGGCGCGGGACGAGGCGTACCAGGCGAGCTTGACCGACGGCACGCCGTACACCTTGGAGCCGGGGCCGGCGACGAGCCGGTCGGCGACCTCCTTCTGCACCATCACCAGCCCGTGCCGCAGGCTGGGCAGCTCGGCGAGCAGGTGCAGCACCACCGGCACGGCCACGTTGTAGGGCAGGTTCGCCACCAGCGCGGTGGGCGCGGGTTCGGCCAACTCGGTGGCGCGGACCCGCAGCGCGTCGGCGTGGTGCACGGTGAGCCGCGCGGCGTCGGGCCCGGCGTGCCGGGCGGCGGTGTCGGGCAGCGCGCCGGCCAGCGTCGCGTCGAGTTCCACGGCGTGCACGTGCGCGGCGGCCGGGAGCAGGGCGAGGGTGAGGGAGCCGAGGCCGGGGCCGACCTCCAGCGCCACGTCGTCCGGGGCCAGCCCGGCGGCAGTGACGATGCGCCGGACGGTGTTCGGGTCGTGCACGAAGTTCTGGCCGAGCCTCTTGGTGGGGGTGACGCCCAGCCGGGCGGCCAGTTCCCGGATCTCCGCCGGGCCGAGGAGACCGGTCACGCCCCGTAGCCTATGCGGGCGGCGTGGGGGGCGCGCGGGCCAGGGGCCCTCCTGCTCACCACGGGCCGAAGACGCGGTCGCCGGTGGCGGAGACGGCGGCGCAGAGCTCGTCCAGGTCCGTGCCCGTCGTCTCAGCCAGCGACCGTACGGTCAGCGGGATCAGGTACGAGGCGTTCGGCCGGCCCCGGTGCGGCATGGGGGTCAGGTAGGGCGCGTCGGTCTCCACCAGGATCTGCTCGACCGGGGTCAGCGCGGCGGCCTCCCGCAGCGCGGCGGCGCTGCCGAAGGTGACCGTGCCGGCGAAGCTGAGCAGGAAGCCCCGGCGGACGCACTCGCGGGCGAAGTCGGCGTCGCCGGAGAAGCAGTGCAGCACCACGGTGTCCGGCGCGCCCTCGTCGTCGAGGATCCGCAGCACGTCGGCGTGCGCGTCCCGGTCGTGCACGACCAGGGCCTTGCCGTACCGCTTGGCGATGGCGATGTGCGCCCGGAAGCTCTCCTCCTGGACGGCGCGTCCCTCCTCGCCGGTGCGGAAGAAGTCCATCCCCGTCTCGCCGATCCCCCGTACCCGGTCCCGGGCGGCGAGCGCCTCGATCTCGCGCAGCGCCTCGTCCAGGTCGGGCAGGCGGGGGGCCTCGTTCGGGTGCAGCGCCACCGTGGCCAGCACGGCCGGGTGGCTGTCGGCGACGTCGGCCCCCCAGCGGGAGGAGGCGACGTCCACCCCGACCTGCACCAGCCGGTCGACGCCCACCGAGGCGGCGACGGCCACGGCCACGGCGACCGGGTCCTCGACGGGCACGACGCCCGGGTCCCCGTCCGCCTGCGGCTGCGGGGGCACGCCGGCCTCGCTGACGGTGATGTCGAGGTGGGTGTGGCTGTCCAGCACGGGGCGGGGCAGCGGCTCGGGCACGGGCGGGAACTCCCCGGCCCGGCGGGCGGCGCGCTGCTTGCGGGTTTCGGTGGGCTCGCTCATCGCGGCCAGCATCACACACCGCCGGTGGCCCGTGTCGTGGGGACGCCACCGCCTGTTCACCGGGACGGCACATCCCGCGCCTAGCGTCGTCGGCGTGACCATCACCCCTCAGGCCAGCGGAAACGGCCCGCGTGTGACGTACGGGGGCGTGGTGTACCCGGCGGAGGAGATCGCCCGGGGCGCGGCGTACGAGCTGTTCAGTGCCGAGGAGGCGCCCGGCTTCGAGTGGGCGCCCCGGTCCGGCGCCGCGCTGCCGTGGCGCAGGTTCGTGCACGCCACCGAGGTCACCGTCGTGCCTCCCGTGGCCGACCCGGGCGACGAGGCGGAGTCCCCGCTGCTGGTGCCGCTGCACCGCGAGCGGGGCTGGGCGTACGTGCAGCAGCTCAGCCAGCAGCCCGCGGCGGCCGGGGATCCGACGCTGGCGGCGGTGCGCGCCTCCGCGGTAATCCGGCGGGGCACCCGGATGGTGAAGGTGCTCTCCGCGCGGCAGCTCGCCGGTTACGTGCGCGGGTGGCTGCCGCACGGTTTCTGCTACCGGGAGCACGACGTGGCGCACCTGCGTACGCCGTCGGCGACGGCCGTGCTGCGCACCGACGGCGCGGCCGGTACCGACGGCGCGGACGTGACGTACGCGCTGCGCTGGCGGGCGGCCGACCCGGCCGACTACGACGTGCCGGTCGGCGGGGCGCACCGGGGGCTGACCGCGCTCGCGCCCCGGGACCGGCTGGGCGGGGCGGTGCTCGGCACCGGCTTCGTGCCCAGCAGCGCCCAGCTCGTCCCGGAGTTCGTCACCCGGGACTTCGCGGACCTGCCGATGCCGGCGAACGCCACCCTGCTCGCCTATCCGGCCGACGGCGTGGAGGTGGTGCTCTACAGTTACCAGGCCGAGCAGCGCGGCTGGCTGCGGATGGCCGGCCCGCAGTGGCGGCACCTGCTGGCGGCGGTGCCGGGGCTCTCCCCCGACCAGGAGTACGTGCCGACCGGCGAGACGCCCCGCTCCACCCGGCTGGTCGGCGACTACGCCGGCGGCGAGTACGAGGCGGTGGCCGACCAGCCGGGCGGGTTCCGGGTGCTGGCGATGACCCGGGCCGCCCGGTACCCGGTGGAGTCGGCGGCCCGCCGGCTGCGGCTGGCCGACTGGCGGGGCGTGCCCTGCCTGGTGTTGCGGGAGGAGTCCGGGTGGCTGCGCCTGCGCCTGCGTCGGCCCGGCCCGGACGCGGTGGCGGAGACCGGGGCGCAGTGCCAGGAGCGGGGCGTCTACGAGACGTGGGCGCCCGCCTCCGAGGTCACCGACGACCAGGTGGTGGACCTGCCGTACGCGCTGTGAGCGGGGCTGGGCGCCGGTCCCGGGCGGCATAACCTCGGGTGGGGTGGGAAAGCGCGGGCGTCCGATCGTCACGTGACCAGGAGACGCGCATGCCTTTCATCACTGTGGGGACGGAGAACTCCGCCCCCATCGACCTGTACTACGAGGACCACGGCTCCGGTCAGCCGATCGTGCTGATCCACGGCTTCCCGTTCAGCGGGTCGACCTGGGAGAAGCAGACCGGGCCGTTGCAGGCCGCCGGATACCGGACGATCACGTACGACCGGCGGGGTTTCGGCAACTCCGCCCAGCCGGCGTCCGGGTACGACTACGACACGTTCGCCGCCGACCTCGACGTGCTGATGACGGAGCTGGACCTGCGGAACGTCATCCTGGTCGGCCACTCGATGGGCACCGGCGAGGTGACCCGCTACCTGGGCGTGTACGGCTCGCAGCGGGTCGACCGGGCGGTGCTGCTGGCCCCGCTCGCGCCGTTCCTGCTGAAGACCTCGGACAACCCGGAGGGCGTCGACAAGAGCCTCTTCCAGGGCTTCCAGCAGGCCATCATCGACGACCGGTTCGCCTACCTGACCACCTTCTGCGAGGCGTTCTTCAACTACCAGGAGAACAAGGGCAAGCTGGTCAGCGAGGAGGCGTTCCGGGCGCACTGGGAGATCGGCGCCCGGGCCTCGGCGAAGGGCACCCACGACAGCGTGGACGCCTGGCAGACCGACTTCCGGGGCGACGTGTCCCGCATCGACGTGCCGGTGCTGATCGTGCAGGGCGACGCCGACGCGGTGCTGCCGTACCCGAAGACCGGTCAGCGGCTGCAGCCGATGCTGCCCGGCAGCCAGCTGGTCACGCTGAAGGGCGCGCCGCACGGCACCCCGTGGACGAACGCGGCCGAGGTCAACCGCAGCATCATGGACTTCATCGGCGCGCCGGCGATGGCCCGGGCCTGACGCGCACCGGCGCCAGGTCCGGCGCGGCGGCCGGCACGACGGGCGACGGGCGCGGCCCCTTCGGGGGCCGCGCCCGTCGGCACGCAGGCGGCCGTCAGTCGGCCAGGCGGGCGAGTTCCTCGTCGACGATCGACGGGTCGAGCTTGCGGAAGACCGGCTTCGGCGCGGCCAGCGGCCGGCCGGCCTCCAGCGGTACGGACTCCCACCGCGCGCCGACGGTGTAGTCGCCGGTCAGCACCGGGTACGCGGGCCCTCCGTCGAGGTCCTCGACCTCCTCGATGACCGGCATCGGCGCGTGGACGCCGGTGCCGCCGAGCAGCTCGTGCACCTTCTGCGCGGAGTGCGGCAGGAACGGGGTGAGCAGCGTGTTGGCGTCGCTGACCACCTGGAGGGTGACGTGCAGGATGGTGCCCATCCGCGGCTTGTCGTCCTCGCCCTTGAGCTTCCACGGCGCCTGCTCGGAGAGGTACCGGTTGGCCTCGGCGACCACCCTCATCGCCTCGCCGATGGCCTGCTTCTGGCGGTGCCGGGCGATCAGGTCGCCGACGGTGGCGAAGCCGGCCCGGGCGACCGCGAGCAGCGCCTCGTCGGCCTCGGTGAGGCCGGCCGGGTCGACGGGCGGGATCGCGCCGAAGTTCTTCGCCGCCATGGAGACGGACCGGTTGACCAGGTTGCCCCAGCCGGCGACCAGCTCGTCGTTGTTGCGGCGGAGGAACTCGGCCCAGGTGAAGTCGGTGTCGTTGCTCTCCGGGCCGGCGGCGGCGATGAAGTAGCGCAGCGCGTCGGCGTCGTAGCGCTCCAGGAAGTCCCGTACGTAGATGACGACCCGGCGCGACGAGGAGAACTTCTTCCCCTCCATCGTGAGGTATTCGCTGGAGACCACCTCGGTGGGCAGGTTGAGCCGGCCCAGGTCGCCCGGCGCGCCGTCGCGGCTGCCCTCGCCCGAGTAGCCGGAGAGCAGCGCCGGCCAGATCACCGAGTGGAAGACGATGTTGTCCTTGCCCATGAAGTAGTAGGCGCGGGCGTCCTTCCCCTCACCGTCGGTGGACCACCACCGGCGCCACGCCTCGGGGTCGCCGGAGCGGCGGGCCCACTCGATCGAGGCCGACAGGTAGCCGATCACCGCGTCGAACCAGACGTAGATGCGCTTGTCGGGGCGGTCCCGCCAGCCGTCGAGCGGGATCGGCACGCCCCACTCCAGGTCACGGGTGATGGCCCGGGGCTGGAGGTCGTCGAGCAGGTTCTTCGAGAAGCGCAGCACGTTGGGCCGCCAGCCCTCGCGGGTGTCGAGCCACTGCCGCAGCACGTCGGCGAGGGCGGGCAGGTCGAGGAAGAAGTGCTCGGTCTCGACGAACTTCGGGGTCTCCCCGTTGATCCGCGACTTCGGGTCGATCAGGTCGATCGGGTCGAGCTGGTTGCCGCAGTTGTCGCACTGGTCGCCGCGCGCGCCGTCGTAGCCGCAGATCGGGCAGGTGCCCTCGATGTAGCGGTCGGGCAGCGTCCGGCCGGTGGACGGGGAGATCGCCCCCATGGTGGTCTTCGGGACGATGTAGCCGTTGCGGTACATCCCCTCGAACAGCTCCTGCACCACCGCGTAGTGGTTGCGGGTGGTGGTGCGGGTGAACAGGTCGTAGGAGAGCCCGAGGCCGTGCAGGTCCTCCACGATCACCCGGTTGTAGCGGTCGGCCAGTTCGCGCGGGGTCACGCCGTCGGCGTCCGCCTGCACCTGGATGGGGGTGCCGTGCTCGTCGGTGCCCGACACCATGAGCACGTCGTGCCCGGCCATCCGCATGTACCGGCTGAAGACGTCGGAGGGAACGCCGAAACCGGAGACGTGGCCGATGTGGCGCGGGCCGTTGGCGTACGGCCAGGCGACCGCCGCGAGAACGTGACTCATGACCAGCAAGCCTAGTGACCCGCTCGCGGTGACCGCGAACCAATAGGGCCCTCGGGTCGGCGGCCCGGCGGGACCGGATCCGTTGTTCGCCCGATTTGTCGCCGACACGCGGCCTGAGCTGCCTGCGGATGCCCTGGTCGCGGGGTGCAATGAACGCCGTGACTGGCAGACGAGCGGCCCGGGATCGTGACGACCGTCCCTCCGGCCCGACGGACGGCGACGCGGGGAGGGCGCCGCGCGGCACCCGCGCGCCGCACCCCCGGGCGGTCCAGGCCGCCGCGCCGCCGGAGTCGCCACCGGAACCGCCCGTCGAGGCCGCCGGACCGGCGGCGGCCCCGCCGTCCGCCGCGCCCGCCGTCGAGGTGGAGCCCACGACCGGGGCGCCGGTCGACGCCGTACCGCGCCGGGTCCCCGTCCGACAGCCGAACCGCTGGCCCCGCCGGGGACGTCCGTCCGCCGGTGACCCGCCGGACCGGGACGACGGCGGGCGTACGCCGGACGGCGAGGGTGGTGGGCCTGCGTCTGACCGGGGCGACGGCGGGCGTACGCCGGACGGCGGGGACGGGTCCGACGATGGTGACGGGGCGTACTGGCCGCCGATCGAGCTGGTGCACTGGGACGGCACCCCGATCCGGGAGGAACCGCCGCACGAGCGGGAGCGGTCGGCCCGGGAGGAGGCCGCGCGGCGTCGGGCCCGGCGCACCCCGCGTCCGCCCGATCCGCTGCCGGGGCTGGCCGCCCTGCTGGCGCTGAGCCTGATGGCGGCGTTCTTCGCCTGGGTCAGCGCGGGCCCGTTCTGGCTGGCGGTGGGGCACGCCACGCGGGGCACGGTGGTGATCGCCGACTGCACCGGGGGCGGCCTCGCGCAGCGCTGCCGGGGCAACTTCGCTCCCGCCGACGAGACGTGGACCGCGTACGGCGTGCGGGTGAGCGGGGTGGCCGCGGAGCGCACCGCGGCCGGCACGATCCTGCCGGCCCGGATGACCGGCCCGGACGGCGGCACCGCGTACGCGGACACCGGCGCGGCCGGGCACCTGCGCTGGCTGCTCGGCCTGCTGGTGGTGCTGGGCTGCGGCGCGGGGATCGTCCGGTGGACCGGGTCCACCCGGATCGCCGACCCCCGCGCCCGCCGCTGGGCGGTGACGGGCGCCGTGGCCGGCCCGCTGGCGATCACCCTCGGCTTCCTCGTCGCCGCCTGGTGAGCCCGCCCGTCGGGTGCTGCCGGGCGCCCGACGGCCGGGCCGCCGAGGGTGCCCGGCCGGGCCGGGTGGAAATTCCAGTCGGGCGTCAGGCGTGCCGACTCGGGTGTCAGGCGTGCACGACGGCGTAGACGTTGCGGCGGCGCAGGGCGTACTCCGTGGCGACCTCGGTGATCGCGTCCCGGCGGGACAGCCCGGCGGCCTCGCGGGCGGCGACGGCGGCCCGCAGCGTGTCGTCGTCGGGCCGCTCGGGGGCCGACTCGGGCGCGCCGGCCACGACGAGGGTGATCTCGCCGCGCGGCTCCCCCTCGGCCGCCCAGTCGGCCAGCTCGCCGAGCGGGCGGCGGACGATCTCCTCGTACGTCTTGGTCAGCTCGCGGCAGAGTGCGGCGGGCCGGTCGGCGCCGAACGCGGCGGCCAGGTCGGCGAGCGCGGCGGCGATCCGGTGCGGCGCCTCGAAGAAGACCAGCGTCCGCTCCTCGGCGGCCAGCGCCCGCAGGCGGGACCGCCGGGCGCCGCCGGTGCGCGGCAGAAAGCCCTCGAAGCAGAACCGGTCGCAGGGCAGGCCGGACAGTGCCAGGGCGGTGGTGACCGCGCTCGGGCCCGGCGCGGCGGTGACCGGCACGCCGGCGTCGAGGGCAGCCCGGACCAGCCGGTAGCCCGGGTCGGAGACGCTCGGCATGCCGCCGTCGGTGACCAGGGCGACCAGGTAGCCGGCGGTCAGCACGTCGACCAGCTCGGGGGTGCGCCGCTCCTCGTTGCCCTCGAAGTAGGAGACGATGCGGCCGCCGACGGTGACGTCGAGGTCCCGGGCCAGCCGGGTCAGCCGGCGGGTGTCCTCGGCGGCCACCACGTCCGCGGCGGCGAGCACCTCACGGAACCGGGCGGAGGCGTCGGCGGGGTTGCCGAGCGGCGCGCCGAGCAGGACCAGGCGCCCGGTTTCGGACTTTTCACCCACGAGATGCAACTCCTTCATCGACGGCTTTACCGGTATCGGGGACGACGGGCGCCACCGGGCACCTTCGCAGCCTACGATCGCCGGGTGACGAGTGCGTCGACAGCACAGAGCGCGGACCAGGCGGGGCAGGACCTCACGGACGGGAGTCCGCCGGAGGGCAGGTCCCCGGCTTCCGGCGGGATCCCCGGCGTGGTCCGGCGGCGGCTGGCCACCGTCGAGGCCCGGCTGGACGGGCGTTCCTGGCTCGCCACCGGCGTGATCGTCGCCATCGCGGCGATCCTGCGCTTCGTCGGCCTGAGCCACCCGCCGGGCAAGATCTTCGACGAGACCTACTACGCCCGGGAGGGCTGGGGGCTCATCGACAAGGGCGTCGAGTGGAACTACAAGGACGGCGGCGCGTCGTACGTGGTCCACCCGCCGCTGGGCAAGTGGCTGATCGGGTTCGGCGAGTGGGCCTTCGGCTACGCCGACGCCGAGCACGGCATCTCCGTGCCGGGGCACCTGATGACGACCGCCCCGGAGTTCGGCTGGCGGGTCTCGGCGGCGGTCATCGGCACCCTGTCGGTGCTGCTGCTGGTCCGCATCGGCCGGCGGATGTTCCGCTCGACCGCGCTGGGCTGCGCCGCCGGCCTGCTGCTCGCGCTGGACGGCTTCCACCTGGTGCTCTCCCGCACCGCGCTGCTCGACATCTTCCTGCTGTTCTTCGTGCTGGCCACGTTCGGCGCCCTGGTGCTCGACCGGGACGCCCGGCGCCGCCGGTGGGCCCGGGCGCTGGAGGCCGGCCTGGACCCGGGCCAGCCCGGGCGGGCCGGGCGTCCGGCGGGCGGCTGGCGGAACTGGCCGTGGTGGCGGCTCGCCGCCGGGGTCCTGTTCGGCTGCGCCTGCGCGGTCAAGTGGAGCGCGCTCTACTTCCTGCCGGTCTTCGCGCTGCTGGTGATCCTGTGGGAGGTCGGGGTCCGCCGCTCCGCCGGCGTACGCCGACCGTGGCGGGACACCCTCCTCGACGAGGTGCCGTGGCTGGTGCTGGCCGGGGTCCTGATCGTGGTCACCTACGTCGCCACCTGGTCCGGCTGGCTGCTCAGCGACGAGGGCTACTACCGGCTGGCCGAGCGCTACCCGAACGCCCCGCTGAGCGACACCCCGGTCTTCGGCGCGTTGAACAACCTGATCGAGTACCACAAGGCCGCGTACGGCTTCCACACTGGCCTCGACGACTCGCACAAGTACCAGTCGTGGCCGTGGCAGTGGCTGCTGCTCGGCCGGCCGGTCGCCTTCTACTGGGTTGGCAACGGGCCCTGCGGGGCGCCGAGCTGCGCCTCCGAGGTCCTGCTGCTGGGCACCCCGCTGCTCTGGTGGTCGTTCCTGCCCGCGCTGGCGGCGCTGGTCTGGCTGGGCCTGGCCCGGCGGGACTGGCGCGCGGGGGCGATCCTGCTCGTCGTGGCGGCCGGCCTGCTGCCCTGGTTCTGGTTCGCCCTCGACGGCCGGACGATGTTCTCCTTCTACACCGCGCCGATCCTGCCGTTCCTGGTGCTGGCGGTGGTCTACGTGCTCGGCGCGATCATCACGCCGGCCGGTCCACCGGGCGCCGTCGCCGCGCAGCCGGGAGACGGCGGACCTGCCGCCGCGCGCGAGGAGTCGGACGAGATCCGGGACCGCAGGCTGGTCGGCGGGGTGATCGCCGGGGCGTACGTCCTGCTCGTCGCGCTCTGCTTCGCGTACTTCCATCCGATCTTCGTCGGGAAGGTGCTGCCGTACGCCGAGTGGTCGGCGCGGATGTGGCTGGACGGCCGCTGGATCTGAGGACGGCACGGCACCCGCCGCGCGCCCCGGGCGGCGCGGCGGGTGCACAAAGAACGGGCCCGCACGCGGTGGCGTGCGGGCCCGTTCGACGTAGATGCGCGCCCCGATCGCCTGCCACGGGGGAAGCGGGCGATTGGGGCGCGCATCAAGAGCTTAACCACCACCTACCACTGGCACAACGGGTCGACTTCGGTCAGATTTCCGACCAACGCGACACCGCACGGATGGTTTACATCCGGCACTAACGGTCCGTCATCTCGCGCAAACGGTACGGATCGACAGCGCCGGCGGGACCGGGATCTGCCAGATTTCGCAGCTATCGGGATTCCCATCGATGGGAGACTTCCCGTAACGTATCGATCGATTTGGTTCTCCAGTAACCCTGGGTCCGGTCCGTCGGCACCCGGGCCGGTTGCACTGTCAGCCATCCCGATCGATCGGACGGAGTTCACGATGACCCGTACCCTCCGCTGGACCGGCGGCCTGCTGGCCACCGTCACCGCCGCCACCCTCGGCCTGTCCGCCCCCGCCCACGCGGCCACCGTCTCGGTGCCGCTGCGTACCCTCGTCGCCGACCTGCCGGTGGCCGCCGAGAGCCGTACCGGCTACAACCGGGACCTGTTCCCGCACTGGACCGACGCGGACTCCGACGGCTGCAACACCCGCTACGAGGTGCTGATCGCCGAGGCCACCACCCGCCCCACGGTGGGCTCGAGCTGCCAACTGACCGGCGGGCGCTGGCGCTCCTACTACGACGCCGCCTACTGGACCAACCCGTCCGACCTGGACATCGACCACATGGTTCCGCTCGCCGAGGCGTGGGACTCGGGCGCCCGGAACTGGACCACGTCGCGGCGGCAGGCGTTCGCCAACGACCTCGGCGACGTCAGGTCGTTGGTCGCGGTGACCGACAACGTCAACCAGGCCAAGGGCGACCAGGACCCGGCCACCTGGCAGCCCACCAACGAGAAGTGCCGGTACGTCGGCGAGTGGGTGGCGGTGAAGACCCGGTGGCGGCTGAGCGTCGACAGCGCCGAGAAGAGCGCGTTGACCAGCCGGGCGAACTCCTGCACGAACATCACGATCACGGTGACGCACGCGTACTGACCGCCGGGCACCCCGGGGCGACCGGTCGCCCCGGGGTGCGGTCAGGACGTCCGGGGGCTGCGGGGCAGCCAGCCGAGGAACCGGTCCTGCAGGGACGTGCCGGAGGACGGCGGCAGGTCCTGCGCGGCGGCCGCGAGACAGGACCCCAGGTACACGCTGAGCATGGCGCGGTCCCGCCGGTACTCCTCCAGCAGCCGGGACCGTTTGGCCGGGCACGGCCATTCCGCCCCGCACGTGCCGCAGGTCCAGCCGGGAGCGAGTGGAGCGTGCTCGTCCGCCCCGGACGCCGAGGATTCCGCACCACCGGTCATCGCACTCCCTCTCCGGTTCACGTGGCGACCCGCCCCCGGTGGGCTGGTCGACAGTGGACCATTCCCGCCCACCGGCGACGCCCTGTCAGCGCCGCAGGACGCTGCGGTGTTACGCCTTGCGGTACGTTCACCAACCATGACCCTCGCGACGCCGACCGTGGGCGGGGCGCCGGCCCGGCGGTCCGTTCGCCAGCCGCCGCACCGGCCACCGGCCGACGGGCTCGGAGCCGGGCGGGCGCGCGGACGGTCGCACCTGTCGGGGGGCGGCGGTGCGTGACCTGCTGCCGCCGGCCGTGGCGGTGGCCGTGGCCGGGGCGTCGGACTGGGCTGGCGAGCTGCTGCCGGCCGAGCGGGCCTGCCTGGGCGAACGCGCGGTGCAGAGCCGCCGCCGCGACTTCACCGCCGGGCGGGTCTGCGCCCGCCGGGCGATGGCGGCCCTCGGCGTACCCCCGGTGGCGGTGCCGTCGGCCGCGGACCGGTCGCCGGTCTGGCCGGCCGGCGTGGTCGGCGCCATCACCCACACCCGCGGCTACTGCGCGGCGGTCGCGGCCCGCTCCGGCGAGGTCCGGTCGGTCGGCATCGACGCCGAGGGGCACCGGGAGCTCAACGCGGGCGTACGCCGGCTGATCTGCCTGCCCGAGGAGCAGGACCGGTGCGCCCGCCTGCCGGTGGGCACCTCCTGGCCGGCGGTGCTGTTCAGCGCCAAGGAGACCGTCTACAAGGTGTGGCACCCGGTCGTCGGCACGTGGCTGGACTTCCACGACGCGCTGGTGGAGTTGGATCCGGACGCCGGCACCTTCACCGCCCGGATCGCCCCGGCGCGACTCGACGCGGCTCCGCTCGCCCGTCCGCCCGCGCTGGTCACCGGCCGGTTCGCGGTCGACGACGCGCTGGTCCGCACCGCCGCCGTGCTGCTGTCCGGTTGACCCGGGCACGGAATCCGAACAGGGGACGGCGCGGCGCTGCCGGAGACGCGAAGATGGTCCGTTGTCCGCGCACGGTAGCGTCAGCCGCGTTTGCCGTCGTCGTCAGGTGCCTAGGAGTACGGTGAGTCACCCCCCGCCCCCTTACGGGCCGCAGGATCCGAACCAACCGAGCCCGGAGCAGCAGCCGCAGCCGTACCCGCCGGCACCGATGCCGCAGTTCCCCGCCGACCAGGGCGGCCACCCGCCGCAGCCGCCGACCTCCGGCGCCCCGCAGGCCACGGGCGACCCGTGGGCCCCGCTCCCGCCCGTGCCGCCGCAGCAGCCGGCCGGCGACCCGTGGGCCGCGCCGCAGCCGCCGGTCTCCGGGGCACCGCAGCCACCGGTGTCGGGCGCGCCCGGCGAGCCGTGGGCGCAGCCGCCGGTCTCGGGGGTGCCGCAGCCACCGGTGTCCGGGATGCCGCAGCCACCGGTGTCCGGGATGCCGGGCGAGCCGTGGGCCGCCCCGCACCAGCCGACCTCGGGCACGCCGTACCCGCCGGTGTCCGGCACGCCGGGGTATCCGGCCGCCGGGCCCGGCTACCCGCCGCCCGGTGGGCCCGGCTACGCGCCCGGTGGGCCCGGCTACGCGCCCGGTGGGCCGGGCTACCCGGGCGGCGCGCCCGGTTACCCCCTCGGCGCGCCGCATCCGGCCGCGCCGCCGAAGAAGAACAAGACCGTCCTGATCGTCGTGGCCGTGGTGGCCGTGCTGGCCCTGCTCTGCTGCATCGGCGGCGTCGTCGCGCTCATCGCCGGCGCCAACAAGGCGGCGGACGACCTGAATAAAGCCGCCCCGCGAATCACGCTGCAGCCGGACGGCCCGTCCCCGTCGGCCAGGGACGGCGAGACCTTCAACATGAAGCCCGGCGCCACCCTGGTGGTCTCCGACGACGACGGGACCATGGAGATCACGGTCACCCGGTTCACCACGGAGACCAAGGGCTGCCGGTCGTACGCCCCGCCCCCCGACAAGGGCATGTACCTGATCGCCCACGTCACCGCGACGGTGACCAAGGGCAAGAGCTCCATCAACCCGTTCTACTTCAACTGGGTGGCCGCCAACGGCACCACCGCCAACGGCCTGGCGAGCGCGCTCTCCGGCTGCGGCGACACCCTGGACTCCGGCAACAACCTGCCCGAGGGCAGCAGGCGCGCGGGCACGGTGGTGTTCAACGTGGCCGACAAGAACGGCGCGCTGGAGTACCTGCACAGGTTCGAGACCACCGGCTCCTGGCGGCCGTGATCCACAGCTCGTGACGGGAGGCCGGGCCCCTGGGGTCCGGCCTCCCGCGCTCTTCCCGCCGGCCGTCCCGTCGGGGAGGCCGGCGCTCGTCAGCGGCCCTGCTCCAGCAGGTCGGCGACCGTGATCAGCGGGGTCACCAGCGACGGCACCAGGGCGGCGTCCTCCAGCCGGCCGCGCCGGTAGGTGACCAGTTCCGCCCCCCGCACGCTCCACGCCGGCACCGCTCCCGCCAGGTGCGCCGCGATCAGGGTCGGCCCGACCAGCGCCTGCTGCCCCGGGGCCGCAGCGGCCACCCGCCACTGCCGGTCGAACTCCTCGTGCCCGGTGGCGTAGGTGTCGCTGCCGAACAGCGCGCGGCCCAGCTTCGAGAACGCGTGGCGTGGTCCGACCGAGAGCGCCGGGAACGGCCGCCGCAGCCACACCGAGCAGACGACGTACGTGTGGGTGTGCGTGGTGGTCGTCTGGTTGCCGTCCGCGCCGGTCGAGCTGTGCGTCTCGGTGTACGCGTACTCGGCCACGCAGACGGGTCGGCCGTGCAGCGTCCCGGTCAGCGCGAACCGCACGCCCCGGCGGTTGCGGCCCGGCACCCGGTCGGTCCAGGTGATCTGGGGCCGCTCGTCAAAGGTCCAGCCGTACCGGGCGGCCCACTGTCGCCAGTGCTCCCGCCGCTCCCGCTCCCGCCGGTGGGACGCCACGACCAGCGCGACGACGCCCGCCACGAGCAGGACGGCGACTGCCGCGCAGCCACCCGTCCAGAACACACCCGCCATCCGCTCCACGGGCCGCAGCGTAGTGACCGGCCGCACGCGCGCCCGTCCCCGGACGGTGGCGGCCGCGGATCCGGCTGCCGGCCGGGTTGCGGGGTTTCCTCGACGCCGCGCCTCGCATTCGTCACCCGGTGTCGTCGGGACCCCTGTCGATCCACTGATCGCACCCCAGACATCGACGAATCGATTGATCCTCATTTGGCGCGCTGCTTAGCTCCCACCGGCACCCTCGACGACGATGGTCCTGGCCGGTGAGCGTGAACCACCACGCGTGACCCGGCCGGGCCGCGCTCCCGCGCGAGGCGCGTCGACGGAGATCGTGCACCACCACCATGACGGGGAAGTCGAATGACGGCACGGACGAACGACGCGGTCGAGCTGAGCGTGGTCATACCCACCTACCAGGACGCGCAGTGCCTGGCGCTGACGCTGCGGTCGCTGACGCGACAGACGGTGAGCCCCGAGCGCTTCGAGGTGGTGGTCATCCGCGACGGCGGCTCCCCCGCCGGTTACGCCGACGCCGTCGAGGCTGCCACCGGTCTCGACCTCCGCCTGCTGGAGTTCCCCAGACGGCGGGGACGCTCCGCAGCCCGCAACGAGGCGGTCCGGCACACCCGGGCGCCGCTGCTGTTGTTCCTCGACGCCGACTCGTACGCCTCCCCGCAGTTGCTGGAGCGCCACCTGGCCCACCACGCGGTCGCCGGCCGGCCCGCCGTGCTGATGGGCCGGCGCGACGAGCTGAGCCTGGAGCACGTCGAGGCCGCCCTCGACGACCGGGAGATGACCGACGTCCCCCGCCGCCGCGCGGACCGCGCCGGCGACCTGCGCTTCCCGCACGGTCAGCCCCCGGGGCCGGAGTGGCTCCGGGCGGGCTGGGCGCTCGCCTACACCCACAACATCTCGCTCGCCCGTGACCTCTTCGACCGGACCGGCGGATTCGACGAACGCTCCGGGCTGCGCTGGGGCCTGGAGGACATCGAGCTGTTCTATCGGGTGCACCGGCACCTCGGCGTGACCGAACTCAATTTCGCCTTCGACGACGAGGCCCGCGCCTTCCACCTCCCGCACCACCGCAACACCGACCGCAACTGGTCCGACTTCGCGGCCAACCGGAGCCTCCTGACCGGGCAGTACCACGTCATCGAATGGGAGTTCTACGGCCTGCTGGACGTGTACGACTCGCTGGAGCGCATCGTGTACTACCGCTCCGCGGCCACCGACTGCGCGCGGCGCTCGACGTGCCGGATCGGGCCGGCGTTCGACCGGCTCGCCGACCGCCTGCCCGGCCCCCGCGTGCTGTGGGTGGGCACCGGCAGCGATCAGGTCGACCTGCCGACCGGGGCGCTGACCTTCGACTACTCCGCCCCGCCGGGCCCGACGAACCACCACCTGGTCGGCATGGACCCGCCCATCCCGCCGGGCAGCCTCGACGCGGTGGTCAGCGTCGACTTCTGGCGGTACCTGCGGTGGGACGATCTCTGCCGGTTCGTCAACACCTCCGGACGGCTCGCCCGCGAGGTGCACCTGGTCGGCACGGGCGACACCGGATCGGCGCCGCTCACCCCGGGGCCGGCGGTGCTGGACTACCTGCGCCGCGCCCTGAGCGCCGCGTTCGCCACCAGGCTGACCCACGTCGACGGGCTCGGTGAGGTGCTCACCCTGCGGCCCCTGCCTGCCGCCGCTCGGAGGGGCCCGGCGCGCGTGTGACGTCGGCCAGGGACATTGGCGCCCGCTCCAGCCCTATACGGTGACTTGCGTGGATCTCCGGTACACGCGTAGCGGCTCGACCAGAGTGATGGGCAACGTCGCCCTGGCCGCCGGGCTGCTCATCTCGTTACTGATGATCAGCCCGGATAATCCTTCGACCGGGGGATACGTCCTCGCCGCCCTGCTCGTCATGACGGGGCTCGGGCTGCGGCTCGAAGCGGCGCTCCTCGCCCTGCGTGACGACGGGCAGACCAGGTAGCGCCTTCGCCTCGTCGACCGTGTCCTCACGGGACGGACCAGGACCGTAGGCGTCGCCTCCGCCGGCGCGATCTTCGACGCGCCCGACTTCCTTCGCGCCCTGTCCGGGCACGTCTCGGTCGACCTGCGCCCGTAGGCCTTCATCCGGTCGCCCTCGACGGCGCCACCGTCGTGGTGGTCGCCGGTCACGGGCGCCACCTGCGGCGCTGGCCAGCACACCGAATCCTCAAGGTTCCCTCTGGCCGTCGCATCGAAGGGTTGATCAAACGGCTCAGGCGATGCAAAGATCCAGGTCAAGCCACGTCGTCGACGTGAAAGACGCCTCCGCCGCCTCAGTTCCGCCCATGCTCCACACGGTCCTCGACGCGATCCGTCGAGGCCTGGATCGCCGTGGGCGGACACACGACGCACTGCATCCGACGCACCCGGCCCGCTCGCACCCGGCACGATCCTCCGACGCGATCCGTCGGAGCCGGGCTCGTCGTGCGCGGGTGCAGCATGTCCATCTTTGGATGAATCGATGCGGTCCGGCCCGCGCTCGGGCCGGCCGCGACATCACTGACGGCCACAGACAGAAGGAGGGGAGCATGCGAGGTAGACAGCCACGCATCGTGTTCTTCGCGATGTCCGCCCTGGTGGCAACCACTTTCGTCGCGACCGCGCCTGCGGGCGCGGACCCCACGAAGCCCACCGCCACGGGCTCCGAAGGAGCCCACCACGCGGATCATGAGTCGAACCACGTACGCATCAAGCTGACCGGATCCGACATGCTCGACAAGGTGGTAGCCGCCGGCTACGACGTCGAGCACGGCCTCACCCGTGTGCCGGACGGCATCGAGGGCGAGGCGCACGTGGACGCCGGGCAGGTCGCCGAGCTCAAGGCGATGGGCGTCAAGATCCTCGGCGAGAACGAGCGCTTCACCTGGAGCGACGTGGCCGACGGCGGCTTCCGGGCCGCCGGGGCACGGGCCGCCCAGCCGCTCGCCCAGCCGGCGCAGGTGACCGAGGCGAACGACGCGACGGTACGAGTCGTCCGCGCCGACTGGTTCACCACGAAGGGCCAGGGCTTCCTCTACGTCGAGGCACGGACCACCGAAGGCGCGCAGACCAACCCGATCGTCCTGATGCAGCTCGAGAACGACTCGGGCGTCGGTACGCCGTTCGGCTCCGCCCGGACGATGAGCCGCTTCGTCGACTCCGGGCAGTACATGTTCCACCGGAACCTGTTCAAGCTCGACGCGCGTCCTGACCAGATCAAGGTCAGCAGCTCGACCGGCGGCGTCACCACCGGCAAGGTCTCCAACTGGCTCGAGGGCGCCCCGCCGCCGCTGACGGACAACCCGGGCTACAGGTCGGACTTCATCGACGGCTACAAGCATCCGCAGCAGCTCTTCAGCCGCGCCGAGGAGATCGCCCGGCAGTACCCGGACATCGCCGAGATCGTCTACCTGCCGCACAAGACGAACGGCTACCAGCGCAAGGCGCAGGCCACGATCGGCGGTACCGGGCAGGCGGCGGTCGTCGTCAGTTCGGCGGCGTGGGGCCACGAGGGTGGCAACGACGTCACCGTCGAATTCGTGGAGCGGCCGGGGGCGAGCCTCCCGCTCGGCGTCGACGTGTCGGGCAAGGCGGTCCGCGTCCTCCTCGCGAAGGACGCCAACGGCGCGCTCGCCAGCACCGCCGCGCAGGTGGCGGCGGCACTGGAGACCCAGTCGCAGGGCCTGATCGACCGGGCGCACCCGTACCGCAGCAACGCGGGCACCGGGCTCGTCGTGCCGACGTCCGCCCCGGTCGCGCTGAGCGACTTCCTCGACCAGAAGCGCGTCGGCGCGCCGGAGGGCGAGGTGCCCCGCGGCGAGGCCACCATCCCGGTCCTGCGGATCGGCAAGCACCGCGACGGCCGCAACCCCGGTGTCCTGATCCAGGCCCAGGACCACGCCCGCGAGTGGGTGCCCGCGACGACGACGCTGGAGACGGCCGAGCGTCTGGTGCACAACTACAAGACCGACAAGGACACGAAGAAGATCGTCCAGGAGACGGACATCTTCCTCGTCCTGTCGAACAACCCCGACGGCGCGAACTACAGCTTCTACAACTACGCCTCGCAGCGTAAGAACCTGACGAACCACTGCGAGGACGCGAACGCCGACCCGGACCGCCGTAACTCGTGGGGCGTCGACCTGAACCGGAACTACCGGGTCGGGTCGGGCCACGACGGCTACGCCGGTGGGTCGACGGTGTGCACGAGCGGCACCTACCAGGGGCCGGAGAAGCTGTCCGAGCCCGAGTCGAAGAACATCGTCTGGCTGGTCGAGAAGTACTCGAACATCAAGTTCATGATGTCGGTGCACTCCAACGGCGGCCAGCTGTTCTGGCAGCCCGGCGCCTACATCGCGGACGGCCGGGTCACCACGCCGCGTCCGCCGCTGGGCGACGAGGCGTTCTACTGGCAGTCGGCCGGCAGGATCCTGTCGCAGGTCAAGGCGTACCGGGAGACCGTCGTCACGCCGGAGAACGTCGGCGGCTCGTCGGACGTCCTGTACTCCTCCGCCGGCAACGTCCGTGAGGACATGTACCACACCTACGGGATCTACTCCTTCGGCTGGGAGGTCGGCGGCTCGATCTACAACCCGGCCACCGGCAACTGGCAGGGCGGCTCGTTCCAGCCGGCGTGGGAGGGCAATCCGGCGCTCGTCAGCGGCCACTCCGAGACGATGGAGTACGCCAACGGGATCATGGAGATGTTCCGGATCGCGGCAGAGTGGGGCAAGGACAAGAAGAAGCCGACCTCCGAGCTCGTCCCTGGCGGCGGCAGGTACACCGGGTCCGTCGACGTGCGCTTCGAGACGAGCGAGCCGGCCACCATCTACTACACGACGGATGGCAGCCGGCCGACCCTCGAATCGCCGCGCTACCAGGCCACCGAGTTCCGTGAGCCGGGGCAGGTCTTCCGCGTCACCAGCACCACCACGTTCCGCTGGTTCTCGGTCGACGCCTCCGGCAACGTCGAGAAGGGCTACGACCCGGAGAAGAACGGCAAGAACTACCGCTCGGCGACGGTGACGATCGTCAAGTAGGTAGCGCCCATCCGGTAATTCGTTGCCTCGTCGGTGCGGGAGGCCGCACCGACGAGGCAACGAGCGTTTCCATGGTGAGTCCGGGCGCGTCAGCGTCGCAGCCGTGGTGGGTGGGTGGGCGGGTGCGGCACCGACCGAGCGGGAGCCAGTCAGGTCGTCAGTGAGCTCGCAGAACGTGCTCAAGCCGCTGCTCGAGTCGGCTGCGAGCGAGGTCGTCACTGATGCTTAGTCCAGAGTCGCGCCATGGCTGGACGACTTTCACCGGGTCCGGCAGGTAGCCGACAATGTCCATGACGTTCCAGTACCGGCACCCGTCCTCGTCGTGACGGTCATCAGCCCGGCGACGGTACGCGTTCGTGAATCTGGCTCCAGCCTCAACGCCGTGCAACATCGCGAGGTAGGTCGCGGCATGTGCCACGTCCAGGGTCGCCGGTCCCCACGATGTCTCGACCCAGTCCACGACGCCGCTGACACGCCCCTGCGACCACAGCAGATTCCCCAGATGAAAATCTCGGTGCAGGAACGTACCGGCATAGGCCGGTACGGGTTGGTCCAGCAACTCGAACGCCTGATGCCAGAGCTGTCGCCGCTGCGCCCACGGCGGCACGACTCGTTTGTCCGGCGCCGCCCAGGACTGGTACTGCCGTGGCCTGTCCCGGCCGGGCGCGAATTGGTGGATGCTGACGAGGACCTGCGCCATCGCCTCCAGGATGCCGTCCGCGGCAGAGGTCAGGCACAGACGCCCGGGCAGCCAGGACATGAGGTGTGCCGGTGCCCCGGCGGAGTCTCCGGACAGATCGAGGGCGACACTTCGAGGCGCTGGGATCGATGACCGTTGCAGTTGGTGCTGGACAGCCGCCTCCCTGGAAAGCAGCCCGGCAGCGTGTCGGCGCCACGGCTCCTTCGTCATCAGTCGGAGTACAGCCTGTTCGCCGTCGTATCCGGTCAGGCCAAGCATGGTGGACGTGCAACCACCCGTGAGGCGCCGCACCCTGGTGATCCGACGCTGCCAAGCCGACTCAACCCAGCGAATCTCGCGCTCGGTCGCACTGCCCACGAGTACCACTCTGTCATCGGCGCTTCCGGGCGCGTGCCGGGGTGCCGTCCACGCTCACGCCAGGCTCTTGACCTGAACCGACGTTGAGGTTCTACCTTCGTTCCCAATGGTTCCGTCCTCGGCGAAGGAGATCACATGACGACGCTGCAACTGTCCGACGCAGAACTCGCGGGCCAACCGGCCGCCTACTGGACAGGCGTCGCCTACGAATCCCTCATCGCTTTCACCCGAGCCCGGCATGCCGAACTCGGGTTCACTCAGCCCCAGTTCTGGCTGCTGCGGAACCTCTCCAGGAACGACCTCCTGCCCGACGGCGGCGGGATGACACTTCCTGAGCTCCGACGGGCGATGAGCTCGTATCTCAGGGCCGAAGACGATCTGGACGTCGAGGCGGAGGCTCTGCTGGAGCGCGGGTGGCTGACCCGCGACGAGGAAGAAAGACTGTGGATCACCGCGGCCGGAGAAGACGCCCGAGTCAGCCTCAAACAGCACGCGCCGGCAATCCGGGCCCGCATCCACAAGGGCATCGACGACGCGGACTACGTCGCGACCCTCAAGGTTCTCCGGCAGTTGATCCTGAACACCGGTGGCGCGGCATAGCGCGCCCAGCCTGGTCAGTCCAGCTCTGTAACGTGAGGCCATGCCTCTTGACCCGGTAGCACACAACCGCACCGCCTGGGACCGGCAGGTCGAGCAGGGCAACGAGTGGTCACGCCCCGTCTCCAGCGAGACGATCGCCAGGGCGCGGGCCGGTGACTGGTCGGTCGTCCTGATCGGCTACCAGCCCGTCGACCGTTCCTGGTTTCCCCCCGACCTCGCGGGCACGGACGTCCTGTGTCTGGCCTCGGGCGGCGGGCAGCAGGGCCCGACGCTGGCCGCTGCGGGGGCCCGGGTCACCGTCTTCGACAACTCGCCCCGGCAGCTCGAACAGGACGAGTCGGTCGCCCGGCGGGACGGCCTGGAGCTGCGTACCGTCCTCGGGGACATGCGCGACCTGTCGGCGTTCCCGGACTCCTCGTTCGACCTGGTCTTCCACCCCGTGTCGAACCTGTTCGTGCCCGAGCTCGCGCCGGTGTGGCGGGAGTGCTTCCGGGTGCTGCGACCGGGCGGGACGCTGCTGTCCGGCTTCCTCAACCCGGACGTCTTCCTCTTCGACAGCGAGGCGCTGGACCAGCGCGGCGAACTGGTGGTGCGCCACCGGCTGCCGTACAGCGACCTGACCCACGTCCCGGCGGCGGAGCGCGAACGCCTGTGGGGCGCGGACGCACCGCTGGAGCACAGCCACACGATGACCGCGCAGATCGGTGGTCAGCTCGCCGCCGGCTTCGTCATCGTCGGCTTCGAGGAGGCGCCGCACCACTCCGACGCCACCGCCGGATGGCTGCCCGGCTACTTCGCCACCCGGGCGTTGAAGCCGTGACGGCGGGCGGCTGACAGGCGCGCCGTGGCAGGGCTGACCCGACTCGCGGGCCAGCCAGGTGCCCGGGCGCCCGCAGGTGGCAAATCCCTTGCCGGCCGGACTGCCAACTGCGACGCTCCGCCGATGATCGACAAGCCTGGCGTCGACGAACGGCTCCTGGCGGCTGAGGTGGCCGCCGCCTGGGCCGTCACCATCGTCGACATCGTGTTCATGCCGGTCGGGCTCGACGGGCACGCATGGGCGTACCGGGTGGACGCGTCCGACGGCGAGCGATACTTCCTGAAGCTGCGCCGCGGCACGTTCACCCGGGCGGCCGTCCTGCTGCCCGGGTTCCTCAAGGCGCAGGGCGTCGGGCAGGTCGTGGCACCCATCGACCTGCCGGACGGCGGAGCCTGTCACGGCTTCGGGGAGTACCAGCTGCTGCTCTACCCGTTCCACGACGGCGGCAGCCTGTGGCGGCGCGGCCTCACCGACCGCCAGTGGAGCGAGTACGGCGAGTTCCTGGGTCGCCTGCACGCCGTCACGCCGAGCGCAGACCTCGCCGCCGTCCTGCCGGTCGAGACCTACCGATCGGACGCTGGCGAGCGGCTGCGGGCCCTCGGCGGACAGGCTGCGACGAGCGAGGTCCTCGGCGCGTTCTGGGACCGGTACGGTGCCGCGCTGCACCGGTTGGCGGAGACGGTCGACGAGCTGGCCTCCCGCGTGACGCACGCTCGACACGTCATCTGCCACGCCGACATCCATCCCGGCAACCTGATCGCTGACGACGACGGTCCCCTGCACGTCGTGGACTGGGACGCGC
This sequence comes from Micromonospora sp. NPDC007220, assembly GCF_040634035.1. Lineage (NCBI taxonomy): Bacteria > Bacillati > Actinomycetota > Actinomycetes > Micromonosporales > Micromonosporaceae > Micromonospora > Micromonospora sp. NPDC007220. The sequence goes on along the minus strand of NZ_JBEYEU010000001.1, from coordinate 716,517 downwards.
CGATCCTCGCGCCACGCGAGCGGGACCTGATGTTCATCCACAGCCAGGACTTCGGCGACCACCCGATCGACGCGCACCGCGCCGAACTCTTCCGCCGAGGCTACGGGCCGCTGGAACCGGACCAGACCTTGCTGAGCTACTACCGCAGCGAGCGGCACCTCGACGATGTCGCCGAATTTCTGCGTAGCATCCTCAACCCCGAGGCCAGTCCGGAATCTCGCGCCAACGACCAGTACTGGCTCACCCGCATCGCCGAGACCGTCGCCGACCCGAACCCCTGACCCCCTCGGTAGTCACTCAGTCCACGGGCGGGCTTGTTTGGCCGCGTGCGTTCTAATGGCCTCGTGCCGAAACCCTCGTCCCCCTCACTTCTCTACTACCTGCGGTTCCCCTTGTGGCTCTTCGTGGTGCCCGTGCTGCTGTTCGCCGGCATTCCTGCCCTGATGTTGGCCGGTCACGGCGAGATTGGCGCAGCTGCGCTGGTCTTGATCGGCAACGTCTACGCGATCATCCTCGGCCGCCTGATCCTCGCTAGAAAGCTTCTCGGGAAGGGAAGGGTGAAGCCCGAGGACCTAGCCTGAACGCCGTTGCTGCACTCAGCTGCCGTACAAGATCGGAAAAGGCCGTCTCCGACGTGCGGAAACGGCCTTGAGCTGGGTGGAGTTGAGGGGATTCGAACCCCTGACCCCCTCGATGCGAACGAGGTGCGCTACCGGACTGCGCCACAACCCCTCCGCCGGCGGACCGGCATCGGTCCCACCCGGCTTTCACCGGGCGGGCCGGCGCCAAGGCTAACAGGTTCACCGCCCCCGCCGCGAATCCACCCCCCGCGCGCCGAGATCTTGGCACGAAACGGCCCCTCCGGGGGCCGCCAGCCACCAAGATCTCGAAGAAGGACCCCAGGCAGGCGGCGGAGGGGGAGCCGATCGGCGCGAAAGTCGGTGGACATCGCGGGTGGTAGTGGGAAGCGTGGGGCGTATGCGACAGGAAGACGTCTGGGACGACGACACCGCCCGCCGCTACGACACCCCGGGCACCGGCATGTTCGCCTCCGAGGTGCTGGGGCCGACCGTGGATCGCCTGGCCGAGCTGGCCGGCGGCGGGGCGGCGCTCGAATTCGCCGTCGGCACCGGCCGGGTGGCCGTTCCGCTCGCCGCGCGCGGGGTGCCGGTCAGCGGCATCGAGCTGTCCCGTCCGATGGTGGAGCGGCTGCGGACGAAGGTGGATGAGGCGACCGTTCCGGTGGTGATCGGTGACATGGCGACCGCCACCGCCCCGGGCGAGTTCTCGCTGGTCTACCTCGTCTACAACACGATCTCGAACCTGCTCACCCAGTCCGAGCAGGTGGCCTGCTTCCGCAACGCCGCCCGCCACCTCGCCCCGGGCGGCCGGTTCGTGATCGAGTTGTGGGTGCCGGAGCTGCGCAAGCTCCCACCGGGCCTGGATGCGACGGTCTGGTCGTCCGAGCCGGGGTACATCGGCCTCGACACCTACGACGTGCTGCGCCAGCAGGTCGTGTCGCACCACTTCCGGTTCGACGAGAGCACGCACGCCCAGCTGTTCCGGTCGCCGCACCGCTACATCTGGCCGGCGGAGCTGGACCTCATGGGTCAGCTGGCCGGGTTCGAGCTGGAGAGCCGGCACGCGGACTGGTCCGGCGCCGAGTTCACCGCCGACTCGCGGTCGCACGTGTCCGTCTACCGCCTGCCAGCCACGAGCTGACGTGGCCGGTCAGGCCGAGTGGGAGCCGCGGCCGGACTGGTAGGGGCGACCGCGCAGGCCACCCGAGCGGCGGTAGGAGACCGAGCCGCCGTTGGCCGCCGCCGGCAGGTCCGCCGGGCGGTCCAGGCCCATCGCGGCACGGCGTACCACCTCGCGCTGGGCCGCCAGGCGGCGCTGCGCCTCGCGGCGGGCCGCCGCCCGGCGGGCCTGCTCCCGCCGCACCTCGGCCTGCCGGGCGGCCAGCCACGCCGCCTCGCGGGCCTGCGCCCGCCGCCGCCGGCGATCCGCCAGCGCCAGCCGCCGCAGGTGTACGACGTACGCGACCAGCAGCGCGGCGGTGACCCCGAAACTGATCCAGAAGCCGGGGCTGACCACGATCACGCCGATGAGCTCGACGAAGTTCAGCAGCAGCAGCGCGGCGAGCACCCGACGGCGGCGGTAGACGGCGGGGGTGTGCTGTCGGCGGGGCGGCGGCCTGCGGCGGCCCTTGCGGGGGGCCGGCGGCACGGCGCGCAGCCGCTTCGACCGGCGCGTGGCGGGGGGCGCGGAGACCGGCGCGGAGAGCCCGCCCGTGTTCGCGTCTTCACTGAGGGTGATGACGAGGCTGCGGGGCAGGTGCACCGGGCGGCGCCCCGGCACAGTGCGGCGCCGCCGGCGGCGCTGGAGCACCCGCGCCGTCGACTGCGCCCGCTCCGCCACCAGCCGCTCGGTGGCGTCGTACCGGCGAACCAGCGCCGGGGCGAGGGCGAGCAGACCGGCGGCGGCGAGGACGGCGAGGAGCACCGAGGTCGGCACCCTCACCCCTCCCGTCACCGAATTCGGAGCAACCGCCGCCCGGCCGCAGGATCTTCCACCGATGGTGGTCGGGTGCGCGGATCGTACGGGTGGAGCAGCGCTTGCCACAGCTTGCAGTTACTTGAGGTTACGGGCCGTGGACGCGGATGCTGACACGCCGCGCCGATCCCGTGCGTGGGACGCCTCACCCCGTGGTGGCGCGGAGCCGGTGCCAGCGGGCCAGCAGCCCACCCTCGGCCGCGACCTCCTCGCTGGTCATCGCGTATCCGATATGGTCCCGCCACGCACCGTCGATGTGCATGTAGCGCACGTGGTACGACTCCTCGCGGAAGCCCAGCTTCTCCACCACCCGCCGGGACGGCCGGTTCTCGGGGCGGATGTTCACCTCGACCCGGTGCAGCCCACCCACGCTGAAGGCATGGTCGACCGCGAGCGCCAGCGCCGTGGGGATGACGCCGCGACCGGCCACCCGGGAGTCCACCCAGTAGCCCACGTACGCCGAGCAGAACGCCCGCCGCACGATGCTGCCGACGTTGAGGTGGCCGACCAGCCGATCCCGGCCGTCCTCGCGCAGGCACACGGCGAACGGCATCCCCTCGCCGGTGCGCGCCGACCGGCGCTGGTCGCGGTACACCCAGCGGAACGCGGCCGGCGAGTTCAGCTCGTGCCAGCTCCCCGGCACGGACGACTCCCACGGCGCGAGCCACTCCCGGTTGGCGCGGCGCACCTCGGACCAGGCGGCGGCGTCCGAACGCCGGTAGGGCCGCAGCAGCACCGGCCCGTCGGCCAGCACCGCCGGCCACCCCGGCGCCCGCCCGACCCCGAACAGACTCACGGAACAGACCTTCCGCTCACGACCGACGAAACCGAAGCTCGGACGGCGCTCACCGGCGCCGGTCCAGCAGGAGGACGTCCACGGTGGACCCGGCCGCCGCGGTGGTCACCCGCTCGCCGAGCACCATCAGCCCGTTCGCCTCGGCCAGCCCGGAGAGGGTGTACGGGCCACCGTTGAGCGGCTGCACCGTGTAGCCGCCGCCGCGCCGCTCGGCGACGTGCGCGGGGCGGAACTCGCGCAGCCCCACCGGGGACGAGATCGTCTCCAGCAGGTGGGCGCGGACGCTGGGCCGGAACACCGGTTCCGCCCCGGCCAGCAGGTTGATCGCCGGGCGGGCCAGCACCTCGAAGCCGATCAGGGCGGAGCCCGTGTCGCCGGGCAGGCAGACCACCGGCACCTCCTCGGCGCCGACCGTGCCGAAACCGAGCGAGGTGCCGGGGTAGAGCGCGACCTCGGTGAAGGTGACCGGGCCGGCCCGGCTGCCCTCCCGCCGGGAGAGGATCCGCCGCACCATGTCACCCGGCCCGGTGCCGGTCCCACCCGTGGTGATGATCAGGTCGGCGCGCAGCGTCTGGTCCTCCAGCAGCCCGCGCAGCCCCTCCGGATCGTCGTCGCAGATGCCCACCCGGTACGCCAGGGCGCCCACCTCGGCCGCGGCGGCGGTCAGCGCGTGCGAGTTGGCGTCGACCGTCTGGCCGGGCTGGCTGCCCCGGCCCACGTCGACCAGCTCGTCGCCGGTGGCCACGATCACCACGCGGGGGCTGGGCCGGACCACGACGTGCCCGATGCCGGTGGCGGCGAAGACCGCCACCAGCGCCGGCGACACGTAGGTGCCGGCCCGGGCCAGCAGGGTGCCGGCGGGCAGTTCCTCGCCGGCCCGGCGCACCCCGTACCCGCGTTTTGGCACGCGGAAGATCTCCACGGCGGCCATGCCCTGGTCGGTCCACTCGACCGGGACGACCACGTCCGCGGCGAGCGGCAGCGGCGCCCCGGCGGCGACGGAGAAGCAGGCGCCCGGGGTGAGCCGGACCGGCCGCCAGCTGGCCGCGCCGAGGTCGCCGACGACGTTGAGCCGGACGTTGCGCCCGCCCGGCCCGCCGGACTGGCTCGGGACGTAGCCCACGCCCCGACCGCCTCCGGAGATGTCCTCCCAGCGGGCGGCGTACCCGTCCACGGCCGACTGGTCGAAGGCCGGGAAGGAGTGCGGCGCGACGACGTCCTCGGCGAGGACGTTGCCGTGCGCCTGGGTGAGGTCGAGGTCGAGCGGAGGCAGCGCGCGTAACCTGCGCAGCACGCTGCCCAGGTAGTCGGCGAGCGGCGTCAACTCGTTCGCGGCCGCCTCGGCGTCGGCCGACGCTGTCATGTACCAGTCACGCCCGACGCGTCGGAGTTGACGAACTCGGCCAGCCACTTGCGGAACTCGGCGCCGAGGTCGTCGCGCTCGGCGGCGATCTGCACCACGGTCTGGAGGTAGCCCAGCGGCATGCCGGTGTCGTAGCGGGTGCCCCGGTAGACGATCGCGTGCACCGGGGTGCCCTCGCTGCGCAGCAGCTCCATGGCGTCGGTCAGCTGGATCTCCCCGCCGCTGCCCGGCTCCGTCCGCCGGATCGCGTCGAAGATGCTGCTCGGCAGCACATAGCGGCCCAGCACCGCGAGGTTGCTGGGCGCGTCCTCCGGCTTGGGCTTCTCCACCATGCCGGTGACCCGGACGACCTCGCCGATGTCGGTCAGCTCCGCCTCGGCCGGCTCCACCGAGGCGATGCCGTAGCGCTTCGTCTCGGCCGGGTCGACCTCGAAGAAGGCCAGCACCACGCCGCCGGTGCGCGCCTGGAGCTCCAGCATGGCCGGCAGGAGCGGCTCGGCCGGCTTGACGAACTCGTCGCCCAGCAGCACCGCGAAGGGCTGGTCGCCGACGTGCGACTCGGCGTAGCCGACGGCGTGGCCCAGGCCGAGCTGCTCGGGCTGCCGGCAGGTGTAGATCTCGGCCAGCTCGCTGGGGCCGCGCACGGCGGCCAGCCGCTCGGCGTCGCCCTTCGCCTCCAGCCGCGCCTCCAGGTCGGGGCGGCGGTCGAAGTGGTCCACCATCGACGTCTTGCCCCGCCCGGTGATCAGCAGGACGTCGCCGATGCCGGCCTGGGTGGCCTCCTCGACGATGTACTGCAGCACCGGCCGGTCGACCACCGGGAGCAGCTCCTTGGGCACCGCCTTCGTGGCCGGCAGGAACCGGGTGGCCAGACCGGCGGCCGGGATGACGGCCTTGACCGCGCGGGAGCGACCGGTTGCGGCGGTCGCCGATGAGGGGTTCGCTGAGTGCTCCGACATGTCGCGAGACTATCGGCCACGGCTCTGTCGTGGAGGGTGAGGACCGGAAGACGCGCCGCCGCAGGGACCCGGCCGCACCGGGTCGGGCGCGCCCGGAGCGCTCCCCGGGGCGGCGTCGGCCGGATCGGCCGGTTCGGGGCGGACCCGCACCGGCTGGCGGGGAGCGCCGGCGCGCGGCAGACCGTCCTCGGGGGTGGCCGCCGCAGCCGGGACGGGGATCTCCCGCGCCGACGGTCCGGCCCGCTCCTCGGCGATGCGCCAGGTGTCCCGGCCGGCCGCCTTGGCGGCGTAGAGGGCGTCGTCGGCGGCGTCCAGCACCTGCTGGCCGGTGCTGCCGTGGTCGGGGTGCACGGCGATGCCGACGGAGACGGTGACACCGATGGCCACGGCCGCCCCGCCGTGCCCGTCGGCGGCGATCGGGGCGTCCCGGATCGCCGCGCCGAGCCGCTCCGCGACGATCGCCGCGCCCCGGGCATCGGTCTCCGGCAGCAGCAGCACGAACTCCTCGCCGCCCTGCCGGAAGGCGAGGTCGACCTCGCGGATCTCGCCGCGCACCCGGCGGGCGAACTCGGCCAGCACGGCGTCCCCCGCCGCGTGCCCGTACGTGTCGTTGACGGTCTTGAACCGGTCCAGGTCGAGGGCGAGGACGCTGAGCATCCGGCCGAACCGGCTCGCCCGCTCGACCTCCCGGCGGATCGACTCCTTCAGGTAGCGGTAGTTCCACAGCCCGGTGAGCGGGTCGGTCAGCGAGAGCCGCTGCGCCTCCTCGTGCACCCGGACGTTGTCCACCGCCACCGCGGCGTGGCCGGCGAAGGTGCGCAGGGTGACGAGGTCGTCGTCGTCGAACTCGTCCGCGCCGAGCCGGTCGTAGAGGGCCAGCACACCGAGCGCCCCGGCGGGGGCGGCCGGCTCCGCCCCGGGGCGCGGAGCGGAGCCGTCGCGGGCGGTGCCGTCGGGCGGGCCCGTCGTGCCGGGGGCCGCGAACGGCACCGCGATGTACGTCCGGCAGTGCGGCTCCCCCGGCGGCGCGACGGAGGGCTCCACCCGCCCCCGGCGCGGCTCCCCGGTCGCCGCGACGGCGCCCACCACACCGCTGCCCAGCGGCACCCGCAACGGCCCCGAGGGTTCGTCCGCCGGGTCGGGCTCGTCCAGCCCCTCGGTGCACTGCGCGACGAGCACCCCGCCGTCGTCGACGAGCAGCACCGCCCCGGCCCGGGCGCCGGTCGCCGCGATCGCGCTGTGCAGGATCACCCGCAGGATGCGTTGCAGGTCGTGGGTGCTGGCCAGGGTGTCCCCCAGCACCGCGAGGTGCCCGCGCAGCTGGTCGCGGCTGCTGGTCAGCGCCGCCACGTAGGTGCCCGTCTCGCGGGTCATCCGGTTGAACGCGCCGGCCAGCCGGCCGATCTCGTCCCGGCTGCGCACCGGCACCCGGGCGGTCAGGTCGCCGCGCGCCACCCGGTCCACCGCGCCCGCCAGCTCGACCAGCGGGCGGGTCGTGACCCGGGCCAGCCGCCAGGCGGCCACCACGGCCAGCAGGGTCGCCACCAGCACCGCCGAGCCCAGTGCGACGTACAGGCCGCGTGGTCGTTCGCTGGGGACCGAGAGCACCAGCGGCAGGGGCTGCCCGGAGGACGGGCCGACCAGGCGGACGTACCGGCCGTCGGGGGTCTCGGCGACGCGCTCGCCGTGCAGCGTGTCGGCGGCGGCGAGCACGGCGTCGCGTACGCCGGTCGACTCGGTGCTGTAGGCGAGCCGGACGGGCGCCGCGGCGTCGTCGATCAGGGTGACCGCCACCCCCGTCACGGCCGCGAGGCGCGCCACGAAGGCCGGGTCGACCGGCTGCGCGGCGGTGACCGTGCCGAGCGGCCCGCCGGCCCGGTCGCGCAGGTCGGCGCGGGCCGCGAGCGCCCGCACCGGCCCGGCTGCCGGCGGGTCGGCGCAGTCCCGCCAGGGCCCCGCGGGGCCGCCGGGGCTGGCGTAGGTGACCCGGCCGGTGACGTCGGCGACCCGCACCGCGGCGGCCAGGCCACGGCGGACCACCTGGCTCGCGGCGGCCGGCCGGTCGCCGGCCAGGGCGACCGCGTCGGCGGCGGCCCGCAACTGCTGGCAGAGGGCGTCGACGGAGGTGCGCACGGTCGCGGCGGCCACCGCGAGCCGCTCGGTGGAGCGGCTCGAGTCGACCGCCGCCACGGTCGCCCCGACGAACATCACCCCGAGCACCACCGGGCCGAGCGCCACCGCCAGGAAGGCTGTGGTCAACCGCCCGCGTAGCGTCACTCGGTCCCCCCGGAAGTTCCGCCGCCGTTGCTTGCGATGCTGACACAGAGCCACCAGGCGACAAACGTTGCGTCAGGAGTGTTGCGTGCCCGATTTTTCTGATGGAGCGCAAGAGGCGAAGCGGGATGTGCGCGCCGCCGTTCTCGCCCGCCGCCGGGCGCTGACCGCGCCGCAGCGGGCCGACGCCGCCGGGCGCGTCCAGGCCGAGCTGGTGGCTCTCGTACGCCGGCTGCGCCCGCTGCGGATGACGGCATACGTGCCGGTCGGCTCCGAGCCGGGCGGGCCCGACCTGCCGGCGGTGCTGCACGCGGCGCTGCCGCCGGGCGGGGAGCTGCTGCTGCCGGTGCTGTGCGACGACCTCGACCTCGACTGGGCGGCCTGGAGCGGGCCGGCCGGGCTGGTGGCCGCCGGGCGGGGGATGCGCGAGCCGGCCGGGCCGCGGCTGGGCCGGGCGGCGGTCGCCGGGGCGCAACTGGTGGTGCTGCCCGCGCTGGCGGTGGACCGCCGGGGGCTGCGGCTGGGCCGGGGCGGCGGCTCGTACGACCGGGCGCTGGCCCGGGTGCCGGCGACCGCCCTGACCGTGGTCCCGCTGCACGACGGCGAGCTGGTGGAGGCGCTTCCCGCCGAGCCGCACGACCGCCCGGTACGCGCGGTCGTCACGCCCGCCGACGGCCTGCGTACGCTGGACGCCGCCCCGGGGGGCGTGGCGGGTGTCGCGCCCCACACTTCCGCTGGACGAATCCGGGGGCGATGACGCACCATTGGCACTCGAATCCGTCGAGTGCCAGAACGGCCGTGCCAGATCCGGAGGAGAACGTGCCCACGTACCAGTACGCCTGCACCGCGTGCGGCCACCAGCTCGAGGCGGTGCAGTCCTTCTCCGACGCACCGCTGACCGAGTGCCCGGCGTGTGAGGGACGGCTGCGGAAGGTCTTCAACTCCGTCGGCATCGTGTTCAAGGGATCGGGCTTCTACCGCACGGACTCGCGCTCGTCCGGCTCGGACAGCGCGAAGAGCGGCGCCGCCGCCAAGCCGGCGAAGTCCGACTCGTCCTCCGGCGGTGACTCCGGCTCGTCCGGCGGGTCCTCGTCGTCGGGCTCGTCCGCCGGTTCCTCGTCCTCGTCGTCGGGATCGTCCCCGTCGTCGGGCTCGGGCGGCTCCACCGGCGGCGGGGGCAAGGCCCCGGCCGCCAGCAGCGCCAGCTCCTCCTGACCCACGCCGCCCCGGCCCGGGGGCCGGCCCCCGAAGCTGGGCCGGTCCCCGGGCCGGCCGCGCCCGTCCACCGGGCGGCGGTGAGCCGCTCAGTCCCAGTGCGGGGGGCGCTCCGCGAGCAGCCAGTCGTCGTTGCCGCCCGAGCGCTCGCCCCAGCCCCGGTCGGTGTCGTCGGCGGTCTGCTCGGGCAGCACCACGAAGTCGTCGCTGAGGTCGACGGCGCGGTCGTCGTCGCCGCGTACCGCCGGCAGGCCCGGATCCTCGGTGATGCTCACGAGCGGCAAGACTAGCGCAGCCACCACCGGCGGGAGCGACGACGAACCGCCGGGCCGCCGCGTCCGGCCGGCCGCCGGGCCGGGGCGTTGGTAGCGTCGGACGGCGTGACGACCCCCACCTCCGGCGGCGCCCCGGACGAGTACTGGCGACGGCCCGACGCCTCGCCCGAGCGGCCCACGGGCGCGCCGCCGGGGCCGGCCACGCCACCCCCGGCGCGTGGGAGCGGCTACGCGGGCCCGCCCGCGACCACCCCGCCACCGGCCGGGTGGCGCCCACCGGTGCACCTGCGACCGCCACCGCCCCGGCGGCTGCCGGCGCAGGACATGGCGGAACTCGACGCGGCGGAGCAGCGGGCGCAACGACTCACGTACGGCGTGGGCACGGTGGCCGGTGTGGTGCTGGTGCTCCTCGTCTGCGTGCTCTGCTCCCGGCTCGTGTTCTGACCTCGGCCCGGTCGCGGCCCGCGCCGCCTGTCGGCCCGACGCGGCCGGCGGGACGTCAGAGGGTGTTGCCCCAGACGGTCTCGGCCCCGGAGTGCCCGGTCAGGTACACGTAGACGAGGCTGACGACGCCGAGCGCCACCACCACGACCGACAGCACCGGGGTCACCCAGGACGGCAGCTTCGGCACCCGCCGGTGCCCGCTCGTCACGAACAGCAGCAGCAGCGACGCCACGGCCAGCGGCAGCACCCAGCGGAACAGGATGTCGCCGTAGCGGGAGTGCGTGAAGATCTGCTCCACGATCGGGCCCTGCATGCCCCGGGCGAGGAACGCGTCCGTCAGCTCCTCCCCCGACTCGACGGCGACGAAGGCCGACACGGGCGCCACCACGGCGAGGATCGCCACCGCCCAGTCCAGCCGCGCCCGGAACCGGGGCAACGCCACGTACGCGGCGGAGAGCAGGGCCAGCAGCGGCACGAGCACGACGACCGCGTGCACCACCAGCACGTGGGCCGGCAGACCCAGGATCTCCTTGAACATCCACACCTCCGGCGTACGCGGTCGCGGGGCCAGCGTACGGTGCGCCGGTCGACCCGCCCAGTCAATCTCGATCGGGAACACGCGCCCGGAGCCGGTCCGGTTCACCGTTCCCCGGCGAGGAACCCGCCGACCCGGCGGCCGGCTCGGGACGACCGGGGTTGTGGCCGGCGCCACCCTGCACCGGAGGCCGGTTGTCGGTCCCCGACCCGCGTGCTGTCATTGGCACATGCCCGGTGGCGAGGAACTGCTCCGGTCGAGGGGCCTGCGGGTCACCCGGCCGCGCCTCGCCGTGCTCGACGTGCTGGCCGCCGGCGGCCACCTCGAGGTCGACGAGATCACCCGCCAGGTGCGCCAGCGCATCGACTCGGTCTCCACCCAGGCGGTCTACGACGTGCTGGGCGCGCTGTCGCGCGCCGGGCTGTCCCGCCGCATCGAGCCGGCCGGCAGCCCCGCCCGCTACGAGGCCCGGGCCGGGGACAACCACCACCACGTCGTCTGCCGGGGCTGCGGGGAGATCGCCGACGTCGACTGCGCGGTCGGCAGCGCGCCCTGCCTGGACCCGGACATCGCCCACGGGTTCGAGGTCGACGAGGCGGAAGTGACGTTCTGGGGCCTCTGCCCCACCTGCCAGGCCCGCCGCTCCGCCGACGACTGAGGGCCGACCGCTCTCCACGCGGCGCGCGGCGGCACCGCGTGGCACCCTTGGTCGGTGGACTCCGATGACCTCGGCCTCTTCGGTCCGGGTTCGGTCACGTGGAAGGTGCACGAGGAGCCGATCCTGATCGTCGCCGGCCTGCGTTCGCTCTACCTCCAGTCGTTGCATCCCCGGGCCATGGCCGGGGTCGCCCAGAACAGCAACTACCGCTCCGACGCCTGGGGCCGCCTGGTGCGTACCGCCACCTACGTCGGCACCACCATCTACGGCACCACCGCCGAGGCGGAGGCCGCCGGGCTCCGGGTACGCCGCCGGCACGCCCGCCTGCGGGCCACCGACCTGTTCACCGGGGAGGAGTTCCGGGTCGACGATCCCGAACTGCTGCGCTGGGTGCACGTCACCGAGGTCGAATCGTTCCTCGACACGGCCCGCCGGGCCGGGCTGCCGCTGACCGCCGACGAGATCGACGGCTACTACACCGAGCAGCGGCGCTCCGCCGCCCTGGTCGGCCTGGACCCGGCGACGGTGCCGGGCACCGCCGCCGAGGTGGCCGACTACTACCGGCGGATCCGTCCGGAGTTGCGGATGACCCGCGAGGCGGCCGAGACGGCGCTCTTCCTCACCGCGCCGCCGATCCCGTGGAAGCTCAGCCTGCCCGCCCGGATCGGGCTCAACCTCGGGCCGCCCCGCTGGGCGTACTTCGGCATCGCCGGCACGGCGCTCGCGCTGCTGCCGGCCTGGGCCCGGCGGATGTACGGCGGGCTGGGCCTGCCCACGACCGCGCTCTCCGCCGACCTGAGCGTCCGGGCGCTGCGGCTGACCCTCGCCACGTTGCCCCGCCGGTGGCGGGAGGGGCCGTTGCAGCAGGCCGCCAAGGAACGCGCCGCCCGGCTCACCGGCACGCCGGCCTGACCCACGGCCGAACCGGCTGCCCGGTGGGCGCCCTGTGCGACCCGGGCCGGCACCGTGTCGCCGGCAGGGTGACCGTGCCTGCGGGGGTGGTCAGTCCTGGCCGGACGCCGGGTCGATCGCGGGCGCGACCACCGGGTCGGCGGCGCGCTCGACGGCCGCCCACGGCTCCTTGCCCGGCGCCTGCGCCCCCACCGGGCAGGTGCGCCGGTAGTCGCACCAGCCGCAGCGCGGGCCCGGCGTGGTCGGGAACGCCTCGTCGGGGTCCTCCCCGTCGGCGACCGCCCGCTCGGCGGCCATGATGTCGCGGGCGGTCTCCTCCGCCCGGGTGAGCTGCCGGGCCAGCGACTCCACGGTGTGCTCGTGGGCGGCCACCGTGCCGGTCGGCAGGTGGTGCAGCTCCACCCGGCGGCACGGCCGGCGGAACACCCGCTCGGCGGCGTACGCGTAGAGCGCCAGCGCCTGCGAGCCGCGCGCGTCGTCGGCGTCCAGTCCCGTGCGGCCCGTCTTGTAGTCGACGATCACCAGCTCCGGGCCGTCGGGCCCGGGGCGGGAGTCGATCCGGTCGGCCCGGCCGTTGAAGGCGAGCACCGCGGTCTTGACCGCCACCACGCGCTCCACGCCGAGCGGGTCGGCCCCGGGCTCCAGGGTCTCGACGTAGGACTCCAGCCAGCCCAGGGCCCGCCGGTAGGCGGCCCGCTCCTGCTCGTCGTCACGGTAGCCCTCACGCACCCAGGTGCCCTTGAGCAACGCGGCGAGCGCCTCCGGCCGACGCCGCTCGGGGCTCAGGGCATACCAGTTCTTCAGGGCGTTGTGCACGCTCGCGCCGAGGGAGTTGTGCGCCCACGGCGGGCCCTTCTGCGGGGCCGGACGGTCGACGTAGGAGTAGCGGTAGCGGCGGGGGCAGTCGGCATAGGCGCCGAGCTTGCTCGGGGTGCAGACGAAGAGCCGCTCCGGCATGCCCTCGAAGCCGAGCTGCTCGGGCTGCTCGCCGCGCGGCCGGGGCGCCCGGCCGCCGCTGGTGGAGGACCGTCCGGCTGAAGAGGCTCGTCGCACACCGCGATCCTGCCATCCACCCCCGACAGAACCGGCCGCCGGTCAGGTCATGTTGGCGTACTGGGTCACGAACGCGGCCACCGCGTCCGCGATGAGCTGCACCGCGATCGCGGCCAGCAGCAGGCCGGCGATCCGGGTCAGCACCTCGATCCCACCGGGTCGCAGGATCTTGACGATCCCGCCGGAGAACCGCAGCACGATCCAGACGGTGACCATCACGGCCACGATCGCGGCGGCGATGGCCGTGACGTCCGCCCCGCCGTCGGCCTGCTGGACGAAGAGCATGGTGGCCACGATGGCGCCGGGGCCGGCCAGCAGCGGCGTACCCAGCGGCACCAGGGCGATGTTCGAGGTGGCCTGCTGGCTCGGGTCGTCGGCCTTGCCGGTGAGCAGCTCCAACGCCACCAGGATGAGCAGCAGCCCGCCGGCCGCCTGCAACGCCGGCAGGTCCACGTGCAGGTAGTCGAGCAGCGTCTGCCCCGCCACCGCGAAGATCACGATCACGCCCAGCGCCAGGGCGACGGCCTGCCAGGCGGCGCGGTTGCGGTCCCGCGCCGTCAGGGGGCCGGTCAGCGCCAGGAAGATGGGCATCATGCCCGGCGGGTCGACGATCACCAGCAGGGTCACGAAGACCTCGCCGAACAGCTTGGCATCCACGTGATCAACGTAGCCGCGCCGCCGGAGGCGGAAACGCGGATCAGCCGGAAGCGACCTCGGTCACTCCGCCCGCCTCGGCGACGATCCGCTCGTACGCCCCGGGATCGGTGGTGAACGCCCCGAGCCGGACGGTCTTGTGGGTGCCGTGGAAGTCCGACGAGCCGGTCACCAGCAGGCCCAGCTCGCCGGCCAGGGCCCGCACGTGCGCCCGCTCGGCCGCGGAGTGGTCCTCGTGGTCGACCTCCAGCCCCGCCAACCCGATCGCGGCCAGGTCGGCGATCAGCTCGTCGGGCGCGATCCGCCCCCGCCGGGTGGCCCGGGGGTGGGCGAAGACCGGCACACCGCCCGCCGCGCGGACGAGCCGGACCGCGCGGAAGACGTCGATGTCCTCCTTGGGCAGCCGGTAGCGCTCGCCCAGCCAGTCCGGCCCGAACGCCTCCGTCGTGGTGGCCACCAGGCCGGCCCGGATCAGCGCCTGCGCGATGTGCGGCCGGCCCACGGTTCCGCCGCCCGCGCCGGTCAGGATCTCCGGCCAGCTCACGTCGATCCCGTCGGCCCGCAGCAGCGCCACGATCCGCTCGCCCCGCTCCTCGCGGGCGGCCCGCACCCGGGCCAGCTCCGCGACGAGTTCCGGGGCGTCCGGATCGAAGAGGTACGCCAGCAGGTGCAGCGGCAGCGCGGGCTCCTCGCCGTACCACCGGCAGGAGAGCTCCGCGCCCCGGACCAGGCTGAGCCCGGCCGGCAGCGCCGCCAGGGCCGGCGCCCAGCCGGCCGTGGTGTCGTGGTCGGTGATCGCCACGACGTCCAGCCCCGACTCCGCCGCCGCCCGCACCAGCTCGGCCGGGCTGAGCGTGCCGTCGCTGGCGGTGGAGTGGGTGTGCAGGTCGATCCGCGGTGCCGCGCTCATCGGCCCGACGCTACCGGCCGGCGGCCCGCCCCGGGCGCGCGGGCGCGGTCAGGGACGGCGGTCGCCGCCCACCGGCACCACGCGTTCTCCGGCGGGCAGGCCGGTCACGGGCACGGACACGGCCACCTCGCCGTCGAGCACGCGGCTCACCTCGACGCGCACCAGGGCGCCGTCCGCGGCCGGGTAGTGGGCCGTCCCCTGCGGCGTCCACGCCACCGGCCCGGCCACGGGCGGACCGGCCGGGCGGGTCGCCGGTGCGGCGGCGAGCTGGTCCAGGTCGACCAGCAACGCGCGGTCCTGCCGGCCCGCCTTCCCGTTGACCAGGAGCCACCGCCCGTCGGCGGACACCCCGCCGGCTCCGGCGCCGGTCAGCGTCGGCCCGCATCCGGTCCGTACCGGTGCGAGGTTCCGGGCCGGGTCGAGCAGGGCGACACAGGGCCGGCGGGGAGTGCCGGCGGACACCAACGCGACCGCCAGCCCGTCCGGGCGGGTGCCGTAGACGTGCAGGGCGGCGTCGCCCGCGCCGCGCGGCGGACCCGCCGCCGGGCGCCACAGGGCGTGGCCGGGCCGGTCGGGGGCGAGGCGGACCAGGACCGTGTCCCCGGCGAAGGCGACCGGTACCGCGTCGGGCGACGCCGGGGTGCGGGCGGCGGCGACGACCTGGGTGCCGACGATGCCCGCGACGACCAGATCCGTCCCCTCCCGCCAGGCGACCTGCCGCGCGTCGGGGCTGAGGACGATGTCCCGGGCCCCGGCCAGGAGCAGGTGTGCCTTGCCGTCCGACAGCACGATCCACAGCGACCGGCCGGCCGCCGTCGGCGCGCCCACCACCGCCCACCCGGCCCGGTCGGGGAGCCGCTGGGCACGCTCGGCGGCCGTGCCCACGTCGGGCAGGGCGAGCCGCTGCCCGCCGGCGGTGACCAGCACGTCGTTGAGGATGAGGTCCACCTCGCCCCGCCCCAGGTCGGCCCGGGGAGCGGCCGACAGCTGCGGGGTCGGGTCCGGCAACGGCGAGGCGTACGGGTCACCGAGCACCACGGTCGGATGGGTGGGTCGCCCGGGCTGCTGCCCGAGCTGGGCCATTCCGGCGCTGACCGTCACGGTGGCCACCGCGGCGAGGGCGATCCCGGTCAACGTCCGCCGGCGCCGGGACCGGTCGGCCCGCCGGATCGCCAGTCCCGCCGGATCGGCGACGAGCGGACGCGCGACGGACACCCGGCGGGCGAACGTCTCCCGTACCGCCTGCGCCAGCTCGTCCTCGGTCACGGCGAATGGACGCGTCGGGCCTTCGGTCCGGTTGTCACCACGACCGACGGGACGGCTCACCGGTGCTCTCCGGAGCCGGCCGGTACGGCCGGGAGGGCGGCCTGCCGGCCGCGCTGCTCGTCACGGGCGGTACGCGACACCGCCCCGGCCCCGGCCCGCGCCCCCGAGGCGACGGGCACAGGATCGCCCGCCGACTCGTCGGTCAGCTCGGCGGCCGACGTGGCACGTCCGGCGTCCGGCGCCGGAGCAACGGTGGCCGGCTGCGCCGGAAGTCCGGTCGCGGCACCGCCCGGAGCGGCGGTGACGCCTCCCGACCGACCCGGGGCGATGGCGCCTCCCGACCTGCTCGGGGCGGCGGTGGTGGTGCCGGCCGGCCGGCCCGCCGTGGCCGGCGCGACGAGCGGCGACGGGGCGTTCGTCGCCGCGACCACGGCCGCCGCGTCCTCGCCCACCACCATCGTCGGCGCCCCGTAGGCCGTCGACGGGCGGACCGGCGCGCCGCCGCGGACCGGAGCGGGACGGTCGGTGCCGCCCTGCGCGGGAGCGGGACGGTCGGCGCGATCGCGGGCGGGGGTGGGGCGGTCGGTGCCGTCGGCCCGGGGCAGGGCCGGGGTCGGGTCGGCCCCGGCCGACAGGTCGAGGACGGCCTCGGCGCCCATCCGGCGGCGCAGGGTGCCCAGGGCGCGCGACGTCTGGCTCTTGACCGTGCCCGGCGAGATGCCGAGCAGCGCGGCGGTCTGCGCCTCGGACATGTCCTCGTAGAAGCGCAGCACGAGCACCGCCCGCTGCCGGCTGGGCAGCGCGCTCAGGTGACGCCAGAGCAGGTCCCGGTCGAGCTGCTGCTCGATCTCGTCGACCCCGGCCCGCTCCGGCAGCACGTCGGTGGGGCGTTCACCGTGCCAGCGCCGCCGCCACCAGCTGGTCGAGGTATTGATCATGACGCGGCGGGCGTACGGCTCGATCGCCTCGATCCCGCCGAGCCGCTTCCAGGCCAGGTACGTCTTGGTCAACGCGGTCTGCAACAGGTCCTCGGCGGTGGCCCAGTCGCCGCTGAGCAGGTAGGCGGTGCGCAGCAGGGCGCCGGAGCGGGCCGCGACGAAGTCGCGGAACTCCTCCTCCAGGGGATCCCTGCTCACCATCGGCCACCTCCGCACCCCGTTGTCCTGGCAGGTTGCCATGCCCGGGGTGGTCGGGTCGACGGCGAATGGTGCGCAGTTCCTCCGATGTTCGGACGAAAAGTTTCACGCCCCGTCGTCGGCCTTGGCCTCGTCGGCCTCCTTGCCCAGCCGTGCCTCGACCGCCTGCGGCTCGTACATCTCCTCGACGACACGCAGGTAGAGCTCGTTGGGGTTGGGCAGGTTCTTGATCTCACGCAGCGCCTGCTCCTGACCGGCGGACTCCAGCACGAAGGTGCCGTAGTTGAGCGCCCTGCCGGTCGGGCTCTGCTCGTACTTCATGTCGGTGACCCGGACCAGCGGCATCATCGCGACCCGCCGGGTGATGATGCCGTTGACCACCATCACCCGCTTGTTCGTCAGGATGAAGCGGTCGTACCACCAGTCGGCGACCTTCCAGGCCACCCATCCCATCACGGCGAACCAGAGCAGCACCGCGATCGTGGTGAGCGCGCCCACGTCCTGCCCGGCGAGGAAGCCGGAGAGGTAGCCCAGCACGAAGGTGGCGGCGATGCCGACCAGCAGCGGGGTGGAGAGGTGGATCCAGTGCCGCTTCCACTCGCCCCGGTAGCGCTCGGTCGGGAAGAGGTAGCGCGCCACCAGCGAGCTGGGCTCGTCCTCCAACGGCAGCACCCGGCGGGGCGCCATGCCGGCGGCGTCGGCCCGCAGACCGGCCAGCTCGTCCTCGGAGATCTGCGGTGGCTGGTAGCCGGCCTCCGGGTCACGGACCCAGGCCCGACCGGACCGCCCCTCCCCTGCGTACGCCGGGCCGTCGCCGAAGCCGGCGTCGTCCGAGAGGGAGGGACCGTCGGAGAGACCCGGACCGGTGCCGTAGCCCGGCCCGTCGTCGGGGCCGATCCGGGGGATCGGCTCCGTGTCCCGCTCCCGGCGCTCCCGATCGGGATCGTCGGGATCGAAGGGTGGACCGGAGGGGTTTCCCATCGGCGGCTAGGCGACGAGGCTGGTGAAGAAGTCGCCGAACCCCTGGGCGATGTCCATGATCCCGCCGCCCAGTGACTTGAACACGTCCGCCGCAGAATTTGGCCGGTATGCGACGAAGAAGATCAAGAATGCGATTCCGGCCCAGGTGAGGACCTTCTTGACCATGGCGGGCCATCCTCTCGCGCGGCGCCGGGTCCCATTACCGCAGCGGCACCCAGAGTATCAGTGTGGTGTCGTACAGTGAATATCTGCGTCCGTTCTCCGACATTCCGGGATGCCTGTCAAGCCCTAGGGCCCGTCAAGCCTTCCCGTGCAGATACGGAGACGGTGCGCCGTACACGAGCTCGGGCGGTGTCCACTCGGTCAAGTCGTGCAACACGACTTCTTCCGCGAGGAGGTGACCCGCACTCGCCGGCCAGGCTATCGCATGGAGCCACAATCCCCGAGCCTCGCCGGCGTACGCGCTTCGATCCGTCGGCGAGTTCACGAGCCACAGTGGAGTCGGATGACCGGCCACCTTGATCCTGGCCTGCCCGACATGCTCCGGATGGCCCGGCCCGGGATCGGTCAACGCCTGTGCGAGTTCCGGGCCCGGATCCGGGCCGGCCAGACCCGCGAACCGGGTGCCCAGGCCGACGCCCGGCTCCTCGGCGACGAAGACCAGGTCCGCGGGACCCCCGCCGAGCGGCTCCGGCCCGGCGCAGGCGACCGCCGTGGCGCGCACCCCGGTGCGGTCGTCGCCGGCGTACGCCACGCCGGTCATGGTCCAGCCCGTCGGCAGCGGCCACGGGCACCACAGCGGCGTCCTCGGCCGGGTCGGCGGGTCGGCGGCGGCGACGATCCGTTCCACCACGCTGGCCACGATCTCGGTCCCGATGTGCTCGGGCACGTGCAGCGGGGAGACCGGCCCGCAGTCTAGGCAGCGCGACTCGGTGTGCATCAGGTCCGGCGCCCGCACCGGTCCACCGCATTTGGGGCAACTCACCGCGACACTCACCATCCCACCGTCACCCCCACACGCCGCCCCGTCAAGCGGAGCGCCGGTTTCGGTGCCGCCGACCACCTCCCGGGGCGGGTCGGCTGAGGTCCCCCGGCGAGCCCGAGGCCGGCGAGCGACAGCGGTCAGCCCGGCGAGTGGCGGCGGTCAGCCCGGCGGCGGTCCGGCGTGCGTACGGATCCAGGCGTGCATGGCGATGCCGCTGGCCACGCCGGCGTTGATCGACCGGGTGGAGCCGTACTGGGCGATCGAGAAGAGCTGGTCGCAGGCGGCACGCGCCGGATCCGACAGGCCGGGGCCCTCCTGCCCGAACAGCAGGACGCAGCGCCGGGGCAGGGTGGTGGTCTCCAGTGGCCGGGAGCCGGGCAGGTTGTCGATGCCGACGACCGGCAACTCCCGTCCGGCCGCCCAGGCGACGAACTCCTCGATGGTCTCGTGGTGCCGGACGTGCTGGTAGCGGTCGGTCACCATGGCACCGCGCCGGTTCCACCGCCGGCGGCCGACGACGTGCACCTCGGCGGCGAGGAAGGCGTTGGCGTTGCGGACGACCGTGCCG
This sequence comes from Micromonospora sp. NPDC007220, assembly GCF_040634035.1. Lineage (NCBI taxonomy): Bacteria > Bacillati > Actinomycetota > Actinomycetes > Micromonosporales > Micromonosporaceae > Micromonospora > Micromonospora sp. NPDC007220. The sequence goes on along the minus strand of NZ_JBEYEU010000001.1, from coordinate 696,977 downwards.
ATGTTGAAGTCGTGCTGCCAGTTCTCGATCGCGACGTGGAAGTCGTGCCGCCGCCGGTCCAGGTCGGCCACCACGGCCTCGCGCCGCCAGTAGCGGTACCGGTCGACGACGTTGCGCCGGTCGCCCTCGGCGAGCAGCTCGGGGTCGTACCGCGGGTCGTCCGGCGGGTCCCCGGGCCACGGTCCCACGCCGACGTCGAGCTGGTCTCCGGTCACGGTCACGCAGGGTACGGCCCACGGACCCCGCCCCGGGTCGCGACCCCGGCGCGGCACCGGACCGGGCCGACGCGGACGGGACGCCAGGTCGACCGGGGCGGTTCAGCGCAGCCCCAACGCGCCGCCGAGCCGGTCGAGGAAGCGGCGGTCGGCGGGGGCCGGCGGCAGCCCGGGGGCTCCGGCCGTCGCCGCCCTGCACACCCGGGCCGCCACCGACTGCACCCACTGCCGGTACGCGGCCGAGTCGGCGGGATCGGCCCGCCGCCGCAGCACCCGGGTCGCGGCTCGGCAGGCGGCGAGGAGGTCCACCACGTCGGTGAGGCGCTCGACGGGATCGCCCGCCCCGTCGTGCCGGGCGTAGATGGCGGCGACCACCGCGCGTACGAGATCGCTGTCGAAGGCCCGGCCGGCGGCGACCGCGTCCAGGCCGGCGAGCCCGGCGGCGACTCCCGGGTGGGGCCGTCCGGGGCCGGGCGCGGCGGCGGCCACGATCACGCGGCCGGGCAGGCTGGTCAGCAGGTCCCACTCGGCGGCGGAGTAGACGGCGGTGGTCAGCGGTGCGGCACGGCGGCCGGCAGAGGACGGCTCTCCGGCGACGGAGTGGCTCATGGGGACCTCCGGCGCCAGCATATGCCCCGGATCGGAAAAAGGGCCCCTACCACCCGGAACCCGGATGAGAAGGGGCCCGTCGGTCAGCGCGGCTCGGGGAAGCTGGGCCGTTCCGGGTCGACGCCCTCGGGCACCGCCGCCGTCGCGTACTCCTTCTTCGGGACCATCACCCGGCGGCGGAAGACGCACACCATCGTGCCGTCCTGGTTGTAGCCCCGGGTCTCCACGGAGACCACGCCCCGGTCGGGCTTGGAGGACGACTCGCGCTTGTCCAGCACGGTGGTCTCGCCGTAGATCGTGTCGCCGTGGAAGGTGGGCGCCACGTGCCGCAGGGACTCCACCTCGAGGTTGGCGATGGCCTTGCCGCTGACGTCGGGCACCGACATGCCCAGCAGCAGGGAGTAGATGTAGTTGCCGACCACCACGTTGCGCTTGAACTGGCTCGCCGTCTCGGCGTAGTGCGCGTCCATGTGCAGCGGGTGGTGGTTCATGGTGAGCAGGCAGAAGAGGTGGTCGTCGTACTCGGTGACCGTCTTGCCGGGCCAGTGCCGGTAGACCGCGCCGACCTCGAACTCCTCGTAGTAGCGGCCGAACTGCATCCTTGTCCCCTTCGACGGGCGGCGATGGAGTTCGGCACAGCATGCCTTATGGAGTGTTAAGGCGAGGTGCGGGGCGCGGGGCGTGCGGAAATGTCACACCGCCACAACCGGGGGGAGACGCAATGAGCGGCGGGGCCCTCCCCGGCACCCGCCGCCCACGCTCTGATGCGGAAGATTCTGCCGTACGGGAAGGCGAACCGAACAGAGACGGAGGTCACATTTACCTTTTCGTAACACTACTGTGCGTGCTCGGTCGACCGGACCTCGGCGATCTCCGCACGCCGGATTGCCGCTTGTCAACCGCCTGATTGCTCATTCGTTCCGGTCAATCGTGTCGATCTCCCTGGAAACGCTCCCATCACGACCGGTCACGCAAATGCGTCGTGCACTTGCGTACCGCAACGGCGAGCAGGAACCATCGTCATCGATGTGAACGTGACCCGCGCAACGCCGTGACGAGCACGTTTCGGCGGAGACGGGCCGGGAATTCCACGAGGTACGCCCTGGTTCCACCAGACGTAGCTATTCCGCGCCGATCGGAGACTTTCATGGCAACCGTAGAGCTGACCACGGCAAACTTCGACGAGGTGACCGGCAGCGACGGCATCGTGCTGGTCGACTTCTGGGCCGACTGGTGCGGCCCGTGCAAGCGGTTCGCCCCGGTCTACGAGCGCTCCTCCGACAAGCACTCCGAGATCGTGTTCGGCAAGGTCGACACCGAGGCGCAGCAGGAGCTGGCCGCCAAGTTCGACGTCCGCTCGATCCCGACCATCATGGCGATCCGCGACGGCGTCATCGTCTTCGCCCAGCCCGGCGCCCTCCCCGAGTCCGCCCTGGAGAACCTGATCGAGCAGGTCCAGGCCCTCGACATGGACGACGTCCGCGAGAAGCTGGCCGGACACAGCCACTGAGCCGCAGCGCTCCACGACGGCCGGACCCCGACGGGCCCGGCCGTCGGCGTACACCCGCCGGGTGACGGGGAGCGGCCGGCACCCGCACCTCCGCCATGCGCCCGTGGAGACGTCTCCGCCATGCGCCCGAGACGCGGCAGCCCTGGCCCGCCGGCCAGCGGGAAGTGGCCGTCGGAGGGAGCCGAGGCGGGCGGTACATCCCGTATCGTCACGACCCGATGGAAACCTTGACCACCCGCGGTCGCGCCGTCCGGCTCGCCGTCACCGCCCTCGGCCTGGCCGTCCTGGTGGCCGGCACCGCCTGGGGCACCGACGACCACTTCCCGTTCGGCCCGTTCCGGATGTACTCCACGTCCAACCCGCCGAACTCCCCCGCCCCGGACACCCGCGTCGAGGGCGTGGACAGCAGCGGAGCGGTCGTCGACCTGGGCGAGCGGGCCACCGGCATCCGCCGGGCCGAGATCGAGGGCCAGCAGAGCCGCTACGCCGCCGACCCCACGCTGCTCGCCGAGGTCGCCGACGCGTACGCCGAGCGCCACCCGGAGGCGGCGGAGCTGGTCGAGGTCCGCATCGTCATCCGTTGGCACGGCATCCGCGACGGGCGACCCACCGGCCGCTGGACCGACGAGACCGTGGTCGCCTGGCAGGCGGACCGATGAGCCGCTGGTTGACCGAGGCGGTGCCCCGCGGCCGGGTGGCCGCCTTCCGCACGCTGATCTACCTCTTCGTCGCCGCCGACCTGGTCGTCTTCACGCCCTGGGTACGCACCCGGGTGGCGGTGCCCGGCGAGCTCTACCAGCCGCTGCTGGTCGGTCGGGTGCTGCCCCTGCCGACGCCGACCCAGACGCTGGTCACCGTCGTCTTCTGGGCCCTGCTGCTGCTCGCCCTGCTCGCCGCGACCGGCCGGGCACCACGCCTGCTCGGCTGGGCGGTCTTCGCGCTCTACTTCGAGTGGATGATCGTCGCGATGAGCTACGGCAAGGTCGACCACGACCGGTTCGGCCTGCTCGTCGCGCTGGCCGTGCTGCCCACCGCCGGCCGGGCCCGGCACGGCGACACCACCCGCACCGAGGCGGGCGGCTGGGCGCTACGGGTCACCCAGATCGCGGTCATCTGCACGTACTTTTTGGCCGCCTGGGCCAAGCTGCGCTTCGGCGGACTGGACTGGCTGACCGGCTCGGTGCTGGCCCGGGCGATCCTCCGGCGCGGCACCGAGCTGGCCGACCTGGTCGCCTCGGTGCCGTACCTGCTGATCGTCGCCCAGTTCGGCATCGTCGCGTTCGAGCTGTTCAGCCCGGTGGTGTTCCTGCTCAAGGAACGCTGGCGGCTGGCCACGGTGGGTTTCTTCTACTCGTTCCACCTGGTCACCGTCGCGACCATCACGATCTCGTTCGCCCCGCACCTGGCGGCGATGACCAGCTTCCTGCCGCTGGAGCGGGTCCGGCCGGTGGTCTGGGCGCGCCGGCTGCTCACCCGCCGGGGACGGGACACCGCAGCGCCCGCCGGCGCCGCGCCGGCACTCGCGGGTCAGGCGTCGGCGGCCGGGCGACCGGACGGTCCGTAGAGGCGCTCCCGCGCCTCCTGCGGCAGCGCGCAGGCGGCCGTGCCGCCGGGGAGCCGGTGCCGGTTCCGGGCCACCCAGCGGTACGCGGGCCAGGCGGCGGCGCGTACCGGCGGGAAGGCGAGGCCGGCGCCCGCGACCCGCCAGAGCGGACCGCTGTCGCGGAGCAGCCTGGCGATGGCGTCCGGACCGGCCGCGCGGGAGCCGTCGGCGCCCACCCACTGCACCGCCTCCTCGCACTCGGCCTCGCTCAGGCCCAGCGCGTCGAGGTCGGCGAACTGCCACGGCACCACCCGCACGCCCGTCGGGATGCGCCGGTCGATGAACTCGGCGCACCGGGTGCAGAACGCGCAGTCCCCGTCGTAGACGAACGTCGACCTCTCCATGCCCTCCATCCTCCACCCGCCGGGCGCGTGCGGTGCCGCGAGGTGGGCGGGAACACCGCGGGTCGCTTGCGTTCCGCTCGTACGCGTGTTCGAATGAGGGCCATGCGCTGGGACAACCTCGCCGCTCCCCCGGACGAGGGAGTCCCCGACCGGGCAGCGCCGGCGACACCACCCCTGCCGCTGGCGCTGCCCGGAGCGGTCGCCCGCACCTTCGACACGCCGGGCTTCGCTGGCATGACGTTCTACGAGGTGCGGGCCAAGTCGATCATCAACAAGGTGCCCGGCACGTCCCGGGTCCCGTTCGAGTGGACGATCAACCCCTACCGCGGATGCAGTCATGCATGCAAATACTGCTTTGCACGGAACACGCACACCTACCTCGACCTCGATGCCGGGGAGGACTTCGACCGGAAGGTCATCGTCAAGGTCAACGCCGGCGAGCTGGTCCGGCGGGAGCTGGCCGCACCGCGCTGGCGGGGAGCGCACGTCGCGATGGGCACCAACGTCGACTGCTACCAGCGGGCCGAGGGGCGCTACCAGCTCATGCCGCAGATCATCGCGGCGCTGCGCGACTTCGCGAACCCGTTCTCGATCCTCACGAAGGGCACGCTGATCCTGCGTGACCTGCCGCTGCTGCGCCAGGCCGCCGAGGTCACCCGGGTCGGCGTGTCGTACTCGGTGGGCTTCGTCGACGAGCGGCTCTGGCGGGCGGTGGAGCCGGGCACCCCCAGCCCGAGGCGGCGGCTCGACGCCGTACGGGCGCTGGCCGACGCCGGCTTCGACGTCGGCGTGCTGATGGCGCCGATCCTGCCCGGGCTCAGCGACGACGACGAGTCGATCGACGCGACCGTGGCGGCCATCGCCGCCGCCGGGGCGACCAGCGCGACGCCACTGGCGCTGCACCTGCGCCCGGGTGCCCGGGAGTGGTACGCGCGCTGGCTGGGCCGCGAGTTCCCGCACCTGGTCCCCCGCTACCGCGAGCTCTACCGCTCCGGCGCGTACGCCCCGCAGTCCTACCAGCGGGAACTGACGGCGCGGGTGCGCATCGCGGCGCGCCGGCACGGGCTGCCCCGGGGCGAGCGCGGCGACGACCACCGCCGCACCGGACCAGCGCCCGCGCCGCCGCCCGCCGAGCAGCTCACCCTCCTGTAGAGGTCGCGGGAGCACGCCCGGCTGCGCAGCGTGCTCGCGGGCGGCGGCTGAGCGGCGGGGTTAGAGTCGGCGGGTGCGCTCCGCTCAGCAGATCCTCGCCGACTCCGCCGTGATCGCCGTCGTGGGCGCGTCCCGCGACCCGCGCAAGGCCGCGCACAGCGTGCCGTTGCAGATGCAGCGGTACGGCTGGCGGATCATCCCGGTGAACCCGACGGCCGATGAACTCTTCGGCGAGCGGGTCTACCGGTCCCTGGCCGACATCCCGCACCCGGTCGACCTGGTCGACGTGTTCCGGCCGGCGCAGGACGCGGTCGACGTGGTGCGCGAGGCGGTGGCGATCGGCGCTCCGGCGGTCTGGTTGCAGCTCGGCATCGTCTCGGCCGAGGCGCGGCGGATCGCCACGGAGGCGGGCGTCGACTACGTCGAGGATCGTTGCCTGATCGTCGAGCGCGCCGCCGCCGGCCTGACCCGGCTGGGCTGACCGGGTTCGGGAAGTCCCGGCACGGCGGTCGGTCCCGTCCGCCGTGGCGGTTGCACGAGGCGGCTGGGCGGTTGGTCGGGCCCGTACGTTGTCGACGGCTCGTACCCTGCGGTCATGTCTGTCCGCCTGTCCGGCCGGCTGCCGAAGCGCGACGACGGGCTCTGGTCCCGCCGGCTGCTGGCCGCGACGGTGGCCGCAATGGTGGCGGTGCCGATGGCCGCCGCGCTGTTCCGGGTTCCCCGGTTCGATCCCGATGTCTGTGTCTTCTGGCTCTTCGTCGGTGTGACCGCGCTGCTGCGGCGGTGGTGTCCGCGGCAGGACGCCCGGCTTATCTGGCGGGAACGGGTGGCCGGCGTGGACGGGACGGAGCCCGGTCTGGTCGCTCGGCGGTCCCTGGCCGGCTGGGTCGACCTCGTCACCGCGCTGGCCTGGGCGACGGCGGTGATGCTGGTGGTGACGATGGCGCTGCCCGCCGACCCGCAGTGGGCCCGGGTCGTCCGGCTGGTGCTCCTGGTCGCGGTGGCGGCGGCGGGCGGCCTCGTCGCCTATTTCGGCATGCGGTTCACCGGGCGGTTGGCGCTGACGGCGAGTGGGATCCGGCACGGCCGCCAGCGGTACGACTGGTCCAACATCGACCGGGTGAGCCTGCACCGGGAGGACGGCCGGCTCGCCGGGGTGCGGCTGCGGCCGAGGGTGTGGCGGTCGCTGGAGCCGGCGCCGGTGGTCGGGGGCCGTGACGTGGCGGTGCCGGAGCAGCGCCTGGCGGCCGCGATCGAGGCGTACCGGGAACGACCGCAGGTGCTGGCGGCGGGGCCGGTCACCGCACCGGAGCCCGCCGCCGGCGCCGACGTATCAGGAAGGGCACCTTCCTCTACCTGAGGCGTCAGGAGGGTGCCCTTCCTTGCGTCAGAGCTTGTACTGCTTGAGCAGGCCGCGGGAGATGATCGTCTTCTGGATCTCCGAGGTGCCCTCGCCGATGAGCAGGAACGGGGCCTCCCGCATCAGCCGCTCGATCTCGTACTCCTTGGAGTAGCCGTAGCCGCCGTGGATGCGGAACGCCTCCTGGACGACCTCGGCGCAGTACTCCGAGGCGAGCAGCTTGGCCATGCCGGCCTCGACGTCGTTGCGCTGGCCGGCGTCCTTGAGCCGGGCGGCGTTGACCATGAGCGCGTGGGCGGCCTCGATCTTGGTGCCCATCTCGGCGAGCTTGAAGGCGACGGCCTGGTGCTTCGCGAGCGGCTGGCCGAAGGTGTGGCGCTGCTGGGCGTACGCGACGGCGAGTTCGAAGGCGCGGATGGAGATGCCGCAGGCGCGGGCGGCCACGTTGACCCGGCCGACCTCGATGCCGTCCATCATCTGGTAGAAGCCGCGGCCGACCTTCTCCGCGCCGCCGAGGACGGCGGACTCGTCGACGGTGACCCCGTCGAGCACCATCTCGGTGGTCTCGACGCCTTTGTAGCCCATCTTGTCGATCTTGCCGGGGATGGTCAGGCCTGGCGCGGTCTCGCCGAAGCCGGGCTCCTTCTCCAGCAGGAAGGTGCTCATGTTGCCGTAGACGGAGTCGGCGCCCGTGTCGGTCTTGACCAGGGTCGCCACCACCGACGAGTACGCCCCGTTGGTCAGCCACATCTTCTGGCCGTTGATGACGTACCGGTCGCCGTCGCGGACGGCCTTCGACTTGATCGCGGAGACGTCGGAGCCACACTCGGGCTCGGACATCGAGAAGGCGCCGCGCACCTCGCCGGTCGCCATCTTCGGCAGCAGCCGGGCCTTCTGCTCGGCGGAGCCGTGCTGGGAGATCAGGTACGCGACGATGAAGTGGGTGTTGACGATGCCGGAGATCGACATCCAGCCCCGCGACAGCTCCTCGACCACCAGCGCGTAGGTGAGCAGGGACTCGCCGAGCCCGCCGTACTCCTCGTCGATGGTGAGACCGAAGAGGCCCATCTCGCGCATCCCGTCGAGGATGTCGCTCGGGTACTCGTCGGCGTGCTCCAGCCGCTGCGCGTGCGGGATGATCTCCTTGTCGGCGAACTCCCGGACGGTCTCCAGGATCGACCGCTGCACATCGGTCAGGCCGGGCGTCTGGGCGAGTCGGGCCATCTCAGCCTCCGGGGGTCGGCGCCTTACTCATGGGTAACTGAACGCTCCGTCAGTATTGGCCGCACGGCGGTCGAGGCCAAGGTGACCAGTCCACACAACCGCTGTGAAAAGGTTCACCGCTGCGGGTAGCGTCCGGCAAGAGGGGACGCGATCCGCCACCGGCAGGAGGAGACCGTGAGCCAGCCACCGTCGTCGGGGCCGCCCGATCCGGACCGGTCGCCGTCACCCTGGGAGCCCCCGCCGGGGCACGATCCGTCGAGCTACGAGCCCCCACCGGAACCACCGTCGTACGGGCCGCCGTCCTACGAGCAGCCGGCCCACCAGCAGCCCGCGTACGGGCAGCCCAGCTACGAGCAGCCCGGCGAACCACCACACGGGCAGCAGTGGGGGCACCAGCCCCCGTACACCCCGCAGACGCCCTACGGGCAGTACGGCCCGCCGTCCGGTCCCCGGGCCGGCGGGACGAACGTGCTCGCCATCCTCTCGCTGGTCTTCGCGTTCGTCTTCTCCCCGATCGGCATCGTCCTCGGGCACCTGGCCAAGCGGCAGATCCGCACGACGGGCGAGGAGGGCGACCAGCTCGCCACGTGGGGCCTCATCCTCAGCTACGTCATCACCGGGCTCGGCGTGCTGGCCTGCTGCGGCTGGATCGCGCTGATCGCCCTCGCCGGCAACAACGGCCCCAACTACTGAGCCCCGCGGATCAGCGGAACTCGGCCTCACGGACGCTGTTGCCGCCGTCCACCACCAGCATCTGCCCGGTGATGTACGAGGCGGCCGGCGAGCAGAGGAAGACGATCGCCGCGGCCACCTCGTCCGGCGTGCCGGGGCGGCCGACCGGGGTGCCGAGGCCCTGCCGGATCTCCGCCACCGTGGAGGCCGCGGTGTGGATGGTGCCCGGCGCGACGGCGTTGACGGTCACCCCGTCGGCGATCATCTCCATCGCCAGTGCCCGGGTCAGCCCGACCACGCCCGCCTTGGCCGCCGCGTAGGCCGCCTCGGTGGGCAGGGCGTTGACCGGCCCGGCGGTGGCCGACAGGTTGACGATCCGGCCCCAGCCCCGCTCGGCCATGCCGCCGATGAAGGCCCGGCTGCACAGGAACGCGGTGGTGAGGTTGCGGTCGATCTCACCGCGCCACTCGTCGTAGCTGAGCTGGGCGACCGGGCGCAGCACCTCGGGGCTGGCCCGGCTGGCGAGGCCCGCGTTGTTGACCAGCACCTCGACGTCCCCGAGCTGCTCGGCGACCGCGTCGGCGAGCGCGCCCACCTCCGACTCGTCGGTGAGGTCGGCGACGAAGCCGGTCACGCCCAGCTCGCCGGCCCGGTCGTGGATGCGTCGGGTGGTGGAGACGATGGCCACCCGGGCGCCGAGGTCGGCCAGCCGGCGGGCCGTCGCGTACCCGATGCCGTCCGGGCTGCCCGCCCCGGTGACCAGGGCGACCTTCCCGTCGAGGCGCATGGTCACCGGGTCCGGCAGCGGCGCGGGCTCGTCGATGCCGGCGGTGCCCGGCTGGGCGGCGGCGCGGGTGCGCCGGGCCACGCCGGGGCGGCTCGCGTCCCGTCTCGGTCGGCTGCCGGAGCGGTCCGCGGCTCGCGCGTCAATCACCATGCCAGGATCCTGCCCGCTTCCTCCGGCCCGGGCAACGCGGCACACCCGGTGGTGACACCTCGGGGTCTGGGCAGGCCTGACTACCCTGACGGGCGCACCCCGCACCCTACGGAGCAGACGAATGACATATCCCCCGCCCTCCGGCGGCTGGAACGACCCGGCGTGGTCGGGCCAGCAGTCGAGCCCACCCGCCGACCCCGCCCTCCCGGTGAGCGGTCAACCCGTCCCCACCCAGCCCACCGGCCCCGACCCGTACGCGCCGGCCGACCCGTACGCCCCGGACCCGTACGCGGGCGGCGACCCGTACGCCGGGATGAAGCACCCCGCCGGGCAGCCCGGGCCCGCCGCCTACCCGCCGGCCTACCCGAACTACGGCTACGCGCCCTCGTTGAGGACCAACGGCCTCGCCATCGCCGCACTGGTGCTCGCCCTGGTCGGCATCGGCTCCTGCATCACCGCGCCGATCGGCGCGATCCTCGGCCACGTCGCGCAGAAGCAGATCCGGGAGACCGGCGAGGGCGGCGAGGGCATGGCGAAGGCCGGCATCATCGTCGGCTGGATCGTCACCGGCCTCTACCTGCTGGTGGTCCTCTTCTACGTGGCGATCATCATCTTCGCGATCTCCCAGGCCGACACCGGCGGCACCAACTACTGACGCGACGGTGCCGCCCCGGCGCGGACCGGGGCGGCACGGATGTCGGGAGGCGCGGGGACTACTCGGCCGGCGGGGTGAAGGACGAGGTGCGGGTCATGCCCGCGGCCCGGCCCTTCGCCGCCACCACGAGGGCCATCTTGCGGGACGCCTCGTCGATCATCTCGTCGCCGAGCATCACCGCGCCCAGCCGGCCGCCCGCCTCCGACGTGTAGTGCTCGTACGCGTCGAGGATCAGCTCGGCGTGGTCGTAGTCGGCCTGGGCCGGCGAGTAGACCTCGTTCGCGGCGTCGATCTGGCCCGGGTGCAGCACCCACTTGCCGTCGAAGCCGAGCGCCGCCGAGCGCTTGGCCACCTCGCGGAACGCGTCCACGTCGCGGATCTGCAGGAACGGGCCGTCGATGGCCTGCTTGTCGTGCATCCGGGCTGCCATCAGGATGCGCATGAGGATGTAGTGGTAGGGGTCGCCCGGGTAGTCCGGGATGAGCGCGCCGACCACCAGGGACTTCATGTTGATCGAGGCCATGAAGTCGGCCGGACCGAAGATGATGGTCTCGACCCGGGGCGAGGCGGCCGCGATGGCGTCGATGTTGACCAGGCCGGCGGCGTTCTCGATCTGCGCCTCGATGCCGATCCGGCCGACCTCCAGGCCGAGCGTCTTCTCCAGCTGGGTCAGGGTCATGTCGAGCCACTGCACCTGGGCCGCGTTCTGCACCTTGGGCAGCATGACGCAGTCGAGGTTGGCGCCGGCGCCCTCCACCACGTCGATGACGTCCCGGTAGGTCCACGGCGTGGTCAGGTCGTTGACCCGGACGACGCGGGTCTTGCCCGACCAGTCGCCCTCGTTGAGCGCCGCGACGATGTTCTTCCGGGCGTCGGGCTTGGCCAGCGGGGCGACCGCGTCCTCCAGGTCCAGGAAGACCTGGTCGGCCGGGAGCCCCTGGGCCTTGCCGAGCATCTTGACGCTGGAGCCGGGTACCGCGAGGCAGGACCGACGGGGGCGACCGACTGCGGCCATGGATGCGCTCCTTCCAGCGTGCGCGGGCACGCCGACGTCACCTGACGAAATGCGAGGGCTTAACGATCCCAAAGGTCTTTGTGACGCCACGGTAACCTCGTGCCGTGACCGGGGTGAATGGACCTGTGGAAGATCTCACTGGGCGTCGGATCGTGGTGGTGACCGGGGCCAGTTCGGGCATCGGGCTGGCGGCCGCCGTCGACCTGGCGCGCCGCGGTGACCAGGTGGTACTGGTCGGCCGCGACCCGGCCCGACTCCAGGCCGCGGCGGAACAGGTGCGGGAGGCGTCCGGCGAGCGACCGGAGCTGTTCCGGGCCGACTTCGCGGTGCTGGACGACGTCCGCCGGCTGGCCGGCAAGCTGCGCGAGGCGTACGACCGGATCGACGTGCTCGCCAACAACGCCGGGGCGATCGCGCTCCAGCCGCTCACCACGGTCGACGGCTTCGAGCTGTCGATCCAGGCCAACCACCTGGCCCCGTTCCTGCTCAGCAACCTGCTGCGGGACCGGATCGGCCGGATGGTGGTGACCGCCTCGGGCGCGCACCGCAGCGGCGTGCTCGACCCGGCCGACCTCAACGCCGCGCTGCGCCGCTACCGGCCCATGCAGGCGTACGGCACCAGCAAGCAGGCGAACATCCTCTTCACGGCCGAGGCGGCCCGGCGCTGGCCGGAGATCCCCGCGTACTCCTTCCATCCGGGGGTGGTGCGCAGCCGGTTCGGCAACGACAACCGGCTGGTCGCCCTGGGCATGCGGATCCTGCCGCTGCGCAGCCCGGAGAAGGGCGCGGAGACGCTGGTCTGGCTGGCCAACCAGGACCCGGAGCGGCTGGTGACGGGCGGCTACCACGTCGACCGGCGGCTGCGCCGGCCGCTGCCCAGGGCGACCGATCCACAGCTCGCCGCCCGGCTCTGGACGGCCAGCGCCGAGGCGGTCGGCGTCGCCGGATAACGGGGCCCCGCCCGGCAGGCGGCGCCGCCGGATTTGCGGTGTCACCGGGGGCGGGGCGCTGCGATACTCCGCCGCATGACGACCACGGGGAACGACGCCGGCAGCGTCCTTCGGGTGCTCCGCGAGGACAAGGAACTCCAGGCACGGCTCGACGCGGAGCTGACCGTCTTCAACAACCGGGCGACCGGCGCGGACGACGAGGCCGGCCTCTGCGTCCGGGTCGACGACGCCGACGGCGAGCTGGTGGCCGGCCTGACCGGGTGGACCTGGGGCGGCTGCGCCGGGATCAACATGGTGTGGGTGCGCGAGGACCACCGTGCCGAGGGGTGGGGCGGCCGGCTGCTGCGGGCCGCCGAGGACGAGGCCCGCCGGCGCGGCTGCACGGAGATGTCGGTCTCCTCGTTCTCGTTCCAGGCGCCGGAGTTCTACCGCCGGCACGGCTACCTCGACACGGGCCGCCGGGAGGGCATTCCCGGCGGCCACGTCGACCACCACTTCTTCAAGTCGCTGGTCACCGACCCGGCCGCCGCCGTGCGCCTGGTGGCGCTGGTGGAGCTGGCCCCCGACGCGGTCGAGACCGGCCAGCGGTACGAGGACGCGGTGCTCGGCCTGCTCGGGCGGCACGGCGGGCGGCTGGAGCGTCGGCAGCGCACCGGCGACGGGCGTACGGAGGTGCACCTGATCCGGTTCGACACCCGCGCCGGCTACGACGGTTTCCTGGCCGACCCGGAGCGGGTGGCGCTGCGCGGTGAGCTGGGCGACGCCGCCCCGACCACCCGGGTGCTGGAGGTCCACGAGGCCTGAGTCGGCGCGGGAGCGGGTCGGCTCGATCCATGTCGGTGGGTGTGTTCACTGTGGACGGTCTGATACGGTGCATCACAGTGATCAACGCCGATTAGTGAGGGGAGCTCCCGCATGACCGAGCAGATCGAGGCCTTCGAGCCGGTGGCGTCCGACGACTACGACCAGGAACTGACCTGCCTGGAGCCTCCGGTCGAGGTCTGACCGGTCGAAGCCTGAGTAGTCATGCGTGTCCGTGTGTCGCGGCTGGTCGTCTTCCTGTGGCGTGACGGCCAACTGGTCTGCGACGACCCGCTGAGGCACCGGCAGTTCGCGTTGACTGTGGAGGCGGAGAGGCTGCTGCGCGACTATGCCGACTGGGCCGAGCCCGAAGGCCGGCTCGCGCAGCAGCTCCTCGACGCCCACGTGCTCGTCGCCGAGGGTTCGCCGGAGCACGCCCGGGAGGAACGCCTCGGCGCGTGGCGCGACCTGGGACCGGCAGCCACCTACTACCACCTGGCCAGCCGTACGCTCGGCAGCGACGTCTTCCGCTCGGCCGCGCAGGACGCGGCGGTGTTGCGCGCCAAGTCCGGCCAGCCGGATCCGGTCAGGGAGCACGACGGGCCACGGATCGCCCTGCCCCCGGCCGACCCGCCCGCCGTCGACTTCACCACGGTCCTCGCGGCCCGGCGCTCGACCCGATGGTTCGACCCGGACCGCCCGGTGCCGCTGCCCGCGTTCGCGGCCCTGCTGCGCTGGACGGCCGGGGTCCGTCGCGAGGTGGACGTCTCCGGGGTCGGGACGGCGCTGCTCAAGACCGTCCCCTCCGGCGGGGCCCGCCACCCGGTCGAGGTCTACCCGGTGGTCCGCGACGTGGCGGGGCTGGAACCCGGGATCTACCACTACGCGGTGCGCCGCCACGAGCTGGTGCGCCTCGCGCCCGCCCCCGGCGAGGACCGGCTGCGCGAGTGGTGCGGCGGGCAGCCGCACGCCGCCCAGGCCGGCTTCCTGCTGATGTACGCGGCGGTGCTCGACCGGACCGTGTGGAAGTACCCGGCCGCCCGCGCGTACCGTGCGCTCCTGCTCGACGTCGGCCACCTGAGCCAGACCGTGTACCTCACCGCGACGGCGCTCGGGCTCGGGACGTTCTTCACCGCCGCCACCCGCGACGCGCCCGTCGAGGACGCCCTCGGGCTGTCCTGGCCGGACGAGGCCTTCCTCGGCGTCTCCGGCGTCGGCGTGCCGCACCCCGCCGAGCGGGACCGCCAGGCGGCGATGCTCGCCGGCGGCGACGCGGCGTTCTCCTTCCCGCCGGACGCCTGGCACGGGCGCGGCGAATGACGCCGCGGGTGACCGTCGACCTGGCCCGGCTGGACGCGAACGTCGCGCGGTACGGCCGGCGGGTGGCCGAGGCCGGCGTCGCCCTGCGCGCGCACGTCAAGGGGCACCGGAGTCCCGAGATCGCCGCCCGGCAGGTGGCCGCGGGCGCGGTGGGCGTCGCGGTGCACTCGGCGGCCGAGGCCGAGGCCTACGTGGCGGTGGGCGTGACGGACGTGGTGGTGGCGTGGCCCTGGCGTGACGCGTGGCGGTGGACCAGGTTCGCCCAGCTCGCGCGGCACTGCGCGGTGACGGTGCACGTGGACCACCCCGACGCGGTGGCCGGGCTCGGCGCGGCGGCCGAGGCCCACGGCGTCGAACTCGGCGTACGCGTCGAGGTCGACACCGGTCTGCACCGCGTCGGTGTCGACCCCGACGCCGCCGTGGGGCTGGCCGCCACGATTGCGCGGACCGGCGGGCTGCGGATGGCGGGCGTCACCGGCTATGTGGGGATCACCGACCCCGCCGCCGCGCGCGACCGGGTCGAGCTGGGCCGCCGCCAGGCGCGCCTGCTGGTGTCGGTCGCCGAGCGGATCCGCGCGGCCGGGTCGCCCTGCCCGGCCGTCAGCGTCGGGGGCACCCCGACCCTCGCCGGCGTGCTGGACGTCGCCGGCGTGACCGAGGTCTGCGCCGGAGCGTACGCGCTGCTCGACGGCGGGTTCGCCCGGCTGGGCGAGTGCGACCCCGGGGCGGTCGCGATATCCGTCGCCACGACTGTCACCGGCACCGACGGGCAGGTGCTGCGCACCGACGCCGACGAACTGCTGGCGGGCGCCGACCAGACCTGGATGAGCGGTGTCGTGCTGACCGCACCCGACGGCGGGCCGGTCGACGCGGGGTCGGTGTCGGTGGGCGACGAGCTGCGGGTGCTGCCCGGACACGTGTGCCCCGTGGTGGCCCGCCGGCCGCTGCTGCACGTGCTCGACGCCGGCGAGCCGGTGGCGCGGTGGCAGGCGATCGTCCGCCCGGACCGGGCATGACCGACACCGTCGCGTCCGTGGACCGCCCGGCGGACCCGCTGCGCGAGCGCCGGTTCGTCCTGTTCGCCACGGCCAGGACGATCTCCGTCTTCGGCAACGCGATGGGCCCGCTCGCGCTGACCTTCGCCGTGCTCGACCTTCCCGGCGGATCGCCCACGGCGCTGTCGCTCGTGCTCGCCGCGATCTCGGTGCCCCGGATCGCGCTGATGCTGCTCGGCGGCGTCATCGGCGACCGGCTGCCGCGCCACCGCGTACTCGTGGCGGCGGAACTGATGTGCGGTACGGCGTACGGCGCGATGACCGTCCTCGTGCTGAGCGGGCGGGCCGGCGTCGCCACCCTCGCCGTCTGCGCGGCCGTCGCCGGCACCGCCTCCGCGCTGCTGCTGCCCTCGCTCAACGGGCTGACCGCCGAACTCGTCGCGCCGCAGGCGCGCCAGCGGGGCAACGCCCTGCTGCGGCTCGGCACGAACACCGCCACGGTGGCGGGCTTCACGGCGGGCGGCGCGCTGATCACCTGGCTCGGGCCGGGCTGGGCGCTGGCCCTCGACGCCGCGACGTTCGCCGTCGCCGCCTTACTCCTCGCGCGGCTGCGCCTCGCCGCGACGACCCGGCCCGCCGGGCGGAACCTGCCGGCCGAACTGCGCGACGGCTGGCGCGAGTTCGTCCGGCGACGATGGCTGTGGCAGATCGTGCTCGCCGCAGCGGTGATCAACGCCGCCGTCGGGGTCACCTTCGGGCTCGCGGGGCCGCTGCTCGCCAGGGCGCACCTGGGCGGCGCGGGCGCCTGGTCCGGCGTCCTGGCCGGGTACGCCGTCGGCATGTTTGCCGGCGTGCTGGTGGCGATGCGGATCAGGACGACCCGGCCCCTGCGCACGGCCGTCCTCGCCGTGTCGCTGCTGGGGCTGCCGGCGCTGCTGCTCGGAGCCGGTGCCGCCCTGCCGTTCGTGATCCTCGCCGCCGTGCTGGCCGGGGTCGCCTTCGACGTCTTCGGGGTGCTGTGGGAGACGACCGTCCAGTCCGAGGTGCCGACGGAGGCGATGTCCCGCGTGAGCGCGTACGAGTGGCTGGGGGCGGTGGGGCTGGGCCCGCCCGTCATGATCGCCGCCGGTCTCGTCGTACCCGCGATCGGCGTGCGAACGGCCCTGCTCGCCCTGGCCACGGTGATCTTCGTGGCCGCGCTCGTCCCGTTGGCCAGTTCCACCGTCCGGCACTACGAAAGGCAACCCGATGGCCGAGTACGTTGACGCCTTCGTCACGGCGTATGACCGCTTCTGGGCGCCGTACCCCGAGCGGATGGGCGAGGCGTGGCTGCGGCTGCACGCGCACGTCGCACCCGGGTCGGAGCTGAGCCTGCTGGATGTCGGCTGCGGCACCGGCATCGTGGCCGCCCGGTTCGCCGCCGCCGGCTACCGGGTCGTCGGGGTCGACGTCTCCGAGGCGATGATCGCCCGCGCCCGGGAACGGCTGGCCGGCACCGACGCGGTGCTCATCGCCGCGGACGCCGCGGACTTCGAGGTGCCGCGCACCTGCGCGTTCGCGGTCTCCACGTACGACGTCCTCAACCACGTCGGCGACATCGACCGGGTCCGGTCCTACCTGCGCTGCGTGCACCGGGCGGTCGCGCCGGGCGGCTGGTTCGGCTTCGACATGTCCACGACGAAGGGGCTCCTCGCCGACGTCCCCCCGGTCGCCCGGCAGGACGGCACGGTCTCGGTCGAGGTGGCCCGGGGCCCGCTCGACGGCGACCGCCGCCCGCTGCACGTCACCGGGGAGCTACGCACCGACGACGGCCGCACGGCCCCCTTCACCACGACGATCACCAACACCGCCCACCCCGTGGCCGACGTGCTCTCCGCCCTGGCCGACGCCGGCTGGACGACGAGCCACGTCGCCGCCATCGACGACCTGCTCACCCCCGTACCCGACCCGGAGGCGCTGCCCCGGGTCGCCGTGCTCGCCCGACGCGACTGACGACCCGCGCAGACGCCGCGGAGGGAGCTACCCGCCCGGGTGCACCGGGAGGCTGGTGACCACCACCCCCGGCAGCCGGCGCAGCGCCGTACGCAGCCGTTGCTCGGTGCGGCTGTGCAGCAGCCGGTGCCAGCGGCTGCGCACCACCACCTCCGGCACGACGACGGTCAGCACCAGGTCGGCCCGGGAGGCGTGCAGGGCCTCCAGGTAGTGCGCGAGCGGCCCGACCACCGCCCGGTACGGGGACACGATCGTCTCCAGCGGCAGGTGGTCGCCCCACACCCGCCACTGTTCCCGGAACCGGTCCGCCTCCGGTTCCTCGGGGGCGATGTGCACGGCCAGCGTCGGCTGCCCGAGCGAGGCCGCGTACGCCAGGGCCCGCAGCGAGGCCCGGTTCAGCCGGGCGACCGGCACGACCACGAGGTGGCGTACCTGCTCGGGCAGTTCCTCGTCCTCCGGCGCGGCGGGCCCGGTGGCGGGCGGCGGGGCCGGCACCACCGGCGGCCCGGGCGCCGGGCCACCCGGCGGCGGGTGCAGCGCCAGGGACCGGTGCAGCCTCCGGTAGTGCCGGTGGATGGCCCGGAACAGCAGGACCAGCAGCGGCACGGCGACGACCACCACCCAGGCGCCCTCGGTGAACTTGGTGACGGCGGCGGTCACCAGCACCAGGCCGGAGAAGGTGCCGCCCACCGCGTTGATCGTCGCCCGGCGGCGCCAGCCGGGACCGCGTCGGCGTCGCCAGTGCCGCACCATCCCGGCCTGGGACAGGGTGAAGGCGAGGAACACCCCGACCGCGTAGAGCGGGATCAGCGCCTCGGTGTGCCCGCGGAAGGCCACCAGGATCACCGCCGCCGCGACGGTGAGCGCCACCAGCCCGTTGCTGAAGGCGAGCCGGTCGCCCATGTGCAGGAACCGGCGCGGCGCGTGCCCGTCCCGGGCCATGAAGAAGAGCAGGCGGGGGAAGTCGTTGAAGGCGGTGTTCGCGGCCAGCAGCAGGATCAGCGCGGTGGCGGCCTGGATCAGGGCGTACCAGGGACCGCTGGGAAAGGTGACCCGGGCCAGTTGGGAGAGGAGCGACTGCTCGGCGGTGGGCGCCAGCCCGGACAGGTGGATCAACCCGACGAGGCCGCCGAAGAACAGCACCAGCATCGCGACCATCCAGGTGAGCGTGGTGCGCGAGTTGCGCCACTCGGGAGGCCGGAACGCCGGAACCGCGTTGGAGACCGCCTCGATGCCGGTCATCGAGACCGCGCCGGAGGAGAACGCGCGGAGTACCAGCAGCAGCCCCAACCCCTCCACGGCCGGCACCGGCGGCGGGGCGACCGGGACGAAACCCCGCCCGGCCGCGCGGAACCAGCCGACCGCGAGCAGCGCCAGCAGCGCGACCACGAAGGCGTACGTGGGCAGCACGAAGAGGTTGCCGGCGGCCCGTACGCCGCGCAGGTTGCCCGCCAGCAGCAGACCGATCACGGCCAGCCCGAGGGGCACCGTCCAGCCGGCCAGTCCCGGCATCGCCGAGGTGATCGCCCTGATGCCGGCGGAGACGGACACCGCCACGGTGAGCACGTAGTCCGTCATCAGTCCCGCCGCCGCGGCCAGCCCCGCCCCCGCGCCCAGGTTGTCGCCCGCCACGATGTACGACCCGGCCCCGTGCGGGTAGGCGGCGACGGTCTGCCGGTAGGAGACGCCGACCGCGATCATGAGCAGCGCCAGCCCGGCGGCCAGCGGCAGGGACAGCCCGAGCGCCCCGCTGCCGGCGAGCAGCAGCACGGCGAGCATCGCCTCCGGCCCGTACGCCACCGAGCTGAGCAGGTCGGAGGAGAGCACCGGCAGGGCCACCAGCTTGCGCATCCGCTCGTAGACCACGGCGGCGCTGGTCAGTGGCGGCCCGAACAGCGTCCGCCGCAGCCGGGTGGTCGCCCGGCCGAGCCGGCTGCCGGGCAGGTTGGCCGGTGCGGTGGCGACCAACTCGTCCGGCTCCCCGATCCGGAACATCGCGATCGGGGCGAGGCGGCCGAACCGTGTGGGGGCCGGCCGGTCGGGGTGCCGGCGCAGTGTCGGGTCCACCGGCAGCGTGTCCGCGCCGGGGGGTCGGCCCCGCCGGGCGTTCCGCCACCGGTCACCGATCCGGCGTAGGGCCCGCAGCTCGTCCGGGTCGAGCGGCGGGAACTCGGCCGACGGCGTGACGGTCGTGCCGCCCTCGTCGCCGTCCCGCTCCGCCATCCGCCTTCCCGCCGCCGCGTGTCCTCCCTCGCACTCTCACGGACGCCGCCGGATCCGGCAGGCGGAACGGCCGTTCCCGCGCCGAAGGAGTGGCCGTTCGCCGGCCGGGTGGCCGTCCGGCGGCAGGGGGTGGACGGCGGCGGGCCAGGTGGCACCGTTCGGCCGCCGGGTGGACGGCGGCGGGCCGGGTGGCCGTTCGCCGGCCGGGTGGCCGTCCGGCGGCAGGGGCCCGTTCGGCGGTCAGTCGGGCGGTGGGCCGGCGTCGGCGGGGACGGCGGTGGCGACCGGGCGGAGGCGGCGGGCCGAGCGGGCGCCGCCGAGCACCACCACGGCGACGCCGGCCAGCAGCAGCCCCAGCCCGGCCAGGGCGGTCACCCCGGGCAACTGCCCCAGCCAGGCCCAGCCGATCAGGGCGGCGCCCGGGGCCTCCAGCAGGGCCAGCACGCTGACCGTGGTCGCCGAGACCTTCTTCAGGGCGTAGTTGAACATCGAGTGCCCGAGCAGCTGGGCCCCGGCCACCAGGGCCAGCACGACGAGCCAGGTGCCGGTGTCGAAGCCGGTCAGCGGCACCCGGCCGACCAGGCAGACCACGAGCAGGACCAGGGCGCAGACCCCGTAACAGACGGTGGTGTAGGTGGTCGTGCTGATCGTCGTACGGGCCCGCTCGCCGAGCGCGGTGTAGACCGCCGCGAACAGGCCGCCGGCCACCGCGAGCAGGTCGCCGGCCACGGCCCGGCCGGAGACGGCGAAGTCCGCCCCGGTCGCCACGACCGCGCCCGCGACCGCCACCCCGATGCCGGCCCAGACGGCGCCCGGCAGCCGGCGGCCCTGGGCGCGGGCGATCAGCCCCTGCCAGACCGGCTGGGTGGCGCAGAGCGCGGTCGCCGCCGCGACCGAGGTGAGCTTGGTGCTGGGCATCCAGGTGGCGAAGTGCGCGGCGAGCGCGACCCCCGACAGCACGCAGTAGACGCCCTCGCGCCGACCGGCGCCGACGGTCAGCGACCGGAACTCGGCGCGTCGCCGGGCCGCCGAGAACGGGCCGAGCACGGCGACCGAGAGCAGGTTGCGCCAGAACGCGACGGCCAGCGCCGGCGCCGCCGCGACGGCCACCAGCGGCGCGGACGACGAGACGGCGACGACGGCCAGGACGAGCGCCCCGGTGGTCGCCGGGTGGAACGACGGGCGGTGCGCTGCGGGGGACACGGGGAGCAATCCTCACACGCCACGGGCCGACACGGAACGTCAGCACTCCGTTACGATCATGCCTGTCCGCGCCGGCGATTCCCCTACCGCCCGGAGGCGCTCCCCCATGCCCACCTACCAGGCGGTCCTGTTCGACTTCTTCGGCACGCTGACCCGTTCCGTCCAGCGGGGCGAGGCCCACCGGTCGACCGCCGAGCTGCTCGGCTGCGCCCCGCGCACGCTCGTCGACGTGCTCGACCGCACCTACTACGAGCGGGCCTGCGGGCGGCTCGGCAACGCCGAGGCGACCCTGCGCTGGGTCTGCGAGCAGGCCGGCGTGCACCCCTCCGACGACGCCGTCCGCGCGGCGGTCGCCTCCCGCCACCGGGCCATCCGCGCCGACACCCGGCTGCGCGACGAGGCCGTGCCCACGCTCGCCGCGCTGCGGGGGCTCGGCCTGCGTACGGGAGTGATCAGCGACTGCACGCACGAGCTGCCGGCGTTCCTGCCGCAGCTGCCGATCGCCCCGCTGCTCGACGTGCGGGTCTTCTCCGTGCAGGTGGGGCGCTGCAAGCCGGACCCGGCGCTCTACCAGGCGGCGTGCCGGCGGCTCGACCTGGCGCCGGCGGACTGCCTCTACGTGGGCGACGGCGGCAGCCAGGAGCTGACCGGGGCGGAGCGGGCCGGGATGACAGCCGTACGGCTGGCCGCGCCGGACCTGGCCGGCCACATGGTGTTCAACGCCGACGAGGCCTGGATCGGGCCGGTGCTGCGCTCGCTCGACGAGGTGGTCGAACTCGTCGCGCGGGTGCCGGGGCGCGCGACTGGCCTCGTTCCCGCGATCGCCCCCGTGCCGGCCGGCTGCGTCTCCTGAGCCGGCGGCCGGGCGTCTCAGCGGCGGCGGACCCGGTGCAGGCGGAACGGCTTGCGGGTCGCCCGGACGGCCGGGGTCTCGCGGGGTACCTCGGCCAGCGAGTCCGCGGGCAGCCCGGCGCCGGCGAGCGGCTCGCCGGCCGGCTCCAGCCGGTTCACCGCACAGCCGTCGGTCGCCCAGCGCTCCACCAGCTCCGCCGCGGGCCCGGGCGCGTTGAGCCGCTTCGCGGCCACCAACGGCGCGGTCGTCTCCCAGTGCTCGGTGCCGGGCGCCAGGCGGCTCACCCGCGCCGGCCAGGTGACGATCCGCCCGCCGTGGTCACCGCGCAGGGTGACCTGTGCCTCGGTCGCGTCGGCCAGCCCCGGGGCGGACTGCTCCCCGGGGCCGCTGACCACGAAGAGCGCCCCCTCCAGGGGCAGGCACCACAGCGCGAGCGCCGGCCCGCCGGGCACACTCACCCAGGCCACGGCGGCCTTCTTCATCGCCTCGTCGACCAGCGGCGTGCTGGTCCGCTCCGCGTCGGTCACCCTCGCATCCTCCCGCATCCGTCCCCGTCCCGTCAGTGCCGCCCGGGGTCCGGCCGCTCGCCGACGTGGACGCGGTCGGGGCGCACGGCACGGGCACGACGCCGGACGATCCGATCCGGCGGCACGGATCGCGCAGGTCAGCCGACGAACGGCGGGACCATGATCTCGCCCCGGGCCACCGGTACGACGTGCCCGGCCACGGTGGCGCCCACCGCCTGACCGTCCTCGGCGGTCACCGTGCAGGCCAGCACGGACGGGCGGTTGATCTCGATGCCCTGGTGGACGGTGTACTCCGCGCGCCCGTCGGCGGGCAGCAGGCCGCTGGCGACCAGCCACACCCCCAGGCCCAGGGCCGCCGAACCGGTGGCCGGGTCCTCCGGCACACCCAACCCGGGGACGAAGACCCGGGCGTGCGCGGTTTGAGCGGCGGCGTCCCAGGAGAAGACGCTGACGTGCTCCACTCCGTACCGCTGTGCCGCCGCCGCGTTGACCCGTGCGCGGGCCACCGCGTCCGGGCGGACCGGAAGGTAGGGGAACTCCAGCCCGCAGCCGGCCACCCGGGGCGCCGGGCCGACGTGGTCGTCCGCGTTCAGGCCGGCCATCTCCAGCAGCGGCTCCGGGTCCAGCTCGGGGCCGAGGGTGGGTACGCCGCCGGTGAGCGTGGCCCCGGTCGCGGCCACCTCGATCGGCAGCACGCCCGCCCCACATTCCTGGGTGACCTGCCCCACACCGAACATGCCACGGCGGCTGGCGGTCACCGCCGCGCCGACGCTGGGGTGACCGGCGAAGGGCAACTCCTCGGCCGGCGTGAAGATGCGGGCCCGGTAGGTGGCGCCGACCTGGGTGGGCGGGAGCACGAACACCGTCTCGGAGAGGTTGAACTCCAGCGCGAGCGCCTGCATCTGCTCGGTGGCCAGCCCTTCGGCGCCGAACACCACCGCCAGCGGGTTGCCGGCGAACGGGCGGTCGGTGAAGACGTCCACGATCTCGTAGGCCAAGGTCGACATGTTGATAAACACTAGGCGCTTAGGCTGGTGCCCGTGAGCACGCCGACCCGGGTCTACCTCGCCCGGCTCGCCGGGGTGGCCGTCTTCGATCCCAACGGCGACCAGGTGGGCCGGGTCCGCGACGCGGTGGGCAGGCTGCGGCCGACGCAACGCCCGCCCGAGGTGGTCGGTCTCGTCGCCGAGATGCCGATGCGGCGGCGCATCTTCCTCTCGCTGAACCGGATCACCTCCATCGACGCCGACGCGGTCGTGCTCGGCAGCGGCACGCTCAACCTGCGCCGCTTCGAGAAGCGCCCGAACGAACTGCTCGTGCTCCAGGAGCTGCTGGACCGCCGGGTGCAGGTCGAGCCCGGCGGGCAGTCGGGCTCCGTGGTGGACGTGGCGATGGAGTGCAGCCGGGGCGGTGAGTGGTCGCTGGCCCGGGTCGCCGTACGCGAGCAGACCGGCCGGTTGACCCGCCGGGGCCACCTGCACCAGGTCGAGTGGGAACGGGTACGCGGGCTCAGCGGCATCGCCGACAGCCGGGGCACGGCCAACCTGCTCTCGGTGCTGGAGGACATGCGCCCCGCCGACCTCGCCAACGCCCTCCAGGATCTCCCCGACACCCGGCGCAACGAGGTCGCCGCCGCGCTGGACGACGAGCGCCTGGCCGACGTGCTGAGCGAGCTGCCGGAGCGCGACCAGGTGGAGATCCTGGCCGCGCTGGACCGCGAGCGGGCCGCCGACGTGCTGGAGGAGATGGACCCGGACGACGCCGCCGACCTGCTCAGTGAGCTGCCCCCGCCCGAGCAGGACGTCCTGCTCGACCTGATGCAGCCGGGCGAGGCCGATCCGGTGCGTCAGCTGCTCAAGTACACGCCGGGAACGGCGGGCAGCGTGATGACCTCCGAGCCGGTCATCCTGCCGCCGGACGCCACCGTCGCCGAGGCCCTGGCCCGGATCCGGGAACCGCAGCTCTCCCCCGCGATCGCCGCGCAGGTCTTCGTGTCCCGGGCGCCGATGACCACGCCGACCGGCCGTTACCTCGGCATGGTGCACTTCCAGCGGCTGCTCCGCGAGCCGCCGGCCGACCTGCTCGGCGGCATCGTGGTCAACGACATCGACCCGCTGCGGCCGACCACCCCGCTGCCGGAGATCACCCGCCGGATGGCCACGTACGACCTGGTCGCCATGCCCGTCATCGACCGCAACAACCGGCTGGTCGGCGCGGTCACGGTCGACGACGTGCTGGACCACCTCCTGCCCCGGGACTGGCGGGACCGGGACGCCGCCGAGCGCCCGTCCGCCGCCGGGCCGACGCTGGACGGCGCGGATGACTGAGCAGCGACGGGCGCAGCGGCTCGACCAGCCGCGCGAGCCCCGGGGCGTCAAGCTGCCCCGGTTCGACCCGGAGGCCTTCGGCCGGTGGTCCGAGGGGATCGCCCGGGGGATGGGCACCGCGAACTTCATCGTCTACATGACGATCGTGATCGCGCTGTGGTTCGGCTGGAACACCCTGGCCCCGGCGCACCTGCGCTTCGACCCGTACACCTTCACGTTCCTGACCCTGGTGCTGTCCCTCCAGGCCAGCTACGCGGCGCCGCTGATCCTGCTGGCGCAGAACCGGCAGGCCGACCGGGACCGGGTCTCCCTGGAGGAGGACCGCCGCCGGGCGACCATGCAGAAGGCCGACACGGAGTACCTGGCGCGGGAGATCGCCGCGCTGCGCAACGCGATGGGCGAGGTCGCGACCCGGGACTTCCTCCGTTCGGAGCTGGCCCGGCTGGCCGAGGAGCTGGACGAGGCGGGCCGGCGCCGGCAGCGGCTGGAGCGCCGGCAGCAGGACAGGGTCCCGCAGCACGGCGACGGGCTGGAGGAGCCCCGCGACGACCTGGACGGCGATCAGGCCCATGACGGCCGCCCGGAGGGCCGGGAGGCCGAGGCCTGAGCGGCCCGGACGCCGCCCGCCCCGGGGTCCGGCTCGGCGGGATCGACTCGATCGTCCCGCTTCGTCCGGTATGCCGCGCGGCGCAGCCGTCGCCATCGATTCGCTCACACCGCCCCCCGCTGACGGCGGTGGGTCAGGGCCACCGACGTAGCATTGCGGGCATGTCAGCACCCGTCAGCACCGTCTCCGACGCGATCCAGGCCGCGCTGGCCACCGTCAACGACCCGGAGATCCGCCGGCCCATCACCGAGCTGGGCATGGTCCGCTCCGCCGAGGTCGGCGACGACGGCGTCGTACGGGTCGAGCTGCTGCTCACCGTCGCCGGCTGCCCGCTGAAGGACAAGCTGCGCTCGGACATCACGGCCGCCGTCGGCGCGGTGCCCGGGGTGACCGGCGTGGCGATCGAGTTCGGCGTGATGAGCCCCGAGCAGCGCCAGGAACTCCAGGCGAAGCTGCGCGGCGGCGGCGCCTCCCAGGAGCCGGTCATCCCGTTCGCCCAGCCGGGCTCCCGCACCCGCGTGTACGCGGTCGCCAGCGGCAAGGGCGGCGTCGGCAAGTCCAGCGTGACGGTCAACCTGGCCGCCGCGCTGGCCGCCCGCGGGCTCTCCGTCGGCGTGGTCGACGCCGACATCTACGGCCACTCGGTGCCCCGGATGCTCGGCGCGGACGGGCGCCCGACCCGCGTCGAGGACATGATCATGCCGCCGCAGTCGCACGGCGTGAAGGTCATCTCGATCGGCATGTTCACCGCTGGCAACGCCGCCGTGGTGTGGCGCGGCCCGATGCTGCACCGGGCGTTGCAGCAGTTCCTCGCCGACGTCTACTGGGGCGAGCTGGACGTGCTCCTGCTCGACCTGCCCCCGGGCACCGGCGACGTGGCGATCTCCCTGGCCCAGCTGCTGCCCAACTCCGAGATCCTGATCGTCACGACCCCGCAGGCCGCCGCCGCCGAGGTGGCGGAGCGGGCCGGCGCAATCGCGTTGCAGACCCACCAGCGCGTGGTCGGCGTCATCGAGAACATGTCCTGGCTGGAGCTGCCGGACGGCTCCCGGATGGAGGTCTTCGGCGCGGGCGGCGGCCAGGCGGTCGCCGAGTCGCTGACGAAGACCATCGGCGCGCAGGTGCCGCTGCTCGGGCAGGTCCCGCTCGACACCCGCGTGCGCGAGGCCGGCGACGTGGGCACCCCGATCGTGCTGGCCGAGCCGGAGTCGCCGGCCGCGAAGGCGCTGGGCCAGGTGGCCGACCGGCTCGCCCTGCGCCGGGAGTCGCTGCTCGGCAAGCCGCTGGGCCTCAAGCCCGCCGGCCGCTGACCGTACGCCGGCCACGGCCGGCACTGTCGCCACCCGCACGGGGGCGGCGTTCCCCCGGGAGCGCCGCCCCCGTCGCCGTCCGTGGCGACGCCGAGGCGGGCCGGGGTCAGGGCGGCGCGGCGTCGCCGCTGACCGGAGTCAGGTCGCGTCGCGTCGCAGCTGGCCCGGGATCAAGTCGCGTCGGCGCAGCTGGCCCGGGGTCAGGTCGCGTCGTCGTAGCTGGCCCGGGGGGCGGGGGCCGGGGCGGCGCCGGTGGCGGTCGCCGGGCGGCTGCCGTTCGCGCGCACGTCGGCGGCGGAGGCCACGTCCTTCAGCTCGTTGTGCACGCCGGTGACGTCCGCCCGCAGGTTGTCGTAGACGCCCTGGAGGGGCTTCCGGATCGCCTGCTCGTCCTCCTCGCTGAGCAGGTGCTTGCGGATGAACGCCTTCGGGTGCAGGTCCTCCAGCTGGATGTCGGTGCCCAGCTCGCGACTGAGGTCGGTGGTGGCGTTGCTGGCCATCGCGCGCAGGTTGCGCACCATGCGCAGGCCGTCGCTGATCACCGCGGGCAGCCGGTCACCGAAGATCAGCAGCGCCAGGAGCAGCAGCGCACCGATCTCCCACCAGTTCAGGTTCTCGAACACTGCGCGGGCCTCCTTCGGCGTCAGCAGCAAGACTACGCACGTGGGGCACCGGTCGGGGAGGGGGTGACCGGTCCCTACTTGGCGTCCGCGGCCAGGGTCACGGAGGCGTTCTGCCGGTTGGCGCCACGGCGGTACTCCACGGTCACCACCGCGCCGGGCGCGAACTTGCGGACCAGGGCGATCAGGTCGGTCGGTTCGGTCATCGGCCGACCGTCGAGCTTGAGGATCACGTCACCGGCCCGCAGCCCCGCGCCGGCAGCCGGGCCGGACGGCTCCACGGCCGCCAGGCGTACGCCGGCTCCTCCGGTGCCCGCGCCGGACCCGCCGACCTGGGCGCCGATCACCGTGCGCCGGGCCTTGCCGGTGCCGATGATGTCCTGCGTGATCCGCTTGGCCTGGTTGATCGGGATGGCGAAGGCGAGGCCGATGTTGCCCGCCTCCTGCCCCTCGGAGACCAGCGACTTGATCGTCGAGTTGACCCCGATCACCCGGCCCGCGCCGTCGACCAGCGGGCCGCCCGAGTTGCCGTGGTTGACCGCCGCGTCGGTCTGGATCGCCGCGTAGTAGCGCGTCGGGCCGCCGGGCTCACCGGCCCGCATCGTCCGGTCCAGGGCGCTGACGATGCCGGCCGTGACCGTGTTGGCCAGCGAGAGCGGCGAGCCCATGGCCAGCACCGGGTCGCCCACGGCCAGCGCGTCGGAGTCGCCGAACTCGACCGGCCGCAGGCCCGTCCGGGAGACCTTGATCACTGCGATGTCGGACTCAGGGTCCTGCCCGACGACGGTCGCCGGGGCCGAACTGCCGTCGTTGAAGACCACCGACGCCTTGCCGGTCGCCCCCGCCACCACGTGGTCGTTGGTGATGACGTGCCCGTCGGCGCTGGCGATGAAGCCGGAGCCCTCGCTCGTGCCGCCGAGGCCCGCCACCCGGACGGTCACCACGCTGGGCAGCACCCGCTCGGCGACCCCGGCCAGCGACTCGGGCCTGCGCTGGGCCAGGCCGGGCGCCTGCGGGTCCGCGCCGAGCACCGTGCCGGCCACGGCGCCACCGCGGACCGCGAAGGCGTACCCGAGCGCGCCGCCCAGGCTGCCCGCGAGCAGCGCGGTGATCAACGGGATGAGGAGGAGCTGCCGAAGCGTCGGCCGGCCCGGTGCGTCCGGGTCGCTGACCGGCTCCGGCTCGGTGCCGGGGCTCGGCGCGGCCGGCAGCACCACGGCGGCCGGCGCGGTCGGGTCGCGCCACGGGTCGGCCAGCGCGTCGGTCCACCAGGGCGAAGTCGTGCCGCCCCCGGCGCCCTGAGGCGTCGGCGGCGACCCCACCGGCGGATGTCCGGGCACCGGCGGTCGCGCCGGTGTCGGAGTTCCCCCGGGCTGGCGCCAGTCCCAGCCGTCGGTCACGTCGGTGCCCTCCCAGTCCATCCCCGGATCCCGCGCTCCACGGACCTGGCGACAGCGTCGCCCGGTCGCGCTGGCCGGAACACCGCTTCCAGGATTACACGGATGCCGCGGATGGAGTCACCGGTTGCCGACCGTGATCGTCGGGTGGCGGACGCGCGGCTGCGCCCGTTCGACGTCGCCTCTAGGCTCACAGTGCCCACCCGCCCCCGCACCACGCATGCCGCCCGGAGGTGTCCCATCGCCACGGTCGCCGGTTCCGGCAATTCGACGGCCCAGACCCTGCACTTCGCCGAGTCGTACGTGACCGAGGATCTCGTCCTGCGCACCGCCCGCAGCCTGGCCCACGAGGTCGGCCTGGAGGCGGTGACCCCCGGCGCCGGTGCGGCGCTGCGGCTGCTCGCCGCCGCCGGCAGCGCCCGGGCGGTGGTGGAGATCGGCACCGGCACGGGAGTCAGCGGGGTCTGGCTGCTGCGCGGGATGCGCGCCGACGGCGTACTCACCACCATCGACGTCGAGGTCGAGCACCAGCGGATCGCCCGGCGGATCTTCACCGAGGCGGGCTTCGCCGCCGGTCGCACCCGGATCATCACCGGTCGGGCGCTGGACGTGCTCCCCCGGCTCGCCGACGGCGCGTACGACCTGGTCTTCGTGGACGCGGAGGCGACCGGGTTCGCCGCCTGCGTGGACGCCGCGCTGCGGCTGCTGCGACCGGGCGGCGTGGTCGCGCTCAACGGCACGCTGGCCGGCGGCCGGATCGGCGACCCCGCCGCCCGGGACGTCGAGACGGTGACCGTCCGCGAGGCGATCAAGGCGATCCGGGAGTCCGAGCACTGGATCCCGGCGCTGCTGCCGGTCGGCCACGGGCTGCTCGCCGCCGTCAAGTGCTGACCCGCCGCTGACCGGGGGCCCGCCGGGGGCGGGCGCCGCCGGGCGGTCAACCCAGCGAGCCCAGCCAGCGCAGCAGCGAGCGTACGCCCCAGCCGGTCGCGCCCCGGGTCAGCTCGGCGTCGTCGCCGTCGGCCCACGACGGCGCGGACATGTCCACGTGCAGCCACCGGTCGCGCAGCCCGCCGGTGAACTCCCGCAGGTAGAGCGCGGCCATCACGGACCCGGCGCCCCGGTCCGGCGAGCTGTGCAGGTCGGCCAGGTCGCTGCCGAGGTGCTCGGCGTAGTCGGCGGGCAGCGGCATCCGCCAGGCTGCCTCGCCGGCGGCGGCGACAGCGGCCAGCACGTCCGCGGCGAGCCCGTCGTTGTCGCTGTAGAGGGCGCCGGTGCGCTTGCCCAGCGCTACCGCGTTCGCCCCGGTGAGCGTGGCGAGGTCGACCAGCAGGTCGGGCTGGAGTTCGGCGACGGCGTACGCGAGCGCGTCGGCCAGGACCAGCCGCCCCTCGGCGTCGGAGTTGGTGGTCTCGCTGGTCGTGCCGCCGTAGTGGCGGATGATGTCGCCGGGGCGGAACGCCGAGCCGCTCAGCATGTTCTCCGCCAGCGGCGCGAGCGTGGTGATCCGGACCGGCAGGCGCAGGGCCGCCGCGCCGAGGGTCGCCGCAACCACCGCCGCGGCGCCCGCCATGTCCTTGCGCATCAGCTTCATCGACGCCACCGGCTTGATCGAGATGCCGCCGGTGTCGAACGTGATCCCCTTGCCGACCAGCACCACGTGGGTACGCGCGTCGGCCGGCCGCCAGTCCAGCTCGACCAGGCGCGGGCCGCTGGCCGAGCCGCCCCCGACGGCGAGGATCCCGCCGAAGCCCTCGGCCGCCAGCTCCTCCGGGTCGCGGACCCGCAGGTGCAGGTCCGGCACGTCGGCGGCGAGGGCGGCGACCTGGTCGGCGAACCACTGCGGGTTCTTCACCGACGAGGGGGTGTTGGTGAGGTCGCGGGCGAACCGGGTCATCCGGGCCGTCGTCCGGGCCACCTCGAGGGCCGTGGCGTGCGCGTCCGGGTCGGCCACCACGACGTCGACCTCCGCCAGGGCGGGGGCGGTGCCGGCGTCGGTCAGCCGGAACCGGTACGAGGCCAGCAGCAGCCCCTCGACAAGTCCGCGTACGGCCGCCTCGGTGACGTCGGCAGGCATGGCCAACGTGACGTGGATCTCATCCTTCGCGGCCCGGGCCAGAGCCGCGCCGGCCGTCCGCCAGCCCGCCTCGTCGCCCTCGCCGACACCGAGCAGCAGCAGCCGGCCGGGGTCTCGCCCGGGTCGCAGCTGCGCATGGACCTCACCGGGGCGCCCGGTCAGTCGTGCCGCCGGCACCAGGGCGACGGCCTCCTCGGCCACGCCGTCGGGCAGCGTCGCCCCGGTCGGGGCCGGTCGGGCCGGTTCGTCGCCGGCCGCACCTGGCCGGACGGGGAGAACGAGGGTGTCGAGCCGGTCCGGCTCGGCGAGCAGACGGATGGCGAGCACGCGGAGCCGTACCTCCAGGAAGCTCGCGGAGCGTGGCTCCGCGGGAGAATGAAGACCCTGAGCCACCGGCGGGGCCGGTGGCTCAGGGGTTGACGAAAGGCCCACGCGGACGCGCGGACCGTTCCTCGGTCAGCCGGCGGCTGCCTTCAGTGCGTCACCGAGCGCGTTGGCCTCGTCGGGAGTCATCTCGACGACGAGCCGGCCACCGCCCTCCAGCGGGACGCGCATGACGATGCCCCGGCCCTCCTTGGTGACTTCCAGCGGACCGTCGCCCGTCCGCGGCTTCATCGCCGCCATGTTGTCTCCCCTCAGACCTACACCAGGGTCGGTGGGTTGCCCCACAGCCACTTCGTCTTGACCACCGCAACCTACGCGGGGGTGTCGACCAACGATTTTCCCTGATGAACACCGCCGGACCCAAACCGAAGCAGCATTGATGTAACAGCATCTAGCTTATCCTGAGAAGGCCTGTCACAATGTGCGGTCATGCAGGCACGGTCGGCACTCTTCGACCTGTACGGCGACCACCTCCGGGCGAGGGGCGGCCGGGCACCCGTCGCCGCCCTGGTCAGGCTGCTGGCGCCGCTCGGGATCGCCCCGCCCGCCGTGCGCACGGCGGTCTCCCGGATGGTCCGCCAGGGGTGGCTCGACCCGTGTCGGCTGACCTCCGGGCCGGGATATTCGATCACCCCGAAAGCCGCCCGCCGGCTGGACGAGGCGGCGGCGCGGATCTACCGGACGGGTCGGATCACCTGGGACGGGCGGTTCGACCTGCTGGTGCTGGAGGCCCCCCTGTCCCGCCGGGACCGGCAGCGGCTCGCCGCCAACCTGACCTTCCTCGGCTACGGCGCCCTGGACGAGTGCACCTGGGTGGCGACCCGGCCCGGCGAGGACGTGGACGTGCTGCTCGACGAGGCAGGCGTGCGCTTCGAGCGGTTCACCGCCGCGCACACCGCCGGCACCCCCGGCGCGATGGGTGTGGTGCGCCGGGCCTGGGACCTGACGGAGATCGGCCAGGCGTACGAGCAGTTCGTCGCCGAGCAGCGACCGCTGCTGGCCGGGGTCACCGTGCGCAGCCTCGACGAGGAGGCGTACGCCGCCCGGTTCCGGCTCGTGCACGCGTGGCGTACCTTCCTGTTCCGGGACCCGCAGTTGCCCCCGGCGCTGCTCCCCGAGCGTTGGCCCGGCACCGCCGCGGCCAGTTTCTTCGACCGGCACGCGGCGCGGCTGCGGCCGGCCGCCGACCGGTACGTCGAGCAGTGCCTCGACTCCGGCAACCGCATCGCCCGACAGAAGGGTCGTTAGAAGTGACCGAGCCGCTGCTCGTCGACCGAACCGACGCCGTCGTCACCCTGACGCTGAACCGCCCCACGGCGATGAACGCGCTCGACGTCGCGCTCAAGGAGGCGCTGCGGGACACGCTGGCCGAGCTGGAGACCGACCGGTCCTGCCGCGCGGTGGTGCTCGCGGGTGCGGGTCGGTCGTTCAGCGCCGGCCAGGACCTGCGTGAGCACGTGCAGACCCTGGAGTCCACCGACGGCAACCCGCTGGACACCGTCCGCGCGCACTACAACCCGATCGCCGCCCGGCTGGCCAACCTGCCCAAGCCGGTGGTCGCCGCCGTGCGGGGGATGGCCGCCGGGGCGGGCGCCTCGCTGGCCTTCCTGGCCGACATCCGCATCGGCGGGCCGTCGACCAGCTTCCTGATGGCCTTCGCCAAGGTCGGGCTCGCCGCCGACACCGGCGCCTCCTGGACGCTGCCCCGGCTGGTCGGGCACGCCAAGGCCATTGAGCTGCTGATGCTGGCCGAGCCGGTGGGCGCGGCGGACGCCTGCCAGATCGGGCTGCTCAACCGCCTGGTGGAGGACGACGAGCAGGTGCTGCCGACCGCGCAGGAGCTGGCCGCCCGGCTGGCCGCCGGCCCGACCGTCGCGTACGGGGCGATCAAGCGGCAGCTCTCCATCGCCGACGCGGGCACGCTGGCCGACGCCCTGTCCGCCGAGGCGCAGGCGCAGTCGATCTGCGGAGGCACCGCCGACCACCGCGCCGGCACCCTGGCCTTCGTCAACAAGCAGAAGCCGGTCTTCGAGGGCCGCTGACGCCTCCCCGGGCCCGCCCGGCCCCGCATTCCACCGGCCGGTGGGCCGGGCGGCCGTCGACGGTCGGGTCAGTCGTCCTCCTCCGGATCCTGGTTGGCCTCCGCGCCGAGCACGAACGCCTGCATGGCCAGCTCGTCGCCGGAGGGCGAGACGAAGGCCGGCAGCTCGCGGGGGCCCAGCTCCTGCACGTAGGCCCAGAACAGGCGGACCGCCTCGGCGGGTGACGCGGCCTCGATCGGCAGGTCCAGGCTGACCAGCCAGGAGCGCCGCTGCGGCGGCGGGCCGAGCCGGTCGGCCAGGGCCCGGAAGGCCGCCGGGTCCAGCGCGGTCACCGGCCCGTCGAGCGCCAACGCGTCGGCCGGCGCCGGCTCGTCGAAGGCCCGCCGGGTGTACGCCACCACCAGCGGCGCCTCGACCCGCTCGGACTGCGGGTCGTCCGGGTCCTCCCGCTCCTCGCCGCCGGCCCCGGTGACCCGGCCCAGCGCCACCAGCCGGGGCGGCGCGTCGACCAGCACGGCCACCCGGTCGCCGGGGCGGGGTCGGGGGGCGTCGGCCAGGCCGGTCAACTCGAGCGTGTCGTGGTGGACGAGCCGCTCGGCCTCGTAGCGCCCGGTGGGCAGCAGCACCGCCCAGGCGCCCGTGCCGTCGGCGGGGCGCGCCCCGTCCACCCGGTGCGCGGTGTCGGTCGTCATGGCCTCCATCCCATCACGCCGCCCGTGCCGCCACGACGTGGCAGCCCGCAAGGTGGTCGTCGACCATCCCGGTGGCCTGCATCAGCGCGTAGGCCGTGGTCGGGCCGACGAAGCGGAAGCCCCGCTTCTTGAGCGCCTTGGCCATCGCGGTGGACTCGGCGGTCAGCGCCGGCACCTCCGCGAACGACGTGGGTCGGGCCGGCCGGGGCGGCGGGGCGAAGGACCAGAGCAGCGCGGAGAGCCCCTCCGGAAGCTCCAGCGCCGCCCGGGCGTTGGCGATCGCCGCCTCGATCTTGGCCCGGTTGCGGACGATGCCGGCGTCGGCGAGCAGCCGGGCGACGTCGGCGTCGCCGTAGTCGGCCACGGTCTCGATCCGGAACTCGTCGAAGGCCAGCCGGAACGCGGGACGTTTGCGGAGGATGGTCAGCCAGGACAGCCCCGACTGGAACGCCTCCAGCGTGAGCCGCTCGTAGAGCGCGTCGTCGCCGCGCAGGGGCCGGCCCCACTCGGTGTCGTGGTAGGCGGCGTAGTCGGGGGTGCTGTGCCCCCAGCCGCATCGCGGCAGCCCGTCGGCGCCGATCACCAGGTCAGTCACGCGTCCACGCTAGGGCACGGCCCCGACGGGCCCGCGCCCTGCGGCCCCGCGCCGCGCCCCGGCCGCCGGGACCGGTCCGCCCGGGTTCGCCGACATCGGGGCGTCCCGGTCACGCCGACACCCCGATGTCGGCGACATCGAGTCGATCACGCCAAGTCGCCCGACGGGGCACGATCCCCGGCCGCCCCGGTCAGGGGAGCCGGCCCTGCTCCACCAGCCGACCGAACTTCTTCAGCGCCTGGCTCAGGCTGAACTTCGACCCGGGCCAGAGCACCGGCCAGGCCACCCGGCCCGCCGGCCCGCCGGGCAGGTGGAACCACTCGTGCCAGACCACCTGGGTGCGGTTCCGCTCCAGCGGCGTGCAGCGGAGCACGCCGGGGCCGCGCAGCAGCTTCCCGCAGTGCACCACGCCCACCTCGTAGGGCGCGTCCACCCGGACCACCCGCATCTCGTCACGCAGCACGGCGGGGCCGAGCGCCGTGACCGCCTCGACCAGGCTGCCCTCGCCGCCGTCGCCCTCGACCACCCGGACGGTGGTGAAGGGGATCCAGTCCGACTGCCGCTCCCAGGCGGTCAGCGCCGCGAAGACCCGCTCCGCCGGCGCGTCGACGATCACCGTGGCCGTGACCTCGCCCGCGCCGGGCTGCGCCACGTCGCGCAGGTCGTCGCCGGGTTCCGGACCGGTCACTTCGACTCCGACCCCGACCCGACCACCGGGCCGGGGCTGGTCGCGTCACCCGCCGGCCGCGTCGTGCCGTCGCCCGCGTCGGTGCGGTGCGGTGCGGCGTCGCCCGCGCCGGGCCGATCCACGGCGGCGTCGCTCGCGTCAGGCCGGTCCACGACCGCGTCGCCCGCGTCAGGCCGGTCCACGGCGGCGTCGCCCACGCCGGGCCGGTCCACGGCCGCGTCGCCCGCGTCGGACCGGTCCACGGCGGTGTCGCCCGCCCCCGTCCGGTCCACGGGGGTGTCGGCGGCGGTGTCGGCGTCGTCCTCGCCGGTCCGGTCCGCGGCGCGGTCGGCGCCGGGCCGGGCAAAGGCGGCGTCGCCGGAGTGCCTGGCGGCTGCGGAGCCGGCCGGCGTCGCGTCCTTCGCCGCCGACGCGACGGTCGGGCCCGCGAACGCGGGGATCGGCGCGACGACCACGTCGGTGCCCCCCGGTGCGTCCGCCCGGTCGGCCCCGACCGGCACCGTCCCCCGGGCCTCCGGCGACGGCTCGGCGGCGGCGGCCCCGGCCGCCTGCTCCCGCGCCCGGCGCAGGGCGTCGGCATCCGCCGTCCGCCCCTCGCGCAGCGCGGCGACCTCCGCCTCCAGCACGCCGATCAGCTCGGACTTGTAGCCGATGTCGTAGGCCGCCCGGCGCAACGCGTGGTCGACCTGGGCCATGCGGTAGCCCCGCGGCGCCGTGTCGAACCGGACCTCGCCCACGTCGGACTCGGCGAGCGGGCGGGACGCCGGCAGCGGCACGGACCGTCCGTCCGGCTCGGCCGGCACCAGGCCGGGATCCCGGCCGGAGACCAGCACCGTCACCCCGAACACGACCGCCGCGACGGTCAACGCCACGACCAGCAGGAGCAGAACCTGACCCATGCACAGATCGTGGCACGTCGAACCGCCGGGAGCGACCCCGCCACCCGCCGCGCCCCGGATCCGTGCCGAAGACCCCCGCCCGACGCACCCGTACGGAAGGCGGCGACAGCGGACCGGCGGGGCCCGACCCGGGCGGACCGGCTAGCGTCGTCATCGGCCGACGGCGGGGACGGGTCGGCGGTGGACCTTCAGGAGGCGGCATGGCCGGGGCGCTTCGGCTCGGTGGGCGCACGTTCGGCCCGGACGAGCTGGTGGTGATGGCGATCGTCAACCGCACGCCGGACTCGTTCTTCGACCAGGGCGCGACCTTCGCCCAGGACAGCGCGCTGCGCGCCGTGGAGCGGGCGGTCGAGGAGGGCGCCGAGATCATCGACATCGGCGGGGTCAAGGCCGGTCCCGGCGCCGAGGTCGACGTGGCCGAGGAGATCCGTCGTACGGTGGCGACCATCGCCGCCGTCCGGGCCGCCTTCCCCGACGTGGTGATCTCGATCGACACCTGGCGGGCCGAGGTGGCGGTGGAGGCGGTGGCGGCGGGCGCCGACCTGCTCAACGACACCTGGTCCGGCGCCGACCCGGCCCTGGCCCAGGTGGCGGCGCAGACGGGCGCCGGACTGGTCTGCTCGCACGCCGGCGGCCTGGCGCCCCGGACCCGCCCGCACCGCGCGGCCTTCGCCGACGTGGTCGCCGACGTGCTCACGACGGTGACCGGGCTCGCCGAACGCGCGGTCGCGTTGGGCGTACGCGCCGACGGGATCCTGATCGACCCGGCGCACGACTTCGGCAAGAACACCCGCCACTCCTTGGAGATCACCCGCCGGCTCGGCGAGCTCTCCGGCACCGGCTGGCCGCTGCTGGTGGCCCTGTCGAACAAGGACTTCATCGGCGAGACGCTGGACCTGCCGGTGGCCGAACGGCTGGAGGGAACGCTCGCGGCCACGGCGGTCTCGGCCTGGCTGGGCGCCCGGGTGTTCCGCGCGCACCAGGTCCGCCCCACCCGGCGGGTGCTCGACATGGTCGCCTCGATCCGGGGCGACCGTCCGCCGACGCTGACCCGGCGCGGGCTCGCCTGACCGTCGCCGTGCGGGAGCGGCGGCCGCCCGTGGCGGGACAGGGCGGTGAGGGGCTGACCGAGCCCGAGGTCAGGACCAGCGCAGGATGTTCTTCCGCCAGGCGTAGAGGATGCCGAGCGCCAGCACCGCGACGAAGACCGCCATCTCCACGACCGTGACCATGCCGAATCCCGGCCGGTCGAAGACGACCGCCCAGGGGAAGAGGAACACCGACTCCACGGCGAACAACACGTAGAGGTACGCGTACACGTAGTAACGGATCTGCATCTGCGCCCAGTCGGCGCCGACGGGGTCGAGGCCGCACTCGTAGCTGGTGCGCTTGCCGAAGGGATCCGCCGGACGGGCAGGACGTAACACCCGGTTGGCCGAGAACGCCGTAACGAAGAAGAGGACGCTGGCGAGCAGCAGCAGCCCGAGCGTCGCGTACGAGCCCAGGTAACCGGTCACGGTCGCTGAGCCTACCGCTCCTCGTCGCGGCCCGGGTCGAACCCGTTACGGATTCGTTTCCCGGCGGGACTAGTGCCCTCTGGCAACAATTGCCGAATATTGGGATCTCACTCATCGTCACCGGAGGACAGATGGCTCGCGTGGACGTACGGCCCGGCCGGCGGGCGCGTGACCGACGCGTCGTGCCCCTGTTGGCGATCGGCCTCGCGGTCGGGCTGACCATCGCCGCGGTGCCCGGCTGGGCGACCGCCGCACCGACCGGCGCCCGGGCCGCCTCCACCGCGACCGAGCCGGCCGGCGAGCCGGGCGGGGACACGCCCACGGCGGATCCGACGGACACGGGGCCGGTGCCCACCGAGGCGCCCTCGACCACGGCGCCGCCGCCGGAGACCACGCCACCGGCCCCGACGACCGAGCCGGCCCCGACGACGACGGCCCCGGAGCAGCCGGCGCCGACCACCGCCGCACCGACCACCGCCGCACCGCCCCCGGCGCCGTCGGTGCCGCCGGTCCGGCCCTCCGCGCCCGCCACCACCCCGCCGGCGCCCCTGGCCGGGGTCAGCGTCACGACCGACGACATCACCCTGACCGCCGCGTACTGGAACTCGCCGAGCACGGTGACCACGCTCCGGGTGACCATCACGAACACGGGCGCCACGCCCGCCCGGATCGGGCTGTCCTACACGCTGCCGGCCGGGCTGTCCGACGCCGGCACCGCGGGCTGCGCCCCGGTCGGCGGCGGGGAGCGCCGCTGCGGGGAGTGGGCCAGCGCGCCCGGCGCCCGGTTCAGCACCCTGCTCCGGGTACGCGTCGACGGCGACGCCTGGAAGCGGATGCCGCTCAGCGGCTCCGTCCGGGTCACCGCGACCGCCCCCGGCGTGCCCGGCCCGGTGGGCGACGACGAGGGGTTCGCGGTGCTCTTCCCGCCCGGCCCGCCGGTGCCGGGGATCAGGCTGGACGCCGACGCGGTCTCCTTCGACATCAGTGGCGGGTCGAGCGGGCTCGACGTGCGCCTGGGCAACACCGGGAAGGTGGACGCCGAGGGCCGGATCGAGGTGGTCCTGCCGGCCGGGGTGACCGTGCCGACGCCCCCGTCCGGCTGCACCACGGTCGACCCCTCCCGTACGCGCTGCGAGCTGGGCACCCTCGCCGCCGGCCGGACCGTACAGCTGCGACTGCCGGTCTCCGCGACCCCCGAGGCGCAGCGGCAGGCCCCGCTGGCCGGCGCGGTGCTCGGCCAGCTCGACCCGCGCAGCGGCCGGGCCCGGCAGGTGCAGATGAGCTTCCGGATCACCGCCGCCGCCGCGCTGGCGACCCCGGTGGCCTCGCCGCCCGCGCCGACCGGGTCGCAGGGCGTGCTCGCCGCCGACGCCGCGGCCGTCAGCGGCGACGGCGGAGGTGGCTCGGTACGGCGGACGGCGATCCTGCTGATCGTGGTCTCGACGCTGCTGGTGGTGTTCGCCCTCACGCTGGCGACCACGTCCCTGCGGCGGCGGACGACCGCCCCGGCGGGTGGACCGTCCACGGCACCGACCGAGTGACCCGGGCGGCCCTGGTCCGACCGGGTCTGCGTCCCGCCCACCCCGCGACCGGTGATCTGGATTACGGCGGGCGGACGGAAACACCTCAAATCGGGGTGGAATCTCGCTGGATCGCATCCCACAGGGCGGCCTCCGAGAAGGTTGGGGCCGCGATTCGACGTAGGCTCTCAGGTGAGGTAACTACAGCGGACCGGGCCCGCCTCGGCGGGTCTGGTGCAGCGGTGCGTCAAGGAGGTCACGTGGCCGGGCAAGGCGAGGTCACCATCATGTTCAGCCGCCCGCGCGACCGCGCCCAGCGAAGCGAGGTGCAGGCGTGACCAAGCAGATCCGTCAACTGGACCGGGTGGTGATCCGGTTTGCCGGTGACTCCGGCGACGGCATGCAGCTCACCGGCGACCGGTTCACCTCGGAGACCGCGCAGCTCGGCAACGACATCTCCACGTTGCCGAACTTCCCGGCGGAGATCCGGGCTCCCGCCGGCACCCTGCCGGGCGTGTCGAGCTTCCAGGTGCACTTCGCCGACTACGACATCCTGACCCCCGGCGACTCGCCGAACGTGCTGGTGGCGATGAACCCGGCGGCGCTCAAGGCGAACCTCGCCGACCTGCCGCGGGGCGCGGACATCATCGTCAACACCGACGAGTTCACCAAGCGCAACCTGGCCAAGGTCGGCTACCAGTCGAACCCGCTCGAGGACGACTCCCTCGCCGGCTACGTCGTGCACCCGGTGGCGCTGACCTCGATGACGGTGGGCGCGCTCGCCGAGCTTGCCGTGTCCAAGAAGGACGCCGAACGGGCCAAGAACATGTTCGCCCTCGGCCTGCTCTCCTGGATGTACAACCGGCCGTACGAGTCGACGCTGCGCTTCCTGGAGCGCAAGTTCGCCGCCCGCCCCGAGCTGGTCGCGGCGAACGTCGCGGCGTTCCGGGCCGGCTGGAACTTCGGCGAGACCACCGAGGACTTCGCGGTCCGCTACGAGGTCAAGCCGGCGAAGATGCGGCCGGGCACCTACCGCAACATCACCGGCAACGCGGCCCTGTCGCTCGGCCTGGTGGCCGCCGGCGTCCGCTCCGGGCTGCCGGTCTTCCTGGGCGCCTACCCGATCACCCCGGCCTCGGACATCCTGCACGAGCTGAGCAAGCACAAGCGCTTCGGCGTGCTCACCATGCAGGCCGAGGACGAGATCGCCGCGGTCGGCGCGGCGTTGGGCGCGTCGTACGGCGGCTCGCTCGGCGTCACCACCACCAGCGGCCCGGGCGTCGCGCTCAAGAGCGAGACGATCTCCCTCGCGGTGGCGCTGGAGCTGCCGCTGGTCATCGTCGACGTGCAGCGGGCCGGTCCCTCCACGGGCATGCCCACCAAGACCGAGCAGGCCGACCTCAACATGGCGCTCTACGGCCGTCACGGGGAGGCGCCGGTCGCGGTGATCGCGCCGAAGTCGCCGTCGGACTGCTTCCACGCGGCCATCGAGGCGGCCCGGATCGCGCTGACCTACCGCACGCCGGTCATCCTGCTGTCCGACAACTACGTCGCCAACGGCTCCGAGCCGTGGCTGCTGCCCGACGTCGAGTCGCTGCCCGACCTGCGGGTCGAGTTCGCCACGAAGCCCAACGGCGACGACGGCACCACGTTCCTGCCGTACCTGCGCGACCCGGAGACCCTGGCCCGGCCGTGGGCCGTCCCGGGCACCGCCGGGCTGGAGCACCGCATCGGCGGCCTGGAGAAGGCCGACAAGACCGGCGACATCTCGTACGACCCGGCGAACCACGACTTCATGGTGCGCACCCGGGCGGCCCGGATCGAGACGATCCCGGTGCCGGACGTCGAGGTCGAGGACCCGGATGGCGACGCCCGGGTGCTGGTCCTCGGCTGGGGCTCCACGTACGGGCCGATCGGCGCGGCGTGCCGGGGCCTGCGCCAGCGCGGCCACGCCATCGCGCAGGCGCACCTGCGGCACCTCGCCCCGATGCCGGCCAACCTCGGCACGGTGCTGCGCTCCTACGACCGCGTGGTCATCCCCGAGATGAACCTCGGCCAGCTCGCCCATGTGATCCGGGCGAAGTACCTGGTCGACGCGATCGGCTACAACCAGGTCCGCGGCCTGCCGTTCACGGC
This sequence comes from Micromonospora sp. NPDC007220, assembly GCF_040634035.1. Taxonomy (NCBI): domain Bacteria; kingdom Bacillati; phylum Actinomycetota; class Actinomycetes; order Micromonosporales; family Micromonosporaceae; genus Micromonospora; species Micromonospora sp. NPDC007220. The sequence continues at coordinate 656,006 of NZ_JBEYEU010000001.1, read as the reverse complement.
CGTCGAGCTGGAGACGATGCTGGAAGAGGTCCTGAAGAATGTCTGAGCCCGTCGCCCTCAAGCTCACCGCCAAGGACTTCAAGTCCGACCAGGAGGTGCGCTGGTGCCCCGGCTGCGGCGACTACGCGATCCTCGCCGCGATCCAGCAGTTCATGCCGGAACTGAACATCCCCCGCGAGCGGACCGTGTTCGTCTCCGGCATTGGCTGTTCCTCCCGCTTCCCGTACTACATGAACACCTACGGGATGCACTCGATCCACGGCCGCGCCCCGGCGATCGCCACCGGCCTGTCGGTCTCCCGGCCCGACCTGTCGGTCTGGGTGGTGACCGGCGACGGCGACGCCCTCTCCATCGGCGGCAACCACCTGATCCACGCGCTGCGCCGCAACGTCAACCTGAAGATCCTGCTGTTCAACAACCGGATCTACGGCCTGACGAAGGGGCAGTACTCGCCGACCTCCGAGGTCGGGAAGGTCACGAAGTCGACCCCGGCCGGCTCGGCCGACGCGCCGTTCAACCCGCTGTCGCTCGCCCTCGGGGCCGAGGCCACCTTCGTCGGCCGCACCATCGACTCGGACCGCAAGCACCTCCAGTCGGTGCTGCGGGCGGCGGCGGAGCACCAGGGCTCGGCGTTCGTGGAGATCTACCAGAACTGCAACATCTTCAACGACGGCGCGTTCGACCAGCTCAAGGAGCCGGCCACCCGCGACGACTTCCTGATCCGGCTGGAGCACGGGCAGCCGATCACGTTCGGCAAGGACGGGCAGTTCTGCGTCGTGCACCCGCCCGGCGGGTTCGGCCTGGAGGTCCGGGAGACCGCGTCGGTCAGCCCGGGTGAGATCGTCGTGCACGACGCGACGGTCACCGACCCGGCGTACGCCTTCGCGCTCTCCCGCCTGCCCGGCCTGGACCTGCGGAACACCCCGATCGGCGTGTTCCGCTCGGTGGACCGGCCGTCGTACGACAGCGTGGTGCAGGAGCAGCTCGCCGAGGCGAAGGCGAAGGTCACCGAGACCCCGGAGCAGCAGCTCGCCGGCCTCCTCGCCAGCGGGGACACCTGGACGATCCTCTGACCGGCACGGCCGGCCGCCCCTGAGCGAGAAGCCGGGGAGGCTGGCCGCCCAAGGGGCCAGAACCGCGAGAAGGGTCCGCCACCGACCGGTGGCGGACCCTTCTACGGTTGCCGGAACCCGAGCGCCGGGGCCGCATCGCCGCGTCACGTTGAGTGACAGGCCTCGCCTCCTCGCGATTCACTACGTTCAGTGACAGCGATGTCGGCTTTGAAACGAGCCCTGACTGCCGCCAATGAGGTTGGCAGCCCTGTGAACAGCGAATTCATTGAAAGTCGCGCTGACGGGTCGCCCCGACCTTGTGGGCCCTTTGCTCTGCAGCCGTATACGCACCAGGCACTCAGGGTAGCTGGCGCGTATATGGATGCAGAGCAAAGGGCCCGGACTGCAGTGGCGCTCGGAGGACGAGTTGTTACCGAACGTGACCACAGACGGGTCCGTTAACCATGCGAAGAGCGGTGCCGGCTCGGACCCACGGATCGGACGTCCGCGGCCCGCCACCAACGCCCGACCGATCAAGGGCGACCACGGATCAGGGGGCGGCTGTCGCGTGCGGGCGGTCGTCGCGTACGTGCACCAGCATGTCGCCGGTCTCGATGACCGCGCCGGCCTTGTCGGCCAGGGTGACCACCTTGCCCCGCCGGACCAGGGCGATTACCAGCGATTCCAGCTCCCGGGGCGAGCGGCCCACCTCGGAGCGCTCGGCGGAGCGCATCGCCAGCGCCATGCCCTGGCCGGGGGTGAGCAGGTCCTCCACCACGTCGATCAGCGGCGGGGCCGAGGTGGACAGGCCCAGCAGCCGGCCGGCGGTGGCCGAGGAGACGATCACGTGGTGGGCGCCGCTCTGCTTGAGCAGCGGGGCGTTCTCCGCCTCCCGGGCGGCGGCGATGATCCGCACCTGCCCGGCGGTGAGCTGCCGTACGGTCAACGCCACCAGGACCGAGGCGTCGTCGCTGTCGGTCGCGATGATCACCGCCTTGGCGTTGCGTACGTGTGCCTCGTTGAGCACCGACGAGCGGGTCGCCGAGCCCTCGATCGCCACCAGGCCGGCCGAGGTGGCCTGCCGCAGCGCCGGACCGCTGCGTTCCACCACCACGATCCGGGACTTGTCGAGCCCGTTCTCCATCAGGGCGGAGACCGCGCTGCGGCCCTTCGTCCCGTAGCCGCAGATGATGACGTGGTCCTTCACGGCTCTCCTCCACCGCGACAGGCGACGCCCGGTGCGGTACTGCTCGGTCAGCACTTCCAGGGTGGTGCCGACCAGGATGATCAGGAAGATCACCCGGGCGGGCGTGATGTAGACGACGTTGATCAGCCGGGCCGTCTGGCTGACCGGGGTGATGTCCCCGTAGCCGGTGGTCGAGAGGGTGACCACCGCGTAGTAGAAGCAGTCGAGGAGGGTCAGCGCGTCCTCGTTGACGTCGCGGTAGCCGTCCCGGTCGAGGTAGACCACGGCGACGGTGGCGAAGACCAGGCCGATGGCGGCGGCCAGTCGGAGACTCAGCGCGCTCAGGGGGCCCCGTCGCTGGGCCGGAAAGTGGATCACGTGAGGGCCTGTCCCGGCCCTGTCGTCGCCTGCACGACCACAACATAGCGGCCAGCGCGGATCTCGCACGGCGGGGTCGCCGACCCGGGTCACCACGGCTCACCCCACGGCTCACCCCACGACGCGCGGCACGACGGGACGACCCGCGCGCCCGACAGGGGGCATGATGGGGGTGTCCCGGACGACGAGCCCGAGAGTGAGGCCCGCATGTCGTTGCTGCGACGAGTGATCGGCGGGGTGCTGCGCCGGCTCCGGCTGCGGCAGGGCCGCACGCTGCGCGAGGTGGCCGAGGCCGCCGGAGTGTCGGTGCCCTACCTTTCCGAGGTCGAACGCGGTCGCAAGGAGGCCTCCTCGGAGGTGCTCGCGGCGATCTGCCGGGCGCTCGGCATCCACCTGTCCGACCTGTTGGAGGAGGCGCGCGACGACCTGCGTCGGGTCGAGCCGCGCATCCCGTCCGCACCCCGGGCCGGCCTGGCCCGGCTGGAGCGGGCGGAGGTCGGCCGGCCCGACGCCGCCGCCCCGGCCGTGCGGGTCGCTCCCCGGGCCGGCGGCCCCCTGCTCCACCTGGCTCCGCGTTCGGGCGGCACGACCCTGCGGGTCGGGCGGCCCACCTCCGCCGTGGGCGGGCGCTCCGGTCCGCGTACCCGCGTCGCGCTGGGCTGCGGGCGGACACGGGCGGGCACGCGGACGTTGACCGTCGTCTAGGCCGGCCGGTTCTGCCGTCGGCTGATCTGCCGTCGGCTGATCTGCCGCCGGCAGAATGGCTGGCCCCGCGCGTCCCGTTCCGCGCAGGCTGGAGGTGCCGGTCCCCCGGGCGCCCCTCCGGTCGCCCGCCGGCAGTGCCGGAAGGGCGGACGCGATGATCGGTCTCGACGTACGGATGTTTGACGGTGGGCAGCCGTCCTTCGGCGACCAGGTGTTCGACCGGCTGCTGAAGGAGCGGATCATCTTCCTCGGCACCGAGGTCACCGACGCCTCGGCGAACCAGATCTGCGCCCAGATGCTGCTGCTCGCCGCCGAGGATCCGGAGCGGGACATCGTGCTCTACATCAACTCGCCGGGTGGCTCGGTCAGCGCGGGCATGGCCGTCTACGACACGATGCGGTTCGTCCGCAACGACGTGGCGACGGTGGCGCTCGGCTTCGCCGGCTCGATGGGGCAGTTCCTGCTCTGCGCGGGCACGGCCGGCAAGCGTTACGCGCTGCCCCACTCACGGATCATGATGCACCAGCCGTCCGGCGGGATGGGCGGCACCGCCGCGGACATCACGATCCAGGCGGAGAACATGCTGCACGTGAAGCAGACCATGCAGGAGCTGATCGCCCGGCACAGCGGGCGCAGCCTGGAGGAGATCCAGCGGGACTGGGACCGCGACCGGTGGTTCACCGCCGAGCAGGCCCGCGAGTACGGCCTGATCGACCGGGTGGTCACGAGGGCCGAGCAGCTCCCGGGGAGCTGACGGAGCCGGGCCGCGACGGGAGGCGGCGACACCGGCGCCGGACGCGCCCCCTCGATCCGCGTCCGACCTCCGGTACGCGATGGCCATCGCCGTGCTGGCCGCCGATACGACGGAGCCTATTCCCGCCAGTGGGAATCCGCGCGGACTGCTGGCGCAGCGTCTTGTGCACGAATCTCGTTACGTCCGCCTACGCCGCGTAGCGCAGGTGTTCGCCGTTCGGCGCGCAGGACCGGTAGCGTGCCTGGGCGTGATCGAATCCGAGCACCCGCATGACACCCGATCGTCCTACGACGCCCTGGCCGTCGACTACGCCGAGCGGTTCCAGGACGAGCTGGTCGCCAACCCGTGGGAGCGGGCGGTCCTCACCGCCTTCGCCGACCTCGTGCGCGCCGCCGGGAACGGGCCCGTCGCCGACGTCGGCTGCGGCCCCGGCCGGCTCACCGGGTACCTGCACGGGCTCGGGCTCGACGCGTTCGGCATCGACCTCTCCCCGCGGATGGTCGAGGTCGCCCGCCGGGTCCACCCCGACCTGCGCTTCGACGTGGGCGCGATGCCCGATCTGGGGCTGCCCGACGCCTCCCTCAGCGGCGTCGTGGCCTGGTACTCGACCATCCACGTCCCGGACGACCTGCTCCCGGCCACCTTCGCGGACTTCCACCGGACGTTGACGCCCGGCGGTCACCTGGTCCTGGCGTTCCAGGTCGGCGACGAGCCGCTGCACCTGACCGAGGCGCTCGGCCACCCGGTCTCGCTGGAATTCCGGCGCCGCCGACCGGACCGGGTCGCCGAGCTGCTGACCGACGCGGGGCTGGACGTCCGCGTCCGGCTGGTGCGCGAGCCCGAGGCCTTCGGGAGCCAGCCGGAGCGCACGCCGCAGGCGTACCTGGTGGCCCGCCGGCCGGCCGGCTGAGGCGCCGGGTCAGCGTGCGACGGTGAGCACCACCTTGCCGAGCGCCCGGCGTCCCTCCAGGTCGTCGTGCGCGGTGGCGGCGTCGGCCAGCGGGTAGGTCGAGACCAGCGGTCGCCACCAGCCCTGCCCGGCCAGCTCCAGCGACCGGGCGGCCAGCGCCGGGATGCCGCCGGGCAGGGCGCGAAGCCGCTGACCCAGCCAGCCCACGGTCAGGCCCCGGCCGATGACGTCGCCGGTGTCGATCCGGGTCGCCTCGCCGGCCGACCAGCCGAACATCATGAACCGGCCGCCCGGCCGCGTCAGCTCCAGGGCGGCCCGGCCCACCGCGCCGCCCACCCCGTCGTACACCAGGCTCAGGCCGCCGACCCGGTCCCGCACCGTCCCGACCCAGTCCGGCTGGCCGTAGTCCACCACGAGGTCCGCGCCCAGCTCGCGCAGCTTCGCCGTCCGGTCGGCGCCGCGCGCCGCCGCCACCACGGTGGCGCCGGTCGTCCGCGCGGCCTGCGCCAGCAGCCAGCCGACCCCGCCGGCCGCCGACGGCACGAAGACGACGTCGTCCGCCGTCGGCGGCTCCAGGTCGAAGATCCCGAGTGTCGTACGGCCCGTGCCGACCGCGGCCACCGCCTCGGCGTCGGTCAGCCCCGGCGGTACGGCGTACAGCGAGCCGACGTCGGTGACCGCCTGCTCGGCGTACCCGCCCGGCACCATGCCCAGGTGCGCGACGACCCGCCGCCCGCGCCACGCCCCGTCCACGCCCTCGCCCAGCTCGTCGACGACGCCGGCGACCTCCCGGCCGGGGATGGTGGGCAGGTCGGGCAGCGGGAGCGGGCCGCCGGCCTCGCCCCGGCGCAGGGTCGTGTCGAGCAGGTGCACGCCGCTGGCCGACACCGCGATCCGGACCTGGCCGGGGCCGGGTGTCAGGTCGGGCAGGTCGTCGAGCACCAGGTTTCCGGGGGGACCGAACTCGTGAAGCCGAATGGCACGCATGTCCCCATCCGACAACCTCAATCCCGCTTCAGGTCAACCCCGGAGTCAGACGGTCGGCACCACCATCGGGGTCCCCGTCGCCGGGTTCGGCATCACCAGGCTCGGCAGGCCGAACACCTCGCGCATGAGGGCGGCGTCCACCACGTCGGCCGGCGGCCCCTGCGCGACCACCCGGCCGTCCTTCATCGCCACGATGTGGTCGGCGAACCGGCACGCCTGGTTGATGTCGTGCAGGACGGCGACGATCGTGCGCCCCTCGTCGCGCAGCCGCGCGAAGAGCGCCAGCAGCTCGTACTGGTGGGTGATGTCGAGGAAGGTGGTGGGCTCGTCGAGCAGCAGGTACGGCGTCTCCTGGGCCAGCACCATCGCGATCCAGACCCGTTGCCGCTGGCCCCCGGAGAGCTCCTCGACGGGCCGCTCGGCGAGGTCCGTGACGCCGGCCACCGCCATGGCCGACCGGACGGCCTCCTCGTCGGCGGCCGACCCGGTGGCGAGCAGGGACTGGTGCGGGTACCGGCCCCGGGCGACGAGCCGCCGGACGACGATGTCCTCCGGGGCGACGAGGCCCTGGGGCAGGAAGCCGACCTGACGCGCGAACCGCTTCGGCCGGTGCTCGGCGACGTCCCGGCCGTCGAGGCGGATCGTGCCCGACGAGGGCGTGAGCAGCCGGACGAACGCCTTCAGCAACGTCGACTTCCCGCACGCGTTGGGCCCGACTATCGCCGTGAACGTGCCGTCCGGCACGGCCAGGCTCACCCGCGTCGACACCACCCGCTCGCCGTAGCCGAGCGTGACGTCCTCCGCGGTCAGGCGGCTGGTCACCGTCGTTTCACCTCCATGCCGAGCAGCCAGATGAGATAGCAGCCGCCGATGGCCGTCGTGACCACGCCGACCGGCAGCGCGACCGGCGCCAGCAGCACCTGCGCGACGAGGTCGGCGGCCAGCAGCAGCACCCCGCCGGTCAGCGCCGCCGGCACCAGGGGCACCCCGGCGGCCCGCGCGAGCCGCCGACCGATCTGGGGCGCGGCGAGGGCGATGAACACCACCGGCCCGGCGATCGCGGTCACGGTCGCGGTGCAGCCGACGCCGGCCAGGACCATCAGCAGCCGGAGCCGGCCCAGGCGTACGCCGGTGGTGCGGGCGACCTGGTCGCCCAGCGCCGCCTGGTGCATGGCGTGGGAGATCACGACGAGCAGCAGCACGAACAGCCCGATGACGGCGAACGGGAGACGGACCTCGGCCCAGTCGACGCCGTTGAGCGAGCCGGCGCTCCACCCGGTCGCGGCGAGCGCCACGTCGATCTCGGCCCGCAGGACGATCCAGGAGTTGAGCGCCGTCAGCATCGCGTTGACGGCGATTCCGACGACGATCAGCCGGAGGCCGCTGAGCCCGGAGTCCAGCGACAGCACGTAGATGACCGCGGCGGCCAGCAGTCCGCCGGCCACCGAGCCCGCCGCGAGCTGCCCGGCGGTGCCGTTCAGCACCGTGATCGCCACCAGCGCCCCGGTGTACGCGCCCGCGTCGAGGCCGATGACGTCCGGGCTGCCCAGCGCGTTGCGGGTCAGGTTCTGGAAGACCGCCCCGGCGAGCCCGAGGGAGGCGCCGAAGACCAGCGCCGCGGCCACCCGGGGCAGCCGCCACTCCCGGATCACGAAGGCGGACTCGCCGCCCCGGGTCAGTGCGGTGAGCACCTCCGCCGGGGTGGCCCAGTCCTGCCCCTGGCACAGCCCCAGCAGGGCGAGGCCTGCGGCGACCGCGACGAGCGCCGACGTCACGACGGCCGTACGCCGTTCGACCTCGACCATCACCGGCCCAGCCCGCAGCGTCAGCGTGCTCACAGCGCCGCCGTGCCGTAGCGACGGACGGCCCAGATCAGCACCGGGCCGCCCAGGAACGCCGTGACGATCGACACCGGCACCTCGCCCGTGGGCAGCAGGATCCGCGACCCGATGTCGGCGGCGAGCAGCAGGAACGGGCCGAGCAGCATCGAGTACGCCATGATCCAGGGAATCGAGTCGACGGCGAGCCGCCGCGCCAGGTGCGGCACCATGAGGCCGACGAACGCGATCGGCCCGGCGACGGCCGTGGCGACTCCGGTGAGCAGCGTGACGAGCACCAGGACGGTGACCCGGATCCGCGTCACGTGGGCGCCGAGCGCGTGGGCGACGTGCTCGCCGAGCGCCAGCGCGTTCAACGGCCGGGCCGCGACCATCGCGGCGACCAGGCCGGCCACGGTCACCAGTACGGGCAGCGCCAACGGGGTCTGCTCGGTGCCGGCCATCGCCCCCACCGACCAGAACCGGTACCGGTCGAAGACGTCGGGGAAGGTCAGCCGCAGGCCGAGCGAGACGCCCATCAGGACCCAGCTCAGCGCGACGCCGGCGAGGACCAGCCGCAGCGGCGAGGAGCGCCCGACGGCGTGGACCGCGACCGCCGCGGCGACGGCACCGGCCACCGCGAGGCCGAGCTGACCGGCCTGTGACCCGGCGACGCCCGCCAGGACACCCAGGTTGATCGCGAAACCGGCCCCGGCGGTCACGCCGAGGATCCCGGGCTCGGCCAGCGGGTTGCGGGTCAGGGTCTGGATCAGCACGCCGGCCGCGCCGAGGGCGGCGCCGACGCAGACGCCGAGGATCGTGCGGGGCAGCCGGATGTCGCGTACGACGAGGTGGTCGGTGGTGCCCGCGAAGTCGGTGAGCGCCCGCCACACCTCGGCCGGCGCGACGGGGCGCGCCCCCACGGCCATGCTCGTGCCCGCCGCGACGACGAGCAGCGCGGCGGACACGAGCAGGAGCGTCGCCCGTCGGGGCAGGTCAGTCTTCAAGCCCGGCGATCCCGCGTTTCCAGTACCCGGTGATCAGCGAGTCCAGGCGGTCCCGGCTCCAGGCGCGCAGGGGCCTGATGTCGGTCGCCTCGCCGGCCGCGAAGAGGAACGTACGCCCAGCCGGCAGGCGCAGCGACCGCACCTCCTCCGCCAGCGTCGACCCGGTGCCCTCGCGCACCAGCCACGTCACGGCCACCCGGTCGCGCGGCGCCAGCGGGTAGCCCCGTTCGGCGGCGTCGTCGACCTCGGCCACCAGGTGCGCCGACACGTCGGCCGGCGATTCCTCCAGCCACCGCGCGACGGCCGGCAGGGCGGTGGCGTCGACGGCGAGGACGTAGTGGTCGTAGGTGTGCGGGAACGCCTTCGCTCCGGGCGGGCCCGCGATCGTCACCTCGTCGCCCACGGCCGCCGTGGCCGCCCACGTCGAGGCGACGCCGCCGTCGTGCAGCACGAAGTCCAGGTCGAGTTCGTTGGTGGCGGGGTCGTACCGGCGCACCGTGTACTTGCGGGTGGTCGGCAGCGGGCGTGGCCAGTCGAGCATGCCCCGGCCGTCCGGGACGGGGTCGCGGCGGGTGCCGTCCGGGTCGGGGAAGACGATCTTGACGTGGTCGTCCGCCTGGTAGGTGTGGAAGTCGGCGAGGGCCGGGCCGCCGAGGGTCAGCCGCAGCATGCGCGGGGTCAGCTGCCGCCGGGCGACGACCCGGACGCCGCGCACCCCGATCGGGTAGCCGATCCGGGCCGTACCGCTGCCGGCGCGGTGGTGGGCGGCGACCCGGCCGGCCGGATCGTGGCGGTCGACGGTCATGACGCGAGCAGCGGCGCGAACGCCTTGTCGACGGAGTCGAGGGTCCTGAGGGCAGACTCGTACGTCGCCGCCTCCGTGTACTGCAACGGGAACACCCGGCCGGCCTTGACCGCGGGCAGGTTCTTCCACAGTGCGGAGTCGAGCACCTGCTTCACCGCCTCGGCGGGGGTGCCGTCGGGCTGGAGCGTGTACGTGATCGCGTCGGCCGCGCCGAGGCTCTCCGGCAGTTCCTCGATCGCCGGGTACTCGGTGACGTCGAGCCCGCCCCCGCCCTGCTCCTTGACCTCGCCGTAGTAGGTCACGCCCACGTCCTGGGCGATGTTGGTGCCCCACGACTTGGCGAACTCGCGGTGGAACGTGCCCTTGGAGATGTCGCCGTACGCGCCGACGTGCCCGAACTTGAGGCTGGCGAGGGCGTCGCCGTACTTGGCCTTCAGCTCCCCCGCCTTCTTCTCGTACGCGTCCTTGGCCGCCTGGAAGTGCGTGGTGCGCCCGGCGGCGTCGGACTGGCGGCGGGACAGCTCGCGCCAGGCGTCGGGGACCGTCGGGCCGATCGCCACGACGGGCGCGATGCTCTCGAGCCGCTTCATGTCGATGTCGCCGAGGACGGGCTTCGGCACGCCGATCACGATGAGGTCCGGCTTGGCGGCGGCGATGGCCTCGTAGTTGGTCTCGGCGGCCGCCTCGCCGGCCACCTTGGGCAGCCGGTCGTAGGTGGCCCGGTCCTGCGCGGTCATCATCGCCAGGCCGCGCTTCCAGGTGGAGATCCCCACCAGGGCGGCGTCCGCCTCGATGAGGACCGGCACCGCGTATCCGGTGGCGACGACGCGCTCAGGGTCGACCGGGATGGTGATCTCGCCGTTGTCGGCGGAGAAGACGCGGGTCCCGGCGGAGCCGTCGGACGTCGCGGCGGATTCGGCGCCGTCGGAGCCGCAACCGGTGACCACGGCGAGCGCCAGGGCGGCGGCGGCCAGACGCCAGTGCTGTCGTACGGACATCTACTGATCCTTCGAGGGGCTGCAAGGGGGTGGCAGCCCCGCTGGGCTGCAAAGCTTAGGCTAGCCTTACCAAAGGTTCCGGGATGTCGACGAGAGGTCAACCCATGTCGGGGAGAGGTCAGAGCGTCACCGTCACGGAGCCCCTCGCGGCGGATCCCGTCAGCTGCGAGGAGTTCGGCTACGGCCTCGGCCAACCCGACGGCATCCTCGTCCTGAGATACCGCTCGGTAACCCGCCTGGCGTTCGGCGAGAACCGGCAGGACTTCCTGCACCAGCTCTACTGGTCGCCCGACGGCCTGCTCTCCGCCCGGCACGGCCGGCACACCAGCTTCACCGGCCCCGACGAGGTGTTCTGGGCCCACCGGGCGGTGACCCACGAGGTGCAGGCGGCGGACCGGCAGACCGTCTACCGGATCTGCCTGCGCGAGGTGCCCGCCGCCCTCGACGGGCTGCGGGCCGGCGTCGCCGCCATCGACGCCGAGGCGGCACGGCTCGTCCTCGCGCTCACCGACCCCGGGTACGACGAGCGGGACGCCCCCGAGGCCCGCAGCCGCATCATGGCCGGCATCGGCGTCCCGTCCCACCCGGCCGACGACCGGCAGGCCGGCCGGCCCGGCGTCGCGGTGACTGTCGCCATGGCGCTGGCACACGACCCCGGTGACACCACCAGCCTCGCCGAGTGGGCCGAACGCCTGCACGTCAGCGTCAAGACCCTGCAACGCGACTTCACCCGCGAGTTCGGCATGTCGTACTCGCAGTGGCGGACGAAGCTGCGCCTGCGTGCCTCGCTGGCGCTGCTGGAGACCCGGCCCGTCGGGGAGGTTGCCCACCGCATCGGCTACGCCAGCCCGTCCGCCTTCATCGCCGCCTTCGCCCGGGAGTACGGCTACACGCCGGGCCGCGCCGCCGCGATGAGGCACACCGCCGACGAGCCCGGAGGGGCCTCCCGCCCGTAGCTGACGTTCCCACGCCGAAGACACCCCCCGGAAAGGTTGGGTCGGACCCCGATCCGGGTACCAGAAGACACCCGGGCGAGACGCGGTTCCGGTCCGTCCGGGATTCGGTCCCCCGGGACGACCTTTAGACTAAGGTCACAGTCCGTAATCCGGATTCCCCGGACAATCGGAAGGACTACACGTGATCGAGACCATGCAGATGAGGCCGATCAACCCCGAGTCGGTGCCGGAGGCCACGGGCGGTTACCACAACGCGCTGGAGGTCCAGACCGCCGGGCGGATGCTGTTCATCAGCGGGCAGATCCCCCAGTCCCGGGACGGCCACGTCCCGGCCACCCCCGAGGCGCAGTGCCGGCTGGTCTGGGACAACATCCGGGCCGTCCTCGCCGACGCCGGCATGGACGTCGACAATCTGGTCAAGGTGACCACGTTCCTGGCCGACCGCCGGCACGCCGACGTCAACACCAAGGTCCGCAACGAGGTGCTCGGCGCACACCGCCCCGCCCTGACGGTGATCGTCACCGGAATCTTCGACCCGGAGTGGATCATCGAGATCGAGGCGATCGCCGTCGCCTGACCGGCCCGTCCGACGGCCGACCCGGCGACGATCACCCGCCGGCAGCCGGGCCGCCGTGCCGCGTGCCCGTCCGGGCCGGCTCACCGGCGCGGTCGGGCAGTCGTGGTGGGATGCTGACCGCGCAGGGCCACGACCTGGTCGCACTCGGGGCTGCGGCCCAGTTCGCGTACGTGGGCACGGACGAGCTCGGGGATCCGGTAGCGGCCGTCGGGCAGCGCCTCGGCGAGCCCCGCGTCGACCAGGCGTTCGGCGGCGACCTCGGCGGCGGCCATCGGCTGGCCCGACAGCGCGGCGAGGTTCGACACGCCGACCAGGCCCCGGTCCAGTCGACTCAGCAGCCGCAGGGCCCGCAGCGCCACACCGTCGCCGTCGCCGTACCGGGTCAGCACCCGTACCGCGCCGGCGAGGCAGTCCCGGATCGACATCGACTCGCAGACCAGGGCGTCGAGCCGGGCGGCGGGATCGGCCAGCCGGGCGGCGAAGGCGGCGAGGGACCAGTTCTGCCGCGTCGCCAGCCGGGCGGCCACGATCCGCAGGGCCAGGGGCAGTGCGTCGCAGCGCTCCACGAGCGTCCGCGCCGCCTCGGGCTCGGCGTCCACCCGCTCGGCGCCGAGGTGGTACCGGAGCACGTCGAGCGCGTCGTCCGTGTCCAGGGCGCCGACGGAGACCCGGGTGGCCCCGTCGAGGGTGGTCATCCCGGAGCGTGAGGTGACGATCAGGGCGCATCCGACGGGCACCGGCCCGAGGACGCGTACCTGGGCGGCGGTCGCCACGTCGTCGAGGACGACCACGACCCGACGGCCGGTCAACAGGGCGGACCAGCCCGACGCGGGGTCGTCGCCCGTCGGCGACGACAACCCGAGCGCCTCGGCCAGGACCCGCACCGCCCGGGCGGCCTCCGCCGGCCCCTCGGGTGTCCCCCCGCCCATGGGCACGAACACCGACCCGCCCGGGTGCTCCGCGGCCAGCTCGTGCGCGGCGCGCACCGCCAGGGCGGTCTTGCCGGCGCCGGCCAGCCCCTGGACCACGCCTGGCCGCCCGGACCGCACTCCCTTGACCAGCCGGCCCAGCTCGACCCCCCGCCCGTGCAGGGCCACCGGGTCGGCGGGGAACCGGGAGGCCGGCGGGCTCGGCGTGACCACCCGCACGGGTGGGCGGGCCCCGGGGTGGTGCAGCCGCAGCGCCGGATCGTTGCGCAGGATCCGCTGTTCCAGGTCGCGCAGGGACTCGCTGGGCTCGATGCCCAGCTCGTCGACCAGCAACCGCCGCAGGTCGCGGTACGCGCCCAGGGCGACCGCCTGCTGGCCGTCGCGGTACAGGGCGGTCATCAGGTGGGCGTGCAGGCGCTCCCGCAGGGGATGCTGGCTGACGAGCACCTTGAGTTCCGGCAGCAGCATGCCGTGCCGGCCCAGCTCCAGCTCGGCGCCGATGCGGGCCTCGACCGTCGCGATCCGGGTCTCCTCCAGGCGGGCTACCTCGGCCATCACCAGCGGGGTCGGCCGGACGTCGGCCAGCGGGGCGCCGCGCCACAGCGCCAGCGCCGCGTCGAACCCCTCGACGGCGGCGTCCGGCAGGCCGGCCGCGAGATCGGCGTGGGCCTGCCTGATCAGCCGCTCGCACTCGCCGATGTCGATCGTCTCCGCGGCGACCACCAGGCGGTAGCCGGGACTGCGGGTGGTCAGGACGCGGCCGTCGCGGTCGTTCAGGGCGCGGCGCAGCCGCCACGCGTACCCGGCGACGAGGCCGCTGGCCGAGGCCGGCGGGTTGTCGTCCCAGAGTTCGGCCACCAGTTGTTCGAGCGACACCACCTGATCGGCCTTGAGCAGCAGCATCGCCAGCAACGCGCGCTGTTTCGCCGAGCCGATCCCCCGCCACTGGACGCCGTCGTGGAACTCCACCGGCCCCATCAACCGGAAACGCAGGCGGGCGGGTGGTGCTTGCCGCGGGATGGGCATCTCTGCTCTCGATTCGTGAGCGTGGTGGGAGTCGGCGCCGCTCAGACCAGTCCGACGTCCGCTGCCAGCCGCCGGCGGTCGACCTTGCCGTTGGCGTTGACCGGGAAGAACTCGACCCGGTGGTACCGCGCCGGCGCCATGTAGGGCGGCAGGTGGTCGGCCACCAGTTCCGCCAGGGCCGCCTCCGCCACGGTGTCGCAGGTGTAGAGCGCGTGCAGCTCGACCGCTCCGGCACCGGGCAGCGCCAGGACGACGACGTCGTGCACCCCCGGGTGCCGGCGCAGGACGGACTCGATCTCGCCCAGCTCGATGCGGTAGCCGTGGATCTTGACCTGGTCGTCGAGCCGCCCCAGGTGGACCAGCTCGCCGTCCTCCCGGCGGACCCGGTCCCCCGTCCGGTACCAGCTCGCCGGGCCGGGCGGGCCGTCGACCGGCGTCGACTGGCGGCCGTCGTGGTCGACGAACCGGCCGGGGTTCTGCGCGGGGTCGAGGTAGCCGTCGAACCGCTGGCCGCCCCGCACGCAGAGCTCGCCGTCGTCCCCGGCGGCCCCGTCGGCCGCCAGCAGGACCCCCTCCAGGTGCGGATGGATCCGCCCGATCGGCACGGTGTCGTTGCTGGTGCGGGGCCACCGCGCCGGATCGGCGGGAAGCTGGTAGCGGGTGCAGGTGACGGTGAGTTCGGTGGGCCCGTACAGGTTCTCCAGGGTGCTGCCCGGCGCGGCGTCCGCCCACGCCCGCGCCTGGGCCAGGGTGAGCTGCTCACCGGCGAAGAGGCTCCACCGCAGGCCCGGCATGCTGCCGGGACGCAGGGTGCGCAGGCGGCGGGCCAGGGAGATCACCGACGGTACGGAGAACCAGTGGGTGATCTGGTTGTCGTTCACGTAGCGGACGGGGGCCAGGGTGTCGCCGGGCGCGGCGACCACCAGCAGCGCGCCGGACGACCAGGCGACGAACATGTCGAACACCGACGGGTCGAAGGTCAGCTCGAAGGTCTGCGACAGCCGCGACCCCGGCCCCACCTGGTAGGCCTGCACGCAGTGCGCGAGGTAGGGGGCGAGGTTGCGGTGCCGGATCGGCACCCCCTTGGGCGTGCCGGTGGATCCGGAGGTGAACAGGGTGTACGCGACGTCGTCGGGGCCGCCGGCGTACGCGTCGGTCCACCGCTCGGCCGGCACGTCGTACCAGCGCTGCTCCGGGGTGTCGGGCAGGTGCAGGACGCCGACCGGCCCGGCCGCCTCGTCGGCCACCCGGCCGCCCGCGTCGTCGGCGAGCAGGGCGTCCACCCCGGCGTGGGCGCAGGTCCGCCGGATCCGTTCCGCCGGCGCGTCGGGGCCGAGCGGCACGACGGTCGCGGCCAGCCGCAGCGTGGCGAGATAGCCGACGTACGCCGCGAGGCTGCGCGACGCGCAGAGCCCGACGACCCGGGGCGGGCGGCCGTGCAGGGCGACCAGCCGGGTGGCCAGCCGCTCGACCCGGTCCAGGAGTTCGGCGTACGTCAGCTCGTGCCCGGCGACGCGCAGCGCCGGGGCGTCGGGATGGCGGCGGACCGTGTCGGTGAACCCCTGGAAGAGCGTCGGGTCGTCCGCGCTCACCGGGAGCCGCCGGTGGTCGCCGCCTCCGGCCGGTCCCCACCGTCGTCGGCGGTGCCGGCGCCCCCGCTGTCGTCCGGGTCGCCGGACGCCGGGGCGGCGGCCGGGCCGTCGACCTCAGCCATGCGCTCCCGGGTGACCACCTTGAAGAACGGGTAGATCAGCAGTACGCAGAGCACCGCGAAGAAGCCGAACGCCACCTGGTAGGAGAAGAACTCGGCGAGGATGCCGGCGAGGATCGCGGCGACCGGGGTCATGCCCCAGGCCACGAGGCGGCTCGCGGCGCTGAACCGACCGAGCATGTCGGCCGGCACCAGGGACTGCGTGATGAACCGGGAGTTGACCGTCCACATCGTGCCGCCGGCGCCGGCGAGGAACGCCGCGGCGCCGATGGCCCAGGCGCTGGACGGCGCGGCGGGCAGCAGCGCCGGGGCCGCGACGAGGGCGAAGGCGCCGACGATGTCGGTGAACATGGACCAGCGTCGGCCGATCCACCGGTTGACCGGCCCGACGATGACGGTGCCGATCACCCCGCCCGCGCCGAGGCCGGTGAGCAGGAAGCCGTACTGCCGTTCGTCGAGGCCGAGCGGGCCGCCGACGGCGTAGACCGGGATGAGGGCGAGCCACGCCGCCCAGCAGCCGGCCATGATCGCGATGAGCAGCGCCATCGTCCGGAGCAGCCGGTGCTGCCAGAGGAACCGGAGGCCCTCGCGGATGTCCTCGTTGACCGAGCGCTTGCGCTCGGGGGCCGCGACCTTGAAGTTGCCGACCAACAGGAGCAGCAGGACCGCGCCGGCCACGTAGGCGAACCCGGTGACGCTGAGCGCGAGCCCGAACCCGACCGCCACCAGGAAGCCGCCGATCGGCTGCCCGGCGAAGCCGTTGAACAGGTATTCCAGGGCCGTGATCCGCGCGTTGGCGGTCTCCCAGCGGTGTTTCGGCACGGCCGACGGGACGATGGAGACTCCGGCGATCCCGGCCACCACGTCGGCCAGGCCGATGACCAGGGCGGCGGCGTAGATCAGCGCCAGGGTGGGGCTCGCGGCGAGCACGGCGACGAGGAGCGCGCCGACGGCGACCATCCGGGCGATCTCGGCGCCCATCAGCAGGGCCCGCCGGTCCATCCGGTCGACGAAGACGCCGACGTGCAGCGCGGCCACCAACCACGGCAGGCTCATGATGGCCGCGACGGCGGTGACGACGACGGGTGATCGACTGATCTGGGCGGCGAGCAGCGGGAGGGCGATCCGGGCCACCGCGTCGGCGATGTTGGTAGTGCCCGTGAAGATGACCAGAATCCATTCGTTTCGCCTGGCTCCGGGCGGATCCGCCTGCGCTGTGGTTTGAGCTGTGGCCACGACAATCCCTCGCACGGTCTTGAATTGGGAGAAGTGAATCAGAACTCCGCCGCGGAGTTCGCACAGCACCCGGACAAACGATAAGGGACCATTTACCCGACCGTGCTTGTCAATTAGCTGACACGCAATGCCGGGCGGGTCGGGGACCGATCCCGCACTTCCGCCCCGGCCATCGCCGGCAATTCCGATCGGACCGGTCGCCGGGGCTGAACGGAGTCGCAGGTCATCGGGGTCCGCGCGTTGACAGGGTGGTCGTACGGGTATCGGCAGGCGGCTCCAACAATCGCGGAAAGTCCTTTTCGCACCTTATGGGAATACTCTGCGTTGCGCTGGTTGCACCATAGGTCATCCGGGGGAACGTGTCCATCCTCACGTCAGTGCGTCGGCCGGCCCTTCCGGCGGCGGCCACGGCAGCCCACCGGGACCCGAATAATACGTACGGGGGTTTCTGTCGCCCGGTGCCGCATCTGAGGCGATTACGGCGGCATTGCCGCCCCGCCGGGCCCCGCCTCCAGGCTCGCGCCACTGGCCAGCGCCCCTTTTACGCCGCCTCCGCCCGGTACCGGACGGGCTCCGGGATGCCACCCGAATCAGCGACCAACGACATTCCATCCCGGGAACATCGAGAGAACATCGGCGCCGGGATGCTCGGACCCGTAGAACTTTCAAGCGCAAATTCAGTCGACCCCCACCTCGATCGGCGGCCCGGCTCCTCGCCCGGTTTCCGATCATTGCGGCGCGGCCGACCTCAGGTGAACGGGAAGCAGGGATGACGACTCCAGCTGACCTCGACACGACGATCGCGAAGTACGCGTCGGTGGCCTTCGACGACTCGACCCCCCTGCTGGAGGCCGGCCTCGAATCGCTGTCCCTGCTGCGGCTCGCCGTCGAGCTGGCCGACGACGACGACGCGGAGATCGACGCCACCCGCCTGGTGGACCTCCGCACCGTCGGTGACCTCAAGCAGTGGCTACGCGAGCTGAGCGCCGTGGGCGCCGAGACCGGGGGCGCACGGTGACCACGACGGCCGGGACGGAACCCGCGACGGACACCGGGCCGGTGCGACTGCCGATCACCGAGTCGCAGAAGGGGCTGCTGGTCGTCAACGAACGCTCGCCCGGCCGCGCCGTCTACAACCAGCTCGTCCGCTTCGACATCGACCCGTCGATCCCCGACGAGACGATCGAACGCGCGCTGGCCACGGTGGTCGCCGTCCAGCCGGCGATGCGCCAGGTCTTCGGGCTGCTCCCGGAGATGCACGCGCGGCTCACCCCGCCGCCGGGTCCGGAGGACTTCCCGCTCGAACGGGTCACGGCTCGGCTGCGCGACTTCGAGGAGGCCGTCGGCGCGGCGCAGCGGCGGATCGGCCGACCCGAGTTCGACCTGGCCAATGGCCCCGCGTACCGCTTCGCCGTCGTCCGCTGCGTCGACGAGCCCCGGGTGGCCGTCCTCCTCTGCGACCACCACATCATCCTCGACGGCGTGTCGATGGGGCCCCTGGTGCGGGACCTCCAGGAGGCACTGTCCGGCCGCCTCGCCGGGGCGGAGGTCGAGCAGCGGCGCGCCGCCCGCGAGAAGGCCTTCGTCAAGGAGCTGGCGGCGCAGAACCGCACCGCCACCTCCGACCGCGTCGTCGACCGGTCCCGGGAGTGGGCGGCCCGGTTGCGGGAGGTCCCGCCCCTGGTGCTGGCCCCCCTGCCCGGCCGCGCCGCGCAGACGGAGTTCACCGGCGACCGGGTCAGCTGGTACCTCAGCCAGGCCGAGACGGCCGCGCTGTCGGAGACCTGCCGGCGGCTGGAGATCTCCCCCTTCGTCTTCTTCTCCGGCATCTACGGCACCGTGCTGGCCCGGCACGGCAACGTGTCCAGCGTCCTGGTCGGCAGCCCGTTCATGGCCCGCCGCACGATCGGCGCCTTCGACCTGGGCGGCTTCTTCGTCAACACGCTGCCGGTCACCGTCGACGTGGAGTGGAGCCGCACCGTCGACGAGCATCTCGGCAAGGTGGTCCGGGAGTCCATCGACTTCTGCCGCGCGAACGTCGACGTCACCTTCAACCGGCTCGTCGCCGACGTACGGCCCGACCGATCCAGCAACCGCAACCCGCTGTTCTCGGCGATGCTCGCCATGCAGGACACCTTCACACCCGAACCGGGCGGGGCCGTGCTGCGGGTCCTGGAGCCCGGCAACGGCACCGCCAAGTTCGACCTCTGGCTGGGCGCCACCCCCGTCGACGGCCGCTGGCTGCTCGAACTCGAGTACGACCGGCAGCTCATCGCACCCGTCGTCGCCGACGGGCTGCTCACCTCGCTGCGCGACGCCGTACGCGGAACGGTCCGGGACGGCTCGCAACGGCTCGGTGACCTCTTCGCCGACGCCTCCGCCACGGCCAGCGTCCGCTCCGACGGCTGGACCAGCCCGCTGACCGGCGACACGCCGTGGGACTGGGTGACGGCGGCGGCCCGGCAGCGACCCGACGCCCCCGCGATCGAGGACCCGACCCGCCGGCTCGACTACCGCCAGTTGCTGGCCGAGGCCGAGCGGATCAGCGCCGGGCTCGCCGCGCACGGCGTGGGCCCCCGGGCCGTGGTGGGCCTCGCCGCGACGACGCTCTGCGACACGGTGACCGCCATCCTGGCCATCCTCCGCCGGGGCGCGGCGTACCTCCCCCTGGATCCGGGCCTGCCCGCCGAGCGGCTGGAGTACATGGTCCGGCGGGCCGGCTGCGAGTTCGTCGTCGGCGAGGCCCTGGTGCCGGACGTGCCCACGGTCGCGGTGGCGGACCTGGCCGCCACGACGGAGCCGGTGCCCGACCCGCTGGCCGATCCCGACGCCCCGATCTACGTGATGTACACGTCGGGCTCCACCGGGCAGCCCAAGGGCGTCCAGATGGGACACCGCCCCCTGGCCAACCTCACCAGCTGGCAGATCGCGGCCCTCGGCATGGACGCCGAGACCCGCTTCCTCCAGTACGCCCCGCTCGGCTTCGACGTCTCCTTCCAGGAGATCCTGCCGACCCTGGCGGCGGGCGGGACGGTGGTCTCCCGCGAGCCGGCCGACCGGCGGATGTTCACCGCCGTCCTCAGCCGGATCGCCAGGACCGAGGTGACCCACGTCTACCTGCCGGTCGCGGCGCTGCGACCCCTGGTGCAGACCGCCGCGAGCCGGGGCACCCGGTTGCCCGCGCTGCGCTACCTGTGCGTCTCCGGCGAGCAGCTCATCGTCGACGACGAGATCCGCGACTTCTTCCTCGCCCACCCGCACTGCACCCTGGTCAACCTGTACGGCCCCACCGAGACCCACGCGGTCACCTCGCACCGGCTGTCGTACCGGGACGCGGTGTGGCCGACCCACGTGCCGATCGGCCAGCCGTACCCGCGGGTGAGCGCGTACGTGGTCGACGCCACCGGCCACCTCGCCCCGCCCGGCGTCGCCGGCGAGCTGCTCCTGGGCGGGGACTGCCCCGCCGACGGCTACATCAACGACCCGGAGATCACGGCCGAACGGTTCGTGCCCGACCGGTTCTCCGGTGCGCCCGACGCGACCATGTACCGCACCGGGGACCTCGTGGTCCGCGACGACCGGGGCGACCTGGTCTTCCTGGGCCGGATGGACACCCAGGTCAAGATCCGGGGGTACCGGATCGAGCTGGGCGAGATCGAGGCGGTCGCGAACCAGGTCGACGGCGTCCGACAGTCGGTGGCCGTGGTCCGGGGCTCCGGGTCCGACCGGGAACTCGGGCTGTTCGTCCGTCCCGACGCGGACTCGACCGTCGACCCGGAACAGGTCCGCCAACGGCTGACCACGGCGCTGCCGGTCTACATGCGTCCCCTGTGGATCTTCCCGGTCGACCGGGTCCCGACCACGCCGACCGGCAAGACCGACCGCGACGCCCTGCTGCGGCTCGCCGACGAGCTGCTGGTCGAGCAGCAGAGCGCCGACACCGCCGAGGTCGCGTACGCCGACGACCTGGAGCGGGAGCTGGCCGGGCTGTGGGGCGGGGTGCTCGACGTCGAGGGCATCCGGCCGGACCGCCCGCTCATCGAGTACGGCGCACACTCGCTGAACATCTTCACCACCCTCGCCGAGGTGCAGGAGCGCTACGGGGTGGCGGTGCCGCTTGTCGACTTCTTCGCCGCGCCCACCGTGGCCACCCTGGCGGGGCTCGTCCGCGCGGGGCGGGGCGGCGACGATGCGGCGGTGACGCCGTGACGACCAGGCTGCCCGGCCGGCTGGTCCCCCTGCTGCGGCGGGGCGCCCGACCGGCGTGCGTACTGCTGCCGGGCGCCGGTGGCGGGCTGCACCCCTACCTGCGGCTCGCCGCGGCCATCGGCAAGACCCACAACGTCGCGGCGGTACGCGCGGCCGGCCTGCTGCCCGACGAGGAGCCGGAACTCAGCATCGCCGAGATGGCCGACGCGGCGGCGCAGGCGCTGGACGCGGACGGCACGGTCCCGGCGGCTGTCCTCGGCTGGTCCCTCGGCGGCTCGGTCGCCTGGGAGCTGTGCGTCCGGCTGGCCGAGCGGGGGCACCTGCCCGACCTGGTGCTGGTGGACGCGACGCCGCTGCCGCGCCGCGCCACGGCCGAGGAGGACGCCCGGGTCCGCGAGACCGTCGTCGGGATGCTCGGGCCGCGCCCCGCCCCGGCGACCGTCGAGCGGGTCCGGCGGGTCTTCGACACCCAGGTCGCCGCCCTCGCCGACTACCGGGCCGAACGGCCGTACGCCGGCCGGGTGCTGATGCTGATGTGCACCGACGAGGAGTTCGGGTTCCGCGCCGAGGCCGAGGCCCGGTGGCGGGAACTGGCGCCGGAGCTCAGCGCCGGGCGGCTCGACGCGGGGCACTTCGACGTCTTCGACCCCGAGCGCCTGCCGCAGCTCGTCGACGAGGTGACGCCGTTCCTCGGCCGCGCCTCCGGTGCGGTGCTGCGATGAGCCCGCTCGCGGTCGTCAGCGGCGGCACCCGGGGCATCGGGCTCACCTTCAGCCGCCGGCTGGTGAAGCTGGGGCACCGGGTGGTCGCGCCGTACCGGGGTGACGCCGTCGCGGCGGCGTCGGCAGCGGCCGAGCTCGGCGCCGCGTTCCACCCGGTCCGGCTCGACGTCGGCGACGCCGACGCGGTCAACGCCGCCGTGGAGACGGTCCTCGCGGAGCACGGCCCGCCGACCGTGCTGGTCAACAACGCGGGCATCAACATCGACCGGCCGTTCCTGGAGATGTCGACCGAGGACTGGCGGCGGGTGCTCGACACCAACCTCTCCGGCGTCTTCCACCTCACCCGGGCGTTCGCGCCCGCGATGCTGGCGGCCGGGCGCGACGGCGTGATCGTCAACGTGGGGGCCACCACCGGCATCCGCCCCCGCCGCAACGGCGTGAACTACTGCGCCAGCAAGGCCGGCCTGCTCCAGCTCACCAAGTGCCTGGCGCTGGAGCTGGCGCCCCGGATCAGGGTCAACTGCCTGATCCCGGGCATGACCGAGACCGACGAGCTGGTGACCCGGTTCCGGCTGGACGACCCGGCCGCCCGGGCGGCGGTGGTCGCGGAGATCCCCCGGGGCCGCATCGGCACCACCGAGGAGATCGCCGACGCCCTGGAGTTCCTCGTCGGGCCGGCGAGTGGATACCTGACCGGGCAGAAGCTGATCGTGGACGGTGGGCAGTTCATGTGGTGACCGATGTGGACGAGATCCTGGACGGCGCGACGCGGGCCCGGGCCGAGCTGCCCCCGCCCGGCGACGTGCGCTACGACCGGTACTGCGCGGCGCTCGCCGACCGGCTCGCCGCCGGCTGGGCCGACGTCCTGGCGGCGAACGCCACCGACGTGGCCCGGGGCACCGAGGCGGGCCTCGGCCCCGAGCTGGTGGACCGCCTGGCGCTCGGCAAGCGCCACCTCGACGCGCTGGTCGACCTGATCGCGCGGACCCGTGCGGCGCTGCCGACGGTGACCGCGCCGAGCGCCGGACACCGGGCCGGCAACGGCGCCACCGTACGCCGGCTGCCCAAGCCGCTCGGCGTGGTTCTGATGATCTTCGAGGCGCGGCCGACGGTGACGGTGGAGGGCGCCCTGCTCCCGGTGGCGGTCGGCAACGTGGCCGTCCTGCGCGGCGGGTCGGAGATCGCGGCCACCAACCGGGCCCTCGCCGTCGTCGTCGGGCAGGCGCTGGCGGACGCGGGGCTGCCCGACGGCACCGTACGGATCGTCACCGACCCCGACCGCCGGCTGGTGCGGGCCCTGCTGAAGCGGCACGACGCGGTCGACGTGCTGATCCCCCGGGGCAGCCCGACGCTGATCGACTACTGCCAGACCAGCTCCACCATCCCGGTGATCGCCAGCGGCGGCGGGGTCAACCACCTCTACGTCGACCGCAGCGCCGACCTGGAACTGGCCGCCCGGATCGCGCTCGACAGCAAGCTGGGCGAGCCCACCGCGTGCAACACCCTCGAACTGGTGCTGGCCCACGCCGACGTGGCCGAGGAGCTGACCCGGGCCCTGCTGCGGGCCGGCGCCGGGCTGACCGAGCCGTGGCTGCTGCGGGTCGACCCCCGGCTGACCGCCGCCGTGCCCGCCGGGGCGCCGGTGGCCGAGCTGACCGCCGCCGACGACGGCCGCGAGTTCCTGGAACGCGCGGTCGGCATCCGGCCCGTCGCCGGCCTCGACGAGGCGGCGGCCCACATCCGCCGCTTCGGTTCCCGGCACACCGAGGGCGTGGTGGCCACCGACCCGGCGGTCGTGGACGGGTTCCTGGCCAGGGTGGACGCCGCCGCGCTGGTGGTCAACGGCTCCCTGCGCCTGCACGACGGTCCGACGATGGCACTGGGACCGGAGCTGTCCATCAGCACGGGCCGGCTGCACGTACGCGGGCCCGTCGACCTGTCCGCCCTGCTGACCTGGAGCTGGGTCGTCGACGCCGGGGGCAGGCTGCGCGGCGACGGGACGGAGGCGGCATGACGGACCGGTCCCTGATCAACGAGGCGGTGAAACGGCTGGTCGTACGCGAGTCCCGGCTCGCGGTCGACCCCGGCACGGTCGACGACCACGAGCCCCTCAACGGCGACCTGCTGCGGGTCAACTCGCTCGGTTTCCTCGGCATGCTCGTCCGGCTGGAGGACGAGCTGGACGTGACGCTGCCGGACGACATCTTCGCCGGGCGGGTCTTCACGACCGTCGCGGACCTGGTCGACGTCGTCGCCGACGTGGTGAAGGAGGAGTCGTGACCGAGACGCCCCGGGCCTGGCGCAGCGTCCTGCCGCACCTCGGCTACGAACTGCCCGCGGACGTGACGCCGGAGGACACCGACGGCCCGGTGACCGCCACCCTGCCCCTGGAGCTGATCCGGCAGAGCGTGTCGGCCCGGGAGTTCTGGCCGATCCCGGAGCCCGTGGCCGAGCGCTACCGGGCCTACCGGCCGGCGCCGCTGTGGCGGGCCCGCCGCTTCGAGGCCGAGATCGGGGCCACCGTCCCGATCTACGTCAAGTACGAGGGCGGGAACATCTCCGGCAGCCACAAGTTCAACACCGCGCTGGCGCAGGCCCACTACTACCACCGGGCGGGCTTCCGGGAGCTGGTCACCGGCACCGGCGCCGGGCAGTGGGGCAGCGCCCTCGCCGCCGCCTGCGCCGCGTTCGGCATGGCCTGCACCGTCTTCATGGTCGGCGGGAGCCTGCGCGACAAGCCGTACCGGGGCAGCCTGATGCGGCTCTACGGCGCGGAGCTGCACGCCAGTCCCAGCCCGCTGACCGGGGTGGGACGCGCCGCCGCCGAGCAGCCGGGGCAGGGCAACAGCCTCGCGCTGGCCATCGGCGAGGCCGTCGAGTACGCCCGGGCGGATCCCAAGCGGGCGTTCTGCATCGGCAGCGGCGAGACGTACAGCATCCTGCACCAGTCGGTGATCGGCCTGGAGGCGATCGACCAGCTCGCCGCCATCGACGCCACCGTGGACGCGGTGATCGGCTGCGTGGGCGCCGGCAGCAACTTCGGCGGGCTGGCCCTGCCGTTCTTCGCCGCCTGGCGGGCCGGCGAGCTGGACGTGCCCGCCGACCTGATCGCGGTCGAGTCCAGCGCCACCCCGAAGCTGACCCGTGGGGTGTACGCCTACGACCACACCGACTCCACCGGCACCGGCCCGATGGAGCCGATGTACACGATCGGCAGCGGGTACGCGATCCCCGCGTCGCACTCGGCCGGGCTGCGCTTCCACGGCGCGGCGAAGCTGATCTCCGCCATGCGGCACCGGGAGCAGATCTCGGCGCTGGCGGTGGGCCAGCGGGAGGCGCTGACCGCCGGCCGGACGTTCGCCCTGACCGAGCTGGTGCTGCCCGCGCCGGAGTCGGGTCACGCGCTGGCCGCCGCCGCCCGCGTGGCGACCGGGCGGGAGTCCGGGCACCCGGCGCGGCACGGGGTGCTGGTCTGCGTCAGCGGGCACGGCCTGCTCGACCTGGCCGCGTACGACAAGCTCCTCGCCGGTCTGCCCGAGGACCGGCCGGCCGACGCGGACGCGTTGCGGGCGGCGACGGCGTCGCTCCGCGCGGTCCACGAGATCTGAAGGGCGTGACATGGTCGCTGTGCCTGCGGTGCCGACGCGCAGCCGGGAGTGGACGCCGGTGCTGACCGGTCTCCGCGCCGACGTGCTGGACTGCGTGCAGGTGAACCTGGCCGCGCTGGCCGACCGGGCCTACGGGCCCGGGGCGCACCTGGCGCTCGGGGCCACCCTGCGCTTCCACACCGCCGAGGGGCCGGCCGGGACGCCGGCGGTGACCGCGTCGGTGGACCAGCGGCTGGCCGAGGCGGCCGACCTGCTCGGCCTGCGGGTCGCCCGACGCTGGGACGACGTGCCGGGCGCGCGGCTGCGCGAGCTGGTGGCCGAGCACTCGCCGCTCTACGTGGTCGCCGACACGTTCACCATGAGCTGGCTGCCGTACGCCGGAAACCAGCACATGGAGCACAGCTTCCTGCTGGTCGACGCCGGTGAGCACTGCGTCGTGGTCGACGGCTACCACAACTCCACCCAGTGGGGTGACGCGCGACCGGGGACGTGGCGGATGTCGGCCGCCGACTTCGACGCGGCGGTGCCCCGAGCGACCGCGATGACCGTCGTCGCCGACGGCGCCCCGGTGCTCGACCGGGCGGCGGTGCTGCGGGACAACGCCGCCGCGTTGCGCGCCGAGGCCGACCGGATCGAGGACTACCTGGCGGCCGTCCGACGGCGGGCGGGCGAGGCGGAGGTGGCGGCCCAACTGGTGCTCGACGTGTGGCTGCTCGGCCGGTCCCGGGCCCTGCACGCCGCCTGGCTGGCCGGCGACCCGGACGCCGCCGACGCGGCACGGGAGGCCGCCGGTCGCGCCGACGCCTGGCTCGCGCTCGCCGGGCAGAGCTACGTGGCGATGCGCCGGGTCCGCCGGGGCGGCGTCTTCCCCGCCCCCGTCCTCGACCAGCTCGCCGGCCTGCTGCGCGACGACGTGGCGCTCGCCGGACGGCTCGCCGACGCCGGGCCGGTGCCACCGCCGAGGGGCGGGCCGACCGCCGACCTGGGCCGGATCCGCGAGGTGCTGGCCGACGAGGTGCGTGGCGTCCTCGGTGTGGGCCCGGAGGTGCCGGTCGACGGGCGTCCGCTGCGGACGCTGTCGGGCTTCAACTCGTTCCGGCTGGTCGAGGTGATCGAGCGGGCGGAGACCCGGCTGGGGGTGGAGCTGGACCCGGACGACCTCACCGGGACGGCCCTGCACGACCTCGACTCGCTGGGCGCCGTGTTCGAGCGGGCCCGGCCGGCGACGCAGGGGGTGTCGGGCCGGTGAGCGGGCTGCTGCACGAACTGCTGGACCGCACCGCGGCCGCCCGGCCGGACGCACCGGCGATCGCGCACGGCGACCTGGTCCAGAGCTACGGCGAGCTGGACGCCGCCAGTCGGCGGGGCGCCGGCTGGCTCGCCGGGCGGGGTGTGGGCCGGGGCGAGCGGGTGGTGGTCTGCCTGCCCACCGACCCGCTGCTGCCCGCCCTGCTGTACGCCTGTTCCCGGGCGGGCGCCGTGTTCAGCGTCGTCAACGACCAGTCCCCCGCGATCGCCCTGGCCCACGTGCTGACCGACGCCGAGCCGGCGCTGCTCGTCAGCGACAGCCCCCGGGCGCTCGCCGTGGCCGCCGAGCACGGGGTGCCGGCCGTCGGCTCGGCGGAGCTGCGCCGGATCGTGCGCGACGGCCCGGACGCCGAGCCGGCGGCGGCCCCGCTGGCCGTCGATCCGGTCTGCCTCATCTACACCTCCGGCAGCACCGGCATGCCGAAGGCGGTGGTGTCCACCCACGCGCAGGTGGTCTTCGCCGCCGGGGCCATCGCCGCCCAGCTCGGCTACCGGGCCGACGACGTCGTGTGGTGCGCCCTGCCGCTCTCCTTCGACTACGGCATGTACCAGATCTTCCTCAGCACGCTGGCCGGCGCCCGGCTGCACCTGGCCTCCCCCGCCGACACCGGCCCGACGCTGCCCCGGCACCTGGTGAACAGCGGCGCGACCGTGCTGCCCGCCGTGCCCGCCCTCGCCCGTGGCCTGGCCCGGATGCTGTCCCGCCCGGGCACGGCCGTGCCGGCGCTGCGCCTGCTCACCAACACCGGCGCGGCGATGCCGCCCGAGGTGCTGCGCGACTTGCGCGCCCGGATCCCCACGCTGCGCGTACAGCTGATGTTCGGGCTCACCGAGTGCAAGCGGGCCGCGATCATGCCGGTGGACGAGGACCTGCGCCGGCCCGGCGCCTCCGGGCGGGCCCTGCCCGGCACCGAGATCCTGATCGTGGACGCGGACGGCGCGGCGGTGCCGCCCGGCACCGTCGGCGAGATCGTGGTCCGCGGCCCGCACGTGATGGCCGGCTACTGGCGTCGCCCGGACCTCACCGCGCAGCGCTTCCCCCGCGCCGAGGGGCTCTTCCCCCAGCTACGCACGGGCGACCACGGCTGGCTCGACGCCGACGGCTACCTCTACTTCGTCGGCCGGCGCGACGACATCTACAAGGAACGCGGCATCCGCGTCAGCGTCACCGAGGTCGAGGCGGCGGCGCACCGGATACCGCAGATGCAGGCCGCCGCCGTGCTGCCGCCCCGCGCCGAGGACGGCGGCGACTCGGCCACCCTGTTCGCGGTGACCGAGCTGACCGCGCCGGAGGTGCTCGCCGCGCTGCGCACCGAACTCGACGAGATCAAGACGCCCCGGACCTGCCTGGTCGTGCCGGAGATCCCGCTGACCCGCAACGGCAAGGTCGACCGGGCGGAGCTGTACCGGATGTGGTCGGAGCGCGCCCGTGTCTGAGCTCGCGGAACTCTTCGACCGGCCGGACGCGCCGCAGACCCCGGCGTACCTCTACGACACCGACGAGCTGGCCCGCTCGTACGCCGCGCTGCGGGCCGCCCTGCCCGGGCCCGCCGAGCTGTTCTACTCGCTCAAGGCCAACCCGCACCCGACGGTGGTCGCCGACCTCACCGCCGCGGGGTGCCGGGCGGAGGTCTGCTCCCCCGGCGAGCTGCGCGTCGCGCTGGCGGCCGGCTGCGATCCGGCCGAGATCCTCTACACCGGCCCCGGCAAGCGGGACGTCGACCTGGTCGAGGCCGTACGGGCCGGCGTCGGGCTCTTCTCCGTCGACTCGCCGTACGGGCTGGACCAGCTCGACCGGGTGGCCCGCGAGCACGACGTCGAGGTCCGCACGCTGGTGCGCATCAACGACGACACCCCGGCCCCCGGGCAGGGCCTCACCATGACCGGCGTCGCCTCGCAGTTCGGCGCGGACGTGCGCTGGGTGCTGGACCGGCCCGAGCTGTTCGGGCCGCGCCGGAACGTGTCCCCGGTCGGGTTCCACCTCTACATGGGCAGCAACGTCGACGGCGAGGACGCCCTGCTCGCCCAGTTCACCCAGTCCGTCGACACCGTACGGCGGCTGGCGGCGGCGACCGGGACGCAGCCGGAGCTGATCGACCTGGGCGGTGGCTTCGGGGCGCCCTTCGCGCGGGCCGGCGACCGACCGGAGCTGCCGAAGCTGGCGGACCGGCTGACGGCGTTGCTGGGCGACGCCTTCCCGGGCTGGCCGGAGCGCGGGCCGGGCGTGGCCTTCGAGTCCGGCCGGTACCTGGTCGGCACCTGCGGCACGCTGGTCACCCGGGTCCTGGACGTGAAGCGGTCGCAGGGCGCCACCGTGGTGGTGCTGGAGTCGGGCATCCACCACCTCGGCGGGATGTCCGGGCTGCGCCGGCTGCCGCCGATCGTGCCGGACCTGGTCACCGTGGACGCGGCGGCCGGCGCGCCGGTGCCCGGGACCATCGTCACCGGTCCGCTGTGCACGCCGCTGGACACGTGGGCCCGCGCCGCGGCCCTCCCGCCGCTGGTCCCGGGCCAGCTGGTCGCCGTGCCCAACGTGGGCGCGTACGGCCTCTACGCCAGCCTGGTGGCCTTCCTCGCGCATCCCATGCCGGTCGAGGTCACCGTCGCCGGGGGCCGGATCACCGGCGTGACCCGGCTGGAGCTCACCCGGCACACCGTCATCGGCAGCGACAGGGGTTGATCTGACAATGGACGCCGCTTTTCCGGACCTGCTCAAGCCGTTCCTCAAGTACGCGGGAACGCAGCCCATCACCGCCGAGGCCTCGCTCAACGAGCTGGGCCTGGACTCGATGCGCGCGATCGAGCTGCTGTTCACCATCGAGGACACCTACGGCGTGTCCATGCCCGACGAGCTGCTGACCGACAGCACCTTCGCCACCGCGGGCAGCCTGTGGAACACCATCGAGTCGCTGCGGGGGCGGGCGGCGTGAGCGCCGCGACCCGCCACGAGGCCGCGCTGGAGCAGGTGCTGGCCGCCGCCGCCGCGCACGCGGAGCAGGCCGACGAGGCGGCGGAGTTCCCCGTCGCGGCGCTGGACGCGATGCGGGCCACCGGCCTGCTCGGCCTGCTCGTGCCGGCGGAGCACGGCGGCGGGGGCGGCGGGCTCGGCGACCTCGTCGACGTGACGCTGCGGCTGGCCCGGGTGGACATGTCCGTCGCGTTGATCTTCGCGATGCACTGCCAGCAGGTGGTGGCGGTGGTCCGGCACGCCGACGGGCCCCTCGCCGCGCGGCTCCTGCCGGAGCTCGGCAAGGGCGACGTCTACCTCGCCTCGGTGACCACCGAACGCGGCAAGGGCGGACACCTGCTCAGCTCGGAGTCGACGGTCCGGCAGGACGCCGGGACGTTGACGATCGACCGGGACGCCCCGATCGTGACGGGCGGCCAGCACGCCGACGCGTACCTCATCACCACGCTGGCGCCGGACGCCACCTCGCCCAGCCAGGTCTCCCTGGTGTACGCCCGCCGCGACCAGCTGACCCTGGAGGTGCGCGGCGGCTGGCAGCCGCTCGGGATGCGGGCCACCCAGAGCGTGCCGATGCGGCTGACCGGGCGGGTGCCGGCCGACCAGGTGATCGGCGCACCCGGGAAGTTCCGCGAGATCGTCGCCCCCACCTTCGGGCCGCTGGCACACATCGGCTGGTCGGCGGCGTGGCTCGGCGCGGCGACCGGCGCGCTGTCGCGGATCCTGCACCACATCCGCGACGCCGGCCGGGGCCAGTTCGATCCCTCCTCGGAGCTGCTGCTGACCCGGCTGGCCCGGGTCCGGGGCCGGCTCGACCTGGTCAACGCCCTGCTGCGGCACACCGTCGCCGCCGTGGAGGGCACCCCGGACGTGGCCGACCCGTCGACCCAGCTGCTGGTCAACTCCCTGAAGGTGCACGCCGCCGAGCAGTGCTTCGCCGCCGCCGACGAGATGGTGGAGCTGGTGGGCCTGCGGCACGGCTACCTCAGGTCGTCGCCGCTGTACCTGGAGCGCGTCTTCCGGGACCTCCGCTCGGCCTCGCTGAACTACGCCAACGACCGGCTGCTGCTCGTCAACGGGGCGCTGACACTGCGCGACCGGCAGGTGCACCTTGCCTGAGCTGCGGACGGCACCGACGACGGCCCCCACGGCGCCCGTCCCGGCGGCACCCGATCCCGGCGCCGACGTGGCCGCGCGTACCGAGGCGGCGCTGCGCGGGCTGGCCACCCCCGCCGACGCCCGCGCGGTGTGGCGGGCGCTCGGCGAGCACGGCCTGCTGCGCGACCTCGGGCCGGCCGAGCTGCCGGGGCTGCTCGGCACCCTCGACGCGTACTGCCCGGTCGGGGTGGTGCTGTCGGTCTGCGTCCAGGTCGCCAGCGCGCTGCCCGTCCTGCGCGAACAGGTCGACGCGGAGCCGGCGGACGGGCCGGTGCGGGCCGCGTACCTCGACGCGGTCGCCGGTCGCGCGACGCTCGCGCTGGCCGCGACGGACCGCGACGGCGCCGGCTCCGACCTGATGGAGCTGGGCACGACGGTACGCCTCGACGACCGGTCGCTGGTGCTCGACGGCGGGAAGCGGTGGATCACCAACGCCCGCACCGCCGGCCACGCGCTCGTGCTGGCCCGGCACCGCCCGCAGCGGCACTTCACCAGCTTCGTGTGGGTACTGGTGCCCACCGACGCCCCCGGCGTGCGGGTGTCCGCGACCCGGGGCACCCCGCTGAGCGGCGCCGGCCTGGGCGACCTGCACTTCGACCAGGTGTGCCTGGACCGGTCGTACCTGGTCGGCCGGCCCGGCCGGGGCATGGTCAGCTTCGCCCGGCACATCGCCACGGAACGCTTCGCGGGCGGCGTGTGGGCCGCCGCGATGTGCCGGCGGGTGCTCGCCGACACCCACCGCCGGCTCGTCGAGCGTCCCCTCGGCGACGGCCGGGCCTGGGACAACGCGGCGATCCGGGAGCGGTTCGCCCGGTGCGTGGTGGAGGCCTGGCGGATCGGGGCGGCCTGCGACGCCCACCGGAGAAGCACCGAGCCCCTGGTGACCAGCATGCTGCTGAAGACCTCGGTGGCGCAGGGCCTGGACGTGGTGCTCGGCGAGTGCGCCGCCCTGCTCGGCGCGGAGGCGTACGCCGAGGGCGGGCTGGCGCAGCTGCGGGCCGCCGCCGGTATGTTCGCCACGGCCGGCGGCGCCACCGGCGCGATGCTCGCCGGGATCGCCGAGCACGTGCCGGACCTGCTGCGGGACCGGCCGTGGTGACGGCCCGGCAGCGGACGGCGCTGGCCTGCCGGGCACGGCCGCGCCGGGACCCGACGGGCCGCCACCGGGGCATCGTCCGGCTGCGGCTGGGCGCCCGGGTGCGGGTGGCCGTGGCCGAGCAGCGACTGCTCGCCCACCTTCCGCCGGCCCCGGCGGACCTGGCGACCGTCGGTGACCTCCCCGCCGGCCCGCGCGCCGAACGGCTGGCCGCGCGGGCGCTGCTGCGCCTGCTGCTCGCCGCCGAGCTGGGCCGGGCGGCCGGCGCCACGCCGATCGCCGCCCGCGACGGCGGCCAGCCCCACCTGCCCGAGTGGCCGGGGATCAGCGTCAGCCTGTCCCACGACGCCGGGACGGTGGCCGCCGCGCTCGGCCGGGGCGTGCCGGTCGGCGTCGACGTCCAGGTGCCCGTGCCCGCGCCGCCGGCCCTGCTGCGCCGTTGCTGCGCCCCGGCGGTCCGCGCCGCCCTGGACCGGCTGCCCGCACCGGCCCGGGACCGCGAGTTCGCCTGGATCTGGACGGTGCAGGAGGCGTGCGTGAAGGCGACCGGCGCAGGCCTCGCCGGCCGGCCCTGGGCCATTCCAGTGCCGGCGGGACGACGGACGGGCCGCTGGGCCGACCTGCGGTGGGTGAGCCTGCGCGGGCACAGCCGGGTGCCGGCGAGCGTGGCGCACGTGGTGGGTACGCGATGACCGCCCCCGACCCCCGCTTCGCCGGGCTGAGCTGCTACACCGCCAACCTGGCCGGCTACCGGGCCGGCGAGTTCGCCGACACCCCCGACCGGTTCGCCGACTCGGTACGCGTCGCGGTGCGCACGGACCTGCCGGAGGGGCAGCTCGCCTTCTCCCACCACCGGGTGCCGCTCGACCGGCTGCCGGACGGCACCCGACTGGCGTGGGCCACCGCTCCGGCCGACGGCATCGTCGAGTCCGTCGACGCGGAGCTGCGGCGCCACGGCCGGGTGCTGGTGGTCACCGACAACGTGGCGCTGCCCTGGTCCCCCTCGACCGGCGGCACGGCCCACGCGCCGCACTGGCTGCTGGTCGACGACCGGCGCGGCGACGACTGGCACGTGGTCGACGGGTTCAGCGGGCTGCTGCCCGCCGGCGAACAGGAGCCGTACGCCGGCTGGCTCGGAACCGCCGGGCTGCTCGCCGCGATGACCCCGCCGCCCGCGTGGCGCCCGGAACAGGACCGGCGCAACGCGCTGGCCTTCGGCTTCTGGATGCCCCCGCCAGCCGGCGGGCACCCGCACTGGCTGGTCCGTACGGGCAGCGCCGGGGACGAGCCGGAGCTGCCCGGCGACTGGCTGCTGGACGAGGACGCGGCCCTGGAGTTCCTCCGCGACCACGTCGTCGCGCACCCGGAGGCCGCCGGGGCGCACCTGGACGACCTGTGGGCCGTCGCGCAGCACCGGACGTTCCGGTACCGCCACCTCGGCGACGACGAGGCGGTGCGGGCCTGGGCGGACCTGCCCCGGGCCCTGCGCTTCGCGGTGGAGTCGGCCCGCCGTGGACGCCCCCGGTCCGCGCTGGTGCGGACCACCTTCGACCACCTGCGGCACCTGGAACGAGACCGGTCGACCACCCCAGCGCCGGCGGCGGAACGCCCGCACCGGCAGACCTTGTGAAGGATGTGCGATGCAGACCCGTACCCTCTACGACTGGTTCCGTACGTCGGCCCGGCAGTACCCGGACAACGTGGCGATCGAGGTCGCCTCGGACGCACTGACCTACGCCGAGTTGCGGGCCGCGGCCGAGCGGTTGTCGGCCGCCATGCAGCGCGCGCCGGGGCGGCCACCCCGACGGGTCGGGCTGCTCACCTCCCGCAGCCTCGTCGGCTACATCGCCTACCTGGCCGCCCTGCGGCTGGGTGCGACGGTGGTGCCGCTCAACCCCGCCAATCCGGCGGCCCGGAACCTCGCCATCTCCGACGAGGCAGGGCTCGACCTCGTCATGGTCGACGACACCTCCGGCGACGGGCTGGCCGAGTTCCGGGCGCAGACCACCGTCACGGTCCTCGACCTGACCGGTGAGGGCTGGCGCCGGTTCCTCGCCCCGGGCGACGCGACGGAGATCCCGCCGGAGGTGGAGCGGGGCCGCGACGACTTCGCGTACATCATCTTCACCAGCGGCACCACCGGTAAGCCCAAGGGCGTGCCGGCGACCCACGCCAACGTCGACTCGTTCCTGACCGAGGTGACCAAGCGGTACCGGTTCCGGCCCGAGTCGCGGGTCTCGCAGACCTTCGAGATGTGCTTCGACGGCTCGATCCTGGCGATGTTCGGCGCTTGGGGCACCGGCGCCACCCTGTGCGTGGCGCAGCGCGGCGACGTGCTGACGCCGGTGCGCTTCATCAACACGAAGCGGCTCACGCACTGGCTGTCCGTGCCGTCGCTGATCTCGTTCGCCAAGCGGTTGCGGGCGCTGGCGCCGGAGAGCATGCCGACGCTGCGGCTGAGTTCCTTCGGCGGGGAGCCGCTGACCATCGAGCAGGTCAACGACTGGACGGCCGCCGCGCCGAACACCGCCGTGATCAACTGCTACGGCCCCACCGAGACCACGGTCATCGTCACCGCGTACGAGGTGCCCGCCGACCCGGCCGCCCGGATCGAGTCGTCGAACCGGTCGGTGCCGATCGGGGACATCTACCCGCACCTCGACTACGTGCTGCTCGACGAGGACCTGCGCCCGTGCGACGACGGCGAGCTGTGCGTCCGTGGTGAGCAGCGCTTCCCCGGCTACCTGGACCCGACGGAGAACGCGGGCCGGTTCGTCTCCTTCGACGGCGACCGGGCCCGGCTCTACGACGGCACCGGGCCGCTGACCGCCGCGCACTGGTACCGCACCGGCGACCGGGTCCGTCGCGAGTTCGGCGAGCTGGTGCACCAGGGCCGCATCGACCACCAGGTGAAGGTGCGCGGCAACCGCGTCGAGCTCGCCGAGATCGAGGCCGCCCTGCGCGCCCACGCGGACGTGGTGGAGGCCGTGGTGCTCACCGTGGCCGGCTCCGACGGGGAGCTGGACCTGCACGCCGTCTACACCGGCGCCGCGCTCGCCGACGACGACCTCACCCACCTGGTGGGACACCTGCCCCCGTACATGCGGCCGCGGGCGTTCCACCACCGGGCGGAGATCCCGCTGACCGAGGTGGACAAGGTCGACCGCAAGCGGTTGACCTCCGAGCTGCTCGCCACCCGTGGCTGAGCAGCACGCCGGGGCGGCCCCGGGCCCGGTCCCGGCCACCGGCATGCAGGAGGCCCTGTGGTGGGTGCACCAGCGGGCCCGGAACCGGTCCGTCTACCACCTCACCTGGCGGCTCGCGGTCGACGAGCCGCTCGACGAGGCGGCGCTGGCCGTCGCCTGGCAGGCGATGGTCGACCGGCACGAGGCGTTGCGGACCTCGGTCGTACGGCAGGCGGACGCCGTCACGCTGGTGGTGGCGCCCCGGATCGTCGTGGGCCTGCACCGGGTGGAGGTGGACGATCCGGGGCCGGCCGACCCGGGCACCCTGCTGCGGCTCGTCGCCGAGGAGGTGCACGCCGGGCCGATGGAACCGGAGGCGGCGCCGCTGGCCCGGATCACCCTGGTCCAGGTCGGCGACCGGCACGAGGTGCTGCTGACCGTGCACCACGTGGTGCTCGACGGCTGGGCGGTCCAACTGCTCGTCGGCGAGCTGTCCGAGGCGTACGCGGCGACTCGGGAGGGCCGTGCCGTCAGCTTCCCGGCCGACCCGGTGCCGTTCAGCACGTACGCGCGGGAGCAGGCCGCGGCCCGCACGGACGGCCGGTGGGACAAGAGCCTGGCGTACTGGCGCGACGCGCTCGCGGGCGCCACCTCCGCCGTCCTGGAACCCGACCTGCCGGGCGAGGTGGCCAGCGGCGCGCCCGGCGCGATCCTGCGCTACGGCTTCAGCGCCGAGGCGGGCGCCGGGATCGCCGCCCTGGCGAAGGCCACCTTCGCCACCCCGTTCGCGGTCATCCTCGGCGCGGCGCAGATCGTGCTCGCCCGGGCCGGCGCCGGGCCGGACGTGGCGGTGGGCGTGGTGACCGCGAACCGGATGACCGCCCGCGACCAGGCGCTGCTCGGGTACACCGCCAACCTCTGCGTGGCCCGGGCCACGGTCGACGGGGCGGACACCGTCGCGGGGGTGGTGGGTGCCGCCCGGGACGGGATGTGGCAGATGCTGACCCACCAGGCGGTGCCGTACCCGGTGGTGTTCGGGGCGCTGCCCGAGGCGACCCGGAGCGCGCTGGGCGATCCCGCGCCGCTGCTGCTGAGCTACCTCGGCCCGATCGGCACCGACCTGCGGCTCGGCCCGGTCCCGGCGACGCTGCTGCCCAGCCCGAACCGGGCCGCCCGGGCCGACCTGGCGATGTCCGTCTGGGAGGCCGACGGCGGCTACCTCGCCGAGATCGAGTACCACACCGGGCGCTACCGGGAGAGCAGCGTGCTGGCCCTGCTGCACGACCTGGACGAGGTGCTGGCCGACGGCGGCGCCGAGCCGCAGCGTACGGTCGGCTCGTTCGACGTCGCCACCCGCGCCCGGGCCGGCCGCGCGGCCCCGGCCACCGTGGACCGCGACCGGGCGACCGGCCCGCTGCCCGAGTCGGCGGACTGGCAGCACGTCGTCGCCGCCTGGACCGACGTGCTCGGCGGCCCGCCGGCCGACGCGGACGTCGACTTCTTCGCCGCCGGCGGAAACTCGCTGAGCGCCCTGCGCCTCGTGGACGCGCTGACGGCCGACGGGCGACCGGCGGTGGACGTCGTGCGGTGGCTGGGCGAGCCGACCCCCCGCCGGCTGGCCGACCTGCTGGGCAACGGGTCGCAGCCGGTGGCGGCGGAGTCGACGCTTGTGGAGTTGCGGGCGGGCCCGGGGCCGCACCTGCACCTCGTGCACGGCGCCGGGGGCAGCCCGCAGGACTACCAGGACCTGCTGGCGGAGCTGCCGGAGCACTGGCGGGTGACCGCCTCCCGCGACAGCGCGGAGCTGCCGACGGTGGCGGCGCTGGCCCGCCGGTACCGGGCCGACCTGGACGCGGCGGGGCTGGTCCCGGACCTGCTCGGCGGGTGGTCCTTCGGCGGTCAGGTCGCCTACCAGATGGCCGCCGACCAGGCCGGACGGCGCTCGGCGCTGGTGCTGCTGGACTCCGCCCCGCCCGTCGGGTACGAGCTGCCGGCCGACGAGGTCCGGGACCGCTTCGACACCTTCACCGAGAACATCCACCGGGCCCTCGACCTGGAGCCGGACGCCCCGAGGCCCCGGGTGACGGGTGGCCCGGAGCCGGCCGGCTTCGACGAGCGGCTGGCCCTCGGTGCGCTCGCGGCCAGCCTGGCCGCCGTCCAGCAGCCCGTGCCCACGGCGCTGCTGGCGCACCGGTGGCGCAGCTACGAGCGCCACGTCCGGGCCAGCGCCGAGTACGTCCACGACGGCCCGGTCGACACTCCCGCGCTGGTGATCGGCGCGGACCTGCTCGACGCGCAGCTCGCCCAGTGGACGGCGCGGGTCGGGGCGGCCCGGTCCCAGCGGATCGGCACCGACCACTTCGGAGTGTTGCATTCCGCCGCCGTGACGCAGGTGGCGGCGGCCGTCATCGATTTCGCGCGCGTCGCGGCGGCGCGAGGTTAACCAAGGAGGATCCGTGTTCGACTCGAGAGTCTTGTACCAGGAACTGCGGGAGCACGTGGAGCGCGACGTGGCGCCGGACGACATCGCCACGGCCCGCCGCGACTTCTCCTACCTGGGGCACGCGAAGGTCTCCTTCGTCGCCCCCGACAGCGTCAAGAAGGCCGTCGCCGACGAGGTCAACGAGCTGATCGACAAGGCCGGTACGCGCCGGGACCTGCGGTTCGCCGAGACCGACTACACGCCGCGCCGGATGCGCAACGTGACCCGGGCCGAGATCGCCGAACTGGGCACCGTCATCAACGGGATCTACACCGCGGAGCCGATCCTGCGGGTGTTGTCGGAGGTGGCCGGCGAGCCGGTGCACCCCTGCCCGTACGAGCCGGAGCAGTTCGTCATCACCTGCCTGGAGAAGGACGGCGACACCCACGGCTGGCACTGGGACGACTTCACCTTCGCGCTGGTCTGGGTGGTCGAGTGCCCGCCGGTGGAGCACGGCGGCTTCGTCCAGTGCGTGCCCAACACCGTCTGGAACAAGGAGCGTCCGGAGATCAACCGGGCGCTGGTCAGCCGTCCGATCTACTCGATGGAGCTGTTCCCCGGCGACCTGTACCTGATGCGGACCAACACCACGCTGCACCGGGTCGCCCCGGTCCGCCAGGGCCGCCGCAAGATCATCAACATGGGGTACGCCTCGACGTCCGACCTGACCCGCGACTTCACCCACGAAACCATGGACCAGCTGTGGGCGACCGTGCCCGCCGGAGAGGTGTGACCATCATGTCGACTCGGAACAACATCGCCCCCCAGCACATCGTGCTCGCCTTCTCCGGCGGGCTCGACACGTCGGTGGCCCTGGTCTGGCTCAAGGAGCGGTACCGCTGCCGGCTGACCGCGTTCATCGCGGACCTCGGGCAGGGCGAGGAGCTGGACACGGCCGCCCGCAAGGCCGAGAAGCTCGGCGCCGACGAGGTGCGGGTGGTCGACCTGCGCGAGGAGTTCGCCCGGGACTACGCCTTCCCCATGTACCGGGCCAACGCCCTCTACGAGGGGCAGTACCTGATGGGGTCCTCCATCGGCCGGCCGCTGATCGCCGCCGCGCAGGTGCGGGTGGCCGAGGAGGTCGGCGCCGACGCCGTGGCGCACGGGGCCACCGGCAAGGGCAACGACCAGATCCGCTTCGAGATGACCTTCGCCGCGCTGCGCCCCGACCTCACGGTGATCAGCCCGTGGCGGGAGTGGGACCTGGCCTCCCGCAGCGACCTGCTCGCGTACGCCGGCAGGCACGGCATCGAGCTGGACCTGAGCAGCGGCGAACGGCCGTACTCCATCGACAGCAACCTGCTGCACACCTCGTACGAGGGCGAGGCGCTGGAGGACCCGGCGCAGCCCGCGCCCGAGGGGCTGCTGTTCCGGGTGCGCGACATCGCCGACACCCCCGACGAGCCCGAGACCGTCGAGATCCACTTCCAGGGCGGCAACCCGGTCGGCGTCAACGGGACTCCCTTGTCCGCCAGCGCCGTGCTGGAGGCGCTCGACGAGATCGGCCGCCGGCACGGCATCGGCCGGCTCGACATCGTGGAGAACCGGATCTTCGGCATGAAGACCCGCAACATCTACGAGGCCCCGTCGGGCAGCCTGCTCTGGCACGCCCACCGGGCGGTGGAGTCGCTGGTGCTCGACCCGGAGGTGGCGCAGCTCAAGGAGGAGCTGATGCCGAAGTACACCGCCCTGGTCTACCGGGGCCTGTGGTTCGCCCCCGAGCGGCTGATGTTGCAGACCGCCATCGACTTCAGCCAGCAGGACGTCACCGGCGACGCGATCCTGCGGGTGCACCGGGGCACCGTCCAGGTGATCGGCCGCCGCTCCCCGCACAGCCGCTACGACACCGCGTTCGCCACCTTCGAGGCGGACGACGTGTTCGACCAGCGCGACTCCTCCGGCTGGCTGCGGGTCAACACCGTCCGCTTCCGGGCCGGGCGGGCCACCCGGGCGGCGAAGCCGTGAGGATCGTCTTCTTCGGGTACGGCGAGCTCGGCGCGACCGTGCTGCGGGGCATCGCACCGCACCACGAGGTGCTGCTGGTGCTCACCCACCGGGCCGAGTTCAGCGGGCTCGGCGAGCCGGACGTGGAGCTGGCCGCGGCGGAGCTGGGACTGCCGGTGCGCTACTCGGCCACCGCCCGCGAGCCCGACCTGCACGAGCAGCTGCGCGACCTCGCACCGGAACTCATCGTCTCCACCAACTGGCGGACCCGGGTGCCGGCGGAGGTGCTGCGGATCCCGGAACGCGGCGCGGTCAACACGCACGACGCGCTGCTGCCCGCGTACGCCGGGTTCGGGGCCGTCAACTGGGCCATCCGCAACGGCGAGGAGGAGACCGGCCTCACCGTGCACTACATGGCGGAGGAGCTGGACACCGGCCCGGTCATCACCCAGGCCCGCGTGAAGATCGGCCCGCACGACACCGCCGGGCAGATCCTGGAACGGCTCCTCGCGGAGTACGTGCCGGTCACGCTCGAGGCGTTGGAGCGGGTCGCCGAGGGCCACCGGGGCGAGCCGCAGCCGCCCGAGGGCGCGTCGTTCTACCACCGGATCGGGGTCGAGGACACCCGCATCGACTGGCGGGACAGCGCCACCACCATCTGCGACCTGGTGCGCGGCCAGTCGGACCCGTTCGTCAACGCGTGGACGACGCACCGCGGGTTCCGGCTGTGGGTCAAGGCCGCCACCCGGCCGACCCGGGCGCACGGCGGCACGCCCGGCCGGATCGTCAAGGCCGACTACGGCGGTGTGGTCGTCGCCAGCGGCGGACCGGGCGACGGCGACGACCGCGGGGTGGTGCTGCTCCAGGTCTCCACCGAGACCGGGCCACCCGTGCGCGCCATCGACTACTTCACCACCTTCGGCGAGTACCTTCACTGACACGGTGACCGGGGGCGCCGGTCATCGCGCGTACGACGATGACGGGAGAGGTCGGATGATCGGTCGACTGCACTCGGTGGTGCTGGACTGTCCGGACGCCGAGAAGTTGGCGGAGTTCTACGTCGAGCTGACCGGCCTGGAGTGGGCCGACAGCGACGGGTACTGGGTGACGTTGAAGGGCGCGGACGGGCATCCCCGCCTCTGCCTCCAGAGCGTCTCCGACTACCAGCCGCCGCAGTGGCCGGATCCGGCCTTCCCGCAGCAGGCCCACCTCGACGTGGAGGTGGACGACATCCAGGAGGCCGAGGAGGCGGTGCTGCGGCTGGGCGCCACCCGGCTGCGCGGCGGCGGCAGCCGCAACCACGGCTTCCGGGTCTACGCCGACCCGGTGGGACACCCGTTCTGCCTGGTCTGGGGTCAGGACTGACGCCATGACCAACCAGGACCGGGCAGTGGAGTTCCGCCGTACCGCCGGGGCGTTCGCCACCGGCGTCGGCATCGTCAGCAGCGTGTACGACGACATCCCGCTGGCGATGACGGTCAACTCGTTCACCACCGTCTCGCTGTACCCCACCCTGGTCCTGACCTGCCTGAAGCACCGGAGTCGACTGCTCGCCCAGATCCGCGACTCAGGCATCTTCGCGGTCACCGTGCTGGCGGCGGACCAACGGGACGTCGCCCGTTGGTTCGCCGACGCCCGGCGGCCCTCCGGCGCGGCCGCGTTCGCCGGCGTCCGGGTGCACCGGGCACCGGCCACCGGCTGCCTCGTGTTCAGCGAGGGACTGGCCTACTTCGACTGCCGCGTACGCGACCTCTCCGACCAGGGCGACCACTCGGTGGTCATCGGGGAGGCGGTCTCGTACGGCCCACTGAATCCGGCGAAGGCGCCGCTGCTCTATCTCCACGGGTCGTACCGGTCGATCGCGCCGGTGCCCCCGGCGGTGTCGGCCGCGTAAAGGCCCACCCCACCCGGCGGCGTCCGCCGCCCCGCGCCGCGCGGGCCGCGATTCGGGTACGACGACGGAGTACAGGGGATGGCAACCAGACAAACGAGCCCCTCCCTTTCGGGACGAGCACTGTCGCGTCATGGCCAATTCCCTTCGCCCGGCCAGGATCCGAACCTGCGACAACCAGCCCGGTCAGGAATACCGCACGACGCACGCCTCGTGCGGGCCTATCACCTGCTGCCACGGAAGGCGCTCCAAGCCATTAGGGCAAGAGCGAGCTGCCAATGGTCCAA
Source organism: Micromonospora sp. NPDC007220 (assembly GCF_040634035.1). NCBI lineage: Bacteria > Bacillati > Actinomycetota > Actinomycetes > Micromonosporales > Micromonosporaceae > Micromonospora > Micromonospora sp. NPDC007220. The sequence goes on along the minus strand of NZ_JBEYEU010000001.1, from coordinate 614,117 downwards.
CGCCCATGGGCGGCTCGACCGCGACTCGGCAAATCGCCCCGCACCGGTCGCCATAACCACCTCGATCGCAGCCAACAACAGCATGGTGCGCCAGGTCGAACGACCAATTACTAACCGGCCCGCGCCGCCCCAAGGTCGCGCCCTCTGGGATCGGCCCAATTTGACGGACCGTGACCATCGACTACGTCCGCCACGGCACCACCGACCTGTTTGCCGCGGTGGACGTGGCCCATCGGCCAGACCCAGCGCATACGCCGCGACCAGGGAGTTGTGCGCTTCCTCCGCACCATCGACCGGGCGGGCCAGGACCGAACTGGAACCACATATCATGCTGGGCAGATACGCCAGCCCGCCATCCAGCAGGGACTCATTGAGCACGCCAGTTCCACCTGAACTTCACCCCGAACTACTCGTCGTGGCTGAACCTGGGCGAACTGGTTCCGCGAACCAACCTACCGCAACCACGTCGGCTTGCCCGGCGCAGTCTCACCGACCTGAAAGCAGATGTGACCGCCTGGATCGCGGCACGAACGCCGCCTCAAGCCGTCTACCTGGGCGGGGGTAGCAGACGACATCCTCGAAACAGCTCTCGCGCCCCACGAACGATTTAACAACCGTCAACACCAGGCGCGATTTAATTGACAGTGGTTGATTCTCGTGGCAGGCTCAGGGCATCCCTTCGAACAGAACGGAGCTTCAATGCGCGCGATTCGAAAGATCCTCGCTGCCACCGCCGTCACCGGCGCGACCGCGGTGTCCCTGCTGACGGGTGCGGCTCCCGCGTCCGCCGACGCTGGAGCCAACGCAGTCGGCTGGTACACGGGTTACGGCTCGGGATCCTCCGCCTCGCTCGCCATCTGGTCGGCGGAGAACGACGCCAAGTGGAAGGCCCAGATGGGCGGCTTCAACACCTACCTCGACTGCCGCACGACCTACAGCAGCAGCACGAAGGTCAGCGACTACTACTACACCGCCAACGTGCAGTTGTACTGCTACACCTTCAACTGAGCCACCCCTCGCCGATCGCCGGAAGGAGTTCGTCGGGCACCACCAGGCGCACTCCTTCCGGTCGTCGGCGATCTGCCCGGGGCGCGGAGGACGTACCAGCTCGTCCGCAAGACGCACAACGTCGCCGCGGTGCGTTCGCTGGTCGTCCGACACTCCGCTCCCCGGACCGCTTTTCTCGCCGCCACCCCAACAAGATCGTTATCTGGTTCGACGAGCCGTGCCGTCGAGCAGCGCGAAACAGCCGCCCACGTGGACACAAGGCTGACTACCCTGGCCGCCGTGACGACCATCGAGCAGCTTGAGCGGGAGGTATGGCCGGACCCCGACCCGGACAGCACCCGTGCCGCCCCTCGGCAGCCTGCACGCCACCGATCGACCGCGCCTCGGTCCCGCCTCGGTGATCTTCACCGGTCAGGCCCCGCGCCTGACATACGGCGACGAGGGCAGCATCATCGCGGTCGTCGGCGCGGACGCCGACCGCTACCGGATCATCAAAGGCGAAATCGAGGCTCAAGCCGGCGAGGACACGGTGCTGTCTCCCGACGGTCGCCGCGTCGCCTTCACATCAGTCGGCTTCACGAACACCCGAGTGGAGATCGTCGACCTGGTGACCGGGCGCAGCCGTACCGTGACCAGCGGCGTCGCCGGCACCGCCATGGCCGAACCGGCGGGCTGGTCGCCGGACGGGCGGGCGCTGGTCGTCCGAGACACTGTGCCGGCCAACCCGGAGCGCAGCGCCTACCGGCAGGTGCTCAGCATCGTCTGGCTGACTGGCGACCGCCGGACCCGGCTGGCCGACGATCACGAGGGGCACGGGTCCCCGATCGCGTTCGCCCCGGACGGTGCACGGCTCGCCTTCCAAACCGGGCGGACGGTCACCGTCGCCGACCTCGACGGCCGGCGGCTCTCCTCGTTCACCCTCGCGTCCGACACGGAGTTGGCCGGCAAGGGTGCCTGGAGCACCGACGGTAGGACGCTGACGGTCACCCGGCGGGACGGCGACAGCTGGAGCCTGTGGCGGATCGACGCGGCCACGGGCAGGGACCTCGGCGCGACCGGCACGCCGGCCGTCTCCGGTGTGACCGCCATCAGGCTGCTGGGCTGGGCGGTGGATGGGACTGCGTGGGTCGTCGCCTACCAGCCCGCACCCCACGCTCCGGCCGCGTTCGACAGGCCCCTCGAGATGGAGCAACGACTGGCGTACGGCAACGTCGGCACGGTGCGGGTGCTGGCCCTCGGTCGTGGCGCGGACGCTCCCGCCACCCTGCTCACCGCCCCAAGGGACGTCGTCGCGATCGACGTTTCCGACGACGTGATCCGCAGCGGCCGCACCCGTGAGGCAAGCCCGCCCCGCGTGGGCCCCCGATTCTGGTTCTGGACCATCCTCATCCCCGTCCTGGTGACCGGCATCGCCGCGTACCGCTGTCGCGAACGGATAGCACTTTGGCTCGACGCCCGGCGTGTCAGGCGTGCGCGCGGGCGGGTGGATGTTCTTGATCGCAAAGGTTGGAAGATTGAGTAGAGCTTGGCGGATCTTCACCCGAGCCGGAAGACCGCTCACGGATGGACGACCCCTTCGGGGAAAGTGACCTGACGTAGTGGCGAGTGTGGTCAAGTGCCGTACCGCGTGGTCAGACGTACCGGTCGTGCCGTCGAGCATGATCGATAGTTGCCACGGGGTACGGCTTTCGCTGAGAATCCGCTGACTTCCGGATGACGGGCTGCGGGCGTCTGAGGACGGCCGGAGGCGCCCGCAGAACGGTCCGCAGCGCGTCTTGATCAGGGTTAGGAATGGAGTACGGCTCAATGCGCATACGGCCCTCTGATCTGCTGCAATGAGTCACGTATGCCACCCCGTGGGCAAGATCAGTCCGTAAATAGTCCGCGACCTCGGTAGGCCACAGCGTCCGCCGTCACTGCCCTTCGGCAGTGGGCGCGGAGCTATTCAGCCAACCGATGAGCGACAGGTACTGGCGGAGTTCGTCCGGGATTGGCCCCGGCTGGCAGACCCATTCGTCCGCCAGGGTCGCGACGAGCAGCTCGGTCCGGTCGAAGCGCAGCAGGAGCCCACCGACAGCCGGAATCGTGCTGTATCCCTGGAGGAGCCCTACGTCAACGAGGTGCTGTCCAATGACCTCGCCGAGCAGGTCTGTGAGTTGGACCGGCCCAACTGCGGTCCGCCCGTACTCCTGCATGTCGTACGACGAGTAGGGATCTTCCTCTGTGAGCTTCAGCAGCTCACCGCAGCCGTGAGCCATGATGGCTGGCGCTCCCTCGAAGTGCAGCCAGAAATGCAGCAGGCCGTCAATTCCCGTCGCCGGCTTGTCGTCGAACCAGTGCCGCGCCTCGGTCACCGCAAGCAGTCGTCGACCCAGGAGCGGGCGAAGTGAAGCGGCAACGGTCACGGGATCCGGCACGGCCGCACCATAGCAGCGCCAGATCGCCAGTTTTGAAGATCAATCTCGGCTGTCGTGATGTATCCGGTACGCCTGGTCAGCGGGTGCACGACCGCGTGGGTTGAAGCACCGGGCGGCGGCGGAGTCGCGGGTCGTGCCGATCCCGCCGGAGCTGGTGGGGATCCTGCGGCGACACGTCAACCGGTTCGGCGCCGCCGATGATGGTCGGTTGTTCCGCAGCGACAAGGGAAACGTGGTGGCCGCGTCGACATACTCGCGGGTGTGGAAGGCGGCGCGAGGGCTGGCGCTGAAGTGCCCCGCACGGGCGGCGACGTCGATTGCCGGAACACCGGAGTTCAGCCGCAGCGACACCGCCGCGTGCCGTAGGGTCGTACGGCCGCCTGGCCAGCGGGGACACCACCTGCACCGGAGTTCCGTGGACGTGCTGCTGAAGGTGTACGCCAAGTGCATCGACGGCCAGGAGGCGACGGTCAACGAGCGGATCGAGGCCGCGTTGGGTGGTCCGGGTGCGTAGTCTGCGAGCTGTCCTCACCAGTCCGGATCTTGGCGGAAACAGCCGGCGCGACCTGGGAAAACGCAGCCAAGATCAATCCGTGAATAGTCCGTGGGCAGCGACGAACGGCGGCTTCGGGTGGCATCCGGTTGCACAGGTCGATCGATCGACGCACGAACGTATCCGCTGCTCAGATGGCGTTCTGGCTGATCTTCGAGGTGCCCCCGGCAGGATTCGAACCTGCGACACACGGTTTAGGAAACCGATGCTCTATCCCCTGAGCTACGAGGGCGCGAGGGCCTAGTCTAGCGACCCGGGCGTTCACCTGGGGTGGCAGGGAGTGGCCCACGTTCACCCGCGTCACCCGGACCCCTGTCCTCCCAGCCCAGGAGCACACCCGGAGCACACGAACCCCGGGTTGCGACCGGCGGTCGTCCGCAATGACCCGCGTTGGCGCCGGTTGACCCCGGGTGGCATCCGCTGGAGAGCACACACCGCGCACATCACGCAAGATCATGGTGTGCCGCCCGCTCCACCGATTGGGGAGTCGCCGGCCGACAGGAGCGCGCCTGAGCGGCGTCCCTCCACGGGCTTTGAGCGCTGGCTCATGTCTCAACGCGGACGCCGGGCCAGCGTTCGGCGAGGCGGTGGCGGGCGAGTCGTTGCCGGGACGTCTCCGGGCTGACCCTGGTCGGGTTGCGGCGCCACACCCCGTCGAGCAGGTCGTCGAGGCCGTGCGGCGCGTATACCGTGATCTGGTCGTGAGCGTCGAGGCATACAGCCGCGGCGGTGGTAGTTGTGGCCCCTTGACGAACCAGCGAGGCCCGGCACGCCGCAGGACAGGCATTCCGATTCCTGAGCCCGTTGAAGGCCGTGATCGCGGACGCGAGCGGCAGGTCGGACATTCGGGCGGCCACGACGAGGTCGATGTTGCTGTAGGTCGGCGCTGCCTCGCCCGAGAGATCCCACGAGCCACGTCGCGTCCACGAATCGCCGCTGCCGTAGCGCGTCGACAGTGGCGGCGAGCCAGGCCGAACGGGCTTCGACCACGGCTGTCAGCTGCGCAGCTTCCCTCCGCAGGAATGGCTGTGGAGCCTCAGCGGGTCCCGCCGGCTCATGCCGGATCGCCCCTACCGCATGATCATTCCGCTAACGCGGTACGTGTCCCACCAGGATGGCCGGTGTTCGTGTAGTTCTCCTGCGACTCGCGTCAGCAGGAGCCAGTTGCCGTTGAGTACGAGTGCGGCGTCTTCCTGTCCGCTGTCGAGGACACGGGCGACGGCCGACACCATGTTGGGGACCACGTCCTCGGGTGGGTCGTTCTTGCGCAGATGGAAGACGACGTTTGCATACGTGTCGGGTTCCCACTCCCATTGGGTTCCGTCATCGTCTTCGGCATCGAAGTAGCCGTGCTTGCCGCCGGAGATGGTGATGGTGTAGCCGAGCTCTTCTGCGAGGTCGGCGGTGAGGAGCCGGGGGTAGCCGGGCAGTGTCGACTCCTCGACGCCGTGCGGGGCGACGAGGGGAGCGAGGTGCTCCAGCGGGATGTCGCCGGCCAGTGTCAGTCGGTACTCGATGCCCACGTCTGCCTGCTTTCTCAGTCTCGTCGGATGATCTGAATGATCGCACCGCTTCGGGTCACCGCTGCCAGTTCCTTGAGGTGCGGGATCGGCCAGTTGTCGAACTGCTTCTGTAGGGCGGTGATGTCGCCGCGCCAGTCCTGCAGGTTCAACACCACACGTTGGGTCTGCTGCCTGGCCACCTTCTCTGATACTTCCGTCCATACCCCGCGTACCGCTTTGCCGGGGGTGGGTGAGTAGCAGTCGAAGACGTGGCCCTCGATGAGGTAGTCCGGCTCCTTGTCGGGATTGCCTACGTCGCCGGTGCTCTGGCGCGCGTCGGCGATCTCCCGCCGCGTCGGGTTCTGGTGCACGCGGTAGCCGTCGTGGGCGAGAGTGTCGGCGCACTCGTTCTCCAACTCGAGCGAGCGCCGTACCGCGGCGTCCTGCTGCGGTGGGATCCTGGTCCGTGGTCCGGTCGGTGAGCCGCCGGGAACGCCGGTGGGCAGCCTGCTCCACGGGGTGGGGCCCGATCCGGGGAAGTCGGGGTCACCCTCGGTGGGTGCTGTCGTAGTCGAGCCGTCGGCGGCGTCGGGGGTAGGGCTGGCCGGCGTGGGACCGCCAGCCCCGGTCAGTTTCCCGACGACCCCAGCCGCCGCGCTTCGCCGGCCGCCGCCTCGATGACCTGTCGGGTGGAGCCGGTACGTTGAACGATCAGCACCACGACCTGCTTGGCGCCCTCCAGAGCCTGCAACAGGGGACCTGGCTCCCCGCCGTGCAAGACGGCTGTGACGAGCTGCTGCGCCTCGCCGACCTGACCGATCACTCCGGTCCCCGCATCGCGGGCGCTGTCCAGAGCACTCCCCACCGGTGCCAGCCCGGCGACCGTCTCCTGCGGCGTGCCTTGACGAGGCACCGCCGCAGCAGCCTGCGCCGCCTCTCCGATCGAGGTGGATAGGCGGCCCAGACCAGCCTGGATCTCCGTGATCGCGTCGCGGACCCGGACCATTCCAACGGCCACCGCCGCGAAGCCAGCGCCCGCGGCACGAAAGCCGACCTCCTGCGCCTGGTTACCGGCAGCAGCGGTAAGGCCGCGGGCCCTGTCGGCACCGGCTGTCAGGGCACCCAACTCAGCGTTGATCTTCTCGATGTTCGACACGTGGAACAGTTCTCCAATCGGCGACGACATGGCTGTGCATCTTGTTGGGGTTCTGGTACAGGTTGACCTCGAGCCCTACCGGTGAGCCGGAAGTCCGCGAGTTCGACGGGTACGTGCGTCACCGACTACCGCTGGCGGCGGTGTAACCCCCATGACCGTTGGCCCTATCCGCCATCACCGAGCGGTAGTGAGCCAACTCCGCCTCCAGCGCCGCGCCCGCTCGGCTGGACGTCGCCACATAGTGACCGACATCAGGAAGGAGCAACACCTCGGGCGCCATGCCGAGAGACGTCAACTCGTCGGCGAGTTCGCGTACGTCCTCGACCACGGCCACCTCGTCGGCGATGCCATGGATGAGCAGCACCGGCCGCTGGACAGCGGCGGCACGGATCTGACCGGCACCACCTCGCAGCCGCATCGCGTGCGCCCGCTGGAACCGCGGCACCGTCTCCGCCCACCCAGTCAGGATCCACGATCGCCGACACGGCGGTGGCGGCGGCGAACGGGCCGTCCTGTGCCACCGCGTGCAACGCGGTGTATCCGCCGGCGCTGGCACCACGGATGAACACCTGCCCCGGCACTGCCCGCCCGGTAGACAGCAGGTGGCCCGCCACCGCCGCGCAGTCATCGACGTCGTCCAGACCCCATCGGCCGTACAGCCATTCTCGGAACGTCCGGCCGTAGCCGGTGCTGCCGAGGTAGTCGACATCAACGACGGCGAACCCGCGGCTGGTGAAGAACTGCGTCTGCCAGTCGAGGCGCAGCAGGCAGGAGGCGGTAGGCCCGGGATGCGCCCGGACGATTACCGGTGCCCGCCAGTCAGCCGCCGAGCCCGTCGGCGGATACACCAGGGCGAGCACTTCCCGATCGTTCGCCACTCGAACGCGCAGCTCCGTCGGCGTGGATACTCGTGCCCCGTCGAGTTCGGCGTGCTCGGGCCGGGCAAGAACCTCGACCTGGGAATCGGCGTTAGCCAGGTCCACGAGCGCGACCTGTGGGGCTGCGGTCGGTGACGATCCGATCAACGCCACCGTCGTCCCTCGGACGGCCAGATACGGCTTGATCGACGTGTACGGGAGGTCGACCGGGCGGACAGTGCCGTCGGGCTCGATGAGGACAAGGCGGTGTCGCGGCCCCTCCTGCACTGCCACGACGATCCGTTCGTCGTCGAGGAAGCCGTACGACGCGTAACCCAGCTCCCATGGCTCCGCGGCGCACTCACCCGCGATCGGTGCCACCGCCTTCACCTGGTGGCCATCCCACCGGTAGAGGTTCCACCAGCCACTACGGTCGGACACGAAGTACAGCGCCCCGTCGGGTCCCCACCCTGGCTCCACCGCCGATTCATCCGGGCCGCCGGCCAGTTTCACCGGGTCCTCGATGACGCCACGCGGCGAGTAGGAGGCCACCCAAATCTCACACGCGTCCCAGGGCATGTCGCGCTCGCTCCACGCGGTCCAGGCCAACAACTCCGGACCTGGCCGAGGCGCACCGAGAAACCCCCGAGACACGGCGAGAGTCCGGATCTGCGGAGCACCGGTGAGCGATACCGCGACGAGTTCGTCACCCTGCTCCGACTCCCGCACAGCCAGCAACTCGCCGTCACCGATTGTCAGGTCACCGAAGGATCCCTGGCTGACCAAGTCGAGTTCCTCGCCGTGCCGACGGCTCCGGTAGAGGCCATCTCCGCCGACACACCACAACGTTTCATCGGTGACAGCGAACGATCCGCCTCCGTACGCGTGAACGCCGCTGCTGATATCGAAGCCCTCCGGGCTGACATCACGTTTGCCCTCGCCGGCCCGCCAACGTGTCACCGTCGCAACCCCGCCGGCTTCGGGGCGAGTCTCCAGCCAGTACAGGCCGTCATCACCGGTACGCAGTTGGTCATAGCTCACCGACGCGCGGACGGCGTCGTCCACCGACGCTGCAACGATCCTGTCCGCCAGCCTCACGGGTCCTCCTCGAACAGCTTTCACGCGGGCCGGATGACGGCGGGCGGGTCAACCAGTCGCCGGGCACCGGCAAAGCCAGCGGAGTCTCAATTCTCCAGGTCGAACCATCTTGATCTTGGTTCCGGCTGGCCACGGCTCCCTGTATCCCTCTTTGCCGGCTTCACGTCAGCCCTACCGGGAACTGGCGGCCATCGCGCGGCAGATCAGCTCACTTCTTGGCATGAGGCTGGCCCTGAGAAACAGCCGCAAGGGCTGCATCGACGGCGCGGTCGTGGACAACTCCCGATCTCGCAATCTTTGCCTGCGTTTCGGTGCAATCGACAATAGTTAGGTGATTGGCCAGTGGGCTGATGCCGCCGTCTATGCAGTAGGCGACGCTGATCTCAGACTTCGCCACAAAGCTTTCAACCTCCGCTGCTGTGATCGCTGGCCCAGACGTGCCGGTCGGATCAGAAAAATTGGCAGTGGTGGCAGCGATGGGAACGCGGCTTTGCCGAGCAATTTGGCCGAGTGGGCCCGGATCGAGGTTAACGAGAGCATTGGGGTCGCCGACCGGCTGGTGCTGCCGAGCGTGTTCGGAGTCTCGCCAACGGAGGATCATAGCCAAGTCGCCGGGCCAGAAGACCGAGGCGAGTTGAATCGCGGCCGGCGTCATGACGAACAGCTCGTCGGCTGCATCGGGCGATGGCAGTACGTAGGCCAACGACTTCGAGCGTGGCCGGCCCTTGCCAGCGTAGATGCGGGCGCAGGCATCGTGGTCGCGCGCGTTGGCGCAGATCATGTACCAGCGTCGAGTTGGGACAACGACAAGTTCGCCGGCTTCAAGCGCTTCAACTGCGAGCGGGAGTTCGTCCGGACGGATCAATTTCACGACATCAGCCCTTCAACCCTCGGAGTGGGTTCTGCTCTGCGTGGTCATGGTTCTGCCGTATTGCGGCATCGCATGGCCCCGAATCTGGACGAACGCGAAGGCAGGACGGTGCTGGCAGGCGTCCGACGCCACCTGTGGGAGAAGGCATCGTCCTTGGATACCAGGATCAGCTATCGCGCTTGCGCCGTGAGTGGCGGGAAGTCCAGCCACGGGTCGCGAAGTGCGTCGAGACGTCGGCTGGCGTGGTTCACGTGGGATACCCGGAAATAGGCCATGATCCGCGGGATAGCGGTCAGGTTGCGGCCAACGGCGTGGGGGACCAAGTGATGCATCAGCAGTACATCACCAGGCTTGCCGAGTAGCGGGGTACCCTGCTCGGCGTCGATGTGCGGGGGAACCTGGGCGGTGATGCCCAGTGACCATTGAGTCCGGAACCAATCCGCCATCCGGAGGTGTCCCCCGACGACGTAACGCAGGGCGCCACCGGCTGGGTCGCTGATGTCGGAAAGCACGACACCCACGAGGAGCGAAAAGGTGCGCAGTTCGGCGGGGTCGAGGTGTGGGCAGGCGACGCCATCCACGTGCATGGCCTTTTCGGGCTGCGCTTGGCCGAGTTCGCGTTCCGGAACGCGAATCTGGATCTGCGTAGTGGTGATCGGTGCCAGGTCGCCGATGAGGTCGCCTGCGAGCCCGGCCACACCGGACTCACTGAACAACGCGAGCAGGTTCTTGTGGTCGCCAAGGTGCGGGGCGAAGGTCCGCTGCGTGAACTCGGCGAGTCGGCGTTGATTTAAGTCGGTGCGGTACCAGTCGGTTACCAGCGCCGTCGCGCGGTCGATCAAGTGAGCCGGAACGAAGTTTCGTTTGACGACCATTCCTCTGGTGGCGAAGGTGGACAGGTCGTCAGCGGTGAGGGGCATGGTCGTTCCCATCATTGAGGACTACAGATGTTGTAGAATATGATCGGATGCGTCCAGGGCGCTGGTGATGATGGCTTCCCCCAGTTCAGCGGAGGCCAGCCGTGGGTCACCGCCAATGATGCCGAGGCTGGCGATGCAGTCGTCGCCCGAACTCCACGGCCAGGTGGTGCCGCGGTCGAGGATGAGTCGCTGAATTTCGTCGCGGTGGGCTGGGTCGGCGGCGAACGTCTCCGGTAGCCGGTCCAGGTGAACGTCGTTGGGGGCGAGGGTCAGCATGATGCTGGTCTCTTTCATGCCCGCGTGGATCTCCGGCAGTCCGGACGTCGCATGTGCGGTCGAGAGTGAGCTGGGGTGGATGACGCCGACCCGCACCTGATGCGTGGTCTGCAGTTCGTAACTGAATGCCTCGAGGATGCCGCGATTGCCGCCATGCCCGTTGACGATGAGCAGCCGACGGGCCGGGGTGGCCCGCGCGTACTCGCCGAAAATGGCATTGAGCAGGGTGGTAAGTGCGCCGACCTTTAGGGAAACCGTGCCGAGAGCCCAGGAATGTTCCAGGGACAGGCCATAGGGCAGCGCGGGCAGCGCCCAGAGGTCGTGTTGGTCGCCGTAGCGGTCGACGAGGCGGTTGGTGAACTGCCCGGCGATTACGGTGTCGGTGTGCAGGGGCAGGTGCGGGCCGTGCTGTTCATATGAGCCGATGGGCAGGCACAGGATCGATCTCTCGGTTAGCTGCATGGCGATCTCCGGCGCTGAGAGCGATCCGTACCATCGGTTCATGCCCGTTCTCGCCGGCCGATGCGGATGAGGAACTCGTTGTCCTCGGTGAAGGTGTCGGTGTCGCTGTATCGGGCGAGGGTGGCACGGACGGCGCTGTCGAACTCGCCGAGCCGGTCGCCGAACAGTTGTGGCGCGGCGAACGAGGTGGAGTACAGGTACCCAAGGATGCTGTTGGCGGTCCAGGTCCGGTTCACGGGCACGCTGTGCTCCTCGACCTGGCTGAACGGCGACTCACGCATGATCTCGCTATACGGGCGGTTGTGGTGCTGGAACGTGCGTTCGCCGGCGCGACGCTGCTCGCCGAGGAAGTCCTGAATGACCGTGCGGATTGCGGCCTTCCAGTCGCTGGTTGCGGTCCAGAAACTGTTGTCGCCGAAGATTGCGACCGCGCCGTCGGGGCTGACCTGCGCGTCCAATCGGGTCAGGATCGCGGCCTGGTCGAGCCAGTGGAACGCCCGGCAGATCGTCACCAGTTCGGCCTGCCATCCCGCCGGTGGCGTGAACTCCTCCGCCGTGACCTCCTGCAGGCGCAGCTGAGTGTCGGCGGGCAGCTGCGGGCGGAGCGCGTCTTCGGCAGCGGCGAGCATGTCTGCATCGTTGTCGATGGCGATGATGTCATCAAAACGGCCAAGCAGGGCCTCCACCACGAGGCCGGTGCCGGTGCCTACGTCGAGCAGGCGCCGCGGCGCACCGGTAGAGACCGCGCCATCCAACACGTCGGCAACGGTCGTCGGGATGCCGGGCCGGTACTGCCGGTAGAAGCGAACGGTTCCGTGGAACATACTCATGATCTTCTCCCAGTGGCGAGGTCGGTGAGGTGCTGGCTGGCGGCGATGAGATCAGTGGCCACGAGCACGCCGCCGTCTTTGAGCCATTCGGGCTCGGGCACCGGCCGTCCGTTCGACACCCAGATGACGGTCACCCCGGCGGTTCGGGCACCAATGACGTCGCAGGCCCAATCGTCGCCGATGTGCACCATATTCGCCGGGCTGGTCCGGCATGCGGTGGCCACGCATTGGAAAGCGGCTGGATCGGGTTTGGCGTAGCCGGTCCGGTAGGAGGGGAAGTAGTCGATTACCCACGGATGCAGCAGGGCACGCAAACGGCCAGTATCGGCCTCCAGGCAGCTCACGTTCGACAACGTGACCACGTTGGCGTGCCGACTCATGGTTCGCAGCGCCGCGCCCGCCCCTGGCAGCAGCTGTGGAGGCGAGGACTCGACGGGTGTCGGAAAGGCACTAGCCGGAAGCTGCAGAGCATCGCAGACCTCGGCAATGACTGCGGCGTCGATCGAGGCTCGGGTGTACAGCTGCTGGCGGATGACGCGGCGCGCGTCGGCAGGTCTGAGCGGCGAAGCCGTCGCCAGGATCGTGGCTACTGTGGGTCCTTCGATCCGACAAAGGGTCCCTCCGACATCGATGCTTAGCAGTAGCCGTGTCACGGGGAAGTATCCGCCGCTGGTAGGGCATTGACGATCGCTTCGATCCTGGCCTGCCGGATCGCCGGAGTGCTTGCCTCGGCGAGGAACGTAAGCGCGTAGCGGCTCTCCGCCTCGTCCAAGGCGGTTAGGTCACGGCGTGCGGCGCGGGCTGCGGTCGCTAGGTCCTCAGGAACCGACCGGGTGCGCCAGCCGTGCGGTAGGTGCAGGATGCCGGCCCACGGTCCGGCGGGAGGCACGTGCGTGGGGTCGAGCAGGCGCAGGACGGTGACGTCGTCAAAGCTCAAGATCTGGACCTGTACCGGCCGAGCGGCGGGGAGTTGGAGCTGGCCGGTCAGAAACGTGTCGTGTCCGTCGAGTCGTTCGGACAGCACGAGGAACGTGCCGTTCGAGTCGGCGGCGACGGTACCGGTGATGGGCAGGCGCTGAAGGGTCTCGGGCATCAGCAGCTCCTCGGCGTGGCACCCAGGCCCGGAGACCTGGGAACGGTGATCGCTCCGTCGATGGGTAGCCACGGCTGCGCATACACCTGCTGCCGAACCGGTTCCCATTGCAACCGGTACTCGACTGCGGCGATCGCATCCGGATAGGCGGCGGCGAGGTGAACGGCCGGAACGAACGAACGGCCGTGCGGATAGACCGGCACGCCGCGCATGTGTGCCGCACCCACCAGGTCGACGGCGCGTGTGAGACCGCCGCACGCCACTACGTCAAGTGTGAACGCCTGCAGCTTGAGCCTGAGCATCGCCTCAGAGTCGGCATGCAGGGGCAGCCGTTCGCCGAGGGCCAACGGGATGTTTATCGCCAACGCCTCATACGTTTTAAGATCGCACTGTGGAAGTGGGTCCTCCAGCCAGCGCACCGAAGCCGAGTCCAGCTCATCGAGAAACAGCCAGGCGAATTCGGCATCCCAGGTGAAGACGGCGTCGAACGCAGCTTCCCGCCTGAGCGCCGCCGCAATACCCCGTACCGCTGCGGCAAGCCGGCCGGCCTCCGCCCTGCGGTCGTCGGTTGCTGGATTCCTGCGCAGGCCCCATTTCGTGAATTGCCATCCCTCGCGGTTGACCCGCTCGACAGCCGCGAGGGGTATGCCCTTTGCGACGTCGAGGCTCAGCCAGGAGGCGTAGAGCGGCACCTGCCGCTGCGGTGCCGCCGCAAGCAGGTCCGCGACGGGCACTTGGGCAAGCCGGCTACGTAGATCCCAAGCGGCGCAATCGACTGCACCGACGGCCCATGACGCCACCACGCTTGCATCTGTCCGGGTCGCCCTGCACAACGCCGCATGAAGTCTCCACGGGTCGTCCACCGGCTCGCCGAGTGCCGGCTGAGCCAGGATCGCCTCCACGTACCGTCCAATCTCCGCCGTCACCGGCCCGTACCAGCCGATCGCCCCGGCCGCGTGGAGGGCGACGAACGTGTCGTCCTCGCCCGACCGGGCTTCGGTGGTGACGACAAGGACCGCTCCAATCCTGGCTACCATCAGCGCTTCCGCTTGGCTAGCAGTGCCGCGGCCGCCGAGGTGACACCCGCGACATCCAACTCGGCGTGCGCCGCCAACCTGGCCTGTGGCATCGGGAACGGCGGCTCGGCCCAGCCGATTACGTCGACGTCGCGGTGCAGCCGCCCGCCGAGCAGCCCCCAGATCGCGGCCCGATGCCCGAGCGTCACGATGAGCACGGCGGCGTGAGTTCCGATGTAGTGATGCAGGTCCGGGTCTGTAAGCGCTGTCAGGTCGTGGACGTTGACCACTCGGACCCGACAGCCAGAGTGGCTGCGGATCCTCGTAGCGGCATCCGTGACCACTGCCGCGGCCAGATCGCCGGCACACACCAGCGTCAGGTCTGGCTCGCCAGGGTCGCTCAGATGGTGCCAGACCGCCAAGCCGCGGTGACGCTCCTCATCGACCGTCTCCCGGGGGTAGTTCACGGTGGTGTGCTTGCCCGTGACGATGACGTTGACTCGCCCTGTTGACCGCAATGCGTCGTTGAGCACGACAGCGACCCGGTCCGAGTCGGCGGGTGTGAAAACATGCACGGCCGGGTCGCCCATTCCCAACAGTGCCGTGATCAGGGAAGGGTCTCCGTGGCTGTACACGTTGTGCCAGCCATACGAGGTCAGCAGCAGATTGATGCTCGGCAAAGCGTCCTTGTTGAGCCGCCGTTGCTTGAGCTGACCGACCAGTCCGGTCAGCAACAGCGGGGCGAATGCCTCATACGAGATGATCAGGCCGCGACGGCCTGTCGCTGTCCACCCGGCAACCCAGCCGAGCAGCACTTCCTCAGCAAGCACCTCATGTGCCCAAGCTTCGCCCTGCAGTTCACCGAGACGATTCGACCGCAGTTCGTCCGGGCTGAACACCTTGATGCCGCCGGTTGCGGCGTACGCCCGCAGCACCGCGGTTACCTCCGTCGCAAAACCCCGGCCCGTTGCCGGTACTGACGGCGGCAGTGGCGGGGCATCCGGCAGCGCGCTGCCAACGTCAATGGTGTCCAGCGCGGACGCGAGCGCACCAATGGGCTGCGCGTCGGCGTCGAACAGCTCACTGGGTCGGTAGGACGACAGCCAGGCACGCAGCGCCGCTAGCTGGCTGGGATCGCCGGCCAGGTCAGTGAGTGGTGTCTTGTGCGCCCCGATGGGGCCGGACCAGCCCTTCACGCACCGTAGGAACACCACGCGATGTGCTCCACGGGCGGATGCCTCGACGCCGGCCATCAGGGCACGGTGGAACTCGGCATGCTCGGCCAAGCCGGGGCCTGTCCCAACCTCGACGACGACCGGCTCCCAGCCCAGACCGCGTGCGTAGGCGCTCACCTGCTCGTCGTTCATGGCACCCAGCAGAGACGGACCGCCCATTCGATGACCGTTGAGATGCACGATCGGTAACAACCTGGTGTCACCTAGCACGCGGTGGGCCAGCCAGGAGGCCGCAGTGGAAGGCGTCTCGCATTCGCCGTCACCGATGATTGGCAGGACGACCCGGTTCGGAGAGTCCAGGGCCATGCCCTGGGCGAAGGCGAGCGCGCCGCCGAGCCACCCGCCCATGTACGCACCGGCTGGCAACTCCGGATGAACCTCGGAGCCGAGCGCATCCCCGTCCGGGAACGCCGCAGCCAGGGCGGCCAGTCCAGCAGCGTCTCGGCCGTACCGCGCATCTATCTTGGCCATGTCCCCGGTCAACCAAGCCAACGCACGCTGGACGACACCGGCATGGCCGGCGCCCAGAACTGGAACAATCTGCACACCGATGCGGCAGCCGGCGGCGAGGCCGGCATGCGCCAGCGCCCATGCCGTGCCGGGCACGGTGCCCCAGTGGCCTGCCGGGCGCTCCTTGACATCGGAGACGTCGAGGCAGTTGGCAGCGAGCACGTTCGATCGCAGGTGCAACTGCGCAACCGACAGGTATGTGAGCGCCCGCCAGAGCGCGTCCGCACGATGGGCGAGATTCACCGACACTTCAGGCTCCCAGCAGTCGTTCACCAGCGAAGCTGAAGTACCACAGCGGCCGATAGCACTCCCAAGCCAGTGGCCGCAGCCCGCGCCCGCCCAGCAGTTGTTCTATGGATGCCCTGGCCTGCAGATAGAACTCCAACTGCTCGGCGCCCGGCGTCCGGAGACCCGCCATGATCGAGTTATGGGCCTGGTACACCTGGAAGTTGGGAAACTCGGTCACGTGTTCGCCGAGCGCGGCCACACCGGTGCGCAGTTCGGTGAGCGGATCGAGACCCACAATGTACGTAAAGGAGGTGCCGAGTCCCGCGTGGCGGGCCCGACGGAGCAGGTCGGGCATGTCGGCGCGCCGTAGCCGCGCCTTGCTCGCCTTCAGCAGCAGGTCACGCCGGGTAAAGCACTCGGCGGTCAACCGCAGCACGAACGGCGCGACGCGAGCAGCGAGATCGGCGAAGGCGCTGTCTGACTGGATGACCGACGTCAGGAAACCTATCCGGGCGCCGATGCCCCGCAGCCCGAGCGCGGTCCGCATGCCTACGAGGTGAGCAACGGCGGCGTCTTCCCGCTCGAAGCATCCGGTCGAGACAGTCACCTCCCGGAGTTCGCTCAAGTCCCGGCGCGGGTGCTGCTCAACCATCGCCGCCAGTAGTTCGGTGAGCTCCCGCTCCTCAGAGAATCGTGGGTCGGCGGCAGCTTCCAGAGTGTTCGGGCAGAACGCGCAGCCCACACAGCGGCTTCGGGCGTTCGGGTTCAACGTCGCGGCCCTGCCGCCATCTCGAAAGTAGCCGCCAACCGCCTCGTCGGCATCGATCCGCTGCACACTACCAATGCATTGCTGTCCCAAATACAGATCGTGATCGCGGAGCCGGAACGGCGACCCCACCGCATTCAGGGGCACAATCACCTTCCATGCCACCTTTGAGGCCGAGGCAAGCGTTATACTCACCCGGGCTCGGTGCTGACAGTGAGCCGACGAGATTCCGTACAGGTTAAGCGCGATCAGCACAGCGTCCTCGACTGGCACCTCATAACGAGCGGCCAGCCTGGCTACCTCATCGACCTCCAGTTTGGTGTCGGGCGTCGCTATGGGCATCCGAACCCCTCTTCGAATCGTGGACCAAGTTCCCGCATGTCGCCGTTGGTCGAACCCCAGGGCCTCTGACCGTTGCTGCGAGGCCAGCGCGACAGCCATGCCACCACTTGTTTGCGCCGACCTTTACGGATCGGCGCTTTCATCGGGAATTACCTCGGTTCCAGCCCGCTCCAATGCGCCTCACCCTGCACTCCTTGTTAATTGCCGGGAGTCGCTCAAGTATTTCGAGCGCGTCGCGCGCTGTCGACCCCCACGGTGGGGGGCCACGATGGGGGTGACGGCTGCCACTACGGCGAGGATCATCTGAGGAGCTGCCACCTGTCGCAAGGCACCGAATCGACTTGTCGCCAGGGACGCGAAGTGATGACATATTGATCGGAACCGTTTCCATTCGACGGGAGGTTGTCGTGGGCGCCCAAGTCGATCCGGCTTGGTGGGCGTCGGGCGTCTGGGAGGGTCGACCGATCCGCGAGTTCCTGGAGCGCCGTGACGTCGCCGCCACGTTCCGATTCCTGCATGCCCGTGGCGTTTCCTACGGCACTATCGCCGCGTTGGTCGGCGTGTCCCCGAATCGAGCCGCCGAGATCACCAAGGGCACGCGCCAGGTAACGGCCTACGACGTGCTCGAACGCATCGCGGTCGGACTAGGTGTTCCCAGAGCCTGGATGGGCTTGGGCCAGGACGGAACGGGTGATGCGAGTCGCCCGCTCGACGGAGAGGTGGGAGCTTCAGCGGACTTCTCGTCGGCCCACCAACGAGCAGGGGTCCGGCCGGATGAAGCGATCGCCGCGCTCGCCCGGCTTCGTACTGGGCTGGACGAAGCGCTTGCTTCATCGACCGTCGCTTTGCGACAACTCGACCTGATTGAGGAAGCGGCCGGTGAGCACATGCGGATTTATCCGGCAGCTCCCCCGAGGGCGATGCTGTCGCGGCTGGCCACCGAGTGCGCCGAGGTGCAGGTCCTGTCCCGACGTAGACAGCCGGCGGCGGTCCAGGCGCGGCTCTCCGGCACAGCGGCTCTGTTGGCGACCATGTGCGCCGACGCGCTCATGCGGCTCGGGAACGCCGACGAGGCACGCCTGTGGTACCGGACAGCGATCCACGCGGCAGATGACAGCTCGGACAGCCGGCTACGGGTGCTGGTCCGGGCCCAAGCGGCGATGCTGCCCTACTACTTCGGTGACCCCCGGCAGACGGTCGTCCTAGCGGAGGCGGCGCTGGCGGTCACCGCGATGCCGTCGTCCTCGGCGGCGCTTGCTGCGGCGGGACGCGCACGGGCGCTGGCCCGACTCGGATCGGCTGAGCAGGCGCGGCGGGCGATCGTTCAGGCCCGGCAGATGTTCGACCAGGTCGGCGATGACGACAGTGACACGGCCTTCCGCTTTCCGATGAAGCGCCTGTTGTTCTACCTCTCCGGAGCGAGTACCTGGCTGGGCGACACGGGCGAGGCCTACCGGGTGCAGGACGAGGCCCTGCGACTCTACGGCCCCACACCTTCGGTGCCGATCGATCCCGCTCTCCTCGCGCTAGACCGATCGATGTGCCTGGTGGGTGACCGGCGAGCGGCAGAGGCCGCAGCGTCGGCGCTCGACGCCGTCGCCACCCTGCCCGAGACGCAGCGCACGGAGATCATCCTGACGAGAGCGAGCGACGTGGTCTCGGCGATTCCGGCTAGACATCGCGGCAGCGAGACCACCGAGCTGACGGACTATGTGCGAGCCTGCCGGGAGCGAGCCCGTACGCTTGCTGCCGGAACTGCCGCGCTCGATCCCTAGGGGCCCCATGTTCGTCGAAGCGCGAACACGTCCGGCGCTCGCCGAGGTGTGTCGTCGCCTGGAGCTGTCTGACGCCGACGCCGTCCTGATCCGGCATCACACGAACGCGGTTTACGCGGTCGGTGACGTGGTGGTCAAGATCGCTCCGGCGGAATTCGGCGTGGAGCGCATGAACGCCGTGGTGGCCGTCGTGCGGTGGCTGGTTGGTCAGGGGTTCCCGACTGTTGGCCTCAGCTCGCGGCTGCCACAACCCCTGCTCGTGGGCGAGCATGCTGTGACCGTCTGGCAACGGCTCGATCCGGCGAACGACACTCCGGTCACCACGGCCGAGCTGGGCGCTCTGCTCCGGCAGTTGCACGCGCTGCCGGCTCCTCCGGTGAGCCTGCCGACCTTGGAGCCGGTGGACAACATCCGACGGTCGGTACAAAGTTCGACGATCCTTACCTCGGAGGACCGTCACCTGCTGATGAAGCGTCTCGAATCGCTCGCCACCCACTGGAGCGGAATGAGCTTTCCCCGGGGCGCAAGCCTGATCCAGTCCGATCCCCAGAGCCGTAACGCACTGCGCCGCTTCGACGGCACGCCAGTGCTTGCCGACTGGGACGGTGCCGCTGTCGGTCCCCGGGAATGGGACCTGGCCACCGTCGCTGTGCACTGTCGCCGGTTTACCCCACCGGGCCCTGCCGCCTTCTCTGACTTCACCGCCGCATACGGCTGGGATGTCACCTCGTGGCACAGCTTCGAGAAGTTGTGCCAACTCCGCGAACTACAGATGATCGCCACCAACGCCCGCAAGTCCCGTCCCGGCACCGATGCCGAAGCCGAGGTGCTCCGCCGCATCAGCGCACTCAGACGGGGCGACCAGGAACTCGTTCAGTGGCGCATCCTCTGACATTCCGGACCGGCTTGACGGTCGGACAGCTGAGCCGGGATGGCCGTTCCACCCCAGGTGTCGGCATACAGGTCATGGGGCTGGACCAACCGGCCTCACTTCGGATGTCATGGAGCGGGTTGCTTGTCGACGTCGAGCCGATCCAGTGTTCGGCGGACGTGCGCAATGAGGAGCGGCTCTGCTCGCTGAATCGCCCGGTGAACGGGGCTCTGCGGAGAGTACCGGCGGAGGATCTCCTCGATGCGCTCGGCGACCTCGAGACGTTGTCCCAGCGGTCCGACCGTGAGGTCGGCGGTGACGAGCGCGTCCATCAGGGGTCCCTCTTCGAGCGGAAAGGCCGCGAGTTGGTCCGCCAAGCCGCGCTCGGCCGCTTCGATGCGGGCGCAGGTGTGGTGGGCGACCAGCCCGACTAGCCGCTGCGGGTAGCCGTTACGTCGCAGGTATCGGGCGCCGTCGAGGGAGTGCAGACCGGTGTCCACGAGGTCCGGCGCATAACCGACATCGTGCAGCCATGCGGCTGCCACCAGCAGGTCACGATCGGCCGGCGCCACCGTGCTCGTCAGTTCCGTGGCCCGCTGGCCGACACCCTGGACGTGTGCCCATCGCCGGGCCATCTGTGGGGAGTAGAGGAGACCAGCAGCAAGGTCCTTGGCATTGGCCGTCAGGTCAGACACCCCCCGAACGTAGCCGCACCGCGGGCCGCCGTCCTACCGGCTCGGCGAGACGGTTGGGACGTCCCCGGATTCGGGAAACGCCCCTCCGACGTCAGCCGATGTACGGCGCGGTCCGACTGTCGAGGGCGTGGTCGATGCGCAGCCGCATTGAGGGGTGGATGTCCAACTGGTCGAGTTCGGCGGGATGCACCCAGCGGACCTGACGTGACTCGCTGGAGGTCGTCAGATTCCCACCGACGGGTCTGGCGGTGAAGCACAGTGAGAACTGCTGGCGCACCTCACCGTCGTCGTAGGCCATCACGTGGTGAGGGTTGGTGTATGTGCCGACCAGGCCCGTGACCTCCACCTCGATGCCCGTCTCCTCATGTACCTCCCGCACCACCGTGTCGGCGATCGACTCACCGATGTCGTGACCACCGCCAGGAAGAGCCCACAGGTTGTTGTCGGTGCGGTGGATCATCAACAACTCGCCGTGCTCGTTCTGAACTGCCGCGACCACCGACGGCACCACGCTGTTGGCTTCGGGGGCATCAGGGTCGTTGAAGAAGTCGCGGCGTGGCATCCGTCATCTCCCGTTGAACGCGGCTATTGCCGCATTGATGTTCGAGGTGGGCTCAGCCTGGGCCCAGACCCGGTCGAAGCTGGCGAGGTAGTGGTCGACGACCCGGCCCCCAGGTACGCGCCGGAGATGTATCACCGGGTTGTGGGCGGCAGTGGATCCGTACACGTGGGTGTTTACCAGCATGGCTTCGTCCACCCGGAAGATGGACGCGTACAACGTCGTGTCGTGCAGCCGGACCTGCACGCCAGGGATGGTCGAGATCGGCTCGTAGTAGCGCAGGCTCAGCAACACCCGGTGGGCGAGCCCAACCCCGAAGCCCTCCTCATCTCCGCGGCGACGTACTGCGGCACCGTTCGGATCGGCCAGTAGCACCCGTATCCGGCAGCCCTGGCGGGCCCGGTCACCGAGCTGGGTGATGTCGTGGAGCTCGGGCAGGAACAGCCCGGCGTAGACGAGGATGTCGACCGACTCCCGCGCCTGCTGGATCAGCGACCGCCACAGCTCCAGCGGCACCGCCGACCGGGATGGATAAAACTCCACCATCTCGGCCCGCCCCGCAGACACCGTCCTGGGATCGTCCACGACCGAAGGCCACAGGTATGTCTCGTCCACGCCCAACAGATCTGCAGCCGCGACGCGGTGTGCGCGATGCGGGACACGATCGCGGGTGATCCAGCGTTCCACCGTCTTCGGGTCGACTCCGAGCAGTTCCGCACACCGCTGTGTGGTCAGCCCTTTCGCTGACACAGCTCCTCGCAGACGTTCGTTCGGCATCAGAGGTCGAGACCTGGCAAGGGACGCATAGGGGCGTTTATACCCCACCGGGACGTCCACGACAGTCCCTGACCGGGGGTGGCCACATCCCCACGATCAGCGATCGGATGTCGAGGCGAGGGTGATCGCCGGAGAAGCGCACCTTGGTCACCCCAGCGGCCCGCCGCAGAAGCTGACGCGCTGGCATCACCCCACACCTTCAGGAGAGAGCGCTTTGACCATCATGGCCATGAACACCCGTACCGCCACCACCGCTGTGCTCGAGTCACAGTCTGCGGGGTACCCGGGGTGGCGGGCACACAGCCAGGCTGATCCAAACTGGTGGATCGACGGGCACTTCGGGGGTCGCTCGCTTGCCGACCTGCTCCGTCAGCGCGACATCGGCTCCCTGTTCCGCTTCCTCAAATCGCGGGGATGGAGCCAGGCGACGATTGCTGCGGCGACCGGAACGACCGAGAACCAGGTCCGAGCGGTTATCCAGGGCCGCCAACGAGTTACCTCATATGACGTGCTCGAACGAATCGCCGAAAGCCTGGGCATTCCGCGAGGTCTCATGGGGCTCGCGTACCTGCCCTGATGCACCTCGGCCGGAAGCGCCGGGATCCCGCGGCCTGGTTCTGGCCAACTGTCATGGTGAGGGCTCATGGTGGCCTGCCGCGGTGGTACTGGTTCTGGCTCGATGACGACGCAATCATCGACGTTCACAAGGGCATCAACGGCCAGATGTCTGGACCGATTGCCAAAGGGCTACCAGCCAGAGCCGTCAGTGTGACCTGAACCGGAAACCACCCAGTTAGACACCGGCCCGGAACGGTGCCGGCGCTACACGGTCTCCGCTTCCGATTCACGTGGCAAGGTCCCGCCCGCCTCGGTGCCTTGGCTGCGCCCGTTCAAGCTCTCGAACCAGGAAGGACTGTTGTGCCTGTTGCTCGGAGGCTTGCGCTCCTGCTGCTGGTCCCGTTGGTGGCGACTCTGGTTTTCGCCTCGTGGGGTGTGGCATCGACGAGCCGTCAGGCGCGCGGTGCCGACCGCCTGCAGTCGCTGGTGGCCGTGTCGGCCGCAGTGGGTGAGGTCCTGCACGAACTTGACCGGGAGCGGCAGGTCGCCGGCGGGCTGGTCGTTGATTCGGCGGTTGGCCTCAACGGTTATCTCGAGCAGGTCGCGACATCCGACAGGGCGGTCGACGCCTACCGGCAGCGCCGCGGCGAGCTCGATGCCTCGGATTCGGTGAGTCGGCTGGTGGGGCCGTTCGACGAGCAGCTGCGGTTGCTTCCGGTGTTCCGGGAGCAGGTCAAGGCACGGTCAGCGTCGCTGACGGCGGTGCTGGTGCGGTATCGGGCGGTGGTCGCGCAGGGGCTGGCGGTACGGGAGACCGTGGGCCAGGTCGGCGGTGCGGACGGTGCGGTGGCCGACCAGTTGCGGGTGGCGGCGGCGTTGTCACAGGCCGGGCAGTACGCGGGTATCCAACAGGCAGCTGTAGCCGCCAACAACGACGCTGTGGTGTCGCAGGCGGTGCAGCGGGAGCTGGCCGCGACCCGTGCCGGGTATGACGAGGCGTTGCTGGCGGTGTCGCAGCGGTCGCCGGCGCGGTGGCGGTCGTGGCTGGACCAGGCGCTGTCCGGGCCGCAGGTCCTCGCGGCGCAGCGTCTCGACGACGAGGTTGCCCGCACTCAAGTGGGTCAGCGGTTGCGGGTGAATGCGTCCCGGTGGGCCGCGGTCAGCAATGAGCGGCGCGATCGGCTGTATGAGGTGCAGACCCGCGTCGACGCGGACATCGCCGCCGAGGCGGGGCGTCAACGCCGACAGCAGTGGGTCACCACGGGCGTGCTGTCGGCGGTCGCCGTGGCGCTGACCGTGGTCGCGGCGGTGCTGGCGTGGCGACAGGGTCGGGCGTTGGCGCGGCGGCTGCGGCGAGTCCGTGACGCGGTCACCCGTGTCGCCGAGCAGGACCTGCCGGACCTGGTTCGTCGCGTCGACGCGGCGGACCCTGCCGACCCGGCGTCGGTTCCGCCGCCGCCTGCCGCGCTGGCACCCGGTTCGGCGCGGGACGAGGTGGCCGAGGTGGCCGCCGCGTTCGACACGCTGGCGTTGAACACGTACCGCATCTCGACGGATCTGGCGCGGCAGCGGCGGGTGGCCGCCGGTGCGGTGGAGGCGGTGGGGCGGCGGTGTCAGGGGATGACGCACCGGCTGCTGCGCGAGTTGGACATGGCCGAGCGGGACGAGAAGGACGCCTCGACCCTGGCGACGTTCTTCGCGGTGGACAGTCTCGCCGCGCAGTTGCTGCACGCCACGCAGAGCCTGTTGGTGCTGTCGGGCCGGTCGCTGGGGGCGGTGCACCCGCAGCCGGCGGAGCTGGTGACGGTGGCGCAGGCGGCGCAGGGCCGGATCCAGGAGTACCGGCGGGTGCTGCTCGGGATGATCGACGAGCGGGTTCTGGTGCCACCACCGATGATCGACGACCTGGTGCACCTGTTGGCGTCGCTGTTGGACAACGCGACCCGCTACAGCCCGGGCGACGCGCTGGTCACCGGGCACCTGCTGGGCAACCGGGCGATCATCCAGGTCACCGACACCGGCCCCGGCATCAAGCCGGACCTGCTGGCCCGGCTCAACGCCGAGCTGGCCGAGCCCGCGCCGATGATCGAGGTGGAGCACATCCGGCGCCAAGGCCTGGCCACCGTCGCGCTGCTAGCCGCGGCGCACGGGCTGCGCGTGCGGCTGCTGCCGGGACAGCCGCACGGCACGGTCGCGGAAATCGAGATCCCCGCGGCCAACCTCCTGATCAGCATTCCCGAGCCGGCCGCGCTGCCCACCGGCCCTATCGCCGGCCGGCGTGCTCCCGGCGGCACGCCGGCGTCCACCCTTACCCTGCCCGCGCCCACGGCGGTGCCAGCCCGGCGCGGCGGTCCGACCGCGCTGCCCGCCCGACGCCGGCCGCCCGCCCCGAGCACGACCGATGGCCCTACTCAGGCGCTACCGGTGATTCCGGTGCCGCAGCGGGTGACTGAGTCGGAGCCGACGCCGGCCTACGACGAGACAGCCCGACACCTGCCGCCACCGGCGTGGTTCGTCGAGGGAGCCACGGTGCACATGCCCTCCACTCCTGCGCGCGGGCTGCCCGGACAGGACACCACCACGGCCAACGGCCTGCCAAAGCGACAGCCCAAAGCCACATTCACACCCCCGCCCCCGCCCCCGCCCGCTGCCGACGCGCCGGTCCGCTCGATGGGTGGCCTGGCCAGTACGGCGGGGGCCTACCAGCGCGGCCTCGACCGCCGCTTTCCCCAGTCGAAGGGCCAGTCATGAGTGATCTGAGTTACCTGCTGAACAGCAACCTGGTCGCCCGCGTACCGGGGATCAGCCAGGCCGTGGCCGTGTCGGCCGATGGGCTGCTGCTGGCCTGGACCGATGGGCTCAACCGGGAAGCCGCAGAACGCCTCGCCGCGGTGGCGGCCGGGATGAACAGCCTGCTCAACGGTGCCGCCCGCGACCTGTCCGCGGGCGGGGTGCGGGGCAACCTGACTGAGCTGGCTCACGGGTTCCTGATCCTGGTTGCGGTGAGCACCGGTGCGTCGCTGCTCACCCTGGCCACCCGCGATGCCGACCTCGCGTTCGTCACCGAAGAGCTCGGTCGTTTCGCCGACCAGGTCGGTGACCAGCTCACTCCCGCTTTCGCGGGTGCCCACGCCGTGGTGGGAGCCGGCCGGCGATGAGCACACGCGCCCTCGCGGCCCGCCCGCCTGCGGGCGCGCCGCCGAACTTGAAGATCGTGCTGACCGGGCCGTTCGGCGTCGGGAAGACCACCCTCGTCGGGGCGGTCTCCGACATCGCGCCGCTGACCACCGAGGCCGCCATGTCGCCCGGCAACGCCGACGACACCTCCTATACCCCGGCCAAGACCACCACCACGGTGGCGATGGACTTCGGTCGTCTCGAGGTCGACGGTGTGACTCTCTACGTCTACGGCACCCCGGGGCAGCACCGCTTCTGGTTCATGTGGGACGCCATCGTCCGTGGCGCCGCCGGCTCGGTGGTCCTCGTCGACACCCGTCGGCTGCAGGACTCGTTTCGGCACCTCGACTACGTCGACCACGTCCGGCTGCCCTACGTCGTCGCGGTCAACCAGTTCCCCGGCGCCCGTTCCTATTCCGTTTCCGCCATTCGTGAAGCCCTCGCCCTGACCGCGGACGTGCCGATCGTCGGCATCGACGCCCGCGACCGCGACAGCGTCCGCCGGCTGCTGATCGCCCTCGTCGAGCACGTTCTCACCCGCACCGCGCCCCGCTCGGCAGCCACGCAGTCCTGACCCCACCGAACCCACCTGTCACCCCGCACGAAGGAGCACCTTCATGTCCGTTCCCCGCCCACGCCCGCGACGCGGACTCGCCGCCCTGACCGTGGCCGGTGTCCTGCTGGCGGGTGCCGCGTGCAGCAGCACCGCCACCGACTCCGGCACGGTCCGTGTCGGGCTGCTGGTGTCGCTGTCGGGCACCTACGCCACCGTCGGCGAGGACATGCGACGCGGCTTCCAGCTCTACCTCGACACGCACGACGGCAACCTCGGCGGCCGGAAGATCGACCTGATCGTCGGCGATGAGGGCGACGGTCCGGCCACGGCCGTCCCGGCCGCGCAGAAGCTCCTCGAACGCGACCGGGTCGTCGCCCTGACCGGCCTGGTTGGTGGCGCGACGGTCGACAAGGTGCAGACCCTGACCACCGAGCGGAAGGTTCCGCTGCTCGGGTCGAACGCGAGGCCGGCGTTCGCGCCGGTGGGCGGCAAGCCCCGCGACCTCGGCTACACGTGGCACACCTCGTACAACTCCGACGAGCCCGGCATCGCCATCGCCTCCTACATCAAGTCGCAGGTCGGCGACGGGACGGTGTACGCGATCGGCCCGGACTACCAGGGCGGCTGGGACGAGCTCCGCGGCTTCACCGACACCTTCACCCGCCTGGGCGGGAGACTCGCCAACCCGGACGGCAAGACGCTGTTCACCCCGTTCCCGGCGACGGAGAACTTCCTGCCGTACCTGAATCGGGCCGCCGAGTCGA
The DNA here is from genome assembly GCF_040634035.1 of Micromonospora sp. NPDC007220. Lineage (NCBI taxonomy): Bacteria > Bacillati > Actinomycetota > Actinomycetes > Micromonosporales > Micromonosporaceae > Micromonospora > Micromonospora sp. NPDC007220. The sequence goes on along the minus strand of NZ_JBEYEU010000001.1, from coordinate 587,245 downwards.
AACCGAAGGCCGTCTACACCTTCTACGCCGGGGCGGCGGCGGTGGCGTTCGTCAAGCAGTACGCCCAGTCCGACCTGCGCGACGTTCCCCTCTACGCCGCCGGCTTCCTCACCGAAGGGTCCGTTCTCGCCGCGCAGGGTCCTGCCGCGACCGGAATCCGTAACGTCCTCAACTACAGCCCCACCCTCGGCAACCAGGCCAACCAGGAGTTCGTCGCCGCCTGGTCCGCCGCCGGACACCCGGGGCAACCGACCACGTTCGCGATGGCCTCCTACGACGCGGCCGCCGTCCTCGACCGGGCGCTGTCCGCCGTCGACGGGCAGGTGACCGGGGAGAAGCTCAACGCCGCGATCGGGCAGGTCGGGCGGGTCGTGTCGCCGCGCGGGGACTGGCAGTTCGAGCCCACCGAGCACCGTCCGGTGCAGCGCTGGTACCTGCGCGAGGTCAAGCCCGACGGCCCGGTGCTGTCCAACGTCCTGCTGCAGGACCTCACCACCCTGCCCTGACCGAGACAGCCAGAACGAAAGGGGGCACGGTGCGCGTGGACGCCTACCTGATACCCGCCGTCGACGGGGTCGCCTACGGGCTGCTCCTGGCGATTGCCGCCGCGGGCTTGACCGTCGCGTTCGGCGCCGGAGGTGTGCTCAACCTCGCGCACGGCACCCTGATCGCCGCCGGCGGCTACGTCGCCGCTGCCACCAGCGCGGGAACCTGGGCCAGCCTCGCCCTCGCCGCCGGCTACGCCACCCTCGTCGGGGCCGCCGGTGGTGGACTGCTCGCCGCCGCGACCGCCGGCCTGCGCGGCCGCGGGCATCTCGACCAGGCGCTGCTCACCTTCGGTGTCGCGCTCATCGGCGCGGACCTGCTCACCACCGCCTACGGCCACGACACCCTGAGACCCCGCCTGCCCGGGGCGCTGGAGACGACCGTGCGGGTCGCCGGGCACCGGTATCCGGTCGACCGGCTCGCCGTGCTCGGCATCGCCCTCGTGGTCGTCGCGACGGGGTACGTGCTGCTGCACCGCACCCGCGCCGGGCAGCTCGTCCGGGCCACGGTCGACGACCGGGCCATGGTCGCCGGCATCGGTGTGAACCCCCGCCTGGTGGACGCGGCGGTGCTGGTGGCCGCCGGGGCTCTCGCCGGTCTCGCCGGGGCGTTGACCACCCCGATCCTCGGCGTCGGCCCGCACACCGCCGACACCACCCTGCTGCTGTCCCTGATCATCGTGGTCTGCGGCGGTCTCGGCTCCGTTCCCGGCGCGCTCGCCGCCGCCCTCGCCGTCGGACTCGTGCAGACCGTCGGCGTGACGTCCTTCCCCACGGTTGCCCCGTACCTGCTGATCACCGCCATGGCCGTGGTGCTGCTGGCCCGCCGGACCAGCCTTCCCGGACGGGCACCCGCATGAGCAGCCCGGGACCCGGCATGCCACCGACGGTGGCACGGGCGCTGGCGCGACGCGGCCGGCCATGGGTGACACCTGGTCTGGCTGCTGCGGTGGTGGGCGTTGTGGCGTTGTCACCGAATCCGTATCTGCACGCCACCGCGGCGCGGATGCTGCCCCTGGCGGTGTTGGCGGTCAGCGTCGCGGCGGTCACCGGCCACGCGGGCCTGCCCACCCTCGGCCAGGTCGCCCCATACGCGGCCGGCGCCTACACCACCGCACGCCTCGCCCTCGCCGGCACCGACCTCGCCCTACTTCACCTGCTGGCAGCGGCCGGCGCGGGAGCCCTGACCGCCGCAGTGATCGGCGCGGTGCTGGTCCGCCACCGCCCCACGGTGTTCCTGATGCTCAGCCTCGCCGCCGCGGAACTGACCGCGATCACCGCCGCCCAGCGGCGGACGGTCAGCGGCGGCACCGACGGGCTCGCCGGGATCCCCGCCCCCCGCCTACTGCCCGGCGTGCCGCCACTGCTGGCCGACCGCACGGTACTGCTCTACGCCGCCGTCGTCGCGATCGCCGCAACAGCCGCCGCGATAGCGCTGCTCGGCGGTGACCGGCGGACGCTGCTGGCGGCCGTACGCGGCAACGCGGCCCGCGCCACGGCCAGCGGCCATCGAGTCACCACCTACCTGTGGGCGGTACATGCCGGCGCGGGCGCGGTGGCCGGCATCGGCGGGGCACTGCTGATCCACACCCACCGGTGGATCACCCCAGCCGACGTCGGCTTCACCACCGCCGCCCTCGCCCTGCTCGCCGTGGTCATCGGCGGCGCCATGTCGCTGCCCGGCGCCGCCACCGGCGCGATCGCGGTCCTCACGGTGCGAGACGTGGTCGCCGCCCCGCTGCCCGGCCACGCGCCCCTGCTGCTCGGTGCCCTCTTCGTCACCGCGGTGTATCTGCTGCCCGGCGGCCTCACCGCCCTACCCAACCGCCTCTCCCTCCGCCTTCACCCTCGCTCTGCCCACGGCACGGGCCACCCGGCCCCGGCAGACGAGGCGGGCCGATCCACTGTCAGGAGCACGCTGTGAAGACCGTCCACCGCATCGATCCCGACAACGTGCCCTCGCAGCGCCTACCGAGCGACATCGACCGTGCCCACGGCAACGGCCTGGTCGCCACCGGACTGCGTCACGCCTACGGCCGGCTGACCGTCCTCGACCTGGACGCGTTCACGGTCGCCCCCGGCGATCGGCACGCCGTCATCGGCCCCAACGGTGCCGGCAAGTCCACCCTGCTGGACCTGCTCGCGGGCACCACCCGCACCCAGACCGGCGCCATCACCTACAACGGGCAGGTCATCACCCGTCGCGGCGCGGCCTGGCGGGCACGCACGGGCATCGGGCGTACCTTCCAACACCCCATCGTCTACCCCGACCTCACGGTCCTCGACTGTGTGCGGATGGGCGGCTGGCACCACCGCCACCAGCCCGACCGCACACCAGCCGAGGTCCTCGACCTCGTCGGCCTCGCCGATCACGCCGGACAGGTAGCCGTCACGCTGTCGCACGGGCATCGCCGCATGCTCGACCTGGCCGTCGCGCTCGCCGGGCAGCCACGGGTGCTGCTGCTCGACGAACCCGCCGCCGGCCTCACCGACACCGAAACCAGCCGGCTCCTCGACATCCTCGGCAGCCTGCCCGGGTGGATGGCGGTCGTGCTCGTCGAGCACCACATGGACGTCGTGGCCGCCCTCGCGGACTGGATCACCGTGCTTCATAACGGCCGCCGCCACACCGACGGCCCCGCCGACACGGTGCGCGCCGACCCTGCCGTCGCCGCCCTCTACCTCGGCGCCGGGGGTGACGATGCTGCGCATCGGTGACCTCGCCGCCGGCTACCACGCCGACACCCCCGTCCTCCACCAGATCAACGTCGATTTGACGGCCGTCGCCGTGCACACGGTGGTCGGTCCCAACGGCGCCGGAAAGACCACCCTGCTGCACACCCTCGCCGGGCACCTGCGCCCCACCGCCGGGTGGGTCCTGCTCGACGGCCGCGACGTGACCGGCTGGACGCCTGTCCGCGCCGCTCGCGCCGGGGTCGCCCTCGCCCCGCAGGGCCGGCGGCTGTGGCCGTCGCTGACCGTCGCCGAACACCTCACCGTCACCCGGCCGCCCGCTCGCCACCCGAACACCCGCACCTGGACCGTGGACGAACTGCTGGAAATGTTCCCGGCCCTCGGGGCCCGGCTGCGTCACCGCGGCCACCAACTCTCCGGCGGGGAGCAGCAGATGCTCACCATCGCCCGCGCCCTGCGCACCGCGCCGCGGCTGCTGCTGTGCGACGAACCCACCGAAGGACTCGCCCCCGCCATGGCCGCGCACGTCACTCAAGCGCTGCGGGACCTGCCCCGCCACGGCGTGACCGTCCTCGCCGCTGTTCCGCACGCCCGCGCCGCCGCCACCCTCAGCGACGCCGTGCACGTCCTAGCCGGGGGGCGCCTTACCGGACCGATCACCACCAGCGGCGGGCAAGCCGAGCAGGCGCTGCGTGACCGCCTCGCCCTAGTCTCACCCACCCTGCCCAACCGTGAGCAGGCCCACCGGTGACCCCGGCAGCTGCGGCAACGACGGCCCTGGTGATGCTCGCCGCCACCGCCGTACCCGCCGCGACGATGCCGGCACCGATCCCCGCCCAGCCCAGGGCCGCGCACTGTCCCACCTCAGCGGCCCCGCAGCCCCGGCTTGCAGCGGCAGATACCACCACCGGCCATCAGGGCACCCCGGTGGCGTACCCGCAGCCGGCGCGCGCCCCGTTGCGGGCGCTGGCGGCACGCCTGCGGGCCAGCGCGTGCGACACCGCTGCGGGCCGGTATGACCTCGTGCACTACCGGCAGTGGAACAACCCCGCCCTCTCCGGGGCGGCGGTACGGGAGGTGGTCCGGTGGCGCGGCGACGACGGGTCCGGCGGCCAACTCGCCACCCAGCACCCCGCCAGCGTCGTTCCGGTCACCCACGACTGGTGGCGTCCCGGCGGCCTGTACCACGTCGGACCGATCGCCCCCTTCACCCGCACCGACGTGCTGCGGCGAGACCTCGGCATCAACGAGCTCCCACGAGCCGATCCCACCGAGATGCTGGCGGACCTGGCATATCTGTCGACCTGGTACAGCCCTCGTCGTGACGGCCGCGCCGCCGCCCTGACCGTTCTGGCCAGTCTGAGCCCGCTCACCTACTACCCGCGCGTGGTCGATCGTTCCGGCCGCCCAGGCATCGCCGTCGCCGCCACCAGCGGTGACCGGCGCGCCCTGCTCGTCCTGCATCCAATCACTGGGGAAGTCCTCGCCTACGAGTCCGCCCACCTGAGTCTCTCCGGGTGGCGCGCGGAGACGTACCTCCTCTACCTCGCCCACAGCCACGCCACCCGCCGCTGGTGGGAACCCGAAGCCCTCCCCCGGCCAGCCCCGCCACCCCGACCGCTGCACCCGCGACCGCAACAGCACTGGCTACTGACCACGCCCCTGCCCTGCCACACCACGACGACACGAGGAGCCACTCCATGACGGCCACCGCACCCACGCAGCGCTACCAGTTCCGCAACAGCCCCCACCAGCTCCACCCCCTGCAGGAGATGCTCGACCCGGTCACCCTCGACGACCTGACCCGCCTGGGCGTCACCGCCGGGCACACCGCCCTCGACGTCGGAGCCGGCGCCGGCTCCATCGCCCAGCACCTGTGCGAACTGGTCGGCCGCACCGGGAAGGTAATCGCCGTCGACATCGACACCAGCATGCTCAACCCCACCGGCGTTCTCGACGTCTACCAGCGCGACCTGCGCACCCAACCACTGCCGGTCGAACCCGGCACCATCGACATCGCCACCGCCCGCTGCGTCCTGGAACACCTACCGAACCGGCACCTGCTGCTCCACCAGATGATCAACGCGCTGCGCCCCGGCGGGCACCTCGTTCTCGGCGAGATCGTCTACGCACCCGTATCCGCGCACGCCCCCGCCGACAGCGACAACGAACTCATCACCCGCGTCGTGCACACCATCCTCGACGTCCTCGCCGGCCGCGGTGTCGACCTGCACTGGGGCGACAAGGTTCCGTCGGTCCTGCTCGCCAACGGCTTCGAGCAGGTCCACACCCGCTGGGCCGCCGAGACCTGGGCCGGGGGCAGCGCCGGCTGCCGCCTGTACGCCGACAACGCCACCCAGCTACGCGACCGGCTCCTCGCCCAGGACCTGTCCCACGACGAGCTGGACCGGTTCGCCGAGCTGATGGCCGACCCGGCGGTGCTGGTGCGCGGGTACCAGTTCGCATCCACCACCGCCCACAAGCCCCGCTGAACCCGGCACGCCGGGGGCAGCCGAAGCCGGTCGCCCCCGGCTGGGCCAGGAGATTATCGGGCCATCCGCGTGACCCCTCGCCGCAAAATACCTGGCGGAGCCACACCATGGTTCTTTATCCAGCCTGAGTTCCCCCGGTAGCTCGGAGACTTTCGATCGTGGTCTTATAGGCCCTGACCAGGAGGTTCTCTATGCCCGGGGTGAGTCAGTTGAGAGCTCGCTGCGCATGCGGCAGCGAGACTTCCCGCTCCGCAAAAATGGAAGCACGAGTACGTTCTCGATGTGAGTAGCTTCCCGGCCCAGGCCGCTCGCGTCCGAGACAGTCAGTTACCGCTGCGACGCCGGCTGCTCGCGCTACGCGAATGCGTCCTGCACTTCGCCCCATACGGGTTCCGAGCCACCTGGCACCACCTGGTCATCGCGGCTCACCTGCCCGCCAGGCTCGAGTCGGATCCAGACTCCCTGCTTCGGGCGGTCGCGGAAGTTGAGCGGGCTCGCCGGCTCTGGCTCACCGAAGCGCAGGCCTACACGTCGCGCCGCCGAGCGGAGAAGACGGCCGGGCGGCGCCAGCCACTCCCAGGCGACTGCTGGAACCGTTGGCCACATTGGCTGGCCTTCTGCCCGGATCCGGCAGTGCACCCCACGGAACCCATGGCCACCGTCGTGCGGCGGCTGATCACCGCATACCGATCAGGACAGGTCTCGGCGGACCGTTGCCCAGTGTGCGGAACGTCCCGCCTACCCTTGCAAGCCTTGCCCGACCTGCGGAGTGCGCTCCTGGAACCCGTCGGCCTATCCCTGGAACCTCGCCGCCACCCAGCCAGCAACCCCGTCAGGCATCGGGTGGCCGTGGAACCTGATCTGGCACCGGCTGGTTCCGACGAACACCACCGTGGGCGGCGGCGATGTCACCAAGTTCCGGGCGGAATGCACCCCGACTAGCCACGACGGGCGCTTCGGCATCTTCCAGCTCTACGGCCGCGGAACAGCTCTCGGCGATGCGACCGCTACCGCCCTATATCCCCACGTCAAGAACCTGCGGGCCCTGTGCGATGCGGCCAAAAGCGTAGGCACACGGCGACCGAAGCCGCTCATCCTCGGCGACACCTTCGATCACCTAACCCTTATGCTGGAGGCCACCGAGCAAGACCTGATCTTTCACTTCGCCACGGCTCCAGCAAACCAATGGGCCGAACCACCGCCATGGGCACCGCCACCAGAACGGGAGATACGCCTTCTGGTGAGGCGCACCGAGGTAATCGAGGCATGGCATGCGGCGGAGCCGGCCTTCCAGCGCATCCTCAGCAGATCCTGACTGCTGCGGCGCGCGCCACACCAAAGCTTTTGGACCGTTTGGGGTCTGGGCTGCCGGGTGGCTGCGTCGGTAGATTACGTCGGACGTGTCTAGACCGCTGCTGGCCATCCGATTGATGGCAGCTGTTGAGGGGCGAGGTCGGGTATGGAAGACCAAGTGATCATTCCTTCACGGGCCGACGACATGGTGCGGTCCGTCGGCCGCGAGTTTATCGACGTCGGACTTGGTCAGGCCCGATCGGTCTTCCTTCCCGGTAGATCTGTGTGGACGCAGGCGGCCGCAGCGGAGCTGTTCCGTGTCTACAACGAGCGCCCGGACGAGGGCTCCGACCCGTTTATGGTCAAGCTGCGAGGACAACTCGATGGCGCTTCCGATGAGGCGAAGCTGTTAGCTGCGGAGCTCTTGGCGCTGCATGCGCTGCCGCTACGCAACCTCACCGCAGCAACAAAGCGGAGGCGGGTCGAGTCCGTGCTGGCGTGGATGCGCACGCCTGCGGCGGTGCCGGAGGCCGTCCTGGCTGCGTTCCAGCAGCATACTTGGAATGGCGGCACCGGGGCACACACGATGCTGTGGAAGTGGCTCGCCGACGCGGTCGAGTTCCTCCTGGCATGGTGGGCGCTGCCCGAAGAACGGCGCGCCTCGGCCCTGACTGATCCATGGGTATGGCAGGAAGTCGTGTACGGGAAGAAGTTGATGGCGTCGCTCCGGGAGGCGCTGCTCTACCTCGGGTTTCCGACGCACTTCTTGCCGATCGTCAACGTCGCCCATAAGCGGGCGATTCGCGACGCGTTCGCCCTGAGTGCAGACGTGGTGCCCACCAACGACCTCAATCGGGACCTTTTCCAGATCACCGTTCGGGTGCAGGAGCAGGTTGGTGGGCAACGGGTTGACTTCTATCGACCCCCGTTTGCTAGCCAGTGGAAGTCGCCTCCTCAAGGGCGGCGTGCTTGGCTGGTTCGGCCGCGGGGAGCCGACGACATGCTCGACGCCTGGAAACGCGACGGGGCGGTCTGGCTCGTGGCCACCCATCTTGGCGAGGTCCGCCCGGGCGCCGAGCGGTCCGACGTCCGGGCCGCCGTAGATGCCGGTTTCGGGCATCTGGACTACGCTGGCCGGCTGGTGCTCGCCACGGAGTACCACGCCTTCCTGTCGCTGATGAATGTTGAGGACATCGTGGCGACGGTCGTGGACGACCGACTCCACCTCGGTGTAATCGATGGCGATCCAGAATACGTCTCGGATGACGACGGTGTTTGGCTGCGCAGGTCGGTGCAGTGGGTTGCAATAGAAGCCCTCACGGTGGACACTCTTCCGGCACCGCTGCCCGCTGAGCTGGATCAACAGGGCATCGTCGTCGATCTGACCGGCGCTCTTGAGGTACTCACCGCGCTGGTCGAGAAGGTGGTCGAGCCGGCGAATCCGGGGGCGGACGATGGCGGACGCGGGCCGGAGTTGGGGCAGGTGATGCCTGTGCTGGCGGCCGCCACCGACGACCTCGCTGATCGTCTGCACCTGTCTCGACGTTGGTTGCAGGACCTACTGGCTCTGTGGCATGAGCGCTCCCAGGTTGTGCTCTTCGGCCCACCCGGCACTGGTAAGACGTTCATCGCCCAGGCCATCGCCCGGCACATCGCCGACCGGGACGCCATTCGGTTGGTCCAGTTCCATCCCTCCTACGCCTACGAGGACTTCTTTGAGGGGTTCCGGCCGGTCGAGGGCGCGGACGGCGGAGCCGTGGGTTTTGCCAAAGTGCCGGGACCACTGCGGGAGGTCGCCGCTGCGGCCAAGGCGAACCCTGGCAAGCCGCACGTCCTGGTCATAGATGAAATTAACCGGGCAAACCTGGCCAAGGTTTTCGGTGAGCTGTACTTTCTCCTGGAATACCGGCAGGCCACCGTCCGCCTTCAGTACTCGCCGGCGGAGGCGTTCAACCTGCCGCCCAACGTCTTGCTCATCGGCACCATGAACACCGCAGACCGGTCGATTGCTCTAGTTGATGCCGCCATCCGGCGCCGCTTTGCGTTCGTCGAGCTGCACCCCGACGAGGAACCGGTCAGATCAGTGCTGAACGAGTGGCTGAAGAAGCGGGGCAAGGCCGATGATGCACGGCCGGCACTGCTGCGTGCCCTCAACGAGGCGATCGGGGAGTCGGACCACGACTTCAAGATCGGCCCCTCCTACCTCATGCGACCAGGCGCAGACCACGAGGGCGGACTCGACCGAGTCTGGGACCACGACCTGCTGCCGCTGCTGGAGGAGCACTACGCAGGGCGCCTGTCACGCGCGGCGGTTCGCAGCAAGTTTGGCCTCCCGGCTATCCGTCTGCGGCTGAGCGCCGGGCTGCCCAACGGCCCGCATGGCGGTAACGGCACGGACCCCGGATACGTTTTGGCGGTGCCAGACGGTGCCAACGCAGCTGCGGGCGAGGCGTGAACTCCATCAGTGTGGCGGAACCTGTCGTCCTGACAGAGGTCGGGACCAAGGAGGTCGTGCTGCCGCTGGACGACAACCAAGTGGCGGCCCTGCGCGCGGCCGACCTGGTGACCGTGCGCCGAACGGCCAGCGGTCAATGGAAGCTCAAGGCTGGCCGCAAGGTCGGTGCGATCCGGATCGGCAACATCGAGATCGAGGTGACGCCGAAGGTCGGCATTGCCAACATGCTCTTCTTCCTCGGCTACGCGACGCACCCGGGATTCCGCCCCGAAGACGTGGCAGGCATCCCGACCACCGGCCTGTGGCCCGCGCTGGCCACGTCGCTGATCCGCCATATCCGCCGGGCACTGGCCTCGGGTCTACTGCGCGGATACACCACCGTCGACGACGCCCTACCACTCGTCCGCGGACGGATCCGGTTCGGTGACCACATAGCCAGCCGCCCAGGCATACCGCTGCCCGTAGAGGTGCAGTACGACGAGTACAGCGAAGACATCCCCGAGAACCGAATCTTACGCACGGCCATACGACGTATGCTCGCCGTGCCGCGGCTTAGGCCGGCCGACCAGGCCGATCTGATCGAGCTGGACTCACGCATGGCCGGCGTGACCGTGTTGCCGCCAGGCGCCCTACCGCCCATCTGGCACAACAGCCGGCTCAACGCCCGTTACGCCCCGGCGCTCCGCCTTAGCGAGCTGATCCTGCAGCACTGCTCCGCCGATCCAGGCGCCGGCCCCCACACCATCGCGGCTTTCGTGGTCAACATGGAGAAGGTATTCGAAGCGTTCATCGGCGCCGCGCTGCGCGAGGCACTGTCGATCTATCCCGGCCACACCGAAACCCCAGCCAAGGGCGCGCTCGATGAAGAGAAAGCCATCCGGATCGAGCCGGACGTCCTGCACGTCATCAACGGGCAACCGGCTGCGGTGTTCGACGCCAAGTACAAGATCGAACCTGGCGCGGGAAAGCCCACCAACCCCGACGTCTACCAGATGCTCGCCTACTGCACCGCGCTGAACCTCCGCATCGGATGGATCATCTACGCCGAAGGTACAGAACCGCCCACAACGTGGCGCATCCGCAACTCTGGCACCATGATCGGCTATCGGCCCCTCAACCTGCGCCAACCACCTGACGAACTACTGAAAGACGTGCGGTACTTCGCTGACTCGGCCATGCGCGAAGCTGTACCACTTCGCCATCGTGCTTGATCCGTGGTGGCCGTTTGCCGGCGTACAGGTCCGAGCACAGAGGTAGGTACGGCGCAAGTGCACACCGCGCCGATCTCGACCTGCGCACGGCGACTGCCCGGACGCACTGTTGACATCTTGATCTTGCCGGTCACGTAGTGTGTCGCGCCATGACGATGACCGATGACGCTCCGGACGCTGCGATCGAGCGGGTCTTGGACGAGGCGTACGCGGCGTTCGACGCCGAGCGGTACGACCGCGCCGGTGAGCTGCTGGCGGGGGTGGCCGCCGGGGTGGCGCCCGGTCTCGCCAAGGCGCTCTGGTTTGATGCCGCGTTGTGCGCTCTGCGGATGCGGGACTGGCCGTCCGCCCGTGACCGTGGCTTGCAGGCGGTCCGGTTTGTCGAGCGCGGTGCGAACGAGCCGGCGTACTGGAACCTCGGCACCGCCGCGACCGCACTGCGGGACTGGGACCTGGCCCGTGACTGCTGGGCCGGCTTCGGGATGGAGCCGCTACCGGGCACCGGCCCGATCGACATCGACGGTGGACCCACCTGCGTCCGACTCGGCATCGGCGAGGTGGTCTGGGCCAGACGGATCGACCCTGTCCGGGCTCGTGTCCTCAACGTGCCGTTCGATCCGTCGCGCCGGTACGGCGAGATCGTCCTGCACAGCGGCGCCCCGAGCGGCGAGCGGGTCTCCGGCGGTGTCACCTACCCCGTCTTCGACGAGATCGAACTGTTCGAGGCGTCGCCGCTGGCAACGCTGGCCGTCAGGGTCACCGCCCGAGACGCCGACGACATCGAGGACCTGTCGGCGCGGTTCGCGCGGGACGGATACGGCATGGAGGTCCTCAACAGCCGGGTTGACCGGTGCTCCTGCTGCAGCGAGGGCACCCACCGCAGCGAACGGGGCCGCTTCGACGGCGAACAACCGCTGTTCATCGCCGCACCCGAGGACACCGCCCACGCGGTCCTTGACACTTGGACGCGGGACCGCCCGGACGCACGCTCCTGGACAGACCTACATCCAGCGTGACGTGGCCCCGATCAGCGGGCTGAAGTGAGCCGATGCCGAGGATCCGGACGACTACGACGATGAGTAGACGGATCGGCCGGGAGTGCCCGCTCTCCGCGCCGGGGTGCGGTGGGCACCCTGGCGCCGCCGCCGTGCACGTCTCGGCCATCGGACTTCCGTCTTCCGTTACGCGGTCTTTGGGCGGCGTCGGTCGATCGTGTTGGCCACCGCGTCGGCGGCGCTGCGGTGCAGTTCCTTGGTGACGCTCTGGTAGGTGTCGCGGGTGAGGGTGGTGGTGGAGTGGCCGAGTTGTTCGGCGAGGACCTTGATGTCGACGCCGGCATCGAGGGCCACGGTGGCGGCGCCGTGGCGGAGGTCGTGCAGCCGGATCGGAGGCAGCCCAGCCTTGCGGACGAGCCTGCGGAAGCGTTGGGTGACGGCGTTGGGGTGCCAGGGCTGTCCGTCGGGCCGGACGAAGAACAGGCCGGTGTCGGGCCAGCTGCTGCCGGCGGCAAGCTGCCAGGCGGCGCGGCGGGCCTTGTAGGCGGCGAGGACCTTGACGGTCTCGGCGTCGAGCATCAGGTCGCGGGTGCCGGCCCTGCTCTTGGGGGGCTTCTGCACCGCCGTGTAGCCGTGGGTGGCGATCTGGTTGTTGATCGTCGTCTCGCGGCGGTCGAGGCGGACCTCGCTGTCGCGCAACCCGCACGCCTCACCCCGGCGGGGCCCGCGGTAGGCCATGTAGTGCCACATCGGGTACAGGTCGGGGGCGTGAGCGGCTGCGTAGTCGAGGAACCGCACGATCTGCGTGTCGGTCCACACCATCACGGGGCCGGGCACCTCCCCGGTGGCCTCCCACCGCCGTACCCGTTCGTCCTCCCAGACGACGGGCAGCGGCCGGCTGGCGGGAGTCTTGACCAGCGCCGCGGGATTGGAGCCGACGATGAGTTCGTCGGCGAGGGCGTCGTTGATCGCCTTGCGTAGGCAGGCGCGGATGCGCTGACGGGTCGAGGGCCCGGTCGAGCGGACACCGGCGACCGTGGCGCGGACCGCGGGATCGGTGCTGGCTTTCGCGGTACGGATCTCCTCGTTGCGGTTCTCGATGGCGGTGAACATGGCACGGACGTGGCCGGTACGCAGCTTGTCCAACGGGATCTGGCCGAGATGCGGGATGAGGTGTACCCGCACGATCGACTCGTAGCCACGGATGGTGTTGGCGTCGATGGTGAGCTCGCTGACCCATTGGATGAGGTACTCGGCCACGGTCGGCATCTGTCCGAGTGGGCCGTCGCCGCGCAGCCGCTGACGTACGCCGTCGATGTCGGGAAGGATGCCGCCGGCACGGACCGTGGCTTGGAGCAGGTCGGCGATCTCGGTGCGGCGGCGGCGGTCGTGTCCGGCCAGCGCGAGAAGCGTGCGGGCGTGGTCGAGTTCGGCGGCGGCCTCGCGTCGGCTGTCCAACCCGGCGCGGCGCAGTTGCCGGCGGCGGCCGTCGCCGGTGGCGGGAAGTTCGAGTTGGTAGGCCCAGTGGCCGTGCTCGGAACTCCAGGCGCGGTTCGGTCGGCGCAGCTTCGGGCAGGCGTTGCCGAAGGGCTTGCCGGTGTCGGGCTGGCGGCATCCGCAGCGTTTGAAGATGCTTCCGTCTGGCATGGCAGGTGGTGCTCCCGTTCGTGAGGGGGCCGGGGCATCGGTTTCGTCGATCGACATCCACGCGTGACGGGCGGGCGGAATCAAGTCGTGACGCCCGGTCCGGCCGGCTGGCTCGCGCCTGGCTGGGAAGGTGGGTCGTGGGTGGGCTCAGCGCGGTTCCCGGCCGGTGGCGTCCGTGCCGCCGGCCACGTGCCCGCCGGTGTCATTCCCCGTAACGTCGTCGGTGCCGTCGACCGACGGCGCTGGTGGCTCAAGGTGCAGGGCCCGCAGGATCGGGGCGGTTGGTACGCGATAGTGGGCACCGGCGCGGAACAGGGGCGTTGGGAAGGCGCCGCGTGCTGCGAGCTTGTAGGCCGCCGAGCGGGATATGCCGAGAATGGCCGCGGCGGTCGCGAGATCCGTGGTCGTGCCCAGCGCCGTGATGCGTTCCACGGTCCACGTCATGGGCGTGCTGCCGGTCGCTGAGGTCGATGTGGGTCTGCGGGTTCGTCGTGACGGCACGGGAGTGGCTCCTTACGGGGGCCGTCGTCGCGCTGCGCGACGACAGCGGCGAGGAATCGGCTGCGTTCACTGCTGATGCGAACAGAAGAGGCCGCCTGCCCTGGGCGACCAGCAGCGGGAGCGTGGCACTCTGCACACTGGCGCCCAGGGACAGGTAGCGGTGATCGGGTGCGGTCAGAGCACCGTTCCGGCTTCCGTCGCCGGACTCTTGATGAACACGAGGACGTCCTCGTGCGCGATCAGGTGCATGGGGGTGCCGGCCGCCCGCGCCCTGCGTACGGCCTGTAGTTGGAAGAACGACGGTCGGGCCACGAGCCCGCCGTCGCGGACAGCGGCGAGCAGCGCCACGCACCGGTCGACGGGAGTGAGGCCAGCCCGTGTGCCAGCGCCGATGACGGCTGACGGAAGATCCACCAGTTCGCCGTGCTTGCGCCACGGTCGGGCGGTCACGACGACGACTCCGCCGGGCTTGAGCAGGGTATGGCAGCCGGCGAGGATCCGGGCGAATCCGTCGGCGAGCCCGGTGAGGTCGCGGTAGGCGAGGTTCCCCCGATCCGTACCGTCGTTGTAGGTGTTGTCGAACTTCGCCACGCCGTCGGTGCCGGGCCGGACCAGGCCGTGCACGGTCGGCCCGTACGGCGGCGAGGTCACCACGAGAGCTACCTGGCCGGCCAGGGCCGCCGGCACCAGCGACAGGATGCTGGTGGAGTCGCCACGGATGACACCGGCGCGGCCGGTGGCGCCATGGGTGTGGGCGTGCTTGATGTTGGCGTCGGCGATGTCGGACCAGCGGGACTCGTACTCGACCCCGATCGCGTCGCGGCCGGCGTGGATCGCCTCGACCAGGGTCGTGCCGATCCCGCACATCGGGTCGAGCACCAGGTCCCCGGGCGCGGTGTAGGCGGCCACGGCGTGCGCGGCGATCGCCGGAAGCATCCGTGCCGGGTGTTGCACCGACTCGCGGACGTACCGGCCGCGGCGCTGGACGGGGCCGGTGGCCTGCGCGGTGGCCCACACCGACAGCCGCTCCGCCGCAGCGGGGTGCCGTTCTCCGCCGGTACTGTCCGCGGCGCCGCTGGTGGTAGCCCGCTCGTCGGGCTCGGCCGCTACGGGGTCTCTGCGGTGCTCACCCACGGCGACCACCGCCGTCACGCCCACCCCGCCGATGCGAGGGCTGGCGCTGGCCCTGGGCCTGGCTGAACACCATCAGGTCCGCGTGGGCCCGCAGGTGCGCCACCTGCCGCCGCTGGTTGGCGGTGCTGGCGAGGGTGAGCAGTTCCTCGTCGGTGACGTGGTAGACGAACGCGTCCCCGTCGGTCTCGGCGGTGACCGCCACGAGGTGCTGCAGGTAGCCCAGTCCGACGCTGGCGGCGGCCCGGACCACACCGGAGTAGTCCTCCGGGGTGGCGGTGATGCCGGCCGGGACGGTGCCGACGAGGATCAGGCAGCCGCCCGGTTGCAGCAGCGCGGCGCAGGCCGTCAGCAGCCGCGGCAGCCGGGCCTGGTGGGCGGTGGCGTTGGCGTCGAGCGGCCAGCAGGTGACCACGAGACTCGTTGCTGCCTGCAGGGAGTCGCCAGACGGCAGATCGGCCACCGGTTCGGCCGGCGGGTGCAGATCGGGGTCAGTCAGGTCGTCACCGAACCAGGCGCCCATCTCCGGAAGCTCGTCCTCCTCGTCCAGGTCCGCGCCCGTGGTGATACCAGCGGCCGGCGAGATCGGGGTAGCCGGGCCGACGATCAGGCTGGACGCCCCGGTGAACCAGGCCGGATGGTGACGACGGTCCCCCGCCGCGCAGGACCGGGCGAGAGCGTGGCCGGTGGTGAGATCGACGACCGCCTCACCAGGACGGCTGTAGGCGCTGATGAGCCGGGCGGCAAGCCGGGCTCCGACGCTGTGGCCGGCGTCCTCCGGGGTACGGGCGGTGCGCCAGACGGTGAGTGGTACCGGCGGGTCGCCGGCGACCAGGTCGGTCGGTGTCGGGTCGACCTCGGCGTACGGGCCGGTGTCGACGGTCGGGCCGAGACGGGGATCGTGGTGCTGCGACGTGTGCTCGCTCATGTGGCGTCGGCTCCACGCCGCGCCGTGATGCGCTGACACCCTCAAACCGGTTTTTGTCAGCGGTGGCGAACACCTACCGTCCTTACGGCGATCTCTCACACTTCTGACAGCGGACGCCCCGCCCCGCTGCCGGGACTGCTCTCGCGACGCCCGCTCCGCCGTGCCGGGTCGCCGCCGCGAGGCTCGCCAGGACCACCATCGCCGCGTGCTGTCAGACTCAGGGCTGTGACAACGCACCCGTGTCATCGACCTGTGCCGATGACACGGGGGTGACCGGTCTTGTCAGGCCGCTGCTGGAGTCCGGACGTCAACGGCGTCACCGAGCCGCGCGCCGCCGCATTGTCACCCGGACGGCGGTCTCGTCAGACCGTCCCGGCCAGCCGGATGGGCACTGTCAGCCGGCCCGTCGATGACAGCGTGAGATGACGACGCCCTCGATGGCGGCGCCCCGCCGACCACGGTCGGGTACCGGTATGCCGTCGGCGTTGTCAGGTGCTGTCAGGCCGGCGGAGGGGCGTTGTCACTCCACAGTCCTCTCTTCACCGCCTCGTCGCCGCCGGCACCGTGTCCGCCGCCACGTGTCCGTGTCAAAGCGCAGGTCGAAGTGACGTCGACGTGGCCATGGCACACGGCGGCGCCCGGTGGCCAGCGGCCGGCGAGCCGGGACGGACGGCGCTGCCGAACCGCCGCACGTGCCCGCCGGCCTGCGCTGTCAGAGGACCGTGAGAGCGGGATGTCGCAATTGCGGTCAGCCGCGCCGGCCACAGACGCCGGCCGCGAGATCCCCGACGAGGAGTTCGTGACATGACCGCATCCGGCAAGGACTGGCCCGACTCACCCCTGGACACCGTGGACACCGCGTTCGCCCAACTGACCTGTGACCCTGCTCCGTTGTCACTGGATCTCGACACACTGGCCGACCAACTCGATGACACCGCCGGCCTCCCCGGCGGTGTCATCGCCCTGCCGGCGTTACGCCAGTGGCTGCTGGCGCACCCGGACGCCTACACGGCTCGCGACGTGGTGTGGCGGGAACTGATCCGCCGCGCCCGCGTCGAGGGGCCCGCCTGGGTCATCGCTGCCGTCGCCCTCGCGATGCCCGCGCTGCGCCGCTACGCCGGCCGGCTGCGCACCGGCTGGGCCGGCGACGCCCACGACCTGGACGCCGAGATCCTTACCGGCTTCCTGTCCGCCCTGCAGGACCGGGTCGACCTGGCGAAGCCAGCACCGTACGCGGCGCTGTGCATGGCGGCATGGCGGGCCGGGCACGAGTTGCGTCAGCGTGACGGCGCTGAGGCGATGCCGGTGGACAACCTCGAACACGTCACCGGCCCCCGCACGCCGAAGCGGCCCTACGGGCATCCCGACCTGCTGGTGCGACGCGCGGTCGAGCTGGGCATCGTCGACGAATGTGACGAGCAGCCTTACATCGACCTGCGGCTGGGCCGCCGGGCCATCGAACCCATCGCCGTCCTTGTCGGCCTGGAGGTCGACACCCTGCGGCGGCGCGTCGAGCGCATCGACAACCGCATCGCCGAGGCGCTTGCCGCCGGAGTTCTCACCGAGGTGACCTCGCCCCGGGTGCGGGAGGACCTCGCCGCAGCCGCCGAGCGACGCCAGCGCATCCGGGCCGCCCGTAGTGGCGGCGCACGACCGGCTGCCGCGCAGGCGAGGCTGGCAGCAGCCTGACCGCTGACCGATCCCCGACGCGGGTCCGACCATCTGGTCGGACCCGCTGTCGGCGTACGGCTCCGAGTGCAGAGCCGGGTACGCCACCGAGCGCACGGCAGCTATCGACATCCGCGAGTGCGGCTGCGCTTGCGGCCGAACTTGCTCTGCAAGATCAACTACAGCCAGTCATGCTGGTCGCCCCGGCAGCGTCCGGATCTGGCGAAAAGCGGATGCCCGGCGAAGAGCCTCGCGTGGGCTCGCGAAGGATCAGGATCCCGACGGAAGCCAGTCGTAGCCTTGCCCAGGTACGGCGAACCATGCCGGCGCGGCGGTGTCGAAAGCGGTATCGATGCGTAGCCGGTCGACCGCATCGAGGTCCGGCAACGTTTTAGGGCTGTACCAGCCCACGGCCAGGGATTCCTCGTCATTGACGCGCGCGTCACCCCCGACCGGCCTGCAGCGAAACCACACCGTGAGGTACTGACAGATGTCGCCGTGGGGATAGGTGACCTCGCGAAGCGCCACCCCGGCGAGGCGCTCAACAGTGATGTGCACGCCCGTCTCTTCGTACACTTCGCGTACTGCCGCATCTGCCGGCTGTTCGCCAGGGTCGATCGCTCCCGCCGGCAGGGACCACCTTCCAGTATCGGCACGCCGGCCCAACAACACGCGTCCGCTGTCGTCAACGACGACGGCACAGGCGCTCGGCAGCATGAGCAGATCCTTGCCCACAAGCTTCCGAAGGCCAGCCACGTACTGTGAGATCGCCATTCGCAAGATCGTAGCCGCAGCGCCGGCGGCGTCGTGAGGACTCAGCGCAGCCCTCTGCATGATCGCGTGCACTGATCTGCCGCGATTCGGGCGACGCCCACGTCCACCGGTTACTCATCGTGAGCAACGGACGTGCGTCGCCGGGGCGACCGGCGCCGCAGGGTCCCCAGCGCCGCTCGCCCATGCCTCTGCACATTTGGCGTACCTGGAACCCGTACGCCGCCACCCGCGGTTGCGTGTGACGGAGCAGCCGCCTCCACCACTGCGGCCGGCTGCCCGACGGTGCGGAAACCAGCCCGGGTCCTGTCAGGCGTCGGATCCCGCCCGACCCTGACGGCAGCGTCCCACGGGGCGACGTCCGGCTGCTGTGAGACTCTCGCGCCGTCCCCACAGCGGATCCTTTCCGAGCGGCATGATCGTCAGATTTCGCCGGTGAGCCGGGCTGTCAGGCCTCCGCGAGATCGTGTCGGATCGCTGTCGGACCGGCAGGTGTCCGCTACAGCTCACAACGGCCGTTTTGAGGGTGCGGGACTCCTCCGGCGCCACCATGGCGCCATGGAGAGCTGGTCCCGCCGCCGCCGGGCCGGGACACCTGGCCGACACGGGATCGGGCCCCTCGGGTGCCGCGCCACGTTGATGCGCTGACACCTCATCGATCACCGCCAACCCGAATGGGAGGACGAGCTCCTCCCGAGGTTCGCCGCGGTCCCCGTCCGACACGTGATTCCCAGCCCGGCGGCGCCTTCATGACCCGCTTCGAGTGTCGCCCCGGCTCGTGCCGGGGCGGGAGGTGCAGCCACCCATGTTTTCCACGATGAGGGCACGTCTCCGTGCCCTGACCACCGCCCTCTACACATCCCGCGTGCTTCACCGCCTCGTCCGGTTCGCCGTGCCCGTCGCGGCTGCCGCAATGGTGCTGGCCGCGTCGACCGCCGCCTACGCTGCCGCCCCCGACAAGCCGGTCACTCCGGCCCCCAACGACCTACCGACCGTCATCATCAACCTGCAGACCTGGGTAATGGGCATTCTCGCCGCCGTCGCCACCCTGTTCCTGGTCCTGGCCGGGGTGTACTGGGCCACCGCCGGTGGCGACCCGGCCCAGGTCGACAAGGCCAAGGGCGCACTGAAGAACGCCCTGGTCGGCTACGGCCTCGCCGTGCTCGCTCCGGTCCTGCTGCAGGTGGTCCGGGGAATCGTCGGAGGTTGACGATGACCTGGACGCTCAACCAGATTCTCGACTGGTTCGCCAGCCTGCTACTGGACTGCCTGAACGGGCTCATCACCGCGATCACCCACGCGCTGCTGATCACCCCGGACGTCACCAGCCTGCCGCAGGTGCAGGCTCTCACCGGACGGTCGATCTGGGTTGTCGACACCGTGTTCGTCCTGGCGTTCGTCGCCGTCGGCGTCCTCACCATGGTCGCCGGCGGCGACGAACGCGCCCGATACACCGCCAAGGATCTTCTGCCACGGTGCGTCGTCGGATTCGTCACCGCCCACTTCTCCCAACTGATCGCCGGCAGGCTCATCGAGTTCGCCAACGCCCTCACCACCGCACTGACCGCACAGGACTTCAAGGGAGACAGGGCCCTCGACGCCGTCAAGACCCACCTGACAGCGTCGCGTGACCAGACCGCCGGTCTGCTGTTCATCGTCTGCCTGGCGATCATCGTGTTCCTGCTCGCCACCACTGCCTGCAGTGTGATCGTCCGGTTCGCGGTCGCGCTGGTGCTCACCGCGGTCGCGCCGATCGCGCTGGCGTGTCACGCCCTGCCGCAGACTGACCCGGTCGCCCGCATGTGGTGGCGGTCGTACGTCGCCATGCTGGCGATCCCGGTGGTGCAGGCGTTCGTGCTCTTCGCCGGTCAGTGGATGCTGCTGGACACCGGCGCCATGCTGCCCGCCCTCGGCCTACCGGGCGAACCGGGCGGTGTGCTCAACCTCTTCGTCGTGATGGTCCTGCTGTGGACCACGGTCAAGGTACCGGGGCTGATGCAGCACTTCGCCACCAGCGGCGGCGCGCGTGGCGGCAATCCGATCGGCGCGGTCGTGCGGGTCGTCGTCGTGCAGCAGCTCACCCGCGGGCTGCGCATCCCCGCCCTTGGGTCGGTGCGACGATGAACCCCGACCGCCGCGACGAACAGGCCGTCACCGCCCGGATGCCCGCCGACGTGGACGCGCCGGACAAGGTGCTCTACGGGCTGACGTTCCGGCAACTCGCGATCCTGGCCGTGGCCGCCGTCGTCTTCTACTGCGGCTGGAATGCCCTGCACACCGTCGTGCCCGCGCCGGTGCTGCTCGGCGCAGCCGTCGTCCTCGGCGGCTTGGTGTTCGGTCTCGCTGTCGGCCGCCGCGACGGGCTGCCCATGGACATGTGGCTGGCCTCCGCGGTGCGCCACGTCCGGGCGCCACGCGCGTTGTCCACCACCGACACCACCGCGAGGACACCCGACTGGGTGCAGGCCCCGGCGGCGAAGGTGATGCTGCCGGCGCCGCTGAAACTGCCCGCCGACGCCATCGACGAACATGGCGAGATCAGTCTCGGGGCGGTGAAGGCGGCGATGGTCGCGGCAACCAGCGTCAACCTGGCGCTACGCACCGCCGACGAGCAGGCCGCCCTCGTCGACACCTTCGGCCGCTGGCTCAACAGCCTCTCCACGCCGACGCAGATCGTCGTGTCGGCGCAGCCGGTCGACCTGCACTCCGCCGCCCGCACCCTCGCGCAGGCGGCGGAAGAGATGCCGCACCCGGCTCTCGCGGACGCGGCAGCCGACCATGCCCGGTTCCTCGACGACCTCGCCGAGCGGCGGGATCCGCTGCGCCGGCAGGTCCTCATCGTCACCCGCGCGAACCCGGGCGAACGCAGCGAGCATGCCGCCCGACGCCGCGCCGACCAGACGGTCCGGTCCCTGTCGGGGCTGGGCGTGACCACCCGTGCCCTGGACGGCCACGCCACGACCGCCGCCCTGGCCGCCGCCGCCGATCCCTACCGGCCGCCCCGCCCCGGCGGACTGGCCGCCTCACACACCATCATCACCGCGACTCCCGCCAGGGGGCCGCGCATCAGGAGGACATCGTGATCTCCGTCAGGCGCCGACGCGCCCAGAACGACGACCACCCCGGTCCCAGCCCGCTGTCCACCGGACTGGCGGCGACCGTAGCGCCGGCCTCGGTGGAGGTCACGCCCCGGTTCCTGCGGGTCGGGGACGGCTACGCCGCCACCCTGGTGGTGACCGGCTACCCGGCCGAGGTCGGGCCGGCGTGGCTGGAACCGCTGCTGTCCTGGCCGGGCAGGCTGGACCTGGCTCTGCACATCGAGCCGATTCCCACCCCGGTCGCCGCCTCGCGGCTGCGTAACCAGCGGGCCCGGTTCGAGTCCTCCCGTCGGGCGGACGAGCAGCGGGGCAAGCTGACCGACCCGTACGTGGAGGCCGCCGCCGACGACGCCGCCGACCTCGCCGAACGCCTCGCCCGCGGGTCGGCGAAGCTGTTCCGCGTCGGCCTGTACCTGACCGTGCACGCCCGCACCGAGGCCGAGCTCCTCGAAGCCTGCGCGCAGGTGAAGGCCGCTGCCGCATCCACCCTGATCGAGGTGCAGCCCGCGACGTGGCGGCACCTGCCCGGCTGGACCACCACCCTGCCGCTTGCCACCGACAGCCTGCAGATGCGCCGCACCATGGACACCCAGGCACTGGCCGCCGCGTTTCCCCTCGCCTCGGCGGACCTGCCCGCGCCGCTACCCGGTGACCCCGCGACCACCGGAGGGGTGCTGTACGGGGTGAACCCCGACTCCCAGGGCATCGTCTGGTGGGACCGCTGGGCGCAGGAGAACCACAACAGCGTGGTCCTCGCCCGCTCCGGCGCCGGCAAGTCCTACTTCGTCAAGCTCGACGTGCTCCGCAACCTGTACCAGGGAGTCCAGGTCGCCGTCGTCGACCCCGAAGACGAGTACCTGCGCCTCGCCGACGCGGTCGGCGGCACCATCGTGCGACTCGGTGCACCCGGCGTGAAGATCAACCCCCTGGATCTGCCGGCCGGGGACACCCGCCCGGACGTGCTCACCCGACGCGGCCTGTTCCTGCACACCCTCACCTCGGTGCTGCTGGGGCAACTGCCGCCGCCCGCCGAGCGCGCCGCCCTGGACCGGGCGATCCTCGCCGTCTACCGCCAGGCGGGAATCACCACCGACCCGGCCACCCACCACCGGCCCGCACCCCTGCTGAAGGATCTGGTCGCGACACTGCGGGCCGACGACAACGCCGCTGCCCACGAACTCGCCGCCCGGCTCGCCCCGTGGGTAGCCGGCTCGTTCTCCGACCTGTTCGACTCACCAACCACGGCCCGCCCGGACGGGCACCTGGTCGTCTGGAGTCTGCGGCACCTGCCGGACGAACTGCGCACCGTCGGCACGCTGCTCGCCCTCGACTCGATCTGGCGGTCAGTAGACGCACCAGGTCGGGCCCGACTGTCCACCCGCCGCCTCGTCGTGGTGGACGAGGCGTGGCTGCTGATGCGCGACGGTGAAGGCGCCCGGTTCCTGTTCAAGATGTCGAAGGCCGGACGGAAACGCAACGCCGGCCTGTCGGTCATCACCCAGGACGTCGCCGACGTGCTCGGCACCGACCTCGGCCAGGCCGTCGTGTCGAACGCGGCCACGCAGGTGCTGCTCAAGCAGGCCCCGCAGGCCATCGACCAGGTCGCCGACGCGTTCGGTCTGACCGGCGGGGAACGGCGGATGCTGCTCGCGGCCCGGGTCGGGCACGGCCTGCTGATCTCCGGCACGAACCGGACCGCGTTCGAGTCGATCTCCTCGCAGGCCGAACACCTTCTCGCGACCACGAAGCCGTCCGACCTCGCCGACCTCGACCCCGACGACGGGGAGGAGGAGTTGTGACACCACCCCTTGTCGTGCCGCCAGCACCGGCGCCCAGCCCTTCCGGGCCGGGCGCCGGTGTCATTTCCCCGCCCGACGCGCCCACGCGCTGGGTTCCGCACGCCGCGCACTGGGCGGTGGACCGGCCGTGGCTACTCGGCGTCGCCGCCGCCCTGCTGGTCGCGTACATCGCCGGGCGCAACCTGCTCGACGGGTGGCGGCACCGCCGCCACGCCGACGGCGCCCGCCTCGTCATCGTCGCCCCACCACCGGAGGTCGACCCGCACAGCGCCGCCGCGCTGTGGGCGAACCTGCACGGCACCCTCACCCCGTCCCGCCGACGCCGCCTGCTGTACGGCAGCCCGCACGTGGTGTGGCAGTACACCTGGACCGGCCGGCAACTGCTCATCAGCATCTGGGTGCCCGGCACGGTGCCGCAGGGAGCGGTCGAGGCCGCCGTACGCGCCGCCTGGCCCGGCGCCGCCTGCACCACCGACGACCAGGCGCCCCCGCCGATCCCGCGCGACGTGCCGGCCGCCGTCGGCGGGCACCTGCTGCCGACGGCCGCCGAGTGGCTGCCGTTGCACACCGACCACGACAACGACCCGCTACGGGCGCTGATGTCCGCCGGGTCGCAGCTCAAGCCGGACGAGTACGCCTGCACACAGGTCCTCGCCCGCCCCGCCACCCCACGCCGCGCCGCACGGGCCCGGCGCGCGGCAGGAAGGCTACGCGACGGCAGGACCGCCGTACCGGCCATCAATCCCGCCGCGCCGCTGCTGTGGCTGATCGAGGTGTTCCTTTCCGGCCACACCACCACCCGGAGCGGCGGCCAGCCAGCCAGCCGCCGGGACCCCGGCGTGGAGCGGGATGTGCGGGCGATCCTCGACAAGATCAACCACCCGCTGTGGACGATCGGCATCCGCTACGCGGTCGCCAAGAACACGCACCGCGCCGGCAGCGACCCCTACCCGAGACTGCGGGGCGTCGCGGACGCTCTCGCCTCGTCGTTCGCCGTGTACGCCGGCCGCAACCGCCTCGCCCACCGGGCGCGGATGCCGCAGCCGGTCGCCGCGCTGGCCACACGGCGGCTCGGAGCAGGGTTCCTGGCCTCCACCCCCGAACTGGCCGTCCTCGCCGCCCTACCGCAGGATCTGGCCGTACCGGGGCTGGACCGGGCGCGGGCGAAGTCCATGCCGGCCCCCGTGGCGGTGCCGACCGGTGGCCGAGGGACGAAGGTCCTCGGCGACGCCGAAGTCGGTGGCCACGCGGTGGCCCTGACCGTCGCCGATGCGAGGTACCACATGCATGTGGTCGGATCGACGGGCTCCGGGAAGACCACCCTGCTGGTCAACATGGCCGTCGACGACATCAGAGCCGGCCGGGGCACCGTCGTCATCGACCCGCACGGCGACATGGTCCTCGACATCCTCGACCGGCTCCCCGCCAGCGTCGCCGGGCGGGTGGTGCTCTTCGACCCCGACCAGCCCAACCCGCCCACCCTCAACCCGCTGTCCGGCAACGACCCGGACCTCGTCGTCGACAACCTCGTGTCGATCTTCGGGAACATCTTCGCCAAAGCGTGGGGGCCGCGGATGGACGACGTCATGCGGGTGGCCTGCCTGACCCTGCTGCGGCACGCCAACGTCACCCTCCAGCACATCCCGCCCCTGCTGAACTCCGCCCAGTTCAGAAGCGCGATGACCGTCGGCCTGGACGACCCGGCCGGCCTGTCCGGGTTCTGGCAGTGGTACGACGGCCTCAACCCGGCCCTGCGCTCCCAGGTCATCGGCCCCGTCCTGGCCCGCCTGCGGGCGTTCCTGCTGCGGGACTTCGTCAAGCGCAGCATGCGCTACCCCCGGTCCAGCTTCGACATGGGCAAGGTTCTCGACGGTGGGGCGCTGCTGGTACGCATCCCGAAGGGCCAGCTGGGCGAGGACACCAGCAAGCTGCTCGGCTCCCTCGTCCTGGCACAGGTGTGGCAGGCCGCGACCGCCCGCGCCGCCGTGCCGGCGGACAGACGCCGCGACGCCACCCTGATCATCGACGAGTGTCAGAACTTCCTGACCCTCGCCAACTCCCTCGACTCCATGTTGGCGGAGGCGCGGAAGTACCGGCTGTCGATGGTCCTCGCGCACCAGGACCTGGCCCAGTTCCCGAAGGACCTGCTCGCCGCAGCGTCGGCCAACGCCCGCAACAAGCTGTACTTCTCCGTCGCCCCGGAGGACGCCCGCGTCCTGGCGAGGCACACCCTGCCCGAACTCGATGAGCACGACCTGACCCACCTCGACGCCTACACCGCCGCCGGGCGCCTCGTCGTCGACGGGCGGCAGACGCCGGCGTTCACCCTCAGGACCCGGCCGCCGAAGCCGGTCGTGGGCGAGGCGACGGTGATCCGGCAGGCCGCGGCGCGGGCGGTGCCGGCGCAGGACACCAGCGCGATCGACGATCTTGTCAACCGGTTCTCGACCCCACCCGACGGCAACCGCCGCCCCCGGGTCAGGAGCGGCCCGAAGGCGGATGCCTGAACGCCGCAGCGCGGCTGGAGCGAGATCGACAGACCGGTCGACCGGAGTCGCCCGCGTCCCGGTCGCCCCTTCCGTGAGGGCTTCACCAGCCCTTCACCACCGATCACCACGCGGCACTGACAGATCCGGCCGTACGGGTCTGTCAGTGCCGCTCACCGGCGATCACCAGCTCGCGGTGACCACCCCACCGAACTCAGACACCCTCCCCTCGGAGGGACTCCTCTTCCGCCTGGAGCATCCACCGTGCCCGCCAGCAACTCCGCGTCCCGCTCGTCCTCCGCCTCTTCTGCCTCCCGTCCGTCTCGTCTGGCTCGTCTTGACCGGCTTCGTCGGCTCACCGTCCGGGACCACCAGCTGCTGCGGTGGCTCGCCGAGCACTACGTGCTGTCCACCGACCAGGTCGCGACGGCCCTGTTCCCCTCGCTTCGCGCAGCCCGGCTGCGCCTCGCCCGGTTACACCAGATGGAGGCGGTCAGCCGGTTCGTCGACGTCACCACCGGCAGCAGCCAGCACCTCTACACCCTCGGCCCTCTCGGCGCCGTGGTCCACCCCACCCAGTTCAACGACCCGAACCAGGCCGGCGCCCGCGCCCCCCGGACCAGCATCGACCGCACCGAACGCATCATCGGCAGCCGCCGCCTGGCCCACCTGCTCGGCACCAACCAGCTGTTCATCGACCTCATCGGCCACGCCCGCACCCACGAGCACGCCCGGCTGGCGCGCTGGTGGTCCGAACAGCACACCACCGCCGCCTTCGCCGCCGCCTCCTACGCCGCCGGCAGCGGAACCGGTGTCCAGCCCGACGGGCACGGCATCTGGCACGCCGACGGGCGCACCGTCGGGTTCTTCCTCGAACACGACAACGGCACCGAACCCCTCGCCACCGTGCTGCGCAAGCTACGCGGCTACGAGCAGCTCGCCACCTACGGGCCGCGCTACCCGGTGCTGCTGCACGTCCCCGGCCGCCGCCGCGAACACCACCTCCTCGACGCCCTCGCCGGAGTACCCACCGCCATGCCCGTCGCCACCGGCCTCCACGGCGAACACCCCGCCGGACCCACCTGGACCCTCACCACCGACCCTGGTCATCGCCACAGGCTGCACGAACTGCCCTCCGACCACGGCCCGGACAACCCGCCCACCAACCCGCACCGCTTCCCCGACACCGAACCCGGCGGCACCGACCCGCAGCCCTGACATCCACCCCCACCGCGCGCGGAGGCAGGTTGCCCACCGCTCGTGGGCGACTGTGAGACCGACGAGATCTCACAGTCCCGCAGCCCCTCACCCGCGGAGCCGGACAGTCGTCTGACAGTGCAGGCCAACCGCACTACTGACGATCATGACGGTGGCCGGCGCTGACAGATCCGGCCGCTACCTTCATCGGCACCACCCTCACCCACATATCGCTCCACCCGGTCCGGTCCCACCTCGGGAACCATCGCCGCACCCCACGGTGCCTCCGCCCACCCGCCTTCCCGGCCGGTCGGCGCCCGCGCCGCGCGGCGACCCCCAGGTCGCACCGCACCACCAGCACCACCCCGCTGCACCCGCCCCCTGTTCGCTTCGCGAGCCGACCCATGCACCCGGTGGGCCGGCCACTTCCGCGCGCCCACAGCGCGCACGACCGAAGGAGAACCCCAGATGACCGCAACCAACGGTGCCGCGACTCCCCTGAGCCGCTACGGCACCCGCGTACCGACGGTGACGACCCGCAAGGGCCGCACGACCGCCCCCACTGCCACCGGCAGCACCACGGCCGCCACCACCCCGGTGGTCACGCCGACCGCGACGATCAACACCATGATCGTCTGCCTGCCCGACGGCCTACCGTCGCAGGCCCTCACCGCCACCCAGCTCGACCGGCACTTCGGTGTGTCCGGCACCCTGCAGCCCCGCTTCTGGGCCACCCCGGGCATGTGGCTGTGGCAGCGCGGCCACCTCGTCGCGCCCCGCAAGGGACGCCCGGTGTACTGCGCCGGTGGGCCGGTCAAGCTGCTCGACCTCGCCGCCATGCGCCACGCCGCCGGGGTCGGTGCCGGCATCCGACACCAACTGTGGCAGCAGGTCGTGCACGGCACCCGGCCGGCCACCCCGTGGTCGGCCCTGCTGGCCCGTCACCTGGCGGACCCCGCCCGGTATCCGCGCGAGCGGGCCGAGGCGGACTTCCACAACCAGGCCCGTGTCTGCGCCATGCGGATGCACAACGCGGCCAACTACGGCGCCGCCCACCTCAGCGTGGGAGAGCTGGAGATGTTCCAGGCAGGTCCGATGGCCTACCAGCACTACAGCGCCACCACGGCAGTGTGCGGCGACGCCCTGCTCATGCCGGACGGGCACAAGCTCACGCCAGCGAGCGACGCCCTCGCCCACCGGGTGACCTACCTCGAACAGGCAAACCGCTACCTCACCACCCTTGAGGCTGACCAGCGTCTGCTCGCCGTCGCCCTGTAGCAGCACCGAACCGGGAACCGGTCGGGCCGCCACCCGTCCCCTGCCTCCCGGGGATCGGCGGCGGCCGACCGGCTCCACCAACCCCACCCGCGCCGCGCCGGCCCCCGGCAGCAGAAACGAACTCTGCAGCCGGGCCCCTGCCCTGCGACGCACACCCGGCCAAACGAGTGCGGCCACAGCCGCCTCGCCAAGCCCACCGCCACCTGAACCACGCCCGCCCGGAGTGCATCCGACCCGCCTCTGCGGGCCACGCACCGTACCCCTGGGCCGGAGCAGCGTGGCGTGGACCCGCTGCGGCCCGGGCGGCACCGCCCGGCGCCCCGGGCCGGGGTGCCCCGCAAGCTCCGGCCGGCAGAAGCGGCCGACCTTTCCCTCTTCCACGATCACGACCAGGAGATCTCCTCGCCATGTCCGACCGACTGTGGTTCCGCCTCGACGACGTCCTGCCTCTCGCCGAACACGCCGCCGCCACCCACGCGCACCTCAGGACCCGGCAGCAGTGCCGGGCCGGCCTGCCGGACCAGGCCGCACTCATCTGGTCCCACGACACCGACGGCGACTGGTTGTCCTCCAACGGCGTCCCCCGCTGGTACGACGCCGACGGCACCGACCACCGCGTCCTCGCCGAAACCTGGACCCACACCGCCACCGGCGCGACCGGCAACCCGGTCCCCGCCGACGACGGGCACGGATTCCTGCCCCTGCACACCGAACACCTCGACGGCCGGCGGAACCTGCTCGACCTGCTCCGCTACGCCCGCCACCACGGGATGCACTGGTTCGGGCTGCACCCGGACCCGGCGAGCGAGGCCACCAACGACCGCTACCGCATCTCCCGCAGCCGTGGTGACATCAGCCCGTCGCCTGCCACCTGGACCCCGGCGACCGTCACCTGTGGGGTGCTCGGCGGCGGCGCCTACCGCGCCATGGTCGCCGCCGGCTACACCACACTCACCCGCACCGGGGTGCTGTGCCGCTTCCCCCGGTTCGCGGTGCAGCGCATGGCCGCCCACCTCGACGCCCTCTGTCCCGGTGACATGCCGGGCGAGCATCCCCGCCTGCGGTTCGACGGCGACGAGGTCGTCGTCGAGTGGGAGGACGACGGCCTGGACAGCCGCTGGGTCGAGCACGACCGGGTCGCCCCGGACGCCAACCGCTGCTACGCCATCGGCGCCTACCAGTGGCCCTGGGTCCTCGTCGCGTCCGGGGCGACCACCGCCGCCAGCGACCCGGCGGACCGGTCGCGGTGATCGTCGACGAGGTGTTCCACCAGGGTGGCCACGGCACCTACGAGCTGACCCGGGTGCACCACACCGACGGGTACGTCCTGCGGGTGCGGGTCTGCCGCGACAGCTACGCCACGCAGAGCACGGCGGTCGCCGAGGTTCTCACCCCGCTGTCCACCTGGACGGCCATCGCCAGCAGCCCCGGTGGCGGCTGGCACCGCACGACCCCGACCGCTTCACCGGACGCGGCGCCGCTGGTCCCGGTCGCCGACGAGGTGCTCCAGCGGGCGCGGCGGATCCTTCCCGTGCCGCCGCCGTTCATCACGCCCGGTTGGTAACCCGCCGGGGCCGCGCCCTCCCCCGCGGCCCTGTCCGCCCGGTCGCACCTCGCGCACCAGCGGACGCAGCCCGGCGCCACGCCTTCCGAGCCTCCATCCGCCCGCCGCACCACGGCGGCTGATCAGCGCGTCCGCGGCCCACCGCCGCCGACCCGCTCCTACCACTGGCACCACCTGGCCGATGCCCGGCCACCCGCGCACCGCGCACACCCGGGCACGGCCGTGCCCGGGTTCCCACCTGCAGAAGGGAACCGATCATGACATCCAGCACCATGTCGGCCTCCGGCCGGCAGCCCACCATCGCCGTCGTCGGCGGCAGTATCACCGGCCCCGTCACGGCGCTGCTGTTGCTGCGCGCCGGATTCGACGACATCACCGTCTTCGAGGCCGCGCCCGCGTCCGCGCCCCTGGGCGGTGGCCTTATCGGCCTGGAACACCCCGCCCTCGACGTGCTCGACCGCCTCGGCATCCCGCAGCACGAGATCGTCGCCCACGCCTCCGAGGCCATCGTCCAGATGAACGTCCGCGACCGTCAGCCGGCCGAAACCATCCGACGCACCTACCCGGGGCGAAACACCACCTGGACGCTGCTGCACCAGGCGCTGACGCGCCGCCTGCCCGCCGGCGTCCTGCACTCCGGCATGAAGGTCACCGCCCTGGCCGAGGAGGCCGGCCATCTGGTGCTGCGGTTCCGCGACGGCCACACCGCGTCCGCCGACCTGGTCGTGTTCGCCGACGGCCGGTCCTCCACCGGCCGCCGGCTGCTGGATCCCGACCGGAGCCTGCGCTACGCCGGCTACGTCGCCCACCGTGGCATCGCCGACATCACCCCCGAGCCCGGCCTGCGGGACTTCCTGCGGCTGCAGCCCTGCCCCGGCGTGCAGTTCAACCTCGCCCCGGTACCCGGCGGCTGCGACTGGACCTTCTACCTCAACTGCACCAGCGCCGAGTACGCGCAGCGGTTCGGCGCCGACCCCATCCGCCGGGTGTTCGCCCTGCCCCGGCACGTCAGCCCCGCCGCCCGAACCCACGTCGACACCCACGCCGACCTGCTCCTCCCGGCCGGCCACGCCGCCGTCGTCCACACCACCACCACCCGCATGGCGGTACCGGTCCTCGACATCACCCCACCGGACCGCATGGTCTGGCCGATCGGAACTGGTCACGCCGTCCTCCTCGGCGACGCTCTCGCCCCCGTGCGCCCCCACACCGCGCGCGGCGCCAACAACGGCATCGAACAGGCCGCCGGCCTCGCCGCCGCCCTCACCCAGCACCGCAAGTACGCCGCCGACCTCACCGCTGCCCTGCACGGCTGGCAACGCCGCCACCTGCCCGTCGCCGTCGCCTCCGTGCACCGCGGGCCCGTCATCGGCCGCCGGCTCGGCCTCGGCACCCACCGACCCGCCCAGTAGCCCACCCCGAGAGGAAAGGAGGTGGCTCCCTCATGGCCACCAGGATCACCGCGATCCTCGTCGACGACCTTGACGGCTCCACCGACGACGTCGCCACCTACCAGTTCGCCTTCAACGGCGCCACCTACGAGATCGACCTGTCCGCCGGCAACTTCGACCGGATGGCCGCGGCATTCGGCCCGTTCATCACGGCCGGGCGGCGTCTGCCGAAACAGCCTCAGGCACCACGGCGGAAGGGCGGCACCGCGACCGGCCGCACCCAGAGCCATGAGATCCGCACCTGGTGGTGGACCGCCGACTGGGAAGGACTGAACCTGCCCCGGCCACGAACCGGGGGCGTCATCCCCGCCGCGGTGCGCGACGCGTACCACGCCGCGCACTGACCCGGCTCCCAACGTGCCGCCCGGCGAGCGATCACCGGGCGGCACACCCGTACGCGTCGCCGCAGTCCCACGTTCCGGGCAGACGACTTGATCAATACCCGGATCGAAGCGTGCATCAGTGCACACGCCTCACTCACCAACACCTGCCGCCGGCAGGAGAAAGGGGGCCACGCGCCCATGACCAGCGCCCCGACCAACACGACCACCGATACGCCCGCAACAGCGCCCAGCGTTGCGAAGGTCCTCGCCGCGCTGCACCGGCTCGGCGAGGCCACCGCCGCCGCCATTGCCACCGAAGCCGGCCTCGGCTACTCGACCACCACCCCGAAACTGCGCACCCTGCTGACCGCGGGACTGGCCGAGTCCGCCCGAAGCGGCACCGGACGCAGCCTGTGGCGGCTGACCGACACCGGCCGCGCGCACGCCGAACAGGGCGATCACGGCCAGGCCGCAGCGGAGCCCGCCACCCGCGACGCCGGCACGTCCGGGACCGCCGCAGAACCAGGGCCGCGCGGTGACGAACCGCAGGAGAGCCAAGAGGCTGCCGGGCAGGAGCATGACCAGCGGCCGACCACCGAGGGTCCCACCGACGGGCAGCCGGAGGCCACCTGGGAGTCGGCATCGCCGGCTCCCGGTGACGTCGAGGCGGCGCCCGACGAATTCACTGAAGCCGCGGACACCGGAGCCGAGCATGGCGACGACAGCGGCCCCTCGATCGCCGAGCCCGAGGTGCCGGGCGCGACCGGCGGCACGGGGCAGGCCACCGGCACGACTCCCGCAGCGGACGATGCGGACGCCGGGCCGGCCGTATCGGACGAGCCGGCCAGCGGCAGCACCACCGGCGACCCGGCCACGGACGAATCACCCGCCACGGCGCCGGCCACGGAGGCGGCGGGCGAGGCGGCACATGCCCCTACCCGGCGGGCATCGGGTTCCCTGCGCGGCGCGATCCTCGACATCCTCGAGGCCAACCCCGGCCAGCAGTACAAGGTCAGCGAGCTGTGCAGGCTGGTCGACCGGGCCAACGAGGGAACCGGCGCGAAGAAGGCCAGCGCGGGCGCGGTCCACAACGCCGCCGTGAAGCTCGTCGGAACCGGGCGGGCGGTCCTGGCCGCCGAGAAACCCGCCGCGTTCGCCCTCGCCGACACCACCGCCTGAACGACCCCGCCAGCCGGTAGCCCGGGGGCGGGCGTCGAACTTCCCGGAACCACGCCCGCCCCCGGTGCTCCTTACACGACAAGGAGCTCCCGAAGTGTCTCCCATCCTGACCTCGATCGTCACCGCCGTCGGTGGAATCCTCGCCGGTCTCGCCCTCGCCGCTGTGCTGCTGTGGCGCCAGCAGCAGGCGCTGACCCGCGCCCGCTACGCCGCCGAGCACGACGACACCACCGGTCTGCCCAACCGGCGGGCCCTGCTCGCCGCCGTCGGCCGCGCCGCACAGCGCGGCACCCCGTTCGGGCTCGTCCTGCTCGACCTCGACAGCTTCAAAGCCATCAACGACACGCTCGGCCACGAGGCCGGCAACGACGTCCTCACCGAAGTCGGCCGACGCCTGGCCGCACTGCGAGCGCCGGTGCGACTCGCCGCGCGGCTCTCCGGCGACGAGTTCGCCCTGCTGGTCGACGGCAACCGCGACGACGTCGCCGCCGTCGCCCGCGCCGCCTGGCGGGCGGTCGGTCGTGACCCCGTCGACCTCGGCGCGCACGCGCTGGCCGTGCGCGCCAGCGTCGGGCACACCAGCGCCGCCCTCGGCGTCAGCCTCCGTACCCTGCTGCACCAGGCAGACACCGCCATGTACCAGGCCAAACAAACCGGAACCGGGGTACGCGGCGCCACCGCCACCACCGGCCACACCAGGCCACTGCCGGGTACCCGCCCGCGGGACCTACACCGCCGCTGACCGCTCACGGAAACGCCAAGAGGACCTCGCGCCCGTCGACGTGCGCGAGGTCCTCACCATGCGCCGCTCGGCGGCAACGAGGGCCACTACCGGCGCGGCGTCTCCCGCCACTGCTCACCACCGTCGACCCACCCGCGTACGCCTCCGCCCTGAGCAGCGACCCCGCACCGCCGTGCCGGGCGGGCAACGTCCTACCCGCCCGACACGACTTGACCTTTATCAAGAGATGAGCGTCGATCAGCTCCGGTCGTCGTCCGCCGGACGGACATCAGCATCCCCAGAGGCCCCGACTCGAGTCGGGCGACGACCACGCATGCCCGCGATCCGCCGACCGAAGGGCCACCCGCCATGGCACACCCCGCACACCCCGAGAACCGCAGCCAGCGTCCCAGCGACCGCACCGCAGTACCGGACGACGTCACCGACAGGCTTCTGTGGGCGCTCGCGGTCGACGTCGCCGCCGCCCACCGACCCGGATCCGACGGCGCCTGCACGAACCTGCAGTGCCGCGGGCAGCACGGCCCCTGCTGGGCGCTACGCACCGCCCGCCGCGCCGAACAACGCGCCCGCCGCGCCACCACCCTCGCCCCGCCGTCCGCACCGCCCTCCTCGCGCCCGGTCGGCGTCGCGCGCGGACGCGCCTCCGTTCCCGCCGTGCCGCGTCGCTTCACCGGCTGGTTCACCCCCGCCCACCCGCCGACGCCCCTGATGCGGCCCACGCCCGTACCGCACGCGGCGCCGGCGGAGTCCAGGCTCCACCGGCGTCCACCCGTCGCAGCACTGGCCGCCTGAACACGCATCAGCTCATCTGGATCGCCCCCATCAAAGACCCGACGGGCGTCCCTGCTTCACGGCGAGACACCCGGCGTCCTCGCCCGCTGAGCCCCGTACTCGTCCGAAGGCCGCGCGACGCCCCTCCACGGGTCCGCGCGGCCTTCGCCGTCTCCGCGCTGCACCGGCCCGCCGCCCGCCTGGCATGAAGGAGTGACCAGTCATGACCACCCGCGTGCTGTCCTGGATCGCCATCGCGGTCGCCGGCGTCCTGCTGTTGTGCTCAGGGTTGGCCACCACCCTGATCTTCGGCGGCGGCGCCGGCACCTGCGGTACGACCGGCAGCGTCACGGCCACCGCGTCGTCGGCGCTCGACGCCGCTCCGGACGGGACCGCTCCGATCGGTGACTGGAGCGCCGAGCAGGTCGGCAACGCCGCCACCATCACCGCCGTCGGCAAGCGCCTCGGCGTCCCACCCCGCGGCTGGGTCATCGCCGTGGCCACCGCGATGCAGGAATCCTCCCTGATCAACACCCCGGGTGGGGACCGTGACTCGGTCGGCCTCTTCCAACAGCGACCCTCCCAAGGCTGGGGCACCCCCGAACAGTTGCAGGATCCCCGGTACACGGCGACGAAGTTCTACCAGAGGCTGCAGGCCGTCCACGGCTGGCAGGCAATGCCGCTCACCGAGGCCGCCCAGGCCGTGCAGGTCAGCGCCTTCCCCGACGCCTACGCCAAGTGGGAGGGACCGGCCACCCGGTTGGTCACCGCGACCGCCGGCACCGCCGGCCTATCCACCGAAGGCCTGGCCGTGTGCGGGACCACCGGCCCGTGGACGCAGCCGGTCCTCGCCCCTGTCGGGTCGGGGTTCCGTAGCTCGGACCGACCGGGCCACGACGGCGTCGACCTCAGTGTCCCGCGCGGCACCGTCATCCGCGCGGCGTCCGCCGGGACCGTCCGCACCGTCCGCTGCAACGCCGTCCACGCCGACACCGGCGCCGAATGGGGCTGCGACCGCGACGGTGACCCCGTTCTCACGCGCGGCTGCGGCTGGTACGTCGACATCGACCATGCCGGTGGGCTACTCACCCGCTACTGCCACATGGACCAGCCGCCGATGGTGGCGGTCGGGCAGCCGGTCGCTGCCGGTCAGCCCCTCGGCGTCGTCGGCTCGACCGGCCACAGCTCCGGCCCGCACCTGCACTACGAGGTGCACCACAACGGCGATGCCAGCCCGAACGGCGCGATCGACCCGGTGCCCTTCATGGCCGCTCAGAACGCGCCGCTCGGCACAAGGCCCTGAGCGATACCGGCGGATCCATGGCCACCCAAGCTCGGCTGCCGTCCCGCCGGGGACGGCCGCCCCAACCCTCATCCACAGATTCCCAAGGAGGAAGGCACGTGAGCACACCCACGCTGATCGGCGTTGCCGAGTTCGGCGGCAGGTACACCGCCCGCCTGATCCAGTTCGGCGAGAGTCCGGAGGTCCTGGTGCCGCTGCTGCGCCGGATCTGGACCGACACCTTCCGCCGCGACACCGACACCATGGCCGCCGCCCTGCTGGCCCGCGACTGGTGGCCCCTCGCCATCAACCCCAGGCACAGGCGCTGGGACCCGCAGCCGCCCGTGCCCGGACTGGGCTACCCGGCCGTCACCGAGGACGACACGATCCGGCAGGGCTCGCTGCGGGAGAACCTCGGCGGTTTTCTCGAGTGGCTGTATCTGCTGCACCTCGACCAGCGGCTGGTGGTGGTGTACGAGGCGACGGTCCACGGCCGCTGGCTGCGGCACAGCGCCCACCACCTCGACCCGGTCGAGGATCTGTTCGTCACCGCCCCCGCTCTCGATGAGGGCGGTCCGGAGATGACGGTCTGCACCGTCTGCGGCGCGGTCGACGAGATCGACCACGTCGAGGTGCCGTCCATGGCCGGCTACGGCCACGACACCGCCACCAGCTGCACCCGCTGCGGCTCCTCGGTCGCCACCGACCCGGTATCCGGCGGCCACGTCACCCGTAAGCCCTGGCCACCGCACACCCCCACGACGGGCAGCACCCGGTGAACACCGACCACATGCCGCCACCGGCCGCCGATGACGCCGGCCCTTCCACCGACCCCGGAGACCGATCGGAGACCACCATGACCAGCTACCAGGCCGGACAGCGCGTCGCCCTGCTCCACACCAACGACCCGTACACCCTGCTGCGGCCCGGCGACACCGGCACCGTCCGCCGCCACGACCAGGCGCACAACATCGTCGAAGTCACCTGGGACAGCGGCTCGACACTGTCGATGTGCCTCGACGACGGTGACCGCATCGCACCGGCCGCCACCCCACCACCCACCGGCGATCCGGTCGCCGAGGCCGCGGGATGGGCCGCCGCGCTGCAGCGGATGCGCGCCGCCGGCACGGAGGCCGGCCGTACCGCCGCCGAGCGGTGGGCGCAGGACACCATCGGCGCCCGCGCCAGCGGCGGCACCCGCCTGACCGCGCGCCGGAACCTGGCCGGCCTCGACGAAGTGGATCCCGTCGTCCTCGACGCCCTGCCCCGCTTCTCCTCGGCGGGAGATTCGGTCGACACCGCCGGGTGGGAGTTGTTCGCCGACGCCACCGGCGACGTGTCCGGCTGGTTCGGGCTGGGCATCCAGACGCGCGACGAGGCGATGGCCGTCTACCGCGACGCCTACGACACCGCCGTCACCGACCGCGTCGCTGAACTGTGTCACCTCGCGGCCAGCCCCACCGGCCGCGACCTATCCCACCTGCGCCCCGACCGGGTCCGTATCGGCGGTGTCGGCGTGTTCTCCGGCGACTGGGCGCGCACCACCGGCCCCGACGGCGACGACCGGATCGAGGTCGGGTTCGTCGGCACCCTGATCGATCACTGGAACGGGTGGGCGGTGTTCTCCTGCACCCGCGAAGTGGCCGAGGCGATCGTCGCCGACCAGCAGCGCCACCGTGACCGGTACCGCCACCGCCTGCGCGAGCAGGGCGTACCGGCCGACGACCTGGACCGGCGGGTGGACTCGGAACTGGCCGACCTGTCCTTCGACGGCGACGTCATCGTCGCCGACCAGCGCGCCCTGTCCGACGACCCGGAAGCCATCGAACGCATCCCTCCGGACGGTGACGGTCGGTACGTGGTGATAGGCCGCAGCTGGTGCTGGGAGGCCGTCGACCCGTACGCCTGCGACCGGATCGTCGGCGACATGCCCGACGCCGACCAGGCATAGGCCGGCACCCCAACCATACGGCATCTGCCGGGGCTGAGCCGGATTCGGCGACGGCATCCCTCACCCCACGACAGGTAAGACCAACAGGAAGGAAACCCCAGTGACCATCCGTACCCAAGAGGAGATCGTCACCCGGGTCTGGGCTCTCCGGGCCGGACGCGGGGACATCTTCGGCTTCCGGGAGGAGGTGCTCGTGGAGGCACTCGACCTCGACCATGCCCGCCAGGTCATCGCCCCTCGACACCCGGGCGAGTGGACCCAGCGGGTCGACCACGAGACCTACGCCCGGGACTACCTGCGATTCGCCGTCGGGAAGATCCTCGACCACCGCGGCAACTCGGCGAGCCGGTCGGTGGACAAGCTCGGCGAACTCGCCTGGCTCCTCGGCCGCGACGACATCGTGGCGGCGATGAACCACGCCGGCTACCCGATGTACGGGGCGCCCAAGGTCAAGGCGTTCGCCGACGGGTTCGGCTGGCCGTTCCTCGACGACCTCGACGGCGACGACAGGCTGGCGCTGGCCCGGATGGCCGAGGGACAGCAGTGCGACCCGCAGGGCTGCGAACGGGGCTGCGCCGACTGACCACGACCGCGCTGTCAGCAAGTCTCCCGGCCCTCACGGTGCACGCGTAATCAGCCGGCGCTCCCGCGATCCCGCACCGCGCACCCATTCGACTTGATCGATTGAGAAGGTGGGGGTTCCATCGTCGGCGCCGACACCGCCCGCGCGGCCTCGACACCGACCAGCACGCACCAGCGGCGATCCAGCGCGTCGCCGTAACCCTTCAGCACCACCGGGGTGTGGTCGCCCTCCTGCCCGGCCCGGGCCGGCAGAGGTTGGCCCCACCCGTCTCCGCTGTGCGGTACCCACCGCCCGCGCACCCGGAGACGGGTGCGCGGGCCCGACCCTGGAATCGAGGCAACCCCATGACCACACCACACCCGCCGGCCGGTTCACCGCAGAACGACCCGGCCCCGGCCAGCGGCGCCGGCACTCCCACCACCGAGGCGGGCACCGTCCGGTCCGGCTACCTCTACCGCAAGGTCGCCCTGCACCTGGCCGACCACCCCGATGACATCCTCAAGGTCGGCGAGATCACCCGGGGCATCGGCGCACCGTCGTCCGGAGCGGTGTTCGAGGCGCTGAAGAAGATGGCCACCGCCGGACACGCCACCCACCACCGCGACCCGCACCACCGCTTCCAGATCACCCAGGCCGGCATCGACGCCGCCGGCACCCTCCCACCCGCCGCACCCCGCACCCGCTCCAGCGGCAGTGCCGGTGGCGGCCGGCAGTCCCGGCCCGCGCCGGTAGCACGACCGAACGGGACGCTGTACCACCCACGGCGGCTCGGCAGGGGCTGGGACGTCGAGGAACTGCGACGGCTCCGCGCCCAGCAGGTGCCCGTGCTGCTGTACGGACCACCCGGCACCGGCAAGACCGCCATGGTCGAGGCCGCGTTCCCCGACCTGCTCACCGTCGCCGGCACCGGCGACACCGTCGTCGACGACTTCCTCGGCTCCTACAACCCGGTCCCCGGCGGCGGCTACGAGTTCGTCCACGGCCCCCTCGTCACCGCGATGCGGGAGGGGCGCGTGCTGCTGGTCGACGACGCCACCCTCATCCCGCCCCGCGTCTTGGCCGTGCTGTACCCGGCCATGGACGGCCGCGGTGTCATCACCATCCCCGCCCACGGCAACGAGACCGTGGAAGCCGTCGACGGGTTCTACATCGTCGCCGGCCACAACCCGGGCGTGCACGGCGCGGTCCTCACCGAGGCCCTGGCCTCCCGGTTCACCGTCCACCTGCACGTCACCACCGACTGGGACCTCGCCCGCCAACTCGGCGTCCCCAAGCAGGTCGTGGCCGCGGCGATCGACCTCAACGCCGACCTCGCCGCCGGCAAGACCGTCTGGGCGCCGCAACTGCGCGAGCTGCTCGGCTTCGTCAAGGTCCGCGACCACCTGGGCACGACCGCAGCCCTGGCCAACCTGGCCGGCATCGCCCCCGAGGACGCCCGCGACGACGTCACCGCCGCCCTGTCCCGACACACCGGCACGCCCATCACCGCGCTGGCCCTCGGCAAGCGCTGACCCTTCACCCCTTTCTGGAAGGAGCCACTCCGTGTCACACCCGCACACCCACCTGCGCCGGGGCACACCACCGGCACCGGCTGGCACCGCCGACTGGCGGGCCTGGTCGCAGGCGTGGACCCAGCACGTCCCGCTGCTGACCGGCCGCACCGACCTCACCGTCCTCGTCGCCCCCGGCGCCGCCGGAGACGCCCCCGAATGCTTCTACCCCAACCTCAACCGCATCGAGGTCGACGCCACCTACATCGCCGAGCGCCCCGACGTCACCGACCCGGCCAAGGCCCGACACAAGCGCCTCGTGCCCACCGGCTACGGGCTGCTCGTGCACGGCGCCGCGCACGCCGCGCACAGCCGCTGGACCACCCCAGCCGGCACCCCGCCGATCCTCGCCGACGTCGCCGCCATGCTGGAGGAATCCCGGGCGGAGGGACGCCAACGCGCCCGCCGCCGGGGCGACCGCCGCTGGCTGCGTCACGTCGTGAAGACCCTCCTCGACCCCGACGACGCGGCCGTCGACGACCCGTGGCACGCCGGGCAACTCGCCGCCCTGCTGCTGGCCCGCGTCGACGCCCGCATCGTCACCAGCAAGGACGTCCGCCCGGTCCGGGCGGCGGTCACCAGCGTCCTCGGCCGCAAACGCCTGCGGCAACTGCGCGACATCTGGCGCGAGGCCCACACCTGCGACGACACCGACGCCGACACCATGATCACCCTGGCCCGCCGATGGTGCCAGGTCCTCGGCATCGACCCCGACCAGCAGTACGACACGCCCGTACCGGACGCCGGCCTGTTCCCCGGCCGCCTCGCCGCGGCCCTCGTCGACTACCTCGCCGTCGCCGCCGGTGTCACCCCGACCGAGTACGCCACCGCGCTGCTGGCCCACCGTCACAGCCCACCAGCCCAGTGGGACCGCACCGACCCGACCGAGCACGAACACCGCGCGGCCCGCGACCTGTCCAACCGGCTGCGGCAGGCCCGCACCCAGCACCCCGAACCCGGCCGGCGCCCCTCGGCCATCCCACCCGGTCGTCTACGGACCCGGCAGGCCATCACCGCCGAAGCACAAACCGCCGCCGGACAACTCCCGACAGCCGCCCCGTGGCAGCAACGCGCGCAACTGCCTCCGGAGAAACCCCGCCTGCACCTAGCGGTCCTGGTCGACCTGTCGGGGTCGATGAGCCGCTACACCGAGGCCATGTCCTCCGCCGCGTGGATCTTCGCCAACGCGGCACGCCGTGCCGAGGCGACGACCACCACCATCGGGTTCGGCGACCGCACCACCGTCCTGGTGCCTCCACGCACCTACCCCAGGCAGGTGCTGCACATGCGCACCGGCCTCGCCACCGCCACCTTCCCGGAAGCAGTCAAGGTGGCCGACCAGCTCCTCGACCTGCG
Organism: Micromonospora sp. NPDC007220; assembly: GCF_040634035.1. Lineage (NCBI taxonomy): Bacteria > Bacillati > Actinomycetota > Actinomycetes > Micromonosporales > Micromonosporaceae > Micromonospora > Micromonospora sp. NPDC007220. The sequence continues at coordinate 546,304 of NZ_JBEYEU010000001.1, read as the reverse complement.
CCACGGCCGCACCCTGCGGATGCTGGCTGTCGTCTCCGACGGCTACCTCGACGACATCCCCGCCGGGCAACAACTCGTCACCACCCTGCACCGCGCCGGCTGCGCCGTGCTGTGGCTACACCCCGCCGAACCGCCCGCCAGCGGCGATCCGGCCGACCCGGACAAGATCTGGGGGCACACCTTCACCCACGCCACCACCCTGACCGTCACCGACCCGACCGGGGCCATCGCGGCGATCGCCGACACCGCCGTCACCGCCCTCACCCAGGCCTGATTCCCGGCCGGGGCCGGCCCTGAGCCAACGGCCGACCAGTCCCACCCCGCGCCACGGTGCTGCCCGGCCGCGTGGCCGGGCAGCACCGCGCGCCGGGACCCACGACGTACCAGGGCCGGGAATGCGGGGCTGCCACAGGCCGCCCGACTCGTATCTCGCGGAGGGCCGATGCCGAACGGCCTCGCTGCGTCTCCGCGACTTGACCACCCCGCGCCATCGAAGCGTGCATGCATCGCGTCCCGACCGACCCCGGGTCCGGGACGCGATATGACGCTGCCCAACAAGGAGTTCCTCATGCGTTACGGCACCGACGACGAACACCCCTTCGACACCGACAACCGCGCCTGGCGGCGCCTGCGCGACGTCACCAGCGAACACTTCGACGCGATCACCTGGACCCGGGACCCGGACGGACGGCCGGTCCTGCTCACCCTGCGCGACATGCGCACCGGAGACACGGTCACCCTCGCCGTCCTCGATTCCCTGGAGATCCGCGATCCGCACGCGCTGCTGGCAGTCCAAACCAGTGGCGAACTCGGCGCCCACGGCCCCACCAGCGGCGCCGAAGCGGCCCGCTCCCACGCCGCCACGCTCGCGCTCGACAGCACCACGCTGACCGTGACCAAACCCGTGCCGCTGCACGACCCCGTCGTCACGGCGCTACCCGCAACCGGCTGGGTCGGCCTACCGCCCGACCTCGTCCCGGTCCTGCGGCCAGCCCCCGACGACGCGCGGGCCGTTATTCTCGTGCTGCTCGACCGTGCCGAAGGCTGGCTCGCCGCCGTCGGCCCGTTCGCCACCCGCGCCGCCGCCGGCAGGTGGCAACCCGCGGACGGGCCCGGCCGCGCCGCCGACCGGCTCACCGTGCCGCTGCACCCGGTCACCATCGAGCAGGCCCAGCGGTGACCAGCACCCGACCACTGGCACAGCCCGCCTCACCCATCGTGGCCATCGACGTCGACGGCGTCCTCAACCCCGCCGACCCGGCCCACGCCGATACGCTCGGCTACCGACCGCACCGCTACGACGGGCCCGACCCGGACGGCCGGCGCGTCACCGGCACCGTCTGGCTGCACCCCGACCACGGGCCGTGGCTGCGGGAACTGGCCGAGCACGCCCAACCGGTGTGGTGCACCAGGTGGAACCACCTCGCCGCCGCATGGATCGCGCCACGACTCGGCCTGCCGACCTGGCCGCACATCCCCACCCACGCCGGCAGTGTCCGCTTCGGCCACCAGAGCAAACTCGCCGACCTGTACGCCTGGGCTGCGCGACGGCCACTCGCCGTCCTCGACGACGAGTTCGGCGGCAAGGACCCCACCGCCGCCGGCCAGCGCACCGCCAGCGGCGCACCCACCCTGCTCCATCCGGTCGACCCGTACGACGGGCTGCGCCGTGCCGACGTCGACACGGTGCTGACCTGGCTGGGTCAGCTCTGACCAGGCCACACGGGCGCCACCCGGCGCCGAGGCATTCCCCTCACCCGGATCCGCCGGCCCCGCATCCACAGATGTGGGCTCCGTGCCGCAGTGACAAGGAGTTGGCTATGGACAGCTTGTCCGATCCCGCTGACGAACCAGGTATCGACCGGTCACCCGGACTCAGCGTCGGCGACCCGGAACTGGGCAAGACCCGACGGCTTACCCGTGAGTGCGCCACCTGCATCTTCAAGCCCGGTAACCCGATGCACCTCGAACCCGGTCGGCTCAAGCAGATGGTGGCCGAGGCGCGCGGCGGCGCCGGCTACATCATCTGCCACTCGACCCTGCCCTACGCCGGTAGTCCGGTCCCGCCCGCGGTCTGCCGTGGTTTCGCCGACCGCTACCGCACTTGGCAACTCGAGGTCATGGAACGGCTCTGGGGCTTCGTCGACGTCGAGCCACCCGACCCGGACTCCGCCCGCACCCCCGAATGATCAGGAGACACCCTCGTGCGTGACATCGACGACTTCCTCCGACGCCAAGAAGAGATCATCGAAGCCGCCGGCTGGGCCGTCACCCACGTGCTGCCCACCGACGACGCCACCGTTCCGTTCGCCTACACCGTCGGACTCACCGCCCACGACTACCCCGAACTGATCACCGCCGGACTGCCACCCGAGGTCGCCCACAGTCTCCTCAACGACCTGGCCCGCCGGGTCTACGACAAGGCCGAACGGTTCACCCACGGCCAGCGCATCAGCGACCTCATCGCCGGCTACGACGCGATCGTCATCGGCGGACCACCCACCGACGAACTGCCACCCGCGATGGCGATCAACCGCTACGGCCGCGACCGGATCCGCCTCCAGCAGCTCGTGTGGCCCGACCGGCACAACCGGTTCCCCTGGGAAGACGGGTACAGCTTCGCCCCGCAGGCACAGCCGCTGATCGCCCAGCCATCGCCATCGCCGCTGACTGGCCATGGACCAACGCCCTAACCGGCGCAATCAGCCGTCTCGCCGCACTGCCACGACCCGCCGGCTGACCCCGAACCCTCACACCTCGACACGCAGCACGGAGGAACCCGGCCCAGCGTCGGGCCATCAGCGTGCCAGCGAACCGGCCGACCAGCCCAAACCAACATCGTCGACCAGCAGCTGTCAGCGACCGCCGTGATGGAGGACAGAGGCTAACCGTTCCGGCGGTCGGGCCAGAGCCGGATCAGGTACTGCTCGGTGCCGTCGAGGCTTCGCCAGGCGGCGAAGGAGTCGTCGGAGGAGGCGGAGAGGGTCGCCCCGCCCACCCGGGCGGCCTCCTGCTGCATCTTGGCGCGGCCGGTGTGTCCGAGTGCGACGGCGTAGCGACCCGGCCCGTCGGGCAGGTGGACCTCCGGTACGTCGAGCGGGAAGCTCGGGTCCGCTTCCACCACGAGCCGTCCGGTGGCGAGTTCCAATGTGGTGCGTGGTTCCCAGTGCCAGGGCGGCTCGTCGGCGGGCGCGACGTCCAGAACCTCGATTCGGATCCGGGGGCAGGTCATCTGGTGGGCGCCACGGACGAGGAGGATGCCGCTGGCGGCGGCGCAGAGACGTCCGCGACGGCTGTTGGGAATGCGGGAAGCCTGGAAGGCAGCCAGCCGGGCTGCACGGCTGGTGGCATCGACATCCCGAACCAGAAATAGGCCGTTGTCGGTGGGAATGACAGCGTCGACGACCGTCGGCACGGATCCAGCTCCTTCGGAACGCGCTCGGGGCCCCGCGTCGGCGTGACGCGGAGCCCTGAGCCGTTGGATCAATTCCTTGTACGTCGTCTCGGGCTAAAAGGCGCCAACCTATTTCGCGGAGCGACTGGTGTCGTGCTCGTTCGCGGTGCGCGGCACGGGTGGCCAGTAACGGCGGACGGTGCGCTCAGACCGACCGATTCTAGTGGCGATCTCGGCCGGATGCAGCGACGGATCCCTGCGGTACCAGTAGGCGACGGCCCCAGCGGTGCCGGGCGGCACCTCTGCGCTGCTTCTGCCGCCCTCCGGTACGGGGCCACATCCCTGACCTTCGCAGGGTTCTAGCTCAATTCTGTGGGCAGCGCCCGGAGGATGGGCCCTGTTCTGCTCGTTCGCCTTCTCGACGGGGGTGCCTGGAGAGCCAGTGGTGCGGGACCTGCTGGTTCCAGATCCTTCTGTAGCGTGGTGTGAGGGTTCCGTGCCCCGCAGCGGCGGTGCGTGCGGGGGCGCCGCGGCGTCGTCACCGGTCCGGGCGAGGTGAGCGTCCTCGTGGTCGATTGCACCGGTCGGCTTGTGCCCGCTGGTGTCCGCGATCGGAGGCGCGCTCTCGTCCCTGCGGATCTCGGCCTCCGGCATGTCCGTCGGCGGCACGTCGAGGCCTTGGGCCATCTGCGCTGCCGGAGGCGTCCCTGAGGCAGGGGCCGGTGCCTTCAGGCTCTGGGGCTCGGCCGTCTCGAACGGCATCTCCGCTGGCACGGTGGCGGAATGCTCGCCTTCGGCCGGGCTGACGGAGGGGGCGCGGATTCGTCCCGCGATCTCGACCAGGCTGATGCTGGCCACTACGACCAATCCGTCGACGGAGATGGGCAGCAGGTAGGAGGCGGCGGCGCTGGTTTCGCCGTACCGGGCGGCGACGCCGACCATGTGCCAGTAGCTCACCCAAGCGGCGATGCCGGCGATGACACCGGCGGCGATCAGTCGTACGGCGGCCAGACCGCGTCGGTCTGCGGGGACCCGCGAGATGAGTTCGACGGTCAGCAGCAGCGCCAGCGGTGGCCAAGCAGCGATGATCTGGCTAATGAGGTTCGGCCGGGCGTGCAGGACGTTCGCCGCGACGGACGCGGCAACGCCGAGGGTGAGCACGGCCCGCACGGCCCACCGGAGGCGGGTCAGGTTCCTGGGCTCGACGTCCGCCACCTGCGGGGTGCGGGCGGAGTCTTGCGGGAGTAGCGGTGCGGCGGTCACGAGGCCGCTCCGTCACCAGGCCGGGACGCTGGTCGAAGGTCAGAGCGTCGGGTGGAGCGCTGCGTCTGGGCGACCAACTGGTCGGCCAGGGCCATGGTCTCGTCGCTGGGCTCGGCATCGATGTCGCTAAGAGCGCGGGTCAGGGCGCGGCGCAGGGCGCGGATCGCATCGAGGTGTCCGAGCGCGGCCCGCGCCCGCATCGCCTGCTGGTACAGCTCTTCGGCGTACGGGTTGTGGCGGATCGCGGCGTCGAGAACCGGGAGCTGCTCAGCCGGGCTGCCAGCGAGGGCGTCAGCGAGGGCCAGATAGGCGTCCAGTGCCTGCTGTCGTACCGCTTCGCGGTAGGGCTCGATCCATTCGTAGTCGGCGCCTTCGGCCAGGTGACCGCCGTAGGTGTCGACCGCGCGGCGCAGCGCGGCGAGACGTTCGCTCGGGTCGGTGGCCTGGTTGGCATCGCGTATCGCGGCGCGCATGCGCCACAGGTCCACGTCGATCATGTCGCGGTCGAGGGCGTACCGGTGGTTGGGATGGGTGAGGTAGGTGCCTGGTCCTGCGGTGCGGCGCATGGTGGCGCGCAGGTCTGATACGTAGGTGTAGAGCCGGCCGGGTGCCTTGTTGGCCGGGGCGTCGGGCAGCAGGTCGTCGAGGATCGCCTCGGCGGAGGCGTTGCCGTCGTGTACCGCCAGGTAGACGAGCACCTCGAGGGCCTTCTTGCGCAGGGTCGGCCCGGGTGGCACGTCGGCGATAGCGGCCGGGCCGAGCACGGTGACCTCCACTCGACCCGAACCGGCCTGCCGGCTGCTCCCGGCTGTGCCGTCGATGTCCGGCTTTTCTAAGGCGCGCGTCGCCACGCTGTCGCCGGCCCCACCGTCATCGGTTGTGTCCGCGTCGGGTGCGGTGGCAGTGCCGGCGCGCGTGGTGGCCGCCGCCGTCTCGGTGGTCGTCGTCTGTCCGCTGTCGGAGGGAGTCGGTGTGATCGTCGTGACGGCAGGCACGGGTCCGGGGCCGGATGCCGGCAGTGCGGCGCCATCCTCGAGGAAAGAGGGGATGTCTGCCTTCGGCTGGACGGCCTGGGACGGGGTCTTTTGCTCTGTCGGTCGGCTGGGGTGGTCCGGTTCCTCGGCAGCGGTGCTGGCTGGCTCGATCGGTGCGGGTGTGTGCGGCTGGCCGGTGTGGGACTCGGCGAGTGTGATGAGCAGGTCGATGGTCTCGGTAGGGGTGAGGACGGCCAGCCGGCCGATGTCGGCCGGGTGACCGCTGTGGTCGGCGTCCTGGCCGTCGGCGCGGCTGGTGGTGCCGTCTGCGGCGATGACGATGGCTTGGCTCGGGTCGAGCACGGCGAGTCGAGCGGCGTCAGTGGGCGGGGCGCCTTCGGTGTCGGTGGCGGTAGCGGTAGCGATAGCGGTGTGGTTCTCGGGCCAGGTGCCGAGCAGCACCCCGTAGATGTCCAGGTGCTTTCCCTGGGCGAGGAGGCCGGCGATGCGGGCACACTCTCGGCGGTTCGTGGCGGCGGTCAGCAGCATGACCGGCGGAAGCGGTTCCTCGTGGGGGTCGACGCGGCGCAGCTCGGTGACGCTGTCGACCTCGTGCTGGTGCAGCAGACGGGTACGTCGCATCGTCTGGGCTTCCAGGAGCTCCAGTGCCTCGTCCACGCTGGCGGTGATGGTCAACCGGGGCGTGTGCGGCAGGGTGAGGGCCGCGGTGCCCAGCAGCATGACTGCGGTCGTTGACGGGACGACCACCTCGGTGGGGACTTCTGGGTGCTGCGCGCCGTCGGCGGCCAGGGCTGCGGTAAGGAGTCCCCGAGCTGCGGCCTCCGCGCCGGGACCGGTCAGTTCCAATCCGGTTGACGGCCACAGCGCCGACGGCGGGTCGTCCAACGTCAGCGGCGGCGCGGGTTCGCCGCCGCCGCCGGAAGAGCGGGCGGTTGCGCCTTGACTGTCGGCTTCCTGGGCGTCGCCGCCGTCGCCAGTGCCGGTAGATGGCGGCTCGTCCACGAAATCGTGCGCGTCATCGTCGTGGCCGCCGTGCCAGTCGTACGGGGTGGGGTTGTCCCCGGCGGCGCGGCGCAGGCCGCGCAGGATCTGCCTGACCACCTGAGGCATCGGAGCCAGGGCCGGGGCGTTCATGTGGGGAGTTGCCGTGGGCTCGCGGGGCACGTAGCGGCGCCGCCGGTTCGCCCAGACCAGCGCGACCGCAGCGGCGATCGCGAGGGCCAAGCTGAGATCGACCCAACTGCCGCTGGGCAACCACACTTCCCGCGTCGTCCGGTCGCTGGTGCGGCTGGTGTCGTGTGTCGCCGGGCTCGCCGTGCCAGGGGCGGCGGGGGCCGGTGCCTCGGCACTACGGCTCGGAGCCGTGGTGCTCTGGGGTGAGGCAGTGGGCGCGCGGGGCGTACTGGTGACCGGCTCCGGACTGGTCGGGGGTGCCTGCGGGGCCTGCGGCGACGGCTGGGTGTGGGCCGGGCCTTTGCGCGGTGGCCGGTCGATCGGTGTACGGGTGGGTGGGGCCGCGTCGGCGGGCAGGTCGAGCGTCCAGCCGGGGTGGATGAGGTCCGGGTCGCGCAGGGTGCCGCCGATGCGGGGAAAGTGTGTGCCGCGGTTGAGCGCATAGATTTCCGGCCAACGGTCGGCGTCGCCGAGTGTCCGCTCGGCGATCCGGCAGAGGCTGTCGCCGCGGTTCACTGTGTAGGTGGGCCCTGCCCGCGTGGTCCGCGGCGGATCCGGGTGGCTCAGTTCCCTAGTTGGCGGGGTGGACGCAGTGGGGGCGGGCTCAGCGGCGGGGAGATCGCCGCCGCTGGTGGTGACAGGAGCGGCGTGGGCGGTGGCGCCGGCGACTGTGGTCACGGCGGTCGCGCCGAGCAGCGCCGCCGTGAGGCTTTGGATCGGGCCGGGAAGGCGGACCTTGGCCGTCCAGCGAAGCTGGTGGCCGAGTGCGCGGTAGGCGTGGGTGAAGATGGCGGTGGCCAGCAGCAGCCACAGTGCCGTCGCAGCGGTGACGGCGAGAGCCGCGATGAAGTCGGCGCTGATCGGTTGGGCGATCCACTGCCGCACGGCACCCGGTGCGGGTAGTGCCGGTGTCCAGGTGCCGGTGACGGCGAGGACGAGGGGTACAGCAGTCGTGGAGAGGACGCTGGTAGCGATCGCGAGAATACGGGCGGCGCGGGAAGTCATGTGGCGTCCGTTCGTCGTCCGACCCGCGACGTGAGGCGGCGTCGTCAGGCGGGATGGGCGGTGCCATGACGCTATGACTACTGGGACAGCGGTGGGATGGGATGCCGGCTGACAGCGCCTTACACCGCCTCACACGGCCTTACACTCGCAGGCCAACCCGGTGGCGGGTGGCCGCGTTCCTGCACACGTAGACCCTCCAGTGCCGGCGGTGTGGGCCGTGTACCGGCCCGGTCAGCGGCGGGTGCCGACTGGTGTCTCGCTGGCGGCGACACCGCTGCGGTGCAGAAGCTGCTGATGGGCGTGCAGGAGCCGCTCGGCGGCGACCGGGTCGCCGAGCGCGGTGAGTTCGTCTGCGGCGCGCTGGTGTAGGTCCTGGTTGTAGGGGTCGACGAGGATCGCCGCCTGCAGGGTCCGCAGCCGGTCGTGCGGGTCGTTGTGCGCTGCCGCGAGGCTGGCGTAGGCGTCGAGGGCCAGACGGCGGATGGCCTCGCGGGGTTGGTCGATCCACGGCCAGGTGTGACCTGCGGCGAGGTCACCGGTGTAGGCGTCAATCACCGATTGCCAGGCGGGCGCCGGATCGGTCAGGCTGGCGGCGGCATGGTGGGCGGCTGTGCGCAGCCGCCACAGGTCCACATCGACACGGTCGGGATCCAGGTGGTAGCGGTCGTCGGTGCTGGCGAGCACCGTCACGGGGGTCGCCGCGCGGACGGCGACGCGTAGGGCGCTGACAGTGGTGTACAGGCGGCCGGTGACGGTGTGGACGGGCACGCCGGGCCAGATGGATTGAACCAGTTGCGTGGTGGTGGCGCCGTCGGGGTGTACGGCGAGGAGGACCAGCACCTGCAGGGCGGCGCTGCGTCGGATGGTGACCGGCTGTCCGTCGATGGTCAGGGCGGGGCGGCCGAGCACCCGCAACTGGACCGCTGGCGACGCGGCGGGTGGCGGGATGACCGCGGGTGGGTTGTCACTGCCAGGCTGGCGGGGAATCCGAACGCTTACGTCAACTGCCGGCTTCTGTGGTGCGGGCGCCGATGAGGTGTCTTCGGGCATCGGGGTCGTGGGGTGGGCGAGGACGGTGAGCAGGTCCGTCGCGGCGGTGCGATCGAGGACGCACAGCCGCGGCCCCGCCTGCCCGGTCCGGGCGTCGATGGTGTGACCGTGGCGGTCGATGTGCCAGGTGTACCCGAGTGGTGCCGCGCCGAGCGCGACGACTTGTGCTCGCCTCGTCAGGCCGGTCAGCCGGTCAGTCGTTTCTGCGGAGGGCGGGGCGGTGATCAGCACCAGGGGGCCGCTGTTGCCCTCGATCAGTGCGGGCGCGCCGGCTGGGGACGGTAGCAGCGAAATGGCTTCCTCGAAGGTGTCGGCGACTCTCAGCCCGGGGATCGTGATGGCTGCTGCGGCGAGGTCGGGCAGCAGGGTGGTCAGCGTGGTGCGGGTGACGAGCACCCGGGCGGTGTCGGGTGGGTCGCGTAGGGCGGCGAGTAGGCGCGTGACCAGGACACCGCGGGTGGCGTCGGCGGCACCGTCACCGATGTACGCCACCCCGGTAGCGGGCAGGTCCGGCGCTGCGGCCTTGGTGGTGGCCGTTGGCGTTTGGCGGTCGGCGACGGCTGCCCGCGCGGCGTTCACCGTGTCCGGCATCGGCGTCAGCGGTGCGGCTTCGCCGGAATCGCGGCCGGGTTGGTAGGCGCGACGGCGGCGCAGCCACACCAGGGCTGCTGCGGCTGTGACCTGTCGGGCGGTCTCGTCGGGAAGCCAGCCCCCGGCAACCGTCACTCCTTCGCCGGCCCGAGCTGTCGCGTCGGAGGGGAGCTGGTGGGGTCCCTCGGTGGCCGCCGGGAGAGGCACGTCCGGCAGCTCGGAGGCGGGGGCGTGGGCGTGGGCGGTCGTAAGGGCGGCGGCGCCGGCCATGCTCGTCGCAGCGGCCTGCCACGGCGTGGGCAGCGGGAGGCGGCGCAGCCAGCGGGCCCCGGCCCGTAGCCGACGGGCAGCCGTCACCGCGACCGTGTAGGCCACCGCCAGCCAGAGCAGCCATGCCAGGGCGGTGAGTCCGACGGTGAGTGCCTGCGGGGTCAGCGGGTTCGCGATCCAGTCGCGGAACTGCGCCCCGGTCGGCCATCCGGGCAGCGGCGGCCCGACGACGGTGGCCAGCAGCCATGGCGGAGCCGCCAGCACCAGCAGTACGAGCGCGATGCCCATCGCCCGGCGGGGCCAGCTCATCCCCGCCACCCCTTCGCGTGGACGCGGCAGCGCGCCGTGGCCGACAGGCTCATCGCAGCGGTCGACCAGCTCTGCCGGGCAGGATGCAAGTCCACAGTTGACGCAGCCACCATGCGGCCACCGCGATGGCGTAGATGACCCCGAGGATCCCCGAGGCCGGCCTGCTGACCAACGCGGCGGTGATGACCCCCAGTGGTGCGCCCAGGATCAGCCGCAGGATCGGCTGGGGTACCACCGCCATGACGGTTCCAACGCCGAGAAGCAGGCCACCAACACGACCGGCGAGGTCGATCCACACCACCATGTCGGGCCAGCGGTCGGCGGTCAGCGAGTACTGGATCATCGCCATACCCAGCCCGGCGGCGATCACCGACCCGGTCGGAAAAGCGAGCATCTGCGACCAACCGCCCACCGGCGTGCGCCACTGCCGGGCCGCGACGAGGGCCATCACCGCAGATGCGGCGACGATCGGGGCAACCGGCAGCAACGACCACCGCAGGAATCCCGCGACGGGATCACCGATATACAGACTGCCGACGACGGCGTACATGCCGACGACGGCGACGCCGAGGGACGCTGACGCCAGAATCCCGGTGCCGGTCTGCGAGCCAGGACTGAGCGACGGTCCCGCCGCCAGGCTGGTCCGGGCGGCGACCGCCGAGCCGAGGACGGTGCCGGCGCCAAGGCTGGCGGTAACCGCGAACACCGCCGCGACCGCGAGCTCGCCCCAGTTGAGCACCGCTGACCGGTACATCATGGCGCCGTTCCACTCCGGCGTGAGCAGGAACTGCGAGACCAGGCCCAGCGACGCGAAGCCGGGCACCGCGATCGCCACGGCGCGCCGTACCGGCGGCACCGGCACCTCCGGCGGTACCGCCGCCGCTCCGGGGCTGATGGCGCCGACATCGGCAGCGCCACGTACCGCCGCCATCGCCGGCTCCGGAACAACGGTCAGGGCCACCGGCACCGCGTCGGCGAGGACCTGCCGCAGCAGCGGTAACCGGGCGACACCGCCCACGCAGTACACGCCGACGAGGTCGTGCACGCTGATCTCCGCCGCGGCGATCGCCTCGGCCGCCAGGTGCGCGACGCGCTGTAGGACAGGATGAGCGGCCTGGTCCAGCAGCCCGACGGTGAGCACCGTGGCCGAGGCGTCGGGCAGGGGCAGAGTCACCGCGGCATGGTCGGCCAGGGCGTGCTTCGCGGCCCGGACGCTGGCAGCGAGAGCCCACCGGCCGCCGTCCCCATCGTGCGGACCGTCGTGGGCGGTGAGGGCCATGATGATGGCGTCGTCGATCGCCGTGCCTCCGGCGGCCGGGTCGGCCAGGGTGGCGAGAACCTCGAATCCGGCCGGGCCCCGGCGCAGGACGGTGACCTCCGCCCCCGCTCCGACGTCGCAGACCACGAGGAACGATCCGACCGGCAGTTGTACGCCGGTGGCGAGCAGATGCTCGGCGACAGCGACCGGCGCCTCGACCAGTCGCGGTTGCGCCAGACCCGCGCGATGAGCGGCCTGCCGCAACCAGGTGCGCCGTCGAGGCCCCCACCCGGCGGGCACCACCAGCCGCACATCCTCCACCCGCGCCCCGACCGCGTTATATGCCTCATGTGCGACGCGGCGCAGCGTCGCGGCCACCAGGTCGACGCCGTCCACCTGGGTGTCGGCGATGGCCAGGCGGTGCTCGTCAGGTGAGTGACGCGGGGCCGGAACGAACCGGTCCGGGACGCTCGCGGCCGCCTGCCACGCCTGATGACCGGTCAGCATGGCACCGTCAGGGGCGAGCAGTACAGCGCTCGGCAGGTCCGGCTCGCCGTCGAACAGCAGCGGCGTCCAACTGCCGTCCGGCCACGCCACCGCCGCAGTCGTACCCAGGCTTCCACAGTCGATTGCCAGCCGCGCTACCCCCGCCCGCATAGATCCAGTCAAACATGAGGGTCACATTCACGTAACCCACAAGACGCCCTCAGCCAACGGCGCTCGGCCGCGTGGGACCGCTCATCTGGCGGCAGCCCCATTTCGTCGATGACCCCCGTCACTCGCCGGCCACGTTTGGACGGCAGTTGCCACAACCGCAGCGTTACCACCGCCGCCGGGAAGGACATATCCATTGAGGCAGATGCTGACGAGAACCTGCCCAACGACGGGTGACTACGGCGTCACCGCCGAGATCAGGTGACTCCGAAGGCTTTCGACGACAGCGAGAGCCTCTTCCTCCTCGATGTCATCAGCCCATCGCAGTCGCCACGCTGAACCATTCGCGAGCACTTCGCCGAGCGCTCGCACGGCCAGGTCTCGAATTGATGACTCGACTGCCATGGCCCCTCTGTCGGCCAGGAAGCGTGGAGCGTACGCCGAGTTCGAGAACGGCACGCCGCTGAGCGATTGGAGCGCCGCGGCGGCCGCCGCCACCGCTCGAGCGGCTTCCCCCGCCGTGAGGGCCCGCCCGGCCGCCGCCACCGCAAGGGTGTCGCGTACGAGTTCGGCGCGCCGGTCGGCGGTTGCGGCCTCAAGGGCATCGCACCACTCGACCGCGTCGTCGTTGTCGAACGGACCGAGCTGCCAGGTTGCCATCACCCTCCTCCTGATGGCGATACCCAACCACACCCCGAGTCGCGCGGATGCCGCGGCTCGGACGGACTCAGCCGACACCAAGACCCGGCGGCTGCGACGATCGCGCGATTCGCCTTTTCAAGATCGACAACTCCGCGGTATGATCCCCGCATGTCTGAGCCGCCTGGAGAGCAGATCAGGGACCGCACTTCGGTTGAACTCTTCGCGGGCGGTGGCGGCTTGGCGATGGCTGTTCACCGGGCGGGCTTTCGCCCCCTCCTGGTCAACGAACTGGTCAAGTACGCGTGCGACACGCTTGAGGCCAACGTCGCCGTTGACCGTGGGGAGACCGAGCGGGTGCCCCTCCCCGGTGAGAGGTGGCCCTTGGTCAGGGGCGACGTCAGTAGGGTCAAGTTCGACTACCTATGGGACCGGGTGGATCTCCTCGCCGGGGGACCCCCCTGCCAGCCGTTCAGCCTGGGCGGCGTCGCGAGGGGCGACGAGGACAAGCGGAACATGTTCCCGGAGATGTTTCGCGCCATCCGCAAGATCCAGCCCAAGGCCGTCATGTGCGAGAACGTGCGAGGCTTGCTGCGCCCGTCCTTTCGACCATACTTCGAGTACATCGAGCGCGAGTTGCGGCTCCCCTTCCAGGAGCGTGACCACGACTCGACCTGGCGCGACCATGACGAGGTACTCAAGGAACGCCTGGCAGAGGATCCGCCGGACCCCAAGCGGCGATACGACGTCGTCACCACCACGGTCAACGCCGCCGATTACGGCGTTCCGCAGATCCGCAACAGGATTATCATGGTGGCGTTTCGGTCGGATCTGGGAGTCGACATCGAGCGCTTCAAGCGGTCGGTGCGTCCGCGGTACTCGGAGGCGGCGCTGGTTCGATCGATGCTCGACGGCACCTACTGGCGGAGGCATCCCCAGGTGCCCGAGCACGTACGCGAGCGCGTCATGTCCCGACTACCAACTACCCCTCCCGAGGATGACGGCAGGCTTCCGTGGCGGACCCTGCGGGATGCCCTCCAAGGACTTGACGGACAGCCCCCCCTTCCGCCCGTACCTTGGGATCGGCTCGATCGGCGAGAGCACAATCTCGGTGGGTTCACCGACCACATCGGCTGGCCGGATGCGCGCATCTACGCCGGCCATACACCGAACGAGCTCGACCGACCCGCCAAGACGGTCAAGGCGGGGGTGCATGGCGTCCCTGGCGGCGAGTCGGTGATGTTGACCGACGACCTGTTGCCTGAACCGGCCCGCGAGAAGCAGTATCCCTACCGGCATCGGTACATGACCGTACGGGAGACAGCGCGCGTCATGACCTTCCCAGACAACTGGCTGCTCGCTGGTCCTCGGGGTGAGAAGATGCGCCAGCTCGGCAACGCTGTACCCGTCGTCCTCGGCGAGTTCTTCGCGAAAGCCATCGCCGCAGCCCTCGACGAGGCCGAGATCCAACGGTGACCACCACTGCGGCCAGATCCGAAAGTCACTGGGCGGATAAGCCCCCAGACTCAAGAGCCTGGAGGGGCCGGCGCGGCCGCAGCCGAAAAGCGGCATCCCTAGAGCAGGACCGTGCCGCCGGAGGACCCGATCGGCGATGGGTTGACCTCGGCGATGGACGTCGGGCCCGCGCCTCCGTGGAGCTCAAACTGCTGCCCCGGACTCGCCGGATTCGGGCCTATCTGCGATGGTCTGACAGGGGTCGCTCGCCCGCTCGATACCTGGGCGAGGTCGAACACGCCACCCGGGCCGACAACCTGGCCGAGGGATGGCGGCTGGCCTTGGCCCGAGGCCTTCTCACTCCATCGGACACCGCCTCATCGGGTTGGGCAAAGAGCCCGGCCGTTCGGACCGTCATGCGCGCGAACAAGGCTCGGGACACAGGCCCGGAGCGACGAGTACGCTCGCTTCTGCACAAGATGGGCTTGCGGTACCGGATCAACGCCAGACCATTGGCCGGCCTGCGTCGAACCGCTGACGTCGTCTTTCCCGCAGCTCGCGTCGCGGTCTTCATCGACGGCTGCTACTGGCACGGCTGCCCCGAGCATTACCGTCCCGCTCGCGCCAACGACCGCTTCTGGAGCGACAAGATCGCTGGGAACCGCGCCCGCGACGCGGAGACCAATGGACTACTCACCGAAGCCGGCTGGACCGTGATCAGGATTTGGGAGCACGAGAATCCCACCGAGGCCGCCGATCGCGTCGCGACTGCGGTCCGGGAGGCGGCTTCCAACCGGCGGGCTCGTCCAAAACGATCCTCTTTGTCGTCTTGATCTTCCTCACGATGCGAGTAGTTGACCGCTGTACGTGGCAGCTAACCACGGCGGCTCGACGCCTCGAAAGGACGACCCATGCCAAGCCGATACAGATGCGGAGAACCGCCAGGACCGGACATGCCTACCGACGGGGAGTACCGGATGCCGTCGATGGCGTGTCTCCATAGATATGCAGGTGGTGCCACGTTAGGTACCTCGCCCGCGGAGGCGGCGCGGCTGCGGGCAGGAGGAGACGGTCAGCCAACGGCGGTCGACCGAAAGCGGCGCGGGTCGCCGTGTCCGTCCGTACGGCGTCCGCGAGTGAGGGCTTGAGATGGATACGTAGGCCGCCGTTGACAGTCATGAGGCCAGTGTCGAAGGCGACGTCATGCGTAGGGCAGGCGGTAAGGCCGTTGCGCGCGTCTAGGCGCTCTGCCGGGGTGCTCGTCCGCCATGGCTTGATGTGACTGGCAACCAGCATCCGGGGAGCCTTATCGCCTGCCACCTTCACCGACAGGCCGCAGAAGACGCAGCGGTGACCGTGGTTGCGCAGCACCTCCTTGGCGAATCGGTGCTGACCGATGCGGGCAGCGGCGACGAGGAGGCGTTCTGTCGTCTGTTCGTCGAGATCGGCGCGCGACTCGAGCCAGGCAGCCGAGGTCGCCTGTACGGCCTCCTCGACTTCCGCTGCCTCGAGTTCGTCCTGACCGATAAGCCGAAGGTCAGTGTCGTCCTCGGTGATGCCAAGAAAGTCCGGCAGGTTCTCTGAGCCGATACCGACGTCGCGCGCTGCGGCGAGTATGACCCGGTAGACGGCGCCCAGGCGCCCCGGAACCGCGAGGAGATGAGCGGCTACCTCGATCTCGTACTTGGCGCCGTTGCGTCTACTGCCGTCAAGGTTCGCCATCTTCGCCAGGACGCTGCTGTTGGGGCGTTCAAACAGACGCCCGAGTGCGGGGACAGGCTCCTCGGCCCTATGCGCGGTCGAGCCGCCGTACTTGCGGTGGTTGACCAGCAGGCTCGCGGCGAGGCACGTCAACGTCTCGACAGGAAGGAAGGCCACCTGCCGGCCGGCAGTGACCGGTGTGCGCGTGAGAATGGCCCGCCACTGGTCTCGTGCGGCGGCGGGACTAATCTCCACGTAATCGACGAAGGTGGGCACTCGCGATCGACGCCTCTCAGTAATGCAAGTTACGTGTCGAGTTCGAAGAGCGAGCCGGCGTCGGCAGCACTCACGTCCGCTGTCTCCGCGTCCACCGCACCTGCTGCGAACTGGCGGGGACCCGGGGTGTACTGCACGTCACCGCCCGACTCCCGTCGCCACCAGCCAAGGGCACTGTCATACCGACGACGCTCTTGATACAAGATGAGGTAGCCAGGCAACGCCGTCAGCTGCCATCCAGCGGGTAGAGCGGCAACCAACTGCTGGGCGAGATCTCTCGCGGCCAAGGGCTGGGCGGGCACAACCATCAACGCGTCACGGTAAGTCTTCTTGGCTGCCGCGCCGCTGTCGAACCGCAGCAGATAGGGCAACTGGCCCTTCGCGGCCTCCAAGACGGCCGCTACCGACTGCATCCCCGGCTCCGGACGGCACTGGTATTCAAGATCAATGGGATAGGTAGCGTCGAAGTGCGCCGCCTTGACCACGCTCGTGTCGCGATTGCGCCCCGGGTCCTTGTTACCGAAACCGTTGGTGTTCCACGGGATGCTGTCATGTTCCCGATACTTCTTGATGAGCAGCTTTTCCGGCGCTGCCGCGTCAAGGTCCTCGTCAACGTAGACGCACACGAATCGAACGGCTGCGGAGTCGAACCCAGTGCGACCGGACAGCTTGCGGAGATGTTGGGTCAGCCGGTCCTGCAGCGATCCGGCGGCCTTCCCGACGTAGACGCGCCGTTCGTTGAAGAACAGCGCGTACACGCCGGGACGACTCAGGACCGCAGAGAGGTTAGCCGCTGTCAGGGGGGTGGGCTTGAGGGGCCGCAGGGTGGTTTCCAGCTGGTCGGCGAGTGCGCGGGTGATGCTGAGGCGAAAATCAGCCGCCCACTTGTCTGTCAACGCCGCCTCCGAGCTCGCCGATCTGGGTTCCGCAGTCTGACACGTCAGACCTCGGGTGCCAACCGCATGGTGGGGCGGCGTTGACATCTGGATCTAGACTTCGAGTTGCACGATCCGTGGGCAGAGGACGCCCGCCATGTCGGCCACACGGTTCCCGCGCTTCTCGAGCGATTCATCGCCGGCAGCGTCCACAACTCGTTGACTCGGGAGATAAGCGACCGATGACCGCTCGGCTCAGCAGCCTCAACCTCACGCCGTCGCCACGAATCTTGGAGATGATCGCCGAGGTCGACCTGCAGCTTCATCAGTGCCTCGGGGAGTTGATCGACAACTCGCTGGACGAGCTGATCGAAGCCTCGACGCGAGACCGATCGCTGGAGCCTCGAATCGACATCACGCTGCCGACCTCCGGCGCAGCCGGTAAGTCGTCGGTCATTACGGTGGGCGACAACGGTCGGGGCATGTCGCCCGAGCGGCTGCAGCGGGCGCTTAGCGCCGGCACCTCAGGCAAGCAGCGCTTTGGCAGTCTCGGCCTGTTCGGCATGGGGTTCAACATCGCCACGGCGCGTCTCGGAGCTGTAACCGAGGTCAGGACCGGGTGTCGGGGTGACGATCAGTGGGTGATCGCGACGATCGATCTCAGGGCGATGCAGCGCGAGTCCACCTACCAGGTCCCGTTGCGTTACGAGGACAAGTCGCGTGAAGAGCACGGCACGCTGGTCACCATCACGAAACTACGCGAAGACATGGTGACTCGGCTGAAATTCACCCGCGCGATCAAGGAGACGATGAGCCTCTTGGGGCGCGTGTACACGTACATGCTGCGGGATCCACAGGCTGGCCACTCGGGCGCCGAGCTTATGGGTGGGGCCAATCAGCGCCTGTACGTCAACGGTCGCGCCGTCGCGCCCCACCTTCCATGCGTCTGGGACCCAAGCCGTTCGGTGCCCTACAAGGGCTCGGACGTCCACGCCGGCATCAGGATCAACATTCCGCTCACCAACGCGTACGCCTGCATGAACTGCGGCCGCTGGTACAGCTTGGCCCACGAGGAGTGCGTCGACTGCGAGAGCGCCGACATCGAGGAGCGGGAACGGCGGATCTGGGGCTGGCTCGGCATCCAGCGGTACGCCGACAAGTCCGACTTCGGGCTGACATTCCTGCGCCACGGCCGGGCGATCACGTACCAGGACAAGTCCCTGTTCAGTTGGGAGACCCCGGACGGTGACTTCGAGCTGGAGTACCCGGTGGAGCTCGGGATGGGGCGGATCGTCGGCGAGATCCATCTCGACCATGCGCCGGTGAACGTGAGGAAGAACAACTTCGATACCTCATCCCACGAATGGCGTTTCATGGTCGAGAAGATCCGCGGGCCGGAGCCTCTCCGGCCGCAGATCGCCATGCGCCTGGTCGGACGCGAGAACGCGTCTCCGTTGAGCCGCTTCTTCAACGCCTACCGCGAGAACAAGCCGGGACTTCGCTACCTCGTCCCGGGTAACGGCACAACCTCGATCCATGAGACCGCCAAGGGCTGGGCGAGCAAGTTCCGCTCCAACGATCCTGAGTACCTCACCGATGAAAAGTGGTACGAGGCCGTCGAGGCGCACGACAGCATCAAGAACGGTCCGCCGCCCGGCCCGCCGCCGGCGGCGGCCGACGATGACGACTGGCTTGACGACGAAGGCCTCGGACACCTCGGCGGGGAAAGGGACGAGCCGGCCGATGAGCCGGAACCGATCACACCGGAGACCGAGGAGGAGCGGTTCGCGCGGTGGCGATCCGCCGCGACGCTCTTGCCGGACACCGACCGGGAGGTGCGCATCGGCCACGCGCAGCCCGTTCTGCGTGTTTACATCACGTCTGGAGTCGAACTGAGCATGGACGGCCAGAGACAGCCGTCCGCCATTCGGATCGTCGCCGGCGAGATCGAGATCTACGTCGACGCCGAGGCGACACTCATCCGCCAGTACGGATGGTCACCGATGAACCTCGCCCTGGTCTGCTGCGCGCCACGACTCAAAAACGTCTACTCCGTCGACGGATCCTTCGACAATCTGGTGACCTCGATCCTCGAGCAATTCCCCGACCGCCGGGTTGACGCCGCCGCTGTGCGGGCTCGCGGCGAAGCCCTGCTCGAGAACATGCGCGAGCGCCTCGCCCATCTCGCGCCGAAGAGTCCACACGCTTACTGGAGCGCCCTGTCCGCCGAGTCCAGGCGAGCCGCCGAGGCGATCGCGGTGAGCATCACGCCCGACGTCGACTGGAGCGGCGCGATCGAAAATGGGGAGTTCGCGCGCTATCTCAGCGCGGAAGGCGTCTACGACCTGGTGACCAACAGTCCCGCCCTCGTGCTCGACGCCGCCTTGTTCCGGACCACCTACGCCTCCCTCAGCGAGGACACCCAGGCGGACCAGATCTCCCGGATCGCAGCACTGCTGGCCGACCTGCGAAGGATGGTCGCGGGGTCGCCCATACGTAAGACGCTGGAGCTGTCTCGGCTGCTGCTGACCGCCGATCTCCTCGACGACGAGGTCGTCACGATATGACGAACTCGTTTCTCGATTCGGCGTTCCTGGTCGACGAGGGGCCGAAGGGCTTCACGCGGCAGCTCGAACGACTGCTTGGTCTCATCGCGTTCACCGAGGTCGTCAACATCGACGGCCCAGGTGACAAGGGCGCCGACATCATCGCTCGCCTGAAGGAGCAGGACTGGGTCTTCCAGGCCAAGTGGAAGAAGTCGGGGTCAGTCGACTACGACGCCGTGCACGAGGCCCACACGGCGATGCGCCACTACGGCATCCACCGGGCGGTGGTCGTGACGAACAGGGCTTTCACCCGAAAAGCCCATGAGCGCGTTCAGGCGTTGCGGGACGTAGGAATCAACATCAGCCTATGGGACGGACGCCGACTCGCGACCGTCTACGACCGCGCCCCCGACAACGTCAAACCGTTCGACCTGCATCTGTACCAGGACCGCGCGGTGGAGGCCACGTGGGCGGCCCTCACCGATGCCGGCCAGGCTCTGGTATATCTGGCCACCGGCCTCGGCAAGACCGTCGTCGCCGGTCGAGTACTGAGACGCTTCCTGCTGGCTAACCCGGGCGCGCGCGTGCTGGTCACCGCACATATGATCGATCTTGTGGAGCAGCTGGAACGCGCCATGTGGCGTGACATTCCCAAACAGGTCCCCACGCGGCTCCTCCACGGTGACTCGAAGCCGCACGCCTTGCCCGGCGTGACCTTCGGGGTCGCTCCGACGGCCCGCAGCTACGTCGAGTCCGGCTATTCGCCCGGCCTCGTCATCGTGGACGAGGCCCACCACGTCGGCGAAACCGGCAACTACGCCTCGCTGCTCGAACGTTTGCCCGAGGCCAAGCGGCTCGGGGTGACCGCAACGCCGTGGCGTGGCGACAAGTACGACATCGAGCGGACGTTCGGAAACCCGGTCGTCCGGGTGTCCATCTCGCAGGGCATGAACCTCGGCTACCTGGCCGACGTCAAGTACAGCGTCTTCGCCGACAACATCGACTGGGACTTCGTACGTGAGGCATCCGAGCACGGCTACACCATCAAAGACCTGAACAAGCGTCTGTTCATCCCCGAGCGCGACGACGCGGTCAAAGGGCACATCGAGAAGATCTGGGACCAGACGCCGAACCCGCGAGCCATCATCTTCTGCCAGACGATCGAGCACGCGGAGCGGATGCGCGCCTTGATCGCGTTGCGTCCCGGTTGGGAGCGGGCTGCAACGCTGCACGCGAACCTGAAGACCAGAGAACGACGCAAGCGGCTCTTGGGCTTCCGCTCCGGCGAGGTACCGATCCTGGTAGCCGTGGACATCCTCAACGAGGGCGTCGACGTCCCCGACGTCAACATCCTGTGCTTCACCCGGGTCACCCACAGCCGGCGGATCTTCGTGCAGCAACTCGGGCGAGGCCTACGCCTATCGAAGGGCAAGAGCCGCGTGGAAGTTCTCGACTTCGTCAGCGACATCAGGCGCCTCGCCGAGGTCTACGACATGCGCGAGCAGGTGTCCGAGGCCGAGATCGAACAGGTATCGGTCGGGCGCAGCCAGTTCGTCTTCGAGGACCTGCGCGTACGGGACCTGCTGGAACAGTGGATGGCCGACGTCGGGGATCTCGGTGGCGCCGACGACAGCGTACGCCTTGAGTTCCCACCCATTGGGGGGATCTGATGGCGGTGCTTCCACCCCAGGTACGGACCGAGGTACTCAGGGAG
This sequence comes from Micromonospora sp. NPDC007220, assembly GCF_040634035.1. NCBI lineage: Bacteria > Bacillati > Actinomycetota > Actinomycetes > Micromonosporales > Micromonosporaceae > Micromonospora > Micromonospora sp. NPDC007220. The sequence continues at coordinate 525,136 of NZ_JBEYEU010000001.1, read as the reverse complement.
ATCGTCGGCCAGATGGACACGGCACGCTGGGAGGAACTATCCGCACCGGCCGCCACCGATATGTACAACCGCTTCGTGAAGGACCCGAAGATCGGCGGCAGACTGGCGCCGTTCATGACGGCGCATCAAATCAGGGTCTGGATCAAGGACGGGCCGGCGAAGGAGTATCGTCGCGCGCTCGAGGGCATCGGGACGATCGCGACCTTTACAAAACGCGCCTACCCCGGCCCAGCGTCCGTCGTCCGTCTCGCGCTCGGAGACCAGTGGTCGCCCAGGCCGGACACGATCGAGATAAAGCCCATGAGGTGCTTCGCCGACGGCCCCACCGGCGCGTCCATGTTCATCATCTGGGGGCCGCTCACCGCCCTTCAAAGCTTGATCTGGAATTCTTGCCTGATTCGCGCCCATGATCCACTCCAACCGATCACCGTGGTCATCACCAAGCCCAACAGCGCGCCCCTGCCCCCCGCCGACTGGGAGTTGGTAAAAGCGCTCAGCGCCATCGTCGACGCCAACTGCCAGCAGATCACGTACGCGGTGAGCCGGAAGCCCGGAAACTAGGCTGCGGGCCGTACCTGTCGCTCACGTCGCCGCCTGGTCCGGTGTCGTCTACGTCGCGTTCGTCGTTGATGTCTACTCCAGGGCGATCGGGGGATGGTCCGCGGCGGCGAACAAACGCACCCCGCTGGTCCTGGCCGCCGCCACCTTCCACCAGTTCTTCCACGCCATTCGAACCGTCTGCGATCCGGGCCAGCGCGGATTGTGCCGCGAACAACCATCTGGCTTCATCCCGCGTTGCCACGAGCGCCGACAGCATCTGGGCACGGCAGCGGTGGCCACCAAGCTGGAGTGGCCGAAGAGATTCTGCAGGGCTCGTGGGTCGGCTGGGCCACGCCAACGCCCGCTCATCCAGATCGGCGGGCGGCCACCGTCGCTGCCCGCTCAACGCGGGGACAACATCCCGGTCCATGTCGCGCAGGGGTATCACCACCAGCGGCTCCTGACCTTGATCTCGCGTACGGGTATCTCGGAGGGGTGTAGGGGGCGTTCGACGACGGGGCGCATCGTGTGGGGTGTTATGCGGTCGCGTTCGTGTTCCTCGGCGAACCGGGCGGCCTGTTCGTGTTCGCCGAGGGTGTCCAGGGCCTTGAGGAGGTCGGTTACCAGGATGTCGAGGCGGTGGGTTTCGGCTTCGGCGGCGAGGAACCGTTCGTGGTGAGTGACTGCCCGGTGGCCGCACCACTGGCGTAGTAGTTCGTGACCGGGCCGGTCGTGGCGGCGGTACCAGTCGTACTCCCATTCCGGTGTCGTCGACCGGCTGTCGCGGCCGACGCGGTGCTCATCGCCGAACTTGCATTTGCGGCGGGACTGGGCTTCCTGCTCGATGACGAGGTCGAGGACCTGGGTCGGATGGGCACGGCACGCGGCCTCGACCAGTTGGAGGGTACCGGCCGGTGACAGGATGGTCCGGCCGTCGTGGTCGAACCATTCAGCCGAGGCGAGGACGTCGTCGATCGGGCCGCCGATGATCTCGCTCAGCCGAGCCCTGCCTCGGATGTCGGTGGCGCATGACACCGGCGACCAGAGCAGTTCGGCTACGTCATCGCTGATCAAGAGGCCGAAGATCTCCTCGACGCAGGCTTCCTCTGTGCGATCGAGGCTCAGATCGTCGATGCGTTGCCAGTTACCCATCAGCGCGTCGAAGGTCCCGACCTCGCTCCACGGCACCCGCAACCGCGACCCGGGGACCTTCTCCACCCGTTCGTCGGGGTCGTCGAGGAATCTGATCTCGAGGCGCGCGCTGTTCTTCTTCGGCTCGACTGCCAGGATACGGACGCGTTCGGACGGGCCGTGGTCCGACTGCCGGTACGCCCATTCGTCGCCGACCGTGAAGCGGGAGGGGTCGATTCTCATCCAGCCGTCCTTCGGGTAAGCGTCGCTTGTTGCGTGGTACCGGGTCGTGCTGGCGGTTCGCGCCGCGATGGCGGCAGGTCCCGGCGCAGGCTCGTGCGCATCCGGCCGGAGTGTGGTGGCGGTTGAGGTGTGGACGCACTTCAGGCGCCGCGGTCGAGCAGCCCGTGGTGCCACGATTCGGCCTGCCGGTCGTGATCAGGGCGCTGCTCCTTGCGTGGTCCGTGAGGGCTCCAGTCACCGAGGAACGGACGCAGGTCGTCGGGTCCGGGTTCGGGGTTGTAGTCGATGTCAGCCAGCACGCGTGGGTTGCGGATGGGGTCGATCCGGTCGGCGGCGGCCCTGCCCCACGCGACCCAGCTGGCGAGGTACCCGCCGGCGCCGGTGCGCCCCTCGGCCGCTTGTTCAAGGGCGGTGCAGAACGCGCGGATGTCAGCTGCGGTGGTCCACGCCCGGTAGGCGTTACCGAAGGTGTCCACGCGGATCTTGTCCACGGCCCGGACGCGGGCGTCGGCCATCGCGGTGTGCCATTGCGCGAGGGTGGCCTCCTCCTGCCGTCTGCGCTCGGCCGCGGCTTCCTCCTGCCGCCGCCGGTGCTCGGCCGCGGCCTTCTCCCGCGCGGCTTCGGCTGCCCGCCGTTGCTGTTCGTCGGCGGTGACACCCGCCTCGAACCCTTGGATGATCTGCGCGACACGCTGTTCCAGACGCACGCGTGCGGTGTCGGTCCAGGTGTCCCGGTTGTCGTATCCGGCCCGGGCGATCTCCAATCGGAGCCTGCCGGAGTCGACGACGTCGAACTCCGCGGGTTTCATCCACGGCCGCAGGCGCAGCACCTTCAGTTCCTCGGCGGTGGGCTCGTGCGGGACCTGGTCGCGTTCCTCGGTCAGGGTCACCGTGCGTCGAACCTGCCCGGCCTGGAGGAACACCCGCGGGTGTTTCGCCTTGGTGTTGACCCCGAGCCGGTGCCCACGCCGGGCCGCCTCGCCGGCGAGCTGCCGGATCAGCAGCAACGCCCGGGGCAGTAGGTCCGCGCTGACGGCGAGGTTGGTCGGATCGGCTTCGAGGGCGCTGAACGCCAGATGCGGGTCGGTGGTGACACGTCGGGTGTTGAGCCGGATCCGGTTCCAGTCGGTCTCGTCCGGACCGGCGTCGGTGTATAAGCGGATGACGATGTCTCCGGCGTCGCGGCCAGTGTGGCGCAGGTGGTGACCCGAGGGCACAAGTCCCTGCTGCTTGAGCGCGTGAATAATCCGGCGGTACCGCGCCCGGGTTCCACTGTCGGGACTCTCGATACGCACCATGCCGCCCTCACGCTGCAGGCGGTCGAGCAGTTCGCGAGCCGATCGCAGCAGGTCCGCCGACGAAGCGCCACCGGCGATGCCGCCAGGCGCCGGCGCCTCTGACCGCGGGAGGAAAGAACGGTGGTCGGGATGATCGGGATGGTGACCATGCTCAAGGTAGAAGCGACCGGCATCGGTCGAGCACGCCCTCCACACCCCTGCCTTGCGTGTCACCATCACCAGGTTCCGGTCCTGCAGCGCACGCGCCGACCGGCGGTACTCCACGCCGTCCGGGCCGCTGAGGTCATCGCCGCCGTGGATCCGGCGAAGCAGGTCGAGCTGCCGCTCATTGAGCGAATCCCATCGCTGCACCACCCGACAGTAAGGGGCACGGCGTATTCGATGGAGCTCAACACGGCTGTATGAGGCAGCCCGGTCTGGCGAGGCGGCCGAACCGGCCTGCCGCACCTCTTCCCCGCGAGGGCAGTGCCACACCTACGGGCAGCACAAGACCCACTCATTCAGGGTGGCTGCGGCTGATTGCCGTCGGCCCCGCCCTCCTGGCTTATCGCCGTGTGAAGGGCGGAGCGCGCTGTCATGCGGGGCGCTGCCGGCGGCCGTCGAACGACAGCCAACGTCCCGGACGGAGCCCTAATACTCCAGCAGGAGCAGCGGCGCCAGAGTCACGAGCAGTCCGGGCTGTGGCTTACAGGTCAGGGCATCTGACCACCAGAACCATCCAGACGATGATCCTTCGGCCCACCAGATCGGTCAGCCACACACACCTGAATGTCCTCCAACCCCGTCGATCGAGCCCTTTCCTACTGCCCGGAGCACACCTAGATTGGTGCGGTGTCGGTCAATTCCTCAGTCTCTCGGCCCAGGCACACAAACACCGTCGAATGGCTGAACCGCGCGGTCGACGACGGACCCGTCCGGACATCAGCAGCGTCCGGGCGGTCAGGGCGGGCCGGACGGTAGCCCCGACCGGACCGAGGGCTTGCACGCCAGGCCCGCCCCTCGGCCCTTCGCCACGTCGGCCGAGGCCGTCGGTCCGGCCTCGTGACAGCGGCCGCCGGAGACCGGGACCCCATTCGGTGGCTCCGGTCCCACCCGGCCTCCACGCTCTATTGAGCACACTTGACGGCGTTGCCGCAGGACGGGCGGGGCTACGGAACAGTCCGCGTCGATCACGGAGGATGACAGTGCGCACGCTCGGCGGATCAGTCCGGCGGTTCTTTCCTGATCCTGGTGTCCTCGCGGTCACTCATGGATATCACCCGCTGGTGACGGATGCGACCGCCATGCTCGCAACCGGGCTCTTCACTGACGTACTGGCTCTCGGCGCCGATCTGCCCGATCCTGCGGGGTCGGTCGAGCGGGTGAGGCAGATCGTCGTCCCAGCGGTGAGCCTGCCTGAAGGGGTCTACTGGTTCGGGGGCCTAGATCCGGCTCCGCTGCTCGTGGTCACCTCGGGTGCGATGCCCGGTGCGGGGATCCAGGAGCCGGCTGCCGAGGTGGCCGAGGACTCGCCCGTGGCCTCTGCACTGGGCTGGTTCGACCACCTCTGGGAAAGCGCCGACGAGGTGCCGCTGCCCCGGTTCGACGTCACCGATGAGGTAATCACCCGAGCCGGGCAGGACGGCATGGTCAAGTCCCGTCAGTTCGCGCACGGCCGTTGGATCTACCAGGTCTTCGCCGGCAGCCGCGTCCAGCGTGTCGAAGAGGGCGCCCTGCTGCCGAGGCCGACGGTCGACTCTCCCGAGGCATGGGTGCGCACCGAGCCCGCCCCCGCCGAGCGCCTCGCCGCCACCCTGACAAGGGCGAAGCTTGAGAAGCAGTTCACCGACACGGTCTTTTCGTTCCGGGCGACGCGCACCATCTTTCGGCCGTACCAGTTCAAGCCAGTAATGAAGTTGCTGAGCACAGGGTCACTGCGGTTGCTCATCGCGGACGAGGTCGGTCTCGGCAAGACCATCGAAGCCGGACTGTTGTGGACTGAACTCGATGCCCGCAGGCACGCGAATCGAGTGCTCGTCGTGTGTCCCTCCGTACTGCTGGCCAAATGGCAGCACGAGATGCGCGAGAGATTCGGCTTCGAGTTGACCGAGCTCACCGGCACGGGGCTGGCCGACCTCAAGGACCGGCTCGAGTCGGATCGCCTGCCCAGGAGGATGGCCTGGATCTGTTCGGTGGAGCGGCTGCGGGCGTGGAAGGGGCTGGCCGACATCGAGCAGCTGGGTCTCCAGCTGGACCTGGTGATCGTGGACGAGGCCCACGTTTTCCGCAACTCGAACACCAAGAGCCACGCGTTGGGCGAGCTGCTGTCCCGCTGGGCGGATGCGTACGTCTTCCTCTCCGCTACCCCGGTGAACCTGCGCAACAACGATCTGTACAACCTCCTTGAGCTGTTGGTGCCTGGCGAGTTCCAAGACCTGGCGGACCTGCAGGAACGGATCGAACCCAACAGGGTCCTTAACCGGATTACGGGTTCGCTGCTCGACGCCTCGGTCAGCAACGCCACACGTAGGCGGTGGCTGTCGGACCTGTCCGACAGCACGTTCGGCCGAGTCATCGCCATGCGGCCCGATTTCGTTCTGCTGTGCGAGATCTTGGAGCGGCCTCACCTGTCCTCGACCGACGTGGTTCAGGTGAAGCGGATCTGCAGCGAGCTGGGCGGGCTGTCGGCGCAGGTCACGCGCACCCGCAAGATCGAGGTCCAGGAAGACAAGGCGATGCGGGAGCCGCGCCCTGTCCTGGTGGGTTGGACCGGGCGTGAGCACGACTTCTATCAGGCGTACCTGCAGTGGTGCATCGAGCGGGCGAGGGTCAGAGACACGCCGCTGCACTTCGGCATGCAGATGCCGCTCCGCCTCGCGGGCAGCTGTCTCCCCGAGGCGGCGGCACTGGTTCTGGCCTGGGGGCAGACACCCGGCGTGCAGGATGAGGTGAACGCCTCGGCGAGACCGTCGGCTGCTGTGCGCGGTCCGGATGTGCCGCCGTCGCCGCGGTTGCGAGAGCTGGCAGCCGGCATCGACGTGGACACGAAGCTCGAGCAGTTCCTCGACGTGGTCGACGATCTGATCAGCCAGGGCAAGCAGGGGCTTGTCTTCACGTTCTCCCGTAGGACGTTGTCCTACCTCGAGCGGCATCTGCGGGGCCGGTGCAGGACCGCGGTACTGCACGGTGGTGTGAGTAGGGAGGACCGGGCCAAGGTCATGGCCGATTTCCGGGCGGGCGGCTACGACATTGTCGTGGCTACCAAGGTCGCGAGTGAGGGCTTGGACTTCGAGTTCTGCTCCGTCCTGGTCAACTACGACCTGCCGTGGAATCCGATGGAGATCGAACAGCGTATCGGTCGGATCGACCGGATCGGCCAGACCGAGCAGAAGGTCGTGATCATCAACTTCACGACTCCCGGAACGATCGAGTCGGACATCCTCGAGCGGGTACTCACCCGGATCGGCATCTTCGAACACGCCATCGGGGCACTGGAACCGATCATCGAGAGCATGTGGCCCGACGTCGAGTCCTCCCTGCTCGACTTCGCCCTGACTACCGCCCAACGGGCGCAACGCACCCAGGAGTTCCTGGTGGCGGTCGCAGAACGGAAACGGGCCGCCGCCGAGATCGAGTCGGCCGCACCCCACCTCATATCGAGTGACGGCGTCGATATCGAGGGTCTCGAGCCCGACCTGCTCGCATCCGGCCGGTATGTCGGGCAACAGGAACTGGCCCTGCTGGTGAGCGACTGGGTGGGTAGCTACGACGGACGCTGCCGGATCAGTGGCGACCACGTGACCGTGATCGGCAACAGCGAGCTCGCTGGTCACGTTCGTGATCTCGCACAGCGTGGGGAAAGGACGAGGTCCGAGGTGGATCAGGTCCTCAGCGACCTGACACATCAACTGCCGATTCAACTGTCCCTGGACCAGGAGGCGTCCCGAACCACCGGGGTGCCGCTCCTGACGGCCAACCACCCGTTGGTACGGGCGGCGTTGGATGTACCGGGGCACCGGCAGACCAGATTTTCCGCCATTACGATGCCGGCGCACGACGTCGGGGCGGCCCCGGGCACCTATCTGGTCCATCTGTGCGTCGCCAATTGGAACGGTGTCAGGCCGCTGCACGAGGTGTGGACCGTCACCGTTGACGCCCGGACCCTGCAGGTCGCCCACGACCTTGGCGACCGGTTGATGGCGGCGGTGGCAGCCGGAAACCTGCAACCCGCGTGGTTCGACGGGGCAATCGACCTACGCCCAGCGCTCCGCGTGAGCAGTGACCTGCTGGTGCAAAGACAGGTCCGGAGCCAGAGCACGTTGGCCGCCGAGAACCAGGCGTTCCTCGCCTCACGGCGACTCAGCCTCGAGCAGGTGCATCAACGGCGGACACAGGCACTGGACTCACGCATCGCCACCCTACGAGCCCGCGGCAGGGGGCGCATGGTGCCGCTCTTCGAGGCCCAACAGCAGCGAGAGGACAACCGCTACGCGGGCCTCCTGCAGGACATAACTGCACGATCGACACCCATGCTCAGTACCGAGAACCTGGCCGTCTGCGTAGTGGAGGTGCAGTAGGTGGCCAAGATCAGCGACGAGGAACTCGCCTACGAGGTCGCCACCAACCGAAGCTACCTGCGGGCGTTGGAACGACGGCTCGCCCGAAAGAATCCCGAAATCTCCGTCACCGCGAACGAGCGCTACGTCGACAACGTCCCTCGAGGTGAACGGGCAAGCGTCGGCCCCCTCTACGGCCGAGTCGGCCTTGCCGGTCCCGACAGGGATCTCGGGGTTGCCTTCTACATCGGTACGCGGTACCTCAACAGCGCGGACTGGGACTATCCAGTCATCAACTGGGCTGCACGGACAGCGAAGGTATTTTTCGACCCATACACCACACATGAGCTAGACGCAGACGTAGTGGTTCGCCGAACACTGACGACGCGCGGTGCGGAGGTGGTACACGCCTCCGACGACTGGGCGGTCACGGTGCCGGCCGGCCAGTCGCCTTTCAAGGCAGGAAAGCTGCACGTCCCTCCGGCACCGCCTCGCCGGAAGGTCAGCCGCCCTACCAACTCAACGTCGTCTTCTGCCCGCACCGCCGCGTCGACAGGCCACCCCGGAGGGCAGGTGCCCCCAACTCGGCGGGCCACGGCACCCGCCTTGGTGCCCGGATCGAGGACAGCGAGGAAGGAACAGTCACCGGATGCGCCCGCAGCGCGTCCGGCCGCCGTGGCGGGAAAGAACACCACAAGCCGGCTACCACTGCCGGGCAAACCGGCGGACCTGGCAACATGGCAACCGCATGCACCGCTTGTCGTCGCCTTCACGGAGGACTCCCGGGCGGATCCCGACGGTATCGCGGCCGTGCGCGCAGTCGAGATGGTGCGGCACCTCGCCCGCAAACAACGGCGTGTGCTCATCGTGTCAGCATGGACCACTCCGCTGCCGAAGATCGTCCGCAGGATCCACACCGCAGCGGCGCTCGTCGGACTGCCAAGTGCGGATATATCCAAGATCATAACCGTCATTCAGGACACCGCGTGGCTGGTCAGAGTCGCCGGCTACCCCCGCTTCACGGACACCCGAGAACCAGACGCCCTTGACGTGGGCCGGTACGTCAAGGACATCGTGGAGCAGGCCGTACAGATCTGTCGCCGACGCCTGGGATGGGCCCAGCGCGAAGTACACCTGTCGACGAAGCTCGAGGTCACCTACGAGGTGATCCGAATGGGCGGAGTGCCCACTGAACCACTGAAGCTCGGCAAATACTCCGCAAGATGGATCGCTACCCTGCCGCCGTTTGGAGCCGCGTGGGGGCAACTGCGCTATCTCGCACTGTTCGCCCAACTGGTCACCTCGATCAAAGGCCCCGACAGCCGGAGGCCCTACGGCCACGTCATCGTCCACGGCGAACACGATCTCTCTGGCCTGTCCTGCGCCGTCCTACGAGCGAACAACCCCACCGCCCAGTGGACGATCCTCACCGAGCTGACCGGCCCCGGATCACCAACCATCGACAAAGGTCGCGCGCTTAACATCGCGGAACGCCTCGGCGTCCAAGGCAACCGCGGAGAAGTTGACGCGATCACCGTCCACGGCGCCAGACTGACCAGACACACGGTCGCCCTGCCCATACCGAAAGCCGCCCCCGCCACGCCATCCGGAGTCCACGACCGGGCACCCGACCGCCGACCCCAACCGACCGAGCACCGACAGCGGTCCGCCTCCGCGGCCGGCGACCTCGAGAGCGGCATGCGTGCCGTCGACGCGGTCCGTTACGCCCTGCACGCGCCCCGAACGGAGGCGATGACCTCCGTGCTCGCCACTCTTCAACCCGACCAGTACCGCCTGGTCACCCAACCGCCAACGATGCCCCTGATCATCCAGGGGCATCCGGGTACCGGGAAGACGATCATCGCCGTGCACCGTGCGGGCTACCTGGTCAACGAGGAGACAACCAAGAAGAACCCCATCCCACGGGTGCTCCTGCTCGGACCTACCGAACAGTATGTTCGCCACGTATCGCCAACGGTGCGGGAGCTCGACCCGGCCGGCGCCGTAACGGTCAAGTCACTTCCCGAGTGGCTCGCCGAACTGGCCGGTCTGGGCACCACCACCATACAGCCGGGTGAGGGGACAGCGGAGGACGTCGCTGGCTTTATCGTGGCCTTGGCGAAACACGCGGTGGCAGAGTGCCAGAACCGACCGGGGTGGAACGCGAGCCGCCTGGTTGACAAGGTCAAGATGGCCTACGAGGCCCTCCGCAACAGCAACGACCCACACAGACGACCACCGGCAAGCCAGACGGAGCAGCGGTGGATCGAGAGCCTCCCACCTTTCCCGAAGGTCTGGGGAAAACGTCGCTACCTCCCTCTCCTCGCGCAACTGGGTCTGCTCCTGAGCGAGAACAAGTCCCGATACGGGCACATCGTCGTCGATGAGGCCCAGGACGTCTCGGAACTTGAATGGGAGATCATCCAGGCCCACAACACCGGACGATGGACGGTCGTCGGAGACCTGAACCAACGCCGCCGGCTGGACATCGGCCACCTCGACTGGCGCCAACTGGCGGAAAGGCTTCACATACTTCCCGATGCCCAGCTGTTCGAACCTGAGGTTGTGGAACGGGGATACCGCTCCACCCAGCCGATTCTCGACTTCGCCAACCGTCTTCTGCCACCCAGCGAGAACCAACCCTGTTCACTCCAGACAGATGGGCCGGAACCGTCCGTCATCCGAGCCAGCACACCCGGCAAGCGCGACCTTCGGGCCGTCGGTGAGGCGAGCAGACTGCTGGACTCGTACCCGGGCGGAACGGCAGCGATCATCACCACCGATCCGGACGCCATCGACAAACTACTTCTCAGCGACGGGTGGCGACGAACCGATACGGCAGCGGGTGCGGGTGACTGGACCAGGGAGGGACGCCGGCTAGCCGTCCGCACGCCCGACTCGGCAAGGGGTGTTGAGTTCGACGGGGTCGTGGTCGTGGAGCCGCGCTACTTCGTGCGACAGGAGGAATTTGCCGGGACCCTGTACACGAGCCTGACCCGGGCGAATCGGGAGCTTGTCGTGGTACACAGCAAGCCACTGCCTGAACCGCTCACACAACGCTGACAGCCAACTTGCTGGCTCCATCTGGCCAAGTCTCTCGAGGTGTGGCGCGGTGTCGGCTGAGCACTCGTGCTGATCTTCGGCAGGCGACCACAGCAACACCCTGATGCCACCGGTACAGGACAGGTGCCATCGCCGTGATGCCGAAGGTCGGGCGAGGATCGGACGTAGAGAACTCCGAATCGGATCCGAGCATCCCGGCTGCACAGAATAGGGCAAGCCGGACCAAAGCTACCATTTCTTACGCTCACTCCTACAGCCACGTCATGTAGTTGATTAACCGCTCGCGGTATCATGCTTGATCCAGGAAGTTCCACCTAAGCCAAAGCCCGGAGCCCGCGCGCGACAGCAGAACCTGAAAGGCTAAGAATGCCCCAACTGTACGTGAATATGGATGCCCTCGTACCTCGCGATGATTTCGAAGTCGATTCTGAAGAGCCAATGATGGAGCAGTCCAAGCTTGGCCAGACCATGAGGATCACAGATCTTGGCGTGGACGGCCTCATCTATCACGTACTTCGAAAGCCAGACTTTCAGCGGGAGACAGCAAACTGGACACCTCAAAAGGTGGCCGACCTGGTCAAGAGCTTCCTTGACGGAGATCTAATACCCGCGCTCATCCTTTGGCGCTCACCGAAGAGCGGAAACATTTTCATCATCGACGGGGCGCACCGACTCAGCGCTCTCACTGCATGGGTTCACGATGATTACGGCGACAGCCATACGTCAATGCGATTCTTCGAGAACAATATTCCGCCCGATCAAAAGCGTGCTGCGGAGACGACGCGGAGTCTGATTAACCAGACCGTGGGCTCATACAGCGACCTGCTACTTGCGCTCCGCAATCCGGACACCGCGCCCAAGGATCGACTGCGCCTTGCCAGGAATTTGAGCATTCTTGCCATGGATCTCCAATGGGTCTCAGGAGGCGCAGAGAAGGCAGAAAATTCCTTCTTTAGAATTAATCAACAGGCAACTCCGATTGACCAGACAGAACTGGACCTGATTAAAGCCCGAAAGAAGCCCAACGCTCTTGCCGCACGTGCCTTTATTCGGGCAGGCACGGGTCACAAATACTGGTCAGACTTCGACGACCACACCAAGGGCATAATTGAAAAATTGGGCAAGGAAGTTTACGACCTGATCTTCAAGCCCAACGTTGAAACATCAATCAGAACAGCCGACCTCCCGATCGCCGGCCGAGGCTACTCTTCAGATAGTCTCAAAATGGTGTTCGAGTTGGTGAATTTCGTCAATAAGCTCACACCAGACATGTGGCGGGAAGTCGAATCAAAACCAGCTAGGGCCAAGGCTGGAACGCCTCCCCCCAGCCTTCTTGTGGACGACATCGATGGTTCGGAAACGATCCGCTTCATGCGCGCTGTACGAAGGGTTGCCGGGAGGATGTCAGGCAACGAGCCAGCTTCTCTAGGCCTACACCCGGCAGTCTACTTCTACGGCGCCACGGGAAAATTCCAGCCTGCGGCCTTCTTGGCCGCAGTTGAATTCGTTCTCGACCTAGAGAGAACTCGCTCGGTCGCGAAATTTACCAACGTAAGAGCAGAATTCGAAGAGTTTTTGATCAAATATCGCCACTTCTTTAACCAAATAGTTCGCAACTATGGAAGCTTTAGCAAGGCGGCACCGCATGCAGTTAAGATGCTCCGGACTATATTCGAGGCGCTGAGTGACGGGTGTGGTGAGTTGATGATTCTTGAGCGCCTAAAGGCGGAGCCCACGCTCAAATCTCTGAGGGAGATAACAGATGACGACCGCCTGCACGGGCGGAACTTTTCCCAAGAGACCAAGAATATGCTTGTGCTCAACGACCTGCTTGAGCGTGAGACGAGATGCGGCATCTGCGGGGCAAGGGTGCCCCGCAATTCAATCTCCTTTGACCACCTACTGAGAAAACAGGACGGGGGCACGGGCGCACCCGAAAATGGGCAGCTAACTCACCCATACTGCAACACCGGATATAAGGAGTCGGCGCATTCGAAGAGCGTTTCACAACCGGCTTGATCGACGTTGCGGGTGCCGAAAACCTCATCCGTATTGGACGGCGGCTTTTTTCGTATTCATGAAGGCCGCCGAGTCGGTCGTCGATGCAGGCGTGCAGCTTTGCAGGGCCGGTAATCTTTTCGGGCAGCGGCCACAGCAGCGTTGATCCGATGGCGCATGGGTCGATGCCTGCCCCCGTGCTGCGAGGCTTGCCATAGGTGGGCTCCGCGCCGCCGCCTCACCCGTTCGGACTGCGGTGGGCATGCTCGAGCAGCGCCAGCGCGTATTCGGGTTGCCCATTAGAAGAAGGATCATCAACCATCAGCTGTTTCCGTAACCAGTCGGGGTTCCCACCGGTCCCTGGGGGTTGAAGGTTGGGCTAAGGGACGTCTGAGGCGCACCAGAGATCTTGGACATGTCATCGGCCGTTCGGACAACTGGCGGACCACCGAGAGGACCTCGGCCATCCGCCGCTCGTCAGCGAGCCGCGCGGCCACCTCGTCGGCGAGATCACCACCGGCGTACCGCTCCGGAGGTAGACGCCGGAGCAGCGCTCCGAGGACGTCACCCAGGCGACGTTCCTCGTCGCCTGGCGCCGCCGGCACGACGCCCGGCTGGTGGACGGCTCGGCGCTGCCGCGGCTGCTGGTCGTCGCCACCAACGCGGTCCGCTCCGAGTGGCGGTCGGCGCGCCGGTGGCTGTCCGTCGACCACGACCCGGTCAACCGGAACGCGTGGTTGTAGACCGGACGGGCGTACCGGTCGAAGAGCCGACCGAACGCCGGCTCGTCACCGGCGGCGATCGAGGACCACAGTTCCTCGTCCGACGGCCGTACCTGATGCCTCACACCCCACTATGACCGCCCACGCCGACTCTGTTGCAGGTCGCGGCGCACCTCTCGAACGAATACGTGGATCCAAATCTTCGATGCGCGGATGGTTGGCGAGGGCAGGGTAGCGCTATCGGGTGATTCGTTCGTTGCTGGGTGTGGCGTTGTGACTGGTGCCGGACATAAGCACGGTAGGAGGTGCCATGGACGTCGCGGAGAAGCAGTTCACCGAGTTGTTCGAGCGCCATCACGGGGACGTGTGGCGGTACGTGGCTCGGCGGATCGGCGGATCGGACGTCGGTGATGTTGTTGCCGAGGTCTTTCTGGTCGCGTGGCGACGTCTGGGTGATGTCCCGGCCGGGTCGGCGTTGCCGTGGCTGTACGGGGTGGCTCGACTGGTGCTGTCGAACGCGACCAGGGGCCAACGGCGGTGGCAGGAGTTGACGCTGCGGGTCGCGGCGGAGCCGGACGGGTCGGTGACCGTGGATCACGCGGACGAGGTCGTCAGCCAGCGTGACGTCGCGGTGGCGTTCGGGCGGTTGTCCGCCGCGGACCAGGAGGTGTTGCGGCTGGTGGCCTGGGAGCGGCTGAGTGTCGCTGAGGCTGCCGTCGTGCTCGGCCAGTCGCGGGCGACGTGTGCGATGCGGCTGATGCGGGCCCGCCGCCGGTTGCGGACACAGCTGGGCATGGTCGGTGACGGAGCGCAGCAGGCGCGGCGGGCGACGCCGTCGATGTCGAATCGGGGTGCATGAGATGAAGGCTGTCAATGAGGTGCGCCAGCTGCTGGGCGGTCTGGATCCGGCACGAGATGTCCATCCTGCAGACGAGAACCGCCGCGTGCGGGACCTGTCGCGCATTCTCGCCTCTGACCGGGTCGCGATCAGTGGGAGGCGAGGGGTTCCCCGGCGTCGTCTGGTGTTGGCGGCGGCCGGCACGGCGGTCCTGGCGGTGGCGGCTGGCGGGGTGGCGCTGGAGACGTTTCGGCAGCCGCAGCCCGCGTTCGCGGCGACGCCTGCGATCCTGAGCTACGGTCCGCCCGCGAGCGCGGAGCCAGCCAGCGCGAGGTTGCGACGGCTCGCCGCCTCGGCAGCGGCTCAGCCGGCGCCGCAGCGGCCAGCAGGAACGGTGGAGCACCTCGAGTCCGCGAACTGGTTCCTGAACTCGTCGATATCGGGCGGTCGGACGACGTCTGCGGTGGTGCCGCAGCAATGGCGGTCCTGGCGGACCGACAACGACGCTGGGCGGATGGTCAAGAGGGACCTGCCGCCGACGTTCCGCACAGCTGCCGACCGGCGGGAGTGGCAGCGGCGGGGTGGCCGCGTCGACTCCGTCCAAGAGGTACGCGACTCCGCCGCCGGTGACTTCTACACCCCCTTCCAGGGGCCGGTCCCGACTGAGGCCGGGGCTCTAAGACAGTGGCTGACGGCGGGTGCGTCCGCGCCTGAGGCCCCCGTGCAGTATCTGGAAGATGTCGCCGAGCTTGCCGGTGTGCGGCTGTTGAACCCGGCGCAACGCGCGGCGGTGCTCATGCTGTTGGCCGATCTACCGGGGATCACGGCTGCCGGAACGGTCACCGATCGAGCCGGGCGTCACGGGGAGGCGTTTTCGATCGTGTCCGATGCCCATGGCTTGCCTGCCCAGTACACCGTGATCGTCGATCCCGGTACCGGCGCGCTGCTGGGGTATGAGGAGATGCTGACCACGACGGCGGGAAAGTTGAACGTCGTGATTCCTGCGGTCATCAGCTATCGGTCTTACCTGATCGCCGAGTACGCCCCCATGCCGCGTTGACGTCCTCGGCCGTCGACCAGGACCCGGTCAACCTCATCGTCCACGTCCATCACGCAAGGTTAGGACGCATCACTCGGCGAAACGGTTCTCTCCACCGCGCCACACGCACCGCGGACACCGATGACGGTCTCCGTTCTCTACGCTGCTCCCATGGCAGCGTGTCCCGAGCTGACCAGGCCGCTCCCCCACGCGGGGTCCGGTCACGGTCTCTCCGGGGCAACCCCGGGGACGGACCACTCACCTCGGCACCACACCACAGGTGCGTCGGCACGCTCCGCGAGCCTGTGCACCCGCACGACCGGGCATCGTCGGGACACGCTGCCGCCACCGGCCCGCTCGTGACCACTATTCACGCCCTCGCCACCGCGCTCGCCGACGCGTTCCTCGCCGGCGACGGCTGGCGCCGCGCCGACCTCGTCGACCAGGGTGGGCTCGTCCTCGGGGTCCGGCGGCGATGGCTGTGGCCGGTCGCCGACGCGGTGCAGGTCGCCTACCCGCGCCCACCCACCGACCGGCCACGCGAGCTCGCCGAGTTCCTGAGCACCCTCGATCCGCTCCGCGCGGCAGTCGCCGCATCCCGCCAGCACCAGCGGCCCATTGTCATCCACACGCGGCCCGTGACGCCGACCCGCACCGTCCGCCGACCCTGGCACACCCCGGCCATCGACACAGTCGGCGACCTGGCCGGGATGCTCGACCTGAGCATCGAGCACCTCGACTGGTACGCCGACCGACGGGCCATGAACCGACGCGCCATCGCCCACCGGCTGCATCACTACCACTACCGATGGACCGACCGAGGCCGGTTGATCGAGGCACCGAAATCTCGGCTTCGCGCCCTGCAACGCCGGCTGCTCGCCGAGGTCCTCGGGCCGATCCCGGTCCACCCCGCGGCGCACGGCTTCGTACCCGGTCGCTCCGCGCACACCTTCGCCGCCGCCCACACCGCACAGCCGGTCGTCGTCCGGATCGACCTGCTCGCCTTCTTCACCCACATCCCCGCCACCCGCGTCCACGGCCTGTTCCGCACCGCCGGCTACCCCGAACCCGTCGCCCACACCCTCACCGGACTCTGCACCACCCGCACTCCGTCCCCCGTCCTCCGCCGGGCACCCACCGACCTACCGCACCGGGCGGCCCGGCTCGCCGCGCTGCGCACCGGCCACCTGCCACAAGGCGCTCCCACCTCGCCCGCACTGGCCAACCTGTGCGCCTACCGACTCGACCGACGCCTCACCGGCCTCGCCAAGGCCTTCGAGATCACCTACACCCGGTACGCCGACGACCTCGCCTTCTCCGGCGACCTCACCACCCGCCGCACCCACGACCTGATCGCCGCCGTCACCGACATCGCCCGCGACGAAGGCTTCCAAGTCCACCCAACCAAGACCCGCGTCCGCGGCCGAGCCGACCGGCAACTCCTCGCCGGACTCGTCGTCAACCACCACCCCGCCACACCACGCGACGAATACGACCAGCTCCGCGCCATCCTCCACAACGCCGCCCGCACCGGCCTCGCCTCGCAGAACCGGAACGGCCACCCCGACTTCGCTCAATACCTCATCGGACGAGTTCTCTGGGTCGGTCATCATCATCCGGCACGCGCAGCCAAACTCGCCATGCTGCTGGCCCACGCTCTCGCGGCACCGTAAACTGACGCGGCGCGACAACTTCACCGGATCCCGGCAAGGACGCGTCGAACCGACCGAGGCGCGGCCTGAGCAGGACTTACACCTGTTCTGCTGATCTTCGGCAAGCGAGCACAGCAACGGGCGCGTGCGACCCGATAATGGGAAAACTGAATAAGAACCCGCAGGTCATCAGCCAATGGGCACAGATAGAGCTTCGTCTTAGGAAACCGATGCTCTATCCCCTGAGCTACGAGGGCGCGAGGGCCTAGTCTAGCGACCTGAGGGTTCACCTGGGTGGCAGGGCGTGGCCCACGTTCACCCACGCTTCTCGGACCGCCGTTCTCCCAGCCCAGGACTACACCCGGAGCACACGAACCCGGTTGCGGCCGATGGTCGGCAGCGGTGACCCACACTGGCACCGGTTCGCCCATGTTGGCACCCGCCGGAGAGCACACACCGCGCACCTCATCGAAGATCAACGACATTCAACTACGAGCCATCCCGCCCGCGTACGCACCGGCGCGTCTCGCTGCCAAGATCCTCGCGTGCGCCGCCGCCTGCACAGGCAGGCAACAACGGGGTGGTCCCACACCTGGCGCTGGCCGCGACCCCACTGGCACCGCATACCTCCGAGTCGTTGGTCGCCCGGTGGAGCGCGACGTTCTTGACCAAGCCGGCCACAGCCGCACCCGGGTCGGGATCGCTGTCTGATCCACCACCAACCGGGGCGGTGCACGGCGGGTATCGCCGCAGCCGGGTCCGCCGTCAGCGCAGCGAGTGGCTGGGCGTCGCCCAAGCACGCAGCAACCGGCCCGGTCCACCCGGCGATCTTCCTGGAAGCGACCGACGCGCAATGTGACCTACGAAGACGCATGCCCTGGCCTGGCTACTTCACGGAGAGGGCTCGCGTGACGCCCCAAAGCGAATCGCAGGGAAACCCTTGCCCTCCAACGGAAGTAGCCTTAGGTTGCATCGATGATCCTCAGCGAGGAGCCTCGCCCTGACCCTCCTCAGGGTGTCAGCCACGATCTGCCGCCCGAGGATCTCGGTGGCATCGCCTATCTGCGTGGACTTTCGAGACGGGGGTTCATCACAGGCGCTGCGTTGGCGGCATCCGGGGTGTCGGCCGCCTTTGCTCTGCTGCCCGGCTCCGCTCAGGCTGCCGGCAGCTATCAGAGGCCGTGCGGAAACGTCCGGATCTCGAGCTCTGGCAAGACCACCGGAACCGGACGCCGCCCTCGGGTGAGCCGGGCACCGACTATGCGGTCGGAACCGGTACTCCCGTCAAGGCCGCGGCGAACGGCACGATCCGTTACGTGAAGACCGACACCTCCACCGCGACCGGGCGCGTCGTGGGGATGGCCCACGATGATGGCAACTACACCCGGCACCTGCACCTGTCGACGATCGCCGTCTCGACCGGGCAACGTGTGTCGCGAGGCCAGACGATCGCGTACTCCGGCGCCTCGGCGAACGGCAGTGACCGTGGTGTCGGGCCGCATGTGCATACGAGTCTCTGGCTGAACACCGGCAGTCCGACGAATTTCCGCGCGACGGTCAGCGGGACCGTCGTCCGCGAGAGCCGTCGGCGCAGCCCCGGCCCGCCGTCCCGTCGATATCCGCTGACGCCCGAGGCGGGCAGTGGGTCAGGAGGCTGTGGCGGACTTCGTGGCGGGGCCGGCCGAGGCGGCGCCCTGAGTGAGGCGGCGGGTCAGGACCTGAGGGCCGGAAGCCGTGATGGCGACGGTGTGTTCGGAGTGGGCGGTGCGGGAGCCGTCGGCGGAGCGGATCGTCCAGCCGTCCTTGTCGAACTTGATCTTGTCCGTGGAGCGGCAGAACCAGGGCTCGATGGCGATGGTGAGGCCGGGGTTGAGCTTCAGGCCGCGGCGGGGGCGGCCGTCGTTGGACACGTGCGGGGCCTCGTGCATGGTGCGGCCGATGCCGTGGCCACCGAACTCGGCGTTGACGCCGTAGCCGTAGGAGCGGGCGACCTCGCCGATCGCGGCGGAGATGTCGCCGAGGCGGCCGCCGGGCTGGGCGGCGGTGATGGCGGCCTCCAGTGCGACCTCGGTGGCCTCGATCAGCTTCAGGTCGGCCGGGTCGGGGGTGCCGACAACGACGGAGAGCGCGGAGTCGGCGACCCAGCCGTCGATGCCGACCGCCATGTCGATGCTGAGCAGGTCGCCGTCGCGCAGGACATAGTCGTGCGGCAGGCCGTGCAGCACCGCGTCGTTGACCGACAGACACAGCACGTTGCGGAACGGGCCGCGGCCGAACGAAGGGGCGTAGTCCCAGTAGCAGGATTCGGCGCCGCGTTCCTTGATCCGGCGGCGGGCGTGGTGTTCGAGGTCCATCAGGTTGACGCCGACCGCGGCGACGTCGCGCAGTTCGGCGAGCAGTTCGCCGACGAACTGGCCGGTCACCGCCATCCGGTCGATCTCCTCGGCGGACTTGAGCTCGATCACGACAGCCTCCCTCTCCCCTGTGCGGTATTTTTATACCACGCCAGGTCGGGATGCTCCGGGGGTATCCTGCTGGCATGGTTCGCCAACCACTCACCGCCGAACAGATCGCAGCGGGCCAGCGCCTCGGAGCCGCCCTCCGGGCCGCGCGGGCGGGCCGCAGCCTCGTCGAGGTGGCCCTGGCAGCCGGCATCTCCCCCGAGACGCTGCGCAAGATCGAGGCGGGCCGCCTTCCCGCACCGGCGTTCGGCACCGTGGTCGGCCTCAGTCAGGCGCTCGACGTCCCGCTCAGCGACCTGGCCGACGTCTGGCGGGCCGACATGCCCGTCCGCCAGGCTTCCTAGGGACCAGCCGCTCAAGGCGGTGATGACTGACGGAGCGGGAACCGCGCCCGTGGAGGGAACGCTGCGGCCGGACGGCGCCGGCTCGGGGCGGGTCGTCATCACCTCGCGGGTCCATCAAGGCCATGGCCTCGGGCTCATGCCGGTCCGACGGTCTGGCCGCCGTCGATGACCATGGCGTGGCCGATGACGAAGGCCGCGGCGTCCGAACAGAGCCAGAGCACGGCTGCGGCGATCTCGTCGGCGGTGCCCATGCGCCCGATCGGTTCCTGGGCGATGACGCGGTCGCGTCCTTCGGAAGTGCCGCCGGTGAAGCGGTCCATCATCTCGGTGGCGACGATGCCGGGGCAGACGGCGTTGATGCGTACGCCGGAACGGGCGTAGTCGAGGGCGGCGGACCTGGTGAGCCCGACGACGCCGTGCTTGGCGGCGGTGTAGGCGGCCTGTCCCGCGATACCGACGACCCCGGCGCCGGAGGAGGTGTTCACGATCGCGCCACCGCCGTGCTGGAGCAGCAGCGGGATCTCGTGCTTCATGCACAGGAACACGCCGCGCAGGTTGATCGCGACGGTCCGGTCCCAGTCGTCCTCGGTGATGTCGGCGGTGGGCGTGACGGGCTGCTCGACGCCGGCGTTGTTGAAGGCGACGTCGAGGCGGCCGAACGTCTCGACGGTCTGGGCCAGGGCGGCGGTCACGTCCTGGGACGAGGTGACGTCGCACCGGACGGCGAGCGCCCGACCGCCGAGTTCCTCGATCATGCGCGCGGTTTCCCGGACGCCTGGCTCGGAGACGTCGGCGGCGGTGACGCTGGCACCGGCGCGGGCGAACGCCAGTGCGGTGGCGCGGCCGATGCCGCTGGCCGCGCCGGTGACGAAGGCGACCTTGCCCTCGTAGTCGGCGGTCTTGCCCGTGGCGGTCATGGTCTGCTCCTCGTCGTCGGGGTCGGTGGCGCCGGCTCGTGCCCTCGTGGGTGCCGGCGGGTGGCTGTCAGGCGTGGTGCTGGTTCGCGATCAGGTACTGCTCCTCGGTGTGCTGCTCGGCCAGGGGCGAGGCAGCGCCCTGCTGGCGCGGGCGCTCGTCATGGCCTCGCAGCCCGGTGCGGAAGCTGCGGGGCCACCGGCTGGCTTCCCTCTAGCCGGGTGTTGAATCTGCTCGCGGTGCCAGCCGGCGTCAGCGATGGTGACGGTGGGACCGCCCTGCACCCTCCCGCGCTGTGGCGCCGTCGCTGTCGGGCGGCGCGAAGGATCACGGACGTAGCAGCACCTTGATGGCGCGGCGCTCGTCCATGGCCCGGTACGCCTCGGCCGCCCGGTCGAGGGGCAGGTCGAGGTCGAAGACCTTGCCCGGGTCGATCTGCCGGCTCGTGATCAGATCGACCAGTTCGGGCAGGAAGCGGCGCACGGGTGCGGGCCCGCCGTGCAGGTGCACGTGGGAGAAGAACAGCTCCATGCCGGGCAGCCGCACGTCGTGGGTGACGCCGACGTAGCCGACATGCCCGCCGGGGCGGGTGGCGCCGATGGCCTGCATCATCGACTCCTGGGTGCCGACCGCCTCGATGACCGAGTGCGCTCCCAGGCCGCCGGTGAGGTCCTTGATCCGCGCCACCCCGTCGGCGCCGCGCTCGGTGACGATGTCGGTGGCCCCGTACCCGATGGCGAGCTTCTGCCGTGGCTCGTGCCGGCTCATGGCGATGATCCGCTCGGCGCCGAGCTGCCGGGCCGCCAGGACGCCGAGCAGCCCGACGGCGCCGTCCCCGACCACCGCGACCGTCCGGCCCGGGCCGACCTCGGCGGCCACCGCGGCGAACCAGCCGGTCCCCAGGACGTCGGAGGCGGTCAGAAGGCTCGGGACCAGGTCGTCCGACGGCATGTCCGGGGTGGCGACCAGGGTGCCGTCGGCCAGGGGTACGCGCAGGTACTGCGCCTGGGCCCCACCGACGCCCTCCCGGTGGACACACGCGCTCTGGTATCCGGACCGGCAGATCTCGCAGGTGTTGTCGGAGGCGAAGAACGAGCCGACCACGAACTGCCCCGGCCGCACCGTACGGACGTCGCGGCCGACCTCCTCGACCACGCCGACGTACTCGTGCCCCATCGGCCGCGGCCCGTCGAGCTTCTCGATCCCCCGATACGGCCACAGGTCGGAGCCGCAGACGCAGGCTGCGGAGAGGCGGACGATCGCGTCCGTGGGCGCGAGGATCCGCGGCTCGTCGAGCCCTTCGACCCGGACGTCACCAGGGGCGTGCAGGACGGCACCACGCATGGCGGTTCTCCTCTGTCTCAGGTTGAACTCTGACCACGTTTCCCAGGCCGGCCAGCGGGTCGCGCGGCCAGCCACGGGACAACGACCACCAGCAAAGCGCGGATCCCGCCGAACAGGGAGTTCCTGCTGAGAGGTGTACCGACAGGGCACTCCCAGCGCCGCGCCACGCGACGTACCGTCGGAGCCGTGGACAACCGCACCGAGGTCCGCGAGTTCCTCGTCTCGCGCCGCGCCAAGATCACGCCCGAGCAGGCCGGCCTGCCCGCCGGGACCAACCGCCGCGTCCCCGGGCTGCGCCGCACCGAGGTCGCTGCCCTGGCCGGGGTCAGCATCGAGTACTACTCCAAGCTCGAACGCGGCGCCCTGGCCGGGGTGTCCGCCAGCGTGCTCGACGCGGTCGCCCGCGCCCTACAGCTCGACGACGCCGAACGGGCACACCTGTTCGACCTCGCCCGCGCCGCCGACGGCAGCGCTCTGCTGAAGCCCCGGCGCCGCCGCACCAGGCAGTGGACCCCGCACCGCAGCCTGCAATGGACCCTCGACGCCGTCACCGCCGGTCCCGCGTTCGTCCGCAACGGCCGCATGGACCTGCTCGCCGCCAACCAGCTCGCCCGAGCCTTCTACGCCCAGGCGTACGCCGATCCGCAGCGCCCGGCGAACATCGCCCGGTTCACCTTCCTCGACGACAACGCCCACGACTTCTATCCCGACTGGGACTCCGCCGCCGACGTCTGCGTCGCCATCCTGCGTACCGAGGCCGGCCGCGACCCGCGGGACAAGGACCTGCACGACCTCGTCGGCGAGTTGTCCACCCGCAGCGCCGAGTTCCGCACCCGGTGGGGAACCCACGACGTCCGCCACCACGGCACCGGCGCGAAACGGTTCCACCATCACATCGTCGGCGACCTCACCCTCGCCTACGAGGGCCTGGAGATGGCCGCCGAACCCGGCCTCACCCTCACCATCTACGCCGCCGAACCCGGCTCCCCGTCCGAGGACGCGCTGCGCCTGCTCGCCTCCTGGGCCGCCTCCCAGGAATCGGACACCACCGCGCGGAAACTGCCCACCGAGTAGTTTCAGCCCGACCTGGACGTTCGGCCGCGCCGGCACTCACGCTGCGCGAGTGCCGGCGTCGGAACGGCCGAGGTGCTCAGGCGCAGCCCAACCCCTGGGCGTACGCGGGCGGCGGGTTCCCGGCGGCGACCTTGTCGGCGATCTCCCAGAACACCTCCGGCCAGTCGCCCTCGTCGTTCATCTGGTGCAGCACCCGCCAGTTGTGGCTGCTGCGCAGGGCGTCGCCGGCCCGCTGGAGTGCGGCGTCGTCGCCGGCCCGCTTCGCGCGTAGCCATTCGGCGATCCACGCGCAGCCGACCCGGGAGGTCACCTGGGCGCCGAACTGGTAGGAGTCGTTGGTGCCGACGTCACCCAGCGCGGTGGGGTCGAAGTTCGGCGGAAGCGGCACGTCGGCGAGCACCTTGGCCGCCTCCTCGTTTACCCGCGCGGGCGTGACGATCTCCGCCGGTAGCGCGGCCAGCCAGGTGCGTACGTCGACACGGACGACGGCGGCGAGGACCTCGTCGAACTCGTCCCGGCTCCAGCCTCCTCCGGTACGGAGCTCGACGAAGGCACCGTCGCGGGGGCGGAGCATGACCGCGAAGTCGTCGGCGCTGTAGCGGAACAGGTCACCCGGCCAGCCGTCGACCCGCACCGCTTTCGGGGGGCTGACATTGCGCCGGTCGGCGTGGTAGCCCTCGTACTGTGCGGCCGGGTACCAGTTCATCTCCAACTGGCGCCCGCCGTTGCTGAACGCGATGGTGCCCTGCTGCTCGGTGAACCCGTAGACGGTGGTCACCTTCCAGCCCGGCTGGTCGATGAGCAGCCGCGGGTTCCCCTCGGCGGCCTTCATCGCCACGGGCGAGTAGACGACGGGGGCGCCCGCGCTGGCGGCGTCCGTGGGAGGGGACTGGCTGTCGTCCGGATGCTCTCGGAACACGGTGGAGACGACGAGGACACCGGTGAGGACGGCGGCGGCGGTCAGCGCGCCGGCGAAGCGGCGGACCGTGCCGCGGCCCACGCGGGAGCGTGGTGGCGGTGATTCGACGACGCGTTCGAGCCTCGGCTCGGACATGATCTCCTCCAGGAGGATCTGCTTCGCCCCGTCCAGGTGCCCGACGACATCGGGTCGGTAGGGGTCGGCGTCTCGAACCATCCGGTCGAGGTGCTCCTCGGTCATCGGTCCTCCTTCGGGGTGGGTGCGGTCAGGACGTCGAGTACATGTCCGGCTGGGTCGGGGTCGTCACGGACGAGGTCGCGCAGCCTGGCCCGGGCGCGCGAGAGGCGGGTACGGACCACGGCCGGGTTCACCCGGAGGACCGCGGCCGCCTCACGGGGCTCCAGGCCCTCCCAGACGGTCAGCATCAGCACCTCCCGGTCCAGCTCGCACAGGCGGGCCAGCGCGGCCCGGACGGCGAGCCGTTCCGGCACCTCACTGCCCGGGTCGGCGGCGATCGCGGCCGTGATCCCCTGCCGTAGCCGCTCGCCCAGCCGCTGCCGGCGTCTGCCGCTGCGGTGGTGGTTGGCGAGCACCCGCCGGGCGACGCCGTACAGCCACAGCCGGGTCTCGGCGTCCGTCGGCATCTCGTGTCTGCGCCGCCAAGCCACGAGGAAGGTCTCCGCGACCACGTCGGCCGCGTCCTCGGGATGCTCGACGCGCCGCAGGGCGTACGCCAGCAGCGGCTCGAAGCCGTCGGCGTAGACGCGTCGGAAATGGTCCTCGTGCTCGGTCGCGGAGGTCACGTCCATTCCATGTCCGGTCGGACGCCGATCGTGACGGCCCCGGCCCGGAATGGGCCTCGATCCGTTCCCGCGAGTCGTCCCGGCCGGCCCTCGCAGAGCTGCCGGGGCCCTCCGGTCAGGAGCGGCCGGAGCTGATGCGGTCCAGGTGGGGCGCGAGTTCGTCGGTGATCAGCAGGTCGCGGCGGATCTCGTCGTGCGGGTAGCCGGCCCGGCCCACCATGTGCGCCGCGACGGGCGCGGTGGCGAGTTGGAAGGCGCCGACGAGCACGAGGGTGGTGATGTCCACCCCCGTACGCAGGCGCAGCGCGCAGCCGAGCAGGACGAGCAGCAGGCCGAGCACCTGGGGCTTGGCCGCCGCGTGCATCCGGGCGAGCAGGTCGGGGAAGCGCAGCAGCGCCGCCCCGGCGGCGACGCAGAGCAGCGCGCCGGCGATCAGGCACACGCCGGCGGCGACGTCGAGGACGGCGTCGAGCGTCACTTGTCGTTCCTCCGGGCGGCGAACCGGGCGACGCTGACCGAGCCGACGAACCCGAGGATGGCGAGGACGACCAGCACGGGCAGCGCGGTGGCGTCGCGGCTGTAGGCGGCCTCGGTGGCGATGGCGGCGACGACGACGGCGAGCAGGACGTCGGTCGCGACGGCGCGGTCGAGGATGGACGGTCCGCGGATGATGCGGACGAGGGTCAGCCCGACGGCCACGGCGAGCAGCGCGGCGACGGTCACGGCGACGACGGTCATCTGGGTACCCCTTCCGGGTGGGCCGGCTCCGACGGGCCGGCGGCGTGGGGTTGCGTCACGCGGCGCAGTTCGTCGGGCGAGCCGATGGCGGCGACGATCCGCGCTTCGAGGTCGAGCACGCCCTGCCGGAACCGCTCGACCTCCTCGCGGCTGCGTACGCCGATGACGTGCACGTAGAGGGTGCCGGTCGTCCGGTCGGCCTCGATGATGAGGCTGCCGGGCACCAGGGACAGCGCCTCGGCGGTCAGCGTGAGGTTGAGGTCGGTGTTGACCCGCAGCGGCACGGCGATGATCGCGCTGAGCGGGGGTTTCCCGATCCGCACCGCCAGCCAGGCGATCTGGGCGGAGGCGACCACGAGGTCCCGCAGGAAACGCACCCAGAACCGCGCGAGCGGCACGGGGCGGATCCGCCCGGCGAAGGTCACCGGCGGCAGTGGGAAGACCGCCAGCAGCACGACGGAGAGCACCAGCCCGCTGATCAGGTTGGCCCAGGAGAGGGTGCCCCACAGCAGCACCCAGACGCCGGTCAGCCCGGTCACGGCGACGATCCGGTTGCGCCGGAGGGCCGTGCGGGTCAGCGGCGGGTTCGTCGGCGCGACGGGCTTCGGCGGGCTCATCGGGTCACTGGTCACGGGGCACCGTCCGGAAACACGGCCTCGACGTACGGGGTCCGGCGCAGCAGGTCGTCGGCCGCGTCGGTGCTGATGTCGAACAGCGGCCCGGCCACCACGGTCAGCGCCAGGCCGAGCACCACCAGGGCGGCGGTCGACCCGATCATCAGCCGCGGCAGCACGGCGCCCGACGCCTCGGGGTCCGCTTCCCGGTGCGGCTGCTCGGCGCCCTCGGTGCGGGCGGCCCGCACGGCGTCGCCGGCGGCGGGCATGTCCGGGTGCGGGGCACGCCAGAAGGCCAGGTTCCAGACGCGGGCGATGGCGTAGAGGGTGAGCAGGCTGGTGAGCAGACCGCCTACGACGAGCGTCCAGGCCAGCGGACCGCCGTCGTCCACGCCGGCCTGGACGAGGCCGAGCTTGCCGAGGAAGCCGGAGAACGGTGGGATGCCGGCGAGGTTGAGCGCGGGCAGGAAGAACAGCACGGCCAGCAGCGGCGAGAGTCGGGCCAGCCCGCCGAGCCGGTCCAGGGCGGTGCTCCCGCCCCGGCGTTCGACGAGGCCGGCGGCGAGGAACAGGGTGGTCTGGATGGTGATGTGGTGCACCACGTAGAAGATCGCCGCGGACAGCCCGAGGGAGGTGCTCAACCCGACGCCGAAGAGCATGTAACCGATGTGGCTGATGAGGGTGAACGACAACAGTCGTTTGACGTCGGACTGGGCGACCGCGCCGAGGATGCCCACCACCATCGTCAGCGCCGCCACCACCAGCAGCAGGTCGGCGGTGCGCCCGCCGGGGAACAGCAGCGTCTCGGTGCGGATGATCGCGTACACGCCGACCTTGGTGAGCAGGCCGGCGAAGACCGCGGTGACCGGCGCCGGGGCGGTGGGGTAGCTGTCCGGCAGCCAGGCCGACAGCGGGAACACGGCCGCCTTGATGCCGAAGGCCAGCAGCAGCATGCCCTGCAGCACCAGCCGGATGTCGTCCGGCAGCGCGTCGAGCCGGTCCACGAGCTGGGCCAGGTTGAGGGTGCCGGTCGCCGCGTAGACCAGGCCGATCGCGACCAGGAAGATCAGCGACGAGAGCAGGCTGACCACGACGTACGTGGTGCCGGCCCGGATCCGGGTCTCCGTGCTGCCCAGGGTCAGCAGCACGTAGCTGGCGACCAGCAGGATCTCGAAGCCGACGTAGAGGTTGAACAGGTCGCCGGAGAGGAACGCGTTGCACACGCCGGCGGTCAGCACGAGGTAGGTCGGGTGGTAGACCGACAGCGGCGTCTCCTCGTTGCCGTCGGCCGTGCCCTGCCCGATCGAGTAGACGAGCACGCAGAGGGTGACGGCGGCGGAGACGACGAGCATCAGCGCGGCGAGCTGGTCGGCGACCAGGACGATGCCCAGCGGCGCCACCCAGCCGCCGACCTCGACGACCAGCGGCCCGTCCACGGAGGAGCGGACCAGCAGCGTGGCCGCCACGGCGACGGTGGCGGTGAGGACCGTGAGGCTGACCCAGCGCTGGGCGCGGGGCCGGCCGACGAGCAGCAGCGTCAGGGCCGCGCCGAGCAGCGGCATCACCACCGGCAGGGGTACGAGCCAGGTCATCGGCCCCTCCCCGCGTCCCCGGCCGGGCTGGCCGTGGTGTCGTCGGCGGGCACGGTGGCCAGGGCGACGTCGCCGTCGCCGTCACCGTCACCGGCGTCGTTGTCGGCGGTGCCCGGTCCCTCGTCCCGGTCGGCCAACTCCATGATGCGGCGGTCCTCGACGTCGTCCTGCACCTCGTCGTGCCCGTTGAGGTGCCAGCTGCGGTACGCCAGGGCGAGCAGGAACGCGGTCATGCCGAGGGTGATGACGATCGCGGTCAGCACCATGGCCTGGGGCAGCGGGTCGCTCATGTCCCCCTCGGCGGTGGTGCCGACGATCGGCGGCCCGCCGGCCTTGCCGCCGGTGAGCAGCAGGAGGTTGGCGCCGTTGCCGAGCAGGATGACGCCCATCAGCACCCGCGTCAGGCTGCGCTCCAGCAGCAGCGTCACCCCGGCGGCGAAGAGGACGCCGACCACGAGGACGTAGGTCAGGTTCGGGTTCACACCAGCTCCTTCGTCCGGTCGTCGGCCTGTTCGGTCTCGCGTTGGTCGGTCTCCTGTTGCCGGTCCATCTCCGCGCCCAGGCTGCGCAGGATGTCCAGGACCAGGCCGACCACGATGAGGTAGACGCCGACGTCGAAGAAGACCGACGTGACGAAGTGGACGTGGCCGAAGACCGGCAGGTGCAGGTCCAGCAGGGCGCTCTGGAGGAACTCCCCGCCCAGCAGCATCGCGGCGACGCCCGTGCCGACCGCGACGAACAGCCCGGCGCCGAGCACCGCGCCGGCGTCGACCGGGGCGGCCCCGTTGAGTTCCGTGCGCCCGCCCGCCAGGTAGCGCACGGCCAGCGCGAGCCCGGCCACCAGTCCGGCGGCGAAGCCGCCGCCGGGGGCGTTGTGCCCGGAGAAGAGCAGGTAAATCGAGAAGAGCACGATGGCGTGGAACAGCAGCCGGGTGACGACCTGGAGGATGACCGACTGCTGACGGGTGGTGGCGCCGGTGGTGAGCCAGCGGGGCCGCGCCGACTCGGTGCGGCCGACGCCGGGGATGCCCCTGCGCAGGTCGAGGTCCCGGGAGTGGCGGAAGATGAGGCTGGCCACGCCGGTGGCGGCCACCACCAGCACGGCGATCTCGCCCATGGTGTCCCAGGCCCGGATGTCGACCAGGGTCACGTTGACGATGTTCTTGCCGCCGCCGTAGGAGACGGCCTCGTCGGGGAAGTCGACGGAGATCGGGGTGGCGATCCGCGCTCCCGCCGCCACGTACGCCATGCCTGCGGTGACCACGCCCACGGCGACGCCGAGCGCGATGCGACCGCGCCGGCTGGACCGGATGGGCCGTTCGGAGAACTTGGCGGGGAGGTGGCGCAGGACCAGTACGAACATGACGATCGTGACGGTCTCCACCAGGAACTGGGTCAGGGCCAGGTCCGGGGCGCCGTGCAGGATGAACAGCAGCGCGGTGCCGTAGCCGGCGACGCCGACGAGGATCATCGCGGTCAGTCGGCGCCGGGCGCGGGCGGCGGCCACGGCGGCCACGATCACCACCGCGGCGGCGACGGCCTGCAACGGGGTGTCCCACAGTTGGAACCGCTGCGGCCAGGGCATCCCGGCCAGCAGCGCCCCACCCGGCAAGGTGATCATCACCAACAGGATGACGCCGAGGTAGAAGGGGAGGGAGCCGCGCTGCGTGGCGCCGGTCAGCTCCACCGCAAGCCGGTCCACCCCGCCGATGAGCCGGTCGTAGACCGCGGCCCCGTCGAAGGGCAGTCGAACCGACGCGCCCAGCCGCCCCCGGTGCCGCAGGAGGAACAGCCCCACGCCGCCGGCGACCGCCAGCGCCGACAGGCCCAGCGCCAGGGTCGGCCCGTGCCACAGCGCGAGGTGGTAGCCGGGCTCGGCACTCTCGTACAGGTCCGCGTACGGGGCGAGGACCTTGTCGACGGCGGGCGCGAAGAGTCCCACCGCCAGGCCGGCGGCGGCGAGCACGACGGCCGGCGCGAGGAAGGGCCACCCGGCCGACCGGGCCTCGGTGGCGGGCACGTCGCCTTTGGTCGCGAACGCGCCCCAGACGAAACGCAGCGTGTACGCCACGGTCAGCGCCGAGCCGAGCACCAGGCCGGCGAGCACCACCAGGTCGCCGGTGCCGCCGTGCAGGAACGCCTCGACCGCCGCCTCCTTGGCGACGAATCCGGCCAGCGGCGGGAGGCCGGCCATGGAGGCCGCCGCGAGGCCCGCCACCACCGCGAGCGCCGGCGCCCGCCGCCCGAGGCCGCTGAGTTCGCGCAGGTCACGGGTGCCGGCTACGTGGTCGACGACCCCGACGACGAGGAACAGGGTGGACTTGAACAGCGCGTGGGCCAGCACCATCGCCGCGCCGGCCAGCGCGGTGTCGCGGGTGCCGGCACCGAGGACCACCATCAGCAGGCCGAGCTGGCTGACCGTGCCGTAGGCCAGCAGCAGCTTCAGGTCGGCCTGCCGCAGCGCCGCCCAGCCGCCGAGGAACATGGTGATCAGCCCGCCGGCCAGCAGCACCGGCCGCCACGGCGTGACCCCGACCACGGCCGGTCCCATCAGCGCGACGAGGAACACACCCGCTTTGACCATCGCCGCGGCGTGCAGGTAGGCGCTGACCGGGGTGGGCGCGGCCATCGCGCCGGGCAGCCAGAAGCTGAAGGGGAAGATCGCCGACTTGCTCAGCGCGCCGAGCAGGATCAGCACCAGGGCCACGGCCAGGTAGCCGCCGCCGGGCAGGTCGGTGGCGATCTGCGACCAGCGGTACGTGCCGGCGTGCTGGCCGAGCATGACGAACCCGGCGAGCATCGCCAGGCCACCCAGGGTGGTCACCAGCAGCGCCTGCATGGCCGCGCGCCGACTGGCCCGCTTGGTGGGGTCGCTGCCGATCAGCAGGTAGGAGAGGACGGTCGTCAGCTCCCAGAACACGTACAGCAGCAGCAGGTCGTCGGAGACCACCAGGCCGAGCATCGCCCCGGCGAAGGCGACGAAGACGGCCGCGAAGCGGCCCAGGCCCGGGTCGTCGGAGCGGAAGTAGCGGGCGCTGTAGGCGAGCACCAGCGCCCCGACCCCGCCGACGAGCACCACCATCAGCCAGGCCAGGGTGCCCATCCGCAGGGCGATCTCCAGGCCGAGCTGGGGAACCCAGGTGACCGTCTCGACGACCGGATTGCCGGAGCGGACCGTCCCGGTCCGGGTCAGCGCCCAGACCAGGGTCGCCGCGGGGGCCAGGGCCACCAGGTAGAGCCCTTTTCGGCCCCAGATACGTATCAGTCCCGGGGCGATCACGGCTGCGAGTGCGTGGACCGCCACCAGAACCAGCACATACCCTCCCCAGAGTTCGACAACCGGTTAGCCAACCCTAACCGGTAAGGAGCGAATCTGCATATCGGCGATACGGCGCCGCCAGCGTGCCCGTGCCCGCCGGCGGCGCGAACGACCGGCCGTCGGCCTCCCGTCGGGAGGTCCACGGGGGCCGATGCGGCGGCCTCGTCGCCCGCGCCCCTCCTGCTTATCATGATCAGGAGGCGATCGCCCACCTTGCGGATACCCTTGGCGACCTGGCGAGCAGGGCGACGACGCGCACCCGGGCGCGACGCGACGGCGCCGGAAAATCGAGGGCGACGGATGGGTGGGGCGATGCGGAGTGGGATGCTGGTGTCGACCCGGACGGCTCTCGCCGGGGCGACGGGCAACGCCCTCGTGATGGGTGTGGCCGAGGTGAGCACGCCGCTCGGCTGGGTGCTGCTTCCGGGGCTGCTCGGCGTGTCCACCCGCCCCCGGGTGGCGGCGCTGATCTCCGCCTGGGCGGCCGTCCTGCTGGCGGCGTCCGTGGTCGTTCCCGTCGTACCCGGGCACCGCGCCGATCCGTGGGCGCTCGGCGCCTCCGCGGCGAGCCTGGCCGCCGTACCGCTGCTGGCCTGGGCCAGGCGACGCCGCGAGGCGCGGGCCGTCGCCCGCGTGCCCGCGCCCCGCGACGTCGCCGTGTTCACCATGCCCGCCGGCACGGGACGCGCCGCGCTGGCCGTCTGCCGCGCCCCCGGGGAGGTCGCGGCGGCGGTACCGCTGCGCCGGGGTGGCCTGCGCGTCCTCCTCGGCGTGGCGCACGGCGCCACCCTGGCCCGCCCGGAGCACACCCGGGCGCTGGAGTCGGCCTTCCGCGACGAGGCCCTGCGCGGCGGCGGATCGCTGCCGCGGATCGCCGGGGCCCTCGACGACCTCGTGCGGGGCATCGCCCCGGGCGGTTACCTCGCCGCCACCCTGGTGGAGGTCTCCCCCGAGGGGCGCGTCACCCTGCTGCGCTGCGGCGGCCCGGACGCCACCGCGCACGCCGGAGACGGGGCCCGTCCCGCGGACCTGCCCGACGCCGGCCCGCTCGGCCTGACCGGGGCGGCGACCAGCGTGACGGAGGCGCCGGCCGGCGCCCGGCGACTGACGGTCGCCCCGGCCGACGCCGGGCCGCGCCGGCCGACCGAGGAGGCGCTGCGGTCCCCGCGTGCCGCGGACGCCGTGGTCGCGCTGACCCGACGCCCCGGCGACCGCCGCCGGACCGGCCCGGCACTGGTGGTCGACCTGCCGCCCGAGCGGCCCGCCTGACCGCCGACCCCGGCCCGGCGGGCGAACGTGGGGTGGCGGGCAAGGGGCGACCCCGAGCGACGGCCCCGGTCAGCGCTGCCAGCGCACGACCCCGCCGACCACGGTGAGCGCCACCGTGAGGTCGCGCAGGTCCGCCGGCTCGACCCGGTACGGGTCGGTGGGCAGCGCGATGAAGTCCGCGAGCATCCCCGGGGTCAGCCGCCCCTTCAGGTGCTCCTCATAGGAGGCGTACGCGCCCGCCTCGGTGAAGCAGCGCAGCGCCGTGTCGAGATCGACCCGCTCGTGCGGGTCCACGCCGCCGGGCGGGGTCCCGTCGGGCTGCTGCCGGGTCACCGCGGCGTGGATGCCGAAGAACGGATCCGGGTCCTCCACCGGGGCGTCCGAGCCGAAGGCCACCGTCGCGCCGGCGTCCAGCAGGCTGCGCCAGGCGTACGAGGCGAGGTCCCGGCCGGCGAGCATCCGGCTGGTCAGGGGAATGTCGCTGGTGCAGTGCGTCGGCTGCATCGAGGCGATCACGCCCAGCCGGGCCAGCAGCGGCACGTCCGCCGGGCGCAGGTGCTGGGTGTGCTCGATCCGGTGCCGCAGCCGCCGTACCGCCGTCGGGTTGGTGCGCGCCGACTCCTGCCAGTTGGCGTACGCCCGCAGCACCATCCCGTTCGCCGCGTCGCCGATGGCGTGCGCCGCCACGGCGATGCCGGCCCCGGCCGCCTTCGCCACCAGCCGCTCGAACTCCTCCGCCGGGGTGACGGCGATGCCGTGGTTGTCGGGCTCGCCGTCGTACGGCTCGGTCATCAGGCAGGTGTGCGAGCCGAGCGCCCCGTCGGTGAAGATCTTGACGGGGCCGGTGCTCAGCCAGCGGTCCCCGTCGCCGGTCGCCCAGCCCAGGTCGATCACCTCGTCCAACGCGGTCGACGGGATCGACTTGTGCACCCGCAGCGGCAGCTCGCCCCGGGCGTACAGGGTCTCGTAGGCGGCCCGGCAGTCCTGCCCGTCGATGTCGTGGATGCTGGTCAGGCCGACGGAGAGCAGCCGGGGCAGGTGGGTGCGCAGTTGCGCGACCAGGTCACCGCTGAGCGAGGTGCGCATGACGTCGTACGCCGCGTCGCCGGCCGCCTCCCGCAGGATGCCGGTCGGCTCGCCGCGTTCGTCGCGGACGATCTGCCCGCCGATCGGATCGGGGGTGCCGGCGTCGATGCCGAGTCGCCGGAGCGCGGCGGTGTTGACCCAGGTGGTGTGCCCGTCGATGGTGGGCAGCACGGCGGGCCGGTCCGGGCAGACGCGGTCCAGGTCGGCCCGGGTCGGCTGCACCGGGCGGTCCCACTTGTGGCTGTCCCAGCGCCCGCCGAAGAGCCAGGCGTCGGGCGGCAGGGTGGCCGCGTGCCGGGCGATCCGCGTCAGCGCCTCGTCGAGGCTGGTGGTGCCGCGCAGGTCCACCTGCTCCAGGCCGCGCACGTAGAGCGCCGAGTGCAGGTGGCTGTCGATCAGGCCGGGCAGCACCGTCATCCCGCCGAGGTCGACGCGGCGCGCACCGGCGCCGGCGCGGTCACGGCACTCGTCGAGGTCCCCGACGGCGACGATGCGCTCGCCGCGCACCAGCATCGCCTCGGCGTGCGGACGGGCGGGGTCGAGGGTGTGGATCCGGGCGTTCTCGAAAACCGTACCGGTCATGGGCTGCCTGCTTCGACGGTCGGGCGGGGCCGTCCATGCTAGACAGCAGCCCTCGGCGACGGGCGCGGTGGCACCCGGCGGCGGGGGCGTCGGGGAGGGTCGCCACCGGGCCGCTTGCGGTACGCTACCGACCAGTCACTACTACGACCCGTCGTGATCACCGTCGGGCACCCGCCCTCCGGTGGCCGACACGGAGGTGCCGGATGGCTGACGACGCGGAGCTGACCGCGTGGGCGCTGGCCGCCGGCCGGGGTGACCGGACGGCCGCCGCCTGCTTCGTCCGGGCGACGCAGCAGCAGGTCCGCCGCTTCCTCGCCGCGCTGGTCGCGCCCCGCGAGGCGGACGACCTGACCCAGGAGACCTTCCTGCGGGCGATGCGGTCGCTGCCGTCGTACGCCGGACGCTCCTCGACGCGGACGTGGCTGCTCGCCATCGCCCGCCGGGTCGCGGCGGACCACGTCCGCACCGTCACGTCACGGCCGCGCACGGTGCCGATGCCCGACGGGTACGACGTCCCCGACCCGGCGCGCAGCGGCTTCGACCGGCAGGTCGTGCTCGAACGCCTCATCGCGGCGTTGCCCAGGGACCGGCGGGAGGCGTTCGTCGCCACCCAGGTGCTGGGCCTGTCATACGCCGAGGCCGCGGAGGTGTGCGGCTGCCCGGTGGGCACCATCCGCTCCCGGGTGGCCCGGGCCCGGGAGGATCTGGTCGCCGCCGCGCACGGCTGGTCGGAGCCGGACGCGGGCCGGGGCGGCGACGCCACCGGTTGACCCACCCGCCCGCGCTGACCTGCGGGAAGGCTACGGCCCACGAAACTGCGCGGGAACCAACGACGGGTCCGGGACGACTACCGGTACATGGGGTGTGAGCAGTGGCGTGAGGTGCTGTCGGCGCAGTTGGACGGGGAGGAGACCGCCGCCGAGCGGACAGCCGTGGCGGCCCACCTGGCCGGCTGCGCCGGCTGCCGGACGTGGTACGACCGGGCCACGGCGGTGACCCGCCGGGCGCGGCTGTCGGTCGCCGTCGCCGGTGACGACCGCACCGACGCCATCCTCGGCGCGCTGCCCGCCCCGGCTCCGCGCCGCCGGCGGGAACGGGTCGTGCTCACGCTGCGGGCGGTCCTGGGCCTGGTCGGGGCGCTGCAACTCGTGCTGGGCCTGGCGCAGATCGGACGCGGCACGGCGAGCGCCCACGCACACGCGGCGACCGGCGGGCTGATGTCGGGGCACCTGTGGCACGAGTCGGCGGCGTGGAACGTCGCCGTGGGCGCGGGCTTCCTCTTCGTGGCCGCCCGGCGCACCCCGCCGACCGGACTGGTGCCGATGTTGAGCGCCTTCGTCGGCATGCTGGCGCTGCTGTCGGTCAACGACCTGCTGACCGGGCGGGTGGACACCGCCCGGCTGGTCAGCCACGGCTTCCTGCTCGCGGGCTACGTCATCGTCGTCGCCCTGTCCCGCCCGGGGCTGCGCCCCGACGGCCCGGCGCGGCGCAGCCGCCCGGACGAACCCCGCTGGAGCCTGCCCGCCGACGAGCCCACGGAGGCACCGGGGCTGCGGCTGCTCCCGTCGCCGTATCCCGGCTCCGCCCACGTCTCCGACCGCCGCGCGGCCTGACCGGTCACCAGCTGCCCGGCCGACCACCACCAACCAGGAGAAGCGCCAGACATGCACATCCCGTCCCGCCGCCCGACCGTCGCGGCCCTCGTCGCCGCCGCGCTGGCCGCCGCGCTGCTGCTCGTACCGGCCGCCCCCGCCGCCGCGCACAACACGCTGCGGGCCGCCAGCCCCGCCGACGGCGACCGCCTGACGACACCACCGACGCGGGTCACGCTGGAGTTCGCGCAGCGGCTCGACCCGACCTTCACCACCATCGCGCTGACCGACGCCGCCCGGCGGAAGATCCCCACCGGCGGGCCCACCGTCGACGGGACGAAGGGCACGGTGACCGTCGACGAGACGCTGGGCGAGGGCACCTACACCGTCGCCTACCGGATCGTCTCCGCCGACGGGCATCCGGTGCAGGGGTCGTACCGGTTCACCGTCGCCGGCGGCGGCGACACCACCGGCGGGGCGGGCACGGCGACCGGGGCGGTCACCGATCCGCCGGCCGCCGCCGCGTCTGCCGCCGCCGCACCGACCGCTGCCGCGGCCCCGACCGCTGCTGCCGCCCCGCCGGCCGCCGGGTCGGTCGACCCCGCCGCCGCGACCGGCTCCGGCGGCCTCGGGACGGGCGGCGTGCTGCTGGCCGCCGGGGTCCTGGTCGCCGTCCTCGGCGGGACCGCGCTGCTGCTGCGCCGGCGCCGCGAGACCCGCTGACCGGCAGCACCCCGACCCCGCCCCTCCGGCACCGCGCCCCGGGCCGCCCCCGGACGCGAACCGCCGCCCTCCCCGAACCCAAGGGACACCGACGTGCCAGACACCACCTCCCGCCCCGCCCAGCCCGCCCGGGGCCCGGACGCCGACGCCGTGGCGACGACGCCGCCCGGTGACGCCGGGCCGGTCGCGGGCCCGCCCGGCGCCGGCGTCCGTCCCGGCTCCCGGGGGCGGGGCGCGTGGCTCGTACCCGTCGCGGCCGTGGCGTCGGCGGTGGCCGTACTCCTACTCGGTCTGCGGGCCGGCGACGCGCTCGCGGTCGCGATCCCCGGGCTGCCGGATCCGGGGCCGGTCACGGCGTGGGCGCTGCCCGTGGTCCGGCTGCTCGCCGACGGCCTCGCCACCCTGACGGTCGGGATGCTGGTGACGGCCGCCTTCCTGCTGCCCGGCGACGGGCGGAGCGTCTCGGCGTACGGCTGGCTGCTGCTGCGCCGCGCGGGCACGGCGGCGGCGGGCTGGGCGGTGGCCGCGGTGACGCTGATCGTGCTGACGGTCTCGGACCTGCTAGGCGTCCCCGTGGACGGGCTTGGCGCCCCCACCGTGGTCAGCTTCGCCACCTCGATCTCGCAGGGGCAGGCGCTGCTGCTCCAGGCGGGGCTGGCGCTGGCGGTGGCCGTGCTGGCCCGGGCTGGCGTGTCGCGCGGGCTCGCCGCCGTGACGGCGTTGGTCGCGCTGGTCGGGGTGCTGCCGCCGGCGTTCACCGGGCACGCCGCCGGGGCGGGCAACCACCAGATCGCGGTGTCCAGCCTCGCCCTGCACGTGCTGGCCGCCGCCCTCTGGGTCGGCGGGCTGGTGGCGCTGCTGATGGTCCGTCGCAGCCGGCAGCTCGCCGACGCCGCCCACCGGTACGGCCGCCTCGCCCTGGGCTGCTTCGTGGCCGTCGCGGTGAGCGGATCGGCCAACGCGGCCGTACGCCTCGGCGACGTGGCCCAGCTCTGGCAGTCCCGGTACGGCTGGCTGGTCCTCGGCAAGCTCGTCGCCCTGGCGGTCCTGGGCACCCTGGGCGCCGTGCACCGGTCGCGGACCCTGCCGGCCCTGCGTACGGGTCGACGCGGCGCGTTCGCCCGGCTTGCCGCCGGCGAGGTGGTCGTGTTCGCCGCCACCGTCGGGCTGGCGGTGGCGTTGTCCCGCAGCCCCACCCCGGTGACGCAGGACCCGCTCGACGCCGATCCGATCACCGAGCTGCTCGGCTTCCCGATGCCCGCCGCGCCGACCCCGGAACGCCTGGTGGGCCAGCCGCTGCCGGACATGTTCTTCCTGACCCTCACCGTCCTCGGCATCGGCGGCTACCTGGCCGGGGTGTGGCGGCTGCACCGGGCCGGGCACCGCTGGCCGCTGGCCCGGACCGCGAGCTGGTCGGCCGGTCTGCTGCTGCTGGCCGCCGTCACCAACCTGGGCGTGGCCCGCTACGCGTACGTGCTGTTCAGCGCCCACATGGTGCAGCACATGGTGCTGTCGATGCTGGTGCCGATCCTGCTCGTCGGCGGCGCCCCGGTCACCCTCGCGCTGCGCGCCCTGCGTCGCCCCGCCGACCCGCAGGTCCGTGGTGCCCGGGAGTGGCTGCTGCTGGTGCTGCACAGCCGGCCCGCGAGGCTGCTCACCCATCCTCTGGTCGCGCTGGGCATCTACGCCGGCAGCCTCTTCGGTCTCTACCTGAGCGACCTGCTCGGCACGCTGATGCGCTCCCACCTCGGCCACCTGGCCATGCTTACGCACTTCGTGGTCGCGGGGTACCTGCTGTTCTGGGTGCTCATCGGGGTCGACCCGGGCCGGCCGAGGCTCCCCCACCCCATCCTGGTGATCATCCACCTCGCGGCGATGATGGCGCACGGCTTCTTCGGCCTCGTGCTGATGCAGACCACCAGCGTCATCGCGCCGGACTGGTACGTCGCCGTCCACCCCGACTGGGCGTCGTCGCTGCTGGAGGACCAGCGGCTGGGCGCGGGCATCGCCTGGGCGTTCGGGGAGATCCCCGCCGCGATCGTGCTGGTCGTGCTGGTCCGCCAGTGGATCCGCGCCGACCGGCGGGAGCAGGCCCGCCTCGACCGGGCCGCCGCCCGAGCCGAGGCCACCGGCGAGCCGGACGACCTGGCCCACTACAACTCGTTCCTCGCCGCCGCCGGCCGCGCCGACGCCGCCGACTCCGGTGGTTCCGCCGCGACGTCGGCCCGTACCCCGTAGGCGTCGGCGCGCGGCCCGGAGGAGGCGGGCCGGTCAGGGCTGCGGCGGGAACGGCAGGTCGACCACCCGGGTGGCCCAGCGGGCCATCAGCGCCGGATCGTGGGTGATGAGCAGGACCCCGGCGGCGTGCTCCCGCTGGTAGTCGGTGATGACGGCCGCGAGGTGCGCCTGGGTGGAGGCGTCGAGCATGGCGGTGGCCTCGTCGCAGAGCAGGTAGTCCGGCCGGTGCACGAGCGCGCGGGCGAGGCAGGCGCGTTGCAGCTGCCCGTCGCTGACGGCGTGGGGGCGGCGGGCGAGCAGGTCGGGCGTGAGGCCGACGAGGTCGGCCAGCTCCGCCGCGCGGGCCCGCGCCTGCGCCTCGGGCGTGCCGGTGGCGCGCAGCGGTTCGGCGATGATGTCGGCGAGGCCCAGCCGGGGGTCGGTGGCCGCGCGGGGGCTCTGGAAGAGGATCGCGACGCGGGTACGGACGGCGGCGGGCAGCCGGTGCCGGGCCCCCACGATCCGGTGGCCGTCGAGGGTGACGTGCCCGGCCTCGGGGGCGTGCAGCAGGGCCAGCACCCGGGCGAGGGTGGACTTTCCGCTGCCCGAGGGCCCGCGCAGGCCGACCGTCTCGCCGGGGGCGACGCGCAGGTCGACGCCGTCGAGGACGCGCCGGCCACCGTAGGAGACGGCGACCTCGTGGGCGGCGAGCGCGGTGGTGGTCATGCCGGCGGTGCTGCTCATGGCCGGTGCTCCGGCGGTGCTGGGCACGCCGGCAGTGCTGCTCATGCCGGCAGTGCTGGTCATGCCGGCGCTCCGAGGGTCAGCGGGTGGTGACAGGCGATCCGGGCCGGGGCGCCCGCCGAGGGCGCGGGCGGGGTGCGGCAGACGTCGGTGGCGCGGTCGCAGCGCGGGGCGAAGGCGCAGCCGGGAGGCAGGTCGGTGAGCATCGGCGGGTGGCCGGGTACCGGCCGGAAGGCCCGCTCGGGCAGGGCGTCGAGCAGGCCGGCGGTGTAGGGGTGGGCGGGTGCCGCGAAGAGTTCGGCCGTCGGCCGCCGCTCCACGATCCGGCTGGCGTACATGACGGCGACCGTGTCGGCGACCCGGCGGGCGGCGGCCAGGTCGTGGGTGATGAGCAGGACGGCGCCGCCGGCGTCGCAGCGGCGGCGCAGCAGGTCGAGGGTGTGGTCGACCAGGGGCCGGTCGAGGCCCGTGGTGGGTTCGTCGGCGAGCAGCAGCGGCGGGTCGGGGGCGAGGGCGAGGGCGGTGGCCAGGCGTTGGGCCATGCCGCCGGAGAGCTCGTGGGGATAGCGGTCGAGGTCGGCGGGGTCGAGCCCGACGTCGTCGGCGACCCGCTCGGCCGCCGCGGGCGCCTCGCGCCGGGTGCGCCCGTGGGCGCGCAGGGTCTCCTCCAGCAGCCGCCGGCCCGTCCGTACGGGGGTGAGGGCGGTGGCGGGGCTCTGCGGCACCAGCCCGACCGCGCGGCCGCGTACGGCGCGGGCGAGGTGTCGCTCGGAGGAGTTGACCAGGTCGACCTGCGCTCCGGTGGGCGGGCGCAGGTGGGCGTGACCCGTGACGGTGGCGTTGCCGGGGAGCAGGCCGAGCAGGGCGTGCGCGAGCACCGACTTGCCGCAGCCGGACTCCCCGACCACCGCCAGGAGTTCGCCCGGGTGGATGGTCAGGTGCAGGTCGGTGACGGCCTGCACGACGGCGTCCCGGAGTTGGAAGCGGACGGTGAGCCCGTCGACCTCCAACAGGCCCGGCCGACCGTCGGCGGCGGCACCGGCCGGGGCGACGGCGTCGCCCGTGGCGGCGCTGCCGGCGGGGGCGGCGGTGTCGGCCCGGGCGGCGGTGGGCTCGCGGGTGGTGGTCACAGGTGCAGCTCCGCTCGTACGCGCGGGTCGAGGCGGTCGCGCCACCGGCCGGTGAGGGCGGCCAGGGCCAGCGTGACGACGACGAGGAGCAGGCCGGGCACGATGCTGGCCCACCAGGCGCCGGTGAGCAGGGACCGCTGCCCGTCGTTGATCATGTTGCCGATCGAGGCCAGGTGCGGGGGCAGGCCCAGGCCGAGGAAGGACAGCGCGGTCTCGTGCCAGACGGCGTGCGGCACCATCAGCGTGGTGGCCAGCGCCAACCGGGGCAGCACGTGCGGGAGCAGGTGCCGGGTGATGACCCGGGCACGGCTCGCGCCGCCAGAGATCGCGGCGTCGATGAACGGCCGGGTGCGCAGGCTGAGCAGCTCCGACCGGACGATGCGGGCGGTGGAGAGCCAGTGCGTCAGCCCGATCGACAGGATCACCGCGCCGAGGCTCGGACGCAGCATCGCGACGATGAAGATGCCCAGCAGCAGGTGCGGCAGCGCCGCGATGGTGTCGACCACCCGCATCAGCACCCGGTCGACCCAGCCGCCGAGGGTGCCGGCCACCGCGCCGACGAGGCCGCCGATCACGGTGGCGACGAGCGCGGCGACCGCGCCGACGAGCAGCGAGACCCGCAGGCCGTAGAGGCTGCGGTGGGCCACGTCGCGGCCCAGGTCGTCGGTGCCCGCCGGGTCCGCCCAGGATGGCGCCAGCCGGGTACGGGCCAGGTCCACCGCGCTCTCGTCGAGCGGCCAGAGGACGGGGGCGAGGAGGCAGGCCAGGCCCGCGCCGACGAGCACGGCCCAGGCGACGGCGGCACCGACCCGGCCCGTACGCGGCTTCGGCCGCCGGAGCCGGGCTGGCAGGGCGAGGTCAGTCATCGAGGCGTACCCGGGGATCGGCGGCGGCGTAGGCGAGGTCGGTGCCCAGGTTCGCGGCCAGCACCACGACGGTGGTGGCCAGGGTCGTGGCGGCCAGCAGCGGGAAGTCGCTGCCCAGCGCGGCCTGTACGGTCACCGCGCCGAGGCCGGGCAGGGAGAACACGGTCTCCACCAGGACGGCGCCGCCGATCAGCTCCGGCAGGTGGGTGCCGACGAGGGTGAGGAACGGCAGCAGGGCCGTACGCAGGGCGTGGCCGAACAGGACGGTGCGGCCCGGCAGGCCCCGGGCCCGGGCGGCGAGGACGTGGTCGTCGCGGAGGCTGTCGGCGACGGCGTCCCGGATGAACAGCACGAACCACGGCATCTGGGCGATCGCCAGCACGCCCACCGGCAGGATCAGGTGCCGGGCCACGTCGGCGGGGTCGGTGCCGGTGGCGGTGATGTCGGTGAGCCCGCCCGCCGGCAGCCAGCCGAGGGTGAGGGCGAACAGGGCGATCGCGGCCAGCCCGATCCAGAACACCGGCATCGACTGCACGGCGTACGCGGTGGCGCGCAGCGCCCGGTCGAACCAGCCGCCCCGCCGGTACGCGGCCAGCGTGCCCAGCAGCAGGCTCGCCACGAGGACGAGGGCGAGGGCGGCGCCGACGAGCAGCAGGGTCCAGCCGGCGCGGGCGGCGAGCACGGCGGTGACCGGTTCGTGGCGGCTGGTGGACCAGCCCAGGTCGCCCTGGAGCAGGTTGCCCACCCAGCGCAGGTACTGCACGGGCAGCGGGTCGTCGACGCCCCAGTTGGCGCGGATCTGCGCCAGGTTCTCCTCGGTCGCGGTGAACGCCGCCGCGCCCGCGTACTGCTGGGCGGGGTCGATGGGCGAGGCCGCGCCGAGGGCGAACATGCCGACGCTGGTGGCGGCGAGGATGGGTACGGCCACCAGCAGCCGCCGGCGGACCACCGTGCCGGCTCCCGCCAGCCGCCGCGGCCGGCGCCGGGCGGTGGTCCTCGCCGCGGGCGGCGCGGCGGTCGGGGCGGGGGTCTTCGCTGTCGGGGCGGGCGTCGTCACGACTTCCTCGTCCAGGTGTGGATGTTCCACCAGAGGCTGTTGGCGACGTCGTGCTCGT
Organism: Micromonospora sp. NPDC007220; assembly: GCF_040634035.1. NCBI lineage: Bacteria > Bacillati > Actinomycetota > Actinomycetes > Micromonosporales > Micromonosporaceae > Micromonospora > Micromonospora sp. NPDC007220. Next base: position 482,629 of record NZ_JBEYEU010000001.1, on the reverse strand, counting down.
GCGGCTCCACCCGGGGGGTCACGCCGACGACCGCGTCCTTCACCACGTAGGTGTGCTGGAGGTAGGTGAGGAAGACCCACGGCATGTCGGTGGCGAGCTGCTTCTGGAACGTGGCGTACGCGGCCTTGCGGGCGGCCGGGTCGGCGTTGGCGCGGCCGTCCTGCAACGCCTTGTCCACCACGGGCGACCGGTAGGAGCCGGGGTTGAAGAAGCCCTGGCCGGCGAAGGCGGAGCCGAACAGCTTGTAGGAGACGAAGTCCGGATCGTACGGGGTGCCGTAGCCCATCATGAGCGCGTCGCTGCCCATCCGGGGGGTGATCGCGTCCCAGGTCAGCCCCTCAGGGGTGATCTTGATGCCGACCTTCTTCGCGTCGGCGGTCACCGCGAGGGCGAGCTCCTTGCGGAGGCTGTCCGTGGCCGGGTACATCAGCGCGAACGCCGCCTGCCGGCCGTCCTTGGCACGGATCCCGTCCGGGCCCGGCTTCCAGCCGGCGGCGTCGAGGGCGGCGGTCGCGGCGGCCGGATCGGCGGCGGGCCTGCCCACGATCGACGGCTCGGCGAACTCCGACGTCGGCGGGACCGGCCCGAACGCGGGCTCGCCCGCCCCGCCGAGCAGCCCGGTGACCATCGCCGCGCGGTCCACCGCCGCGTTCAGTGCCCGCCGCACCGCGAGGTCGGCGGTGACCGGGTTGCCCATCGGCAGCATCACGCCCCGGTAGTCGGCGGTGGGCACCCGCTGCACCCGGTAGCCGGCCTGCCCGTCGAAGCCGGTGGTCAGCTTCGGCGCCAGCTCCGCCGCGTCGAACTCCCCCGCCCGCATCCGCTGCGCGCGTACGTTGTCGTCGGCGACGAACGCCACCACCACGCCGCCGTTGGCGGGCTTGCCGCCCCACCAGCTCTCGTTGGCCGCGAGCACGAGCCGGTCGCCCGGGGTCCACGACGTCACGCGGTACGGGCCGGTGCCCACCGGCTTGCGGTTGAACTCGGCCTTGTTGATGTCCTGCCCGGTCAGCGCCTTGGCCGGCACGATGCCGAGGGCCAGCCGCTGCGCGAAGGGCGCGTAGGCGTACTTCAGGGTGAACACCACGGTCGACGGGTCGGGCGCGGTGACCGAGGCGAGCATGTCCAGGTCGGAGCGGAGCGTGGAGTCGACCTTCGGGTCCAGCACCGCCTGGTAGGTGAAGACCACGTCCTGGGCAGTGAACGGGCTGCCGTCGTGGAACAGCACGCCGTCGCGGAGCTTCGCGGTGACCGTCCTGCCGTCCGCCGACACGGTCGGCAGCTCCCGGGCCAGCGCCGGCACCAGCTCGTTGCGGGCGTCGCGGGCGACCAGCCCGTCGAAGATCAGGGAGCCGCCGTCGACGCCGTAGTTCAGCACCGGGTTCAACGCGTCCGGCTCGCCCGCCGTCGCCACGACGAGCGTGCCGGCGCCGGCCGCGCCCGTCGACGTGGTCGTCGGCGAGGAGCAGCCGGCCACGGCGAGGACACCGGCGACGGCCACCGCCGCCACGCGCTTGGACACAGGCGTACCCATCACATGCTCCCGGGTCTGTTCTTCGCACGACCGCCCGGCGTCGCACTCGGGCCGGCGTCCTGATCTTGGCCGACGTGCCCGCAGCGGTCCACGGTCACGAGCGGGCGGACGCCCCGGCCGTGGTCTGGATCATCGCGCCCGGGGCAGCCGGCCACTAACGCCAGCATTCCGCAATTGCCAATCTCGTGCAACAAGCGCCAGGCGGCCATGTAGCCCAGGCCACACCCCGTCCACGCGGGAGCGCGGCGGTCAGCCGGCGGCGCCGCGGTCGTACGCGGCGCGGGCGCGATGAACCTGCTCGATGTGCGTCTCGGCCCAGTTCTTGATCGCCTGCTGGATCGGAAGCAGGGTACGACCCAGCGCGGTGATCCCGTAATCGACGCGCACCGGCACCGACGGCGTGACGGTGCGGGTGAGCAGGCCGTCGCGTTCCAGCTTGCGCAGCGTCTGGGTCAGCATCTTCTGGCTGGCCCCGGGGATGGTGCGGCTCAGGTCGCTGTAGCGCAGGGGCCCGTCGGCGAGGGCGGCGAGGACCAGCGTCACCCACTTGTCGCTGAGCGTCGCCAGCAGCTGGTGACCCGGGCACTGCGCGAGGAAGGCGTTGTACTCGTCGCGCTGGTGCTCCCGCAGCTGGGCGGCGCTGAGGGTCGCCATGACGGACCTCCGGGAGGGTTACGCACCTTCGGGTACCTACTTACCGCCGGAGAGTAGCAGCCCTAGCGTGAGCGGCATGAAGGCTGTTGCCGTACGCCGCTTCGGCGGCCCCGAGGTCCTGGAAATCGTCGACGTACCTGCGCCCGAGGCCGGGCCCGGCCAGGTGCGCGTCCGCGTGGCCGCGGCGGCGGTCAACCGGATCGACCTGTCCACCCGCAACGGGGCGCTCAGCGAGGCCGGACTGCTCGCCCCCGCCCCGGTGGTGTGGCTCGGCTGGGACGTGGCCGGACGGGTCGACCAGGTCGGCCCCGGCGTCACCCGGTTCGCCCCCGGGGACCAGGTGATCGGCCTGCGCGACGTGCTGTCGGCCGGCGGCGCCCAGGCGGAGTACGTCGTCCTGGACGACCGCGCGGTGGCCCCGGCGCCGGCCGGCGTCCCCGCCGCGCGGGCCGCCGCCCTGCCGCTCGCCGGGCTCACGGCCGACCGGTCGCTCACCCTCACGGGCCTGCGCGCCGGGCAGACGCTGCTCGTCACCGGCGCCGCGGGCGGCGTCGGCGGGCTGCTGCTCGAACTGGCCACCATGCGGGGCGTGCGCACCGTGGCCGTCGCCGACTCCGACGACGAAGCGGTCGTCCGTGGCCTGGGCGCGACCTGGTTCGTGCCGCGCACGCAACGGCTCGCCGAGGCCGTACGCCGAAAGGTGCCCGGTGGCGTCGACGCGGTGGTCGACGCCGCGGTGGTCGGTGTCGCGGCGCACGAGGCACTGCGGCCGGAGGGCACCTTCGTGGCCCTGGTCGCACCGTTCGCGCCGCCGCCCCTGCGGGCCACGCGCGTCGTCGTGCAGGAGGTGTTCGCCGACGGCGCGCGGTTGACCGAACTGGCCGCGCTGGTGGGCGCGGGACGGCTCAGCCCGCGCGTCGCGGACACCCTGCCGCTGGACCAGGTCGGCGTGGCCCACGACCGCCTCGCCGGAGGCGGCCTGCGCGGGCGCCTCGTCCTCACGCCCTGACCACACCCGGACGCCCGGCGGGGCCGGCCCGGCTCCCACCGGGCAGCGCCTGCCGGGCGGCCGGATCGGCCCCCGTCCACCACCCGGGCGTCCGGGCCGGCCCGTCCGCCGGGCGTTCTCGTCGTCGGGGTCAGCCGACGGGCAGGGCGGCCAGCCAGTCCTGCCAGGCCCGCTCGCTCCGGGCCGGGTCCTGCCCGGGGGCGAAGACGTGGTGGCCGAGGACCAGGGCGTCGCCGCGCTCGGCACCGGAGTGCAGGAACCGGTAGAGCGCGTCGGCGGTGCGGACACCGACGTAGGTCGGCAGGCCGGCCAGGTCGACGACGCCCTCGATCGGCGGCAGCCCGGCGACGGTGAACCGGACGCGCTCCCCCTCGGCGAGCGGACCGGCCGCGCCGAGGGCTTCGGCCACGGCCGCCCACGCCCGGTCCGCGCCGCCGACGCCCGGGCGGAAGGCCGAGACCGGGGTCGCGGTCCGGCCGGGGAAGTGGGCGAGGTACGCGGCCAGCGTCCCGAGGTACATGTCCCAGCCGATCCCCATGGCCTCGTACTCGGTCTCCCAGTCGTCCCCGAGGACGCCGCTCTGGACGAGCCGCAGGGTCGTGCTGCCCCGCTCGCGGCCCTCGATCAGGTATTCCATGGCCATGAACGTGCCGTCCGGGGCCGGTTCGGTGCGGTCGGCGAGCCGCTTGCCGGGCTCCCACGCGGTGATCGTCGACTCCTCGACGTGGCCGGCCATCGTCAGGCGGGTCCGGCCGCCCACGCCCGGCTCGACCTCCGTGCGGCCCATGAACCAGGAGTCGATGCCCGGACCGGTGGCGATGGCCTCCCACACCTGCTCGGGCGTGGCGGCCAGCTCGACGTCCTTGCGCAGCTCGAAGTGATGTCCCATGTCAGTCAGTGCTCCTCGTTCGCGGTGCTGTCGTCGGGGTCGGCGCTGGGGTGCAGGGCGACCACCACCCGGTGCTCGCGGCCGCCGGGGGCGTTCTCGTCGTGGTACCTGCCGACCAGGGCGGTGACGGTGGCCGCCAGTTCCTCGGCGAAGGCCGCCCGGTCGGCCGCCGAGGCGAACCGGACGGTGCCGTCGACCGCGAACGTCGCCACCCGCTGCTTCGCCCGCTCCGCGCCGGTGATGAGCGCACCGACGTCCTGCACCAGGCGGGCGGCCAGCGCCAGCAGCCACCGCGCCGACAGCCGGTCCGGCGACTGCGCCGGGTCGGGCCGGACGGCGGCGAGGGCGGCGGGCGAGATCACGTACGACGCCGCGGTCGCCCGCATGACCCGCTCGGTCACGTTGCCCTTCCGGCGCTCCTCCACCAGTTCGACCAGGCCGTGCTGCTCCAGCGCCCGGAGGTGGTAGTTGACCTTCTGTCGGGGCAGGCCGACGCGGGCGGCGAGCATCGTCGCCGAGGCCGGCTCGGCGAGCGCGGCCAGCAGCCGGGCCCGCATCGGGTCCAGCGACGCCTCGGCCGCCGCCGGATCCTCGATCACTGCGATGTCGAACATGATCACAGCGTCCCACCGACAATTTTTCTTGTCAAGACAGCTGCAATTGTCGGTCGCTACCCACCTCGGCCTGCGATGACGGGGCACCCCGCCCCGCAGGCCGGTCACTCCTACCGGTCGACGAACGTGGCGTCGCGCCCCGCCTGGTAGACCCGACCGCCGAGAGTGGCGGACGCGTGCTGGGTGACGGTCACGGGCTGCGTCGGAGCGTTGGCCGCCGACACGATCCGCTCCACCAACGAGACGCGGTCGGGATAGTCGGTCAACCGGGTCAACAGCACACCGGCGACCTGTTCGCGCAGTGCGTCGGTGGCCGCGTCCCGGTCGCGGCCGGGCAGCGTCGCCAGGTCCTGCCGCCGCTTCTCAAGCCACTCCAACGCGACCGCGTCACGCTCGTCGCTGCCGCCGACCAGCCGGGCAGCCGTGCCGCGTACGGCGGTCCATGCCTCGGTCGCCATCGCGGCCACCAGCGCGGCCGCCCCGGCCTGTGCAAGTTCCGCCCATTGGCTCGGATCCATCGATGCCCTCCTCGTGGTCAGATGTCGCCTTCGGCTGATGTCCTGGACGACGCCCGGGCACCGTTGACCCGGCCGTTTCGTGGTCGGGTCGTCGGTGCGTCGTCGGAAGCCCCTGGCTGGGACGCCGCCGACCGTCGCAGACGTTGAGCCAGATCCTGCACCGCCCTGCTCCCCTCGGCCTCGATCTGCGCGGTGTGCCTGCGCACCTCGAAGTCGATGCGCTGGCGCCGCATGTCACCGTCGGCCCGGGCGCGGTGGCGCTGGACATCGAGATCCTCGGCCACGGTCGACTCGGCACTGCGCGTCGCCTTCTCGTGAAGGCGCTCGGTACTCGCGACGCGCTGGTCCACCAACCGGTCGTACGCCGTGGCTCCGGTAATGAACTTCACCAGCACCGGAAGGCAGTCGATCAGGATGAAGAAGATGCGGATCAGCCAGGTGGCCGCGAGCAGGGACGGCACGTCTTCCGTGAGATCACCGAGTGCCTCCAGTCGCTCCAGGAACCCGATCGCGCCCTGATGGCTCGCCAGTTCGGCCACCTGCCTGTCGATCTCGGCGGCCCGTTGCTGCTCGGCGGTCTCGGTCCCGGTACGAACCTGCGACTCCAGTTCCGAGATCGTTCTCTGCAGGGCCACGAGACGTTCGTTGTCCGCCCCGATCGGGTGTTCCGCCTCGAACGACTGGGCCTGGCGTTCCAGACGTCGGCAACGAGGGCCCTCGCCGACCTCACCGCTGAGTCCGCTGCCGCTGGCACCCGCACATTCCCGCCGGGTCAGATCCCGCAGGCGGCGCAGTTCCGCAGTGTCCTCGTCGATCTGCTTGCGCAGCGCTGACGCGTCTTTCCGGGCAGCGGACAGTTGGCTGGCGGCACCGGTCGGAGATGCTCCCGACGCGACGACGAAAGGCCGGCAGTCCGACGGCGTCGTGATCGTCCTCTCCCGAGAATCCGTGGGCAGCGGATTGCAGGCGACGATGCTTCCGCGGAGGTCGTCGAGTTCCTGTTTGCGGCCGTCCTGGATGTGCTCCACCACCGCCGTGTGAAAGATCTTGAGCACCAGGGGTTCGGCCACCACGACACCCAGGAACACCGCGACGACCAACCTGGGTACCAGCACCGACGCCCGCCGCCGCCACTGCGACCCGGTCGACGTGGCCACCAGCCAGCGGTCGAGGTTGAGCACGAACAGCATCCACGCGAGCACCGGCAGGGCGAGCCACCAGTAGTTGCGGCCGAACACCGCGCTGAGTGCGTTCCACATCGAGAACCCGGCGAGCACCGCCGTCCCGAGCACGACCCCGCCCAGTGCGGTGTATCGGGCGCGTTCGGTCGGCACCCACGCCAGCATCTCCTCGTCGACGCCGGTCAGCACCCGCAGGTAGCGGCCGGGGCCTCGGTCCGTCGGGGCCTTCTCCACGTGGAAGCTGGCGTCACTGTCGGTCGTCGGCTCCTGCACGGCAGCCGCCTCCGGCGACGGTCCCTCCTGGGGACTACGGCTGTTCATCATTCAGTTCGTCCTCGTCCAGGAGCAGATCGTCGCCGCCCTCGGCGGTTATGCTGCGGGGCCGCTGCCCAGGCCCGCCGCCGGACTCGATCCCGGAGGCGGGCTCCGACCGACGCAGTCGGAGGCTGTCGGTGAACGCCTGCACGAGCAGGCTCGGATCGACGTTCAGACGCTCCAGGTGGCCGTCCTTCTGCAGGATGGCCAGCAGTTCCGTGATCTTGCCCTGGTCTTCCGCCGATCGGGCGTAGGCCCGGTCGGCGGCGTGGGACACCCTGGTCTCGCCACGGGCGATGGCCAGGGCCTCCAGCACCTCGGGGCCGGTACGGATCAGGTCGGCCAGTTCCTCGGCCTGCTTCGTGACGAACCCGCCCTCAAGGTCCTTCAGGTTCTGCTGCCACTTCGTGTCGCGGATTTTCGAGGCGTGGTCGACGAGCGCGGACGGTGTCGCCACCTCGACCATCCCGAACTCCACCTCCATTCCCCGGATCCGAGGCGGGTGGATGGTGCAGTACGCACTCAGCTCGGCGTTGACCTCGTCGCGGACCTCGTTGATGGCGTCGACGGGATAGCTGACGCCCAGGCTGTCGAGCTCCCGGTCCCGCTTGATGTGGTCGAGTAACGGCCCGGTCACGTCGAGCAGGCCGTCCCGGACGACGGTCTCGGGGTCGGTGACGCGGCACTGGAAGGCCACCCGGACGCGGAACACGTCCGCCGGGCTCTTCGACGGGATCCGTACGTCGACCGTGACCCGCCTGGGGCGTACGTGAACGAGGCTGACGGCGACGGCCTCCACCACCGCCTCCTCACGGCCGGTGAGGTGCCGGCGGTCCTCGAAGACCGCATACCGACTGCCCAGATCGAACACGAGGACCGTCCCCGGTTCCTGCCGCGGCAGCTCGGACAGGTCCCGCCGGGCGAACTTCAGGAAGGACGAGCGGGGTCGGTCGAGTGGGCGTTCGCAAATCACCGGATAGGTACTGTCAGTCATCGGGCTCTCCCTACGGCCAGGTGGTGGTTGTCGATAACCGGCACCCGAGCAGCGCCGTCAGCACGGTGGTGAGAGGCAGCCCGTTGTCGGCACGGTCCGCCTCCTGTCGCAGGCCCCCGTCCAGGTCCGCCCACTGCTGCGGAGAGAGGACCTCGCGCATCGCCTCCCCCAGTCGACGAACGGCAGGCAGGGAGTCCTGGTCGCCGTTCAGCGCCTGTAGCGCGGCGAACAGCGTCGTCCGGGTCCGGCTCCGGTGCGGGGCGCTGCAAAACAGTTCGCCCCACAGCGAGCCGAGCCGAGCGGCGTTTCGCTGGTCCTGCCGGATCACGGTGGCCGCCACCAGCGCGTCCGTCGGCTCCTGCCGGGCGGACAGGACGTTGAGCACCGTCTCGAAGGTGGCCCGACGGTCTCGCTGGCGGGAGCCGGGCTCGAGCGAGCGCCGCAGTTGGATCTGCAGGAACTTCAGCACCCGACGGGTGGTGTCCGGATCCTCCACGGCGGTGGCGAACAGCATGCCCAGCGCCGCGCAGGCGACCATGCGGATACTGACGCTCCGCATCGCGAGGGCCCACAGCCAGCGCAGTGCGTCGGACGAGTACCGTGCGCCCAGAGGTCCGCCGAGTGCACTCGCGGCTGTCGTCGCCCGTCGCTGGCCGGAGTTCTGCGCCCACCGCTTGGTGATGCCGAGCGCCGCGGAGGCGTTGCGGCCGTCCAAGCCGATCCAGGACAGCGTCGAGGCCGCCGCGAGGCGTTCCGGGGCGGTGCCGTCCGCCCACCGATCGAGGATCGCGTGTCCGACCTCCTGAAAGGACAGCGTGCTGTAGAGCGCCATACCGATGCCGAGACGTATGTGCAGCGAAGACGGCGGGCGGGCAGCGACCTCGTCCAACCAGTCGCGAAGCGGAGCCCACAACTCGTAGCCGTAACGGTCGTGCAGTTGCCGCAGCACCAACTCCTGCATGCCGGGCTGCGCGAAGGACACGCTGCGCCCGGCAGCCTCACCGTCCAGATTCAGCTGCTTCCTGTTGTCGACGGCGATCAGGCTGTCGTTCCGGTCGCGGCGTCGGGACTGCGGCATCACGGTGCCCACGGCTGCGGCTCCGGTCTCCACGCGGGCCGCCGGGACGGGACCGTTCCTCTGGCGGTAGAGCGCCTTGAGGCGGTCGAGCAGGAATTCGTACGTCGGCTCTGGCGTGCCCGCGGCGAAGGTGAGCGCGGCGACCCCGAGCACCTCGTCAACGCTCGGTTCACGATCGAACCAGGCTGCCACGCGTTCCTGCTCGGAACTCCTCAACCCGGCGAGCGCCTGCTCCGGGCCGTCCGCCAGCAATTCCACGACCTTGAGGACGTCCCGGGGACAGATCAGCGTGCGGACGTGCTGGCGCAACTGCTCGAACGCGGGGGTGTTGCAGACCTCGCCTGGCATCTCGGCAAGCCACTTGTCGAACAACCTGACAGGATCGGGCGCCGCCCAGTCGACCATCAGATCGGCCATCGGGCCCCGGGGCCGCACCCCGAGGTTGGTGGTGATCACCAGATGCGCCTGTCCCCGCAGCGCGGCGGTGAGTCGTTGCACCTCGAACTGCTGGACGGCGCTGGCCTCTCCGTCGCGCAGTTGGTCCCGCACAATGTAACCGCCGGCGTTGCCGAACTTGAGCCGCGCCAGTTCGGTCAGGGACAACGCCGGCGAGATGTTCGTGGGTGGGATCTGGTCCGACGCCACCTCGTGCAGCAGCGCGATCGCCCCGGTGTACTTGCCGATGCCGTCAGGACCGCAGAGGACCACCATGCCGCACCGGTTCAACACGTCCCGCGCCTTGCGGAACGCCTCCGGCGGCCGGAGGTAGCAGCGAAGGGCGTGCCGCACATCCTCGGGCCGCATGGGCCCGGTGGCTGCGGCAGGACGGCGCGAGGACCCGTCGAACGACATGCCGAAGTTCGAGTTCGACGCCGAGACGCCGTAGAAGTACTGGTAGTTGATGTACCTCGCATGCTCATGCACCTCGTCGCGGAGGTCCTCCTCGGACTCCGCCGCCGGCGCCGTCCCCTGCGGCGCCGGGGCACCTGGTGGGTTCTCGTCGGTCGGCTTCTCCTCCGCCGGCGGAACTGGGGCGCCCGGCTCGTCGTCAACCATTTCGTTCGCCCCCGAAGTTGAAACCGATGACGCCGCGATCGACCGTCACGCCCTCCTCGAACGTGGTGTGGTTGACGTACGTCGGGCCCTCGCCCCCGCCGTAGCGCGCGCCGGTGAGGTCGCGGCCGGCCTGCTGTACCCGGCCCTCGCTGTCGGCTGTCGCTGCCTGCCGCAGCCTGCCGCGGCCATCTGCCGCAGCGGCATCCTTACGACCCTCGGCCGCGGCGGCCTTCTTACCGAACACACGCTTCAGCACCGACGGCGCGAGGCCCGGCACCCGCACCCAGCCCACGTGATCGGATTCCTTGGCGCGGACCCGCACGGGCACGAAATCGGTCGGCTCAAGGCTGGTGTGCGCGGCGACCACGGTGTCCTCGTAGACCTGGCGGGACAGCATCACCGCGAGGAACGTCTCATCGGACGCATGGAGGGCCTGCCGCAACTGGTCGCTGTTCAGCAGGCGCCCCACGGTGACCGGCGCACTTCCGGCGAATCCGTTCGCGGCACGCCACGCCGGCCCGTGATGGATCGCCAGGCGCAGGCGGATGCACCAGTCAGCCTTACGCCCTTCGTTGACCCGGCGCAGCCCGGTGTTCAGCTCGCGGACGAAGTCGTCGACCAGCAACTCTTCGCGCTGACCGGTCGGAAGCACCGAAAGCTCGCCGTCTCCGCTGCGCTGCGTATCCCAGGTGTCGTGGTCGAGACCCACACACGACGCCGCGTCGGCGATCAGTGAAACCAAATTCTGCTGGATGTCGGTGTGTTGACGGCCGGCCCGGCGGCCGTAACCCTGCATGTCGACGGCTACGCACAAACGACGGTCGGTACTCGTAGATCGGGCCACCATGATCCGTTCTCCTGCCGCATCGGTTCGGTGGCCCCACTCTGACGCCGATCCCCCAAGATCAATCCGTCTCAGTGCGGGATCTCGTCACACATCTCCGCCGCCCGCCGCAGGCCCGCCAGATCAGTGATCACCATTCGTCGGTATCCGCGGGCGACGAGACCGTCCTTGTTCAGGCCGTGCAGCACCTTCTCGGCGGTGCGCAGCGCGACACCGGCAAGGGACGCCAACTCGGCCTGAGTCAGGGCCACGCCCAGGTCCCAGCCGTCGGCTGCCCGGTGGCCGTAGATCCGCCCGATCTCCAGGATGATCCGGCTGAGCCGCACCCCGGCGGGGCGGGTGGTGATGTCCACCCGTCGACTGTTGGACCAGCGCAGCCGCTCGCTCATCATGCGCATGAGTTCCAGCGCCGCATCCGGGTACGAGCCGATGAACGCCGTCAATTCGGCACGGCTGATGATCCGGGCGCGGGTTTCCACGGACGTGACCACGCTGGCGGAGCGGGGTCGCCGCTCCAGCGCCGCCATCTCTCCGACCATGTCACCGGAGACCCGCACCGCGAGCATCGATTCCTGGTCCGCCTCCGTTGTGGTGACCTTGACGATGCCGGAGAGCAGAAGATAAACGTGACTGTCACGGTCACCCTGCCGGATGATCACACGGTCAGGCGGGAACAATACGCCGGTCCCGATTCCCAACAGTGCTCGGCTCGTCGTCGGATTCATCCGGCCGAGGAGCGTCGCCCTCGGCCAGGCCCGGAATTGCGCCTGCCCATTGCCCGGCCCGTTCAACGCGCCTCCGAATTGTTCCCGCACGCCCCATGCGAAGCGCAGTCCAGAAGACATGAGAGCAGCAGGAACAGTCAAGAGCACGATCGACGTACGCCACCTGGACCTTCACGCCAGATCAGCCTCGGTCGGTCGGAGCGAAATGATGGCGGACGGGCCGGCAGATCAGGCGTTACGTCGGCGACTCCCCACGGCCGTCTCATAACGAGCGACGTTGCCGGAGATCATCGGCAGCCGATCGAATGGCCGGTGACGGATAAATGACGGTTCCCGCTGCTGTCCGCTCGTCACCCCTCGACGGGACGCAGACGCACGCGGCGCAGCAGTTGGGCGTTGAGCGCCACCACGATCGTCGAGGCGGACATCAGGATCGCGCCGACCGCCGGGCTGAGCGTCACCCCGGCCCAGGCCAGCACGCCAGCGGCCAGCGGAAGGGCGACGACGTTGTAGCCGGCCGCCCAGCCCAGGTTCTGGATCATCTTGCGGTACGAGGCCCGCGACAGCCGGATCACGCCGGTGACGCCCCGCGGGTCGGACGAGGCGAGCACCACCCCGGCGGACTCGATCGCCACGTCGGTGCCGGCGCCGATGGCGATGCCCACGTCGGCCCGGGCCAGCGCGGGGGCGTCGTTCACCCCGTCGCCGACCATCGCCACCCGCAGCCCGCGCCGTTGCAGGTCGGCCACGGCGTCGTCCTTGTCGGCGGGCAGCACCTCGGCGAACACCTCGTCGACGCCGGGACGGAACCCGAGGTCGGCGGCGACCGCCTCGGCGACCGGACGGGCGTCCCCGGTGATCATGACGATCTTGCCGACGCCCTGCTCCCGCAGCTCGGCGATCGCCTCCCGGGCCTCGGGACGGACCTGGTCCTCTAGCGCCAGGGCGCCGAGGACGGTGGCCGTGTCGCCGTCGAGGCGCAGCAGGTGCAGCACCGCCGCGCCCCGACGCGACCACTCGCCCTGCCGGTCGGCCAGGTCGTCCGGCACCTCGGCGCCCAGCTCGCGGAGCAGGGCGGGACCCCCGACGGCGTACGCCGTGCCGTCGACCTCGGCGCGGACGCCGCGCCCGGTCAGCGAGCGGAACCCCGTCGCCCGCCGGGCCACGCCGCGCCCGGCCCCGGCGGTCACGATGGCCCGGGCCAGCGGATGTTCGCTGTCCGCCTCCACCGCCGCCGCCAGGGCGAGCACCTCGTCCTCGCTGCCGTTCCCCGTGGCCGCCACCCCCGACACCACGTGCTCGCCCCGGGTCAGGGTGCCGGTCTTGTCGAACAGCACCGCGTCGACCGTGCGCATCCGCTCCAGCGCCAGCCGGTCCTTGACCAGGATCCCGCCCCTGGCCGCCACGGCGGTCGACAGCGCGATCACCAGCGGGATGGCCAGGCCCAGCGCGTGCGGGCAGGCGATCACCAGCACGGTGACGGTACGCACCACGGCCCCGCCGAGGTCGCCGAGCACGGCCCAGGTCACCAGGGTCGCCAGGGCCACCACGGTCGCGACGTAGAACAGCCAGGCGGCGAAGCGGTCGGCTAGCACCTGCGCGCGACCGCTGGACTGCTGGGCCTGGGCCACCAGGCGCTGGATGCCGGCCAGCGCGGTGTCCTCGCCGACCGCCTCGACGCGTACCCGGACCGCCGCGTCGGTGGCCACCGTGCCGGCGACCACCCGGTCCCCGACGCCCCGGGAGACCGGCCGCGACTCGCCGGTCACCATGGACTCGTCCAGCTCGGCGCCGCCCTCGACGATCCGGCCGTCGGCCGGCACCCGCGCACCGGGCCGGACCAGCACCAGGTCGTCGACCCGCAGGTCCGCCACGGACACCCGCTCGACCCCACCGTCCGCCGCCACCCGCTCGGCGTCGTCGGGCAGCAGCGCCGCCAGGGCGGACAGCGCGCCCTGCGCCTGCCCGATGGCCTTCATCTCCTGCCAGTGCCCGAGCAGCATGATCGTGACCAGGGCGGCGAGTTCCCACCAGAAGTCCAGGTCGAAGACGCCGAGCGCGGTGGCCGCCGAGGCGACGTACGCCACCGTGATGGCCATCGCGATGAGCAGCATCATGCCGGGCGCCCGGTCGCGCACCTCCCCCACGGCCCCGGCCAGGAACGGCCAGCCGCCGTAGAGGAAGACGACCGTGCCGAGGACCGGGCCGACCCATGCCATGCCCGGGAACTCCAGCCGGTAGCCGAACCAGTCCATCACCATCTCGCTGGTCAGGACGATCGGCACGGTGAGCGCCAGGCTCAGCCAGAACTTCCGGCGGAACATCTCCGGGTCGTGCCCGGCGTGCTTGTCGTGCCCGGCGTGCCCGCCCGCGCCGTGGGCGTGCTGGCCGGCGTGCGTGTCGGAGGCACCCGTCGCGCGGGGCGGGTGGCCGTCGTGGTGGTGCGTCTCGTGGGGCATCTGCGCCTCCTCCCGACCCACGATATACCCCCTCCGGGTATACGTCGTCGGATCGCTTCGAGAAGCCGGCCCCGGGGCCCGCGCCTCCCCGGCGATCCCGCACGGCAGCCCCGGGTTTGGCTGACCCCCGGCGGGTCACCTGGGAGAGGCGGGCGGAGGGTTTGCGGCGGTGGGCGCCGGGAAGCCCGACGGTCGAACCCGCGCGAGAGGGAGATGACGCCATGCACGTGCTCCATGAGGATCCGCGTCGGGTGAGGGACGAGGCCGCGCCGCGTCCCGGGGGCGCGTCGTGAGCGGGCCGGTCGCCGCCGAGCCGGTCGGCGAGCTGGAACTCGTCCACGCCTTCACCGGCCCGATGCCCACCGGCGTGAGCGTCTCGCACACCGGCCGGATCTTCGTCAACTTCCCGAAGTGGGGCGACGAGGTGCCCGCCACGGTGGTCGAACTGCGCGACGGCCGAGAGGTGCCCTTCCCCGACGAACGGTGGAACAGCCCGTCGGGCGACGACGACGCGGAGGCGTTCGTGTCGGTGCAGAGCGTCGTCGTCGACCCCGCCGACCGGCTCTGGGTCCTCGACACCGGCAGCCCGATGTTCCGCCCCACCACGCCCGGCGGCCCGAAACTGGTCCGCGTCGGCCTGGACACCGACACCGTCGCCCAGGTGATCACCTTCCCGACCGACGTCGCCCTGCCCAGCACCTACCTCAACGACGTGCGCTTCGACCTGCGCCGCGGCGAGGCGGGCACCGCCTACATCACCGACTCCTCCGACTCCGGCCCGAACGGGATCATCGTGGTGGACCTGGCCAGCGGCGCGTCCTGGCGGCGGCTGCACGACCATCCGTCCACGAAGGCCGAGCCGCTGGAGACGTTCCGGCCCGTGGTCGAGGGCCGGCCGTTCCTGGAGCGCCCCGCCGACGGGCCGCCGAAGCCGGTGACGATGGGCGCGGACGGCATCGCCATCTCCGCCGACGGGTCCCGGCTCCACTACTGCCCGCTCGCCTCCCGCCGCTGGTACAGCGTGTCCACCGACGCGCTCACCGACCGCTCGACTGCCGACGACCAGGTCGCCGCGTCGGTGGTGGACGAGGGCGACAAGGGCGGCGCCTCCGACGGCCTGGAGACCGACGACGTCGGCCGGCTCTACCTCACGTCGTACGAGCACGACGCGGTGCTGCGCCGCCTCCCCGACGGCGGATACGAGACCGTGGCCCACGACCCGCGGCTGCTGTGGCCCGACACCATGTCCGTGGCGAGCGACGGGCACCTGTACGTGACCGCCAACCAGTTGCACCGCCAGGCGAAGTACCAGCGCGGGCAGGACCTCCGGCGCAAGCCGTACGCCCTGTTCCGCATCCGGATCGACGCCGGCCCGGTCCGGCTGCGCTGACCATCGCCGCTGACGGCACGGCGCCGGCACCCCACGCGGGATGCCGGCGCCGTGTCCTCCGGGGACGGTCAGCTCATGGTGGCGAGCAGGTCCCGGCAGGCCCGCTCGCACGCGCGGCAGGCCTCGGCGCAGATCCGGCAGTGCTCGTGCATGCCCGCGTGGCCGGCGCACTCGTCGCCGCAGGACTTGCAGGCGGTGGCGCACGCCTCCAGCAGCGTGCGGGTGATGTTGGCGTCGTAACCGGTGTGCCGGGACAGCACCCGGGCGGTCGTCGTGCAGATGTCCGCGCAGTCCAGGTTCGTCCGTACGCACTTCGTCAGCTCGGCGACCATGTCCTCGCTCAGACAGGCGTCGGCGCAGGCGGTGCACGCCTGGGCGCAGGTGTTGAGCGCCTCGACGACGGCGGCCAGCTTGGCCCGGTCCAGGTTGATCGACTTCGGGTACGTCTCGAGCATCGGCATCGTGGTGCTTGGCACGGCGTTCTCCTCTCGGTCATTGCCTGTGCACTACCCGCGACCGTCGCCCGGCATGCGGCCCGCGGCGGTACCGGTCGATACCGCGTCCGGGGCGACACCGCTTCCGGGTCCCACCGGCCGGTCGGCTCCGGGGGCGACAACGCGTCGGGCGTCGCATTGGCCGATGATCGGACCGTGATGTTCAGACGCCTCCGGGAGACGGCCCGCGAGAACCGCCGGCAGCAACGGCTCATGTCGAAGTCGAAGAACCCCGACGGCTGCTGCGACTGCTGCGACCTGGGGCTGTTCTCGACCCTGCTGACGCTCGGCGCGGCGACGGCGGCGACGACCCGGGCGCCGGTGCTGGACCGGGCGGGGGTGGCGGCGATCCGGGGCTACCGCCGGTGGCTGTCGCCGCACTGGCCGGGACGGTGCCGCTTCACACCGACCTGCGGGGCGTACGGGTTGACGGCGGTGGAACGGCACGGGTTGGCGGTGGGCGGACGGATGGCCGCCGAGCGGGTGCGTCGCTGCCGCCCGGGGGTGCCCCGGGCACCCACGATCCGGTGCGCCGACCGATGAGCCCTGGAGTGAGCCGGCCGGAGATCGGGTAGAACGAGACCATGGGCCAGCTGAGCAGTTCCACACCCCCGCCGCAGGCCGTTGAGCTGCGGCGGTGGACGTTGCAGGAGGCGGTGGACCTGCGTGCCCTGCGGGCGTCCCTGCACGAGGAACTGACCGGCGACGTGCTCGGGGAGGGCGAGGCCCTGGAGGAGGTTCCCGAGCTCGTCGCGCTGATCGCCACGGAGCTGGCGACGAACGCCCTGCGCCACGGGATCCCGCCGACCATCGTCCGGCTGCTCGCGACCGACGACTGCCTCATCCTCGACGTCGCCGACCACGACCTGGGGTCCCTGCCGCAGCTCGCCGAGGCCCGGCCCGTCGGCGACGGCGGGCGCGGCCTGGAGCTGGCCCGCGCCCTCTCCCTCGACGTCGGCTGGTACGCCACGGGCACCACCAAGAACATCTGGGCGTCCTTTCCCCGCACCGAGCGCCTCAGTGGCGCGCGGAGCGCCTGACCGGGCACCGGCCGGCGCGGCGGCGCAGCCCCCGGGGGGCGGAACGGCCGGCCGGCCCACCGTCGGGCAACGAACCGGTCGAAAGCGTCCGCCCCCGGCGTCCCGGCAGGTCGCGGACCCGGTGCCCGTTCCGGGGCGGCCTACACTGGTCAGCGTGAGGCGACCAGCATGATCAACAGCGAACGGCGGACCGCGCCGGGCAGTCACATCTGCTGGTCGTACGACGACCTGGAATCCCTCGCCGACCAGGCGGAGCGCCACCTTGCCGCGGGCCTCGCGGCCGGCGAGCGCTTCTGGTACGTGACACCGCGCCCCTCGGACCTGGTGGCCGAGCGGCTGCACGCGCTGCCGAGTTTCACCGACGCGGAGCGCCGGGGCGCCGCCGCGGTGGTCCCCCTGGTCTCGACCTACTCGCCCGACCAGGTCGTCGACCCGGCGGCGCAGGTCGCCGCCTACGCGGCCGCCACGGACGAGGCGCTGGCCGCCGGCCACACCGGGCTACGCGTGGTCGCGGAGGCCACCGAACTCGTCCGCACCCCGGCCCAGCTCGACGTCTTCACCCGCTACGAGCACCAGATCGACCGCTACATGCGCACCCGGCCGTTCAAGGCCATGTGCGCCTACCACCGGGTGAAGCTGGGCGACCGGGCGGTCACCGAGCTGGCCTGCATGCACCCGCAGACCAACGTCGAGGACCTGCTGTTCCAGTTGTACGCCGTGGCGCCCGCCGACGGGCACGCCGCGCTCGCCGGCGAGCTGGACATGTCGAACCACGACCTGTTCCGCACCGCCTTGGACCGCGCCGACCTGCGGCCCACCGACGGTGAGCTGGTGCTGTCGGCGGCCGGCCTGCGTTTCGTGGACCACCGCGCCCTGACCCACCTGGCCGAGTACGCGCACCGCCGCGGCGCGACCGCCGTGCTGCGCACCCCCCGCTCGGCCGCGGCCCGCCTGGTGGAGCTGCTGGACCTGCCCGGCGTGCGGGTGGAGGTCACGCCATGAGGACGGGTGCGGCCGCCCAGCACCACGGCTACTACCACGAGGCCGTGCGCTACGACTCCGACGACGAGCTGCTCGCCGTGGCGGTGCCGTTCCTGCTCGGCGGCGTCGAGGCGGGCGAGCCGACCTTCGTGGCCCTGGGCGAGCGCACCGGCGGGCTGGTCCGCTCGGCGCTGCCGGCCGGTTCCGGGGTCGAGTTCCTGCCCGGCGGCGACGTCTACGCCCGGCCCGCCGCCGCCATCCGCTCCTACCGCCAGCTCCTCGCCGAGCAGGTGGCCGCCGGCGCCGGGCAGATCCGGATCATCGGTGAGGTGCCCTCGGTCTCGTTCGGCGCGACCTGGGACTGGTGGGCCCGCTACGAGTCGGCGATAAACCACGCGTACGACGACTTCCCGCTGTGGAGCATGTGCGCGTACGACACCCGGATCACGCCGCCGGAGGTGCTGGCGGACGTGGCCCGGACGCACCCCCGGTTCGCCACCCCTGACGGGCGGCACGTGCCCAGCCCGACCTGGACGCCGCCGAGGGAATTCCTGCGGCAGGGCCCCCGGGTCGTGCCCGACCCCCTCCAGGCGCAGCCGCCGGCCGTGGAGCTGACGGACCCGACGGCGGCCGAGGCGCGCGCCGCCGTGCACAAGGCCGACCAGGGCCAGGTGCCGGACGACGACGTGGAGGATCTGGTCGTCGCGGTGAGCGAGATCGTCACCAACGCGCTGCGCCACGGCAGGCCGCCGGTCCGACTGCGCGTGTGGGCCGGCGACGACCGCATCGTGGCGACGGTCAGCGACGGCGGCGACGGGCCGGGCGACCCCTTCTGCGGGCTGCTCCCCGTGTCCGACGGCACACCCGGCGGGCTCGGCCTCTGGATCACCTACCAGTCCTGCAACCACGTCACCTGGCAGCGCGACGACACCGGGTTCACGCTCCGGCTGACGGCCGGAAAGGCGTACACCGGCTGACCGGGACGGCCTCGCCTCCGGGCGGGCCCGCGCCGGCGGAGGGTGCCGGTCGGCGGGGTCGGCGCCGGTGGTACCAGGCCGCGAAGAGGGCGGTGGCGAGCAGCAGTTCGGCGACGTCGCCGCCGTAGTACATGAACCGGGCCGCCGCGCGCAGCGCGTCGACGTCCCGCTCGGGCAGCCCGGGCGGCAGGGTGGCGGCGTGCGCGTAGAGGTACTTGGCCAGCACGGCGTGCCCGGCCCCCGCCGCGAGCAGGGCGCCAACCCGCACCGCCGGGCCCGGCCGGCGCGGCGCCGGGTCCGGGCCGGCCACCGACCAGGCGAACAGGTAGCCGGCGGCCACGTAGTGCGCGTGCAGGGCGTGGTGCAGCACCGGGTTCCGCTCGGCCGCCGCGTAGAGCGGCGTGAGCAGCACCAGCGCCAGCCCGCCGGTGGTGAGCAGCGCCGCCGTCACCGGATGGGCGAGCACGTGCACCGGCCGGGCCCGCAGGAACCGGCCCACCCGGCGGCCGGCCGCCGGCGGCACGACCCGCAGCAGCAGGGTCACCGGGGCGCCGAGGGCCAGCGCGAGCGGCGCGACCATGCCCAGCAGCAGGTGCTGGGCCATGTGCACGCGCGGGTCGCCGGGCCCGCCCGCCAGCGGGCCGAGGGCGACCGCGAGCACCCCGCAGCCGGCCAGCCAGGCGACCGTACGCCGGCGACGCCAGCCGCGCCCGTCGCGGGACACGGCCAGCAGGTAGCCGGCGGCGAGCAATGCGACCGCCGCGAGCGGCAGCGGGGCGGGCCCCGCGGCGGCACCGGTGTGCGCGAGCGCCGTCACCGGGCGTCGCGGCCGGAGCGGGACCGCACCCGCCAGGTCACCCACGCGCCGAGCAGCAGCAGCGCCACCGCCGCCACGTTCCACACCACGTCGTACGGGAGCAGGTGCACCCCGTAGCGGATCTGGTGCAGCCGCAGCACCTTGTGGTCGACGATCCCGTCGAAGAGCTGGAACGCCCCCGCGCCGAGCAGGAACCCGCCCCAGGCGGCCCGGGGCACCAGGGCGTCCCGGCGGCGCAGGTCGGCGAACCAGAAGAAGCCGCCGACCAGGGCGAGCAGCTCGGCCGAGTGCAGCAGCCCGTCGGAGAACAACCCGACGGAGAGGGTGGACCGGTCGTAGAAGTGGTGCCAGCCGAGGATCTGGTGGAAGACGATCTCGTCGACGGCGGCCATCACCGCCACCCCGATGACCGCGGCGGCGAGGACCGACCGGCGAAGATCAGGTGCGCCGGAGCCGTTGCCCGAAAACCGCGATCCCGCCATCCCACCACCTCGCATCGCTCGACACCCCCCGAACTACCCAGGGCTGGCCGAACCATGCGGAAGTTCCCCGTCGACGGGGCGGCCGGGCCGGGGCCTTCCGGTGGCACGGATCACGACCGGCGGACGGCGCGCGGGCCCGGCGGTACCTTCGGCGGGCGGGCGGGCGACGATCGTTTCCCGGCGCGGAAGAAGCAGACCCCAGGAGGACACGGCCGTGCCGGACGCCGAGGAACTGGTCAACGACGCGCTCGCGGCGGTACGCGGCACCGACGTACGCCTCGCGGAGCGGCAGCTGGACCGGCTGATGATCGGGACGGGCGCCGCGGACGGCGCGGCGGCGGTGGACGCCGCGCTCCTCCGCCGCCTGGCGCGGGGCGTGGGGCGGCTGGCCCAGCACGGCTGGCAGCCGGTGGACCTCGGCCGGCTCGCCGCCCGCCGGCTCGACCCCCGGGCGGCCGGGCTGGTCACCGACGCGCTCGCCGCGCAGCGCCGCGAGCTGACCGACCCGGTGCCGCCGTGGTGGGACGACCAGCTGCGCGACCTGGGCGCCGGGGTGTGGTGGGACGCCGACGAGAGCCACCTGGCCGCCTGGTCCACCCGCGTCGGGTGCGACCGGTTCACCGCGCTGCGGGCGGCGGTCGACGCGCTGGCCCTGGTCGAGGGACTCCCGCCGATCGCCGTGCTGCGCCCGCCGCCCGGCGCGCCCGGTACGGCCGTCGCGCGCGGCGGGTCGGGCAGCGGCTCCCGGATGCTCGACCGGGTGCGGGCGCTGCTGGCCAAGGCGGAGTCGACCACCTACCCGGCCGAGGCGGAGGCGCTGACCGGCAAGGCCCAGGAGCTGATCGCCCGGCACAGCATCGACCAGGCGCTGCTGGCGGGCGTCGCCGAGCCCGCCGACCGGCCCGGCGGGATGCGCCTCGGCACCGAGCCCCCGTACGCGGGCGCGAAGGCGCTGCTGGCGCAGGAGGTGGCGGCGGCGAACCGCTGCGAGGCCGTCTGGTCCGACGACCTCGGCTTCACTACCGTGCTGGGCTGGCCGGCCGACCTGGAGGCGGTCGAGCTGCTCTACACCTCGCTGCTGGTGCAGGCCACCACCGCGATGCTGCGCGGCCGGGGGGAACGGCGGGCCAGGAGCACCGGCCGGCGGACCCGGGACTACGACGAGTCCTTCCTCAACGCCTTCGCGCTGCGGATCGGCGAGCGGCTGCGGGCCGCCACGGACGCGGCCGACCGGGAGGCGACGGCGCAGGCCGGGCCGGAACGGCTGCTGCCGGTGCTCGCCACCCGCGCCGAGGCGGTACGCGAACGCCTCGACACGCTCTTCCCCGGCGTCGTCCGGGGGCGGCTCACGGTGCGCGACGCCGAGGGCTGGTCGTCGGGCACCTCCGCCGCCGACCGCGCCTCGCTCGGCGCCGGCCCCGCCCCGAAGCGCCAGGTACGCGGCCGGCGCTGAGATTCCGTACCGCCGGCTGTCGGAACCGGCGGGTCGGCTCCGACCCCTCACCGGAAACGCGCCACCATGGGCTCGGCCGAGGAAACGAGGAGCACCCGATGAAGTACATGCTGCTGATCTGGAACCGCCCGGGGTTCGTGGACGGGCTGTCGGAGCAGGAGCGCAGCGCGCTCTTCGGCGAGGTCGACGAGCTGATGCGGGAACTGACCGAGTCGGGCGAGTTCCTCGGCGGCCAGGCCCTGGCCGACCCGTCGCAGGCGCGTACGGTCCGGCTGGCCGGGGACCGGCCGGAGGTGACCGACGGGCCGTACATGGAGAGCAAGGAACAGTTCGCCGGCTACCTGATGGTCGACTGCGACAGTCCCGAGCGGGCCGCCGAGATCGCCGCCAGCTGGCCGGACGTGCGGCGGGGCTTCGGCGTGCTGGAGGTGCGGGCGATCATGGATGAGGCCGGGACGGAAATGTGAGCGGAGGCCACCTGGAGGACCTGCTGCGCGACCTGGCGCCGCAGGTCCTCGGCCTGCTCGTCCGCCGGCACGGCCAGTTCGACGCCGCCGAGGACGCCGTGCAGGAGGCGCTGCTCGCCGCCGCCGTGCAGTGGCCGCGACAGGGCGTGCCGGACAACCCCCGGGCCTGGTTGCTCACCGTCGCCACGCGCCGGCTGACCGACGAGTGGCGCAGCGAGCGTGCCCGGCGCAACCGGGAGGCCGCGCTGGCCGCCCGCGAGCCGGCGTACGCGCCGGCCGTCGACGAACAGCCACCGGCGGGGGACGACACGCTGGCCCTGCTGTTCCTCTGCTGCCATCCGGCGCTGGCCCGGTCGGCTCAGGTCGCGCTGACGCTACGGGCGGTCGGCGGCCTCACCACCGCGCAGATCGCGAGGGCGTACCTCGTGCCCGAGGCGACGATGAGCCAGCGCATCCGCCGGGCCAAGCAGCGGATCGAGGCCGCCGGGGCGCGGTTCACGATGCCCGCCCCCGGGGACCGGGACGAGCGGCTGCGGGCGGTGCTCCAGGTGCTCTACCTGATCTTCAACGAGGGGTACACCGCGTCCAGCGGGCCGGACCTGCACCGGGCCGACCTGACCACCGAGGCGATCCGGCTGGCCCGGCTGGTGCACCGGCTGCTCCCGGGCGACGGCGAGGTGACCGGGCTGCTCGCGTTGATGCTGCTCACCGACGCGCACCGGGCCGCCCGCACCGGGCCGGCCGGGGAGCTGGTCCCGCTCGCCGAGCAGGACCGCGACCGCTGGGACCACGAGGCCATCGGCGAGGGGACCGCGCTGGTCACCGAGGCGTTGACCTGGTCACCGCCCGGCCCGTACCAGCTCCAGGCGGCGATCGCCGCCGTGCACGCCGAGGCCCCGTCCGCCGGACGCACCGACTGGCGACAGATCCTGGCGCTCTACCGGCTGCTCGCCCGGACCGCCCCGAGCCCGATGGTCACCCTGAACCAGGCCGTCGCGGTGGCCATGGTGGACGGTCCGCGCGCCGGCCTGGCCCTGCTCGCCCCGCTCGACGACGACGACCGCACGGCCGGGCACCATCGGCTCGCCGCCGTCCGCGCCCACCTGCTGGAGCTGGCCGGCGAACCGGAGCGGGCCCGGGCGGCGTACCTGGCTGCGGCCCGGGGGACGACGAGCCTGCCGGAGCAGCGCTACCTGGAGTTGCGGGCCGCCCGGCTGACGGGGACCGACGAGTCCCGGCGGCTGCGGGAGCCGCACTGACGGACGCCGGCCGGCGTGCGGCACGGGGGTGCATGCCGACCGGAGTCCCGGGTCAGGTGTCGACGACGCCGGGCGACGTGCCCGTCGGCCTCAGGCGCGGCACTCGCGGGTCAGCTTCGGGGGGATCGCGGTGAAGGTGGAGTCCATCCAGGCGGCCGGCCGGGACGCCCGGGAACCGGCGTCGATCCGGTCGGCGGTGTCCTGGATCAGGGCGCGGATCTCCGGGTCGGCGGCGCGGCGGGCCTGCGCGCGTACGTCGTCCGCCAGCCCCGCCAGGTTGCGCCGGAGCTGGTCGGCGACCTGCTCACCGGTCAGGTCGCGGGTGACCGAGGCCGCCGAGTCGGTGGCGATCCGCCGGCTGCCGGCGAGGATGAGCTGGTCGACCTCGCGGCAGACCTCGACGGTGTTGGCGGCGGTCGTGGCGACCGGGGAGGGGCTCGGGGCGGCGCTCGCCGGGGCCGTCGGGCTCGGCGGGGCCGCGCCGGTCCGGGCGGTCTCCTCCCGCGCGGTGTCCTGGCATCCCACGGCCAGCACCCCGAGCGCCACTGTGGCGGCGGCGCGGCGCGCGTAGACGACGGATCGGGACACGGGACCTCCCGTTCGGGGTCTCGGCCTTCCCGGGGGTGACGGCACGGGTGCGGCCGGCGCCGGGCGGCGGGACGTCGACCTGCCAACGAGTGGCGCCTGCCGGGGGAAACGTCCGCCGGGCGCGCCAGTACGCCCTCCGCCGGGTCGGCTGGTGACCGATCCGGCGGAGGGCGCGTACGCGGGTCAGCTCTTGAAGGCGTCCTTGATCTTCTCGCCGGCCTGCTTGAGCTTGGCGCTGGCCTGGTCGTTGCGCCCCTCGGCCTCGAGCCGTTCGTTGTCGGTGGCCCGGCCGGCGCCTTCCTTCAGCTTGCCGGCCGCATCCTCGGTCGTGTTGTTGACCTTGTCTTCGAAACCCATGTCGACCTCCCGATTGGCGGTGCCGGTACGCCCCTCGAATACCCCGCACCGCCAGCGTCCAACCGTCCGGTCACCCACCGCCGCCGGCCGGCGGGCCGCCGGGCCCGCCACGACCGGTGCCGCCGGCCCTTGACGGACGGGGCCGGCGGCACGGTGCGCAGGGGTCAGGAGACCGGGCGGAAGCCCCGCAGCCGGAGGCTGTTGGCAACCACGAAGACCGAGGAGAAGGCCATCGCGGCGCCGGCGATCATCGGGTTCAGCAGGCCGGCGGCGGCCAGCGGCAGGGCCGCCACGTTGTAGGCGAAGGCCCAGAACAGGTTGCCCTTGATGATGCCGAGGGTGCGCCGGGCGAGCCGGATCGCGTCCACGGCGGCCATCAGGTCACCCCGGACCAGGGTCAGGTCGGACGCCTCGATCGCCACGTCCGTGCCGGTGCCCATGGCCAGGCCGAGGTCGGCCTGGGCCAGCGCGGCGGCGTCGTTGACCCCGTCGCCGACCATCGCCACCACCCGACCCTCGTCCTGGAGCCGCCGCACGACGTCGACCTTGTCGGCGGGCAGCACCTCGGCGACCACCTCGTCGATGCCCAACTCGGCGGCCACCGCGTGGGCGACGGTGGTGTTGTCGCCGGTCAGCAGCACCGGCGTCAGGCCGAGCGCGCGCAGCTGTGCGATCGCCGCCCGGCTCGTCGGTCGGACCACGTCGGCCACCGCGAGGACCCCGCGGGCCCGACCGTCCCAGCCGGCCAGCACCGCCGTCCGTCCCTGGGCCTCCGCCGTGGCCGCCGCCCGCGCGACCTCCTCCGGTACGTCGAGGCCGTGCTCGCGCAGCAGTCGGGGCCGACCGATCAGCATCTCCCGACCGTCGACCGTCCCGCTCACGCCGAGCCCCTCGGCGTTGACGAAGCCGGTCACCGGCGGCAGCGTGCCCGCCTCGGCCGCCCCGGCGGCGACGGCCCGGGCGATCGGGTGCTCGGACGCGGACTCCAGCGCCCCGGCGAGCCGCAGCAGCTCCGCACGGTCCTCGCCGGCCGCCGGGACCACGTCCACAAGCGTCATCCGACCGGTGGTGACGGTGCCGGTCTTGTCCAGCACGACCGTGTCGACCTGCTTCGTGGACTCCAGCACCTCCGGCCCCTTGATCAGGACGCCGAGCTGCGCGCCCCGGCCGGTGCCGACCAGCAGGGCGGTCGGCGTGGCCAGCCCGAGGGCGCACGGGCAGGCGATGATCAGCACCGCCACGGCGGCGGTGAACGCGGCGGTGCCGCCCGACCCGTTGCCGAGCCACCAGCCGAGGGTGCCCACCGCGAGGGCGATCACGATCGGCACGAAGACGCCGGAGATCCGGTCGGCCAGCCGCTGCACCGCCGCCTTGCCGGTCTGCGCCTGCTCGACCAGCCGGGCCATCTGGGCCAGTTGGGTGTCGCCGCCGATGCGGGTGGCGGTGACCACCAGCCGGCCGCCCGCGTTGACGGTCGCGCCGACCACGGGCTCGCCCGGGCCGACCTCGACCGGGACGGACTCGCCGGTGAGCATGCTGGCGTCGACCGCCGAGGTGCCCTCGTCGACCACGCCGTCCGTGGCGATCTTCTCACCGGGCCGCACGACGAACCGGTCCCCCACCACGAGCTGGTCCACCGGGATCCGGGTCTCCGTGCCGCCGCGCAGCACCGCGACGTCCTTGGCGCCGAGTTCGAGCAGGGCCCGCAGGGCCGCGCCGGCGGTCCGCTTCGCCCGCGCCTCGAAGTAGCGGCCGGCGAGGATGAACACGGTCACCCCGGCCGCCGCCTCCAGGTAGATGTTGCCGGCGCCGTCGGATCGGTTGATGGCGAGACTGAACGGGTGGGTCATCCCCGGCGTACCGGCGGTGCCGAGGAAGAGCGCCCAGACCGACCAGCCGAACGCCGCCAGGGTGCCGAGCGAGACCAGGGTGTCCATGGTCGCCGCGCCGTGCCGCAGGTTGATGAAGGCCGCCCGGTGGAAGGGCAGCCCGCCATAGGCCACGACCGGGGCGGCCAGGGTGAGCGACAGCCACTGCCAGAACTCGAACTGCCAGGCGGGCACCATCGCCAGCACGATCACCGGCACGGTGAGCACGGCCGAGACCCACAGCCGGGTACGCAGGCCGCGCAGCTCGTCCACCGGCTCGGCGGCCGGTTCGCCGCCGGCGGGCGTGGGCGGGGGCGGCAGGGCCGCCGTGTAGCCGGTCTTCTCCACCGTGGCGATCAGCTCGTCCGGGGTGACCTCGTCGGCGTACCGGACGGTGGCCTTCTCCGTGGCGTAGTTGACGGTGGCGGTCACCCCGTCCATCCGGTTCAGCTTCTTCTCGATCCGGGCCGCGCAGGAGGCGCAGGTCATACCGCCGATCGCCAGCTCGATCTGGTTCGGCGCCGTCAGCAAGGGCTTGGTGGTCATCATGCTTCCCGTCAGTCGTGCCCGTGACCGGGGACGCCGTGGCCGGCGCCGGCGGTCGGGGAGCTCGTGGCGGCGGGCGTGCCCGCCGTCGGGGAGCTGGTCGCCGCCGGGACACCCGGCGCGGTCGGAGGGCTGCCGGCGACGATGGTGAACTCGGCGGTACGCACCACGCCGCCGTGCTTGAAGTCCAGGTAGAGGCGGTAGGCGCCGGCCGACGGCATCTCCGCCGAGAAGCTCACCTCGGGGCCGGGCCGCGTCCGCCCGTCGCCCGGCTCGCCGTGCGGGTGCACGTGCAGGTAAGCCAGGTCGCCCTGGCGCAGCGCCACCAGGTGGCCGTACGCGCCCAGGTAGGGCTCCAGGTCGGTGACCGGGGCGCCGGCGCGGCTCACGGTCAGGGTCAGCTCGGCGGTGCGGCCGGGCTCCGGGGCGCCGGCGAGCGTCACCGTGTAGCCGTCGACCGTGGTGCTGGTCGCCGGGGCGGGCAGGGGCCGCCCGGTCAGCGCGCCGGGGACGGTCACGTCGACGCCGAGCGTCAGCGCCTCGCCCCCCGTCGGGGTGAAGTCGGCGAACGCCCGCCAGACGCCGGGCCCGGCGAGCGGCGAGTCGACCCGCCAGGTGCCGTCCGGCGCCATCTCGGGGTGCACGTGCCGGAAACCGGAGAGGTCGCGGCGGGCCACGATCAGGTGCATGCGCTTGTCGTGCGCCACGTCGTACGCGGTCACCGCCCCGCCGTCCGGGCCGGTGACCTGGAAGGCGAACTGCCCGGCCGGGGCGTCCACCGGGCGCAGGGTGTAGCCGCGGTCGGAGACGAGCAGGCCGCCGGGCAGGTGCGCCGCCGCGCCGTTGTCGCCCCCGTGTCCGGCTCCGCCGTCCTCGCCGTGCCCCCCGCCGGCCTCGTGCGGGGCCTCGGCGGGCGGCGCCACGGGGTCGGCCACCCGGCCGACCCCGTACGTCGCGCCGAACACCACCGCGAGGCCGAGGGCGAAACCGCTCAGCTTCGTCGCCGTGTTCATGGTGTGCCTCGTTTTCCCCGTGCCCGATCTCAGGCGCCGACGAGGTCGTAACCGGCCTCGTCGACGGCGGAGCGCACGGTGTCGGTTTCCAACGGGCCCTCGCTGGTGACGGTGACCCGACCGGCGGCGACGTCGACCTGGACGTCGCTGACGCCCTGGATCGCGCCGACCTCGGTGCTGACCGCGGTGGCGCAGTGCCCGCAGGTCATGCCCTGCACCTGGTACGTCGTGGTGATCATCGAACTCTCCTCTCGCCGCCCCCAGCCTATACCCCCCAGGGGTACATCGGAGGCGGACCGGTGCCCGTGCCTTGTACCGGTACCCGGTGGGGGTATCCCGGCCAGGAACGAACGTACCATACCCCCGAGGGGTACGGTATCCTCGACCCCATGACCACACCGACGCCCACCCCGACCAGGGGTTACACCGCCAGCAAGGATCAGCTGCTCGCGCGGCTGCGCCGCGTCGAGGGGCAGGTCCGTGGCATCGAGAAGATGGTCGACGAGGATCGCTACTGCATCGACGTGCTCACCCAGATCTCCGCGATCCAGGCCGCCCTGGACAAGGTCGCGCTGGGCCTGCTCGACGGGCACGCCCGGCACTGCATGCGCGAGGGCGCGGCCGAGGGCCGCGCCGACGAGATGGCCACCGAGATGATGGCCGCCGTCGGCCGCCTGATGAAGCGCGGCTGACCCGTCCCGGCACCCGGCCCCGCGAGGCGCGGCCCCACGGCGACGCCACACCTCCGACACCACACCTCCGACACCACCCGCACGACCTGCGCCCGGATGCCGGGGTGGCTACCATTCGGCCGGTGGCCCTCCGGATTCCGCACCGCCCGCCCCGCGCGCCCCGCCGGGCGGCGGCACCGCCCGCCCGCGACCGGACGGGGGCCCAGGACCGCGGTACGTGACCGCACCGCCACGCGGAAGCGATCCCCGTCCCGGCCACGCGGCGACGGGTGAACCGACCGGCCCCGCCGGCACGTACCCCGCCCTGGATTCGTAGGGAGACACTCGATGGGCGCCGACCACACCCGTCCCGCTCCGTCCGCCCCGCCGAGGGTGCGGCGGATCCTCGTCGCGACGGTGGTGCCCCTCTTCGTCGCCACGCTGATCGCCGCCCTGGTGCTGTGGCCGTGGAACGCGCCCGACCCGGCGACCGGCACCGACGCGCCCCGCTACCACGGCACGGTGACCCGGGTGGTGACGGAGCCGTGCCCGCCCGCCCCGGAGACCCCGGAGGGGAGCCCCGACGCGCCACAGGGCCCCTGCGGCACGGTCACCGTACGGGTGCAGGACGGCCCCGACGCCGGCCAGCAGGTGGAGACGCCGGTGCCCGTGGGCCCCGGCGCGCCGACCGTCGCCGTGGACGACGAGATCATCCTGGTCGAGCTCACCGACCCCGCCGACCCCACGGCCAGCACCTACAACATCGCCGAGCACCAGCGCGGCAAGCCGCTGGTCTGGCTGGTGGCGCTCTTCGCGGCCGCCATCGTCGCCTTCGGGCGGTGGCGTGGGCTGGCCGCGCTGGGCGGCCTGGCGGCGAGCTTCGCCATCCTGCTGACCTTCGTGCTGCCGGGCATCAGCGCCGGGAACCCGCCCCTGCTGGTCGCGGTCGTCGGCGCCGCTCTGATCATGTTCGTGGTGCTCTACCTGACCCACGGCGTGACGGCGCAGACCTCGGTCGCCGTGCTCGGCACGCTGGGCAGCCTGGTGCTGACCGGTGTCCTCGGCACGATCGCCACCGCCGCGACCCACCTGACCGGGTTCGGCTCCGAGGACGCCACCACGCTGTCGATGTACCAGGCCGACGTCGACCTGCACGGGCTGCTGCTGGCCGGGATCATCATCGGCTCCCTCGGCGTGCTGGACGACGTCACGGTGACCCAGGCCGCCACGGTCACCGAGCTGGCGCACGCCAACCCCGGGCTGTCCCGGACGCAGCTCTACCGGGCGGCGACCCGGGTCGGCCGGGCGCACATCGCCTCGACGGTGAACACCATCGTGCTGGCGTACGCCGGCGCCTCGCTGCCGGTGCTGCTCCTGCTGACCGCCGACTCGCGGGCGGTGACCCAACTTCTCACCAGCGAGTTCCTCGCCCAGGAGATCGTCCGCAGCGCGGTCGCCACCCTGGGTCTGATCGCCGCCGTGCCGCTGACCACCGCGCTGGCGGCCCTGGTGACCACGGCCGGCCGACGCGGCGGGGACGCGACCGACCACGCCGCCACCGCGCCCGCGCCGACGCCCCGGCCGGCCACCGACCGGTCCGAGGCGCTGGAGGCCCTCAGCGGGCCGCGCGGGGACACGCCGTCCGCCGCTCCCGCCGGATGGCCCGATGGGCACAGAAGTACGGACACCGCATGGTGACGCTCCTCAGCGTGACCGAACAGGACGTTCGTCCTGATAAATGCGTCACTGGTCACCGTCCGCCATTACGAAATAACGCATTTAGTCGGCTTAGGGACGTAGATCCCCGGGAGCGTTCTCGGGTAACCTCGCTGCCGGTCACCGCCGAAGGCGCGCAGCGGCGCCTGCGGTGCCGCCGCCCAATCGCCGCGAGGCGAACCGGGGACCCAGGTACGTGGGGTGAATCCGCGACAGCGGTAGGGGCCACTTCCGCCCCGAACCCGTCAGCTAACCCGGTCGGCGGTCGACGGAAGGGAAAACTGTGACGGCACCCCTACGCCGCTGGCTGACGCCCGTGGTGGCCGTACTCGCCGCTCTGGCGGTCTTCGCCGGGCCTCTCCCGGCGGCGGCCGCGCCCACCCCGCCCAAGCCCTCCGGGCACGGGGACGACGAGCCCAAGCTGCTCGACGACCTCATCGAGGCCCGGAACCGGTCCTACGTGCAGGCCAAGGCGAAGCTGGCGAAGTCGAAGAAGCGCCAGCTCGAACTGGCCCTGGAGGTCTCCCGGGCGCAGGCCGAACTGAACGCGCTGGCTCCCCAGGTCAGCCAGATCGCCGCCCAGTCCTACCGCACCGGGCGGATCGGCGCGGTGTCCATGCTGCTGGACACTGCCAGCCCCGACTCGTTCGTCAAGCGCGCCGCCGCCCTCGACGAGCTCAACCTGGTCAACTCCAAGAAGCTCGCCGAGGTGAACGCGGTCAAGGACCGCGCCGAGCAGGCCAAGCTGGCGCTCGACACCGAGGTCCGCGAACAGCAGAAGCTGACGAACGAGATGGCGCGCGGCAAGCGGGAGGCGGAGAAGGCGCTCGCGCTGGTCGGCGGCAGAGGGCTGACCAGCGGCAAGGTGGTCGCCACCTCGCCGGTGGCGAAGATCGCGCCGGGGCGGGCGGCCGACGGCGACTGGACGCCGCTGTCACCCACCGAGGCCGACCCCACCACCTCCGGCCGCATCACCGCGCGCACCCTGCACATGTACAAGGAGGTCAAGCGAGCCGGCTTCAACCGGTTCGTCGGCTGTTACCGCCCCGGCGGGCCGTACGAGCACCCGAAGGGCCGGGCCTGCGACTGGTCGCTGCAGAAGAGCGGCTTCTCCCCCTGGCACAACGACGACACCTACATGTACGGCAACAACCTGACCGCGTTCCTGGTCCGCAACGCCGACCGGCTCGGCGTCTACTACGTGATCTGGAACAGACAGATCTGGTTCCCGGCGACGGGCTGGAGCTCCTACAGCGGTCCGTCGAACCACACCGACCACGTCCACGTGTCCCTCTGGTAGGCACGCACGCGCGCGGCACAGCCGAGAGCGCGGACAGGGCCGCCCCGCCGAACGCGGGGCGGCCCTGTTTCGTCGTACGGACCCGCCCGCCAGGGCGGTGACGGGCGGGCGGTGGGTGGATGGTTGTTCAGGCGAGCGCGGCGCTGGCCGCCGCCTCCGGCGCGTCGGCCGCAGCGGCGGGCACCTCGGCCACCGTCCGCACCTCGCCGGCGGTCAGCCGGTACGACATGCCGACCACCCCGCAACGGCCGGCGGCCACCTCCGCGGCGAGGACGGCGGAGCGGCCCAGCATCGCCTCGACGGTGTGCGCGATGTGGATGTCGACGATCCCGTCGATGTCGTCCACGCCCTCGGCGGCGGCCCGGCGCAGGCTGGGCACCACGGCGTCCACCACGGCGCACAGGTGCCCGACCGGCGGGGTGCCAGTGGCGGCCGCCGTACGCGCCGCCTGGACGGCCCCGCAGGAGTCGTGCCCGAGCACCACCACCAGCGGCGTGCCCAGGACCGTGACGGCGTACTCCACGCTGCCCAGCACCTCGGGACCGATGGTGTGCCCGGCGGTGCGGACCACGAAGAGGTCACCGAGGCCGCGGTCGAAGATGATCTCGGCGGCGAGCCGGGAGTCGGAGCAACCGACGATCACCGCGAAGGGGTGCTGCCCGTCGGCGACCGCGGCGCGGTGCCCGGCGTCCTGGTTGGGGTGGCGCGGGGCGCCGGTCACGAACCGCCGGTTACCGGCGTGCAGCTCGGCGAGCGCCTGCTCGGGACTCGCGGGGACGGCGAACGCGGTGCCGACGTCGGCCGGGGTCCCGCCCGTGGCCGGCGCCGGGAGCGTCCGCTCCGGGCCCGGTTGGGTTCCTGGCGATCCGGGACGACTCATCCCACACCTCGCTACCTCGCGTGAACGGCCTGGTCACCCGGGCCGACGCTGGACGCGGGCTGCCACCACCGTCACACGCACTGCAAGATACGTCAAGGGATGCGTGATATGCATTTCATATGTCCGGCGGGCCCGGTGCGACGGCGGCCGGGCCTCCGCGCGTCCCTCGGCCGCGAGGGCGCGCAGGAAAACACGAAGCAGGGGCCATACGATGGCGGGCATGGCGACGACAGGGGAGAACGGGAGCACCCGCAACTGGACCTTCCTCACCAACCACGGGCACGTGCTGCTCGCCATCGCCCGCAACCCCACCGCCCGGCTCCGCGACGTCGCCGACGAGGTGGGCGTCACCGAGCGGGCCGCGCAGGCGATCGTCGCCGACCTGGAGGCCGGCGGCTACCTGAACCGCACCCGGGTGGGCCGACGCAACGAGTACACGCTCAACCCCGCCGGGCGGTTCCGACACCCCGCCGAAGCGGACCGGCAGGTCGGCGCCCTCCTCGCCCTCTTCGCCGACGACCAGGAGCCGGCCGAGGCCAGCGAGCGTTCCTGACGAGGGGTCCGGGCGGCGGCACGCCGCTCCGGCCCTCGGCGGTAATCTCACCGCGTGCGCGAGAGTTTCCGACCGGGCGGGACCGGGCCGGCCCGCCGAGGCGGGCGCGGTGCCCGCGCGGTCCTCGGTGGAGCGGCCGCGGTCCTGCTCGGCACCGCCGTCATCGCCCCGTCGCCCGCCTCGGCGGCGGTCCCCCGCTGCGGGCCCCCCGGCGTCGCCGCCCCCGCCGAGACGCCGTGGCCGCTGAGGAGACTCGAACCCTCGTCGGCCTGGCGGATCTCCCGGGGCGCCGGCATCACGGTGGCGGTCATCGACTCCGGCGTCTCCGCCCTCCATCCCGCCCTGAAGGGCCAGGTCAAGGCGGGCCGGGACTTCAACGGCCTGCCGCAGCAGCAGGGCCGCTGCGACCTCGCCGGCCACGGCACCATCGTCGGCGGCATCATCGCCGGGAAGGAGGGCACCGGCGCGTCGTTCAGCGGCATCGCGCCGCAGGCCAGGATCCTCCCGGTACGCGTCCTGCCCGACACCAGGACCACCGCCGACGAGGGGCTGCCGGGGCAGATCGCCGAGGCGATCCGCTGGTCGGTGCAGAACGGCGCCGACGTGATCAACCTGTCGCTGGTGACCCTGGACCGGCAGGACCTCGCCGACGCCGTCCGCTACGCCCTCGACGAGGGGGTGGTCGTGGTGGCCGCCGCCGGCAACCGCCAGGAGAACCAGCAGGACAGGCCCGCGTTCCCGGCTGCCTACCCGGGAGTGATCGCGGTCGCCGGGGTGGACGAGGAAGGCGGTCACGTGGGCAGCTCGGTCAGCGGGGACTACGTCGACCTCGCGGCACCCGGGCTGAAC
Organism: Micromonospora sp. NPDC007220; assembly: GCF_040634035.1. Lineage (NCBI taxonomy): Bacteria > Bacillati > Actinomycetota > Actinomycetes > Micromonosporales > Micromonosporaceae > Micromonospora > Micromonospora sp. NPDC007220. The sequence continues at coordinate 449,058 of NZ_JBEYEU010000001.1, read as the reverse complement.
ATCCTCGGCCCGGCCCCCGGGGGCGAGGGCTTCCTCGCCGAGCCGCAGGGCGGCACCAGCTTCGCCGCCGCGTACGTCTCCGGGGTGGCCGCGCTGGTCCGGGCCGCCCACCCCGACCTCGACCCGGAGCAGGTCGCCGACCGGCTGATCCGGACGGCCGACAGCCCGCCCGAGGGGAAGAACGCCGAGGTCGGCCACGGGGTGGTGAACCCGTACCGGGCGGTGGCGACCGTGCTCGGCACCCGTACCGACCCGCCGGCCGGCGCGATGCCGGCACCGCCCTCCACCGAGGACCCGCTCGCCTGGCAGGGCACCGTCGCGGTCTGGGCCGCCGTCGTCGGCGCGCTCGTCGCCGCGCTGCTGCTGTCCGTCAAGCCGATCCTGATCCGCGGGCGACGCCGGGGCTGGCGCCCGGGCCGCCGCCCGTCCGCAACGGACGCCACGACCGGCTGACGCCCTTCTCCCGCACCGCCCCGATCCCGCCCGGACAACGTCGAGCGCCGCCCACCGGTGCGGTGGACGGCGCTCGGCGTGACTCCGTCAGCGCAGGATGCCCGGCGTACCGCCGCCGTCCGCGCCCCAGACGTCCTCGTCCTCCTCCAGCCAGGTGTTGCGAGGGGTCTCCTCCTCGCCGTAGCCGGCGCCCATGCCGGCCATGCCACCGACGCCCCGCGCGCCCGCACCGACGCCCTTGGCGCCCACGCCGGCGGCACCCGCGCGCCCGCCGCCACGGCCGGCCCCACCGGCCGCGCCGCCCATCATCGGGCCCATGCCACCCGCACCGAGCTTGCCGCCGGCGCCGAGCTTGCCACCAGCGCCCCGGCCGCCACCGCGATTGGCGCCGGCCGCGCCGCCGCCCATCATCGGGCCCATGTTGGGGCTCACCGGCCGGCCGAGCGAGCCGCCGCCCGGGATGACGCCCCCGCCGCCCAGCCCGCCACCGCCACCGCCGCCGAGCCCGGTGGTGCCGGGCAGGCCGCCGCCACCGCCACCGCCGCCGAGCGCGGGGACCGTCGGAGCGCCGGCACCGGCCAGACCGCTGCCGTAGTCGTCGGCGAGGCTGCCCGTGCTCGGGTCGTAGCCACCGTTGGGGTCGTAACCACCGCTCGGGTCGTAGCCGCCAGTGGTCAGGCCGGGGTGCGCGGTGGAGCCGATCCCGGTGGTCCCGGTCTCGGGCACGCCGGCCCCGCTGAGCGACGGCATGCCACCGCCCGGCATGCCACCGGTCGAGGGCATCCCGCCCATGCTGGGCGCGCCGCCGGTGCTGCCGGCGCCGGGGCCGCCGCCGAGGTCCGGGGTCTGCACGTCCGGCGACTGGGTGGTGCCCGGCGTGGTCTGGCCGGGCGTGCCCGAGTCGATGGTCACGTATTCGCCGCTGACCTGGTTGTAGACCTTGGCCGCCTCGTCGGACTTGTCGTTGAGCCAGTCGGCGAGCGAGGTGAGCGGGTCGAGCAGGCCCAGGAAGTCGGGCTTGACCTTCATCTCGAAGAGGCCCGTGTCGATCACGATGCGGCCGTTGCGCGCCTCCAGCACGTCGTTGACGCAGCTCGCGGGGATGGGGAACTCGGCCTGCGCGGCGCTCAGCTTGTCGGCGGCGGTCTTCAGCGACTGGACGATGCCGTTGTGCTTCTCGGCGTCGTCGACGACCCGGCCCGTGTCCGTGGCGATCTGCTTGACGTGGGTCTTGAAGGACTCGTACGCCGGGCCCTTCCACACCTCACCGAGATCGGCGACGTTCGTCTCCAGGCTCTCCTTGACGGAGTTCAGGTTCTTCAGCAGCTGCTCCCAGCCCAGGGCGGCGCTGGTGACGTCGCCCGGCCTGCCCGCGACGACGATCTGCTGGCACATCTCTTCCCAGCTCGGCATCCTGTCACCCTCCCGATCAGCCGTTGGATCCGTTGGTGGCGGCTTGGCTGAAGGCGCGCTCCATCTCGGCGGCGGACATGGCGTTCGCCTTCTCCGCCGTCTCGTAGTTCTCCTTGACCTCGCGCAGCGCGTTGGCGGCCTGGTAGAGGTCCTCGGCGAGCTTGCGGACGCTCTGCTGCGTGGTGGTGAAGAGGCTGCCGTGCTTGCGGGCCAGGTCGCCCGCCCGGTCGAAGGCGCCGAGCGGGCTCGTCGCCCCGCCCCCCACGCCGTTCATGCCACCCGACGCCGCCGCGCCGCCCATCCGGTCCTGGATCTCGACCATCGTGTACGACTGCTTGTTGAGAAACGAGGCGTGCGACTCCAACCACTCGATGGCCTTGTCCAGGCTGGACGCGTCCCACTCCGTGTTGTCGCCGCTCTCGCCCGACCCCGGCACCAGGCCGGAGGGGGTCTGCGCCCGGTTGACGTTGTCCATCGTGATGCCGCTGACATGCACGGTGGGTGCCAGCGGGGTGATGGGCATGTATGGGGTGTCCACCCGGATCTCCTCCGGCTGGTCCGTCCTATCGTCCGTCATCGGTTCCTCCCCGTCGCCGACTGACAATGTGGCTTACTGCTGGTGTCCGCCGGGGGCCGGCGGAGGTGGTGCCGGCGGCGCACCGTACGGGTGGGTGCCGCCGGTGGGCGTCGGGCCGTACCCGGGCGGGGGTCCCGCCTGGGGCGGTGCGGGCGTGCCCGGTGCCCCGCCGGGCGGCGGATAGCCGGGCGCGCCGAACTGCGGGTTGCCGTGCGATCCTCCCGGGGCGCCGCCGGCCGGCGGGTGGCCGGGGGGCGGCGGGTAACCGGGCGGACCGGCCTGCGGATAGCCCGGCGGCGGATAGCCGGGCGGGCCGCCGGGCGGCGGGTAACCCGGCGGGCCGGGCCGGGCGACGGCCGCCTTCCGGCGGGACCGGCGCACCAGCACGATCACGAGGATCAGCAACGCGACGGGCACGAGCAGGCAGAGCGCCCCCTGCACCAGCGCGCCGGTGTCCTTCTTCATGCTGATCGACACCGCCGGCCCGTCGTCCTTCTGCGGCGTGGCCGCGCCCGCGGACGGGGCGGCGCCGTCCGGGGCGCCGGCGAGCAGCGGGTGCGCGTCGACCGCCGGCACCGATCGCGTCAGCGCGGCGAGCGGGTCGACCGCGCCGAAGCCGTGCTGACTGTCGCGGCCGGCCGGGCCCAGGTCGCGGGCGGTGCGGATCAGCCGGTTCACCACGTTGGCCGCGTCGAGGTCCGGGTACTTGGCGCGGACCAGCGCCGCCACCCCGGAGGTGATGGCGGCGGCGTCGCTCGTGCCGCTGCCGATGCCGTAACCGTTGGACGACACGGACGCGGACCGGGGAGAGATGATCTCCTGCATCGGCGCGGCGAGCACGGCCTCCCGACCGGTGGCGCTCTGCGCGAAGAACTCGCCGTTCTTCGCCAGCCCGGTCACCGCGATGACGCCGGGGATGTTGGCGGGGCTGGTGACGACGCGGTCGTTCTGCAGCCGGTTGCCGGCCGAGGCGATCAGCACGACGTCCTTGTCCAGGGCGTAGCGGACGGCGGCGATCTCGTCGGGGGTCGCCGCCGTGCCCGTCCCGACGGACATGTTGATCACGTCGGCGCCGGCGTCGGCCGCCCAGCGGATGCCCTTCGAGAGGTCTGCCGAATCGAAGGAGTCACCCATCGCGACGGGTAGGATCTTCGCCTCCGGGGCGATGCCCAGGTGCCGCATCGCGCCACCGCCCCGGGACGCGATGATCCCGGCCATCGCCGAACCGTGGGCCTTCCTGGCGTCGTCGTCGCGGCGACCGTCGGCCGCCGTCCCGGAACCGATGCCCTTGCCCGGCAGGACCTGACCGCGCAGGTCCGGCAGGTTGGGGTTGACCCCGGTGTCGATGACCGCGACGGTCACGCCCCTGCCCTTGGTGAGCTTGTGGGCCTGCGGGATCTTCAGGGTGTCGAGGTACCACTGGAGGCCGCGCACCGTGTCGGCGCGGGCCGGGGCCGGCGCGGCCAGTGGACCGGAACCGGCGCCGACGACGACCACCGCCAGCGCCGCGACGGCCAGCCGGAGCTTGGACCGCGAAGGCTTGCCCGCACGCATGATTCTCCCAGGACCTATCGGCGCACAACGCGACGCGGCTCCGGCCCGGTCGAACCGGACCGGAGCCGCGTCGGCGACTGTGTCAGTTCCACGCCTTGGCGTTGCTCATCTCGGTGCTGACGTAGTTCTCGCGGGCGATGCCCACGGCGCCACCGATGTCGTTCAGGATCTTGTTGATATCCCGGACGGCGGCGTCCCACTGCGCCTGGTGCTGCTCGTAGGCGGCACGGTCCTCGCCGTCCCACTGGAGCTTCGACAGCATCGAACGCAGCGTGTCCAGCTTCTCGTCGATGGTCTTCGAGATGGCCATCATCTGCTGGTTGCTGCTCTCGAGGACCGCGTAGTCGACCTTGATGCTCATGAGTTCCTCCTCTGCTCGTCTCGGCGGATCACGGGTTGAGTGCAGAGTGGAACTTGTCCAGCATCTGCTGCTGCTCTTCGTCGTTGACCTGGTGCGTCGTACCCGACTTGTCGAGCAGGTCGGCGATGTTGTCCATCGCCGTCAGCAGCTTGCCCGTGTCCTCGTTCCAGCGCTGCATGAGCGACTGGAAGCCGGTGGACGCCTGCCCCTTCCAGGCGATGGCCAGGTCGTCGACCACGTTCCACAGCTTCTTCAGCTCGCCGTCGACATCGCTGCGCGTGGAGCGCACGTCACCCGCGGCGGTATGCAGAGTCGCTGCTTCGACCTCGAACGCCATGCTTCACACCCTTCCGTCTTCTTGTGGCGGCGCAGTCGCCGCGTCCTCCCCCGCCGCAAGGCAATCACCCCACCGACGGACACTCAGTCAAGACCGTAGCGGACGGTGTCCATGCCCCGCAGCCCTGCCCCGAGTGGGTCGCCCGACCGCCGCCGGAGCGGCCCCTCGCACCTATCCGGAGCGGGAGTACGAGCGCACGTGCAGCACCACCCCGACCACGAAGGTCAGGGCGAGCATCGATGCGAGCAGCCACTGCACCGCGTCGTCGGCGAGGGTGCCGAGGGCCACCGCGAATGCCGCCACCCCGCTGAGCAGGACGAGTTCCATCGCCCTGCGGGCCAGGCGCGACCGGGTGAGCTGCGCGACCAGCCCCAGGACGATGAAGACCGGGATGGTCACCAGCGCGTACCCGAACAACATGCTCTGCCACACGGTGGCCCCCACCTCTCGGCCCGGTCGGTCAGGCCCGGTAGAAGCCCGGGTCCTGCACCCAGTCGATCTGGATGTCCTGGATGTCGGGGTCGGCGTCGCCGGTCGCCCAGCCCGGGCGCGAGTCCGAGACGAAGTTGTACTGACTGTTACCACGGAACGCCGACGCCACCGTGGAGAACAGCGCGCCGATGTCCGTGAAGATGAGCCCGAGGATCGCCGCGGTGGCGGTGAGGCCGGCCACCCCGATCGCCTGCGCCAGCGGCGCGGTCGCGGGGAACGCCTGGAGGGCCACGGCCGCGATGACCGCGATGAGGATCGGCACCAGCGCGCCGACCAGGGCGTCGATCGAGGCGTTGAAGTGGTCGCGGACGGCGGTCAGCGCGTCCTTGTTGGCGTTGAGCGCCTCCGCGAGCGCCCCGATCTCGGCGTTCAGCTTCTGCACGAAGGCGTCGAACGCGTCCCGGTCGTCGAAGTCCCACTCCTCGCTGGACGGGATCACGCTCTCCAGCGCCGCGCCGAACTGGTCGCCGCCCAGGAAGCGGGCCGCGTCGCCCCACTCCTTGATGGACTGGTTGACCTCGTCGTTGTCGAACGTCTCGAGGTGGATGATGGCGGCGGTCAGGAAGGCGGCGCCGACCAGCCACACCCAGTTGGCCCGGGCCGCCCCGGCCAGCGAGCGGACCGGCGCGGTCTGCGCGGCGACGCTGTGCGTCCCCACCACCGAGCCCGAGGAATTCGCGATCAGGATCTCCGGCATCGAGCCCTCCCTACGTCCCGCACCCGCGAGGTCACTTGACCACCCAGGGCTGGTCCGACTTCTCCCAGTTGAGCGCGCTCTGTTCGAGGTTGGCGGCGGCCCTCTCCAGGTGCTCGACGCCGGTGCGCAGGTTGTCGAGGTGACCGTCGACGGCATCGTTGTGCGCGCTGACGGCGGACAGGCCGAGCAGCGTCATGGACATGCCCGACAGCTTGACGCCCTCCAGTGCCCGCTGCGCGTTGCGCAGGTAGGCCATCGGGCCGTCGGCGGCCGCGAGCTTCTGCCCGGCCTTGCGGATGGCGTCGACGTCGACGACGTTGGCCACGGGACCCTCCCTCTCGTCAGCCGCGCAGCCGGCGCAGCGGGTCGTTGAGATCCACCCCGAACTGCTGGAACCACTCCTCGGGGGTGACCTTGCCCGCCTCGGCCCGCCGGACCAGGTCGGCACCGCCGAGCATCTCCTCCAGCAGCTCGCGCTGCCGCTCGGCGTGCGCGTCGTAGGCGGCGTCGATGGCGGCCTGGAGCGACTCGGCCAGGCTGAAGCTGTCCAGCCGCATCGCCCGGGCGTCGATCTGGATGTCGCCGACCTTCATGTCGCCGTCGACGGTGACCTGGACCAGGCCGTCCGGGCTCTCCCCGACGATCCGCAGCTCGGCGCGCTGCCGCTGGAAGTCCGCGAGCCGGCGCTGCTGCTCCTGCGCCTGACGCAGGATGCCCTCCAGACCGGCCCCGCCCATGCCGCCGGGCGTCCACGATGTGCTCAAAACGGTCCTCTCGTCGGCTGCGACGCTCGTGCCGCAGGTTACCGGATGCCGTCACACCGGGGCGGTCCCGCCGACCGCCGCATCGGTGGGCGCCCCTCAGGCCGGCTCCGACCAGGCCGTCTGGATGAGCTGCTGGCCGTCGCGGCGGCGCACCAGGGTGCCCCGGCCGGGCGGTTGCGGGCTCGGCCGCAGCGTGCCGAAGACCGCGCCCTCCTCCCGGTTGCCGGACATCAGCAGGCCGGGCTGGTCCAGCTCGCGCAGGCGTTGCAGGACCGGCTCGTAGAGCGCCCGGGCCACGCCACCCGCGCGCCGGGTGACGATCAGGTGCAGGCCGATGTCGCGAGCCTGGGGCAGCAGCTCGTGCAGGGCGCTGAGCGGATTGTTCCCGCCCGAGGCGACCAGGTCGTAGTCGTCGACCAGGATGTAGAGGTCCGGCCCCTTCCACCAGCTGCGGTCGCGCAGCTGCGCGGTGGTGACGTCCGGGCCGGGCAGCCGGTTGGACAGCGCGCTGCGGATCGAGGCGAGCCCCTGCGCGAACACCTGGTTCGACGGCGCGTAGTCGAGCAGGTGGTCACCCTCGACCGCACCGAGCAGCCCGCGCCGGTAGTCGGCGATGACCAGCCGGGCCTGCGCCGGCGTGTACCGCTCCGTGATGCCCCGCGCGATCAGCCGCAGCAGGTTGGTCTTGCCGCACTCGGCGTCGCCGAAGACCGTCAGGTGCGGCTCGTTGGCGAGGTCCAGGTAGACCGGGGCCAGCGCCGACTCGTTGACGCCGATCGGCAGGCCCGGCGCCGAGCGGTCCACGACCCGGGCCAGCTCGCTGAGGGGCAGCCTGCGCGGCAGCAGCCGTACCTTCGGCGCCGGCTGGCCCTTCCAGGCCTCCGCGACGTGCCGGGACAGGGCGATGGACGCCTCGGTCAGGTCGTCGATGTCGCGCCGGCCGTCGATCCGGGAGATGGCGGTCAGGAAGTGCAGCTTGTCGCGGGTCAGACCCCGGCCGGGCGAGCCGGTCGGGACGTTCGCCGCCGCCCGCCGGTCGATCTCCGACTCGTTGGCGTCACCGAGACGCAGCTCCAGCTTCGTGCCGAGCAGGTCCCGCATGTTGATCCGGATCTCCGCCCACCGCACGGCGGTCAGCACCACGTGCACGCCGAAGCCCAGGCCACGGTTGGCCAGGGTGGTGATCGTCTGCTCCAGCTCCTCGTACTCCTGGCGCAGGGTGTTCCAGCCGTCGACGACGAGGAAGACGTCGCCGAACGGGTCGTCGGCGAACTCCCCGGCCGCCCGGCGGCGGCGGTAGCTCGCCACCGAGTCGATGCCGTGCTGGGCGAACCGGTTCTCCCGCTCGTCCAGGACGGCCACCACCTCGGCCACCGTACGGCGTACCGCCTCGGTGTCCCGCCGCCCGGCCACGCCGGCCGTGTGCGGCAGCCCGTCCAGGCTGCGCAGCGCGCCGCCACCGAAGTCCAGGCAGAAGAACTGCACCTCGCGTGGGGTGTGGGTGAGCGCGAGCGAGGCGAGCATGGAGCGCAGCATCGTGCTCTTGCCGCTGAGCGAGGCGCCGACGATCACCACGTTGCCGCCCGCGCCGGCCAGGTCCACGAGCATCGGGTCACGGCGTTGCTCGTACGGCCGGTCCACGATGCCGACCGGAGCGGCCAGCCGCCCGCGACCACGCCACGAGGCGGTGCAGAGGCCGTACCTCGGGTCGACGCTCAGCGGCGGCAGCAGCTCGCCCAGGCCGGGCGGCTCCGCCAGCGGCGGCAGCCAGACCTGGTGCGCCGGGCGGCCCCGCCCCTTCAGCCGGTCGATCAGCACGTCCAGCATCGCCACGGCCTTGCCGTCGGCGGGCTGCTCCGGCTCGGGCGCGTCCGGCACCGGCAGGGTCGGGTTCTGCACCGGCACGAAGTCCACCCCGTACCGGACGATCCGGCGCTGCACCAGCGCCCGCGACGACGCGGCGGCCTGCCCCGGGGCCCGGTACGGCCCGGACACGTACGCGGCCCGGAACCGCAGCATGGTGCTGGTGTCGGTCTTCAGGTAGCCGTGGCCGGGGGCGTTGGGCAGCTCGTACGCGTCGGGCACGCCGAGCACGATCCGGCTCTCCACCGCCGAGAAGGTACGCAGACCGATCCGGTACGACAGGTGGGTGTCGAGGCCGCGCAGCTTGCCCTCCTCCAGCCGCTGGCTGGCCAGCAGCAGGTGCACGCCGAGCGACCGGCCCAGCCGGCCGATCATCACGAAGAGGTCGATGAAGTCGGGCTTCGCGGCGAGCAGTTCGCTGAACTCGTCGCAGATGATGAGCAGGCTGGGCATCGGGTCCAGCGGCTCGCCGGCCGCGCGGGCCTTCTCGTAGTCGTAGCGGGAGACGTAGTTGCCGGCGGCCCGCAGCACCTCCTGGCGGCGGGTCATCTCGCCGGCCAGCGCGTCCTTCATGCGGTCGACCAGCGGCAGTTCGTCGGCCAGGTTGGTGATCACGGCGCTGGTGTGCGGCAGCGCGTCCAGCGAGGCGAAGGTGGCGCCGCCCTTGAAGTCGACCAGGACGAAGTTGAGCTCCTCGGAGGAGTGCGTCACGGCCAGCGCGCCGACGATCGTGCGCAGCAGCTCGCTCTTGCCGGAGCCGGTCGCGCCGATGATCAGGCCGTGCGGGCCCATGCCCTCGTGCGCGGACTCCTTGAAGTCCAGCTCGACCACGTTGCCGTCCGGCCCGACGCCGAGCGGGATGCGCAGCCGGTCGCGGTGGCTGCGCGGGCGCCAGGTCTGCTGCACGTCGACCGCGGCGGCGTCGCCGACGCCGAGCAGGTCCGGCAGCTCCATGCTCTTCGCCAGGGGCTCCTCCGACGTGGTCTGCTGCTGCGACAGCCGGTACGGGGCGATCTGCCGGGCCAGCCCCTCGGCGGCGGACTCGGTGAGCCGGTCCGGCCGGCCGAGCCGCGACGAGGAGGTGCCGCGGACCAGTTCGAGGGAGCTGCCGTCGCCCACGTCGAGGCAGAGCAGCCAGCGCCCGGCGTCCCGGGGCACGGTGCCGGAGAGGTCGATCACGGTCGCGCCGAGCAGCCCCGGCCCCATGAGCTGGCAGGCCGCCGAGACCTCGCCGCCGTCGATGACCACCACGAGGTGCGCCGCGCTGGTCAGCGGCTTCGCCTCCGGCGCGAACCGGGGCCGGCCGGCCAGCTCGCCGGCGAGCGCCTCCTCGGCCTCGGCGAGGCTCGCGAAGACCATCCGGCGGGCGCCCGCCGCGTCGGTCCGGGCGCTGTGGTGGTTGTGCGGCAGCCACTTCACCCAGTCCCAGGACGGCTGCCGGTCGGGCGCGGCGACGATCGCGACGACCATGTCGTCCGGGGCGTGGAAGGTGGCGAGCTGGCCGAGCGCCGCCCGCGTCAGGTCGAGCACCGGCTCCCGGTCGCCGCGCAGGACCACCCGGCTGAACGCCCGTACGGAGAGCGCGGTCGGCAGGTCCGGCACGCTCGAGTGGGCGCGGACGAAGCGCCGCAGCGCGATGGCGCTCATCGGCTCCAGGTCCTCGACCGGCTTGGTCTCCGGCGGGACGATCTCCACGGCCAGGCGCTGCGGCCCGGTGGCGATCCGGGTCTCGCCGAAGTCGTCCTCGGTGATCCGCCGCTCCCACAGCCGCCGGGAGGCGGCGATCGACCAGAGCGCGTCGGGCTCCGGGTGCCGCCAGGCCATCGCCGCCCGCTGCTGCTCGGCGGCGCGCCGGGTGCGCTTGCGCATCTGGGCCAGGTAGCGCATGTAGTCGCGCCGGTCGGCGTTGAGCTCGGCCTTGTCGTTGTTGCCGTTGCTCAGCGACCCGATCGCCATGCCCAGCATCGAGACACCGAAGAGGCCGCCGGCGATGTAGGTCATCGTGCCGCCGCCCCGGCCGGCGTAGAGGAACGCCATGGCGCCCACGCCGCAGACCATCGGCAGGATCATCAGCAGCTGCCCCATCCCGCGTGGGGTGGGCTCGGGCAGCTCCGGAGGCGACTCCAGCAGCACCTCGCCTCGCGGCAGCGCAGGCCCCGGCTGACGCGGGAGCCGGCGGAACACCACCGTGCTCACGGCTGTCTCCTCCCCAGAAGCGGCCCTGATGAAGTTCGGCGAGCGACCGGAGTCGTCGGGTGGGCATCGTACGTGCCCGCCATCGTAGGTAATCTCCCGTGGGCGTCAGGAACCCGTGCGTCGGCGCCGCCGGCCAGGGGTGATCGTAGAGAGCGCGAGGAGGCCACTGTGGCGACGAAGACGGCGACCGGCGGCCTGAGCCGGATCACCATCGTGGCCCCCCGTACCCGGATGGACCTCGCGCTGCCGTCGGACGTACCGCTCGCCGACCTGCTGCCGACCCTGCTCCGTTACGCGGGTGAGGACCTGGCCGACGAGGGGGTGCGGCACGGCGGCTGGAGCCTGGCCCGGCTGGGCGGCCAGCCGCTGGACGGCGGCCGGACCGCCACGCAGCTCGGCGTCCGCGACGGCGAGGTGCTCTACTTCAACCCCCGGTCGGCCACCGCGCCGGAGATCGTCTTCGACGACGTGGTCGACGCCGTGGCCACCGCCACCAACCAGCGCCCGGGCGCCTGGCAGGTCGGCACCACCCGTTCCTTCGCGGTGCTCTTCGCCGCCGCGGCGCTCGGCGCCGGCGCGGTGGCGGCGCTGTTCACCGGGCCGCCGCACCTGCCGGGCGCGCTGGCCGCGCTGGTCGTCGCGGTCGCCCTGGTGGTCTCCGCGGCCGTGCTGTCCCGGGCCGCCGCCGACAGCGCGACCGGGTCGGTGCTGGGGGTCGTCGGCCTGGCGTACGCGGGCGTCGGCGGTTTGCTGCTGCTCGCCGGCGACCGCCCGCTGACCGGGCTGGGCGCCCCGCACGTGCTCCTCGGCGCCACGGCGGTGGTGCTCTGCGCGGCGGTGGCCGCGCTGGCCGTCGGCGACCGGCTTCCGCTCTTCTTCGGCGCGGTCGCGGTCGGCGCGGGCACCGGCCTCGGCGCAGTGGTCAGCCTGGCCTTCGACACCGACGCGCCGGCCGCGGCGGCCGTCGTCGCCGCGGTCGCGTTCGGCGCGGTGCCGGCGCTGCCGATGGCGGCGTACCGGCTGGCCCGGCTGCCGGTGCCGTCCATCCCGACCGGCCCCGACGACCTGAAGAGCGACACCGAGTCGGTGGACGGCCGGCAGGTCCTCCAGCTCAGCGAGCGGGCCGACGGGTTCCTGACGGGCCTGCTCTGGACGGTGTCGCTGCTGGTGCTCGGCGCCCAGGTCGTGCTCGCGCTGCACGGCAGCCTGCCGGCGGTGCTGCTCTGCCTCGTGCTGGCCCTGCTGTCGCTGCTGCGGGCCCGGCCGTTCCTGGGCCGTGCCCAGCGCACCCCGGTGCTGTTCGCCGGGACGGCCGGGCTCGGCCTGACCGCCGCCGCCACGTTCGGCAACGGCTCGACGGCGGTACGCCTCGGCCTGATCCTCGGCGGCCTGGTGCTCGCGGCCGTGGTGAGCCTGATCTACGGGCTCACCGTGGCCGGCAAGCGGATCTCCCCGGTCTGGGGCCGGCTGCTCGACATCGTGGAGATCATGCTGATCATCGCGCTGGTCCCGCTGGCCTTCTGGGTCGTCGGCCTCTACGGCTGGATCGTCAACCTGCGCCCCTGACCCGCGCTCGGCGTCCCCGGTCCTCAGTCGGTCGGGTGCAGGGTCGTGATCGTGGTGGCGGCCGGGGCGGTGGCGTAGACGCCGGGGCCGTGCTGGCCGTCCACGGGGCGGGCCGGGGCGCCGGACCGGCGGGCCACCTCCCGTACCGCCTTGACCAGCGCCTCCACGTGGTCGTCGAGCGCCGCCACCCGGAGCATCGGCGGGGCGACGCGCCCGCCCGGCTGCACCACGACGGCCAGGGTGTGCGAGGGGGCGGACGTGGCCGTCACCGCGTCCACCAACGGGCCGAACGGCGCGTCGGCCCGGGGCCGCAGGACCAGGCAACGCTGGGTCCAGCCGCCGCCGCGCAGCCCCGTCCAGGTCTCCGCCGGCGGCGCCGGCGCCAGGTCCAGCCCGGCCGCCGAGACGACCGCTGCGCGCAGCTCGTCGCGGCTGAGGGGGCGGTGGGCGAGCCCGGCGCCGGTCAACGCCTTGCCCAGCCGGCCGATGCCGGCGGAGAGCGTGCGGTGCACGCCGGGCATGCCGCCGCCCCGGCTGACGGTCTCGACGCGGGCGTCCCGTACGGAGAGCCGCAGCGCCAGCCAGACCGTCCGGTGGGCCGCGGGTGGCGCCCCCGGCGCCGGGTACCAGACCAGGGTGTGCGAGACGACCTGGGTGCGGGTGACCGGGCCGGTGAAGTCGGCGAGCACGCGCAGCGCCCGGTCCAGCACCGACGCGTCGACCGATCCGGCGGGTGCCCCGGCGTGGCCCTGCAACGCCACCGCCGCGAACCAGCCCTGCGCGTCCTGCCCGATGCCGAGGCGGGTGCCGCGGTCCGTGAGCTCGGTCACAGTCAGCTCCGGGGCCAGGGGTGCCAGCCTCGGATCGGTCCCGCCGCCCGCCGCAACGGCGCTCCTGGCCGCCTCCCGACGCCGCCGCAGCCGCCGGCGCAGCAGCAGGTCCTCGTACCACCAGCGGCCACCCCGGCGGGCGAAGACCGCGCCCACCACCGCCAGCGACAGCACCCCGACGGTGGCGGCCAGCCAGACCTGCCCGCCCAGCGCCGCCCAGACGGCCAGGGCGCAGAGTTCCAGCACCACGAGCTGCCCCACGGCCACGGGCCCGATCCGACCACGGCCGCGCCGGTCGGCCGGGACGACCGGCCGCTGGGCGACGCCGGACGGCTGCGGTGCCGGACGACCGGGTGGCGCCTGAACCTGCGTCATCGCTGACAGTCCCTTTCTGGACGGCGGAGCGTCCGCCGGATCGGGTCGGGCGCTGGTCCCGGTGACCCGTCGACGGCCCCTTATCGTAGGGAAGCCCGCGACACCGACTCGGACCTGCTCGTCGCGGACCCACCCCCGCCGGAGGTAAGTCATGCGGACCCGCCGCGACCAGGTGCAGGCGTACCGCTTCGTCACCCGCCGGATCGTCTCGGCGTTGCTGTCGGGCGACCCGGAGACCAGCAACCTGCCGATGCGGCGGCTCGGCATGGCGGTCTTCGGCAGCGTCATCGCCGCGGCCGTGGTGCTCGGTGGCGTCGGCGCGTACGGGCAGTTCACCGGCAACACGGCGCCGCTGGAGCCGAACACCCTGGTGATCGAGCGGGAGACCGGGGCGACGTACGTCTTCGTCGACGGGCAGCTGCACCCCACCCTCAACTACGCCTCGGCCCGACTGATCATCAACGAGCCGGCCCCGCAGGTCCGCACGATGTCCCAGGCGTCGATCCGGGACCGGCCCCGGGGTCGTACGGTCGGCATCGTCGGCGCCCCCGACGCGCTGCCGGACCGCAAGTCCCTGACGGGCCTGCCGTGGTCCGTCTGCGACGTTCCGGACCCGGCCGATCCCCGCCGCTCCGGCACCCGGGTGGTGATCGACCGCCCGCTGCCCGGTGGTGCGCCGCTCGGCGACCGGGCCGTGCTGGTGGAGGCCGACGGCCAGCGGCACCTGCTCACCGGCGACCGGCGATTGCAGGTGACGGGCGGCGACTCCGCGCTCGCCGCGCTGCGGATGGCCAACGCGCCCCGCCTGCCCGTGGGGCAGCAGCTGCTCAACGCCGTGCCGGCCGGGCCGGTCATGCGGCAGCCGACGATCGCCGGCGAGGACGAGGCCAGCACCCTGACCGAGCGCCCGGCCAAGGTCGGTCAGGTCTTCCGGGCGGCGGGTCAGCACTACGTGCTCACCCGGGAGGGTCTCTCCGCGATCGGCGAGATCAGCGCGCTGCTGCTGCTGCGCGACGGCGGCCAGGTCACCGACATCACCCCGGCGCAGGCCGGCAAGCTGCTGACCGACCAGCGGGCGGAGGAGGCCGGGATGCCGCAGGCCCTGCCCGCGCTGCACCCGGTCACCGCGGGCCGGACGGCGGTCTGCGCGACCTACCGGGCGGGCGCCGACGGCGGGCCGCCCACCACCACACTGGAGGTCTTCGACCGGGTGCCGGCGGAGCTGGCCGCGCCCGGCGGGGTGCCCGTGCGGCAGAGCGCGCGCGACGGCGTGCGCACCGCCGAGGGCGTGCTGCTGCCCGGCGGCAAGGGCGTGCTCGTGCAGGCCACGCCCGGGTCCGGCGAGAGCGGCACGGCCGCCCCCGGCGCCACCGTCCACCTGATCAGCGCCCAGGGCGTCCGCTACCCGCTCGGCGTCGGCGCCATGTCGGCGCTGGGCTACGAGGGGGTCGCCCCGCTGGCCGTACCCGCGTCGCTGCTGGCCCTCGTGCCCACGGGGCCGACGCTCTCGCGGGACGACGCGCTCGCCCACTTCGCGCCCGGCCCCGCGCCGTCGGCCCCGGCGAAGCCGTCGGCCGGCGCGGCGAAGCCGACGGGCAGCCCCGGGCCGGAGCGGTCCGGTACGCCGGTGACGCCCTCCGGGCAACCGGCGTCGGACGCGCCGGCCTCGCCGGACGGCTCGTCCGCCAGCCCGGGAGCGGACGGCTGAGGTCAGCCCGCGAGCGGGGCCGGACCCGCGCGTGACGGATCGACGCCGGTGGCGGGTCGCCCGCGTCGCACCCGTCGACTAACCTGAGCCCTGCCAACGGTTATCGACGATGACGTACGGGGATGCTGCCATGACCGGGCGCACGACAGTCGACCTGCTGTCCCTGGAAGACTTCCACCAGAAGTTGGCCAACCGGCTGACCGAGGCGGAGAAGGCGTTGCGGAAGCTGAGCACCGAGATGCAGTGCCGGCCCCCGGCGCTGGGCTCGTTCGCCGACGCCACCGAGAACTCCCGCCGCTACTCCGAGATCCACCAGTCCTACGTGGACCAGGTCGACCGGCTGCGTGCGGCGGTGAAGGCCGCGCAGAGCGCCACCGCGACGATCCTGGCCAACTACCGCACCGCCGAGGAGCGCAACGCGGCCAACTCCGCCGACATCGCCGCCGCGCTGAACGGCGTGGACGACGCGTTGAAGCGGAAGGAGGATCCGCGTGTCTGAATACACCCAGCGCTACCAGCACGTCAGCCACCAGCAGCTCTACGACGCCGTGATGGCCGGCCAGCCGGGCCAGATCGACGGCGTCGCCGCGCAGTGGACGGCGCTCAAGGGCATGCTCGACGGGCTGTCCCGCGAGCTCAGCGGCGACCTCGACAAGCTCGCCAACACCTGGACGGGCTCGGCCTCGCAGGAGTTCCAGCGGCGGTTGACGCTCGTCACCGACTACGCCGACAAGCTCGGCGAGGGCATGGCGGACGTGAGCCGGGGCCTGACCCTGATGTCCGGCGAGCTGCGCACCGCCCGCACGCAGGCGGAGAGTCCGGCCGAGACCGACGACCACGACCAGGCGCTCTCCGGCGCGGCCAAGGGCGCCGTGTTCGGCGTGCCGGGCATCGTGGTCGGCGGGCTGCTGGGGCACCAGCAGGACAAGGCCGAGCAGGAGAAGGCCCACCAGCGCATGGTCAACGTGGTGGCCGAGCTGGCCGCCGGCTACGACCTCTCGGCGTACGGCCGGCTCGTCCCGCCGCCGCCACCGCATCCGGACACCCCGGGCACGACCAGCCGCGATTCGACGCCCCCGCGCAGCGGCCCGGGCGCCAGCACGCCGACGGCCGCGCCGACCACCTCCGGCCTCGCCGGGCAGCCCGGCGGCGCCACCGTCGCGGCCCCCGACCGGCCGAGCTCCGGACCGGGCGGCGGCGCGACCGGGACGCTCGTCCCGGGCGCCGTCGGCGGCGGGCAGCCGGGCGGCGGCGTGACCGACGGCGTTCCCGGCGGCGTCCCGGCCGGCACCTCCCTCGCCGGTGCCACGGCACTGACCGGCACGCCCCCGACGACGGGTCCCGTCGGGCTGGGCGGCACCTCGACGGCCTCGGCCGGCGGGCCGGGCCTCCAGTTCGGACCGTCGGGCGGCGTGCTCGGCACCGGAGCCCTCGCCGCGAGCGGCAACGCACCGGCCTCGGCGGTCCGGTCCGTCGGCGGCACTCCGGTGGCGGACAACCGGTCCGCGACCGGGATGGGCCGGCGCTTCGACAACGGCGCACGACAGGGCGGCGACCGGGCGGCCAGCGGGACGGGACGTGCGGGCGGCGCACGCGGCGGGGCGGGTCGCCCCGGCGTCCTGGGCGGCACCCGGGGCACGCACGACGACGACGCCGACGGCCGGCTGACCTGGCTGACGGAGGACGACATGGTCTGGGGCGACGGCGCCGCCGCCGCTCCGCCCGTGCTCGGCACCGACAGCTGACGCGCACCAGCACGACGACGGCCCACCCGGCGGGCGTACCACCGGGTGGGCCGTCGCACGTGCGGCGTCGGTCCCGGCGGGCGCCGTCACACCCGCTCGACGATCCTTTTCGGACATCGTGGCGGCGGTCACCCGATCCCAGGTCGTCGGCGCGCTGCACGAGCCCGGCCCGGGCGATAGGTTGGACGGGTGCCCTCCGTAGCGTCCGTCGACCCGTTCTGGTCGTTGACGCTGCGCTCCCTGCGTGAGCTGACCCGGCTGGCGATCGCCGCGCTGGTGCTCGCTGTGGGCCTCGGCGCCGCGAGCGCCGCACCGGCCCCGCCACCGTTCGCCGCCGGCCCGGCCGCCGTCACCGCCCCCGTTCCGGCCGCCGGTCCGGCCGTCGCGAGCGCCCGGCTCACCCCACCGCTGTCGCGCCGCGAGCCGGTGGCCGAGCAGGCCGACGGCTTCGCCGCCCCGTCGGCGGTCCGGCGCGACGACACTCCGGCCGACACCGCCGCCGTGGCGGTCGCCCGCCCGGACGGCCCCGCCCGCGACCCCGGCAGGGGCGTCCCCGCCCGGCGCGGTCCGCCCGCCGCCTGAACCGTCGGCCCACCGGCTCCGCGGCCGGGGCGACGGACGGCGACGGACCACCGGCACGCGCGTCCGTCCGCCCCGTGCCCCGGCCGCCACGTCACCGGCGGCCACCCGTCGGTCCGTCGCCGGAGCGGCCACCGCCGCGGTACGCCCGCACGCGCGCCCACGATGCCCACCCGCCCGTACGCCGGGCACAGACCCTGTCGATTCCCTCGATCGACCGCGAGGTGCTGACCATGGAAAACGTGTTCTCCTCCGTCCTGCTCGACGTGCCCCGGGCCGCCGTGATCTGGCTGAGCCTGCTCGGGGTCGTCGCCGTCACCGTGGCCGGCCTGGTGCTGCGTCCCGGTCGCCTCCGCTTCGACGCCGGCTCCCGCATCCGGCGCGCCGCGATGCCGAGTGAGCTGGAACGGGCCGAGGAGGAGCGCGAACGTTCCCGGTACGCGGGGGAGGTCTCGGTCGCCGCGGAACGGGCCGCCACCACCGCCGCCCGCCTGCGGGCCGAGTGGCTGACCGCGCAGGAGGAGGTCGAGGCGGCCTGGCAGGCGTACGAGGCCGCCGAGGTGGACGTCCGCCGGCTGGCGGTCACCGAGGCGATGCCCCTGCCGCGTACCGTCCGGACGCCCGCCGAGTACGCCGAGCGCGAGCGCTTCCTGCACCGGGCCGCCCTCGACGCGTACTGGCGCAAGGAGTTGTCGGTCGAACAACTCAGCGACGTCTTCGCGCACCGCGACGGGTGGGACCCCCGGCTGCACCCGGTCGAGCAGGAACTGGTGCTGCGCCGGGCGGTACGCGACCACCTGCTCGCCCGGCAGCGGGCGGCCCGGGAGCGGGAGCAGGCGGCGTGGCGGGCGGCCGAGAACGCCGCCGAGGCGGCGCGCAGCCTGCGGGACGAGGCGTTCGCCGCGGTCAACCGCCGCCCCGAGGAGTCGCAGTCGCTGCTGCCGCTTGTCGAGGGCGCCGCAGTGGCGGAGCAGACCCGGGAGTTCCCGGTGCTGACCGGCCGCGAGGTGCCGTCGGTGGCCCGGGGCCGGGCGGCGGTTCCCGCGTACTGACCGGCATGGCCGGGCGGAACCGGTCCCGCTGGGCTAGCGTGACGGCATGTCCAGGGAGGCGTGGATCGTCGTCGGCGTCGTGGCGGTCGTCACGTTGGTCGGCGCGGTGGTGCTGGCCGTCCGCGTGATCCGCACCCGCCGCCTGCTCGGCACGCTCGGGCTGAACGGCAAGCTCGCCTTCTACGGGGCGATGCTCTACACCGTCCTGCCGATCGACCTGCTTCCCGACCCCATCTACCTGGACGACATGGCGGTGCTGACCGGCGCGCTGCTCTACCTGGGTCGGCTGGTCCGGCAGCGCCGCGCCGCGAGCGCGCCGCTGCCCGGGGCACCCGACGCGCCGTCCGGCGCCGACCGGGCGGACCGTCGCGTGCCATGATCGGCGCCGCACCGCGAGACAGGGGACGGACATGCCCGGCGACCATCGGTTGGCGCCCCACGACGAGCGGGTCGTGGCGTTCTGCCGGGAACGGCACCTGGCCACGTTGACCACCCTGCGCCCGGACGGCACCCCGCACGTCGTACCGGTGGGGGTCACCTTCGACGCGTCGACCGGGCTGGCCCGCGTGATCACCGGCGGCGCGTCCCGCAAGGCGCGGCACGTCGCCGCCGCCGGCCCCGGGGGCGCCCCGGTGGCCGTCTGCCACGTCGACGGGCGGCGCTGGCTCACCATCGAGGGGCGGGCCGTCGTGCGCTCCGACCAGCCGGCCGTCGCCGAGGCCGAGCGCCGGTACGCCGAGCGCTACCGGACGCCCCGCCCGAATCCGGACCGGGTGGTCATCGAGATCACGGTGACGCGCCTGCTGGGCAGCCTGTGACCGGTTGACCGGTTCGTCCCGTCCCGCGCCACCCACGTACGCCTGACCTGTCCGGGTGTGACGCGGGGCATCCGTACGCCGGAATCCTGCCGCCCGTGGCCCGGTTGAACCTCGACGTGCGGCCGGTGCGCCCCCGGTCGCGGGCCCGGAATGCCCACCGGAGCAGGGCCGTTGCATCCCTGAGTACGCCCCGTGGGCCGACCGCCCCGGGCCGTCGAATTCCCCGAGCCGAGCGCCTCTCCCGGTGCTGTGCGCCCCGGTCCCCCCGGCGGCGTCGACCCCCGATTGGAGCCCGACCATGAATCCGATCGTCCAGAAGAGCGGTCTCTCCGTCGCCGGCCTGCTGGTGGCCGGCGGATGCCTCGCGGGTCCGGCGGTGACCGCCCAGGCGGCGCCGGCGACGACCACCCCGGTCGGCGCGGTGCACACGGACGACCGCGCCGCCAAGAACGGCCGCCCCGACCGGCGTGCCGAGCGCGCCGTGGGCATCGAGTACCAGGCGCAGCCCAACTTCTACTACTGCGGTCCGGCCGCGACCCGGATCGCCCTGTCGGCGCTGGGCCGGGCGCTCCCCCAGGACGAGGTCGCGAAGAGGCTGGGCACCACCGAGGCCGGCACCGACTCCGCCCTCGACATCACCCGCGTGCTCAACGAGCTGACCGGCGGCGGATACCGGACCACCGAGATCCCGGATCCGGTGGCCAAGCCGGAGCAGGTCGACCGGCTGCGGTCCGACGTCGTCGCGGCCCTCGACAAGGGCCGGCCGGTGGTGGCCAACATCAAGGGCACCGCGGTCGACACGGTCGGCAACCCGCACTCGTACGAGGGCGGGCACTACCTGACCCTGGTCGGCTACCGGGACGGCGGCGACCTGATCCGGATCGCCGATCCGGCCGCCCCCGAGGGGGAGTACTGGATGACCCTGGAGAAGGTCGCCAACTGGACCGCCGAGCGCGGCTACTCGTCCTGATCCGACCCGCCGAGGGCCGGCCTCCTACGGGGGCCGGCCCTCGGCGTACCGGCGCGACGGGCGCCCGCCGAGCACCGGACGCGGGTCGGCGACACATCGATGACCGGTGGGTTCGGTGGACGGTTCCCGGGTACCAGGCCCACAACCGACCGTTCCGCAACCGGTAAGGGGCAGACATGACCAACCCACAGGACATCAGGGGTCAGGACGTCGTGGACGTCCTGACCGCCGACCACCGTGAGGTCGAGGCGCTCTTCGTGCAGTTGGAGAGCCGGCACGGCACCCCCGAGCACCGCCGGCAGCTGGCCGACGTGGTGATCGCCGAGCTGGTCCGGCACGCCGTCGCCGAGGAGATGCACGTCTATCCGACCGCCCGCAAGGCGCTGCCGGACGGCGACCAGATCGCCGAGCACGAGATCTCCGAGCACGCCGACGCCGAGCGGACCATGAAGGAGCTCGAGTCGGTCGACCCGTCCGACCCGCGCTTCGACGAGCTCCTGGCGCACCTGACGAGCACGATCCGGCACCACGTCAAGGACGAGGAGTCGGACCTCTTCCCCCGCCTGCGCGCCGCGGTCGCCACCGAGGAGATGGTCGAACTGGCCGGCAAGGTGGAGGCGACCAAGAAGACCGCCCCGACCCGGCCGCACCCGGCCGCACCCGACCGGCCGCCGGCGAACCGGCTGCTCAACCCCGGCGCCGGCCTGGTGGACCGGATGCGGGACGCGCTGAGCGGCCGCGTCACGTCGACGGCGGAGCTGGGCCAGCAGCAGCGCTGACCGCCCCCGCTCATGGTGGCCACGCCCGGCCCGGGGCGTGGCCACCGGCATGTCACCGGCCGGCTCAGGTCTCCGGGGCGATCCGGCGCAGGCCGTCCGCCTCGGACACGATGACCGCCTCCATCGGGCAGGAGTCCGCCGCGTCCACCAATGCGTCGTCCGGCGCCACCCGCTCGGCCAGCGGGCGGGCCAACCCGTCCACCAGCACGAAGTGCCTCGGCGCGGTGCCCGCGCAGATCCCCGACCCGATGCACCGCGTCGGGTCCACGTGCACCCGCCACTGCTCGTCCGTCGCACTCATCTGTTCACCAACTCACCGGCATGGCGACGAGCCCCCGGACCAGCAGGCCGCTCTTCCAGGTCAGCTCGGATTCCGGCACGGCCAGCCTCAGGTCGGGCGTGCGGGCGATCAGCGTCTCCAGGACGACCTGGAGCTCCATCCGGGCGAGCTGCGCGCCGACGCAGTGGTGCACCCCGTGCCCGAAGCCGAGGTGGGGGTTGACCTGCCGGGTCAGGTCGAGCCGGTCCGCGTCGGCGAAGACCGTCTCGTCCCGGTTGGCCGACGAGATCGACACCACCACCGGCTCGCCGGCCCGTACCAGCACGCCGCCGACCTCGACGTCTTCCATCGCGTAGCGGGCGAAGGCCGAGGACGCGCCGAGCGGCACGTACCGCATCAGCTCCTCGACGGCAGCCGGCACCAGGTGCGGCCGCGACCGTAGCCGGGCCCACTCGTCCGGGTGGGTGAGCAGGGCGTACACGAAGTTGGGGATCTGGGTCACCGTCGTCTCGTGCCCTGCCGCGAGCAGCCCGGCGGCCAGGCGCACGACCTCGTCCTCCGCGAGCCGGTCGTCGGCGTCCCGGGCCCGGACCATCGCGCCGATCAGGTCGTCGGTGGGTTGCTCGCGCCGCCGCGCGATCAGCTCGCCCATGTACGCGAGGAGACTGTCGATGTACTCCTGGGCCTGCTCCGGGCTCAACGAGGTGGTCGACACGATCGCCTCGGACCAGGCGTGGAATCGGTCCTGGTCGGCCACGGGTACGCCGAGCAGGTCGCAGATGACCCGGATCGGCAGCGGGGTGGCCAGGTGCTCCACCAGGTCGGCCGGTGGACCGGCCGCGAGCATGCCGTCCACCAGCTCGTGGGCCACCTCCCTGGTCCGGGGCCGCAGCTCCTCCACCCGGCGGGCGGTGAACGCCTTCGCCACCAGCCGACGCAGCCGGGTGTGCTCCGGCGGGTCCATCGACAGGATCCCGCCCTCCTGCTGTCGCGGCGAGTTGCGGGGCTCGTCCCGACCCACCGAGGCGGCCCGGCTGAACCGGGCGTCGCCGAGCACGGTCCGGACGTCGGCGTGCCGGGTGGCGAGCCAGGCCGGCTCGCCGAACGGCATCCGGATCCGGGTGAGCGGTTCGTCCCGGCGCAGCCGGGCGTAGCGCGGGTCGAGGTTGAGCCGGTCGGGGTCGCTGAACGGATAGCGGTGGGGGACGGTCGTCTCGGGGGCCTCGGTCACCGGATGGTTTCCTCTCGTCACGGCGCCCCAAGGGGAGGGCGCCGGTCCGGTCGGGGACGACTCCACGTTGAGTCATGTTCCGACTGCGGATAGTAGCGAGAGTCATCGATCCTTGGCTAGCGGTACGCGTCGATCCGTCAGGAAACAGTCGTCCCGGGCCACCTGCCTGCGCGGCGACCCGGGACGCTACGAGGGGTTCAGCGGACCTGGTCGCCTTCGCCGGTGCGCGCCTGGGCCTGGTCGACGCCCTTGTCGATCTGCTCGTCGTACTTGCCGCCCGTGCGCTTGTCGGCCATGTCGCCGCCCTTCTCCATGCCCTTGTCGACCTGCTCGTCGTGCTTGTCGGCGAAGTCCTTGGCCTTGTCCATGAAGTCGCTCATCGGGGTCCTCCTCGAAGCCGGTTCCGATCCCTGCCTTCCCTGGGCCCGGGGGCCCAAACGCGACGGAGCAGCGGCCCGGGGGCGGTCGGGAAACGGCGGTCGCCCCCGACGCCCCAGCCGCCCATCTAGCGTGAAAGGGGACGCGGGTGTCGAAGGGACGCCGGCCGGGTACCGACTCGCCGGAGATCGAGGAGGGCCGACGTGGTCGCAGACGATGCCGGGCGTACGCCCGAGAGAACGCCCGGCCGGGGCGCCGGCTCCCGACAGACCTGGGCCGCGCTCCCCTGGCTGGTCCGCTCGGCCGTGGTGTGGAGCGCCTGCCTGGTGGTGATCGTCGCCGGGCTGTACCTGCTGGGGAAGATCGCGGTGCTGCTCGCGCCGCTGGCCATCGCGCTGGCCGTCACCATCTTCCTCACCGCGCTGCTCGACCCGGTGCAGCTCGCGCTGCGCCGGCTCCATCTGCCCGCCGCACTGGCCGCCCTGCTCACCGTACTGCTGCTGCTCGGCCTGCTGTTCGGCGTCGGCGCGCTGGTGTGGAGCCTCACCGCCAACCAGTTCAGCGAGTTGAGCGAGGAGCTGGGGCAGGGCCTGCAACGGACCCGGGACTTCGTGACCTCGACGCTGCCGGTCAGCGACACTCAGCTCGACCAACTGCTCGACCAGGCCCGCCAGGGGCTCGGGCAGGGCTCGGTCGACCCGGTCTCCGGCGCCAGGACGGCCGCGGAGGTGCTCGGCTCGGCGCTGCTCGCGCTCGTCCTGCTGTTCTTCCTGCTCAAGGACGGCAGGTCCATGTGGCGCTGGACGCTGTCCCGCACGACCGGGCCGAACCGGGAGGTGACCGCCGAGGCGGGCCGGATGGGTTGGCGGACGCTCGGCGCGTACAGCCGGGGCACCATGCTGATCGCCGCGATCGACGCGATCGGCATCGGCCTGGCGCTGGTGGTGCTCCGGGTGCCGCTGGCCTTCCCGCTCGCGCTCATCACCTTCTTCGGCGGCTTCATCCCGATCATCGGGGCGACCGTGGCCGGCGCCGTGGCGGTGCTGGTCGCGCTCGCGGCGAAGGGGCCGGTGACCGCACTGCTCGTCCTCGCCGCCGTGATCACCGTCCAGCAGGTGGAGGGCAACCTGCTGGAGCCGCTGGTCATGAAGCGTCAGGTGCGCCTGCACCCGGCGGTGATCCTGGTGGCGGTGACCGCCGGCACCCTGATCGCCGGCATCGCCGGGGCCTTCGTCTCGGTGCCGATCACCGCCGTCGTCTGGCGGGTCATCGACACCATCCAGCAACACCGCCAGCGCCCGACGCCCGCGCCCCCGACCCCCGCCTGACCACCCTGCCGGGTGGGGTCCTCAGTGGGGGGAGGGGAGGTGGGTGGTGAACCAGTCGGCGGCGCTGTGTGCCACCTGTTCCAGGGTGCCGGGCTCCTCGAAGAGGTGGGTCGCCCCCGGGATCACCGTCAGCTCGGCCGTGTCCGGCAGCGCCTCCTGGGCCTGCTCGTTGAGCGTGATCACCTGCTCGTCCAGGCCGCCGACCAGCAGCAGCGTGGGCGCGCGCACCTGATCGAGCGCGGCACCGGCCAGGTCGGGACGGCCACCACGGGAGACCACCGCGCCGACGAGGTCCGGCCGGGCCGCCGCCGCCACCAGGGCGGCTGCGGCCCCGGTGCTGGCCCCGAACAGCCCGATCGGCACGGCGCCGAGGGGTCGCTCCGCCGCCAGCCAGTCCACGATCGCCGCGAGCCGACGGGCGAGCAGGGGGATGTCGAAGCGCAGCTCGGCGGTACGGGCATCCACCTGGTCCTCGGCCGGCGTCAGCAGGTCGACCAGCACGGTGCCGAGGGCACTGCGGTTGAGCACGTGCGCCACGGCCGTGTTGCGCGGGCTGTGCCGGGAGCTGCCGCTGCCGTGTGCGAAGAGCACCACGCCGGCCGGCTCCGCCGGGACCAGCAGGTCGGCCGGAAGTTCGGCGTCCCCCGCCGGGATCGCCACCGCGCTGCTGCGCACGTCCATCTCGCCTCCGTACGTCCTCGGTCGTCCCCGTTCCGGCCGCATACCCGTCCCCGGCGCCGGCAAGCGGCCCCGGCACCCCCGGCGTTTGTCGCCGAGGGGCCCGGGTAGGCGTCGGGTGACCGCAGACCGTACCGGCGCAGCCGCGCCCCGACGGATCGCGAGGATCGCCATGGCCCAGCAGCAGCGGGAGACCCGGCAGCAGACCACCGACCGGGACCGGCGGGAACAGGACACCGAACGCGGCCGGGACTGGGCGGACGACGCCGCCCAGGCGCGCACGGCCGACGACCCGCGGGCGATGGCGCCCCGCGACGCGGCGGACCGCCCGTCACAGGGCAGGCCGCTCTGACCGAAGCCGCCGGGCGACCGGCACCAGGGTCCTACACCGCCGGGCCGCCGTCGTCGACGGCGGGCCGGCGGTCGGTCACGGCTCGCTCTCGGGCAGGCGGAGCAGGGGAGCCCGGCCGGGGGCCTGCTCCGGGACGGGGCCCGACACCTCCGCCGCGGGGATCGGCATCGTCACCGGCTCCCCGCAGGTGACCCGGACCGGCTCACCGTGGTGCCGCAACTCCAGCACGTCTCCCGGGTCGCCGTAGCGCAGCGCGTACGTGGTCTGGTGCCGCCGGACGTCGACCCGCAGCCGCATCCCGCGCCACTGGAGGGAGAACTCCAGCCGCTCGAGCCGGCTCGACAGCCGCGGCGCGAAGGAGAGGTTGCCGTCGTGGTCGCGCAGCCCGCCGAACCCGCCCACCAGGGCGATCCAGGCGCCGGCGAGCGAGGCCATGTGCACCCCGTCGCGGGTGTTCTCGTTGAGGTCGTGCAGGTCCATCAGCGCGGCCTCGCGCAGGTACACGTGCGCCAGTTCGGGGTGGCCCACCTCGGCCGCCAGCACGGCCTGCGTGCACGCCGACAGCGACGAGTCGCGCACCGTACGCCGCTCGTAGTAGAGGAAGTTGCGCAGCTTCTCCTCCGGCGTGAAGGCGTCGCCGCGCCAGTGCATGGCCAGGATCAGGTCCGCCTGCTTGACGACCTGCTTGCGGTAGAGGTCGAAGTACGGGTAGTGCAGCAGCAGCGGGTACTTCTCCGGCGGCGTGTGCACGAAGTCCCACTCCTGGAGCCGGGTGAAGCCCTCCACCTGCTCGTGGACGTCGACCTCCTCGTCGTACGGGATGTGCATGGACGCCGCCGCGTCCCGCCAGGCTGCCGCCTCCTCGTCGGTCACGCCGAGGTGGAACGCCTCGTCCCGGTAGCGCATGACCGCGTCGGCCGCGCTGATCAGGTTCCGCTGCGCCATCAGGTTGGTGTAGATGTTGTCGTTCTTCACCGCCGTGTACTCGTCGGGGCCGGTGACCCCGTCGATGTGGAACTGGCCGTGCCGGTCGTGGTGACCGAGCGACCGCCACAGCCGGGCGGTCTCCACCAGCAGCTCCAGCCCGATCTCGCGTTCCAGCTCGGTGTCCTGGGTGACCTGGACGTAGCGCCGCAGCGCGTCGGCGATGCCAGCCGCGATGTGGAAGGCGGCGGTGCCAGCCGGCCAGTACCCCGACGACTCCGGCCCCTCGATGGTGCGCCAGGGGAACGCCGCGCCCTCCAGGTTGAGCGTCCGGGCCCGCTCGCGCGCGGCGGCCAGGGTGCCGTGCCGCCAGTGCAGCGCGTCCCGCACGGCGGCCGGTTGGGTGTAGGTGAGCACAGGCAGGACGAACATCTCCGTGTCCCAGAACGCGTGCCCGTCGTACCCCGGACCGGTCAGGCCCTTCGCGGCGATGGGCCGCCGCTCCGCCCGGGAGCCGGCCTGGAGGACGTGGAACATGCCGAACCGGACGGCCTGCTGGATCTCCGGGTCGCCCTCCACCACCACGTCGGCGGCGTCCCAGAACTCGTCGAGGTATTCGCGCTGCTCGCGGAGGAGCCCGTCCCAGCCGTCGATCCGCGCCCCCGTCAGGGCCGCCTCGACCTGGTCGCGCATCGCCGGCAACGACCGGCGGCTCGACCAGCCGTACGCGAGGTACTTGACCACGCGCAGCGTCTCGCCGGGCTGGAGCACGCACCCGATCGTGGTACGCACCCAGTCCTCGTACCCCTCGGACTGGCTGGTCGTGCGCCCCGGTGCGTACACCTCGTGTTCCATGGCGGCGGCCACCCGCAGCCCGGAGACCTTGGTCCGGTGGATCAGCAGCCCGCCGTCGGCGGTGGTGAGTTCCTCCTCGGCCTGCAACGGCGACTCCAGCACGGCCGCGACCCGCGGGTCCCCGCTCTGCGCGGGCAGCGCCTCGTTCGCCACGAGTTCCGACTGGAGGATCAGCCGCAGCGGGCCGTCCACCGCCTGGACCTCGTAGCTGATCGCGGCGACGGCACGCTGGGTGAACGAGACGAGCCGGGTGCTGCGGACCATGATCTCGCGGCCGGCCGGGGAGCGCCAGTGCAGTTCCCGGTGCAGGGTGCCGGCGCGCAGGTCGAGGACCCGTTCGTGGGCGAGGAGCTCGCCGTAGCGGACGTCGAGCGGCTCGTCGTCGACGAGCAGCCGGATCAGCTTGCCGTTGGTCACGTTGACGACCGTCTGGCCGGACTCGGGGAACCCGAAGCCGGCCTCGGCGTACGGCAGCGGGCGCAGCTCGTAGAAGGAGTTGAGGTACGTGCCGGGCAGGCCGTGGGGCTCCCCCTCGTCGAGGTTGCCGCGCAGCCCGACGTGCCCGTTGGAGAGGGCGAAGACCGACTCGGACTGGGCCAGGACGTCCATGTCCAGCCGGATCTCCCGGACGTGCCACGGCTCGACCGGATAGGCCCGTTCCCGGATCACGCGGTCTGCCCGGTGTCGAGCAGGTCGGCGAGGTCGGTGACCACGACGTCGGCGCCGTGGGCCAGCAGCTCGGCGGCCTGGCCGACCCGGTCCACCCCGATCACGTACCCGAACCCGCCGGCGCGGCCGGCGGCGACCCCGGCGAGGGCGTCCTCGAAGACGGCGGCGTTGCGCGGGTCGACCCCGAGCAGTTTCGCGCCGGCCAGGAACGTGTCCGGCTCGGGCTTGCCGCGCAGCCCCTCGGCGCGGGCGACGAGCCCGTCCACCCGC
This sequence comes from Micromonospora sp. NPDC007220, assembly GCF_040634035.1. NCBI lineage: Bacteria > Bacillati > Actinomycetota > Actinomycetes > Micromonosporales > Micromonosporaceae > Micromonospora > Micromonospora sp. NPDC007220. Next base: position 420,964 of record NZ_JBEYEU010000001.1, on the reverse strand, counting down.
GCCTCCAACAGTGGTTCCAGCCCGGCGGCGGCGACCACCTCCCGGCCGTTCGCGCTGGCCGTGACGACCGCCCGGCGCAGTCCGGCGGCGGTCGCCGCCTCCAGGTACGCGACGGAGCCGGGGTAGACGTCCACGCCGTGGGTGCGCAGCCGCTCCAGCAGCAGCACGTTCTTGCTGTTGCCGACCCCGTTGACGGTGTCGGCGTCCGGCGGGTCGTCGGGCGACCCCTCGGGCAGCACGATGCCCCGGGAGGCGAGGAAGGTGCGCACCCCGTCGGCGCGCGGCCGGCCGTCGACGTAGCGGTTGTAGTCCGGCCCGGGGTCGAAGGGACGGAACTCCGCGCCGGTGGTGGCGGCGTGGCGGCGCAGGAAGGCGTCGAACGTCTCGGTCCACGCGGCGTTGTGCACCCGGGCGGTCTGCGTCAGCACACCGTCCAGATCGAAGAGACAGGCGGTCACGTGAGCAGGTAGGCCCAGCACGGTACGAATCTATCCAGACCTCCGCGCCCGTAAACCGCTTTCGGTGCGCTTGCCGCGCGGCTCAGTTCGGGCGCAGCGTCCAGACCACGGTCATCCCGCCGGTCGGCTTGCCCTCCTCGGTGGCGATCTCCACCTGGACCGGGAACTCCGGCCGGCGGCCGGACTCCAGTTCCGCGACCACCTCGGCGACCGGCCGGTCGAGGCGCGCGGTGGCCAGGACGGGGCCCATGGCCAGCTTCCGGTACGCGATCTCGGCCCGCACGGCCAGCGGCGTGGCCCGGTCGAGCAGTTGCCCGAACGCGGCCAGCACGACCGCGCCGGAGGCGGTCTCGCCGAGGGTGAACATGGCCCCGGCGTGCGGGCCGCCGACGTGGTTGTGGGTGGCCGGCGAGTCGGGCAGTCGGACGGTCACCCGTACCCCGCCCTCCGCCTCGGGGGCCACTTCGACGAATTCGATGCCGAGCGTACGGGCGAACGGCACAGCCTCCAGCATGCCGGCCGCCACCTGGCGCGAGTCGATGGTCATGGCCCGACGTTACTAGCCGGTAACTTTGTCGGCAAGGACCGCCCCCGTCAGCGCCAGCCCACGTCGATCCGGTCGCCGCGCTCGTCGAAGAAGTGCAGCGCGTCCATGCGTACGGAGACGGCCAGGGGGTGCCCGGCGGCGATCCCCGGGTACGGCGCGAGCCGGACCGCGAGCTCGGCGGGGCGCCGGTGGTGCCGGCCCGGGTCGTTGAGCACGCTGGTGCGGGTGGCAGCGACCGGGGCGGGGGCCTCCTCCTCGGGGGCGCGCCCGGTCAGCCGCTGCATCACCTGCCCGAAGCGGCGCAGGCCGCGCTGGCCGGTGGGCGCCTCCTCCGTCCGGGTGCCCATCTCGTCCACCACGATCGCGGTGGCCCCGATGTCGAGGAAGGCGAGCGACTCGTGCCCGTGGTGCTCCAGGTAGCGGATGCGGCCGTGCAGCACGGCGCCCTGGGTGTCCGGCGCGACCGGGGTGAGCGCCTCGGCCCGCATCCCGACCACGATCCGCTCACCGTGGTAGTGCGCGACCGCCCGGCTGCGGATGTCGTCCCACGGCAGGTGGAGCGCCTGGTCGCCGAGGGTGAGGGTGACGTAGCGGTCGAGGTGGACGTAGACCGAGGCCTCCAGCAGGTTCATCCGCGGGCTGCCGAGGAACGCGGCCACGTAGAGGGTGGCCGGGCGGCCGTAGACCTGGGTGGGGGTGCCGACGTCCTGGAGGACGCCCTTGCGCATGATGGCGACCCGGTCGGCCATGGTCAGCGCCTCGGCCTGGTCGTGCGTGACGTAGATGGTGGTGACGCCCAGCTCCCGGGTCAGGCCGGAGATCTCGGCGCGCAGTTCGGCCCGGAGCCCGCTGTCGAGGTTCGACAGCGGCTCGTCCATCAGGAAGAGGCCCGGACGGCGCACGATCGCCCGGCCCATCGCGACCCGCTGGCGTTGCCCGCCGGAGAGCTGGCTGGGCTTGCGGCCGAGTACGTCGCCGATGCCGAGCGCGCTGGCCACGTCGGTGACCCGCTCGCCGCGCGGCTCGGGCTCCAATCCGGCCAGCTTGAGCGGGAAGGCGATGTTGTCGCCGACGGTCATGTGCGGGTAGAGCGCGAAGTCCTGGAAGACCATGGCGATCTTCCGGTCGCGCGGCGGCAGGTCGTTGGCCAGCTCGCCGTCGAGCATCACCGCGCCCGACGTCGGGTCCTCCAGCCCGGCCACCATCCGCAGCACGGTGGACTTCCCGCAGCCCGACGGGCCGAGCAGCACCATGAACTCGCCGTCGTTGACGTCGAGATTGACGCTGTCGACGGCGAGGGTGCCGTCCCGGAACACCTTCGTGACATCCTTGAGTGCGACGGTTGTCACCGTGCCCTCCCCCCACCTCGTCGACCGAATCCCGAATGACTGTGACGAGGATCATGCGGTTCGCACATCGGGTAAACGTGCCATGTTCGGCTTGTGACGGCCCTGTGACGCCCACCCGGCGGGACGAGCCGGCGTCAGCGGGGTCCGCCTCCCGCCTGCGACGCCGGGGCCAGCGCGCCGACTCCGCGCGCCGGCCGGCCGGCGGTGGCCGGTTCGCCGAGGAAGACCCGGCGGACGACCCGCTCGGCGGCGTGGCCGTCGTCGAGCGCACAGAACCGGGCCCGGAACCGCTGCCGGGCCGCGCGCGCCGCCGCCGAGTCGACGCCGCCGGCGCGGAACAGGTCGAGCAGGTCGGCGAAGCTGGTGGCCACCGCGCCCGGCGGCTCCGCCGTCACGTCGAAGTAGACGCCCCGGGCCAGCCGGTACGCCTCCCAGTCGGGGGCGTAGACGACGATCGGCCGGTCGAGCACGGCGTAGTCGAACATCGCCGAGGAGTAGTCCGTGATCAGCACGTCCGCGACGAGGTAGAGGTCCTCCACGCGCGGATGGCCGCTGACGTCGCGTACGCGGTCCCGGTCGGCGGGGCGCCGGGCGCGTAGGTCCCGGTCGTGGAAGTAGTGGCTGCGGATCAGCAGCCGACCGGCCGGGCCGAGCACGTCGAGCAGCCGCTCCGGGTCGAAGGGCGGCCGGTAGCCGGGCAGGTGCTCCCGGTGCGTCGGGGCGTACAGGACGACCCGTTCGTCGGGCCCGAGGCCGAGTTCGGCACGCAGCCGGCGCACCTCCCCCGCGGTTGCGGTGACCAGCCGGTCGTTGCGCGGGTAGCCGACCTCCAACGTGGTGTACGCGGCCGGGTACGCGCGCTCCCACATCTGGCTGGAGAAGCTGTTCGCGCTGACGCTGTAGTCCCACCGGTCCACCCGGCGCAGCAGCCCGGCGAAGTCCATCCCGACCGCGCCGACCGGGTACCGCTGCTGGTCCAGGCCCATCACCTTCACCGGCGTGCCGTGGTGGGTCTGCACGTGCACGCTGCCCGGCCGCTTGCGGACGTGGTCCGGGAAGTTCACGTTGTTGACCAGCCACCGCGCCCGGGCCAGCGCCCGGTAGTACGCGGGCGTCCCGGCGACCACGTACGCGACGCCCTCGGGCACGGTGTGCACGCGGTCCCGCCGGACGATCCACACCCCGCGCACCTGCGGCGCCAGCCGCCGGGCCGCCTCGAAGATCGCGGCCGGGTTGTCCGAGTAGCCCCGGTACCAGTAGGCCGCGTAGACGGCCAGCGTCGGATCGACCGGGCGGCGCAGTTCGGCCCGGTAGTACTCGCGCAGCAGGGCGTCCCGGGCCAGCCGGGCCGCGCGCCGGGCCGGGGGCGCGACCCGCCGCTTCGCGCTCCGCGCGGTACGCCGGGCGACGTCCCGCGCGCGGTAGGCGGTGCGCAGCGCGCTGAAGGTACGCCAGCGCCCGGCCGCCACCAGCCGGTGCTTGAGCCCCTCCGCGCCCGCCGGGGCCGGATGGCCACCGGGGGGCAGCCAGCGCGCGTGGTCGGCGGTGATCTGGGCGAAGAAGGCCGGCCGCAGCTCGGGGTCGATCCGCTCCCCGTTGCCGAGCACGCTCAGGTAGTGCCAGATCATCCGCTCGAACAGCGCGGGACGCAGGTCGTCGACCGCCGGCCCCCAGGCGTCCATCAGCCGGAACACCCGGTGCCACTGGTCGAAGACCTCGAAGTGCCGCTCGCCCCTGGTCCTGGTGATCGCCCCGGTGCGGCGCTGCCGGTAGTTGACGCAGACCCGGTCCAGCACACCGATCCGCTCGGCGGCCATCAGCACGGGATAGCTGAACGAGACGTCCTCGTACCAGCCGGGGGCGAAGCGCAGCCCCTCCTCGATCAGGAACTGCCGGCGGACCAGCCGGTTCCAGGCGGTGTGCAGCAGCCGCAGCGTCTCGGGCCGGTCCCGCAGCCGGAAGGTCTCCTCGCCGGGCGGCTCCGGGAACACCTCTTCCATCGCGCTGCGGCTGGTGGCGTCGTTCCAGTGCGTCCGGACGTGGTCGACCAGGAGCACGTCGGGGCGGGTCGCGCGGAGGCGCTCGACCACCTCGGGCAGGCACTCCGGGGCGAGCCAGTCGTCGCCGTCGACGAACCAGACGTACTCGCCGGCGGCCCGGTCCAGCCCGATGTTGCGGGCCGGACCGAGCCCCACGTTCTCCGTCAGCCGGACGGCGCGCATCCGCGGGTCGCGGGCCGCGTACTCGGTGAGGATCTCGCCGCTGTCGTCGGGCGAGCAGTCGTCGACCCCGATCACCTCGATGTCGGTGACGGGCTGCCCGAGGATGGAGTCGAGGCATTCGCGCAGGTAGCCCTGCACCCGGTAGGCCGGCACGACGAAGCTGATCAGTGTCATCGGCCGGCCCCTGTCGTCAGCCCGGCGAGCGACCTCCCGCGCCGACCAGGCCCACCGACGCCCGCGCGGCGCGGGCGGGCAGGACGACCCAGGCGAGGGCGACACTCCCCACGAAAACCACGAGAAGGTACGTACCGAGTGTAGCCATCCCGATACCCGCAAAACCGACGATCGCCGCCAGGGCCAGCAGCACGGACCGGCCCTCCCAGCCCAGCGTGCCGCCATGCAGCGGCGGGGCGGACTGCCGCTTCTCCAGCCGCGCGGTCAGGTCGTAGTGGTGCAGGGTCAGCACGAAGACGTACCCGAAGATCAGCCACGGCGGCACGTCGCCGACCACCCCGACCGCGATGGCGAACAGGAACTCGCCCGCCCGCAGCGCGGCCGGCACCAGCCAGTCCAGCGGCCCGGCGTGCGTCGCGCCCGCGCCGAGGCCGGCGACCAGCAGCACCAGCAGCGCGACCGGCACCGCCCACCGCGGGACCTCCGCCCCGTCGCGGGTCAGCAGCGCCGCCACCAGCAGCGCCGCCGGGCCCAGCGCCGCGACGACCGCCAGCGCCAGCGGGCCCACCGGCCGGAGCGCCGGCAGGAACCGGGCCAGCGGCCCGTCGTCGCGGTGCAGGGTGGCGTCGACCGTGTCCAGCACCGGCACCCGCATCCAGCGGGCCCGCAGCGTACGCAGCGCCCCGGTGTACGCGAAGGCCAGCACCCCCCAGGCCAGCACCGTGTACAGGCTGACCAGCGGGCCGAACAGCGCCACCGTGATCGCGATCAGCGCCCACCGCTCCCCGATCGGGAAGACCACCGTGCGCTTCAGCCAGTACGAGACCGAACCCGTGTCGGCCTGCACCCGGTTGGAGGCGGCGTTCAGCTTGTCGCCGATGCCACCGCCGGCGGTGCCGACCGCCTTCGGCCGGCGCGCCGCCTCGTCGTGCAGCACGCCGTACCAGGTGTCCGTCATGTGCCGGACGGTCTGGAGGGTGATCGCGGCGATCGCCAGCGCCCAGCCGTACCGGAAACCGGCCTGGGTGGCCCCGTAGCCGAGGCCGGCGTAGACCACGTACTCCTTCGCCCGGTCGGCCATCGTGTCCAGCCAGCCGCCCCACGCGCTGAAGTGCCGGGTGTAGCGGGCGACCTGGCCGTCCACGCAGTCCAGCACGAAGCCGAGGTAGAGCAGCACCGCCCCGGCGACCAGCGCCAGCCGGCCGCCCGTACCGAAGAGCACGGCGGCGGCCACCGCGAAGGCCACCGAGATCATCGTGACGGCGGTCGGGCCGAGCCCGAGCTTCGCCGACGCCTTCGTCACGTACGGCGACCAGGTGCTGACGAAGAAGGTGGTGAAGAAGTCGTCCCGCTCCTTCACCGAGAGCTTCAGCTCGGCCCGGTCCTCGTCGACGGCGGCCACGGCCGCCTCCGCGGCGGCCAGCCCCGCCGGGTCGCCCACCCGGTGCGCCACGAGCAGGCGTACCCGCTGGGCGAAGGTCAGCACACCGAGCCCGGCGAGGCCGGCGAAGAGCCGGTCCACGGCGGGCCCGGCCGGCGGCGGCGCGGCGGCCGACGGCGCGCCGACGGGCACCACCCCGGCGGCGGCCGCGCGCGCGGCGGCGGCGAGCGACGGCAGGTCGTCGACGCCGACCCGCAGCGCGCCACCGAACACGCCGGTGGCTTCGCCGTCCAGCGCCTGCGCCGGTCCGGCCCCGACCACCTGGCCGCGCTCCTCGCGCACGGCCGTGTGGCCGTCGCCGGGCGGGTCGGTGAGCACCAGCGCGACCGTCGGCCCCACCGGGCTGGTGGCCAGGTGCCGCAGTACGGCGGTGTGCGCGACCAGGTCGGCGCCGGTGACGAGCACCGGCTGCGTGGCCGCGTCGACGAGGTCGGCCAGCTCGTCCAGGCCGGCGGCGTGGCGCACCTCGTGCGCCCCGGCGCGCCGGAGCTGGTCGGCCAGCCGGTCGGCGAGGTGCTCGCCCGAGCGGGTCGGCAGGCTCGCGGCCGGTGCGTCGGCGGCGAGCACGATCGCGAGCGTCACCGCGGAACCGCGACGTGGTACGCGTGCAGCGCCTCGGCGATCGTGCCGTCGACGCCCACCCGGCCCCCGTCGAGGTACAACCCCCGACGGCAGAACCGGGTCAGGTCCTTTTCGTTGTGTGACACCAGCACCAGAGTGCGCCCCTCCCCGAGCAGACGGTCGATCGTCGCATAACACTTCTTGCGGAACTCCTCGTCCCCGACCGCGGTCACCTCGTCCATGAGCAGGATCGGGTGCGGCAGGTGCGAGATGATGGCGAAGCCGAGCCGGACCTTCATGCCGGACGAGTAGTGCCGCACCGACGTGTCGACGGCCCGCTCCACCTGCTCGCCGGCGAACGAGACGATGTCGTCGAAGTGCCGCCGCAGGTAGCCCGACGGGAGCCCGTGCAGGCCGCCGACCAGGTAGAGGTTCTCCCGCCCGGTCAGGTCGTTGGAGAACCCGGCGGAGAGTTCCAGCAGCGGCGCGACGTCCCCGCGCACCCGGATCCGGCCCTCGTCGGGGATGAGCACGCCGGCGATCAGCCGCAGCAGGGTGCTCTTGCCCGTGCCGTTGCGGCCGACCACGCCCACGGTCTCCCCGGCCCGGACCGAGAACGACACGTCCCGCAGCGGCCAGAACCGCCCGTCGTCCGCGCCGCGCCGCCCCCGGTGGATCAACAGCTCCCGCAGCCGCAACTGCCGCCGCCGGTTGCGGACGAACCGGATGCCCAGCCCCTCCGCCTCGATGATCGGATCGGCCATCCCTACAGTTCCTTGAGCACGGCGGGTTCGAGCCGGCGGAACGACCACCAGCCGGCGGCCAGCACCAGCAGGCTGACGCCGACGGAGGTGGCGAGCAGCCGGGCGTCCGGGAACTCGTCCGGGTACCAGACCGAGTGGTGCAGCTGGAAGATGCCGACCAGCGGATTCAGCTCGTAGGCGACCTTCAGCCAGCCCGGCAGGTCGGCGTCGCGCACGAGGCTCAGCGGATAGATGATCGGGGTGGCGTAGAAGAGCACCCGGACGACCAGCCGCATGAAGCGCTCGACGTCGCGCATCAGCACGTTGACCGCCGAGAGCAGCAGCGCCAGCCCGACCAGCAGGACGGCCTGCACCGCCACCGCGAGCGGCAGGGCCAGCAGCGACCAGCCCGGCTCGACCCGGCCGGCCGCGGCGTACCCGACGGCGACGGCGAGCAGGATCGGCAGGCCGGCGGCGTACTCGGCGAAGCGGCCGGTGACCCGGCCGATCGGGAAGACCTGCCGCGGCACGTTCATCGTCGTGATCAGCCGGGCCTGGCCGGTCAGCGCGTTGGTCGCCTCGCTCAGCGCCGAACTGGTCCACATCCAGGCGAAGATCCCGGTGAGCAGGAACAGCGGGTACGAGTCGGCCGCGTCGCCGAGGTGGCGGTTGGTGTCCCGCGAGTAGAGGACCCCGAAGACGAACCAGTAGATCGCCCCCAGGCCGAGGGGCTCGATCAGCGACCAGAGATAGCCGAGCACGGACTGCTGGTACTTCACGGCGAGGTCGCGCCGGACGAGGATGCGCAGCGAGGTGCGGTGCGACCACAACGCCGCGACGCCAGAGGTCACCGCCGCCTCCCGCCTCACCGGACGGACGACAGGCTAGCAGTCGATGAACGAACGCCCCCTCAGCACTCGATCACGTTGACGGCCAGTCCGCCGCGCGCCGTCTCCTTGTACTTCACCTTCATGTCCGCGCCGGTCTCGCGCATGGTCTTGATGACCTTGTCCAGCGAGACGTGGTGCACCCCGTCGCCGCGCAGCGCCAGCCGGGCGGCCGTGATCGCCTTGATGCTAGCCACCGCGTTCCGCTCGATGCAGGGGATCTGCACCAGACCACCGACCGGGTCGCAGGTCAGGCCCAGGTTGTGCTCCATGCCGATCTCGGCGGCGTTCTCCACCTGCGCGGGGGTGCCGCCCAGCGCCTCGGCCAGCCCGGCCGCGGCCATCGAGCAGGCCGAGCCCACCTCGCCCTGGCAGCCCACCTCGGCGCCGGAGATCGACGCGTTCTCCTTGAACAGCACGCCGATCGCGCCCGCCGCCAGCAGGAACCGCACCACCCCCTCCTCGCAGGCGCCCGGGGAGAACCGGGTGTAGTAGTGCAGCACCGCCGGAATGATGCCGGCCGCCCCATTGGTCGGCGCGGTGACCACCCGGCCGCCGGCCGCGTTCTCCTCGTTGACGGCGAGGGCGAACAGCGTCACCCAGTCCATCGCCCGCAGCGGGTCGGCGGGATCGGACTCCGTCTCCAGGCTGCGACGCAGCTCGGCCGCGCGGCGGCGGACCTTCAGCCCACCGGGCAGCACCCCGTCGCGCGAGCAGCCCCGCTCCACGCACTCCCGCATCACCCGCCAGATCTCCAGCAGGCCGGCGCGCACCTCACCCTCGCCGCGCCACGACAGCTCGTTGGCGAGCATCACCTCGCTGATCGACAGCCCCGTCGACGCGGTCACGCCGAGCAGCTGCGCGCCGGTGAGGAACGGGTGCCGTACCCGGGTGGCGTCGGGCTTGATCCGGTCCGCCCCGGCCGCCGCCTCGTCCACCACGAAACCGCCACCCACCGAGTAGTACGTCCGGGTACGCAGCTCGACGCCGTCGCCGTCGTACGCGACGAAGGTCATCCCGTTGGGGTGGTACGGCAACGACCGGCGCCGGTGCAGCACCAGGTCACGGTCCGGGTCGAAGTCGATCTCGTGCGCGTCGAGCAGGCTCAGCCGGCGCTCGGCACGGATCCGGGTGATCCGCACGTCGACGGTGTCGGTGTCGACGGTCTCCGGGGCCTCGCCGGCCAGCCCGAGCAGCACCGCCCGGTCGCTGCCGTGGCCGTGCCCGGTCGCGCCCAGCGAGCCGAAGAGCTCCGCCTGCACCCGTGCCGTGCCGGTCAGCAACCCGTCGGCCTTCAGGCCCGCGACGAAGGTACGGGCGGCCCGCATCGGCCCCACCGTGTGGGAGCTGGACGGCCCGATGCCGACACTGAAGAGGTCGAAAACGCTGATCATGGCTGCACTTCCTCGCCGTCGTACCTCGTGGGTCTCCGGCACGGTCGTGGCCGGCCCGGTCGGGGCGGCCGTCCGGCACCCGGGGGTGTGGGTGCCCGACCGGCGAGCCTACCCGCCCAGCTCAGCCCCTGCCGCCAGCCGCGACCGCTCGGCACGGCCCGGCGGGTCCCGGGGGCGTCGCGGGGCCGGTTCCCGGGTAACCACCTACGGGTACGGGCACCGTCGATCCTCCTCCGGACCGAGGGCGCGGTGGCCACCCCTTCCTACCGTTGAGGGCAGAGGCGGCGAACGCCGCAGAGTGGGAGTACGACGATGAGTCGCAAACTGGTCCGCCCCCGTCAGGGGCGCATGATCGCCGGCGTCTGTGCCGGCCTGGCCCAGCGTTTCGGCAGGTCGGCCGGCTTCATCCGGCTGCTGTTCCTGCTGTCGCTGCTGCTGCCCGGCACCCAGGTGGTCGTCTACCTGGTGCTCTGGGTCCTGATGCCGAACGAGGACCGCTACGCCGCCGCCCGCTACTGAGCCCCGCCCCCGCCCGAGGCGGGGGTGAGCACGAGGCGCCCGTCCCGTCGACCGGGGCGGGCGCCGTCGCGTCGTGGGCCCACCGTCACGGGGCGGTGTAGGTGACCGTCACCTTCTCGTAGCCGAGGGAGCGCAGCAGCCCCTCCAGCATCTTGCGGGTGTTCTCCTCGGCCCGCTGGGTCAGGCCGCTGTCCCGGGCGGCGGTGGTGATCCGCTCCTCGGCGAGCTGGTAGACCTGCTGCTGGCGGTTGGGGTCGCCCTTCACCAGCTCGCCGACCCGGTTGAGCAGCCCGCGCTCCTCGGCGAAGACGTAGCTCTTCTCCAGGTCGAGGTTGGTCTTGCCGAGCTGCGGCGCCGGCAGCCTGATCTCCACCGACTTGCCGTCGGCCGACTCCACCACCGCACCCTCGGAGATCTTGGCGAAGTCGACGTACGCCTCCACGCTGCCCGCCCCGACGAAGAGGGTGCGCTGGCTGAGCAGCCAGTCGGGCACGTTGCGCCGGTCGTTCTGGAGATCGACGACCACCTGGAAGTTGCCCTCGGCCGCGACGTAGCGGCTGAGATCCTGGATCGACTTGAGCAGCGGCGGCTGGCTGCGGTCGGTCTGTTCCTTGGCGAACGGGTTGCGGAAGTCCGGCAGCAGGCCGGTGGCCTGCACACCGAGCAGCACCACCACCGCCAGCGCCGCCGCGCCGAGCACCCAGAGCAGGCCGCGCGCGGGCCCGCCCGCCGGTGGTGGTGGCGCACCCGGATCCGGTTCGGTTGTGACAGCCGACCGCTCCTTGAGCGCCTCGCCGGTCGGATAACCGGGGAACTCCCTCGTGGGCTCGTTGATGTCACCGTCGCGGGCCATGGCCCTCACCGTCCTCGTCAGACACGTCGTCTGGAGATGACGGTACGGCTCCGGTGCGACAGCCGCTCGTCGAAGGGCGCCGGCAGACGAAACCGCCGCGTCGAATCCGCGAAATCGCAGGTCAGTACGGGTCGGACGGCCGGCGGGCCGCGCTCACTCGATCGGGCCGGAGAGGACGAGCACCCGGGCGTGGATCTGGTTGCGCTGCTGGAGCGCCGCCCGCAGGGCGCGGTGCAGCCCGTCCTCCAGGTAGAGCCCGCCGTTCCACTGCACGACGTGCGGGAAGAGGTCGCCGTAGAAGGTGGAGTCCTCGGCGAGGAGCTTGTCCAGCGCCAGCTCACGCTTGGTGGTGATCAACTGGTCCAGGCGCAGTGGCCTCGGCGGGATCTCCGCCCACTGCTTGAGCGTCAGGTTGTGCTCCGGGTAGGGACGCCCGTCCCGGACCGCTCTGAAGATCACGACGGCACGCTCCCCTCCCCCTGGCCGGGCCGACCCACGACACCGGGTCGGGTCGCGGCGCGGCACCGCGACCCGCGGCACCGATGACCGTGCCAGCGTAGCGGGCTGCACCACACCGCGTTCTGCTCCCCGATGTCAGTTTCGCCACCCGCCATCCGGATCGCCACCGGAGGAAACACCCGACGGCCTGTCCGGCGCCGGTCAGCTCCAGCGCCCCCGCCGGACCACCTCGTCCACCGGGCGACGCCCCCGGCGCAGCGACGGTGACCGGTGGTCAGCCGCACGATAACCCACAGTGACGGCACCGACGGGCTCGTACTCCCCCGGCACCCCGAACGCCTCCCGGTAGGCGTCGAGGCGCTGCGCGGGGATGCCGAAGAAGCACGCCCCCAGCCCCTCGTCCACGGCGGTCAGCAGCATCAGCAGGGCGGCGAAGCCGGTGTCCACGTACCAGTAGGGCACCGGCCAGCGCTCGGTCGAGCGGTCCGCCCAGCCCTTGTCCGGTTCCGCGTAGCGCTCCAGGTAGGCCGACCGGTTCGCGTGCGGAACGACGATCAGCGGGGCCCGGCGCATCCCCGCCAGCCACCGCTCCCGGCCGCCGCCGCCCGGCGTGGTCGCCGCCCAGAACCGCTCCCGGTCCTCCGGCGCCTCCAGCACCAGGAAGCCCCAGCCCTGGGCGAAGCCGGCCGACGGCGCGCGGACCGCGTGGTCGAGCAGCCGCTCCACCACGTCGGGCGGGACGGGCCGGTCCGGGTCGTAGTTGCGCACCATCCGGCGTCGCCGGACCACCTCGCCGAACTCCATGCGCTCCCCGCCTCAGGCCCCGGGCCGTACGCCCCAGGCACCCCGCCAGGTCGCGCCCGGCTTCAGGGTGATCACGTCCCGGCCCGAACGGAACGCGTCCGGCGGGCAGGTCATCGGCTCCACCGCCACGGAACGGCGCCGCCGCTCGCCGGGCAGGGCGTCGCCGGTGAACACCTGCCACCAGCCGAACTCCCGGTCCGCCCAGATCCGTACGCCGGCCGTGCCGTCCGGGGCCGCCAGGCTGACCACCGAACCGCCGTCGTCGTCGCGGATCACGTCGCCGAAGCAGAGGTCGAGCCGGGCGCCGCCGATCCGGCGGGGGCTGGTCCAGTCGTACTCGGTGCCGGCGACCGGGGTGCCCCCGATCGGCAGCAGCCGGCCGTCCACCTGCAACCGCGTCCGGGCCGGCAGCCGCATCGACAGGTCGTCCACCGCCACCCCGGGCACCCGCAGGTACGGGTGCACCGCGAAGCCGAACGGCGCGGGCTCGGCACCGAGGTTCGTCGCCTCGTGCTCCGCGCGCAACCCGTCCGGGCCGACGCTCCAGCGGGTACGCAGCCGCAGCGGCCACGGGTAGCCCGGCTGCGGCGGCAGGTCGTAGCCGACGGTCACCGCGTCGGACGACTGCTCCACCAGCCGCCACGGCACCCAGTTGACCAGCCCGTGGATGGCCACGCCCCGGTCCGGCTCGCTGAGGGTGAGCTGCAACGACCGCTCACCGAAGGTGTAGCGCCCGTCGCGGATCCGGTTCGGCCAGGGGGCCAGCACCTGTCCCGCGCAGCCGGGACAGATCTCGTCGGCGGCGTACCCGTCGAGGTGGTCGGTCCCGTCGTGCCGGTATGTCCGGACCCCACCGCCCACCTCCACGATGACGGCCTCGTGGCCGGCGGCGGAAATGGTCCACTGCGCGCCCGAGGGCGGACGCTGGTCGGGGGTGTCCATGCGGGCGACCCTAACGGTTCCCGCCCCGCCGTCGCTCGCCCCGACCCGTCCCGTCACGCCTTGTCACCGCCGGAGGGGTCCGCCGCCCGGTAGCGCAGCAGCACCGGGAAGGCCACCGCGAGCAGCACCGCGAGGGCCGCCGAGAGCAGCCCGCCGCCGACCCAGGCGACGCCGCCGCCGAAACCGGCCGCCACCGCACCGGCCCGCAGGTCGCCCAGGCGCGGGCCGCCGGCGATGACCACCGTGTTGACGCCCATCAGCCGCCCGCGCATCCGGTCCGGCGCGTAGACCAGCAGCATCGACTGCCGCAGCACGGCGCTGACCAGGTCGGCCGCCCCGGCCACCGCGAGCAGCAGCACCATCAGCCAGAGCTGGCCGGCGAGGCCGGCCGCCGCGATCGCCAGCCCCCAGCCGACCACCGCCAGCACCAGCACCAGCCCCTGCCGGCGCAGCCGCCCGATCCACCCGGAGGTCAGCCCGCCGAGCATCGCGCCCGCCGCGATCGCGCTGTAGAGCCAGCCGACGGCCGCGCCGCCGCCGAACCGGGACTCGGCGATCTCGGGGAAGAGCGCCCGGGGCATGGCCAGCACCATGGCGATCAGGTCGATGACGAAGGAGAGCATCAGCACCGGGGTGGTGGCCAGGTAGCGCAGGCCGTCGACGATGCTGGCCAGCCCGGCCCGCCGTGGGGCGGCGGACGCGTCCGGGTCCGGCTCCGGCGGCATGGCCGGCAGCTTCACCGTCGCCCAGACGGCGACCGCGTAGAGCACCGCGTCGGCCGCGTAGGCGATCGGCAGGCCGAGGTCGGTGCCCCACCAGGCGAAGATCAGGCCGGCGGCCAGCGGGCCGACCACCGAGGCGGCCGTGTAGGTGGTGAAGTTCAGCGTGGTCGCCGCCGGCACCAGCTCCGCCGGCACCAGCCGGGGCAGGATCGCGTTGCGGGTGGGCGAGCTGATCGCGAAGGCGATCGACTGCACCGCCACCAGGACGAGCAGCAGCAGCGGGCTGCCGATCCCGAGCACCGCCTGCACCGCCAGGCCGAGCGTGGCGGCCCAGAGCACCGCCGCCGTCGCCAGCAGCACCTTGCGCCGGTCGTGCGCGTCGGCCACCGCGCCGCCCCAGAGCCCGAAGACCAGCAGCGGTACGAACGCCGCGATCCCGATCAGGCCGACCCAGAGCGAGCTACCGGTCAGCGCGTACATCTCCACCGGCACGGCGACGGCGGTGAGCTGGATGCCGAACATCGCGATGCCGTTGCCGAGCCACATCCGCCGGTACGCCGGCACGGCCAGCGGGCGCACGTCGATCGCGAACCGGCGCAGCCCGGTCGGCCGCGCGTCCTTGAGCTGGGTCACGGCGCCAGCCGCTCGACGGTCCACTCCCCGGGCCCGGTGAGCCGGAACCGCAGCCGGTCGTGCAGCCGGCTGACCCGGCCCTGCCAGAACTCCACCGACTCCGGCCGCACCCGCAGGCCGCCCCAGTACGGCGGGGCGGGGATCGGCTCGACCTCGGCGAACCGCTCCGCCGCCGCCCGGTACGCCTCGTCCAGCACGGTCCGCCCGGGGATCACCCGGGACTGGGTGCTGGCCCAGGCCCCGAGCTGGGAGCCGCGCGGCCGGCTGGCGAAGTACGCCTCCGTCTCCGCCCGGTCGACCCGCTCGACCCGGCCGGCCACCACCACCTGCCGGTGCAGCGGGAACCAGGGGAAGACGAGGCTCACGTGCGGGTTGACGGCCGCCTCGGCGCCCTTGCGGGACCCGTAGTTGGTGAAGAAGACGAAGCCCTCCGGGTCGTACCCCTTCAGCAGCACGGTGCGCGCGCTCGGGCGGCCCGCGGCGTCGGCGGTGCCGACCACCATCGCGTTCGGTTCGGGCAGTCCGGCGGCGACCGCGTCGGCGAACCAGCGGGCGAACTGGCCGTGCCAGTCGGCGGCCAGGTCCGCCTCGGAAAGGCCCAGCTCCGGGGCGTACTCGTTACGCATACCCGCCGGCCGGACTGTGTCCCCCGTCACGTTCCCCCTCCTCCTCGTCGACCCGGCCCGCTGCCTGCGGCGCTGGCCAGCCCGCACCGCACAGTGTCGCCGACGCGGTCCGGGCCGCCCGGACCGGGGATGTCGTGTGCGGCACAGTCGCAGTGGGTCGCGAATCCGGTTACCCAGCAGGCAAGATGTCACGAACACATCCCTGAGGGTCGCCTAAGGCGCTCGCCCGGCTGGGCCGGGACCGGAGCCCCGGGCGGGCGCACCGAGCAGATCCAGGAGAGCGACATGGCCGATTTCAAACCCGGACTGGAGGGCGTCGTAGCCTTCGAGACCGAGATCGCCGAACCCGACCGCGAGGGCGGCGCGCTGCGCTATCGCGGCGTCGACATCGAGGATCTGATCGGCCAGGTCTCCTTCGGCAACGTGTGGGCGCTGCTGGTCGACGGGCGGTTCGGCCCGGGTCTGCCGCCGGCGGAGCCGTTCCCGGTGCCGGTGCACTCCGGTGACATCCGGGTGGACGTGCAGTCCGCGGTCGCGATGCTGGCCCCGTACTGGGGTCTCAACCAGCTGCTCGACATCTCCGAAGAGCAGGCCCGCGAGGACCTCGCCCGGGTGTCGGTCACGGCGCTCTCCTTCGTCGCCCAGTCGGCGCGCGGCCTGGGCCTGCCGGCCGTGCCGCAGAAGGAGATCGACAAGGCGTCCACCATCGTCGAGCGCTTCATGAAGCGCTGGCGGGGCGAGCCGGACCCGCGGCACGTCAAGGCGGTCGACGCCTACTTCATCTCGGCCGCCGAGCACGGCCTGAACGCCTCCACCTTCACCGCCCGGATCGTCGCCTCCACCGGCGCGGACGCCGCGGCCTGCATCTCCTCCGGCATCGGCGCCCTCTCCGGCCCGCTGCACGGCGGCGCCCCGTCCCGCGTGCTCAGCATGCTGGAGGCGGTCGAGCGCAGCGGCGACGCCGAGGGCTACGTCAAGGGCGTCCTCGACCGGGGCGAGCGGCTGATGGGCTTCGGCCACCGCGTCTACCGGGCCGAGGACCCGCGCGCCCGAGTGCTCCGCCGCACCGCCAAGGAGCTGGGCGCGCCGCGCTTCGAGATCGCCGAGGCGCTGGAGAAGGCCGCCCTGGCCGAGCTCCAGGCCCGCCGGCCGGACCGGGTGCTCGCCACCAACGTCGAGTTCTGGTCGGCCGTGGTGCTGGACTTCGCCGAGGTGCCGGCGCACATGTTCACCTCCATGTTCACCTGCGCCCGGATGGGCGGCTGGAGCGCGCACATCCTGGAGCAGAAGAAGCTCCAGCGGCTGGTCCGCCCGTCGGCCCGCTACGTCGGCCCGGGCACCCGCAAGCCGAGCGACGTCGAGGGCTGGGACGCCATCCCGCACGGCGTCTGAGATGTGAGGAAGGGCCCCCTCCCAACGCCTGGCGTACAGGAGGGGGCCCTTCCTTGCCTCCGGGTGCGGCGCACTGGCACGGATTGTGGTGGACGCCTCAACGTCGCTGGTGGGATCAGCGGTCGGCGCGGCCGGCGCGGGTGGGAGGATGAGGGCCGGCAGTGACGCCGGACCGGGCCCGGGTCCCGGCCACGTCGTGCGCCTGAGCGCGCGTCCGCCGTCGATCCGTGCCCGCCTGAACACCGGGCCCGCCCTCGCCCATGCGGAAGGATCTCGACAACCGTGGCTGACGCACCGACCATCCGGATTCCCGACGACCTCAAGCCCGCCGACGGGAGGTTCGGCTGCGGGCCGTCCAAGGTCCGTCCGGCGGCGGTCTCCGCCCTCGCCGAGGTGGCGACCAGCTACCTCGGCACCTCGCACCGGCAGAAGACCGTCCGCGACGAGGTGGCCCGGCTGCGCCGCGGCATCGCCGACTTCTTCTCCCTCCCCGAGGGCTACGAGGTGGTGCTGGGCAACGGCGGCACCACGGCCTTCTGGGAGGTCGCGACGTTCGGCCTGGTCCGCGACCGGGCGCAGTTCGCCAGCTTCGGCGAGTTCGGCGCCAAGTTCGCCAAGTCCGTCAAGGACGCCCCGTTCCTCGGCGAGCCCACCGTCCGCAAGTCGGAGGCCGGCACCGCGCCCACCCTGACCGCCGAGGCCGGGGTGGACGTCTACGCCACCCCGCACAACGAGACCTCGACGGGTGTCGCGGTGCCGATCAGCCGGGTGGCCGGCGCCGACCCCGGCTCGCTGCTGCTGGTCGACGCCACCTCGGGCGCCGGCGGCCTGGACGTCAACGTCGGCGAGACCGACGTCTACTACTTCGCCCCGCAGAAGTGCTTCGGCTCCGACGGCGGCCTGTGGCTGGCCCTGATGTCGCCGGCCGCGCTGGAGCGGGCCGGCGAGATCAAGGCGTCCGGCCGCTACATCCCGGCCTTCCTCGACCTGGTCACCGCGATCGACAACTCGCGGCTGGAGCAGACCTACAACACCCCGGCGCTGGCCACCATCTTCCTGGCCGCCGAGCAGACCGACTGGATGAACTCCCAGGGCGGGCTGGCCTGGGCGGCCAAGCGCACGGCTGAGAGCGCCGCGATCGTGTACGGCTGGGCGGAGCGCTCCGAGGTGGCGACGCCGTTCGTCACCGACCCGGCGCTGCGCTCCAACGTGGTCGCCACCATCGACTTCGCCGAGTCCGTCGACGCCACCGCGATCGCCAAGGCGCTGCGCGCCAACGGCATCGTGGACACGGAGCCGTACCGGAAGCTGGGCCGCAACCAGCTCCGCGTCGCGCTCTTCCCGGCCGTCGAGCCGGCCGACGTCGAGGCGCTGACCGCGTCGATCGACTACGTGGTCGAGCGACTCTGATCGCCGTCACGGTCGGTGGCCGCCGGACGCGTCGGCGGCCACCGACCGTGATCATCGTCGCAGCTCAGTCGCGACATGCGGGTGTCGCATCCCCCACCTGCGGACAGATGCGCGTACGGTGGTGCGAGGACGCCCGGGTGGCCGGCTCGTGGCGTGACGGCCAGCGAAGCGGGACGGAGGCTACGCCATGCGCCCAGTACGCTTCGTCGCCCTCTCCGAGGACGGCCAGGCCCTGGTGCTCGCCGACGAGGTCGGGCGACTGCTCGCCCTGCCCATCGACGAGCGGATCGCCGGCGCGTTGCACGCCGAGCCCGGCGCCCCGCCGCTCGCGGTGGCCCCGACGGCGACCGCCGACCCGGTGCCCTCACTCTCCCCACGGGACATCCAGGCCAAGATCCGTTCCGGCGAGTCCGCCGAGGACGTCGCCCGGATCGCCGGCGTGCCGGTCGACCGCGTGCTGCGCTACGCCGGCCCGGTGCTCCAGGAGCGGGCCATGCTCGCCCAGCACGCCCGCCGCACCCGGCTGAAGGGCGCGGAGAAGCCCACTCCGCTCGCCGAGGTGGTCAACGGCCGGCTCGCCCAGCACGGGATCGACACCGAGAAGATCTCCTGGGACGCGTGGCGCCGCGACGACGGCACCTGGCGGATCGTGGCGACCTGGCCCTCGGGCAAGGCGACCGCGCAGGCGATCTGGGATCTCGACAAGACCCGGCAGTCGGTCACCCCGCACGACGACATGGCGCAATACCTCTGCGCCGAGCGGCCCACCCCGATCCTCGGCCAGGAGCCGGCACCGGAGCGGGGCGGCCACGCGCTGCCCGGCCCGTCGCGCGGCGAGCCGAGCCGGGGCGGGCACGGTCTGCCGGCGGCGGCGGAGCACAGCCGTCCCGGCCGCGACCCGATCCGGGCCGGGCGGGACGCCCTGCTCGCCTCGCTCGACCGTCCGCTCGGCTCGACCTCGGGTCGTGGGCTCGAACCCCGCACCCCGGCCGCCCTGGCCGGGCAGGACGCGCCGCGCCAGCGGCCGGTCGGTGGCGGGGCGGCGGCACTGCTCGGCGGTGGCCAGGGTTCCGCCTTCGACGACGACTCGGACGCGCCCAAGGAGGTGCCGGCCGTGCCGTCGCTGGCGGTGCTCCGGCCCCGTCGCACGGGCGCGCCGGCGGCAGCGTCGGGCGAGTCGACCGACGCCAGCGGTAAGCCGCGCAAGCGCCTGCCGAGCTGGGACGACGTGCTCTTCGGCAGCGGCCCGGCGGCCCGCGAGTCCTCGTGACCGCCTGACTCCGGCGACCACCCGGTCGCCGGAGTCAACGCGAGGCGCTCCAACTGCCGCCGTGGCAGGGTGGCCTCATGGAGTACACGAACCTCGGCCGTACGGGCCTGTCGGTCAGCCGCCTCTGCCTCGGCACGATGAACTTCGGGCCGCAGACCACCGAGCCGGACAGCTTCGCGATCATGGACCGGGCCCTCGACCACGGCATCAACTTCTTCGACACCGCCGACGTCTACGGCTGGCAGACCGGCGAGGGGATCACCGAGCAGATCATCGGGCGCTGGTTCGCCCAGGGCGGCGGCCGGCGGGAGAAGGTCGTGCTGGCCACCAAGGTCTACGGCAAGATGGGCGAGTGGCCCAACCAGCAGGGCCTCTCCGCCCGGCACATCGTCCGGGCCTGCGAGGACTCGCTGCGCCGCCTCCAGACCGACACCATCGACCTCTACCAGATGCACCACGTCTCGCGGAGCACGCCGTGGGAGGAGATCTGGCAGGCCATGGAGACCCTGGTCGCCCAGGGCAAGGTCCTCTACGTCGGATCGTCCAACTTCGCCGGCTGGCACATCTCCGTGGCGCAGGAGGCGGCGGGTAAGCGCCACTTCCTCGGCCTGGTCTCGGAGCAGTGCATCTACAACCTCATGACCCGGTACGTCGAGCTGGAGGTGGTGCCCGCCGCGCAGCACCACGGGCTGGGCGTCATCCCGTGGTCGCCGCTGCACGGCGGGCTGCTCGCCGGAGTGCTGCGGAAGATGGCCGAGGGCGGGGCCGCGCGGGGCGCCAGCGGCCGCTCCGCCGACGCGCTCGCCGAGCACCGGCCGACCATCGAGGCGTACGAGAAACTCTGCGGCGACCTCGGTCACGACCCGGCGGACGTGGCCCTCGGCTGGCTGCTGTCCCGGCCCGGGGTGACCGCCCCGATCATCGGACCGCGCACCACCGACCAGCTCGACCGTTCCCTGGGCGCCCTGACCGTCGACCTCGACGAGGACACCCTCACCCGCCTGGACGAGCTCTTCCCGCCCGTCGGCAACGGCGGCCCCGGCCCCGAGGCCTGGGCCTGGTGACCGGGGAGCGTCAGAGGGGCCAGGCGGCCAGGCGGTCGTAGGTGGGGCGGGGGCCGGGGTGGCTGCGCACGAGGACCATCTCGCCGGCCGGCCACTCCGGGCCCTCGTAGTCGTCGAGGGTGGCGACGTCGGCGGCCACGTCGGCCGGGGGCACCCGGTCGCCGGGGCGCGCGACGGTCAGGTGCGGGCGGAACGGCTTCTCGTCGTGCGGCAGGCGGGCGTGCCGCAGCCGGGAGCGGATCAGCCGGGCCAGCACCAGCACCGGCTCCACCTCGCCCCGCAGGTCGACCCAGAGCACGGTGAACCGGCCCCGCCCGAACCGCCCGCCGCCGGCCAGCCTGAGCCGGGGCGCGGCCTGGCGGCCGTCGCGGGACCACTCGGCGGCGAGCCCGAGCGCGCTCTCCACCGCGACCAGCCGGTCCGCCTCGACGTCGCCGAGGAAGGCGAGGGTGACGTGCGCGTTGGCCGGGTCGGCGAGCCGGACGTTGGTCCCGGCGGCGGCCGCCGCGCCGATCCGCAGGCGGGCGACCTGCGCGCCGAGGTGCGCGACCGCCTCGGGCGGCGGGTAGAGCGCGACGAAGAGCCTCACGCGGGCCCCGCCCTCAGCGGTGACGCTGCCAGTGACCGGCCCGGGCGGCCGGCAGGGTCAGCCCGGCGGCGTGCAGCAGGCCCTCCACCCGGACGCGTTCCAGCTCCAGGTCGACGCCCTCCAGCTCCGTCAGGTGCTCGGCCAGCCCGAGGGCCCGGCAGGCCAGCCGGAGCCGGTCGTCGTACGCCTGGAGGACCATGGCGTGCCAGACGGGCTGGCGGCCGTCGGAACCCACCCCCTGGCTGCGCAGGCGGCGCAGGTCGGCGGCGAGTTCCTCCAGCGGGCGCCGGTCGGGCCGGTCGAAGGCGGTGAGGTCGATGTCGCGGGTCAGCGCGTCGGCCTCGACGGCCCGGTCCAGCCGGACGATGGTGCGCCGCTCCCGCCGGCGCTCACGCCACTCGGCGTACCCGCAGGCGACCCGGTCGATGATCTCGTCCGCGCAGAAGACCAGGGCGATCAGCGCCGGCAGGCTGGCCATGGCGACGATGGCCAGGATCAGCAGCAGCGCGCGTCCGAGCTCCACGTATCGACGCTAAGCCGCTTTCCCCCTTACCGCCACCGCTTTCGTGTCATCCGCGCCCTCGGTCGAGGAAGCGATCGGCCCGCCCGGGCGACGGGCTCAGCAGTCGGCGGAGGTGACGTAGAAGCGCGGCATCGGCAGGATGCGGAAGCGCAGCCGGGCACCGGAGCGGCGCAGCTGCCAGGTGAGCGCGACCAGGATGGTGGCCAGCGAGATCAGCCCACCGATCCAGATGCTGGCACCGGCGCCGTAGGTCTCGGCGACCCAGCCGATGAGCGGCGCACCGACCGGGTTGGTGCCGAGGAAGACCAGCACCCACAGGGCCATCACCCGGCCGCGGAAGGCGGCGTCCGTGCCGAGCTGGACCCGCTGGTTGGCCGCCTGGGCGAAGAAGACCATGAAGAACCCGGTCGGCAGCAGCAGCGTCACCACCATCCAGTACGCCGGGGCGAGCCCCACCAGCGTGCCGAAGCTGGCACAGCCGACCCCCGCGCCGAGCACCAGCCAGACCGACGGGCGGCTGCGCCGCCCGGTGCCGGCGAGCGCCCCGACCAGCGCGCCGACCGCCAGCGCGGTGCTGAACAGCCCGAACGAGGCGGCACCGGTCTGGAACACGGTCTTGGCCAGCGCGGCGAGGGTCAGCTGGAAGTTGAACAGCGACATGCCGATCACCGACATCACCGCCATGGGCAGCAGCAGGTCGGGCCGGCGCCAGACGTAGCGCAGGCCGTCGACGACCTTAGCCGACGCCCGCTCGTCACGCGGCGGCAGCGCCTCCCGGTGCAGCTCGGCGGGGCGCATCCGGATCACGGTGACCAGTGGGGCGATCGAGCTGAGCGCGGTGAACATGAAGACCGGCCCGACGTCGAAGGCGGCGATGGCCAGGCCGGCGACGGCCGGCCCCACGATTCGGGCGGAGTTGAACACGGCCGCGTTGAGCGAGAGCGCGTTCGGCAGCAGCGACGTACCGACCAGCTCGGAGACGAACGCCTGCCGGACGGGGGTCTCCACGGCGTTGGCGACGCCGAGCAGGGCCGCGAACGCGAAGACGTGCCAGAGCTGCACGAGGCCGGTGATCACCAGCAGGGCCATGGCGAGGGCCAGGACGGTCCAGAACGCGTTCGCGACGAAGAGCAGCATCCGCTTGTCGTAGCGGTCGGCGAGCCGCCCGGAGAGCAGGGTGAGCAGCAGCACCGGGGTGAACTGGAGCGCGGTCACCACGCCGAGCGCGGTGGCGGAGTTGTCGGAGAGCTCGAGGACCAGCCAGTCCTGGGCGATGAACATCATCCAGACGCCGATCAGCTTGATCAGTTGCCCGGATGCGAAGAGCCGGTAGTTGCGGACCTGTAGGGACTGGAACATCGTGCTCAGCTTCGCCTGCACTCTTGGTGCGCCTCCTCGCGGTCGTACGCGTCATCGACGGCGGACGGCGCGGTGGCACGACGCGCGGATCAGGCGCGGGCGAGCTGCTGAAGGATCTCGGCGGCCTGCCGCAGGGTTTCCCGCTCGGCTTCGGTCAGGTCGGCCAGCCGGCGGGCCAGCCACTCGTCACGGACCCGCTCGAACTGGTCGAGCACCGCCCGTCCCCCCTCGGTCGCCGCCAGGATGACCTGCCGGCCGTCGGTCGGATGGGGGGTGCGCTGCACGAGGCCGCGCTCCTCCAACTTCGCGACGATCCTGGTCATCGTGGGCGGCTGCACCCGTTCCACGTCGGCCAGTTCCCGAGGCGTCAGCGCACCCGCCAGCCGGAGGCTGGTGAGCGCGGAGAGCTGGGTGACCGTGAGGTCGCCGACCGGCCGGGCCTGGCGGACCCGCCGGTTCAGCCGGGTGATCGCATCACGCAACTGAGGTGCCAGCTGCGCCGGTGGCACGCGTTTCGCCGTCACCGTCCGCTCCGTCACGATAGTTAGCCTAACTAATTAGCTTGGCGAATGACCACTGATATGACCACGCTCACGAGAAGTTTGTCCTGCTCCGGGCCGGGTACCCCGTTCGGTCACCGGCCCGGAGCAGGCCGTGTTCAGAGCACCGACTCGATCGGCCCGCGCAGGAAGTAGAGCACGAAGAGGGCGGCCACCCCGTACAGCAGCGGGTGGATCTCCCGTGCCTTGCCCCGGGCGAGCTTCACCACCACGTACGAGATCAGGCCGGCGCCGATGCCGTTGGAGATCGAGTACGTGAAGGGCATCAGCACGATCGTTAGGAACGCCGGGATCGCGATCTCGTAGTCGGACCAGTCGATCGTCCGCACCGCGGTCATCATCAGGAAGCCGACCACCACCAGCGCCGTCGACGCCGCCTCGAACGGCACCACCACGACCAGCGGCGCCAGGAACATCGCCAGCAGGAACAACCCGCCGGTGACCAGGTTGGCCACGCCCGTACGGGCGCCCTCCGCCACACCGGCGGCACTCTCGATGTACGACGTGTTGCTGGACGTGCTCGCCGCACCGCCGGCAGCCGCCGCGATCGAGTCGACCAGCAGGATCTCCTTGGCCCGCGGCGGGGTGCCCTGCTCGTCGAGCATGCTCCCCTCCTGGCCGACCGCCACCATCGTGCCCATGGTGTCGAAGAAGTCCGTGATCAGCAGGGTGAACACGAACATCAGCACGACGACCCAGCCGGCGCGGCCCCACGAGTCGAACAGGTTGAAGTTGCCGAGCAGCGACAGGTCCGGCACGTCCACCCAGGTCTTCGGCAGCTCGGGGACGTTCAGCGCCCAGCCCTTCGGGTTGGGCTTGCCGTCGACGAAGGACGGCCCGATGTTCAACAACGCCTCGACGACGATCGCCAACGCGGTGGAGCCGAGGATGCCGATCAGGATCGCGCCCTTGACCCGCCGCACCATCAGCACGATGGTCAGCAGCAGACCCACCACGAAGACCAGCATCGGCCAGCTGCCGAGGCTGCCGTCGATGCCCAGCCCGACGGGGACCGTGGTGTTCTCCGAGTCCGGCACCCGGCGGACGAAGCCGGCGTCGACCAGGCCGATGATGGTCAGGAAGAGGCCGATGCCGACGCCGATCGCCGTCTTCATCTGCGTCGGCACCGAGCGGAACACCGCCGTACGCAGGCCGGTCAGCACCAGCACCGCGATGATCAGGCCCTCGATCACCACGAGGCCCATCGCGTCCGCCCAGGTCATCTCCGGGGCGATCTCGTACGCGACCAGCGCGTTGACGCCGAGGCCGGCGGCGAGCGCCAGCGGGAACCGGCCCACCACGCCCATCAGGATGGTCATCAGGCCGGCGACGAGGGCGGTTGCCGCGGCGAGGGCGGCGATGGAGAGCTTCTTGCCGTCGCCGTCGACGGCACCACCAATGATGAGCGGGTTGAGCACCACGATGTACGCCATCGTGAAGAAGGTCGCCAGGCCCCCGCGTACCTCGCGGCTCATCGTCGAGCCACGGGCGGAGATCTCGAAGTACCGGTCGAAACCGTTACGGGGGTGCGCTGGGTCGGGTGGTGTGCCGTTCTCGGGCGGCGCTACTGCCATCAGGTCCTCGCAGGTGGATCTTCCGTTGTCGCGCGCATCGTCGCAGATCACCGGCCAGCAGGAAAAGTTGATCGCGTACGCTTGCCGCGTGCCGAAGGAGCAGCCCCCGCGGCCCGAGCCGCTCGACCCGCCGATGGTGCCGTTCGCCCTCGCCGGGATCGCGGCCTGGGCGCTCGCCGGGCTGGTACTGCTGGTCTTCTTCCGCGACTGGCTGACCGCGCACGATCACCAGGACTGGCTGTGGACCTGCCTGGCCGGTTTCCTGTGGGGTTTCCCCGGTCTCGCCGTGATGATGCGGCACGACGCCAACCGACGTCGCCGCCGCGCCGGCCGCTGACCTGCGACGACACCGGTCCGCCGGACCGGCGCCGTGCCAACGGCGTCAGGGGTGGCCGTACGGCTCCGCCGGCTCCGCGGCCTCGACGGAGCCCGGCGCCCGGCTGACCGCCATGGGCTCGACCGCGCTGTCGTCGTAGACCGTCGGCATCTCCTCGACCGGGGTCTCGGCCGCCTCGATCAGGGTCTCCGAGTGCGCCCCGCAGCCGTGGTCGGCGCTGACCACCCGGCCGTCGTCGGGGGCGTAGAAGTTGCCGCAGGCCCCGAAGGACTGCCGCAGGGCGCCGGCGAGCGGCAGGTAGAAGCCGCAGGTGCCGCAGCGGGCGGCGGCGGGGGCCGCGGCCGAGATCGCGGCGGACGGGCCGTGGTCGCCGTCGTACCAGCGCTGGGCGGCCTCGCTGCGCCCCTCCCGGGAGAGCACCCGGGCCCGACCGAGACCCAGCTCCCACGCGGTCTCCTCGACCGCCGGGTCGTCGGAGAGCAGGTAGCCGGGCTGGAGCCGGTCGTCGTCCGCCGGGGTGGGCAGCAGGTCGCCGGGGCCGAGGTCGCCCGGCTTGAGCCGCTCCTGCCACGGCAGCCAGCCGGGCGCGAGCATCGCGTCCGTGCCGGGGATCAGCACCGTCTCGCAGACGGTGACGTGCCGGCTGCGCGGCACGCGGGTGACGGTGACCGCCCACCGCCAGCCCCGGTAGCCGGCGAGCCGGCACTCGAAATAATGGGTGACGAGTCGATCGCCCTCCGCGACGGCCTGCAGGTGGTCGCCGATGTCCGAGGGGTCGACCTCGGTGATGGCGTCACGTGCCACCTCGACGGCGGCGGCGCAGACCTGGTCGAGACGAGCGGCACGGGCGGAGGCAGGCCTGGTCACCCAACCATTGTTCCCCATGCGTACGGCCGACCGACAGGCACCCGCCGACGACGTTCTGGGACAGTGGTGCGGCACGGACGGACCGGATGGGTGAGGATGGTGGGCATGCCGCTGTTCTCCCGCTCCGGGCGGTCCGTACTCGGGCGGACCGTCGGCACCGGCATCAAGGCCGTCCGCCTGCTGTTCCGTGGCTCGGTCAGCAGTGGTCGCTGGATGACCCGGCGGGCGGGCCGGGCCCGCACCCGGGGCGCCGGGGGCGAGGTCGGCATGGTCCGCCTCTTCGACCTGCACGCCGTCTCCTGCGCCGGGGACACGCTGATCGCCATCGGCCTCGCCGGGACGATCTTCTTCAACGTCCCGCTCGGCGAGGCGCGCAGCAAGGTCGCCCTCTACCTGCTGGTGACCATGGTGCCGTTCGCCATGCTCGCCCCGGTGGTGGGCCCGCTGCTCGACCACTTCCGCCACGGCCGCCGGTACGCGCTGGCCGCCACCATGCTCGGCCGCGCCTTCCTGGCCTGGCTGATCTCCGACTACATCCACGGCTTCGGCCTCTACCCGGCGGCCTTCGGCGTGCTGGCACTCTCCCGCGCGTACGGGGTGGCCCGCTCGGCGGCCGTCCCACGGCTGCTGCCGGAGGGGCTGGGGCTCTCCCAGGTGGGCGCCCGGGCCAGCGTCTACGGCACGGTGGCCGGCGCCCTGGTCGCTCCGATCGGGCTGGCCGCCTTCTGGTTCGGGCCGCAGTGGCCGCTCCGGGTCGCCTCGATCATCTTCCTGGTCGGCATGGTGATCTCCCTGCGCCTGCCGCCGAAGGCCGACTCCGAGCCGCCGGAGCGGGTGCCCCGGCCGCTACGTGCGCTCTGGCGGCGCACCGGCGACCGCCCGCTGGGACGGGGACGGCCGGCCGGCCGGCTCGTGATCGCCACCCTGATCGGTGCCGCGACGCTGCGCGGGCTGTACGGGTTCCTGCTGCTCTTCCTGGCCTTCGCGATCAAGGCCGGCGACCTGACCACCGTCGTCTTCGGCCGGGACCTGGGCGACGAGGGAGCTCTGGGCCTCGTCGGCGCCGCGCTGGCCGTGGGCACCTTCCTCGCCACCGCGATCGGCACCCGGCTGCGCATCCACCGACCCGTCGCGATCCAGTCCAGCGGCATGATCATCGTGGGTGGGGTGGCGGTCCTCGCCGCGTTGAAGTTCTCGCTGCCGATGGTCGCCCTGCTCTGCCTGGTGGCCGCGCTGATGAGCGGCATCGCCAAACTCACCGTGGACGCCTCGATCCAGGAGCGCATCCCGGAGCGGCTGCGGGCCAGCTCCTTCGCCCACTCCGAGACCGTGCTGATGCTCGCGTTCGTCGCCGGGGGCGGGCTGGGGCTCGTACCCTTCGACGGCCGGATCGGGATCGCGGTCGCCGCCGGGGCCGGCACGCTGGCCGCCGTCCGAGGCGTGGTGGTGGCAAGCCGCCTGCGCGCCGAGCGGCTGGCCGGTCGCCCGCTCGCCGACGACGAACTGTCCGACGAGACCGACGAACCCGGCAGCGACACCGGCACCGGCAGAGGTAGCGGGGAAGACCCGGCCGGCACGGACGCCGGCGCACGCGCCGAGGCAGGGGGCGGCCCCGACACGGGGGTGGCACCGGTCTCGCCCGCTCCGGCGCAGGGCGGCTCGCCGCTGGACGACCCGGCCCTGGCCCCGCCGGGGTACCACATCTACCGGCCGTCGTCGGCCGTCGGCGGGCCGGGCGGGGCGGACGACGAGACCCGGCGGGAGCCGCAGGGGCCCCTGCCGTGACGGGCCTGCTGGTGGTCACGGCGGTGCCCGCCGAGGCCGAGGCGGTCCGCGCGGGCCTGACGGATGCGTCGACGACGGTGCTGCCCGTGGGCGTCGGCCCCGCCGTCGCCGCCGCCACCACCGCCCGGCTGCTGGTGCTCGCCGAGGCGGCCGGGCGCCCGTACCGCGGTGTGGTCAGCGCGGGCGTGGCGGGCGGCTTCGCCGGCCGGGCGGACGTCGGCGCGACGGTGCTGGGCGCCGTGTCCGTCGCCGCCGACCTGGGCGCCGAGTCGCCGGCGGGCTTCCTCCCGGTGGACGAGCTGGGCATGCCCCCGGAGTGGCTCGGTGGCGGCATCGCGCTCGCCGCCGACCCCGGCCTGCTGGCCGCCCTGCGGGCCGCGCTGCCGACGGCGACGGTGGGCGCGGTGCTCACCGTCAGCACGGTGACCGGCAGCGCCGCCAGCACCGACGCCCTGCGCCGGCGTCACCCCGACGCGGTCGCCGAGGCCATGGAGGGGTACGGCGTGGCCGTCGCCGCCGCGCAGGCCGGCGTCCCCTTCGCCGAGCTGCGTACCGTCTCCAACCCGATCGGCCCCCGCGACCGCGACGCCTGGCGCATGCGCGAGGCGCTCGCCGCCCTCACCACCGCCGCCACGGCCCTGACCTCACCCGCCCTGCCCTGACCTCACCCGCCCTGCCCTGACGGTCGGTTCCCCGTCGCGGGCCGACGGTCGTGCCGCAGGGCCCACAGCCGGCTCGTCTCGAACTGGTATCCGCAGGCGAGCAGCAGGTCGACACCACCGCCCTCGGCGATCGCGTGGGCCGAACGGATGCCCGAGCGGTCCATCTCGGCGGCGAGCATCGCGACCAACCGGCGCCCGATGCCGAGCCGTCGACAGGCCTCGGCGACGAGAACCCCGTCGAGCACGATCTCCCGCTCGTCGCTCGGGTCGTCGCCGTCGATCAGGTGCGGGCTGCGCTCGTGTGCCCGCAGCTCACCGACCAGCCCGCCGCCCGGCAGCTCGGCCACGAATCGCCACGACGTCGCCGGCAGGCCGCCGCCCGTCACCCGCCGCAGCCGTACCGTCCGCCGAACCTCCTCGGCCCGTCGGCGCAGATCCCGGTATCGACGATTCCGCTGGTACGTGGCCGGCGGTACCGGTAACGGCCAGAGTGCCGGCGGCAGGTTGTACCAGTTCGCCCACCAGGCGCCCGGCCAGTCCTTCGGCTCCTTGACCTCCCAGGCGTCGAGGTGCGCCGGGTAGCGCCGCCCTGCTCCGTCCCGCAGCGGGTCATGCGGCACCGCCGGCAGCGACAGATCGGCAGCTCCGGAGGTTACGGCCGCTCCGGCGGTGCCAGCGGTACCGGCGGTTACGGCGGTTGCGGCGGCTCCGGCGGCTCCGGCGGCTCCGGCGGCTCCGGCGGTGCCGCTTACACGGATCGACACTTCCCCACCGGCGGCCCGGACGAGCCGCTCCACCGTGCGAAATCGTGGATCGGCGGCCCGGCCCGACTCGATCCGGGCCAGGGTCGCCTGGGGCACTCCGGACCGCTGGGCCAGTTCGCGCTGGCTCAGGTCCGCTCGGCGTCGTAGGGCCCGCAGGGCTGCGCCAAGGTCGACGGCTTCCGTCAGCTCTGTCACGAGAACATGTTTCCCGGCTTGGCGCGACGTCCTCAACATCCACCCGCCACCTGTGGACAAACCTGTGGACAACGTCGACCATCAACGGATCGACCATCGCACGGCTCGGCGACCGGCCAGGACAGCCCGGCCAGGATGGCCCAGCAGGGACGGCCCGGCCAGGGACGAGGACCCTGCTCCGACGCTGTCGAGCTGAATCGTCTACGACATCAGGAGCCGCCTGCCGCCCGTGCCACGCGACGGGTGCCCCTGGGTCCCGTCACACCCGAGGTGCACAGCCACGCGCCGCGGGCGAGTGGGCGGGGATGAATCGTCTACGACATCAGCTCGAAAGGGGCTACCGGACGAGGTCTGCCGGCAACGCGGCACACGCGCTCCCGTCCGCCGGGCACACAGGCTCGCGGAGCGTGCGTTCCGTCCGGGCGGAGGGACGGGCGGCGGGGCGGGCGGCGGGGCGGGCGGAACCCACCTGGCAAGGTGGCCGTCGGCTCGGCGCCGGTGGGCCCAGGTCACACCGAACCTGCCACGGTCGGGCGACCCACCCGGGGCGGGGATACGGTGAGGGCGTGGCGCTCTCGCTGGCTTTCTCGCCCTGCCCCAACGACACGTTCGTCTTCCACGCCCTGGTGCACGGTCTCGTGCCCGGCGCACCGCCGGTCGACGTCACGTACGCCGACGTGGACGTCACCAACACGGCCGCCGAACGGGGTGCGTTCGACCTGGTCAAGGTGAGCTACGCGGCGCTGCCGTGGCTGCTGGACGACTACCACCTGCTGCCCTGCGGGGGCGCACTTGGCCGCGGCTGCGGCCCGCTGGTGCTGACCCGTGGCGACCAGCCCGACCGGCCCGACGGCCCCGGGCGCGCCGACCTGAGCGGCGCCACGGTGGCGGTGCCGGGCGACCGGACGACGGCGTACCTGCTCTTCCGGCTCTGGGCGGCCGACCGGCCCCCGGCGCGGATCGAGGTCGTGCCGTTCCACGAGATCATGCCGGGCGTCGCCGCCGGCCGGTACGACGCCGGGCTGGTCATCCACGAGGCCCGGTTCACCTACCCACGGCACGGCCTGACCGCCCTGGTCGACCTCGGCGAGTGGTGGGAGGCCGACACCGGCCTGCCCATCCCACTCGGGGCCATCCTGGCCCGGCGCGGCGCGGTCGACCCGGAGGCCGCAGCCGGGTGGATCCGCGAGTCGGTACGCCAGGCCTGGGCCGATCCGGCCGCCAGCCGGGAGTACGTGCTGACCCACGCCCAGGAGATGGAGCCCGACGTGGTGGACCGGCACATCGGGCTCTACGTCAACGAGTTCACCGCCGACCTGGGGGACGCGGGGTTCGCCGCCGTCGAGGCGTTGCTCGGCCGGGCCGCCGACGCCGGGCTGGTGCCTCAGACCTCCAGCTCGTTGGCGACCGCGTGGACCAGCTGAGCGATCTTCTGCGCCGTCTTGCGGTCGGGGAAGCGACCCCGGCGCAGGTCCGGCTGGACCTTCGCCTCCAGCACCTTGATCATGTCCTCGACCAGGCCGTGCAGCTCCTCGGCCGGCCGGCGACGCAACTCCGCCATCGACGGCGGGGCGTCGAGCAGCTTGACCCCCATCGCCTGCGCGCCCCGGCGGCTGTCCACCACGCTGAAGTCGATCCGCTGACCGCCCTTGAGGTCGGTGACACCCGTCGGTAGCGCGCCCTTGGGCAGGAACACGTCGCCACCCTCGTCACTGGTGACAAACCCGTATCCCTTGGCCGCGTCAAACCACTTCACTCGACCCGTCGGCACCTGAGAACCCCTGCTTCGCTTGAGCTTGAGACGTCTACCGCTCCAAGGCTAGCCGGATCATGCCGTCCAGCGCCGCCGGGAATCCGGTGAGATCATCCAGCACCACCGCCGCCCCGGCCGCGCGCAGCTCGTCGGCGGCACACGGGCCCGTGGCGACCCCGATGCCGGGTACGCCCGCCGCCCCCGCCGCCACCATGTCGGCCACGTGGTCGCCGACGTAGTGGGTCGCGCCGTGCTGCCGCAGGGCGGTCGCCTTCCCCTCCGCGAACAGGTCGCCGGCCACCTCGTCGACCACCAGGCCCAGGTGGTCGAGGTGCAGCCGGGCCAGGCGGCCGTGCTTGGCGGTGACCACCAGCACCCGCCCGCCGCGTTTGCGTACCGCGTCGATCGCGGCGACCGCCCCGGGCAGCGGGACGGTGGGTGTGATCGCGTACGCCGGGTACAGCTCGCGGTACGTCCGGACGGCCTCGTCGACCTGCTCCGGCGGGAACCAGCGGGCGATCTCCGTACGCAGCGGCGGGCCGAGCCGCGCCACGGCGGCCGCCGCGTCCACGTGCACCCCCGTGCGGGCCGTCAACGCCCGGAACGTGTCGGCGATGCCGGGACGCGAGTCGACCAGGGTCATGTCGAGGTCGAAGCCGACCGTCAGCGCTGCCATGCGGGAGAACGTACCCGCCCAACCCCGGGTCAGCCGGACGTCCGAGGGGCGGGAGGACCCTCTGCCGGGCTAGCGTGGAACGACGATGACCACCTCACTCGCCGACCACCTGCGGTCACTTCCCGACGAGTCGCTCGCCGCCCTCCTCCAGTTGCGGCCGGACCTCGTCGTACCCGTGCCGGCCGACGTCTCCGCGCTCGCCACCCGGGCCCAGTCGCGGGTCTCGGTGGCCCGCGCCCTCGACGCGCTGGACCAGTTCACCCTGCTGATGCTCGACGCCGCCCGGCTGACCCGGGACGCGGCCGAGCAGACCACCTCCACCGACGCGGTGCTCGCCATGGCGACCGCCGGGCCGCAGCCGCCCGCCCCCACCACCGTCCGCGCCGCCGTGGACCGGCTGCGCGCGCTCTTCGTGCTGTACGGCCCCGAGAGTGCCCTGCGCGTGGTGGCGAGCGTCGACGAGGTCTCCCCGTACCCGGCGGGCCTGGGTCGACCGGCGGCGGAGCTCGGCCCGCGGGCGGCGGCGCTCTGCGCGGACCCGGCGAAGCTGCGACGGACGCTGCTGGCCGCGCCGCCCTCAGCCCGGGCGATCCTGGACCGGCTGGCCGCGGGGCCGCCGGTCGGCAGCGTGCCGGCGGGCGCGTTGCAGGCGCCCCCGCTCGGTGCGGAGGCCGACCTGCCCCCGGACCCGACGAACGGCGGCGTGCCGACCGGCTCGCCGGTGCGCTGGCTCGTCGACCACCACCTGCTGGTGCCGGTCTCCGGCGGCCGGGCCGGCGCCACGGGCACCGTCGAACTGCCCCGGGAGGTGGGCCTGCTGCTGCGCCGCGACAGCGGCCCGCTCGGCCCGCTGCGCAGCAGCCCGCCGCCCGTGGCCACGGCGCCGCGCGAGCCGAAGGCCGCCGACTCCGCCGGGGCCGGGCAGACCATGGAGGTGGTACGCCACACCGAGGCGCTGCTGGAGCAGCTCGCCGCCGAACCGGCGCCGGTGCTGCGCTCGGGCGGCCTGGGCGTCCGCGACCTGCGCCGGCTCGCCAGGGCCGTCGGGGTGGACGAGTCGACGGCGGCCCTGCTGCTGGAGGCGGCGTACGCGGGCGGGCTGGCCGGCGAGGTCGACCTGCCCGGGGCCACCACCACCCGGCACGGCGCCGACCAGCAGGTCCTGCCCACCGCCGGGTACGAGGTGTGGCGGGCGGGGACGCTCGCGCAGCGCTGGGAGCAGCTCGCCCGGGCCTGGCTGACCATGACCCGGCAGGCCGGGCTGGTCGGGCAGCGCGACGACCGGGACCGGCCGATCACGGTGCTCTCCGCCGAGGCGGAACGGGCCGGCGCGCCGGCCGCCCGACGGGCCGTGCTGGACGTCCTCGCCGACCTGGAGCCGGCCACCGGGCCCACCCCCGGGGAGGTGCTGGCCCTGCTCGACTGGCGGGCGCCGCGGCGCAGCCGGGGGCGGGAGGCCGCGCACCGGGAGGTGCTGGTGGAGGCGGCCACGCTGGGCGTGACGGGGCTGGGGGCGCTCACCTCGTACGGGCGGCTGCTGCTCGCCGACGTGACCGCCGCCGACGAGCGGGGCGGCGACGACCCGCTCGGGCTGCGGGCGGACACCGAGAGCGGCGACCCGACCAGCACCGTACGCGCGCTGGACGCGCTGCTGCCCGCCCCGGTGGACCACTTTCTCGTGCAGGCGGACCTGACCGTCGTGGTTCCCGGCCCGCCCGACCCGGCGCTGGCCGCCGAGTTGGAGGTGGTGGCGGAGCACGAGTCGGCCGGCGGGGCCAGCGTGCACCGGGTCACCCCGGCCAGCGTGCGCCGGGCCCTGGACGCCGGCTACTCGGCCGACGACCTGCACGCCCTGTTCCGCCGGCGGTCCCGCACCCCCGTCCCGCAGGGGCTGACGTACCTGGTGGACGACGTGGCCCGCAAGCACGGCGGGCTGCGCGTCGGCTCCGCCGGGGCGTACGTGCGGAGCGACGACGAGGCGCTGCTGACGGAGGTGCTCGCCGACCGGCGGCTGGAGCCGCTGGCGTTGCGCCGGCTGGCGCCGACGGTGCTGTCGACGCCGTACCAGGTGGGTCGGATGCTGATGGTGCTGCGCGACGCCGGGTACGCCCCGGTGCCGGAGGACGCGAGCGGGTCGGCGGTGCTCGCCCGCCCGAAGACCCGGCGGGCCCCGGCCCGGGTGCCGGTGACGACCCGGACGGTCGACCCGCTGACCACATCGAAGCTGGCCATGCCCCGCCTGCTCGGCGTGGTGGAGCAGATCCGGCGGGGCGACGCCGCGGCTCGGGCCGCGCGACGGGCGCCGGCCATGGTCCGGGGCGGGGTCGGGCGCACCGGTCCGGCGCCGGTGTCCTCCCACAGCGACGCCCTCGCGGTGCTTCAGCAGGCGATCCGGGACCGGGCGCGGGTCTGGGTCGGGTACGTCGACGCGCACGGGGCGAGCGCGTCCCGGCTCGTCCGGCCGGTCTCGATGGGCGCGGGCTACCTGCGCGCCGAGGACGACCGGACGGAGATGCTGCACACGTTCGCCCTGCACCGGATCACGGCGGCGGTACTGGAGGACTGAGCGGGTCGGGTCAGCGCCGGCTGCGGCGTACGGTCCCGACGACGGAGACGATCAGCAGCAGCGTGAACCCGGCGCCGGCCGACTCGCCGACCGAGTCGACGAAGCCCTGTTCGAGCACCAGCCAGCCGAAGAGGAACCAGCCGACGAGCACCACCGCCGCCACCCCGTACGCGACGACGGTGGCGGTGGAGACCTCCTCGACGGGCGACCGGTCGGGCGCGGGACTGTGCTCCGGTATCACTTCACGGTCGACCGTCATCTCCAGCCTCCCCGTCCGGTTCGACGCCTGGCATCCAGCGTGACACCGCCGTGGCGGGAGTGACAGGGGATAAAACCCGGATCGGACGAGTTGTGCGACCTCGGGGTGGCGCGGGCGGCCGGGCGGCTCAGGTGCCGGGGCGCCGGCCCACCAGCACCACCTTGCTGCCGACCTTGCCCAGCTTCCAGTAGCGGATGGCGTCGCCGGGCAGCAGGTTGACGCAGCCGTGCGACCCGATCGACTTCTCGTGCAGGTAGGTCGTGGTCTGGTGGAAGCCCATGCCCTGGGTGAAGTGCTGCCAGTACGGCAGCCACACCTCATACGGGTCGGACCACTCCTTGACGTTGCGGTAGTTGATCGTGAACGTGCCGGCGGGAGTGCGGTAGCCGGGCATGCCCGTGCGGGTGACGGTCGGCGGCACGAGCACCTTGCCGTTGCGCATGACCCAGGTGGTCTGCCGGGTCAGGTCGATGCAGAAGGTGGTGCCCGAGCCGGCCCGGCAGCGCGCCGTGTCGGTGGTGGCGAGCCGCTTCGCCACGTCGTGGGTGGTCGGCCCGGCGCGACCGTGGGCGGGGCGGATGTCGTACCGCTTCTGGAACTTCCTGATGGCGGCGCAGTCGGCGGCGGACTGCCGGCCGTCGACGGTTACCCGCCCGAACCCGCCCAGCCGGGCGAGGTACGCCTCCACCTCGCGCTGGTGCTCGCCCTGCGGGCAGCCGGCGACGGACGGCGACGCGGTGGGCTTCGTCGCGGGGCGCGTCGGCTCCGCCGTGGGGCGCGTCGGTTGCGGTGTGCTCCGCGTCGGCTTGACCTTGGGCTTCGGCGGCGCCGTGGTCGGCTGCGCCCGCTGGTCCGGCCCGGGCGTACCGCTCGCCCCCGTTACCCGCTCCGCAGCCCCGGCCGCGACGGGTCCCCCGCCCCCACCGCCACCGGCCTGCGGATCGAACGTGCACGCACCGGCACCGACCAGCGTGACCACTGCCAGGGCGACCAGCCGGCTGCTGATCCGGACGTGTTTCATGCTGCCTCCCTGACAGGTGTTCCCTTTGCTAGACGTTGCGAGTACCGCTCCGGTTGCTCCAGGTGACCAGATTTTTCTGCGGTCACCCGGCTGCGTGCAACACTGGTGGGTCGGCCTGGGCGGGTCAGTCGCCTCCCGGACAGCCGGCGACCCGAGGTGGAGGAGAGGCACTGGCGTGAGCGGTGGACCCCTGATCGTGCAGTCGGACAAGACCCTGCTGCTGGAGATCGACCACCCGGATGCGCAGGCGTGCCGGATGGCCATCGCGCCCTTCGCCGAGTTGGAGCGCTCCCCGGAGCACGTGCACACCTACCGGCTGACCCCGCTCGGGCTGTGGAACGCGCGCGCCGCCGGCCACGACGCCGAGGGCGTGGTGGACTCCCTGATCAAGTACTCCCGCTACCCGGTGCCGCACGGGCTGCTGGTCGACGTGGCCGAGACGATGGACCGGTACGGCCGCCTCCAGCTCGCCAACGACCCGGCGCACGGCCTCGTCCTGCGGGCGCTGGACCGGCTGGTGCTGATCGAGGTGGCGAAGAGCAAGAAGCTCGCCGGGATGCTCGGCGCGAAGCTCGACGACGACACGATCGCGGTGCACCCGTCCGAGCGGGGCCGGCTCAAGCAGGCGCTGCTCAAGCTGGGCTGGCCGGCCGAGGACCTGGCCGGCTACGTCGACGGCGAGGCGCACCCGATCGAGCTGGCCGAGGCCGGCAAGGACGGCCGCAAGCCGTGGACGCTGCGGTCGTACCAGCGGGAGGCCGTGGAGGCGTTCTGGGCCGGCGGGTCGGGCGTCGTGGTGCTGCCGTGCGGCGCCGGCAAGACGCTGGTCGGGGCGGCGGCGATGGCCGAGGCCAAGGCGACCACCCTGATCCTCGTCACGAACACGGTGGCGGGCCGGCAGTGGAAGCGCGAGCTGATCGCGCGCACGTCGCTGACCGAGGAGGAGATCGGCGAGTACTCGGGCGAGCGCAAGGAGATCCGCCCGGTCACCATCGCCACGTACCAGGTGCTCACCTCGCGCAAGAAGGGCACGTTCACCCACCTGGACCTGTTCGGGGCCCGCGACTGGGGCCTGGTCGTCTACGACGAGGTGCACCTGCTGCCCGCGCCGATCTTCCGCTTCACCGCGGACCTCCAGGCCCGCCGCCGGCTGGGCCTCACGGCGACGCTGGTACGCGAGGACGGCCGGGAGGGCGACGTGTTCAGCCTGATCGGCCCGAAGCGGTACGACGCGCCGTGGAAGGACATCGAGTCGCAGGGCTGGATCGCCCCGGCCGAGTGCACCGAGGTACGCGTGACGCTCACCGACGCGGAGCGCATGTCGTACGCGACGGCGGAGGCCGAGGAGCGCTACCGGATGGCGGCCACCGCCCGCACCAAGCTGCCCGTGGTGAAGGCGCTGGTCGACCGGCACCCGGACGACCAGGTGCTCGTCATCGGCGGCTACATCGACCAGCTCCACCAGCTCGGCGAATACCTGGACGCGCCGATCGTGCAGGGCTCCACGACGAACAAGGAACGCGAGCGGCTCTTCGACGCGTTCCGCTCCGGAGAGGTGCGCACGCTGGTCATCTCGAAGGTCGGCAACTTCTCCATCGACCTGCCCGAGGCGGCGGTGGCGATCCAGGTCTCCGGCACGTTCGGCTCCCGGCAGGAGGAGGCGCAGCGGCTCGGCCGGGTGCTGCGGCCCAAGGCCGACGGTCGCCAGGCGCACTTCTACACGGTCGTCTCCCGCGACACCATCGACACCGAGTACGCGGCCCACCGGCAGCGCTTCCTGGCCGAGCAGGGGTACGCGTACACGATCGTCGACGCCGACGACGTCCTCGGCCCGAAGCTGCCCACGGTCGACTGACCTCGGGGCGTTCCCGATGTCCCTCGCGCTCGCTGTAGAGCTGATGTCGTAGACGACTCAGCCGTAGGTGCCTCCGGCCGGACCTAGTCGTCGTGTACTGGCCGGAGGTGCTCCGACTGTGGGTCGTAGCAGACAAGTCCATGCCTGTCGGCCAGTCGGGCGGCCTCAGCCGACAGCTTCCCAGCCAGCCCGTCAGGCATGGTCAGGTAGATCATCGGGCCGGAGGCGTCGTCAAGCAGCGACCCCCAGCCGGAGGATCTGCCTTCGGTCATGACGGCCCAACGCTCAGCCAGCGCTTCGGCATAGGCAAGGATGCTCGGCGTCGGAACGCGCTCCTCACCCTCCATGTACTCCTCATAGAGCCTTTCGTAGACAACGCCACCCTCTCCGTCGTCGCCAGGCTGCACGCCCTCCCACACCGCCAGGTCGTAACTCATTTCGGCAGTCTGTCAGCCACGCAGCAGGAGGCGGCGAAGGCCAACCTCGACCTCAGGCGGCTCGGAGCTTGCGGAGGACGTACTGGTTGAGGCTCATCCCGTCCTCGGCGGCCTGGATGGCGAGTTCCCGGTGCAGGCTCTCTCCGACACGCAGGTTGACCTTGCCTGAATAGCTGCGCTCGGCGAACGGCTGCGGCACCGGTTCGGCCCGAGCGACACGCTCAGGGCCGGGTGGACTCCGCGACGAAAACGCCGCGCCCCGGACGACCAATCAGCACACCCTGCTCCCGCAGCGTTGCCACTGCGCGATGGATCGTCGAGACCGACACGTCGTAGTGATCGGCCAGTTGCTGGGTGGACGGAATCTTTGTCCCGGGCTGAAACTCGCCCACCTCGATCCGCCTCAGCAGATCCTTGATCAACTCACCCATCGTCGGGGGAATCGGCACGTGAAGGCCCCTTGCAGTCGGTTGGCCCTCCCAGTATCGAGCAACAGGTGAAAGAGCGGCAATAACTGATGCAGGAGAAGCAGGTTTGCGCAGCAGCTAGATTCGACAGGTAAGAGAGCGTTGACAGAGGTGATAGGTATCGGTAGCGTCACTGTCGGTGATGCGGTGCTGCTGCGGTCGGTTGGCGCCTCTCGTACCGGTCTCGCATCGCCCACGAGACCCCGCTCCCCGCGCTCCCCCGGCGCGGCCCTGTCGCCGTACCGCCGATCGAGGCTGCGGCGGCAGGGCGGGGCGGCCTCCGTCGCCCGCAACCGGCGGAGGCCGCCCCTCCACTTCGACATGAACCACCGAAGGCACGAACCGACGAAGGGCGGTCACCCGTGCGCAACCTGATCCGTCGGCTGGACCGGTGACCGACCGCTGGGTGATCCACCTGCCGGTCACGGCGCCCGATCTGCTCCGGGCCCGGATCCTCGCCCGGACCGCCGCCCGCGTGCTGGC
This sequence comes from Micromonospora sp. NPDC007220, assembly GCF_040634035.1. Taxonomy (NCBI): domain Bacteria; kingdom Bacillati; phylum Actinomycetota; class Actinomycetes; order Micromonosporales; family Micromonosporaceae; genus Micromonospora; species Micromonospora sp. NPDC007220. The sequence continues at coordinate 381,762 of NZ_JBEYEU010000001.1, read as the reverse complement.
TCAGCTCAGCGCCCGCGTCGAGCCCGGCGTGGGGTCACCGTCTCGGCTGAGGACCAGCAGGGGGTACGACACTGGGTCTTCTGTGACCGGCCACTGCCCGGCGGCGCGCGGTGTGCGCTGCCCACCGATCACCTCTCGCCCTGCACGAGGCGGGTCCGGCCGGGCGTCTGACGGCGCCGCCGTCACGACGTCGGCGGCGGGTCAAGGGTTGCGTCGAACTGGGCGCGGGCCTGGAAGACGCGGTCCATGTGCGTCTCCGCCCACGTCTTGATCGCGACCATCACCGGGAACAGGTCGTGGCCGAGCGGGGTGAGCGCGTAATCGACGCGGACCGGCACCGACGCGGTCACGGTACGGGTGAGCAGACCGTCGCGTTCCAGCTTGCGCAGGGTCTGGGTGAGCATCTTCTGGCTGACGCCGGCGATGCGGCGGGCAAGTTCGCTGTGCCGCTGCGGGCCACTGGCGAGCGCCGAGATGACCAGCGCCGCCCACTTGTCGGCGAGGGTGCTCAGCAGCTCCCGGGTCGGGCAGCCCGCCAGAAACGCGTTGTAGTCGCGCCTGGCCTGCTCCCGTCGTTGTCCGGCGGTCGTCGTCGCCATGTTGCCACCCCTCCGGCGCCCTAGGCACTAACAGGTACCTACTTACTCGCGGTTCCCAACGATACCTACGGTATTGGCGAACATGACATCGAGTGGAGGCATGACGATGCGCGCAGTCAGCTATGCACAGTTCGGAGGTCCGGAGGTCCTGCACGTCGCGGCGGACGTGCCGGTGCCGGTGCCCGGGCCGGGGCAGGTGCGGGTACGGGTCGCCGCGTCCGCCGTACACCCGGTCGACCTCATGATCCGCGACGGTCGGTTCCCGGCACCGCTGCCGAGCGGGCTGCCGTACGTGCCCGGCTGGGACGTGGCGGGCACCGTCGACGCCGTGGGTACGTCCGTCGGAAACCTCGCCGTGGGTGACGAGGTCGTCGGTTTCTCGCACTGGCTGCGCACCACGGTCGGCGCCCACGCGGAGTACGTGGCGCTCGATGCCGCGTCGCTGACCGCCGCGCCGGCCGGTGTTCCCGCCATCGAGGCCGCGACCCTGCCGACCAACGGTCTCGCCGCCGCCCAGGCCCTCGACCTGCTTTCGCTCCCGGCGGGCTCATCCGTGCTCGTCACCGGCGCCGCGGGGCAGGTCGGCGGGTTCGCCCTCGCGCTCGCGCGGGTCGCCGGCCTGCACGCCACGGGAGTCGCGGCCCCCGGCGACCGCGAGTTCGTCGAGTCGCAGGGCGCGGCGTTCGTCCCGCGCTCGGACGGCCCGCTCGCGGTGGCGGCGGGGAGCTTCGACGCGGTCGTCGACCTGGCACTGATCGGCCCGTCGCTGTTGGACCTGGTCAGGGACGGCGGCGGCTACGTGGCCGCGTCACCCCCGCTGCGCCCGGAACCGGTGCGGGGGATCCGGACGCTCGCCTTGGAGGTGGAGCCGGACGGCACCCGGCTGGGCGAGCTGGTGAAGCTGGTGGAGAGCGGCGACATCCCGCTGCGCGTCGACGGTGTGTACTCCTTCGCGGACGCGGCGGCGGCGCACGACAGGCGGGCCCAGGGCGGCGTACGAGGCGGAGTGGTGCTGGTGCCCTGATCCGCCGCCACGGACACGGCGGAGGGGCCGACGGGCCGCCAGTAGCAGCCCGTCGACCTCTCCGGGGCTGATCTATCAGCCGGCGCCGCCGGCTCGGAAGGCGACCCAGGCGTCGCTCATCCGGTCCGCCTGACCCGGCGTGAACATGTTCATGCAGGAGTCCTGCGTGTAGTCCATGAAGTTGTGGATCGGGTCCAGCCCGGGTGCGGTGCAGGTGTCCGCGCCCACCGGGCAGTTGAACTGCGGCGCCGCCTCGCGCGGGGTGTCCGCGACGAAGTCGCCGGCGGCGGAGCAGCCGTGCGCGAAGGTGTGCTCCAGCATCAGCCAGTGCCCGACCTCGTGCGTCAGCGTGTCACCGAGGGCGTACTTGCCGGCCGTGCCGCCCGGCATCGACTCGTCGAGCATGACCACGCCGTCGATGTAGTCGCGGCCGTTGTTGTAGCCCTTCGGGAAGTACGCCCAGCCGAGCAGGCCGCCGCCGATGTTGGCCGCGTACACGTTGAGGGTCTCGGAGTCGCCGGTGTACAGCGCCTTCTTCATGTCGCGCTCGTTCTTGCCCGGCACGACGGTGTACCAGTTGCTGTTCACCGTCCACGTCGTGTCGACGAGGTCGAACCGGAACGGCGTGTCGGAGGCGTTGGCGGCGGTACGGCCCGCGAACGAGTCGTTGAGCACCTTCACCTGCGCCGCGATCAGGGTGTTCCACCGGGTCGTCTCGGCCGCGCTGAGCGGGTGGTCGGAGATCATGTGGAAGACCGTCGGCACGGTGACGCTGCCGTTGGCCAGGCGCGGGGCGTCCTTGATGACGCCGTAGGCCTTCGCCTCGTTCTTGGAGTACAGCTCCGGCTCCTTGGCCGTGGCGCCCTCGGCGAGCCGGGCCGCGCCGTGCCCGTGGGCGTCCGGCTCGCACTCGGCCGCGCCCGGGGAGACGGGCAAGGGCGCCGCCGACACCGCGCCGTAGGCGCCGCCGGACGCCAGGAGCGTCGCGGCGGTGGCGGTGAGGACCGCGAGTCGGAAGATGGGTCTCCTGTGCATCGGTGCACCTTTCAGGAGGATGGAGGCGGTGCGAAGTCGACGCGGGGTTGTCATGACCAGGTCGATGACGTCGTCTCCCCGGTATGAGACCACGTCGATCGCCCATGCAACAGACCTGCGGAAAGAGCCTGTTTTCCCTGTAACGCCAGGGGGCCGGGGAGCGCTGATCGAAGGCGCGCGGGGCGTTCCGCGGCCCGCGCCACGCCTGTTCGGGGCGTACCGGCGAGGCTCGTTTCGTCCTTTCGGACGGCTACCGTCGGCGGACCCGGTAGTAGAGGTGGGTGACCCGGTCGCCCTCGACGACCGTCGGGTTCGACAGCTCGACGGGGGCGTCGCGGACGTGGTCGAAGAACGGCACGCCGTCGCCGAGCAGGACCGGCACCAGGTTGACCCGGATCTCGTCGAGCAGCCCGGCCGCCAGGCACTGGCGGGCGATGCTGCCCCCGTTCACCGCCACCCAGCGGTCGCCGGCCAGCTCCCTGGCCTGCGCGACGGCGGCCTCCACGCCCTCGGTGACGAAGGTGAACGGCGCGCCCGGCCGGGGCCAGCCGTCCGGCACGTGGTGGGTGACGACCACGACGGGCTTGTCCATGGGGTGCCGGCCGTCCCAGGCGTCCACGAGGTCGAACAGCCGTCGGCCGACGACCAGGGCGCCGGTGTCGTCCAGGGTGTGCCGCAGGTGCCCGGCGCTCGCCTGCGAGGTGCGGAACGTCATCTCCGGCTTGGCGGTTGCGGTGGCGACGTCGCCGTTGCCGTACCACTGGAAGAGGTGGTCGAAGCCGCTCTCGCCCGGGCCGGCGATGTAGCCGTCCAGCGACATGCTCGCCTCGGTGTAGATCCCGGCCATCTACAGCACCCGGGTGATCTGCTCGGCGGCGATCCGGGCGTCGAGCCGGGCCGGGTCCAGGTTGGCGCAGAGCACCACCGACGCGCCGACGGCCAGTGGCGCCAGCAGCCAGTAGACGGGTTGCTCGTGCTCGGCGACGTCGACCAGCAGGCGGTCGCCGGCCCGCAGGTCGAGCCGTTCCGCCACGGCCAGCGCGACGCTGCCCCACTCGCGGTAGCTCGTGCCGTCGGGGCTGGCCGCGTCGGTGCTGGTCAGCGGGGCGGACGCGGGCAGCGCGTCGGTGTGCCGGCCGACCTCGGTGAGCCAGTCCAGGTAGCCCAGGGGCCGCTCCCCACGCGGCGCGGCGCCGAGGGAGAGCACGTAGCGGTGCCGCGCCTCGGGCACGTCCTCCAGCCAGTCGTCCAGCCGCTGCGCGCTGACGAAGAGCGCGTCGTACGGCCGGTCGGCGCCCGGTTCGAGCGACGGCAGGCCGGCGGTCGCCCGGGGGCGGAACGACACCGCCACCCCGGCCGACCAGGCGCCCAGCAGCACGGCGGCGGTCTGCCAGTGCGCCGGGAGCATCACCGCCGCCCGGTCGCCGACACCGAGCCCGCAGCCGTCGCGCAGCAACCCGGCGGCCCGCGCCGCCCAGCCGCCCAGCTCCGTCGCGGTCAGGTCGACCCGCTCGCCGGTCGCGTCGTCGAGGTAGGTCAGCAGGGGCCGGTCCACCTCCGCCGTCCGGCCACCGGCCAGCGGCTCCCGAACGAGGGCATCGGTCATGTTCATCTCGCACTCCTCGGCAGGCTGCGGCCACCCTACTCAACGGGCGACGGGCCGACGGGGCACCGACGCGCCGGTCCCGGCACCCGCGCCGACACCGCGGGGGCACCGCACAGGCACTGGCACCGCACCGTGCGTGACACTCCCGGGTGCGGTGGGTCGGGCAGGCAGCGCCGCCGCACCGGCACGGGCATTGACCGGCGTTGCCACACTCGTGACGCGGACACCTCCGCCGAGGCCCAGGGAGGCTGCGTCATGCAGACAGACGGACGTGTGCCCCGGACCCGGCGGGGCGGGACGCTACGGGGCGCCGTGGCGCTGGCGGTACTGCTCGCCGGGGCGGCGCTGGCCCGGCCGGTGCCCGCCGTGGCGGACCCGCTGCCGGACCCCAACCCCACGGTGACCGCCACGGTCTGGGCGCACGCCCCGACCACGACCGAATACCGCATCACCGGCGGCTACAGCGCCCACTCCGGCGACGGAGACGTCGTGGTGCGGCGGACCGGCACCGGGGCGTACACGTTGATGCTGGAGGGGGCGGCGACCAGCGGCGGGGTGGCGCACGCGGTGGCGTACGGGGGCGGGCCGGTCCTCTGCACGGTGGCGAGCTGGTACCGCAGCCCGATCGGCGCCCCCGACCTGCTGATCCAGGTGCGCTGCTTCGCCGCGACCGGCAGCCCGGCGGACAGCCGCTTCGTGGCCACCTTCACCAACGTCCGGCAGGTCGGTCAGGGCCGGCTGGCGTGGTTCGTCACCGACCAGGCGCAGCCGACCGGCGTACGCACGCTGCCCGCCGCCTACCGGTACGACTCGACCGGCGGCACGGTCTCCTACGAGCGCCTCGACAAGGGCCGGTACCGCTTCCTGATGAACCCGAACCCGCCCAGCGAGGGCGGGGCGATCTTCCCGATGGCGCACGTGACCGCGCTGGGCGGCACCGCCGTGCACTGCCAGCTCGATCCGCCGGACGGGTGGGTGGTCCACTGTGCGAACGCCGCCGGAAACCCGGTGGACGCCCGCTTCGTGGTCACGTACGGCTCCCGGGTGGACCTGTTGGGCCGGGCGTTCGGGCCGCGCTTCGCCAGCGGCGTGTTCCACGGCGAGAACGTCAGCGGCACCTGGATCGGCGGCGAGAGCTACAACTCGACGATCCCGGGCTTCGGCGGCGTGACGGGCACGGTGCTCGGCACCGGCCGCTACCAGGCGCGCTTCGCCGGCACGGCCACCGGTTACGGCACCGCCTTCGTGAACTCGTTCGTGACCAGTCTCCAACGTCCGCCGCGCGGCTACTGCGTACTGGCCGGGTGGTCCCCGTCCGGGGCCGACACCGTCGTCTCGGTCAACTGCTACACCTGGCTGGGCGTGCCGGCCAACCTGAACGCGCGGATCTCGTACACCACCTGGCCGGCCGCCTGACGCCGCTGCCCGGCCGGCCCGCTCCCGCCGGCCGGGTTCTGTCAGGGGGCGGGCAGTTCGGGGCCGCCGTCGAGTAGCGGGGCCAGCAGGTCGCCCTGCTTCTCCACCCGCTTCAGCACCTCCCCCGCCGTGTACGGCTTCGTCGCCGGCCTCTTCCCTGCCGCGCCCGCCTCGACCTCGTCCCAGGTCAGCGGGGTGGAGACGGACGGCACGGACTGCGCCCGCAGCGAGTACGGCGACACGGTCGTCTTGGCGGCGTTGTTCTGGCTCCAGTCGATGAAGACCTTGCCCGGCCGCAGGTTCTTGGCCATTTTCGACACGACCAGCTTCGGGTGCGCCCGCTCCAGCTCCTGCGCGATCCGCTTGGCGTAGTCGGACACGTGGTCGGAGGACTGGCTGCCGGCGATCGGGCAGCAGAGCTGCATGCCCTTCTTCCCCGACGTCTTGGGATACGAGGAGATGCCGTCGTCGGCGAGCCGGTCGCGCATCAGCAGCGCCACCTGGCAGCACTGGCGCAGCGCCGCCGGCGGCCCGGGATCGAGGTCGACGACCATCATGTCGGGGTGCTCGCCGACCTTCCACTGCGGCGTGTGCAGCTCCAGCGCGGCGAGGTTGGCCAGCCAGACGAGGGTGGGCAGGTCGTCGGCGACCACGTAGTCGATGGTGTCCCGGCCCTTGCTGGACCCGGGCGCGGGCAGCGTCTCGGTGCGTACCCAGCCGGGGGTGGCGGCCGGGACGTTCTTCTCGAAGAAGGAGCCGCCGGTGACCCCGTTGGGGAAGCGGATCCGGGTGAGCGCCCGGTCGGCCAGGTGCGGCAGGAGCACCGGGGCGATCCGGGTGTAGTAGTCGATCACCTCGCCCTTGGTGAACCCGGCCTCGGGATAGAGCACCTTGTCCAGGTTGGAAAGCTCCAGCGCGCGTCCCTCGACGTCCACCTTGAACCGTTCAGCCGGCATCGTCGACCTCCTCGGCGGGTTTGTCCGGCCGCAGCCGGAGCACCCGGGGGAACCGCAGTCGCCCGTCCGGGGTGCGCTGGCCGTATTTGACCTCCACCACGACCAGGGGTGTTACCCAGATCGCGCCCCGGGCATCCTCGCGCGGCACGTCCCCCGCGAACGGCGACGCGCCGGCGCGCAGCGGCTCCAGCTCGCGGAGCAGCTCCCGCTCGATGGCCGCGCCGATGCCGCCACCGACGCGCCCCCGATAGGTGAGCCGCCCGTCCGGGCGCGGCACCCCGACCAGCAGGCCGCCGATCCGGCGCGCCCCGGGCCGCCAGCCGCCGACCACGAAGTCGCCGGTGACCTCCAGCTTGACCTTCACCCAGTCCGGCGAGCGCACGCCCGGCCGGTAGACCGAGTCGACCCGCTTGGCCATCACCCCCTCCAGGCCGTGCTCGCCGGCCGCCTCGTAGGTGGCCGGGCCGTCGCCGAAGAGGGGAGACACCGCCCACCGGGCACCGCCGAGCCCCAGGCCGTCCAGGGCCTCCCGCCGGCGGGCGTACGACCGGCCGGTCAGGTCCTCGCCGTCGAGCCGGAGCAGGTCGAAGATCATGTACGTCACCGGGGCGACCGCCGCCAGCCGGGCGGCCTTGTTCCGGTCGCGCACGTGCATCCGCTCCGCCAGGGCCGTGAACGAGGGCTGGCCGGTCTCGCCGAGCAGCACCACCTCGCCGTCGAGCAGCGCGTCGCCCGCCTGCTCGTGCAGGGTGGCCAGCTCGGGGTACGCGACGGTGATCTCCACGCCGCTGCGGGCGTACAGGTGCTGCCGGCCGCCGGAGATGTCGGCGAGCGCGCGGACGCCGTCCCACTTGAACTCGTACGCCCAGCCGGCACCCGCCGGGAGCTGCCCGGTCATCGCGAGCATCGGCTTGAGCGGCGCGCCGGGCACGTCCCGACTGTACTTGCGCACCGAAGCGCTCGCGTGGCCTTCGATCATTTGCGATCCTGGGCTGTACCGGCGAGAGGAGCACGGGGATGCGGGCCATCTGGAAGGGAGCCGTCTCGTTCGGGCTCGTCTCCATCGGGGTCAAGCTCTACTCGGCCACCGAGGAGAAGGACATCCGCTTCCACCAGGTGCACCGGGAGGACGGCGGGCGCATCCGCTACAAGCGCACCTGCCAGGTCTGCGGCGAGGAGGTCACCTACGACGACATCGCCAAGGGCTACGACATCGGCGGCGGCGAGATGGTGATCCTCACCGACGAGGACTTCGCCGAGCTGCCACTGTCCAGCTCGCGCGCGATCGACGTGCTGGAGTTCGTCCCCGCCGAGCAGGTCGACCCGATCCTCTACAACAAGGCGTACTTCCTGGAGCCGGAGGGCACCGCCACCAAGCCGTACGTGCTGCTGCGCGACGCGCTCGCCGACTCGGAGCGGGTGGCGATCGTCAAGGTGGCGTTGCGCCAGCGGGAGCAGCTCGCCACGCTGCGGGTCCGCGAGGGCGTGCTGCTGCTCAACACGATGCTCTGGCCGGACGAGATCCGGAAGCCCGACTTCGGCTTCCTCGACGAGGACCTGAAGGTCCGCCCGCCGGAGCTGGCGATGGCCAGCTCGCTGATCGACTCGATGGCCGGCGAGTTCGAGCCGGACGCCTTCACCGACGACTACCGGGCGGCCCTGCAGGAGGTCATCGACGCCAAGGTGGAGGGTCGCGAGGTGGTCCAGCCGGAGGAGGTCGAGGAGGCCCCGGCCGCGGCGGTGGACCTGATGGCGGCGCTGAAGGCGTCCGTCGAGCGCGCCCGGTCCGCCCGGGGCGAGGCGCCGGCCGGCGGCGGCGGGGAGCCGACCCCGATCTCGGCCGCCCGCTCGGCGCAGAAGAAGGCCGCCGAGAAGAAGGCGGCGAAGGCGCCGGCCAGGAAGACCGCCGAGAAGAAGGCCGCGCCGAAGAAGGCCGCCGCCAAGAAGGCCGCCCCGAAGAAGGCCGCCGAGGGCGAGAAGAAGCCCGCCGCCAAGAAGGCCGCCGCGAAGAAGGCGGCCCGCAAGACGGCCTGACCCCTGGTCGTACGCGTACCGCCGCCCGCCCGGCCGAGGTTGCCTTGACGCCGGTGACAAGGTCTAGCGTCGGTCGGGTCGGACGAGGGAGGTCGGATGCTGATCGGTGAGCTGGCGGAGCGCGCCGGCACGAGCACCCGGGCCCTGCGTTACTACGAGACGCACGGCCTGGTCCGGGCGGCCCGCTCGGCCAACGGCTACCGGGTCTACGACGAGGCGGAGCTGCACGTCGTACGCGAGATCCGGGCGCTGCTGGCGGTGGGCTTCGGCCTGGACGACATCCGCCCGTTCGTCGCCTGCCTGCGGGCCGGAAACGCCTCCGGTCACGTCTGCCCCGACTCGGTGGCCGTGCTGCGGCGCAAGCTGGCCGAGCTCGACGCCGGCATCGACCGGCTGCACGCGGTCCGCCAGGAGCTGCGCGACCAACTCGCCCACGCCATCACCCACCGGGAGGAAACATGCTCGAGACTGCGCCGGACGGCTCGCTGACCGCTGTCACCGACGACACCTTCGCCACCGTGGTGCTCGCCGCCGACCGGCCGGTGGTGGTCGACTTCTGGGCGGACTGGTGCCCGCCGTGCCGGGCCATCTCCCGCAGCCTCGCCGAGCTCGCCGAGGAGTTCGCCGGGCGGCTGGTCGTGGCCACGATCGACACCGACGCCAACCCGACGGCCACCCGCACCTACGGCGTGATGTCCCTGCCCACCCTCCTGGTCTTCCGCCACGGGCAGGTGGTCGGCTCGATCGTCGGCTCCCGCCCGAAGCACCACCTGCGCCAGGGGTTGGCACGGCATCTCGAGGGCTGAACCGCCGGCCGGCGCGGTGCGGTCTCGCGGGTGCGGATCGCCGCGGGTACGCTCCGCCGGCCCCCGCCGCGAGAGGAACCCCATGCCGTACACCCCCGACCTGGACCGGCTGCTGACACCCGGCGCCCGCTTCGCCGACGAGCACGCCACGTACGTCATGGAGGTGCACCCGCTGGGCGACGTCGTGCTGCCGACGGGGCGGGTGGTCGGCTGCGACCCGGTGGCCTGCCCCGAGGACGAACCGTTCACGGTCGGGGTGGCCCCCGGCCGCTACCCGGCGCGGGCCTGGGTCGCGGTGGTGCGGGGCGAGGACACCGAGGCGGACCGGCGGGTGGCCGCCCTCGAACTGGTGGTCCACGACGAGCCGACGGCGCGCTGGGAGATGGCGCTGGTCGGCGACCAGGACGTCTCGGCCCTCAAGCCGGACGGTTGGTTCGGCTACGGGGTGGACACCGGCATCGGCACCCTGGCCGATCCCACCGCGCTGGCCGCCCTGGAAACGTGGGACGAGGGCGCGGTGACGGACGTCTTCGTCGCGGACGAGCCCGCGGGCGGGCCGGTGCCGGGGCACGTCGCCGCGGTGCTCGACGAGGCGACCGGGGCCAACGTGGTGACGGTCTGGTCCGGCTGGGGCGACGGCTGCTACGGCACCTGGATCGGGCGGACCGCCGACGGCCGGGTCACCTCGTTCGTGACCGACTTCATGGTGGTGCCGGGGCCGGCGTGACCCGTGCGGCGGGAGCGGCCACGGTCGAGGCGGCGCGGTGGGCGGCCGGGCGGGTACCGTGTGCGTCGGCTTTCCCCCCGGCACTCCGATGCCGGCCACCACCTTCGCAGCAGGGAGTCGACGCCGTGAGCGAGCGTACGCAGAACCGGTCCCAGAAGTCGGAGCGGCGGCTGGCCGCCCAGTTGGCCGCCCAGAAGGCGGCCGAGGCGAAGCGCCGCCGGCAGGCCTGGGCCGGCGGGCTCGCCGGGGTCGCGGTCGTCGCGGTGCTGATCACCGTCTTCGTGACGATCGGGCGCAACAGCGACGGTGACAAGGACCAGACGGCCAGCGCCCCCTCGGCCGGCCCGTCCGCCAGCGCCCCCGCCGCCGACGCGCCCCCCGCCCCGCAGCTGCCGGAGGGGGCCGACCCGGCCCTGGGCACCAAGCCGAAGGTCACCGCCGGCGAGGGCGAGCTGAAGAAGCTCGTCGTGACCCCGATGATCAAGGGCACCGGCCCGGCGGTGAAGAAGGGTCAGATGATCACCACGAACTACGTCGGCGTCTTCTACAAGGACGGCAAGGAGTTCGACTCCTCGTGGAACGCCGGGCAGCCGGCCTCCTTCGCCATCGGCGTCGGCCAGGTCATCCCGGGCTGGGACCAGGGCCTGGTCGGGGTGACCGTGGGCAGCCGCGTGCAGCTCGACCTTCCGGCCGAGCTGGCGTACGGCACGAACCCGCCCGGCGGCCGTCCCGCCGGCCCGCTGCGCTTCGTGGTGGACGTGCTCGCGGCCCAGTGATCCGCCGGTCGGCCCGTGACCGGGCCGTTGCCCCGCGATAGCGGCCCGGTTCGCCCGGGATGTCGCCCGTCGTTGATGCAGTAGCCCACAGAGGGCTTCCGGCCCCTCAGCCACCGGCAGTAGGTTCAGCGTCACCCCGGGCGGTCCGACCGTCCGGGGTGATGACCGGACCGGACGCGGAGGTGCACGTGACGGCGCTGGACGACGCGGGGCGGACCGCCCGGGTGTTGTGGACCCACTACGAGCCGGTCCACGCGATCACCTACTTCCACCCCCGCGCCCGGGCCGCCTTCGAGGCGGTCGGGCTGCGGGGCTTCTGGCGCGGCTACTTCGCCGGCCGGGCCGCGCCGCTGGGGGCCGCCGAGCCCGCCCCGGTGACGGCGGCGTTCTTCAACTTCGCCCCGCACACGGTGGCGCGGGCGCTGCCGGCCGTCTGGCGGCTGGCCACCCCGGAGGAGGCGCTGCGGGCGCGGCTCACGGGCGCGGTGCAGGCGCTGGCCGAGCTGACCTACGAGCTGCCGGAGTCGCACCTCGTCGAGGCGGCCGAGCTGCTGGAGGCCGCCGCCGCCGAGGCGGAGCCCGCCGGCCGGGTGCTGGGCGCCGCCAACGCCGCCCTGCCGCGCGGCGAGTACCCGCTGGCCCGGCTCTGGCAGGCCGCCACCACCCTGCGCGAGCAGCGCGGCGACGGGCACATCGCCGCCCTGGTCGCGGCCGACCTCGACCCGGTGGAGACGCTGGCCTGGCGGGTCGCGGTCGACATCTCGCCGCTGAACCTGCTCGGGCGCGGTTGGTCCGAGGAGCAGTGGGCCGCCGCCCGCGCCCGGCTGGCCGAGCGGGGCTGGCTCACCCCGGACGGGAAGCCGACCGAGGAGGGTCTCGCCCGGTTCCAGGCGATCGAGGACGCCACCGACGCCGCCGCCGCCCGCCCGTGGCGGACGCTGGGCCCGGAGCGCGCCGAGCGGCTGCGGGAGCTGCTCGAGCCGATCGCCCGCGCCGCCCACACCGTCATCCCGGAGGGCAACCCGATCGGCCTGCCCGCGCTGCGGAGCTGACCCCCGCCCGCCGGCCCGGACGCCGCCGATGGGGCAGGATGGGTTCGTGGCGGATGCGGTGGTCTTCGACCTGGACGGCGTGATCGTGGACTCCGAGCCGGTGTGGGAGGAGGTCCGGCGGGCGTACGTCGCGGCGCACGGCGGCACCTGGCAGCCCGACACGCAGCGCCGGCTGATGGGCATGAGCACCGGCGAGTGGGCCCGCTACCTGAGCGGTGAGCTGGGCGTCGACCGCAGCCCCGAGCAGGTCGCCGCCGAGGTGATCGAGGAGATGACCCGGCGGTACGCGCAGCGCGTACCGCTGATCGACGGGGCCGACCAGGTCGTGCGCCGGCTGGCCGAACGGTGGCCGCTGGGGCTGGCCAGCTCGTCGCCTACCCGGCTGATCGCGGCGGCGCTGGCCGCGACGGACCTGACCGGGGCGTTCGGCGCCACGCTGTCGACCGAGGAGACCGAGCGGGGCAAGCCGGCGCCCGACGTCTACCTGGCGGTTGCCGAGCGGCTGGGGGTCGACCCGGCCCGCTGCGTGGCCGTGGAGGACTCGTCCAACGGCGTCCGCTCGGCCGCCGCCGCCCGGATGACTGTGGTGGCGGTGCCGCACGGGGCGTACCCGCTGGACCCGGACGCCGAGCGCCTCGCGACGCTGGTCCTGGGCACGGTCGGGGAGGTGACCCCGCAGGCCGTGGACCGCCTCGGGTAGGCAGCGTGCCCGGCGCGGGCATGAGCGCGGATCCGCCGGGTACCGCAGCCACGGCGCCCCGGCCGGGGCCGCCGGGTGAGGAGACGGGGATGAAGGCGATCGTGTACGAGCGCACCGGCGACGCCTCGGTGCTGCAACTGGTCGACCGGCCGGTGCCGGAGCCCGGCCCCGGCGAGGTCCTGGTGCGGGTGGCGTTCTCCGGGGTGAACCCGACGGACTGGAAGGCCCGCTCGCAGGGGCCGATGCCGGGCGACTGGCAGACGCCCGGGCAGGACGGCGCGGGGGTGATCGAGGCGGTGGGCGAGGGCGTCGACCGGGACCTGATCGGCGAGCGGGTCTGGCTGTGGGAGGCCGCGTGGCAGCGGCCCTGGGGCACCGCCGCCGAGTACACGGTGGTGCCGGTACGGCAGGCGGTGCCCCTCGGCGACGCCTCCTTCGAACTGGGGGCCAGCCTGGGCATCCCCTTCCTCACCGCGCACCGCTGCCTTACCGCCGGCGAGTACACGCCGGACCGGCTGCGCGCGGGCGCGCTCAGCGACCACACGGTGCTCGTGCAGGGCGGGGCGGGCGCGGTGGGCAACGCGGCCATCCAGCTCGCCCGCTGGGCGGACGCCTGCGTGGTCGCCACCGTCAGCAGCCCGGAGAAGGCGCAGTTGGCGGCGGCGGCCGGCGCGTCCTTCGTGGTCGACTACCGGGAGCAGGACGTGGTCGAGGAGGTCCGCAAGATCGCGCCCGAGGGGGTGCACACGATCGTCGAGGTCTCCGCGGCGCGTAACGCCGCCGACGACGTCCAACTGCTCCGGCGCGGCGGGGCGGTCTGCGTCTACGCCGACGACGGCGGGGACGAGGTGACCCTGCCGATCCGGCCGTTGATGGCGCCGAACGCGCGGTTCCAGTTCGTTCTCGTCTACACCGAGCCGAAGGCGGCCAAGGCCCAGGCGGTGGTGGACGTGGCCGCCGCGGCGGCGCAGGGCGGGATCCGGGTGGGCGAGGACGCGGGCCTGCCGCTGCACCGTCACCCGCTCTCGGCGGCCGTCGCGGCCCACGAGGCGGTGGAGAACTCGGTGGTCGGGAAGGTGCTGATCACCACGAGCGGGGACGAGTGACGGCCGGAGGCCGAAAGCCCTCTGAGCTGGGCGGATTTCCCCGTAGTGGGCACAGAGGCGAACAAGTTTCGCAACAATGACGGTGCGGGTACCCCGCATGGAGCGGGCGGCCCCGGCGCGGTGCGAACGCCGGGGCCGCCCCTGGGGAGGGAATTCAGGAGTGTTCCCTACCCCAACAGGCGACGGTGCGCCTGAGAACGTTACGGGGCGGTCAGCTCCCGGACACTCAGTTCGCCCCCGGCGTACCGGGAACGGACGACCTTCTTGTCGAACTTGCCGACGCTGGTCTTCGGCACCGCGTCGATGACGGCCCAGCGTTCCGGCAGCTGCCAGCGGGCCACCGACCCGGCCAGGAACTCCCGCAGCTCCTCGACCGTCGCCGACGCGCCCTCGCGGAGCACGACGGTGGCCAGCGGCCGCTCACCCCAGCGCTCGTCGGGCACCCCCACCACGCAGGCCTCCAGCACCGCCGGGTGGGCCATCAGGGCGTTCTCCAGCTCGACCGAGGAGATCCACTCGCCGCCGGACTTGATGACGTCCTTGGCCCGGTCCGTGAGCGTGATGTAGCCGTCCGGCGAGAGGGTGCCGACGTCGCCGGTACGCAGCCAGCCGTCGCGGAACTTCTCCTCGTCCGGCACGTCGTCGCCGACGTACCGCGCGGTCACCCACGGCCCGCGGACCTCCAGCTCGCCGACCGACGCCCCGTCGGCGGGCAGCGGCTCGCCCAGCGGGCCGACGATGCGGGCCTCGACCCCGGCCGGCACCCGGCCCTGCGTGTAGCGGTAGCGCCAGGCCTCCTCGCCGGTCGCGCCGGCCGGCGGCCGGGAGACCGAGCCCAACGGGGACATCTCCGTCATCCCCCAGGCGTGGATGACGTCGATGCCGTGCCGCTCGGCGAACGCGTGCATCAGCGCCGGCGGGCAGGCCGAGCCGCCGACGATCACCTCCCGCAGCGAGGAACTGTCCACGTCGTGTGCGTCCAGGTGGGCAAGCAGGTCGGTCCAGATGGTCGGCACCGCGCCGGCCAGGGTGGGCCGCTCGGCGGCGATCATGTCGGCGATCGGCCCGGCCTGGAGGAACCTGTCCGGCATGATCAGCGACGCCCCCGAGAGGAAGGCCGCGTACGGCAGGCCCCAGGACATCGCGTGGAACATCGGCACGATGGCCAGCTCGCGGTCGGTCGGGCCAAGGCCGAAGCCCTCCGGCATGCAGACCTGGAGGGAGTGCAGGTAGATCGAGCGGTGCGAGTAGGCCACGCCCTTCGGGTTGCCGGTGGTCCCCGAGGTGTAGCAGAGGGCGGCGGCGTCGCGCTCGTCCACCTCGGGCCAGTCGAAGACGTCCGGGCGGTCGGCCAGCAGCGCGTCCCAGTGGTGCACGGCGATCCGGTCGCCGGCCGCCGCCGCGAGCGGGGCCGGGTCGCCGCCGCCGACGACCACCACGTGCCGCACGGTGCCCATCTCGCCGATCACCCGGGCCAGCAGCGGGATGAGCGTCGAGTCGACCAGCACCACCCGGTCCTCGGCGTGGTTGGCGATGTAGGCGACCTGGTCGGGGAAGAGCCGGAGGTTGAGGGTGTGCAGCACCGCGCCCATGCTGGGCACCGCGAAGTACGCCACCAGGTGCTCGGCGTTGTTCCACATGAAGGTGGCGACCCGCTCGTCGCCGGTGACACCGCACTCGTCGCGCAGCGCGTGGGCCAGCCGGGCCGCCGTGCGCCCGACCTCGGCGTACGTCATCCGGCGCGGCTCGCCGCCCGTCCAGGTGACGACCTCCGCCGTGCCGTGCACGGTGGCGCCGTGACCGAGGATCCGGGAGACCTGGAGGGGAGCGTCCATCATCGTGCTACGCATGGGTAACAAAGTAGTGTCGGCGGTCACAGGTTGGGAACCCTGGAATGCCGGTCGAGACCGTAACGGCACCGTAAATTGTCCGGGTGAGCATCTCCTGGGCCGATTCGTACGTGGGACAGCTACGCGCGCTCGCCGGTGACCGGACGCTGATGTTCGTCGGCGCCCGCGCCGTGGTCCGCGACAAGGCGGGGCGCCTCCTGCTGATCCAGCGCTCAGACAACGGGCAGTGGGCCCTGCCCGCCGGGGCGATGGAGCTGGGCGAGTCCATCGCCGACTGCGCCGTCCGGGAGGTACGCGAGGAGACCGGGCTGCGCGCGCTGCGGGTCAGCGCCTTCGCCCTCTACACGGGCCCGGACCGCACCCACACCAACATGTACGGCCACACGTACCAGATCTTCACGACCGCGTTCCGCGTCGACGAGTGGGACGGCGCGCTGACCCGGATCACCGACGAGACGACCGACGCGGGCTTCTTCCACCGGGCGCAACTGCCGGCCCCGCTCTCCGCGAGCGTCGCCGAGACCGTCGCCGACCTGGACGTCTTCGAGCAGACCAACCGGCTGATCCTCAAGTAGGCCGCCCGACCCGGCCCCGACCGGTCCCGACTCGGACCCTAGGTCGGGACCGGAGCCGAGGCCGAGGTCGGGAGCCGGAGCCGCGGTCGGGCCGGTCAGAGCATCGTCTGGCTCTTCGCCTCCATCTCGGCGGCGGCCTCCTGCTTCGACTCCCTGTCCAGCGGCTTGCCGCCGGGCGCCGGGCCCTCGCCGCCGAGGCCGTCCGTGCCGCCCGTGGCGCCGCCCGGGCCCGCACCGCGCAGCTTCTCGTTCGGCAGCGCCAGCGTGACCAGCACCGCCACGATCGCGATCAGGCCGGTGGTCAGGAAGACCAGGTGCAGCGACTCGACGAACGCCGCCTGGACGGCCGCGCGCACCGGGGCGGGGAGCGCCAGGATGGTCGCCGGATCGTTGACCGAGACGTCCGCCCCGCCGCTCGCCGCGACCGCGGCCTGCTGCTCCGGCGGCAGTACGGCGATCGCGCCCGGCAGCCGGTCCGCGAGTTCCGAGGTGAGCCGCGACGACAGCACCGCGCCGAGGATGGCGACGCCGAACGAGCCGCCCAGCGACCGGAAGAACGTCGCCGACGAGGTGCCGGCGCCCAGGTCGCGCATCGACACGGAGTTCTGCACGGCCAGGATCAGCGACTGCATGCAGAGCCCCAGCCCGACCCCGATCACGACCATGTAGCCGAAGGCCACCCAGAGCGAGGTGTCCACCTCCAGCCGGGTGAACAGCAGCATGCCGACCAGCAGCACCGCCGCGCCGGATACCGGGAACCACTTGTACCGCCCGATCCGGCTCATCGCCCGGCCCGTCAGCACCGAGGTGACGATGATGCCGGCCATCATCGGCAGCATCAGCAGGCCGCTGCGGGTGGGCGAGGCGCCCCGGACGATCTGGAGGTAGAGCGGGATGAAGATGATCGAGCCGAACATCACCAGGCCGAGCACGAAGCCGGCCGAGTTGGCCAGCGCGAACGTGGCGCTGCGGAACAGCCGCAGCGGCAGGATCGGCTCGGCCACCCGGGCCTCCTGGAGCACGAAGAGCACGCCGAGCACCGCGCCCGCGACGAAGAGGCCGATGATCACCCCGGAGCCCCAGGCGTACTCGTTGCCGCCCCAGCTCAGCGCGAGCAGCAGGCTGCTCACCCCGGCGACCAGCAGCGCCGCGCCGAGCCAGTCGATCGAGTGGTCGCGCCTGGTGAACGGGATCAGCCGCAGCACCCGGGAGCACACGATGATCGCCAGGATCCCCAGCGGCACGTTGATGTAGAAGATCCACCGCCAGTCGGTCTCGGCGAAGTAGCCGCCGACCAGCGGTCCGGCGACCGACGAGAGGCCGAAGACCGCCCCGAACAGGCCCTGGTAGCGACCGCGCTCCCGGGGCGACACCACGTCCGAGATGATGGTGAACGCCAGCGTCATCAGGCCGCCGGCGCCGAGGCCCTGGACCCCCCGGGTGACGATGAGCTGGGTCATGTCCTGCGACAGGCCGGCCAGCAGCGAGCCGAGCAGGAACGTGCCGATGGAGAAGAGGAAGACGGGGCGTCGCCCGTACAGGTCGGCCATCTTGCCGTAGAGCGGCGTCGAGGCCGTGGAGGCCAGCAGGTACGCGGTCACCACCCACGAGTAGTGGTTGATCCCGCCCAACTCGCCGACGATGGTCGGCAGCGCGGTGCCGACGATGGTCTGGTCGAGCGCGGCCAACAACATGCCGGTCATCAGGCCGAACATCAGCAGCCGGATCTGTCGCCCGCCGAGCGCCGGGGCTTCCGTGGTCATCCCGCCTCCTTTCCCCGCTCACCCGAAACATGCGTGCGGAGCGTAGGGCACCTTGTCGATCGTGGGGCCGGTGGCGCTCCGGCCACCGACCTCACGACCAACGATCGGTCAGCGGGACGAGTGCGGGCCCTCGGCGAACTCTTCGACGATCTTGGCGCAGAAGGCCGGCAGATCGTCCGGCTTGCGGCTGCTGACCAGGCCGCCGTCCGTGACGACCTGCTCGTCGACCCAGTCCGCGCCGGCGTTGGCCAGGTCGGTGCGCAGGCTGGGCCAGGAGGTGAGCCGGCGGCCCCGCACCACGTCCGCCTCGATGAGTGTCCACGGCCCGTGGCAGATCACCCCGACCGGCTTGCCGGCGTCGAAGAACGCCCTGACGAAGCGCACCGCGTCCGCGTCGGCCCGCAGGAAGTCCGGGTTCGCCACCCCGCCGGGCAGCACCAGCGCGTCGTAGCCGCCGGCGTCCGCGTCGGCCGCGGTCACGTCCACGTCGTACGTCTTCGACTGGTCCAGGTGGTTGAAGGACTGGATGGTGCCGGGCTTGAGCGAGACCAGCTCCACCGTGGCGCCGGCCTGCTCCACCGCCTCGCGGGGCTGGACGTACTCGACCTCCTCGACGCCGTCGGCGGCCAGGAACGCGATCCGCTTGCCCTGAAGTGTCGTCGCTGCCATCTCGGTCTCTCTCCTCTCCGGGGGTACCGTCCGTCCCTTCCCGGGGCCCGGTGCCCGAAACCCCTACCGGCGGCGGCAGGTTTGGCCCGGATGCCCCGGGGGACCCGGGACGGCATGGCAGGAGGAGCAGCGGAACAGCGCCGGCTCGCCGCGGTGGTGGAGGGCTGGCTGGGTCGTCCCGTCCTGGTTGTCGGGGACGCCATGCTCGACGAGTGGCGCTTCGCCGAGTCCGACCGGCTCTGCCGGGAGGCGCCAGCCCCGGTCCTCACCCTGCGCCGGCGGATCTCCGCAGCCGGCGGGGCGGCGAACACCGCCGTGAACGTCGCCGCGCTCGGGGGTCGGGCGGTGCTGGTGGCGCCGGTCGGCGCGGACGTCGCCGGCGACGAACTGCACGACTGTCTGGACCGGGCGGGCGTCTGGGACCGTACGGTCAACCAGCCCGCACGCCCGACGCCGGTGAAGCGGCGGATGCTGGCGGGCAACCAGATCCTGCTCCGGGAGGACTCCGGCGACCCCGACGACGTGCTCGACGCCGACGGGGTGGCCCGGCTGCTCACCGCGCTGGACTGCGCCACCGAGGAGCTGCGCGCCGCTGGCGGCGAGGCGCCCACCCTGGTGGTCTGCGACTACGGCCTGGGCGCGCTGCCCGCGCCCGTGCGCGCCTGGCTGGTGACCCACCGGGAGCGGTACGCGACGGTCGCGCTGGACGCCCACGACCTTGCCGACTGGCGCGGCCTGGCCCCGACGGTGGTGACCCCCAGCTTCGCCGAGGCGACCCGGCTGCTCGCCCGGGCCGCCGGCGCCCGTCCGGCACCCGGTGCCGGGCTGCACCTGGACCACCCGGACGGCGACCCGGCCGACGGCCCCTCCGAACTGACGGTGGGCGTCTCCCCCGGCGGTGTCGCGCCGCACCACGCCGTCCACCGCCCCGGCCCGACGAACCCGACCGGCGAGCCGACGGCCGGCGAGGGCCGGGTGGCGATGACCGGGAACGGGCTCACCGTGACCGGCACCGGCGTCACCGTCAACGCCACGGCCGGCGAGGGCGTCGACCGGGCCGTGCTGGCCGAGTCCCGCCTCGCCGAGCTGCGCGCGCACACCGGCGCCGACGTGGTGGCGGTGACCCTGGACACCGACGGCGCGGTGGTCGGCGGGGCGGACGGCGAGCCCCGACGCAGCCACAGCACCCCCGTGCCGGCCAGCCACGCGGTCGGGGCGGGCGACGCGTACCTGGCGGCGATGACGCTGGCGTTGGCCGCCGACGCGCCGCTGCCCACCGCCGCGCAGCTGGCCCAGCTCGCCGCGACCATCACCGTCTCGGACACCGGCACCTGCGTGTGCCGCCGGGAGGACCTGCTCGTCGCGCTGGACGCACCGGTCGACGGGGCCGGCCACCGGGCGCTGGTCGGCATCGACGAGCTGGCCGCGCTCGTCGAGGAACACCGCCGGGCGGGCCGCGCGATCGTCTTCACCAACGGCTGCTTCGACGTGCTGCACCGGGGCCACGTGCGCTACCTGGAGCAGGCCCGCGCGCTCGGCGACCTGCTGGTGGTGGCGGTCAACTCCGACGGCAGCGTACGCCGGCTGAAGGGCCCGGACCGGCCGGTCAACCCGGTGGAGGACCGCATCGCCCTGCTCGCCGCGCTGGCCTGCGTCGACCACGTGGTGGTCTTCGAGGAGGACTCCCCGGCGGAGCTGATCGAGGCGGTCCGCCCCGACGTGTACGTCAAGGGCGGCGACTACCCGCCGGAGATGGTGCCCGAGGCGCCGCTGGTACGCAGCCTCGGCGGGCAGGTCCGCACCCTCGGGTACGTCCCCGACCGGTCCACCTCGGCGATCATCGACCGGATCCGGGCGCACGGCCAGGAGCCGCAGGAGGACACCTCCCTGACGCCCGAGCCGTCGTGAACCGCCCGCTCGACCTCGGCACGGCCGGCGGGTTCCGCGCGGATCGGCTGCTCGACGTGCTGATCCCGACCCGCAACCGCCCCGCCGAACTGGCGGTCACCCTCTCCGGGCTGGCCGCCCAGGAGGGCGTACCCGGCTTCGGCGTGGTGGTCAGCGACCAGTCCGACGGCGACGCCGCGTACCGGCACCCGGCGGCGGCCACCATGGTCCGGGCGCTGCGCCACCGGGGGCACCCCGTGCTGCTGACCCGCCGGCTGCCCCGGCGCGGGCTGGCCGAGCACCGGGCGTACCTGCTGGCCGCCTCCGCCGCCCGGTACGTGCTCTGCCTCGACGACGACGTCTGGCTGGAACCGGGCACGTTGCGCCGGCTGGTCACCGCCATCGAGGAGCTGAGCTGCGGCTTCGTCGGCAACGCGGTGCACGGGCTGTCGTACGCCGACGACGTCCGGCCGGAGACGCACCGGCACTACGAGGAGTGGACCGGCCCGCCCACGCCGGAACGGATCCGCCCCGGCACGCCGGAGTGGGAGCGGGCGTCGATCCATTCGGCGGCGAACCTGCTGCACGTCACGCGGCAACTGGACCTGCCGTCGGGTGGCTGGCGGGCGTACAGGGTGTCCTGGATCGGCGGCTGCGTGCTCTACGACCGGGCGAAGCTGGTCGACTCCGGCGGGTTCGACTTCTGGCGGCGGGTGGACGAGAAGCACCAGGGCGAGGACGTCGCCGCCCAGCTCGCCGTGCTGGCGCGCTTCGGCGGCGCCGGCGTCCTGCCCAGCGGCGCCTACCACCTGGAGTCGCCCACCACGGTCACCGACCGGGAGGTGGAGGCGTGGGAGGTCGTGCTCGCCGAGGAGGAGACGGCGCAGCCGGCCTGAGCCGACGCGCGCCCGCCCCGGGGCCGTTCAGGAGGCGCCGGGCTCCGGGCGGAGCAGCTCGCGGGCCGCCTCCAGGACCTCGACCACCGGCACGTCGGTGACGAAGGAGTCCCGGTGCGGGCACTCGCCGTCGCCGGGGCGGTGCGGGTAGATGCCCGGGGTGCAGTCCACGCCGCAGACCGGGCAGAGCACCGTCCACGAGCTGATCGGCCGGTGCCGGCCGCGCAGCAGGTTCGCCACCGTGATCAGGTTGCCGACCCAGAAGATGCCGACGGTCGCGGTGCCCACGGCGGCGGCCAGGTGCAGTGGCCCGGTGTCGTTGGAGACCACCAGCTCGCAGCCGGCGTAGCAGCCGGCCAGGCCGCCGAGGCTGAGCGTGCCCACCTGCGGCCGGACCGGCACCCCGGCCGCCGCGACCACCCGGTCCACCACGTCCTGCTCGGCGGGCGTGCCCGTGACCAGCACCTCGTACCCGTCGCCGACCAGCTCGCGGGCCACCTCGGCGAAGCGTTCGGCGGGCCACCGGCGGCGGGTGTCGGTGGCGCCGGGGTGCAGCGCCACTCTCGGCCGCTCCGCCGGGCCGAGCACCTCGGCCGCCTCGGCCCGGTCGGCGTCGGTCACGGCCAGCGCCGGGACGATCGTGGTGGCGCCCGCGCCGACCAGGCCGGCCACCTCCAGGTAGCGGATCACCTCCTGCTGGTAGTAGACGTACCGGATCCAGCGGTCCAGCGGCGGCGCGTCCTCGGCGCGCAGCCCGGCGGTGACCCGCGCCCCGAGGGCGGCGACGAACGGGTTGGAGTTGGCCCCGCCGCCGTGCAGCTGCAACGCCAGGTCGAAGCGTTCCCCGCGGGCCGCGGCCAGGAAGTCGTCAAGCGTCGACTCCGGCTCGCCCGGATCGGGACCCCGGATCCCCGGCGCGGGCGGCACCACCAGCACGCGGTCCACCGGCCCGGGCCGGTCGCGCCAGAACTTCGCGTGCCACGGCGCGCCGAGCAGCACGATCTCCGCTTCCGGGTACGCGGCCCGCAGCGCGTCCAGCGCCGGCAGGACGAAGATGAAGTCCCCGAGCGCGTTGGCGCGCAGCACGGCGATCCGCTCGACGTCGGGCACGCGGCCGCTGGCCGGGCCGAGCAGGTTCGGGGTGCCCACGCGGCTCGTTACGGCCGGTCGGTCTCGCCGACGGCGATGTCCGGGTGGTGCATCTCCCGGTCCGCGGCCGGGTCGAGGACGCTCGGCGTACCCCCGTCGGGGCCGGCGGGTCGGGGGCCGGTGCGGCCGACGGTGATGGTGCGCGGCGCGGGCCGGGCGGCCCGGGGCAGCCGCACCCGGAGCAGGCCGTGGTCCATGACCGCGTCGATGCTGTCGGGGTCCACCCGGGACGGCAGGTCGACCCGGTACTCGAAGCCCCTGGTCTCGAAGCCGCCGGGGATGCCGTGGTCGGCGTTGACCTCGGCCTCGGAGCGGGCCCGGACGCAGAGCTCGCGGTCGTCCAGTTCGACGGCCACCTCCTCCGGCGCCACGCCGGGCAGCCGCACCACGACCTCCCAGCCGTCGGCGGTCTCGGCCATCTCGACGTCCGGCGGCCCGGCCCGGCCCCCGACCAGCCGGCGCAGCTCCGAACGCAGCGACTGGAGTTCGCCCATCGGATCCCAGCCCTGCTGACGGCCGCGCCAACCCCGGCCGGTCCCGCCGCTCTGCTCGCTCATGCCGGCCCTCCGCTGACGACCCGCTCGCTGCGCTCGCTCATTGCACCTCTCCGATCCGGTGGGTGGCCGCCGGGGATCGCAGTGAGCTGGGCGCGTCCAGCCCGGCCTCCCGGTCCACGCCGACGCCGAGCCGGTCGACCAGTTCCCCGCCCAGCCAGGCGCTCACGCCGAGGATGGCCAGCGCGACCACCTCGATGGCGATCAGCGCGCCCCCGGCGGCCCGGGATTCGGCGTTGAGCCGGACCACCCAGATCGCGGCGAAGAGCAGGATCACCGCCACGTTGGCGGCGGCGTGGGTCAGCGCCACCCGCTTCGCGCGGGTGGCCGACGGGATGGCCAGCAGGTCGAACGTCCCGGCCGCCGCGGCCAGCAGGCCGCCGATCAGGCCGACGGTGATGTTCCAGTACGCGACCTCGCCGAGGAAGTCCGGCCCGCCGACGGTGTCCACCAGGTCGAACAGGACCGCGGTGACCAGCAGGCCGACCGGGAACATGACCAGCATCGGGTGGACGGGATGACCCAGCACCTTGAGCCGGCTCTCCATCGGGCCTCCACTGCTCGATATCTCCGGGCGGGTCGGGTCAGTCTCTCCGGGCGGGTCGGTCTCTCCGGGGCGGGTCGGGTGAGGCGGTACCCCCGCCCTGGAGGGACAAACCTCGCGCTGGTCGCGCTCTAGGCTGACTCGTGGCGGACACCCCGCCACCGGAGTCAACGCACGGGGGAGGATCACGTGACGGTGGACATCACCTCGCACGAGGAACTGCGCGAGCTGCTGGGGGCGCCGATGCCGCGCGCGGTGACCAAGGAGCGGCCCGTCCTGCACGCCCGGGACCGGGACTGGCTGGCCGCGTCGCCGTTCTGCCTGGTGGCGACG
Organism: Micromonospora sp. NPDC007220; assembly: GCF_040634035.1. Classification (NCBI taxonomy): domain Bacteria; kingdom Bacillati; phylum Actinomycetota; class Actinomycetes; order Micromonosporales; family Micromonosporaceae; genus Micromonospora; species Micromonospora sp. NPDC007220. Next base: position 357,705 of record NZ_JBEYEU010000001.1, on the reverse strand, counting down.
GCAGGCGCGGACGGCAGCTGCGACGTCTCGCCGAAGGGCGACCCGCCCGGCTTCGCGCTGGTGCTGGACGAGCGGACCATCGCCATCCCGGAACGGCCGGGCAACCGGCGCGCCGACGGCTACCGCAACATCCTGGACAACCCGCACGTCGGACTGATCTTCCTGATTCCCGGGCGTACGGACACGCTGCGGATCAACGGCCGGGCCCGGCTGGTCCGCGACGCGCCGTGGTTCGACGACATGGTGGTCAAGGGGCACCGCCCGATCCTCGCCGTGGTGGTGGAGATCGAGCAGATCTTCTACCACTGCGCCAAGGCGTTCCTGCGCTCCGAGTTGTGGCAGCCGGAGAGCTGGCAGCCGGACGCACTGCCGTCCCGGGCCCGGCTGATCAAGGAGGTCGAGAACCCGGCCGAGAGCCTGGCCGACCTGGAACGCCACTACGGCCCGAACTACGCCACCACCATCTACACCTGACACCTCGCCGTCAGCCCCTGAGCCCTCCCCTGTCCGCACTTGCCGCCTCGCCGTCAGCCCCTGAGCCCTCCCCTGTCCGCACTTGCCGCCTCGCCGTCAGCTTCTGAGCCCTCGCTCGTGCACACCTGACGCTTAGCCGTCAGCTCCTGAGCCCTCCCCCGCACTGGGCCATGTCTCCCGGGCCGCGTCCCCTGGCCGCCCGCGCGGGTGAGACACCGCGCTGCCACCCGCCGCAGATGTGGCACGCCGTTGGCCCCACCGCGCCACCCGCCAGGGCACCCACCCCAGTGAGCCCCTTGGTGATCAGGACGCCATGGACGTCAAGGGGCGCTTTTGACGTCCATGGCGTCCTGATCACCTCCGGTTGATGCGGTGTTGGGCGGCCATCGGCGGGTGGGTGTTGGGTGGGTGAGCGTGGTGGCGGCTGGGGTGTTGCTAAAGGGTTCTTTATAAAGATAGCTTTAGAGTATGTCGTTGCCCGAGGTGAAACTCTCCGACCCCAAGGCCCTGCGCGGGTACGCACACCCGCTGCGGATGGCGCTGATCGGTCTGCTGCGCCAGCAGGGCCCGATGACCGCGACCCAGGCTGCCGAGCGGCTCGGCGAGAGCGTCCCGAACTGCTCGTTCCACCTCCGGCAGCTCGCCAAGTACGGGCTCGCCGAGCGGGCACCCGGCGCCGACGCCCGCGAGCGGCCCTGGCGGGCCACCGCCCTCAACACCTCCTGGGACGACGTCTCGGACGACCCGCAGACCCGCGCGGCCGTCGACGAACTGAGCGCCGTCCAGCTCGCCCTCTACGTCCGCAAGGCCGAGGAGTTCCTGGCCCGACGCGCCGAGGAGTCGACGGCCTGGCGGGCGGTCACCGGCTTCGCCGACCGGCCGGTCTACGTCACCGTCGACGAGATGGCCGCGCTCAGGGCACGGATCGACGCCCTGGTCACCGAGTACGACGACCGGATCGCCGACCCGGCGAAGCGTCCGGCCGGCAGCCGGAAGGTCAGCCTCATCCGCCTGGCCCTCCTCGCCGACCCGCCACCCACCGATGCCCTCGCCGACGCCACCGGCCCTACCACCACCACCAATGACAGCCCGACCACCGCCAACACCAACACGGCCGTCGCCGGAGCCAGCCCGACCACCGACCACGCCAACGCGGCCACCACCGGCGCCGGCGGCGGGGACGGTGACGGTGGCGGTGACGGGGAGCTTCCGGTCAGCGGACCGGTTGCCCGCGACCTCGGTGAGCAGAGGGGCGACCGGTGAGTGGTCAGGCGACCGGCATCCCGGTTGCCGCCCCACCCGACGGTCCCGCCCGGCGCGGCCCGCTGCCCCGGTTGCTGCGCGAGCGCGTGTTCCGTCGGTACTGGTCGGCGCAGACCGTCTCGTACTTCGGCGACGAGATCTCCACTCTGGCCCTGCCGCTGCTGGCCGTGCTGGTCTTCGAGGCGACCCCCGCCGAGATGGGCTACCTGACCGCCGCCGCGCTCGCCCCGAACCTGCTCTTCTCGCTGCTCGCCGGCGCCTGGGTCGACCGGTACCCGCACAAGCGCCGGCTCATGATCCTGACGGACCTCGGGCGGGCGCTGCTGCTCACCGCCGTGCCGGTGGCGTACATGCTGGACCTGCTGACGATGCCGCAGCTCTACCTGGCGGCCTTCGCGGTCGGCACGCTCGCCGTGATCTTCGAGGTCGCCCGGGGGCCGCTCTTCGTCTCCGTGGTCGGGCGCGCCGACTACGTCGAGGCGAACACCCTCATCAACGGCAGCCGGGCGATGTCCCTGGTGGCCGGGCCGAGCATCGGCGGCGTCCTGGTGCAGGTGCTCACCGCGCCGATCGCCCTGGTCGCCGACGCGCTGTCGTACCTCGTGTCCGCGTACTTCCTGGTGCGCATCCGGCCGACGGAGCCGGCGCCCGCGCGCGGCGGTGGGCTGGCCCTCGGCGCCGGGCTGCGGTTCATCGCGCGGACGCCGATGATGCGCGCGACCGTGCTCGGCACCACCACGATCAACCTGTTCAACTTCATGTTCATCGCGCTCTTCGTGCTCTACGCCACGCAGGAGCTGGGCCTCGCGCCCGGCCTGCTGGGCGCCGTGCTGGGCGCGGGGGCGGTGGGCGGCCTGATCGGGGCGGCGCTCACCGGCCGGCTGGTCCGCCGCTTCGGCGTCGGCCCGACCCTGCTGGCCGGGTTCGTCCTCTTCCCCGCCCCCCTGGTGCTCATCCCCCTCGCCGGCGGGCCGACACCGCTGATGGTCGGGATGCTCTTCGCCGCCGAGTTCCTCTCCGCCGCCGGGGTGATGCTGCTCGACATCACGGTCGGCTCGGTGCAGACCGCGCTGACCCCGGAGGCGCTGCTGGCGCGGATCGCCGGGGCCCGGCGCACCATCAACTACGGCATCCGGCCGATCGGCGCGCTGCTCGGCGGCGCGCTCGGCACCGCCCTCGGCGTACGGCCGGCGTTGTGGATCGCGACGGCGGGCGCGCTCGCCGGGGTGCTGTGGGTCGCCTTCTCCCCGGTACGCCGCCTTCGCGGGCTCCCCGAGCAGGCCGACTGACCGGCCTCGACGGGCGATCGGCGGCCCTCCGATGTGGGGTGTCGGCAGGTCCGCCGGTTGAGTGCCCTCGGTCGGGGTAGGAGTTTCGTCGACGATGACGGCTCAACCTGACGAGGAGGATTGCCCGTGACCACGAAGGTCGAGAAGTCCATCGAAGTACAGGTTCCGGTCAGCACCGCGTACAACCAGTGGACGCAGTTCGAGGAGTTCCCCCGCTTCATGGGGGGCGTCCGTGAGGTGCGCCAGCTCGACGACAGGCGCATGCACTGGGTCGCCGAGATCGGTGGCGTCCAGCGCGAGTGGGACGCCAGGGTGCTGGAGCAGGTGCCCGACCGGAAGGTGGCCTGGGCGGCCACCGAGGGTGTGACCAACGCCGGCGCGGTCTACTTCCAGCCCGTCGACGCCGACCGCACCATGGTCAGCCTGCACCTCGAGTACGAGCCCGAGGGCCTGCTCGAGAAGGCCGGCGACAAGCTCAACATCATCGAGCGGCAGGCGGAATCCGACCTGCGGAAGTTCAAGACGTACATCGAGGAGCGCGGCGTCGAGAGCGGCGCCTGGCGCGGCTCGGTCGACAGCGGCCTCGGTGTCGGCACCCCGGGCGTCGAGCATGCCGCCGCCACCCGCGGCGACAGCGGCAGCGCCGGCGTGTCCGGCAAGGCCGTGGCGGCGGGCGCCGCCGTGGCCGGGGCCGCCGCAGCCGCCGGAGCCGCCGCGGCGGCGAAGCGCCGCTCTGACGCCGACGACCGGCCGGCCACCACGACGACCGACACGGAGTACGTGGTGACCGAGGTCGAGGTCGTTCCGGAGCCCGGCACCGCCGGCTACCCGCACCGCACCCTCTGACCTCCCCGCACGCCTGCCCCTGTCGGCGGACGGCCCGGTTCCCCGCGAACCGGGCCGTCCGCTCGTCTCGGTCCGGTCGGTGGCGTCAGCGCCCGTCGGCCTGCACAGTCCAGAGGTGACCGTCCGGGTCGGCGAAGGTGCCCGTGTAGCCCCAGGGCTGGGCAGCCGGCTCGACGACGACCTGCGCGCCGGCGGCCCGGGCCCGCCCGACGAGTTCGTCGACCTCGGCCGGCGTCGCGGCCGGGAGGCTGACGAGGCACTCGCTCTGCCCGCGCGGGGCCACCTCGTGGTCGCCGATGACCCAGCCGAAACCGCCGGTGGGCACCAGCATGACGCGGAGGCCGTCGTTGATGGCGTACTGCAGGGGCTCGGGGATGCCGTCCTCGGCCAACTCGCCGATGGCCTCCAGGCCGAGCCCCTCCGAGTAGAAGCGGTACGAGGTGGGGCGGTCGGCGATCGGCAGGGCGACGACGACGGGTGCGTACTGCATGAGGCTGCCTCCGGAGGGTTGACGACTGCGTACGGTCAGTGTGCGGGCCGTCGCGCGGAACTCCTGGTTGCCCCCGCCGTGGCGGGCGTGGTGTCAGGCGCTCCAGCCGGCCGGGTTGGTGCAGGACTCGCGGGAGATGCCCGAGCCGGTCTCCGGCCAGGCGCCGAAGCGCTCCCTGTGCAGCCTGGCGAAGAAGTAGCACATGGCCTCGTACGCGGTGTCGGGCAGAGCGACGGTCGGATCGGCGTGCACCGCCTCGTAGAAATCCCGCCCGAGCGCGACGATGTGGCCCCGGGAGTAGAGGAAACCGTCGTCGGAGCCGTCGGTCACCTCGTGCACGTCGGCCCGGTCGATGTCGTGCAGTTTGCGCTCGAGCACCCGGTCCAGGTCGGTCAGCTCCCGGCTGGACAGTCCCTCGGCGAGCTGGCGCAGGTTGTCGAGGAACCGGTCGAGCCACGCGTCGATGGCGTAGAGGCCCTCGTCGCCGGCTGCCGGGTCCCGCGTCGGCAGCGCGCGCCGGAGCGCGGCGGGCTCGTCGCCGAGCCGTTCCCAGGCCGCCTCGACGAGGGCCCAGAACCGGGCCTCCTCCTCGACGCTCGGCACCCGCACGCCATCCACCAGATCAGTCACGCCGGGAGGGTAGCGACGAGGACCGACAAAAGTCGTGGGTCGCCGACGTACGCCATGCCTCCCGGCCGTGGTCGCCGCCGGCAGGGCCGCGGCACCGCGCGGTCGGGTCGGGCCCGCCGGGGTCAGCGACCGTCGGCGCGGGCGTGCCGGCCGCCCGCGGCGGGCGCCGCCGGGACCGCGCCCTGCTCCGGGTGCCGGGCGGCCCGCTCGGAGACCAACTGGCCGAACAGCCCGCTGGGTCGGCCGCAGTCTCCGCACAGGAAGTTGTCGTCGAGTCGCCCGCCGCCGCAGTGGTCGCAGCGACCCCGGTCGCGCGGGTCGTGGTACGCCCGCAACGCCTCCACCAGGGCGCGGGCGACCGGGGCGCTCAGCGCCAGCCGCGACTCCACGCCCCGCAGGCCGACGACCAGCTCGCCCTGCGGCGCGGCGGCCGGATCGAGGGCGTCGACGCGGGCCACGAAGTCGCGGAGGGCGGCCAGGACGTCATCGGGTGCGGGCATGCGTCGACCGTACGACACGCCTCGCCACCTCGGCGGCCCGTCGTCGCCCGCGAGATCCACCGGCATCTCCCCGCACCCGTCACGCCCACCCGCCCTGCCATCCATAGGGGCATTCGACCCGCAGCGCGTCTCCAGGTGCGCGGCCGATAGGGGTCACCTCTCTGTGTGATTGCCGGCATCATCGTGCCTGCGACGACCGTCCGGTCCGCCAGCCGCCGGCGCCTGCGGGAACTCTCGCGAACATCCTGGGAAGGGACCAACTTGTCCACTCGTCGTCAACTGCTGCGCCTCGGTGCGGCGTCGGGCATCATCGGGGCGACCAGCGGCCTGGCCAGCCTCGCCGGAAGGTTGGGCGCAGCCCCCGCAGCGGCAGGGGTAGCCTCCCCGACGCCCCCGCCCGTGACCCCGTTCACCGTCCCGTTGACCGTGCCGCAGACCCTGCGCCCGGTGCTGCGGACCGCCACCACCGACTACTACTCGGTCACGATGCACCGCAGGCGCCTGGAGATCGTGCCGGGCACCCGCACCGAGGTGTACACCTACAACGGCGACCTGCCCGGCCCGACGATCCGCGCTACGTCGGGTCGGCGGGTGGTGGTACGCCAGCGCAACCGGCTGGACATGCCCACGGCGGTGCACCTGCACGGCGGCGCCACCGCCCCCGGCGACGACGGCTCGGGCGACGCCACGATTCCGCCCGGCGGCGAGCGGGTCTACAACTATCCGAACCGGCAGCCGCACGCCACGCTCTGGATGCACGACCACACCCACCACATGGAGGCCGAGCACCTCTACCGGGGCCTGTCCAGCCTCTACCTGCTCACCGACCGCACCGAGACGGCGCTCCCGTTGCCCCGCGGCCGGTTCGACGTCCCGCTGGTGCTACGCGACGCGCACCTGGACGCCAACGCTCAGCTGGTCTGGACCATGGACGACGCCGACAACCGGACCACCCTGCTGGTCAACGGGCGGCCGTGGCCGCGCTTTGAGGTACAGGCCCGCCGCTACCGTTTCCGTTTGGTCAACTCAAGCAATCTGCGGTTCTTCCTGCTGCGGCTCGCCGACGGCGGGGACATCACGGTGATCGGTTCCGACGGAGGCCTGCTGGAGGCACCGGTCACCATGCAGCACCTGCTGTTCTCGCCCGGCGAACGGCTCGACGTGGTGATCGACTTCGCCCGCTACCAGCCTGGCACCTCGGTGGTGCTGCAGAACCTGATGGGGCCGGGCCCGGCCGAGCAGGTAGGCCAGGTGATGCGCTTCGACGTCGTACGGGCGAAGGGGCGGGACCGCACCTCGGTACCGCAGCGGCTGCGCACCCTGCCTCCACTGCCCACGCCGACCGTGCGCCGCAACATCGAGCTGCGGATGGACGAGCCGGGCTCCGGTGGGCACCAGGCGTACATCGACGGCAAGGTCTTCGATCCGGCGCGGATCGACACCACCATCGCCTGGGGCAGCACCGAGGAGTGGACGGTGACCAACGCCAACGCCTTCATGCCGCACAACTTCCACATGCACCTGGTGCAGTTCCGGGTGCTCGGCCGCAACGGCGCACCGGCCGATCCCACCGAGTCCGGCCTGAAGGACACTGTGATCGTCTGGCCCGGGCAGAGCGTACGGCTCCAGGCCACCTTCGACACCTGGCGCGGGGTCTACCCGTACCACTGCCACATGGTCGACCACAGCGCGATGGGCATGATGGCCAATCTCAAGATCGTCTGATCCGACCCGCTGGGAGAGTCACACGGGCCAGGACCCGGCCCCGGGCCTTCGGTGCCCGGGGCCGGGTCGTTGCGCGGGCAGCTTGGCGTGGCACGGGGGTGCGGGCCATGTGCGGACGGGATCTCGACGGGCGTGACCGACCTGGAGAAACGAAGAAGCCCAGGTCGTTGACCTGGGCTTCTTCACCGAGCCGCCTGACGGAATCGAACCGTCGACCTACGCATTACGAGTGCGTCGCTCTAGCCGACTGAGCTAAGGCGGCAACGATCAGCAAGTGTACGGCACGACCCGCCGGCGGGCCGAGCGGGTTCCCCATCCGGACATCCGACCCCGAACCGTCGTCCGCCGGACAGCGACCGCCGTCGGCCGGGACTACGCTGCGGCGGGTGAACGACGATCGCGCCCCCGACGTGGATCCACAGGACGGCGCGGCGGAGAGTGCCCACACGAGCGAGTCGGCGGGCGGGCGGGCGGCGCGCCGGCCACGCGGCACCGATCCCCGGGAGCTGGGCTTCACCCCGCGCAAGCCGGTGCCGTGGCTCGCGCCGTTCCTGCTGATCAGCACCGGCATCCGTACGCTCCTGGCGATGCTCTTCGGGGCGTACCTGGACAAGCGCGAGCTGCAGAACTCCCTCGACGCGGGCATCGCGCGGCAGGTCGGGCCGGACGGCGGGCTCTGGCTGGACTACGTGGCCGACCTGGGCGACGGATTCAACGCCACCTACTCGGTGGCGTACCTGATCGCCCAGCCCGAGCTGGAGGTGGACGGGCACCGGCTGCCCCGCGCGCAGACCCTGGTGATGGGCGGTGACCAGGTCTACCCATCGGCGGCCTTCGAGGCGTACGAGGACCGGTGCAAGGGGCCCTACCAGGCCGCGCTGCCGGTCACCCCGCCCGAGCGGCCCACGCTCTTCGCGGTGCCCGGCAACCACGACTGGTACGACGGCCTGACCGCCTTCCTGCGGCTCTTCGTCCGGTCCCGGGACCGGCACTTCGGCGGCTGGGAGACCGGGCAGTCCCGCTCGTACTTCGCGGTGGAGCTGCCCGCCGGCTGGTGGCTGCTCGGTCTCGACGACCAGTCCGGCTCGTACCTGGACGACCCGCAGCTCACCTACTTCGACCGGGTCGCCGAGCGGCTGGGCCCGCAGAGCCGGGTGATCCTGGCCGTGCCGGCGCCGACGTGGGTCAAGGCCGCCGACCACCCCACGGCGTACGACTCGATCGACTACTTCATCCGTACGATCGTCGCGCCCACCGGGGCCCAGGTGCGGCTGCTGATCTCCGGCGACCTGCACCACTACGCCCGCTACGCCGGCCCGGACCGCCAGCTGATCACCTGCGGGGGCGGCGGCGCGTACCTCTACCCGACGCACCAGCTCCCAAAGCGCATCGAGGTGCCGCCGCGCGACACCCTCGCCCGGCGGGCCAGCGTCTCCCACCCGTACGAGCTGGCCGGCCGCTACCCGGAGCAGGCCCGCTCCCGGCGGTACGCGTGGGGGATCTTCCCCCGCCTGCCGCTGCGCAACCCGGGCTTCACCACCCTGCTGGGCACCCTGCACACGCTGCTGATGCTGGCGATGGCCGGCGTCGCGACCAACCCGAGCGGGACGGACCAGCGGCTGTTCAGCGTGCCGCTGATGGCGATGCTGATCGTCACGATGCTCGCGGCGGCGTTCTTCGCCAAGCCGCCCAGCTCCGGCGGCAAGCGGCACGCCCGGCACTGGATCCTCGGCGTGGGCCACGGCCTGGCCCAGATCGGGCTGGCCGCCGCCGGCACCTGGGCGTGGCTGGCCCTGCCCTTCTACGACTGGCCGTGGCCGCTGCCGGCCGTCGCCGCGGCGGTGCTCTACGGCCCGGTGAGCGGGCTGGTGGCGAGCCAGTTGGTGGCCGCGTACCTGCTGGTGGCGGGCGCGTTCGGGGTGAACCTCAACGAGCTCTTCGCCGGGCAGGGCATCGAGGACGCCAAGGCGTTCCTGCGGCTGCGCATCGATCCCGACGGGACCCTGACGATCTACCCGATCGCCGTCGACCGGGTGTCCCGCGACTGGCAGGTCAACCCCGACCAGTCCCCGGAGTCCTCCTGGCTGGCTCCGAAGCGGCCGCTGCGACCCCGCCTGGCCGAACCCCCCACGACCCTCACCTGACCCTGCCCCGGGGCAGGGCAGGCGGGGGTGGAGGAAGGGTGGGCTAGGAGGTGTAGTGCTGGTCGTGGGCCTGGCGGGGGCCGCAGACCGAGGCGCGGGAGCAGGAACAGCGGGAGCCGTCAGCGTCGAGACGTACCGTGACGGAGTCCCGGGGAACGCTGTGGCCGACGACCCGGCCGTCGCCCTCCGGCGTCGACACGCGCGTGCCGATCGCCGGGGCCGACTCCTGGAACCGTTGGTAGAGCGGGTGCTCGTACTTGAGGCAACACATGAGCCGGCCGCACGCCCCGGAGATACGCAGCGGGTTGAGCGGCAGGTCCTGGTCCTTCGCCATCCGGATGGTGACCGGCTCGAAGTCGTTGAGGAAGGTGGCGCAGCAGAGGTCCCGGCCGCAGGAGCCGATGCCGCCCTGCACCCGCGCCGAGTCCCGGGCGGAGAGCTGCCGCAGCTCGACCCGGCAGTGCAGGGTGGCGCCGAGGTCCCGGACCAACGCGCGGAAGTCCACCCGGTGCGGGGCCGTGAAGTAGATGGTGCTCCGCTCGCCACCACCCTCGGCGGCGCCCAGCACATGGTCGATCGCCACCACCTTCATCGGCAGGGCGTGCTCCCGGATCAGCCGCTTCGCCGCGACCTTGGCCTCGGCCTTGCGGCGGCGCACCGTCTCGTCGCGACGCAGGTCCTCCTCGCCGGCCAGGCCGGCCAGCCGGGGGAAGCCCTCGGTCTCCTCGGTGACCCACTGCGCCGCCCAGACGCACTCGGCCACCTCGGGCCCGTCGTCGGTGGGCACCAGCACCTTGTCGCCGACCTGGGGACGCAGCTCGCCCGGGTCCAGGTAGTAGAGGCGCCCGTACCGCTGGAAGCTGACCGCGCAGAGCATGCCCATGCCTCACACCCTACGACGCGCGGGCCGGGGCGGCCGGGCCGGCAGTCGCCATCCGGCTACCGCGCGTGCATCCGGGGTCCGTCACCAGCCGACGCGGGTGGGGGTGTCGTAGCGGGGGCGGTCGACCACGGGCGCCCGCCAGCGGGACTCGGCGAGGCTCGGCGCCCACTGGCGCAGCAGGGTCTCGGCCCCGTCGTACGCGACGCAGAGCACCGCCAGCACCCGCGCGGCGATCTCGGCGGCCTCGGTCGCGCCCGGACCCGCGGCTGCCCGGTGCCCCGGTGCGCCGCCCGGCGTCGACGTCGCGGCGACCACGGTCACCGCCTCGGCACACCGGAGGACGTCGGCGAGCGCCCGGGCCAGTGCGAGCCGGCTGCCCTCCACCCAGTCGGCGAGCGCGTCGGCGTAGCCGGCCGTCGACTCCAGCCGGCCGACCAGGCTCTCCGGCCCCTCGTCGAGGTGGCGCAGCAGGGCCGCCCGGGCCTGCCCGTAGGACGACGCGGCCGGGCCGGACCAGAGCACCGGGTCGGTCAGCGCGGCGCAGGCGTCGTCGTAGCCCCGCATCAGGCGGCGCGCGGTGTGGCCGGCGGCGGCCAGCGGTGCCGGATGCAGGTCGAGGAAGTTGCGGACGGCCTCGCCGGGAAGCACCTGCATCCGGCGCAGCAGCGGCCACACGCGATGCCCCTCGGGGGCCCCCGCAGCGAGCAGCGTGTCGACCCGGCGGAGCAGGTCGAGGCCGGGCTCGGCGAGCCGGTCCAGCGCGTCCATCACGCCTCCCCGGTCAGCCGGTGGCGAGCGGCGCGGTCGACGTCCGCGTAGTGGTCGGCGGCGGCCCGCACCGCCGCTGCGGCGGCGGCCAGCCGCTGGGCGGCGACGTGCGCCTCCCGGGCCCGGTCGCCGGTGGCGGCGGTCCACTGCCGGTGCAGGGCCCGCCCGATCTCCCCGGGCCGGCCGGGGGCGTAGACGCCGAACGCGGCCTGCGCCGGGTCGCCGGCGGTGACCGTGCGGGACACGGCGGTCATGGTCTCGCTCGCCTCGTCGAGCCGGGCGGCGAGGGCGCGCAGGCTCTCCATCTCAGGCTCCCGCCAGCGGCCGGTAGGCGGCGAAGGTCTCGTTGTGCAGCTTCTCCCGGGCCCACTGGGCGGCGTCGGCCGCCGCGGTGACCGCCGCCTGCACCGAGCCGGCGACGTCGCGGGGGTTGCGGGTGTGCAGCGGGCCCAGGAAGCGCACGTCGGTGATCCGCCCGCCGGCGGTGACCACCACCTCGACCAGCCCGTCGGGCGACCGCACGGTGACCTCGACGGTCGACACCGCCTGGTCGAACTCGGTCTGGAGGGACTCGATCCGGCGGTAGCGCCGCACCGCCTCCTCGATCCAGGCCTCGTCGATCTCCCCCCGCGGCATCGGCGGACCCCTCCCGGAACAGGAAAATCACTGTGCGTGCTGCCACCGTCACGGCGGCACACCGGACCGTACCGCACAGCAATTGCGCCTGTCGATGCCTGTGGACAACCGGTCCGGCCGCCGGGACTCCGGGGGCGGGTCGGCCGCTGAAGCCCCGGCTCGGGCGGTCCGGTCGGCGGGCTCAGCCCTTCCAGAGCGAGAGCATCATCGCCTCGACGGCGATCCGGGGCTTGACGTTCGCCTCGATCGCCGCCCGGCACTCCAGCACCGCTTCCAGGCGGCGCAGCGCCCCCTCGGCGTCCCATTTCTGCGCGCCCGCCCCGGCCAGCGCGGCGGTGTCGGTGTGCACCGGCGCGACGGGGGCGCGCAGCGCCATGGTGAGCGCGTCGCGGTAGAAGCCGGCCAGGTCGACCAGCGCCCGGTCCAGCGCGTCCCGCTGGGCCCGGGTGGCCCGGGACTTCTGCCGCTTCTCCAGGTCCTTCAGTTGCCCGGCGGCGCCCCGGATGGCGCCGGCCGCGCCCCGCCCGGTGCCACCGGCGCCGAGCGCGGTCTCCAGCGCCGCCCGCTCGGCCGCGGCGGTCTCCGCGACGGATGCCTCGGCCTCCGCCTCGGCCGCCTCGATCAGCGCCGACGCCGCGTCGAAGGCGGCACCCACGCCGGTCAGCCGGCGCGGCACCGCGAGCACCGCCTCCCGGCGCGTGCGCGCCTCCGGGTCGCGGGCCAGCCGGCGGGCCCGTCCCACGTGCCCCTGCGCCGCCGCCGCGGCCCAGCGCGCCACGTCGGGCGCGACGCCGTCCCGGCGGGCCAGCACCTCGGCCACCGCCTCCGGTGCCGGCTGCACCAGCGGTACGACCCGGCAGCGCGACCGGATGGTCACCGAGATGTCGTCCGGGTGGGTCGACGGGGCGCAGAGCAGGAAGACCGTCCGCGGCGGCGGCTCCTCGATGGCCTTGAGCAGCGCGTTGCCGGCCGCCTCGGTGAGCCGGTCCGCGTCCTCGATGACCACCACCTGCCAGCGCCCGCCGGACGGGGTGCTGGCGGCGCGCAGCACCAGCGCCCGCATCTCGTTGACGCCGATGGAGAGCCCCTCCGGCACCACCATCCGGACGTCGGCGTGGGTGCCGGTCATCGTGGTGTGGCAGCCGGGGCACCCGCCGCAGCCGGTGCCGTACGCGCACTGGAGGGCGGCGGCGAAGGCCCGCGCCGCCACCGACCGGCCCGACCCGGGCGGCCCGGTGAAGATCCAGGCGTGCGTCATCCCCGCCCCCGCGTCGACGACGGGCGCCGGCTGACCGCCGTCGGACTCGTCGGCGAGCGCGTCGAACTCGTCCCCGGCGGCGTCGGTCGTGGGTGGGGCGGCGGCGCGCAGCACGGCGGACGCCGCGGCGGCGGCCCGGCGCAGCGTGTCGACCGCCTCGTCCTGCCCGACCAGGTCGGCGAAGACGTCGGGCATCAGGTCCGGCGCTCCATCGGTACCAGCTCCGATTCGGATAACTCCGGCTGCACCGAGGTGTCCGGTCCCTGCGCGGGGCGCGGGTGCACGATGCCGCCGGGGCTGCCGAACATCTCCTCGACCCGCCGGGCCACCTGCCCGGTGATCTCCTCGACCGGGCGGGACGCGTCGAGCACCAGGTAGCGCTTCGGGTCGGCGGCGGCGAGGTCGAGGAAGGCGTAGCGGACCCGCTCGTGGAAGGCGACGGACTCGGCCTCCAGGTGGTCGGCCGCCTCGGCACGCGCCGCCACCCGGGCCAGGCCGGTGTGCGGTTCGACGTCCAGCAGCACCACCAGGTCGGGCTTGAGCCCGCCGGTGGCCCACGACGAGAGCCAGGAGACCTCGTCGACGGGGAGCGTCCGCCCTGCCCCCTGGTACGCCAGGGACGAGTCGACGTACCGGTCGCTGATCACGACCGCGCCCCGGACGAGCGCCGGCCGGACGACGGTGGCCACGTGGTGCGCCCGGTCGGCGGCGTAGAGCAGCGCCTCGGCGCGCGGCGACGGCACGTCGGAGCCGGGCGCGCCGAGCAGCAGCGACCGGATCCGCTCGCCGACGGCGGTGGCCCCCGGCTCGCGGGTCACCACCACGTCGCGCCCCTGCCCACGCAGCCGCTCGGCGAGCGCGGCGAGCTGCGTGGACTTGCCGGCGCCCTCGCCGCCCTCGAAGACCACGAAGAGGCCGGCGGAGACGAACGGCTCGGCCGGCATCAGCGGGCGTCCCCGGATCGAGCCCCAGAGGTCGGCCAGGACGGGAACGCCCTTCTTGTCGTCCATCTGCCCGAACGCGCTGATCCCGGCGAAGATGCCGGCGGCGCCGGCGGCGAGCAGCAGCAGTCGGGTGGACGAGATCGACACGCCCAGGTCGGCCAGTTCCAGCCGGCGCGAGCCGCCGACGCCGGCGAGCAGGCTGCTGAGGCCGATCGCGAGGATCAGCACCAGCCGGGTGCCGATCTGCACCACCGCGAAGACCCGGCCGCGCACCTCGTCGGCGATCTCGCCGCCGAGCAGGGTGGTGCCGGAGAGGAAGGCCATGCCGGCGCCCGCGCCGACCAGGACCGCGCCGACCATCGCCATGGAGAGGTGGATGGCGAACGCCAGGGCCATCACCGATGCGCTGGCCAGCACGATGCTCATGCCGAACCAGCGCCGCCGGGACATCTCCTTGACGATCATCGGGCCGAGCCCGATGCCGAGCGCGAGGCCGACGAAGATGGCGCCGAAGAGCAGGTAGAAGGCGGCGTCACCGGCGCCGAGCGAGGTGGCGAAGAACTTGGCGGTGCCGATCACGATGCCGCCGCCGGCGAACGCGCCGAAGATGCCGAGCACCAGGCCGCGGACCAGCGGGGTCTGGCCGATGTAGCGCCAGCCCTCCTTGAACTGGCGCATCATGCTCTGCTCGGTGCGGTCCGTCTCGGCGGACTGCCCCTGGCTGATCTCCTTGATGCCGTACGCCACCACCAGCGCGGTGGCCAGCCGGGAGAACGCGTTGAACCAGAGCGCCAGGTCGGCCGGCGCGGCCCAGTCCGGCGTCGAGCCCCCGGTGGCCCCCCGCACGATGCCGTCGAGCGCGGCGAGGATCAGCGCGGCGAGGATGGGGGTGAGGCCGTACGTGGTGATCAGCGTGAGCTGGTTGGCGGCCTCCAGCCGGGCGCGCGGGATCAGGTTGGGGACCGCGGCCTCCTTGGCCGGGATCCACAGCAGCGTGATCGACTCGATCAGGAAGGTGGCGATCGCCGCCCAGCCGACCACGACCGGCCCGCTCGCCCCGAGCAACGCGACCAGCGGGATCGAGGCGAAGAGCAGGAAGCGCAGCACGTCGCAGATGACCATGGTCCAGCGCCGGTCGAACCGGTCGGCGAACACGCCGGCGACCGGGCCGAGCACCAGCGCCGGCAGCAGCCGGATGGCGATCACGCCACCGAACGCGGCGCCCTGGGCGGTGCTGCCCTCGACCTGGGAGGCGGCGAAGACGCTGGTGGCGAGCAGGCCGAACCAGTCGCCGAAGGAGGCCGCGCCGAGCACGATCCAGAGCCGGCGGAACGGGGTGATCCGCAGCACCGAGCGGATGGCGGCGTAACCGGAGTGGTCCGGGCCGGGCTTCTCGGTGGCGCCGCTGGGCTTGGACGAGGACGACGACACGCCGGGCGACTCGCCGTTGAACTGGCTTTCGATGGCCGTACCTCCACGTGCCGGCCCATCGCTGGGCAGTCCCGGTGGAACACTCTAGACCCGGCGGGGACCCACCCCGCCGCGACATTCTCCTGTTCGTCGAGCCTAGGCCGCCGCAGCCACCGCCCGCAGCCCGGACAGACGCGAGGGTATTTCGCATTGGCTCCCAGACAGTTAGCGTGCACACGTGGCCATCGAAAGCGACAAACTTCGTGACCGCCTCGACCGGGCGACCGCGCACCTCGACCCGCCGTACGCCGTCGTGGACCTCGCGGCCTTCGACGACAACGCCGCCGCGCTGGCAGAACGGGCCGACGGCAAGCCGGTCCGGATCGCCAGCAAGTCGGTCCGCGCCCGGGACCTGATCGGCCGGGCGCTGGGGCGTCCCGGCTGGCGGGGCGTGATGGCCTTCACCCTGCCCGAGGCGCTCTGGCTGGTCCGCGCCGGCGTGACCGACGACGCGCTGGTGGCGTACCCCACGGCCGACCGGGGGGCACTCGCCGCGCTCGCCGCCGACCCGGCGCTCGCCGCGGCCGTCACGCTGATGATCGACGGCACCGACCAGCTCGACCTCGTCGACGCCGTGTGCCCGCCCGGGCGCCGCCCCGAGCTGCGGGTCTGCCTCGACCTGGACGCCTCCTGGCGACCGCTGGGCGGGCGGGTGCACGTCGGGGTGCGCCGCTCGCCGGTGCACAGCGCCCGGGCCGCCGGTACGCTCGCCGCCACCGTCGCCGACCGCGCCGGCTTCCGGCTGGTCGGGCTGATGGCGTACGAGGCGCAGATCGCCGGCCTCGGCGACGCGCCGCCCGGGCGGGCGGTGCTCGGCTCCGCGATCCGGCTGGCCCAGCGCGGGTCGTACCGCGAGTTGCTGGCCCGCCGGGGCGCGGCGGTGGCCGCCGTACGCGAACACGCCGACCTGGAGTTCGTCAACGGCGGCGGCACCGGCAGCGTGGCCGCGACCAGCGCCGATCCCGCGGTCACCGAGGTCACCGCGGGATCGGGCCTGTACGGACCGACGCTGTTCGACGCGTACCGCGCCTGGCGCCCCACCCCGGCGGCGGCCTTCGCCTGCGCGGTGGTCCGCCGCCCGGGGCCCGGCCTGGCCACCGTGCTCGGCGGCGGCTGGATCGCCTCCGGCCCGGCCGAGGACAGCCGGCTGCCCCGGCCGTGGCTGCCGGAGGGCCTCAAGCTGATCGGCACCGAGGGGGCCGGCGAGGTGCAGACCCCGCTGGCCGGCACGGCGGCCGGCGCGCTGCGGGTCGGCGACCGGGTCTGGTTCCGGCACGCCAAGGCCGGCGAGCTGTGCGAGCGCGTCAACGAGTTGCACCTGATCGAGGGGGACGCGGTCGTGGCCACCGTGCCCACCTACCGGGGCGAGGGCCACGCCTTCCTCTGATCCGGCCGCCCAGCGCGGCACCGCCAGCTTGCGCCCGCGTCGGCGAGACCCTCCGTCGGGCTGGTCAGCCGTCGGCCGGGTTGATCGCCGTCGCCCGCCGGCCGGGCTGGTCGACCGCGGCCCGGCTGGTCGGCCGTCGGCCGGGTCAGCCGGACTGGTTGGCGTCGGCCGGGGCGTCGACCTGGCGGTGCAGGTACTCCCGGATCAGCGCCTTCGCCTCGGCCAGGACCCGGTCGTCGCCCTCGGGCAGCCGGCGGAACGCCAACTTGATCAGCGCGTCGGCCGCCTCCACGGCGATCTCCAGGTGGAACCGGAGGTCGGGGACGTCGAGCCCGAAGCGCTCGGCGAGTACGCGGGCCAACTGGTCCGCGATCACGCCGTTGTTGTCCCGCTGCTCGTCGAGCAGGTGCAGGTCGACCACGTCGCCGAAGTGCAGGGTACGGAATCCCGGAACGGTGCGGTGCATCGTGATGTACTCGTCGATGCCCGCGTCGACCCCGTCCCACCAGTGGGTCAGGTCGTCGGAGGCGAACCGCTCGTCGAGCCGCTGGAGGTAGGACTCCATCGTGCGCAGGGTCAGCGCCTGCACGATCGCCCGCTTGTCCGGGAAGAACTGGTAGACCGACCCGATCGCCACCTCGGCACGCTCGGCGAGCAGGGTCGTGGTCAGACCCTCGTACCCCACCTCGTCGACGAGTTCTGCACAGGCGTCCAGCATCCGCTGGACCCGTGCGACACTTCGACCCTGCACCGGTACGCGGCGCAGCGGCCCGGCTGTGGCGGCTGGTGTGGACACTCGCCACCCCCCTTCGACGGATGAACATATCTGCACGTCACGGGTTCGTGACTACCGGTACAACGAGCAAACCTCGATTGCGGTATTTACCTGCGACAACGTTGCTGATATGAAGTCAGTTCACATTCATGTGGAGGAGTGCGCATGGCCGGTACCACACCGCCCACCCTGGCAGCCTGGTCCAACTGGGCCGGCAACCAACGCGCCACCGCCACCACCATCCTGCGCCCCGCCTCCCTCGCCGACGTCACCGAGGCTGTCCGCGCCGCCGCGGCGGCCGGGGACCGGATCCGGGCGGTGGGCAGCGGCCACTCCTTCACCGGCGTCGCGGTCACCGACGGACGACGCATGGAACTGACCCACCTGGACACCGGGGTACGCGTCGACGCCGACCGCCGACTGGTCACCGTACCGGCCGGGATCACCCTGCGCGCACTCAACGAACTGCTCACCGCACACGGCCTGGCCCTACCCAACCTGGGCGACATCGACGCACAGACGATCGCCGGCGCGATCTCCACCGGCACCCACGGCACCGGCGCCGCCTACGGCTGCCTGTCGACGTTCGTCGAGGCGCTCACCCTCGTCACCGGCACCGGCGAGGTGCTGCGCTGCTCCGCCGACGAGCACCCCGACGTCTTCGCCGCCGCCCGGGTGTCGCTGGGCGCGCTCGGGGTGCTCGTCGAGGTGACCCTGCGCTGCGTGGACGCCTTCGTGCTGCGCGCCCACGAGCGGCCGGCGCCGCTGGCGGCCGTGCTCGACGAACTGCCCGCGCTGATCGACAGGCACGACCACGTCGAGTTCTACTGGTTCCCGTACACCGCCCGAGTGCAGGTCAAGGCCAACGACCGGGTGCCCGAAGACGACCGGCCACTGCCCCGGTGGCGCGGCTGGCTGGACGACGAGTTCCTCTCCAACACTGTCTTCGCCGGGGCCTGCCGGCTCGGCCGCGCCGTGCCGGCGCTCGCCCCCGGCATCAGCGCCGTCTCCGCCCGCGCACTCACCGAACGCCGCTACACCGGCCGCTCCGACCAGGTCTTCTGCACCCCGCGCCGGGTCCGCTTCATGGAGATGGAGTACGCCCTGCCGCGCGACGCCCTGCCCGAGGCGCTCGACGCGCTGCGGCGCATCGTCGACGGGCTGCCGTTCAAGGTGCTCTTCCCGGTCGAGGTGCGGTTCACCGCCGCCGACGACATCTGGCTCTCCCACGGCTACGGGCGCGAGTCGGCGTACGTGGCCGTCCACCAGTACGTCGGCATGCCGTACGAGCCGTACTTCCGGGCCTTCGAGCAGGTCGCCGCGAGCCTCGGCGGCCGGCCCCACTGGGGCAAGCTGCACTGGCGCGACGCGGAGTCGCTCGCGACGGCCTACCCCCGCTGGGCGGACTTCCAGGCGCTACGCGCCCGCCTGGACCCACACCACCTCTTCACCAACCCCCACCTGACCCGAACCCTCGGCTGACACACCGCCCCCGCCCTGGCGCGCGGCGGCGCCGCTCGCCGCTCGCCGCTCGCCGCTCGCCGCTCGCCGAGCGATCTTGGCAAGGAGCGGCCCTCGGAGGGGCCGGGAGCTGCCAAGATCTTGTGGCGGGCGTCAGCCCGGCCAGCCCGCTCTGCGCAGTGCCGTACGGAGTTGGGCGATGACCTCGGCCGGGTGGGCGCGGAGGGCCCAGGACGGGAATCGAAGGACGCGATCCCCTTCGACCCACAGGTCGTTCTGACGGCGCATGTCGGCCCAGGCCGCACGCGGGTCGAGATGCTGGCCGCCGTCGATCTCGACGTGCACTCTCCACTCCTCGAAGTACGCGTCGAGGTAGCGGCGCCGTCCCGTGGTGTCGTACCTGATCTTCTGTCGAGTGGGTTCGGGCAGCCCGGCGCGGCGCGTCAGAGTCAGGAAGTCCAACTCGGCCAGGGAGTGCGCCCCGCCGCCCGCGTCCGTGGCGACGCTCAGGATCAGTTTCCGGCGACGCAGCCGTGGCATCCGGTCGAGGACCTCGCGCAGCTCCTCCTCGCACACGATCCGTTGCTGGAAGCCTGCCGCGACGATCGCCCGGGCCTCCGCGTCGGTACGCGCCCACTGCGCCGCGTCCACGACCGACCGGGCGGGCATCGTCCGACGTGGCTGCCCGACCGCGAGCACGTCCCGCTCCGGCAGATGGGTCGTCCGGTGCGCCACCACACGTTGCGGCAGCTCTCGCCGCCGGCCGGCCGGCAGCAGGAGGTGGATCGCCAGGTCGGAAAAGCCGCGCAGCCCTCCCGCCTGGGCGGCGGTGAGCCCACCGAGCATCGCGCCCGGCCCGGCGGCCAGCACCGCGATCCATCGGAGCTGGGCGGGACCGATCGGCCCGCTGTGGGCCACGAAGACGGCACGGTGGACGTGTCGCCACCGTCTGCTGGTCACCCGGTGCCGGATCGCCTTGTGGGACAGGTGTCGCAGCGCCTGGTCGAGGCTGATCACCTCGTCCTGCCGGAAGAGCAGCCAGGTCAACTCGTCGGCGTCGTCGCCGGGCACCGCCCGGCCCAGGGCCGCCGGGGGTTGCGTGAAGCGCAATCTCACGCCCTCCACCCTGCCCACGAGGCACCGCCACGCGCTGCCCCTGTGGACAATGCAAGAGATCTTGGCAGGCGGTGGCCCTTCGAGGGGCCTGGACCTGCCAAGATCTCTTGCGACGCCAGCTTGCGAGGCGGCCGGGGGGTCAGTCGGGGCTGGGGGTGGTGGCCTTTCTCGGGGCCGCCTTCTTTGCCGGGGTCTTCCTGGCGGTGGTGGCCTTGGCCGTCGTGGTCTTCTTCGCCGCCGTCGACTTGGTCGCCGCGGCCGTCTTCTTCGCCGCCGTGGCCTTCTTCGCGGGCGCCTTCTTCGCGGCGGCCTTCTTCTTCGGCGCCGGCCCCTTCGCCCGCTTCTCGGCGAGCATCTCGGAGGCTTCCTCGATGCTCAGCGCCTCCGGGGTCTGGCCGCGCCGCAGCGACGCGTTCGTCTCGCCGTCGGTGACGTACGGGCCGAACCGGCCGTCCTTGATGACCAGCGGCTTCTCGGTCAGCGGGTCGACGCCCATCTCCCGCAGCGGCGGCGCGGCGGCGCGGCGCTGGCGGGCCTTCGGGGCGGACAGCAGGGCCAGCGCCTCGTCCAGCGTGACGGTGAACATCTTCTCTTCGGAGTCCAGCGAGCGGAACTCGTCGCCCTGCTTGACGTACGGGCCGTAGCGGCCGTTGTTCGCCAGGACCTCGGCGCCGTCCGGGGCCACCCCGATCAGCCGGGGCAGGCTCAGCAGCTTCAGCGCCTCGTCGAAGGTCAGCGAGTCCGGCGACTGCGAGCGCAGCAGCGACGACTTGCGCTCGCCACTGGCCACGTACGGGCCGAAGCGGCCCGACTTGAGCAGGATCGGCTCACCGGTGGCCGGGTCGTCGCCGAGCTTGCGCTCGCCCCCGCCGCCGAGGAACAGCTCGTGCACCTTCTCCGGGGTCAGCTCGTCCGGCGCCAGCCCCTCGGGGATCGGGGCCCGGTCGCCCTGGCCACCGCCCTCCTCACCCTCGGCGGCCGGCGCCTGCTGCTCGCCCGGCACCGCCCGCTGGAGGTACGGCCCGTAGCGGCCCACCCGCACGACGACCTCGCGGCCCTCGTCGTCGGTGAACAGCGGGATGGAGTTGACGCTGCGCGCGTCGATCTCGTTGATGTTCTCGGTGACCAGCTTCTTCAGCCCGCCCGAGCGGGCGATGTCCCGGTCGCCGGCGCCGTTGGCGCCGCCGAAGTAGAACGCGGTGAGGAAGTCGACGGCGGCGTGGTCACCGCCGGCGATCTCGTCCAGCTCGTTCTCCATGCTGGCGGTGAAGTCGTAGTCGATCAGGCGCGGGTAGTGCCGCTCCAGCAGGCCGATCACGGCGAAGGCCAGGAAGGTCGGGATCATCGCCTGGCCGCGCTTGGTCACGTAGCCGCGGTCCTGGATCGTCTGCATGATCGACGCGTACGTCGACGGGCGGCCGATGCCCAGCTCCTCGAGGGCCTTCACCAGCGACGCCTCGGTGTAGCGCGACGGTGGCTGGGTGTGGTGGCCCTGCGCGGCCAGTTCGTCGGCGGTGAGCGGCTGGCCCTTGACCAGGTTGGGCAGGCGACGCTCGGCGTCCTCGGCCTCGGCGTTCTCGTCGTCGCTGGACTCGACGTACGCCCGCAGGAAGCCCGGGTCGGTGATGGTCTTGCCGGTGGCACCGAAGTCGGCCTCCTCCTGGGCGGAGGAGACGGCGCGGATGCGCACCGAGACGCTCGAGCCGACGGCGTCGGTCATCTGCGAGGCGATGGTGCGCCGCCAGATCAGCTCGTAGAGCTTGAACTCCTCGGCGGAGAGCTCCTTGGCCACGTCGCCCGGGGTGCGGAAGTTGTCCCCCGCCGGGCGGATCGCCTCGTGCGCCTCCTGCGCGTTCTTCACCTTGCCGGTGTAGCGGCGCGGCTCCGGCGGCACGCTGCGCTCGCCGTACAGCTCGACGATCTGCCGGCGGGCCGCCGTGATGGCGGTTTCCGACAGGTTCACCGAGTCGGTACGCATGTAGGTGATGTAGCCGTTCTCGTAGAGGCGCTGCGCGGTGCGCATCGTCTGCTGCGACGAGAACCGCAGCTTGCGGGCCGCCTCCTGCTGGAGGGTGGAGGTGATGAACGGCGCGTACGGGCGGCGGCGGTAGGGCTTCTCCTCGACCCGGGTGACGGTGAACGGCCGGCCCTCCAGGCGGGCCGCGAGGCCCCGGGCGCCCCCGGCGTCGAGGTGGACCACGCCCGCGCCGGCCTTCACCCGGCCGGTGGTCGGCTCGAAGTCCTTGCCGGTGGCGATCCGGTCGCCGTTCAGCGCGACCAGGGTGGCGTTGAAGTTGCGGGGCCCCTCGCTGGCGTCCGTCACGGCCAGGGTGGCCAGGATGTCCCAGTACTCCGCCGTGCGGAAGGCCATCCGCTGCCGCTCGCGCTCCACCACGATCCGCGTCGCCACGGACTGCACCCGGCCCGCCGAGAGCTTCGGCATGACCTTCTTCCACAGCACGGGCGAGACCTCGTAGCCGTAGAGGCGGTCGAGGATGCGCCGGGCCTCCTGGGCGTCGACCAGGTCCCGGTCGATCTCGCGGGGGTTGGCCACCGCGGCCTGGATGGCCGGCTTGGTGATCTCGTGGAAGACCATCCGCTTGACCGGCACCTTGGGCTTGAGCGTCTCCACCAGGTGCCAGGCGATCGCCTCGCCCTCGCGGTCCTCATCCGTCGCCAGGAAGATCTCGTCGACCTCCTTGGCCAGCTTCACCAGCTTGCTGATCTGCTGCTTGCGGTCGGCGGAGACCACGTAGAGGGCGTGGAAGCCGTTGTCGACGTCCACCCCGAGCCGGGCCCACGACTCGCCCTTGTACTTGGCCGGCACGTCGGCGGCGTTGCGCGGGAGGTCCCGGACGTGGCCGAAGCTGGCCTCCACGACGTACCCCGGGCCGAGATAGCCCGAGATCGTCTTGGCCTTCGCCGGTGACTCGACGATGACCAGACGGGTGGTTCCAGCGTTGCTCGGCACGTCTCTCCCCGACCTCACTCCTGCTCGCAGCCACCGGCGCCCGGTTCGGGCCACTCTCTGCCCGCCGACCCCCGGCGGCCCGGATGTCCAACGTAACGCGCCGTCCGCGTTTCGGGTTTCGCGGGCGGCAAACCGTCCCGGCGGGGCGGCCTCTTTCTCCGCCGGCGGCGGGGCGTGCCGGACGGCGCCACCGTACACCGTGCGTGTGCCGCTGGGCGGGACACTGTGACGATGGCGGACCCTCGGTCGAGGCGCCACCCGGCTGTTTTCCGCGAAATTGCGCACTTGTTGTCCCTCATCGGACAGGCCCGACCGGCGCGACGAGGCGGGCGCCGACGGGCGGTCAGGAGCGGGCCGGCCAGTCGGTCGCGGGGGCGGCGGGCGGCGGGTCGCCCACCAGCTCGGCCAGGCGGGCGAGCCGCCGCCGGCCGGTGATCCGGTACGCCGGCCCGCCCTCGCCGGGCCCGAGCAGCGCCCCGGCCAGGCCGACCGCGTCGAGCGCCCCGCCGACCGGCACCCAGCACTCCTCGTCGGTGGCGCCGAGCCGGAGCAGGAAGCCGGACGGTTCGGCGGCTCCCGCCGCGGCGAGCCAGAGCCGCAGCCGCCGCCCGTTGAGGTGGAAGCCGGCGGGCGGTCGCTTGCCCGTACCGCGCAGCCAGGCCGCCGCGAGCGGCTTCAGCGTGCGGGCGTACGAGGTGCGCACCGCGTGCCGTCCGTCGGTGGTCGCCTCCCAAGTGGCCGCCACCCCGCGCAGCGCCAGCTCGGCGACGAGGACGTGCACCCGCCAGGCCGCGTCGACCACGATCGAGAGCCGGGCCGTGCCGCCCATCCGGACCGCCTCGCCCGGGCCGGCCAGCAGCCCGGCGAGATCGGCGATGGACGGGTCCGCCGCCTCCGCGCCGAAGAAGGTCAGCTGCCGGGCGGACTCGTCGGCGTCGGCCGGCGGGGGCGGTACGGGTCGGCGGGCGACCGGCGCGACCCGGTCCGTGGGGGCCGGGAAGAGCACCGGCAGCGCTTCGCCGCCCGACGGGTCACCGGTCCCGCTCAGCGACACTCCGGCACCTCGTCGAAGGCGCGTTTCAACTCCTCGGAGTTGAGCTGGCTGGTGTCGAGCGCGCTGGCGTCGTACTCCTTGTTCAGGGTGTCCACGGCGGCCCGGACGCCGTCGTAGAAGACGGTGGGCTGGCCGGTGCCCAGCCCGTCGATGGTGTCGCGGGCCCTGCCGTACGCGTCGCGCACCTTCGCCAGCGAGGCCTGGAAGCCCGCCGAGACCTCCTCGCCGCGCTCGGCGTCCGGTACGCCGGCCTCCTCGACCTTGCGTCGGGCGGTCTCGCTGGCCTGCTCCGCGCCGCCGAAGAGCCGCACCAGGTTCTCCTTCGCCTGCGCCGGGGTGGTCTGGGCGGTCATCTGCTGGTCGGTGCTGCTGGTCAGCTTGCTGATCTCGGCCCGCCACGGGGTGAGCGCGGTGCAGACCGACGCCGCCCACGCCCGGGAGTTGGTGCCGCCGCCGCATCCGGCCAGCACGAGAACGAGCGTGGCCAGGACCACCGTGAGCTTTCCGGCGGCTGCCGCCCGGCACGTGCGCATGCGTTGCAGCGTACGGCCTCTGTCGAGTCCGGGCACCGGACAGGTTTGCCGGGTGGCACGGGCGGTCCCCGGCCGGCCGCGCGGGCCGACCGGGGACCTCCGATGTCGGACGGATCAGGCGTTGACCGTCTCCGGCCGCTGGTCCGGACTGCCCGCACCCGTGCCGGAGTCGGCGTCGGACATGGCCACGCCCTTGCGCTTGCTGAACACCACCGCCGCGGCGATGATCAGCGTCGCCACCACGGCGATCCCCACCCGCAGGGCGGTGTTCCGCTCGTCGCCCACGCTCCAGGCCACCACGGCCGGCGCGATCAGCAGCGAGACCAGGTTCATCACCTTGATCAGCGGGTTGATCGCCGGGCCGGCGGTGTCCTTGAACGGGTCGCCGACGGTGTCGCCGATGACCGTGGCGGCGTGCGACTCGGAGCCCTTGCCGCCGTACGCGCCGTCCTCGACGAGCTTCTTGGCGTTGTCCCAGGCGCCGCCGGAGTTGGACAGGAAGACCGCCATCAGCGTGCCGGCGCCGATCGCACCGGCCAGGTACGCCGCCAGCGCGCCCGGCCCGAGGCCGAAGCCCACCGCGATCGGCGCGAGGATGGCGAGCAGACCGGGGGTCACCAGCTCGCGCTGCGCGTCCCGGGTGCAGATGTCGACGACCTTGCCGTACTCGGGGCGCTGGGTGCCGTCCATGATGCCGGGCAGCTCGCGGAACTGCCGGCGTACCTCCATCACGACCGCGCCCGCCGAGCGGGAGACCGCGTTGATGGCCAGGCCGGAGAAGAGGAACACCACCGCGGCGCCGATGATCAGGCCGACCAGGTTGCGCGGGTTCGCCACGTTCAGCGAGTTGAGGATCTCGGTGCCGACGTCGCCCACTCCGGCGTCCGAGTACGCGGTGCGCAGCGTGTCGGTGTACGAGCCGAACAGCGCCGTCGCGGCGAGCACCGCCGTGGCGATCGCGATGCCCTTGGTGATCGCCTTGGTGGTGTTGCCGACCGCGTCCAGCTCGGTGAGCGTCCGGGCGCCGTGCTCGTCGATGTCGCCGGACATCTCCGCCACGCCCTGGGCGTTGTCGGAGATCGGGCCGAAGGTGTCCATCGCGACGATCACGCCGACCGTGGTGAGCAGGCCGGTGCCGGCCATCGCCACGGCGAACAGCGAGAGCGTGATGGAGCTGCCGCCGAGCAGGAACGCGCCGAACACGCCGGCGCCGATCAGCAGCGCCGAGTAGACCGCCGACTCCAGGCCGATGCTGATGCCGGCGAGGATGACGGTGGCGGCGCCCGTCTGCGAGCTCTTGCCGATGTCCTGCACCGGGCGCCGGTTGGTCTCGGTGAAGTAGCCGGTCAGCGCCTGGATCGCCGCCGCCAGCACGATGCCGATGACGACCGCGCCGATGGCGACCGTCCGCGGGTTCTCGCTGACGTCGGTCAGCCCGCCCTCCAGCTCGGCGAAGGTGGCCGGCAGGTACGCGTACGTGGCGATCGCCACCAGCACCGCGGAGAGCACCGCCGAGATGTAGAAGGCCCGGTTGATCGCGGTCAGGCCGTTGCGGTCCGAGGCGCGCAGCCGGGTGATGAAGACGCCGACGATCGCGACGAGCACGCCGATGGTGGAGACGATCAGCGGGAAGACCAGGCCCTGCTCGCCGAAGGCGGCGCGGCCGAGGATCAGCGCGGCGACCAGGGTGACCGCGTACGACTCGAAGAGGTCGGCGGCCATGCCGGCGCAGTCACCCACGTTGTCGCCCACGTTGTCGGCGATGGTGGCGGCGTTGCGCGGGTCGTCCTCGGGGATGCCCTGCTCGACCTTGCCGACCAGGTCGGCGCCGACGTCGGCGGCCTTGGTGAAGATGCCGCCGCCGACCCGCATGAACATGGCGAGCAGCGCGGCGCCGAAGCCGAAGCCCTCCAGCACGGTCGGCGCGTCGCTGCGGTAGAACAGCACGACCAGCGCGGCGCCGAAGAGGCCGAGGCCGACGGTGAGGAAGCCGACCACGCCACCGGTGCGGAAGGCGATCTTCATCGCGGCCTCCCGGCCGCCTTCGCGTTCCCGGGCGGCGGCGGCGACCCGCAGGTTGGCCCGGGTGGCCAGCCACATGCCGGCGCCGCCGATGAACGCGCTGAACAGCGCGCCCACGACGAAGAAGACGGACCGGCCGATCTTCACCGCCACTTCGCTGCCGTCGGTGCCGTGCACCGGCAGCAGGAAGAGCAGCACCACGGCGATGACCACGAAGATCGCCAGGGTCCGGAACTGCCGGAGCAGGTAGGCCGAGGCGCCCTCCTGGACCGCGCCGGAGATCTCCTGCATTTTGTTGGTGCCCTTGCCGGCGGCCAGTACGGCCTTCGTCAGCGCGCCGGCGAAGGCGAGCGCCACCAGCGCGATGACCGCGGCGATGACGACGTACGTGACGTTGTTTCCGGTGAGGGAGATCCCGCCGCCATCGGCGGCCAAGGTGTCGGACATCTGTGTCCTCCTGTACCGAACGCTCGCGCCGGCCGGTGGAGACGCACCGACCCGGCGCCTGGATGCGGAGTCGCAAGCGCGCGCCACTCCACCCCGGTCGGACCAGCGATGAACAACCGTTCCCGCTGGCCGCGGGATGGATCACTTGCTGACAACTCGCGTACTCTAGCCCTCCACAGTGTTGGAGGTCACACCGAGGGGGCACCGCGCCGCGATGATCTTCGTCGCTGTGTTATGAGGAAAAATCTGATATAGGAGCCCATCCATGCCAAGGAGGCCGCGCCCCGGCGGGACACGGCCTCTCACGGCGTACGACGCCCTCGGCGAGGGCGGTGGAAGATCAGCTCACCGGCCGACGGGCCAGACCATCCGCACCTCGGTGCCGACGCCCTCGTCGACCGGGCGCACCTGGAGATCCTCGACGAAACCGGCCAGCAGCGCGAAGCCCACGCCGGTGGTGAGGTCGTCCTCGTCGAGCGACTCGTTGGCGAGCTGGTCGGCGTTGAGCGCCGCCAGGCCGAGACCGGCCTCGATCGGCGCGCGGTCGACGACGCGCACCGCGTACGCGCCCGTGTCGGACATCTCGACGAGCACGGGCTCGGACACGCCGTACTGGCGGTGCAGGGCGACCGCGCGGGTGCACGCCTCGCCGATAGCCAGCCGTACCTCGTCCAGCAGCTCCTCGCGGACCCCGGCCCGCCGGGCGACCGCCACGCCGACCAGGCGCGCGGTGCGCACGTGCACCGGGGCCGGCGAGAAGGAGAGCTTGACCGTGGCCATCAGACGCCGGTGCCGGCCGGGTCGGTGCCGACCGCCGCGTCGACCGTGGGATGCAGCGGGAAGACCTGGTCGAGCGCGGTGATCCGGAAGATCTTGAGCAGCGGCTCCTTGTCGCAGACCAGGGCGAACGAGCCACCGGCCGCGCGCAGCCGCTTGAGCGCGCCGACCAGCACGCCCAGCCCGGTGGAGTCGAGGAAGTCCACCCGACCCAGGTCGACCACGACGTGACGGGCCCCACCGTCGATCAGCTCGAGGAGCCGCTCCCGTAGCCGGGGCGCGGTGTAGACGTCCACCTCACCGCCGACTTCGAGCACCGTGTGCTCGCCCACGGTGCGGGTCGCCAGCGACAGCTCCATCGGTCCTCCCTCGCAAGAGCCGTAAACTCTCCTGGGCATCTAACCATCCCCGCCGGAGACCGGCTCTGCTCACCGGCGGAGCCTCCCCTTACCCCGGCCCCCCGCTTTCCATCTCCGAACACCAGTGCGAGAGTGCAGGACGTGACCACCGACGGCTCCAGCTCGGCGCAGCCAGTGCCGCGCCACGACCTGAAGCCGTCGCCCGACCGCTCCGGCCCGGCGCACCCGGCGCCGGCCGACCTGCTGGGTCGGCTGCGCGCCCGCGCCGGCGCCGACCCGGTCACCCACGTCGAGCGGGTGCCGGCACGGGCCGGCGAGCCCGCCCCGTGGCCGGACTGGGCACCGGAGGAACTGCGCGCGGCGTTCGCCCGACGCGGCGTGGTCGCGCCCTGGCGGCACCAGGCGGAGGCGGCCACCCTGGCGTACGACGGCCGGCACGTCGTGGTGGCCACGGGCACCGCGTCCGGCAAGTCCCTGGCCTACCAGCTTCCCGCGCTGGCCACCCTGCTCGCCGACCCCCGGGCCACCGTGCTCTACCTGGCGCCGACGAAGGCGCTCGCCGCCGACCAGTTGCGCGCCGTCGCCGCGCTCGAACTGGAGGGGGTACGCCCCGCCTGCTACGACGGGGACACCCCGCGCGCCGAACGGGAGTGGATCCGCAAGCACTCCCGGTTCGTGCTGACCAACCCCGACATGCTGCACCACGGCATCCTGCCCGGGCACGCCCAGTGGTCCGGTTTCCTGCGCCGGCTCACGTACGTGGTGATCGACGAGTGCCACACCTACCGGGGGGTCTTCGGCTCGCACGTCGCGCACGTGCTGCGCCGGCTGCGGCGGCAGTGCGCCCGGTTCCGCAGCACACCCGTCTTCGTACTGGCCTCGGCCACGTCCGGCGACCCGGCGACGGCGGCGGGGCGGCTCACCGGAGTGCCCGTGACCGCCGTCACCGAGGACACCTCGCCCCGCGGCGGGGTGACGTTCGCGCTCTGGGAGCCGCCGCTGCTGCCACGGGACTCCGCCGCCGACCAGCAGGCGGACCTCACCCAGGTCCGCCGGTCGGCGCTGCGGGAGACGGCCGACCTGCTCGCCGACACGGTCGCCGAGGGGGTACGCACGCTGGCCTTCGTACGCTCCCGGCGCGGCGCCGAGGTGGTCGCGGCGAACGCCCGCCGGTCCCTCGACGAGGCGGTGCCCGGGCTCGGCGACCGGGTGGCCGCCTACCGGGCCGGCTACCTGCGCGAGGAGCGACGCGAACTGGAGCGGGCGCTGCTGCACGGCGACCTGCTCGGGCTGGCCTCGACCAACGCGCTGGAGCTGGGCGTCGACCTGGTCGGCCTCGACGCGGTGCTGATCTGCGGCTACCCGGGCACCCGCGCCTCCCTGTGGCAGCAGGCCGGCCGGGCGGGGCGCTCCGGGCAGGAGGCGCTCGCCGTGCTAGTCGCCCGGGACGACCCGCTCGACACCTATCTCGTGCACCATCCCGAGGCGGTGTTCGGGCGGCCGGTGGAGGCGACCGTGCTCGACCCGGCCAACCCGTACGTGCTGGCACCGCAGCTCGCCTGCGCCGCGGCCGAGGCGCCACTGACCCCCGACGACCTGGCACTCTTCGGCGACGGGGCGAAGGAGGCGGTGGACCAACTGGTGGCGGCGGGGGCGCTGCGGCAGCGGCCGACCGGCTGGTACTGGCGGCACCGGGAGCGGCCGGAGGTGGACCTGCGCGGCGAGGGCGGCGCACCGGTCTGCGTGGTGGAGGCGGCGACCGGGCGACTGCTCGGCACCGTCGACGGCGGCTCGTCGCACTTCCTGCTCCACCCCGGCGCGGTCTACCTGCACCAGGGCGTCTCGTACGTGGTCGACTCGCTCGACCTGGCCGACGGGTGCGCGCTGGTGCACCCCGAGGAGCCGGACTGGTCCACCCACGCCCGCGACGTCACCTCGCTGTCGGTGGTGTCGGTCCGCTCGTACGTGGACGCCGGCCCCGTCGGGCTCTTCCTCGGCGAGGTCGACGTGACCAGCCAGGTGGTGTCGTACCAGCGGCGACGGATCGCCACCGGCGAGGTCATCGACACCCGCCCGCTGGACCTGCCGGCCCGGGAACTGCGTACCGTCGCGGTCTGGTTCACCCTGTCGCCGCAGTCCCTGACGGCCGCCGGCGTGGAGCCCGCCGACGTGCCGGGCGCGCTGCACGCCGCCGAGCACGCCGCGATCGGCCTGCTGCCGCTCACCGCGACCTGCGACCGCTGGGACATCGGCGGACTGTCGACGGCGGCGCACCCGGACACCGAGGCCCCGACGGTCTTCGTCTACGACGGGCACCCGGGTGGGGCGGGCTTCGCCGAGCGCGCGTACGGGACGGCGGCAGCCTGGCTGCGGGCCACCCGCGACGCGATCGCGGAGTGCGGCTGCGAGGCGGGCTGCCCGTCCTGCGTGCAGTCCCCGAAGTGCGGCAACGGCAACAACCCGCTCTCCAAGCCGGACGCCGTCAAGGTGCTGGACGTGGTGCTCACCAACCTGCCCGACGCCGTGCCGGCACCCCGCCAGTCCGACGGCCCCTCCCACTTTCCCATTCCGGGGGAACGCGCCGCTGCGGACGATGCCGCCACCGGCGGCCCCGAGGGCTCGGGCGGCTTCCGCTCCCCGGTGATGGCGGAACCGCCTGCCGGGGACGCCCCCGTCCCGGGTCGCGGGAAGCAGGCATAGAACCTCTTCCCCCCGGGCATCAAGGGTGTGGGAGCGCTTCCATGCAAGCTCGCGGATCCCCAGCTGCCCTTCCCGCCCGAAGGAGGAGTCGTGGCCGACACCATCGCCGAGACCGTCGACCTGCTCTACACGATCGACCAGGAGAAACTCACCCTCGACCAGCAGATCGCCCTGGGCTCCGCGCTCGCCGGGCTGGCGCAGGCCGAGCGCCTGGAGCAGATCAACGAGCGGCTGCGCAGCATCCACCAGGTCCTCAACGCGTGGGCGCTGAAGGCGACCGTCGACGGCGGGCGCTGAGACCGGTGCACGCGGGCCGACCGTTGCGGCTGCCGGTGCGTGGCTGGCCGGGTTGCGGTGCCGGTGCGTGACTGACCGGGTGCCGGTGCCGGTGCCTGACTGACCGGGTTGCGGTGCCGGTGCGTGACTGACCGGGTTGCGAGTGGCGGAGCCGGGCGGGCTGCGGGTGGGGCCGCGTGACCTGTGGGCGGCAGCGCGGTTGAAGCTGTGCGACACTCCGGCGACCCCTCGAAGGAGAACCCATGCAGCCCGACAACTTGCAGGCCCAGCAGCAGTTCCACATCCGGCAGCGAATCCGGATGATGGTCAACCAGTACGAGGTGCACTCCGTCGCACCGGACGGCTCGGAAGGTGGGCTGCTGGCGTTCGCCCAGCAGAAGCGGCTCGCCTTCAAGGAGCAGGTGACAATCTACACCGACGACTCGAAGCAGCAGCCCCTGCTCGGCTTCAAGGCCCGCCAGCGTCTCGACCTCGGCGCCACGTACGACGTGACCGACCACGCCGGCAGCCCGATCGGCCTGTTCCGCAAGGACTTCGCCCAGTCCCTGCTGCGGTCCACCTGGCACGTCGAGCAGCCCGGCCTGCCGCAGGTCACCGGCCAGGAACGCAGCATGCCGGTGGCCCTGCTCCGCCGGTTCGTCGACTCGCTGTCCTGGCTGCCCTACCACTTCGACTTCGTCGCTGGCGGTCAGCCGGTCTTCTCCGTCATCAAGAAGTGGGGCCTGCGCGACCGGTACATCGTCCAGATCCACCAGCCGCAGGTCGACCGCCGCCTCGTGATCGCGATGGCCATCGCCCTCGACGCACTCCAGGGACGCTGATCCGTCCGGGCCGAGGTGTCGACTTCCGGCACCCGGCCCGGGCACGGCCCGAGCCCGGCATAGCGAGAGGTTATTAGGCTTGCTCGCATGTCAGATCCGATGCCCGACACTCGTTCGGCTCGTCAGTTGGTGCGAGCCTCCGACGACGTGATCGACGGCATCACGCAACAGGTGCAGTCACCGCCAGGCCTGCCGAACCCGAACCGGAACCCGATCACGACAGCGGTATGGGCCTTCCTTTTCACCTGGCCGCCGACCCTCGTCGTGCTTGTGGCCGCGACAGTCGCCGTGCCTTCGCAGACCAACGACGCTGGCGTCGGTACGGCAGCGATCTGGGCGCTGGACATCGCCCTGCTGATCGCGATCGCGGCGTCGGTCAGCACGATCTGGCAGCGCGACCCCAAGCCCGGCCCGGACGGCACGGCACAGCCAATTCAGCGGGTTCTGCTGCGCGTGGCGGCCCAGGCGCTGCTCACCGGCGCCTGCGCCTGGCTGGTGCTGGCGCTGCACGGGCTCGCCACCGGCCAGATCGTCTCGTTGGTGGTCGCGCTCATTGTCGTGCTGAACCTGCTGCCCGTGATCGCCGCCCGGCTGCTGCGCCGGGGTCGCGGGCGCAGCGGGACGCCGCCCACCCGGGCCTGAAACACTCGCCGCCGCGCTACCCGCCCTCGCCGCCGCGCTACCCGCCCTCGGCGCCAGCGATCCGGGCCGCCTCTTCGCGCGCCCGGTTCACGATCGTCTCCGCCTCCCGCCGCGCGGTGTCGACGAGTTCCTCGGACTCACGCCGCGCCGCGTTGCGGTGGTCTTCCCCCTGTTTCTCTGCGAGCCTGAGAATCTGTTCCACCCGGTTGCCGAGACCACTGAGCGTGGGCCGCGTCTGATCCTGCCACCGTTGCTCCGCGGCAGCCGCTCTCTCCGCGGCCGTCATGGAAGTGGTCAACCAGGCGTCCCCGTCAGGGTCGACCAGGTTGTCCCCCGTTGGAGCGGATCCCGCTGTGCCGACCAGGGACAGGCCGACACCGAGCACGGCGACCGCGACGCCGGGCCAGGCGGCGTCCGCGCCGAGGGACGAGCCGACGGCGACGCCGGCACCCAGCCCGAAAAGGATCCCAGCGGTCCTGACCGGCTTTCTCATGGAGCCTCCTCCAGCGGTGCGGTCGGAGCTGAGCTTCCTGTTCCCAGCATGGCGAGCGACGTCCACCCCGAACGACACCCCTCCGCACGAGCCAGCGAGTGAGGTAGGGGCCATCCCGAGGCAGGTGAGAGCGAATTTCCGTGCCGTCTGTGCGACCGTCCCTCCGGTTGGCGGGTTGATCACCAACCCCGCTGGTCGTACGAAGATCGCCCATCGTGCCGTTGCCGCCCCCTTGGCATCCACGATCAACGAAGCTCGGCTGCCGGGACGGTAAGCCTCCGCTCTGCCCAGCCCGGCGGCCTGGGCCTGACACGCAGCAGGGGTTCAGCCGCGCACCGGGCCGGCACGGGCACTGGCCGTCGCCACCCGCGCCACCCTCGACAGTGGTTTGACGGCAACCTCCACGGTCACCAGGACATCGAGACCGTCGAGCCGACAGGCGAGCAGCCGGCCACCGTTGGCGGCGGCGATGTCGGCCGCCCGCCCGCAGGCGCCCGCCTCGCCCCACAGCCCGCGGCCCGCACCGGCCAGCGCGGCGAAATCCGCCGCCACCCGGGCCTGTTGCCGGGCGACCCGGGCCGCGCCGACGGCGGCACCGAGCGACCCGACCAGGACGAACACCAGCCCCACCGCGAGCAGACAGACGGTCGCCCCACCACGCTCCCCCGCGCTGCCGCCTGAGCCTCGGGCCGACCGGTCTCCGAAGCACCGGCGCCCGCTCACCGTCCACCCGCCGGGGCACCCGGGGCAGGTATGGCAGCTCCCGCGACCCCGGGTTCGAGGGCCGCGACCGCCGTGGCGGTCACGGCGATCCGGGGCAGTCGGGAGCCGAGCGCGCGTACGGGCGCCCGGACGGTGGCGACGACCCGCTGTCCGTCGACGGTGACGGTCACCTCCGCTCCCGGCGGCGCCGCCCCGCTGGCAGCGGCCGCCCCGTCGGCGCCCCGGGAGGCAGCCAGTGCCGCCTCCCGGGCCGCGTGCAGGCAACCCGCCCTCGTGCCGACGGCGTTGACCGCCGACAGGCCGGCGAGCAGGAGCAGCAGGAGCGCCGGCAGGCCGGCCGCCAGTTCGGCGGTGAAGGAACCCCGGTCACGGCCGGCCGGCCGGCGCCCGGTCACTTGAGCGCCCGGTCGATGACGGCGGCCAACGCGGACTGCACGTTGCCGGAGGTCAGCACCTTCAGCAGGATCCCGGCGAAGGCGACCGCGGCGAGGGTGCCGACGGCGTACTCGGCGGTGTTCATTCCGGCGTCCCCGCGTAGACGGGCGAGAAGTTTGCGCACGTTCCTGTCCTTTCTCGACGATGGTCAGAGCACGTCACCGAGGACGGCGACGATCACCGGCACCAGGCCGGCGAGAATGAAGGCCGGCAGGAAGCAGAGCCCCAGCGGCAGGACGATGAGCACGCCGGCGCGGCGGGCGGCCGCCTCCGCGGCCGTGGAGCGGTCGGCGCGGAGGTCGTCGGCGAGCCGGGTCAGCGCGCCGGCCAGCGCGGCTCCGCTGTTCGCGCTACGAAGCACGGCGGCGGTCAGCCGCTCGGCCCCCGGCACCGCCGCGAGCGGAGCCCATGCCTCCTCGGGGCCACCGCCGAGCCGCAGCAATCGGCCGACCCGGGCGAGCCGGTCGGCGAGCGGACCGTCGAGCGCCCCGGCCACGGCCAGGATCGACCTGTCCACGGGCGCTCCCGCCCGCATGGCCGCCGCCAGCAGGTCGGCGGCGAGCGGAAGATCGGCCGCCTCGCGCAGCCGCCGGTTCCGCACGGCCGGGGGCTCGATCCGACGAAGCAGCCGGTCGAGCAGCAGCGTCGTCGGCAGGGCCGCCAGCACCCCGGGCCAGCCGCCGACGATGACGGCCACGGCCACGCCGGCCAGACCGGCGGCGACGCGGATGGCGTCCGGCCGCCGCCGAGGCGGGACGTCACCGGTCGGGTCGTCGTCGGGACCGACCGGTCGGCGCAGCGAGGCGGCCGGGTGCACGCCGACCGGCGCCCGGCGCAGCGCGCGCAGCCGGCGCAGGGGCCGCCGGCCCGCCGCGAGCATCGCGGCGAGCAGGACCGCTGCCGCCACGAAGCCCGCTGCCAGCGCCATCCGGGGCATCAGCTCAACCGTCCCGGCGACGCGCCGAGCCGCTCGGCCCAGAACAGTCCCGCGACCTGGAGCGCGATGGCGACGACCGCGCACGCACCACCGACGGGGGTGTGCAGCAGCACCGCCACCGGATCGACGCCGATGCCGTAGCCGAGCCCGATACCGCCGAGCGGCAGGGCGGCGAGCAGCAGAGCGGTGGCCCGCGCCCCGGCCGCCTGGGCCTCCGCCGCAGCCAGTCCACGGTCGGTCGAGCGGGCATCCGCCTCGATCCGCTCCAGCAACTCCGCCAGCGGCGCGCCCGTCTGGTCGGCGAGGCGTACGGCTGCGCGGGCCAGTCGATCCAGGCGTCGTGCCCCGCCCCGCTCGTCGCGGGCCGCCGCGTCGCCGCCCGGGGATCCGCGATCGGTTCCCACCGGGCCAGGGGTGAGCCGCTCGGCGGCGACCGGTACCGGCAGGCCGGCCCGGAGGTCCGCGGCCAGCCCGCAGAGCTGATCCAGCCGGCGCCGCCGGGCCCGGACGGCGTTCCGGCCGTCCTTGCGTCGGAGCAGCGCGCGAGCGGCCAGCGTGCCGTAGGCGCCGACGGCCACCGCCGCGACCGGACCGGCCAGCAGCAGCCCGGCTCCGGTACCGGCCGACGCGGCGAGCAGCAGGGTGCGCCTGGGGGACGCCGCCAGCGCGTCCGGCCGGAGCCACCCCGGTCGCCGGCCCTCGCCGGGCGGATCGGTCACCGCACCGGGCCCGCGCGGCGGGGTGGCCGCCGGGGCGGGCGTTCCGCCGGGTCGCCGGGCGTCCCGCCGACCGGGTGGCCGGAGCCGTCCGGGGTCTCCGCCACCGCGCGGCGTGTCCCGGTGGTCGAGGTGGCGCACGGGTCGGGTCGGGCCCGCGGGTCGCGTCAGCCGAGGACCGCCATCCCCTCCTCGCCCCGGGCCACGGTCGTCACCGGCCGGCCAGGGCCAGGGCGACCGGTCGGCCACGTCCCGCAACGCCCACCGATTCCCGCCGAACGCGTCGGCGCTCGGGTGGTCGTCAAGGCGAAGGTCAAGGTCGGTGGCCGAGGCCTCCGGCTCGCGCCCACTTCCGGGAGCGCCGCTGGCCGGGACGTCCGGGCCTGCCGGCGACTGCCGGAGGCGCACCCGGGACTCGTCGCACGGGTCGCGGCGACCGACGGCCGGCATACCCTCGCCGGTGCGCGCCGCCGTACCGTCCACGCCCCGACCGGGTGTCTGGCGCAGCTCGGTGACCCAGGCGACGAGCGGGTCCTCCCCGCCGGCACGCGCGCTCCCGCCGACGCCGGCGGCCAGCACGCCCCGCCGCATCCGGCCACCACGCACCGCCCCCGCCACCAGCACCGCCGTCACCAGGACCGAGAGCAGCGCCACCAGCGCGTACGGGGCGTTCACCTCGGGCCCGCCGATCCGGGCCACGGCTCGGTCAGGACCGGCGGAACCGGTACGGCCCGCTCCCGCAGCAGGTCGGCGAGCGCCCGGGCGGCGCGGTCCGGCCCTCGCCCGCGTACCCAGGCGGGAACTGCCGTGACCAGCCGGTCCGGGCCCTCCGGCAGGAGCAGGCAGACCGATTCCAGTACGCGCCCCTCGGTGTTCCGGCGCACCTGGAGCAGTACCTGGAGTGCGGCGGCCACCTGGGCGTGGAGCGCGGGACGGGGCAGCCCGCCGAGCATCCCGAGGGCCTCCAGCCGCGCCGGCACGTCCGACGGGGCGTTGGCGTGCAGGGTGCCGGCTCCGCCTTCGTGGCCGGTGTTCAGGGCGGCGAGCAGGTCGACCACCTCCCCGCCCCGGCACTCGCCGACCACCAGTCGGTCGGGCCGCATCCGCAGGGCCTGCCGCACGAGGTCGGTCAGCCCGACCGCGCCGGAGCCCTCCACGTTGGCCGTCCTCGCCTGCAACCCGACGACGTGCGGGTGCCGGGGATGCAGCTCGGCCGCGTCCTCCACCAGCACGATCCGTTCGGTGGCGGGGACCAGTCCGAGCAGCGTGTTCAGCAGCGTCGTCTTGCCGGAGCCGGTGCCACCGGTCACCAGGTACGCCAGCCGGGCCGCCACCACGGCGGAGAGCACCGGCGCCACCGGTCGGGGAACCGTCCCCCGGCTCACCAGCTCGTCGAGGGTGAAGGGCCGCTGCCGGAAGGTCCGCAGGGACAGGTAGGGCCCGTCAGTCGCCACCGGCGGCAGCACGGCGTGCAACCGGGTGCCGTCGGGAAGCCGGGCGTCCGCGTACGGGGAACCGTCGTCGAGCCGCCGACCGGTGCTGGCGGCGAGCCGCTGCGCGAGCCGGCGTACGTCGTCCACCGTGCCGATCGGCACCGCGACCTGATGCAGGCCCCGCCCCCGGTCGACCCAGACCCGGACGCCGTTGACCAGCACGTCGGTGACCTCCGGATCGGCCAGCAGCGGGGCGAGCGGACCGGCTCCCACCAGGTCGTCGTGCACCTGGTCGGCCATCCGCAGCACGGCGGTGTCGCCGAGGACGGCGGCGGTGGGCTCCGCCCGTACGGCTGACACGATCGCGGCGGCGGTGACCGGCGTCGCCGCGGCGGCCATGCGCTGTCGCACCCGCGCGGCGAGGGTGTCACCCTCGGACGGCCCGGTCATGCCGCACCCGCCACCGGCGCGCCGGTCAGTTCGGCGACGATCCGCTGGCAGAGCGCCGCCAGCGGGCCTCGGCCGTGCGCGGCCGGCGCCTCGCCCCGCTCCAACCCGCGAGCCAGCGCCGGTTCCGGGCGCAGCGTGCCGGCCAGCGGCAGCCCGAGCGCCCGGGCCACGACCCATTGCACAATAACGGGCTCCCAATTACGGTGCCCCGCATGACCCGCCGACGTGCAGCGAAGTACCGCCGGATCAGTGACGACCGCGAGGGCCGTGAGCTGGGCATTACCCGGCAGGATGAGGACCTTGATGCGCTGGCCGAGCGCGAGAATCTGGTGTACGTAGCGGACTACGTCGACAACGACATCAGCGCGTCTACCCGGTCCACCAAGCGCCGACCTGAGTACGAGCAGATGTTGGCAGATGCCGAGGCCGGTCACTTCGAGGTCATTGCGGCCTACACCACAGGTCGCCTGACCCGGCGGCCAATGGAACATGAAGCACAGATCAAGCTAGCCGAGCATCATGGAATCGAGTTTGTCTACGTCAAGTCCCCTTCGTTCAACCTGAAGGACTCCGCTGGGCGGCGCGTTGCCCGGATCCTGGCCGCGAACGACGCGGGTGAGGCCGAGGACATCTCGGAACGGGTCGAGCGGGACGTCAGGCGCCGGGCTGAGGCTGGGGAGTTCCACGGCGGTACGCCGCCCTTCGGCATCGACGGCGACCGCGAGATCGTCAAGGGCAAGCTGCGGTACGTCAGGTTCCGGCACCACACCACCGACGCGCCACGGGTGCGCGATGCAGTGCGCCGGCTGTTGGCCGGTGAGACGGCTTACGGGATCGCCAAGGAACTCGGGATGCAGCGCCGGACCCTGCTGCGTGCCTTGGTAAATCCCGCCATCGCTGGGCTACGCGAGTACAACGGTGAGCTGTTCCCGACGCCTTGGGAGCCGATCGTGGACCGCGACGACTGGCAGCGAGTACGGGAGATTCTGGCCGATCCGTCCCGGCGCAAGAGCGAGACCAACCAACGCAAGTACATGTTGTCGGGGCTGGTCTACCACGAGTGCGGATACCGGATGACCTCGACCAGCGCCAAGAGCACTGAGGGGCCTACGTACGAGTGCAACCCCGGCAGGAACCCGTCTGGCGGGTGTGGACGAGGGCGGATCGTGATGAGGCCGCTGGAGGCGTATATCGCTGAGCAGGTCTTCGTTCGACTCGACTCCCCTGCCCTACAGCAAGCGATGGCGCGCGACCGGGAGGGCGTGAACGACACCGAGCGTGAGTTGCGGAAGGCCGTCCGGGACGATGAGGACGCCTTGACGCGCCTTGGGGACGAACGCGACGACAACCTGATCAACGAAGCCGAGTACCGCCGACGCCGGGCACGACTGACCGACCGGCTGGAAGCGAACCGCGCCGCGCTGGACAAGGCTACCCGTGCACAGGTCCACACCCGCCTGCCGTCCGGAACCCAGCTGCGCGCCATATGGGCGGAGCAGGACCAGATTATCCGGGACGCGGAGAACAGTAAGCCCAAGCGAACTGAAGTGATCCGGGCTGCGAACACCTGGAAGCGCACCATCCTCGCCTCCGTAATCGAGCGCATCGAGATTGGCCCCCAGCCGATCAACCCGGAAACGGGCCGGTTGTTCACCAGCGCACCCCCTAGGCGACGAGGTGAGGACGAGGAAGCCTGGCGTCAGCGGTTCGAGCTTCACCGGGCGAAGGTGTTTTCCGAGCGGGTCACCGTGACATGGCTGGTGTGAGGGCCGCGGATTCCGCGACTGCCGGTTCTGATCCGGATGGAATTGACTAACGTAAACCTCGGAGAAAACGCGCAATGCGATAATGCCAGTATGGCAAGCATTGACGAGGTCGCTCGCCTCCGCCGGATGACCGGTCTGACCGAGGCCGACGAGACCTACACAAGTGATTTGCTCGGGCTGATGATCGATGACCTGGGCATGGAGATGGCTGCCGCCCAGGTGTGGCGGGAGAAGGCGGCTAGTTACGCTGGCCTGGTGGACGTGACCGAGAGCGGATCGTCGCGGCGGCTGAGCCAGCTCTACGACCACGCGCTCAGGGTCGGAAACTCCTTCGTGCCGGACCCGACCGACGACACGCGCGGACGTTCCTTCACGGTGGACGTGGAGCGGGCATGAGCGAGCTAGAGGCTCAGCGGCGTATGACGTTGGCGCTGGTGAACCACGACCCGACGGAAGCGGTCCTGATTCCGCGCGTGAAGACCTTGACGGGGTCGGGGGCGTCCACGTACACCGACGGACCGCCACGGGCCTCTCAGCGGTTCAAGCTGTCCCTGCTGAACTACGACCAGCGCCCGGATGTCACGCTGGCCGGTGGTGTGGTCCGCAAGGCCGACTACCACCTGATCGGACCACACGATATGCAGGTCGAGCTCGGGGACCACTGGACCGGGCCGGACGGCACGCGGTACGACGTGGCCGGCTTCACCGAGGGGTGGGGCTACATGCGGAAGGCCTTCGTGGTCCGAACGCTGAAAGGCGAAAGGGTGGTTCCTGCGCTATGAACGGGCGGGGCAACGGTAGGGTCAACCGTCCACACTGACGCCACCGTGACGTGGCCGGTCTAACGCGTGGCGAAGATGTCGGCCAGGAAGGCAATTATTGTAACCACTATTGATGCCACAGCCGCAATCAAAGCGCCAACCGACTGCCAGCGAGCCTCGGTCACCACGACGCGACTTGCCTGTTCTGATAGCTTCCGTTCCGGAGCTTTGGTTCCGTTACGTTGCCAAACGAGACCTGAACTATCAGTGAAAACGATGATCGGCTCAAAAAACGGGAGCGGATCGTCCTTACCCCTGTGAAACAGCTTCTTAAGCTCGGCAGCGCCTTGTTCTACGCCGGTGCTCAACTCGGTCATGAAACCCTCTACCTCCACTGGCCCGTCGAAAACGAGGCGGAGACCAAGGATCGGCAGACTGCTGTAGTTCTCGATCTTCCACTTCACGTGAGTGACAGCTGTCGGATATTCGGTACTCTGCATCAGACATTCGGTGACGACGGGAACGATCAACCGGGCCTGAGCAGCTTGACGGTCTGCCGCCTCAGCCTCCCGGTGCGCCTCGTCCAGTCGGCGGGCACGAACCTCGTGACGTAGAAGCCAACCGGTGAAG
Organism: Micromonospora sp. NPDC007220; assembly: GCF_040634035.1. Taxonomy (NCBI): domain Bacteria; kingdom Bacillati; phylum Actinomycetota; class Actinomycetes; order Micromonosporales; family Micromonosporaceae; genus Micromonospora; species Micromonospora sp. NPDC007220. The sequence continues at coordinate 316,679 of NZ_JBEYEU010000001.1, read as the reverse complement.
ATCACGGCCAGTCCCGACACTAGGACAGCAGCGATGCTCCCCCAGCCCTGCATCCAGTCGGTGACCTTCGGGATCTCTTCGGCAGCGAGCACCGAGCCAGGATAAGACGCACCGTCCACACTGGGCTATCACCGTCGGGCACCCCGTGACATGGCTGATGTGACCTGACTCACAATCGTTTCGTACCGGGGGGTCTGATGGTGTCTACGGTCAGGAGTCATGTTGGACATCCGAGAAGACATGACCCGTGAAGAAATCGAGACCTTCGTGCAAGACATGGAGACCATCTGTCGCCTTGGCTTGTTGCAGTACACCACCGCCGGGGGATTGACCTATACGCGCATCGAGGACTCTGACGGCGGGGTGGCGTACGTGTGCGAGGGGTCGCTGATGGCCCGGTGGTACCGCCAGGCGCACGGGCTGATCCCAACAGATGAAGACGAAGTCTAGGCCAGATGGGAGGGGTATTAGGCCAGGTCATCAGTCCTCTTACGTTCGCTGGGCAATGGACCAACGAGGAGGACACCATGACGGACCAGCCCCCCGCCCCCGATGCCAAGCCGACTACCGCCAAGAAGACCCCGGTCAAGAACGCTGCCCCCGACGCCAAGCCCGAGTTCGCGCCTAAGGTCACCGACAAGGGCCGCCTGGACCACTCCGACTGCGGACACCCCCGCGACCTCAAGGGCCGGGCTGCTTGCCGGGCCAATCACAAGGCGGCAGAGGTCAAGTGACCCGCACGATGCTCGCCTACGTCCGACGATCCAAGAAGAACCGCAAGCGGCCTGACGATCCGGCCTACGGGATCGAGGCGCAACGGACCACCATCCGCAACGCTGCCGCCGCGAACGACTGGCGGTTGGTGTGGGCACCTGCCGACGATGGCGCTACGGGTGCCCACACCCGCCGGGCTGGCTTGACATGGGCCCTGGATCAGCTCGCGGCCGGGCACGCTGACGGCCTGGTCGTCGCCAAGCTCAACCGGTTGTCGCGGTCGGTGGCGGACTTCGCCGAGGTGCTACGGGTGGCGAAGAAGCAGCGGTGGTCCGTCGTCGCGCTGGATCTCGGCATCGACACGTCTACCGTTAACGGTCGTTTGGTGGCCAATATCGTCATGAGCGTTGCCGAGTGGGAGCGCGACATCATCAGCCAGCGGACCGTCGAAGCGCTCGCCGAGGCCAAGGAGTCCGGTGTCAAGCTGGGCCGACCCATCCTCGTACCGAAGCCGATCATCCGACGCATCCGCCGGTTGAGGTCCAACGGCCACACCTTGCGGGCCATCGCTGACCAGCTCAACGCCGATCAGGTGCCGACCGCGCACGGCGGCGACCGGTGGCACAGCTCCACGATTCGGGGCGTTCTCAGCCGGTCCGGCGGAGATCCGCACGCCCGTACCCGTCCGACGACACCCGCCCCGGTGGGTTAACGCCTCTGCGGCGAACTGGACCGCCTCTGTTGCCCGACCGGCACGGGGGCGGTCCGCCGTTGGATGACCAACCCCGCTGATTGAACGAAGATCGACCGACGGGCCACCGCGTCGCCCCTGGCGTTGAGCTGGTAGCCGTCGAGCCAGATCCAGCCGTCGTAGGTGATCCAGTCCAGCACCCTGATGACCCGGAACATGATCGGGTTGATGAACTGCACGCTGGCCGCGCGGGTCACATGGAGCAGATCACCGGCTTTGGGCTTCACTGCCAGCCCCAGAGGTGTCGGCACCTGCGCCACGCCATGATCTGACCGCGAGCGGCCTCCACCCTCGGGCATGGGCCGTCCTCTGGGCAGTCACCACAACGGCCGTGACGGTGGTGGTCTAGCCGGGACCAAGCGAGCTGCACCAGGAACGGCACTTCGCGGCGTGTGGTCATCGACCCTCACCTGGCCAGTGCCCCCGGTTGATCGGAATCCGGTGCCTGACCCGGCAGGGCAGGTCTGCCCCGCATCGGCAGATCCGCCGCCACTTCTGCCATGACCACACCGGCCGGTGTCGTCGCGCCAAGGTGAGGGCCGTAGCGACCAGATACTCCTCATATCGCACGTTTCGCGGCATGGAGCCACGATCCCCGTCAGCCAGCCGGTTAGTCAACTGGCAATAGCCATCAGACTAGCAGGTGGCTACCTACGTTCAGGTCATGGACCGAGGGCCGGGGCAGCTCATGGGGCCCTACGAGATCACTCAGCGCCTCGGCGTCTCGCGGCAGCGGTTCCAGCAGCTCGCGCGCTATCCCACCTTCCCGAAGCCGTACCAAGAACTTCGCGGCATGAAGGTGTGGCTCGCCGAGGACATCGAGCAGTGGATCAAGGAGCATCGACAGCCTCGTCCGACGGAGGACGACGCCCCAGCCTGAGCGCAGCCGTAGCGCAGCCCCAGGGTCGTGTACGGTCAGCCCGATCTTGCGGCATGAGGCAGCCCCAGGGGAGGGACCTTGAAACTGCCAGAGCTGGATGCCACGGATTACGCCGCCCTTGGCAGCTACCTCGCCATCCTGGTAGGCGGATTCTTGGCCTGGCGACAACTACGCCACGCTCAGAAGATCCACCGCGAACAGACCCGGCCGTACGTCATCGTGGACTTCGAGTTCCGGAGCATTCTGGTTTACCTGTCCATCCGCAACATCGGCACGACTATCGCCCGCAATGTTCGGATAACTTTCGACAAGAAGCTTGAGTCGTCCCTCGGCAAAGACTCTGAACTGAATGACTCGCCGCTATTCCGCGAGCCCATCCCGATGATCGCCCCAGGCAGGAAGATCAGCGTCCTGTTCGACTCTTACCCGAGCCGACACGGCCAGAAGAATCTTCCCATGCAGTACACCGTCACTCTGGAGTACACAGACACGGACGGCAAACGCCACCTCGACCCGCCCTACCCTCTCGACCTCGCTATGTACGAGGGCTCATCGGTTGATCCGAAGGGCATCCCCGAGCTGGTGGATGAGGTGCAGAAGATGCGACGGACGATGGAGAAGTGGACCCAAGGCACAAAGGGCCTTCTCGTTCACGCGGTCGATCATGAGAAGTACGAGAACCGGAACGTTCGACCTCACGTCCTCCGACACGCCGGCCAGGTCCGGCGCGAAAAGGGATGGCTAGGACTCGGCCGCTGGGCGCTTGATCGACAACTGCGAATTTACGGCTGGAAGCGTTAGCCGACACGGCGGCGTGCCGGGTGTGGTGATTGTCAGTGACCACACCCGGCTACCGCACGTCCGTCGACTGATCAGCCGGCGTTGCCGAGTACCAACCGCGTGCCCTCGCTGATCTCAGTCGCCCACTCAGTCACCTCGGGCTCACCCAGCGGCTCGCCACCGGCCGCACGCCATCGGCTGGCCAGAGCGTCCTTCACGACATCGACGGGCTGCCCTCCGTACTCCTGCAAGACCGAGTCGAGGACTGGCTGCATCTGGCGGTTGAAGTTCTCGACCGCCTCGCGACCGATCTTGTCAAGGGCGTTCTGGTCGAAGCTGAAGCTGGCCAAGGCGATCTCCGTCCGTTGGTGGGTACTCCTCTGTGGAGGCCAACCCACTCGGCAGGTGGAGCATTCCCCGGGCCGAGACGATCACCGACGCCACCGGAATAGCTCAGCCACGGCCTTGATGATGCCGGGCCGGTCCTTCGGGTCGGTGCCGCGAAGGGCCAAGGCTGTGATGACGATCTTCCCGGCTACCGGCACTCCGATAGCAGCAGCAACGACATACGGGCTTGCCCCGACGAACGGCTCAAGATTCGCGAGCCCCACGATCACGTCTCCTCGCTTCAGACCGAGCGAGGCACGCAGGACTCAGCTCGGCCACGACAGGCCAAAGGCTGAGGCCCCGCGCCGACTGCGCAGAATCCCAGGTGTTCCTCTGGCCCTCGTCAGTTTCAGCAGAGTCTTAAGAGTCTTCGGGGTCGCATCTCGCCGGTCGTCGGCACCGACGGGACGCTGATTCGAGGGCGGGCCAGACGCCGTCCACGGGGGACGGACACTTGCTAACAGCGTACCGGGTCAGCACAAGACCGCATCACGGCTCGCACCGTCAGAACTGCCTCCTCCTACGCTGCCCCTCCGGCAACGTCGACGCAGGGTCAGCCCCCGACCCCTCCTCACGATCAGCAACCCGAGCGTCCAGTGGGCGTCGTTGTAGGTAAGGAGCACCGCCAGCCCTGCCCGACCGACGAGGACTGACCGGGCAGGACGAAGCCCGCCCGGCCACCCGTCACCTGGTTAGCGTCGCCACCAGCGGAACAGCTCGGATACGGCCTTCACGATCGCGGCACGGTCCTTGGACTCAGCACCCCTCAGGGCGATACCGGCCACGATGACTTTGCCGGCTACCGGAAGCCCTACAACGACAGCAGCGATCAGCGGGCTAGCTGCGGCGATGGGCTCGATGCTGGACAATCCCACTGCTTACCTCTCCTCACTCTGGTCGAGTGAGGCACGCAGGACTCAGCTCGACCAGTACGCAATGACTGGTGAAGCCGAGGTCCTGCACCGACTGAGCAAGATCTCAGATGTTGCGGGGTGCCTTCAGGGCACCCGGGTACGGTAACTACCACCTAAGACTAGAGAGGACTCTGACCCGGCATCGCCCGTCGGTCGACGAAGCCAGGGCGCAAGCCGCTACTCGATGAGCAGCAGTCGCCCGCGCACTCCTTGCCGGAGAGGGAGTTCTCAGGCCCTCTCTCCAGGGGAGACGTCCGTCAGTGTAACTGCACGCGCAACCCGCCGGACTGGCCAACACCCCCCGACCGTGACGGCGGGAGGCGCTGGCTAAGGATCTTCAGTTGGCCGTAGAGGCGTGGTCATGGCGTGGCGGGGGTACCGGCCACACCCGCCGGGGATCAGTACGGCTGGACGGTGATGACACGATTGGCGAAGTTGGCCGTGCCGCCGTTGAACGACTCAGCGCGGTACTTGGCGGTGAAGTTGTAGGTGCCGGGGAACAGCCCTTCGATGAAGACCTGCACGGAGGCGCGTCCGTTCATGGCGATTAGCTGGGTTGCGTCACCCCCGCCGATCGACAGGCTGTCGAGGTCATCCGGCGCGATGCCAAAGCTGCCGTCGGACCTCTTCACCTCCACGCCCATCAGAGCCATGCCGCCGGAGGGTGCATCCATGTACGCCGACAGAGTCACGACCACCCGCCCCAGGTCCCCGATGGTCACGCCATTGATCGCCGGGCCTACCCCATCGCTCAGGTTCGTGTAAGTGGTCGTGGTGGTCCACCCCAAGCCGTCCTTGGTGGCCTTCCGCATCCCGAAGATGAAGTCTTCCAGCTTGACCAGTTCCCCGGCCGGGTTAATGACCGCCAAGCCGTAGTCGCCATCCGTCAGCTCCCCGGCCAGGACCTTGACCGAGCCGCTCTCGTCGCAGATCTCCATGCCTACGCGGTCGGTGCCGGGGAGCGCACCGAGGCGGGCCATCGGCTGGCCGTTGGGGTAGCACACTTCGAAGCCAGGGCGAGAAGGTGCGGTCACGCCGTCGAGATGGCTGCCGAGCTTCACCGCCTTGGTGCCGTTGCCGAAGTACACCTCCACCCCATCCGGATTCATCTCAGTCCGAGCACCCGTGGTCGCCGTACGGATTGAGGCGCCAAGGATCGTGTTGGCCGTAAGCGTGCCTGCCGTCAGCTTGGAAACGGTCAGACTGTCGATGTACTCGTCCTTGATCAGGCGGGGAGTGCAAGGTGTGGCCTCACTCGGACCGGAACGGTTGCCTGAGGCGTCCACAGCCACGACCCGCACATAGCCGGGCTCCGTCTGGTCAACCTGGAACGAGGCGACCGCCGGGATCTTCCCCCGTAGGTTGGAGACGTTAGCCGGGATCCTGCCGACCAGCGTTCCTTCATCGGGAAAGAACGACTCCGATCCTCCGAAGTGGATCTCTAGGTGATTGAGGTCGGGTTGAAGGTTGAAGTCTCCGCCGCTGGCCTTGCCCAAGTTGTGCTTGACCATGAAGCCAAGAACTGCGGACTCCATCACGCCGTCTCCTTCCGGACCACACCCGGCCCGAAGAAACCATCCGGTCGCTGCTCGTGCGGCCACCCGCAGATCAGGGCCTCGACCGGCGAAGGGCAGCCGAGAACCCCCGCGACCCGCGTAGCGCACGACCGGAAAAGGTCGCCGTGTGGCCCCCCGTTGATCCCGGTACCTCCGCTCCCATCCGGAGAGATCGCGTACTGGATCTGGTGAGTGATCTCGTGCGTCATCACGTCCCGCACCAGTAGCGGCACATGGGCGATCTGCTCCGACACGTACAGCCGGCCAGTTTCGGGGTACCACCCGCCGAGGGTGTCCAGACCCCATGACCCCCAGCCAATGAACTTGGGGATCTCGATCCGCACGCCAGCGGCAGCGAGCTTGCCCGCGAGATCGCCCCACGTCTCCATCAGTTTGACCATCGTCGTTCCTTCCTCATTCATGACGAGATTCGCCCGTCGTCGTGGGCCTCCTGGAGGTACTGAGGCATCCGGTCCTCGTCGTCCACGGCATCGGGCGGGATTCCGGGATCTTTCAGGCGCGGGGGACCGGTGGCAGGCGTGGGCGAGGTGTCCTGCCCGGTGCCGAGCCGCTGCTTGACCGTGGCGAGCGCAGAGTCGAGCAGGGCGAGAACCTCAGCCGGCGTGTGTGGGTTGGTCGCCAACTCGGCGAGGACCTTGCCCAAGACTTCCGGCCTCGGCTTGGGGGCCGAGAGCGTCGCCTCCTTGTGCCTGCGCAACGCCTCAGCTTCGGTCTGCTCTTTCCGCCATGAAGGCGTCAGACCAGAAAACGTACCTCGGCTGTTCCGCGGCTTACCCCTAGCCAGTTCCTCGTCATCCCACTCAGACACGGGCTTGTATCCGGCTTCCTCCAACATGGCGAGGTCTCGTTCCAGGTTGTCGCCCCTCCGGAGCCGCTTCCGGATCTCCTTCGGCTTCCGCGACAGTTCCCGCTTGCCCACACCCACACCTCCCGTGTGCGAAGGGAGGGCCAGGCGCGGTAGCCCGACCCTCCCCGATCGTCAGTTCTCCGGATCCTGCACCTGGCGGACGTAGTCGCCCAGGGTGCGTCCGGAGTTCGCCATGACGGGGAACCGCCCCCGCAGTTCCGCCTCTGCCTCTTCCTGAAACTCGTGCAGCGGCTTGGCGTGGAGGTCAGCGAGCTGGTTGTCGTCCTCGGTCAGCGACCGGTGCAGGTTGGACAGGCGTTCGTGTTCCTTGACGAAGTTCCGCATCCTGCCCTCGGCTTCCTGGGGCGTGATGCGTCCTTCCTCCAGGTCCGTCTTGAGCTGTCGAAGCTCCTTCGGCCCCTCCTTCTTCGCCCGGTAGACCAGCTCCTCGTCAGCCTCGTCCCGGGCCCTGATCCCTGCCCGGTACTGCTTCTTCCGCAGGACCCGCCACTCCTTCTGAGCAGCGGCATAGGCCCGTTCCAGGACCTCGCGGTCAACGGCGTTGAGTTCCGCCTGGTCGATCTCCGCCCGCATGTCAGCGAGCCGCGTGACGTTGAGGTTCATCAGTAGCTCCCGTGTGGTGAGGGCGTCTGCTGGTCGGTGTCGACGTGCGCCGTGTGGTCGGTCGTGTCGGTCTGGTAGATCGCCCGGAGCCTCTCCGAGGCGGTCGGTTCGTGCGGGTACGGCTGAGTCAACCCGGCCACACCGCCGAACTCGCTTTCGCCCGTGCGATCGACGAGGGAGTTCAGGTGGTCGGTGGCCGACTGATAGGGGTTCACGACTTGCCCCCCACTGCGGGCCAGCGGTTGAGGTCGACGGCCTGTTCCTCGGCCGGGTCGTCCTCAGTCCGGTACGCCTGCCGGGCCTTCGCCTGCAAGATGGCGTCCTCCACCTCGCTGATCGTTCGATGGAACAGACCCAGTGCGGTGACGCGGCCCTCTTTGTCAGCCCTTACGTGCGGCATCCTTCGCCCCTTCGTTAGTCGTGCGGTTTTCCCATTCCTTGTCCACCAGCCAGCGCACGGTTCCCGCCAAGGAATCCGAGCGCCGCGCGGCAAGGCTTCTCAACCGGAACCGCTGCGCCTCCGACATCGAAATATCCAGCGAGACCGGATACTCCGGCAGCTTCCCCCGAGCACCCATAGCGCTCCTTCCGGTCCGTCGAAACGTTCCGGGGAACATTTTGCCGCACATTTCTGGGAGTTTGATTCAGGAGCCATTTACCCAGACAAGCGGGCGTTAACTAATTGAGGGTGTCGCACGACCGAGGTAGGCTGCCCGGCATGGGGTGGCATGCATGGCTCAGTGGGCACGAATACGACCTTGAAGACCTCGCACGTCTCTTCGCTTCCGGAAACACGCGAGTGGTTCGGGAAGGCGAAGGCCACTATCTGACCTCGTCCGTTATCGATGACCGCCCTCAAGGTGTGGCGTTCTACGAGGCAGCACAGATCGCGTTAGCGCTTGTGAACGGCGCTGGCCGAGCACACGACAGCTCTTTCAAGCCCGTCAGGCTCACGGGCAGGTACACCGATGGCGACAAGACGCACCACGTCGTCAGCGTCGAGGGCATCGAAACGAGGAGCCGCGTAGGAATCGCCACCGTTACCATCCCCGGTCAGGCTGTAACGCCACCACCGCCACCGCCCGGCCCCACCCTTGTCGCCTTAGCGATCCAGCATCCAGACGTCTCGGATGCCCTAATGCTGCTTGGCAAGCCCGAGCCACTGAACTGGGTCGAGCTATACAAAGTCTTCGAGGTCATCCGTGACTCGGTTAAGCCCACACCGCTGGACAGGTCGGGCTTGGCGACGAAGGACGAGATCAGCGCGTTCACCTGCTCGGCCAATAGGCCGGACGTCAGCGGCCCCGACGCGAGACACGCCCGCATGCGCGGCGGCCCGCCACAGCGGCAGATGGCCCTTAGGGAAGGCCGGGACTTCATTAGCCGGCTGGCCAAGGCGTGGATGGAGTCACTGTAGTAATCGCACGTTGGCTGTCCACACCGCCGATCACGCTTCGTGGTGGTCGCCTCAGCCCGTTCCAGAGGCGTCGTGATGCGCCGGACCCGTACCGATGCCCGACCGGTCGCGCCGTGCCCTCTGTGGACACTTGGAGATGGTCCCGTGCGTGTTGGCGGGTGGATGCGCCGCCCTGGACGAGGGCCGTCAAGATAGCAAGGTGACCAAGTTCTTGGACCGGATCGCTCGGCGGCTGGACCTATGGATGACAGCCAGCGCCGCGCTGGCCCTGATCTCCTTGGTGTGGATCCTCAGCGCACGGACCGGCGTCGACTGGGGGGATGCCCCCGCCTGGGCGGCCTTCGCCGTCTCGCTTGGAGGTACGGCTATCGCCCTTCACGCCGCGCGGTCTTCCAGGACCGCTGCACGGGCTGCCGAGGTGTCAGCCCAGGCGGGCGTGCGTCAAGCAGCCGCAGCAGAAGAGCAGGTGTCCATCGCGAAGCGGACCTTGGAGCTGGCCGAGCAACAGGGTCGCCCGAACGAGGCGCCGGTTCTCATGGATCGGCTCAGGGATGCTCTCACCGAGGAGCCTCCGTATGTTGCCTGGTGGCTTGGGCAGCGATCGAAGAACACCTACATTCTGCGCAACATCGGCACCGACACCGCCCGCACGGTAGAGATCGACCAGTCGCGGATCAAGTGCGCTGTGAGGGGCACTACGACGGCCGACGAGATCGCACCACAAGCCTCGATCGAGATCCTCCTGATGCCCGCGTGGGGAGCGCCGAAGCCCAATGAGCTCTGGGTGCGCTGGGAGGGCCACCCGGAGTGGAAGGCCGTGCCCCTTCCATGATCCAGACGCCACACCCCCGACGAGAACTGGCACGAGCAGTTGAGACGACTACGCTGCGATCGTCGCCGGAACCCCACCGCCAGACGCGTGTCTTTGACTCGGCCGACTCCTGATTGGACGCGATCATGACCGATCCTCATCCCGCGGTCTCTGCCGACTGGCATGCACGCCAAGCCGAAACCCTCGTTGGCCTCGCTCGGTCAGAGGCCATGTCCGGCTGGCTGAAGCGGGGCCGCCGGCGCGAGATCTTGGCTGCCGCACAGACCCACGCCACACTCGGCGCTGCCGCCGCCCGTCTGGGTGAACCCGCCTCAACCACAACGAACGTCAAGCTGGTCACTGAGCAGCTTGCCAACACCGAAGCGCAGCGCGAAGCGGCCACCGTCCGAGCGCGCCAGCTTGAGGACGAGCTGGAACAAATCCGCCGGACCCTCGCAAACTACGGCGTGCACGTTGGGGACGTACTCGACGTCGCTCACGCAGTGGAGCGGCTACTGGAAGACCGGTACGCGAATGCGGAGCCGCCGCAGCACGCGTGACGCGCGCCGATGCCTGGACTTAGTGGCCCGACGCCACCGTGCCCTCTTGGGAGGGTTGGCCTGGCCAACCGAGCCTTAGGCGCCGACGTGGCTGTGTGCTAACCAAGCCTCTACGGGAGCGGCAGCGCGACCCAGTCGCCGCTACCCCGCCATCGAACCTTGATTTCATGGATGTCCGGCAGTTGGTCGGCGGTAACCATCCAGAAGGGAATCACCCCGCCAGGCTTCAATTCTGACGCCTTCAATTTCCCATCGTCGGTAGGGCGCAGCCTCCCACCGTCGGTATGGACCTCAACATCTAGAGCGGGCTCCGAGCCCACGTTGCGGAGCAGGAAACTCTCTTCTCCCCTGTAGTGGACCACTTTCCAGGCGACAGGCGGTGGCGGTGGCGGTAGTGCTGCTTCAGCCGCTGCCGCCTGCCGCTCTGCTGCGTCTGCCGACCGCTTCGAGGCGTCCGCAGACCTCTTCGACTGAACGGCACTGACCACCGACACCACGAACGCCGCAAGGGCGATCCCGAGCGTTGCCACGTTCTCCCAAGCCATGACACGAAGCTATCTGCTCGGGCCAACCCCGGCGTGCAACGCCCAGACGGCCTGGCTTGGTCTGATCGCCCACTGCTGCGAGGATCGACGGGTGGCTGATGACTTCGAGAAGACTGACCGGAACCTCAAGGTCACCTTGGACCTTGACAACCAGCTCACCTGGGGCGAACTGATCCGCTTCGTGAACCTGGCGCAGAGTGCGGGCAACGTGTCGCCGGACCAGCCGGTAGGCATCGAGTACGACCCGAACGAGTCGCTGCCGCTGATCAACGGCCTGTTCGTCTACCTCGACGCCGAGAGCATGTCGCAGGGCTCCTGATCGAACCTTCAGCCCGCCCCAGAGACATTGGCGTGGCCCGGGGCCATGTGGGACACCCGTGACGGGTGGACGGGGCTCTGTGCACCTCTGAGCACGCTCCACACACGTGATGGGTCGGGGTTGGTGGGCGGTTTCAACCGCTAGAGCACCGACAGTCGAAGCGCCGACCCTTCATCTTCAGAAGCTGATCGTGCCGCCCGTTCCACTTTTCTACTATCGAGAACCACCTAACTGAACGGTGGGACGTGAACGGTGGGACAGTGGGACGTCCCACCGTTGCCAAACGTTTGGACAACCCGTATATGCATGGCCTTGATGATGATAGTTATTATCATGTCCGTTTCGGAGTGTCCGATATGGTGGATTTATGGTGGGACACTTCCCGTACGGGCACTGTCCCACCGTCCCACCGTCAAATCACCCCAAATCCAGACGCCTCATTCGCAGGCCACCCTGCTTGGCCCCGGCAACCTCGATAAGCTTTCCGTCGAGTTCTTCGATGGCCTTGTCGAGGTAAGGCTTCAGGTTGGACCGCAGGTGACTATTGGCGAACTTGCTACGTGAGATCCACGAATCCCCGACGTGCTTACCGATCGCGCGCTTGCAGGCTTCGATACGCTTCCCCTGCAATTCGTCTTCGGCCTCACGCTGGGCCAGCTTCGAATGCGCGTACCGTCTGCCACCCTCGGCAGCTTCCCTGAGTCGGACGACGGTCAGGGTCCGTTGCACCTCGTTCCGCATGTTGTCGGAGACCGTCATGACGAGTTGAGCCAACCGCCAGTCAGCCATCGTCACGTTGGCCCGGCCTGCCAGGAGGGCGAGCGCCACGGCCACGCGGAGCTGCACCGATCCGGCGTGTGCGTCGAGGGGGTTGTCCTCACTGGCGTTGCGCTGCACGATCCCGTCATCGATCGCCTCGACGACCGACTCAGCCACCCTCAGCTCGGCGAACCGGCGACCCTTGCGCGCGGGCCAAGGCGGCTCCACCCAGATGGCGGGCGGTGGCGCGGTTGGCTTGTCGGCGGTCATCTCGGGGTCTCTGGCGGGCATCCACAGGTACCGCTGCGGCGTGCCGCCCCCTGCTTCCCCCATCAGCGGACCCGCCTGCTCGGGCTGCACGTCCATGACCATCGAGACCCTGTAGGTGTGGGCGTTGACGTTGACGCTGGTGTCACCTCGCGCGTTGGTGAAGCCGAGCTGGCTGCCGCTGAACGCCGACCGCAGGATGCCCGTCAGGGTCGATCCCTGGCGTGACTTCAGGGCGCTGATGACGTCTACCTCGCCACCGTCGACTAGCACCGCTTCCGATCGCTTCTTACTGTCCGGCACCGCGAGCAGACGGCACAGCCCTTCGCCCGTTCCGAGGGGTCGTTGCTTCACCTCGCCCATCAGTACGGCTTCCTCAGCGATGGCCCGAGCGACGCCCTTGCCTGCACCCGATCGGCCAGTCAGATTGACGAACAGGTTGAGCGCGCCCACACCACCGACGATGGCGGGGGTCACGACGTAGTGAGGGACGCGGACCATCATGCGAGCCATGACGACCCCCAGCACCGCCCACGGGTTGCCCCGACGGGCCTTGGCAAACTGGTGGATGTGCTGAAGCTCGGGACGCTTGTTCCAGAAGTCGAACAGCGCCACCCCTGGCCCCTCACCCACAGATGCGGTCGTCTTCTGGTGCCGGGGGAAGTACCCCTTCTCGTAGTTCATGCCCGGCGACAGGTCCTCGGTCTCCAACACCTCGGAGAAGTCGATCTTTCGTTTGGTTGCCCCCATCACGCCACCTTCTTCTTCAGCGCCCGGATGCGGACGGCCTGGCGTTCCTTGGTGATAGCCCGGCAGATCGGGTACATGTCACTCAGCAGCAGCGCCACGGTCAGGGTGGAGGCCACGCCGAACAGCGAATCGAGGTAGCGCTTGTATGCGTTCAGGTCGCTCATGTAGCCAGTGAAGTGATACGGCATCACCCACACGATGCGCTGGTCGATCGCACCGTCCGACAACCGGTCTACAGGGCCCTTCAGATGGTCGGGGAGCCACATTAGCCCCGGTCGGGGTGCAGCACCCCCCATCAATGGCTGAAGTCGCTTCAGGATGACTGCCAGTTCATCGCCTTCCGGGCAATCCCGGTAATGAGCCATTGGCATGGGAAGCGGCGGAGGGGGAAGCTTGTTGGTTTGCGGCGCTCTTTGAGTAGGCATTACGATCGTCGTATCCTTTTCGTTCGTTCTGAGGGCTCTCGCATTCGCACTGCGGGAGCCCTCACCTCTTTCCGAGGGCCGCGATCTTGTCCAGGGTGGGCCGGTCTTCGATCCGGTCGGGCAATCCCTGCTTGCGGGCACGCTTGATGGCGTCTTGAGCCGCCTGCTCCTGCCACGTCTCCGGCACGTACCACTCGGGCTCAGGCCACGACAGCGACCCGTTGAAGCTGAAGTCGATCTTTCGCCTGGTCGCCATCGACGGGAGCGCCTGACGGAAGCCGTCGTTCTCGCGGGTCTGCTCCAAGAGGATCACGATCGCACCGGCTTCCAGGGGTTCTTGCTGGGGTCGTACGGCTTGGCGAGGACATCAGCCGTGAACAGATCAGTAACCGGTCGCCCAACGAGCCGGGACAGGCCAATCTTGACCTGCTCCTTCGGTCGGGTCCTGCCATAGACCACGTTCTTCAGATGCCACTCCGACACGCCGATCTCCCGCGCGGCGAGCGGGATTGTCCACCGCTCTTGCCGGAGAAACTCAAGCGCGGGTTGGCATCCCCACTGCTTCGAAATCACCATGTCTGGTCCTGTCCCGCCCCGGAGACAGCAAGGAACCCACAGGCCAAGGACGGGGCTTACCCCTCGGTGTGAGTTCCCGGTTTTTGTCTCGCATGGGCGGGAGGCCATCGCGGCACAACCAGGCGACCGGCAGACCGGTGGGCGTGCGTCGGATCGATCATACCCGCCACTGTGCAACTAGTGGGCTCTGAGTTCGTCACAGTCCGTAGCGGGGTGCCCACACCACCGGGGCACACCGACCCCCGCCCACCAGCGGCTCTGTGGCGATCTCAGGCATCTCTGTGCACGGTCGTCGCGTCCATGGCGGCGGACGGGTACGCTGCCCGCAGACCACCCGAGCCGCAATGGCTGGGTGCCCCCTCGGGCCAGCGTCCGCAATGGAAGCAAACGGCGCAATGCCGGGCTACGAGGTTCAGTGGCCTTGTGCTCCGGCGGCAGGGCTGCTCAAGTCGCCCATACACAGTTGGTGATGCAACGCCCTTGCTACACCTGGGACGCACTCGCGCCCCTGCACTGAGCCCCGATCGCCGGAACGCGGACTCAGCCAGACCAGTGTTGACGCACTGGCCGGGCTGGGTTGACGCACCCTCGCCCGTCCAGGGAGGAGGGGTAAGAAGTGTGGATCGCCAACCTTGAGATGTTGGTCAACTCGGGTCCCGAACTGGTGCTGGCTGCCATCGGTCTGCCAGTCGCAGGAAAGCTCATCGCCCTAGCTGTAGCCACGCGGGGCGCAGACCCCAAGGACCGGCCGAACATCATTAAGGCGGTGGCCGAGCTGTTCCGATGGCGTCGGTGAACTTGACCTCTAAGCCAGCGCCCACCACGCATCGAACGGGTCCGGTCGGGGCGGTAGGTGGTCGTACTCGGTCAGGTACTCGGGCCAGTAGCCTCCGTCGGTCCGCTGGCCTGGGATCTGCGGTCGGCCTTCCCGACGACGGGCAACCATACCCAGATCAGCGTCGTCATCGGGAAAGCTGGTCAACAGCTCTCTTGGCGACGCAAGAGGCAAGTGAAGGAAGGACGTGGTGGAGAGCCCATCGGCAGGGATGATCGGCAAATCAGCCGGGGCTCTCCTACCCACGCCGACGTACCTGACCCCGTATCCCTCGCGGTTGTCACTTGCTCGACGACAGGCTGCCCTTGCTTGAGGGGTTGCGGGGTGGTTGCAGTAGCTGTGGTCGATGCGAGGCATGTTTCCTCCGGGTGCCCGTTGTCGTGCCACACGACACCTCCGCCGCTCCCAGGCGGCCCGGTGCCGGGCCGCGCACGATCACCGACATCGCGGTGCAGTGCGGGGCGGCGGCGGCCACAACCCGGGCCGCCGCGGCGGTGGCCCGCAGCTCGGCCGGGACCACCACGTAGACCTGGTCCGCCGCCTGCAGCGCCGTCACGGCCGCGTCGTCCAGTTGCCGGGGCAGATCGACCACCACGAGGTCCCGGCCCCGCCGGGCGGCGTCGACGGTCGCCGCCATCGCCTGGGCGGGGAGGGCGAGCAGGTCGCCGCGGTCCCAGGAGAGCACCACCAGGTCGCCCCGGCTCGGCAGGGCCCGTACCAGCGCCGGCGCGTCCACCCGGCCGTCGGCGCCGGTCAGCGCCGGCCAACGCAGCCCTTCCAACTGCTCCCAGCCGAGCACCAGATCGAGCCCGCCGCCGAGCGGGTCGGCGTCGACGAGCAGAGTGCGCAGCCGGGCCCGGGCGCCGGTGACGGCGAGCCCGCCCGCCAGGATGCTCGCCCCGGCGCCGCCCCGCCCGCCCAGGACCGCGACGATCCGGGCGCCGCCACGCTCGGCGCCCTCCGGCCCGCACTCGGCGAACCGGTCGACCAGCCAGGGCTCGGCGGCGGGCAGCGTCGCCACGTGCTCCGCGCCGATCAGCTCGGCGACCTGCCAGCCGGGATCGAGCTCCCCGGACCGCCCGACCAGCACCATCCGTGGCCGCTGCGGCAGCCGCGCCCGCAGGCAGGGCTGGGCCTGGTCAGCGCCGACCAGCACGAGCGGGGCCGGCAGCCAGCGGGTGCGGGCCGCGGCGGGGTCGGCGGCGAGTTCCACCTCGACTCCGCCCGCTGCGGCGAGCCGCAGCAGGTCGTCGAGCAGGTCGCCGTCCGAGGTGACGAGCAGCGGCCGGGGCCGGTGCGGCGGGACGGAGGTACGGGGTGGCATCGCGGCCTCCAGCGGTCGGGCTCGGGGTTGCTGACCCGAGACCCTGCTCCGACGCCAGCCCGAACGCCGCCCCGTCCCCACAGCCTGTGGACAACCGCGTGCCCTGTGGACAACGCCCGCCGGACGAGTCGATCTGCTATGGCCCGGGTGGACCACCTTCCGCTTCGGCCATGCGGGTACGGGCAACCCGGATCGCCTGGTCGAGACCGTCACCGCCGGGGCGCTTCGCCTGTCCCGGGGACGAGTTGGCCAGCCTCGAATAGCGCCACACCGGGCAGGCGAGGGTCTCGTTTCTGTGCGGTATACGGCGGCCGAGCCAGGTCAACGGAGGCTGCTGGTCTTCACTCGGGCCGCTACGGGTGCTGCCGCGCATCGAGCGCCTGGGGCGGCACTCACACGCCCTCTTGCCGACGCCAATAAACCTAGCACGCGCTGATAGTCCTCGGAATCGGGCGAAAAAGCGATAACGACTTCCGGGGCATTCTCGCTAGGTTGACCGAGCCAACAAAAGAGAAGGATCCCAATTCCGTGCATGTTCTGCAGAATCAGCGGACCAGTAAACTTTCCAAGCGCCACGCGGTCGACGATGACGGGCGAGAACGGTCGAGGCTGTTCCGACGCGGGCTGATTCCTGAAACGCGTCCTCAGCAGATTCTCGCGTTGGCGACGTTCGTCAACATGCTTGGCAGCGGCGTCTTCATGGTCAGCGCCGCGCTCTACTTCACTCGGGTCGTCGGGCTCCCATTGACCCAGGTCGGCCTGGGAATGGGCGTCGCGGCTGGCATTGGCCTTTTCGCTGGCGTGCCAGTGGGGCATCTGGCTGACCGGCGAGGTCCGCGAGGGGTCTACCTGTCGATGCTCGTCGTTCAGGGTGTGGCGATGGCGGCGCTGGTACTGGTTCAGTCGTTCTGGCTGGTCCTGGTGGCGCTGTGCATCGGGGAACTTGCCCGTTCAGCGGGCGGAGCGGCGCGCGGTCCGTTGGTTCGCGGGATCGGCGGTGCGCACCTCACCAGCTACCGCGCATACCTACGCTCGGTCGCCAATCTCGCGGGGAGCTGTGCCGCCGTGGCTGCCGGCTTCGCCGTGCAACTGGACACGCGTCCGGCCTACCTGACCCTGGTGCTGGCCAATGCGCTCAGCTTCGTGGCCAGTGCCGCCATCATCGCCACGCTGCCGCCGCTACCACCCGTGCCCGCACTGCCGACGGCCAACTGCTGGGAGGTGTTGAAGGACCGAGGGTACGTCGCCATAACCGTGCTCGACGGCATCCTGTCCATTCACCACCAGGTCCTGCTCTTCGCCCTGCCACTCTGGATCATCGGGCACACCACCGCACCTCGGTGGCTGGTTGGCGCAGCAGCGCTGACAAATACCGCCCTGGTGGTACTGCTCCAGGTCAAGGCCAGCCGAGGGGTCGATGACAGCGCCGCCGCCGGGAAAGCCATACGCCGTTCCGGAGTGGCGTTCTTCATCGGCATGGCCCTGATCGCCGCAGCGGCAGGACTTCCCTCGTGGCTTGCGCTCACCGGCATCGTCGCTGGCATCTTCGTCCACACGATCGGTGAACTCTGGCACACGGCGGGCTCGCTGGAACTGCGATTCAACCTCGCTCCCGCCCATGCCCAGGGGCAGTACATGGGGCTGTTCGGGTTCGGAGCCGGCCTGGCGAACATGGTGGCGCCCACCGTACTGGCGCTGTTCTGCATCACCTGGGGAGTGCCTGGTTGGCTTGTGCTCGGCGGGGTGTTCATCCTGGCGGGCCTCGTGATGCCGTACGTGGTGCGGTGGGCGGAGCGGACCCGCCCCAACGTTGAACAACCCGCCTAGCGGACCTGTCCATCCGGGACGGACGGAAGCGACCTGCGACCCGTGGGGAAGCGCTCCCGCCGGAAAGGGACGTCGGCTTGGCCGTACGAATGCCGTACAGCTGTCAGCCTCGATCCGTCCTGGCGTGCCTGCTTCGCTCCTGGAGGCGCCGCAGCCTGCGGAGGTACTGCCCGGCGTAGGAGCGCTGCGCATCGTCCAGCGCCTGCGCATCCGGGTCGGCAAACTCTTCGTAGTAGGAGATCTCGGCCGGGTCGTGGTCGTGCTCAATCAGTTCGCCGAGCGCCTGGACGTCATGCGCCAGCGGCGACCTCCTCGCCGCCTCATCCCGCCAGATGTGCCCACTGATGTCGTCCTCCTGCACGCGGGCGATGGTAGAGCCAACGAGGCTCGGCACCCGCGGCGTACGGCCTCGGGACCTCCGGGACAGATCGGCATCAGGACGGGCGTTGCACTCCGCCTGTTCGTGTAATGCGAAGGACGACCGTGGGAAGGCCTGGCAGTGTGAGCTGGTGCCGGATATCGACCCCAGTGAGGCGGAGTACCTCCGCGAGATAGAGCTCCTTGCCAACGACGTCGTCAATCGGGCACTGGACGAAGGCTGGCTCAGCTTTGATCCCGATCCTGACGATGCGACGCCCTTGCAGCGTGCCGTCAACGCGCTGGGACGCCAACTCCAAGACCACCACTTCGAGCATGATGGCTGCGTCGATCCGGACGCCCCGCTCGTCGGCCTGGCCGGGGCCCTCCTGGTCCGTCCCACGACCATCATGAGCGAGCAGGAGTACATCGACGTCTGCGAACGGCTGGGCGTTGAGGCCCGGCCGCAGGGGTGGGCGTTGTGGCACACCTGGGATCAGAAGGGCCGACGAATCACCATGGTCACCACCAGGATCAGCACCACTGAAGGAATGCTGCTGGTCTGGTCGAAGGGCCGCCACCTGGTCCCGGTCAAACCGCCACGGGCCGCGGTGGCCGCCACCGTCAGGGGCTGGATCGGACCAGCGGTCCGATCTCCCGGATACGTTGCCGAGACGGGAGTAAAGGAAGCGGCCGGCGCTGCCACGCGGTACGGCGTTCGCTGACGATCCGCTGACTCTCGGATGACGCGCTGCCTGCGTAGGTCAACCAACCGGTCCTGCCACTATGAGCTGGTGGACCCTGCAAGCCTCGGCCCGTACACACACCTCTGGGATGGCAGCGACCCGAACTGGGTCGTCCTGTCAATCTCCGACACCGACGACGATGCCGGCTCGCCTTACAACCGCCGGGCCGGAATGGTCGAACTCATCTGCGACGACCTCCTGGCCGCCGCCGTGTTGCGGACCATGCGGAGCCACGGCGTTCCCACAGTGCAAATTGACGCACTTGGTGATCAGGCCGCAGGGAACCAGTTCCTGTAAGCCGTTGGCGGCAGCGATTGCCCGAACCACGACGGCGGCGGAGTGCCCTCGCAATCGATACGGCCCGGACTCCGTCGTATGGCTCTGTCACGCTCTCGTCATGCCTGAGCGACCGACAGCCCGGTGGCTGCGCTATGTCGAGGAGCAGACCGCCCAACTCCAAGCGGGAACTTTGCAGGAGCCAGAGGAGGCCTGGGCCTTGTCCGACTTCCCAAGGCCGCTTATCACGGCGACAGATGCAGCATTGTCCGACTTCGAGCGGCGACTGGTGCAGATCGACCCGGAGTCTGATGCCGTCGTCCTCGCTGTGGTGCAGCAAGTCGTCCTCGCTCTCAACGCGGTCAACGAGGATCCGGCGAGCCCCACCTATGACACCGATGGGCGTGAGGATCTCTGCGGGTACATCGACGAGGCACTCACGAGCGCTGGCGTCGACGTACCAGCACTGGCCGCCAGACACGGCCTACAGCCATGGGGGATTACTGATCGGTGGCGTGACTGGTAGCCAACGCGCTGCGGCGGCGGCACTCGTACATCACGTGGCTGGTGACCGACGGGGTGCCGGTCAACGTGGTGCGGCGGGTCGTGGGGCACGAGAAGGCGTCAACGACGCTCAATCGTTATACGCACACCCCGGACGACTACGTCGACCGGGTCCGGCTGACGTTCGCTGACTTTCCGCCCGGCGCCCCGGCCGACCGACCTCGGAGAAGTGCTTCCACCTGGTCGGGAGCGCTTCCGGGAAAGGGACGACCCCCGTCGGGGGGAGACGGGGGTCGTCGAAGGTTCGGCTCCGGGGGGGTCGAGCCGAACCCACTCAGCGGTCACGGGGGGGTGCAACCGCCGAGGGTCTGCCTGTCGTACGAGATGTGAACACTCGTCGCATCAGCAAGTCTGCCTGAGCGAACCTGTATACGTCGAGTGGCGTCTCCTCCACTCCGTGCGAAATAATGTTCGCAGAGTGTGACCATCATCACGATGAGCGAGGGTGGCGGAGGGTCGGCCCGCAGGTCCGAGGGGTCGCCGGGCCCCGGGCACCCGCCGACCATAGACCATCCGGCTAGACTTTCGCGCCGTGGGCCGAAGTGCCGCTTTCTTCGATCTGGACAAGACCGTCATCGCCAAGTCGAGCGCCCTGGCGTTCGGTCGGCCGTTCTACCGGGACGGCCTGATCACCCGGCGTGACGTGGTCAAGTCGGCGTACGCCCAGCTGATGTTCCGGCTGGGCGGCACCGACGCGCAGACCATGGCCAGGACCAGGGACTACCTCGCCGCGCTCTGCAAGGGCTGGCAGGTGGAACAGGTCCGCCAGATCGTCGCGGAGACGCTGCACGAGCTGATCAACCCTTACGTGTACGCCGAGGCCGCCGCCCTGATCGAGCAGCACCAGGCCGCCGGCCGGGACGTCGTCCTGGTCTCCGCCTCCGGCGAGGAGATGGTCCGCCCGATCGGCGTGCTGCTCGGGATCACCGACGTGATCGCCACCCGGATGGGCGTGGTCGACGGCCGCTACAGCGGCGAGGTCGAGTTCTACGCGGCCGGCTCGAGCAAGGTCGACGCGGTCGGCGAGCTGGCCGCCGAGCGCGGCTACGACCTGGCCGACTCGTACGCCTACTCCGACTCGTACAGCGATCGGCCGCTGCTGGAGTGCGTCGGCCATCCCTCGGTGGTCAACCCGGACCGGCAGCTGCGCCGGCTCGCGGTCGAGAACTCCTGGCCGGTGCTGGAGTTCCGGCACCCGATCCCGCTGGGGCGGCGGCTGCGCGAGCGTCCGGCCGTCCCGGTCGCGGCCGCGGCGCTGGGCGTGGGTGTGGGCGTGGCCATCGGCATCGCCTGGTACGGCCGGCACCGCCGCACCCGCACCGCCCCCGCACCCGCCTGAGCCCGCCCGGCCCGGCGACCGAGCACGACCACCTGAGCCCGTCCGCCGAGCCGTGAGTCCGGCGCCCGCCCCGACCAGGCGACCGCGCGCAACCCGCAAGGCATGGACGGGCCAGCTCAGGCCGCCGCGAGGACCTCGTCGCCGATGGTGGTGAGCTGGTCCGCGCCGACCTCCACCGCCGCCATGTAGTGGCGCAGCCAGGAGCGCAGTCCGTCCGGGGTGCCGGTGGCGAAGGCGCCGGCCGAGCCGACGTACTCCGGTTCGCGCTCGTGGTGACCGACGTCCACGGCGAGCAGGCCGCGCGGGTCCAGCCCGCTGGACAGCAGCACCAGGCGGGCGGCGCCCCGGGCCACCACGCCGGACGGCCCGGCGAAGGGGCGCAGGTTCAGCAGCTCGCCGTGCACGACTGCGGCCAGCACCAGCGGCGAGACCTTCGTGCCGCCGGCGACGAGCCCCGCCAGCCCGTCCAGCCGGGCGGCGACGACCGGGTCGGCCACCGGACGGCCAAGCTCGGCCTCGTCGACGACGTCGCGGGCGGCGAGCACGTGCAGCCTGGCCAGCGCCTGCCGGGGTGCCTTCGGCCAGAGCTCGGACAGCCCCGGCAGCGCCCCGGCGACCCGCAGCGCGCCCTGCACCACCGGCTCGGTCACCGTCCCGGCGCGGACCGCCTCGCGCTCGCGGGCGTACCCCTCCAGGGCGGCGCTGGCCACCGCGGACCGGAGGCTGACCTCGGCCGCGACCTGGCCGCCGTGCCGGCGCAGCGCGCGGTGCCCCAGGGCCTGGTCGAACCGCTCGCGGGCCCGCTCCACGGCGGGGGCGACGTCGGCGAGCGCGAGCAGCGGGGCGAGCGGGTCAGCGGTCACCCCGTCACGCTATCGACTGCCCGGCGCGACCCGCCGACGAGCCGCCCGGAAGCGACCGGTGCCACCCCGTGAGCGTCCGGCCGGCGAGCTGCCCGGACAAATGGCGTCGAGGCGGCGGCCCGCGTCGCCGTCCGGCGCGCGGTGGGGGCCGCTCGGCGCGTGTCGGCCGGACCGGCGGTCGCCCGTGCCGGCCGCCCCGACTAACCTCGTGCCCTAGAGAGACGCAGGTCACCCGAGCGACGAGGGAGTACGGCATGAGCGAGGCATTGGCCAATCTGCTGAACGAGACGCGCCAGTTCCCCCCGCCAGCCGAACTCGCCGCGAACGCCAACGTCACCGCCGACGCGTACGCGGACGCGGACGCCGACCGGTTGGCGTTCTGGGAGCGGCAGGCCGGGCGGCTGACCTGGGCGAAGCAGTGGGACCAGGTGCTCGACTGGTCGAAGCCGCCGTTCGCGAGGTGGTTCGTCGGCGGGCAGCTCAACGTGGCGTACAACTGCCTGGACCGGCACGTCGAGGCCGGGCTGGGCGACAAGGTCGCCATCCACTGGGAGGGCGAGCCGGGCGACACCCGGACCATCACGTACGCCGACCTGCACCGGCTGACCTGTCAGGCGGCGAACGCGCTCACCGAGCTGGGCGTCACCGCCGGCGACCGGGTGGCGATCTACCTGCCGATGGTGCCGGAGGCGGCGGTCGCGATGCTGGCCTGCGCGCGGATCGGCGCCACGCACAGCGTGGTCTTCGGCGGCTTCTCGGCCGACGCCCTGACCAACCGGATCCAGGACGCCAGCGCGAAGGTGGTGATCACCGCCGACGGCGGCTACCGCCGGGGCAAGCCGTCGGCGCTGAAGCCGACCGTGGACGAGGCGGTGGCGAACTGCCCGTCGGTCGAGCACGTGCTGGTGGTGCGCCGCACCGGCGAGGAGGTGGCCTGGTCGGGCAGGGAGCGCTGGTGGCACGAGACGGTCGAGACCGCCCCGGCCGAGCACGCCGCGCAGCCGTTCGACGCCGAGCACCCGCTGTTCATCCTCTACACCAGCGGCACCACGGCCCGCCCGAAGGGCATCCTGCACACCACCGGCGGCTACCTGACCCAGACGTCGTACACGCAGCACGCGGTCTTCGACCTGAAGCCGGAGACCGACGTCTACTGGTGCACCGCCGACATCGGCTGGGTGACGGGGCACTCCTACATCGTCTACGGCCCGCTCTCCAACGGCGCCACCCAGGTCATGTACGAGGGCACCCCGGACACCCCGCACAAGGGCCGGTTCTGGGAGATCGTCGACAAGTACAAGGTCAGCATCCTCTACACCGCCCCGACGCTCATCCGCACGATGATGAAGTGGGGCGAGGACATCCCGGCCGGTTACGACCTGTCCTCGCTGCGGCTGCTGGGCAGCGTGGGCGAGCCGATCAACCCCGAGGCGTGGATGTGGTACCGGCAGCACGTCGGCGGGGGTGCGCTGCCCATCGTGGACACCTGGTGGCAGACCGAGACCGGGGCGATCATGATCTCGCCGCTGCCGGGCGTGACGGCGACCAAGCCCGGCTCCGCGATGACGCCGCTGCCCGGGATCGTCGCCGACGTGGTCGACGACCAGGGCCAGTCGGTGCCGAACGGCGGCGGTGGCTACCTGGTGCTGCGCGAGCCGTGGCCGTCGATGCTGCGCACCATCTGGGGCGACGACGACCGGTTCATCGAGACGTACTGGTCGCGGTTCGAGGGCATGTACTTCGCCGGGGACGGGGCGAAGAAGGACGACGACGGGCACATCTGGCTGCTGGGCCGCGTCGACGACGTGATGCTGGTGTCCGGGCACAACATCTCCACCACTGAGGTGGAGTCGGCGCTGGTCTCCCACCCGTCGGTGGCCGAGGCGGCGGTGGTCGGCGCGACCGACCCGACCACCGGGCAGGCCATCGTCGCGTTCGCCATCCCGCGCGGCACCACGGACATCGCTGGCGACGCCGGCGAGAAGCTGATCGCCGAGCTGCGCAACCACGTGGCGAAGACGCTCGGCCCGATCGCCAAGCCCCGGCAGATCATGCTGGTGCCGGAGCTGCCGAAGACCCGCTCGGGCAAGATCATGCGCCGGCTGTTGCGCGACGTGGCGGAGAACCGCTCGCTCGGCGACGTCACCACGCTCCAGGACTCGTCCGTGATGGACCTGATCTCGTCCGGCATGGGCGGCGGCAAGTCCGACGAGGACTGACGCAGGCGTACGCCCCGATGGGTGGCGGTCCCACGCGGACCGTCACCCATCGTCGTTTCTTACGGGTGTGCGACCGGCCGGATGCGCGCTGTCACATCGGTCGGTCGGGTGAGCCGGGTGAAGCTGAACGGCCACAGGGAGAGGTCGACCCCTGTCGTTCCCCTGTTTTCTGTTCTAGGTTCACGCTCGTCGGTGTCGGTTCGATGGACGTCGCATCGATGGAGGCCGACCGACTCCCTCCTCCCCATGCCCGAGAAACGGAGCGGCATGAACAGAAACCCGCAATCCGGGTCGCGTCGACGCCTGCTCGTCGCGCTGCCCGCCATCGCCCTCGCCGCCTCGTCACTGACCGTGACCGGCGGCGCGGCGGCGGCGGAGCCCGGCCCCGCCCGAGCCACGATCGGGGCGGACGAGCACTACATCAACTACGCCGAGCCCGCCGTCCAACCGGACAGCAGCGGCCGTGAGGTCAAGGGCAAGGGCGGCGTCTACGCCCCGGCGGTCGAAGAGGCGCGCGCCTACGACCGCAAGTACGCCCGCGGCAATCCGGTCGCCGCCGGGCAGCTCGCGAAGCACGAGGCCAAGTCGATCATGACGGGCAAGAGCCCGCGGCAGATCAAGAAGGCCCCGAGCACCCAGACCGCCAAGCTGCTGACCCTGCTGGTGGAGTTCAACGACCAGGCCAACGACGACTTCACCGGCGTCATGGTCCCCAGGACGGTCTTCGAGGACCGGACCTGCGTCCCCGGCACCGTGCAGAACGGGCCGAGGCACAACAAGATCCCGAACCCGGCGAACCTGCCGCACGAGGACAACAACTCGATGTGGGTGCCGGACTTCTCGCCCACCCACTACGACAAGATGCTCTATTCGAAGAAGGGCATCACCGAGCGGGTCCGCAAGGACCTGAAGGGCCCCGACGGCAGGCGGGGCGTCGACCTGACCGGCCGCACGATGCACAACATGTACCTGGAGATGTCCAAGGGCGCCTACACGGTCGACGGGCAGGCCAGCCCGTGGGTCACCGTGCCGCACTCCGAGGGCTGGTACGCGGCCTCGCGCTGCTTCCAGGACGAGAACGGCAACTGGGTCCCCGGCCGCCAGCAGTCGATGAACGGCCACCCGGACAACCCGCAGGGCGCGGGCCGGCTCGCCACCGACGCGATCGGCGCCCTCGCGCAGGCGGACCCGAACTTCCCGTGGGCCGACTACGACATCGAGGACCAGGGCGACCGCGACGGCGACGGCAACCTCTTCGAGCCGGACGGCGTGATCGACCACCTGGTGCTGGTGCACGCCGGGCAGGGCAAGTCCCGCGGCGGCGGCGCCGAGGGCACGTACGCCGTCTGGGCGCACTCGTCGACGGTGACCGGCGGCTACACCATCCCCGGTACCAACCTCCAGGTCTCGAACTACATCGTGCAGCCGGAGGACGCCGGCGTCGGCGTCTTCGCCCACGAGTTCGGCCACGACCTGGGCCTGCCGGACCTCTACGACACCTCCGGCAACGCCGACTCCGACGTCGACTTCTGGGACCTGATGGCCTCGGGCTCACACTCGGGTGAGATCTTCCAGGCGCTGCCGACGCACATGGGCCTGTGGGACAAGTGGGTGCTCGGCTGGGCCGACCCGCTGACCTTCGCGCCCGGCTCGAAGCCGCGTGCCGTCCAGCTCGGCCAGACCTCGCGGACCCCGCGCGGCACCGAGGACGGCATCAAGGTCGACCTGCCGGACAAGGTGATCACGCTGGCGACGCCGCACAGCGGCGCGAACATGTGGTACTCGGGCGCCGACCAGGACTGGGCGGACGTCAAGATCACCCGTCAGGTGGCCGTGCCGGCGGCGGCCGACTCGAAGTTCTGGATGTGGAACAACTACGTCATCGAGGCCGACTGGGACTTCGGCTTCGTCGAGCTCTCCACCGACGGCGGCGCCACCTGGACCGAGCAGAAGGTCTACGACGCGGCCGGCAACCTCGTCACCACGAACGACGGCTACGCCGACCCGAACGGCCGGATGGTGGACTTCGGCAACAAGAAGTACGGCCTCACCGGTGACACGCACGGCTGGCGGCACGACTACGTCGACCTGTCGGCGTACGCCGGGCAGACCGTGCAGGTCCGGCTCCGCTACGCCACGGACGAGGCGTTCGCGGAGCGCGGCTGGTTCGCCGACGACTTCTCGGTGACCGGCGGCGGCGCCACCACGTGGAGCGACGACGTCGAGGGCGGGGCGAACGGCTGGACGGCGACCGGCGGCAGCTTCGTCGACACCACCGGCCAGGGCTGGCACATCGACACCGGCACCTCGACCCAGGCGCACTACTACCTGGCCGAGTGGCGCAACTTCGACGGCTTCGACAAGGGCCTCAAGTACACCTACGACACGATCTACTCGCGCGACGCGTGGAAGGTCGACCGGGTCTCCTACAACGCCCCGGGCATGCTGGTCTGGTACCGGGACACGGAGCGGGGCGACGTCAACCACACCACGGCGCAGATGACCGCGCTGCCCAGCTACGGCGCCAAGGGCGGTCTGCTGATCGTCGACTCGCACTTCGACCCGTACCGCCGCAAGGGCGAGGCGGCCGTGAAGGACCCGTCGGTGCTGGACAACCTGCCCAGCCGCCCGCAGTCCGCGAACGCGGCCTTCTCGCTGAAGCCCACGTACCCCTTCAAGGAGTGCCTGGAGGCGGCGGACGAGCCGTACAGCGAGTACTGCACCAGCTTCGGTCCGCAGGCGCCCGTGAAGGGCTTCACCGACGCGAAGACCTGGTACCCGGGCATCGAGATGCGTGACGGCTCGCCGTACGCGCGGGACAACGACGCCTCCGTGGTCATCCCGTCGAAGGGCAACGCGCCGTACACGACCCGGGTCACCAACCCGGACGGTACGCCGGCGACGTCCTACTACGGGGTCAGCCTGGGCAGCGGCATCGTGCTGGGCACCGGGAACCCCGGCGACCAGGGTGTGTCCTACGGCGTCACCATCACCATCAAGCGCGCCGCCCGGGACAACTCGTACGCCACGGTGTACGTCACCCCCGCGAGGAACTGACCCCAGGGTCGGCCGAACGGAAAACGGGCGGGGCCCGTCCGGAGAGCATCCGTGCTCGCCGGGCGGGCCCCGCCGCGTGTACACGTCGCCGACGGTCGTAAAGGCCCACCGGACCACCCGTGGGACGGCCGACGGGCACGTCGCCGCCCACTTTTCCGTCACGCGATCACGCTTATCGAAAACCGTCTCTTTGTCCCCAGGTGGGGCCGTTCGCGCTGCTCACCGTGTTGGTGAACGGCCGGGATGTGACGGTGAAAAGCATTCCCAACAAAACTTTGCAACAAATCGACGCACGCATCTTCCCACCGGTCACACGAGTGTCTATGTTCACCATTGGTCCCACTAGTGGGATCGGTAGCACCGGCCCGTACCCCCGTTGGGCCGGTTCCCTCAAACCGGAGGTACCACGTGCGCAAAGTCGCAGTGGGTCTGCTCGGGCTTTCGCTGACGGCGACGGGACTGGCGTTCGGTTCGTCCGCCACCGCCGCGCCGCAGCCGAAGTTGCCGACGGCCGCTCCGTCGGTCGCCGAGCCAGCCCATGTCGACCACGACCTGCCGAACCCGCTGGAGGACAAGCGTCGCGCCCTGCGCCAGGAGGGCCTGAGCGACGTCCTCTCCGGCCGGGCCAAGCCGCAGAAGGTCAACGGCAGCACGGTCGTCAAGGTCGGCAAGACCCAGGCCGAGGGGGCTGCCGCCCGCTCGACCCGGGCCAACGCCGCCACCCAGACCGAGGACCAGTACGTCGAGCTCTCCCGGGAGAAGACGGACCGGATCTTCGTCATCCTCGCCGAGTTCGGCAACGAGCGGCACCCGAGCTACCCGGACCAGGACACCGACCCGGACACCGCGGGTCCGACCCGGTTCGACGGGCCGCTGCACAACGAGATCCCCCAGCCCAACCGGGCGGTGGACAACTCCACGGTGTGGCAGGCGGACTACAACGCCGACTACTACCGCAAGCTCTACTTCGGCACCAACCCCGGTGACGAGTCGGTGAAGCAGTACTACGAGGCCCAGTCCTCGGGTCGCTACAGCGTCGACGGCACCGTCACCGACTGGGTGAAGGTGAAGTACAACGAGGCCCGGTACGGCCGCTCCGGCGGTTACCCGTGCGCCTCGAACGTCTGCACCAACACCTGGGCGCTGGTCCGCGACGCCGCCAACCAGTGGGTCGCCGACCAGAAGGCCGCCGGCCGCACCGACGCCCAGATCACCGCCGACCTCAAGGCGATGGACCAGTGGGACCGGTACGACCACGACGGCGACGCCAACTTCAACGAGCCGGACGGCTACATCGACCACTTCCAGATCGTCCACTCCGGTGGCGACGAGGCCGACGGTGACCCGCACCAGGGCGAGGACGCCATCTGGAGCCACCGCTGGTACGCCTTCGCGTCCGACCAGAACTCGACCGGCCCGGTCGGCAACCTGGCCGGCGGCACCCAGATCGGCAACACCGGCATCTGGATCGGCGACTACACCATCCAGCCGGAGAACGGCGGCCGGAGCGTCTTCTACCACGAGTACGCGCACGACCTCGGTCTGCCGGACGATTACAACGTCACCAGTGGTGGGGACAACAACAACGAGCACTGGACCCTGATGGCCCAGAGCCGGCTCGGCGCCAAGACCGACGCCGGCATCGGTGACCGTGGCGGCGACCTCGGCGCGTGGAACAAGCTCCAGCTCGGCTGGCTCGACTACGAGGTGGTCGTCGCGGGGCAGAAGCGGACCATGACCCTCGGCCCGCAGGAGTACAACAGCGACGAGGCGCAGGCCGTCGTCGTGGTGCTCCCGAAGCGTGACTACACGTTCGAGCACGGCGCGCCCTTCGAGGGCAGCAAGCAGTTCTTCTCCGGCAACGCGGACGACCTCAACAGCACGATGACCCGGACCCTGGACTTCACCGGGAAGTCGTCGGCGGCCCTGTCGATGAAGGGCCGCTACAACATCGAGGCCGACTACGACTACCTGTTCTTCGAGGCGTCGCTGGACGGCGGCCAGTCCTGGGTGACCCTGCCCGGCACGGCCAACGGCCAGCCGCTGAAGGAGATCTCCGCCGGTCGCTACGCGCTGGACGGCAGCAGCGGCGGCGAGTGGGTCGACGTCAACATCCCCATGGACGTGGCGGCGGGCAAGGTCGCGCAGTTCCGGCTGCGCTACCAGACCGACGGTGGCGTCTCCGAGGGTGGCTTCTACGGTGACGCGATCACCGTGACGGCCGACGGCCAGACCGTCCTCTCCGACGGCGCCGAGACCGGTGCCGCGGGCTGGACGCTCGCCGGTGGCTTCGAGACCGCCGAGAAGAGCTACACCAAGGCGTACGACAACTACTACATCGCGGGCACCCGGCAGTACATCTCGTACGACAAGTACCTGAAGACCGGCCCGTACTTCTTCGGCTACTCGAACACCCGCCCGGACTACGTGGACCACTACGCGTACCAGGAGGGTCTGCTGATCTCCTACTGGAACACCCGCTGGGCGGACAACGACACGTTCGCGCACCCGGGTGAGGGTCGCAACCTGATCATCGACGCGCACCCGCGGCCGATCTACAACCTGACCGGCCAGCCCTGGCGGTCCCGCGTCCAGGTCTACGACGCGCCGTTCAGCCTGAAGAAGGCCGACTCGTTCACGCTGCACCTCAACAGCCAGCCGCAGTACATCCGTGGCCAGGCGGCGCAGCCGCTGTTCGACGACACCCAGCAGTACTGGTTCCCGGAGCTGCCGAACCACGGCGTCAAGCTCCCGGCCACCGGCACCAAGATCAAGGTCCTGGAGAAGGACGGCAACAACACCAAGATCCGCATCTCCTGATCGCTGATCCCGCACCACCAGCACCACGCGATGCCCGGGCAGGTCACCTGCCCGGGCATCGCCCTTTCCGCCACCCACCGACCCGACGGCCAGGCGGCACGGTGGCCCCAGCGCCGCCAGCCGGGGCGGGGAGTCCCGCGAGCGATCCCGACCACGACGTGGGTCGGCGTCGGGGGTGACCGGCACCGGGGTCCTAGGCTGTCTGCCATGACCGAGCAGCGCGGCGGGCCCGTCGACGAGTCCTGCGTCCTCACCGAGGGGCCGTGGACGCACCGGTTCGTCGGCGCCAACGGCAGTCGCTTCCACGTCGTGGAGGCCGGCACCGGCCCGATGGTGCTCTTCCTGCACGGCTTCCCCGAGCACTGGTGGGCCTGGCACGAGATGCTGCCGGCGATCGCCGACGCCGGCTTCCGGGCCGTCGCGGTCGACCTGCGCGGCTACGGCGCCAGCGACAAGCCGCCCCGGGGGTACGACGGCTACACCCTCGCGGCCGACGTCGCCGGCCTGATCCGGGCCCTCGGCGAGCGCTCCGCCACCGTGGTGGGCACCGGCGTCGGCGGCATGATCGCGTGGACGGTGGCCTCGTTCCACCCGTCACTGGTCCGCCGGCTGGTGGTGCTCGGCGCCCCCCACCCGCTGCGGCTGCGGGCCGCGATCTTCGCCGACCCGCGCGGGCAGTTCGCCGCCGCCACGCCCACCCTGAAGTTCCAGCTGCCCCGCTACGAGCACGTGCTGACCCGCGACGACGCGGCGGCCGTCGAGGAGATGCTGCGCCGCTGGGGCGGGCCGCGCTGGGTCGAGGGGCCGGGCTTCGAGGCGTACGCCCAGCGGTGCCGGGAGGCCATGCGCATCCCGCAGGCCGCGTTCTGCGCCCTGGAGGGCTACCGCTGGGCGTTCCGCTCGGTGCTCCGCCTGCACGGCTACCGCTTCGTCCGGCTGATGCAGAAGCCGCTGATCACGCCGACCCTCCAGCTGCACGGCGCGCTCGACGAGGCTTCCCTGCCGCGTACCGCCCAGGGCTCCGGCCGGTACGTGGTGGCGCCCTACGAGTGGCGGCTCCTGGACGACATCGGGCACTTCCCGCACATGGAGGCCGGCGACCTGGTGCTGGGCGAGGTCCTGCGCTGGGCGAAGTCCTGAGTCAGACCCGCTGCTCGCGCAGGTCGGCGACCTCGGCGGCGGGCGCCCAGCCCTGGTAGACGCCGAAGTCGAAGACCTCCAGCCCCATCGCCCGGGCCACCGGCCAGCGTCCGCCCGTGTACTCCACCCGCAGCCAGCCGTCGTGCTCGCCGAGAACGATGAACGGCTGCCCCTGCCAGGTGCAGGTGGTCCGCACGTACGCCAGGTCGTCGAGCTCGGTGGCCGGCAGCACCCGGACGTAGCGGCCGGGGCGGATCTCCTCGAAGCCCTCGCCCGGCTCCGGCTGGTAGAGCCGGACGTCGTCGCCGTCCGGGCTCGCCTGGTACTCCCGGCCCTTCCAGCGGGCCACGTAGCCGTCACGCGTCACTGCTCACCGACCTGTCGCCACCGCAGCGCGTCCGTGTCGAGGATGGCGACCACCCGTTCGGTGCCGTCCGCGCCGATCCGCCACAGCTGCGCGCCGTGCGGCAGCCGGGCGCTGTCCACCTTGAACTCGGCCACCACGTCGCTGCTCTCGCCCGGCGCGAACCCGTTGCCCCGGAACGGCGGGCGCTCGATGACCCAGCCCTCCATGGCCCGCATGGCGGCCTCGTTCTGCCCGCCGTACGGGATGCGGTAGAGGCTCGGCCGGTGCGCGGGCCAGCGCAGCACGTAGATCTCGCCGGCGTCGCGGGCGAAGGGGGAATCCGGGTAGCCCAGGCCGAGCGCGTCGTGCAACTGGGCCGGGGTGTTGAGGTGGGCCAGCTCGCCGGCCCGGTGCACGAAGCCGGAGACCCGGTCGTAGCCCCGCTCCAGGTAGTACGCGAGCTGGCTGGGCGCGACCGCCTTCTGCATCACGATCGGCCGCGCCGGGTCGGGCGCGGGCGGGGCGTAGCGGGGGCGGCTCACCGGTTCCTCGGCGGCGGGCGGCTCGGTCTCGATGTCGTCGCCGAGTCCCACCTCCGCCGCCCAGTTGGCCAGCCCGACGATCTGCTCACCGGGCAGCTTCGCCCCGACCGGGGTGCCCGGGTTGACCGCGAACGACCAGGACTCGTCCGGCCAGCGACGGATCAACTGGACGAACTTCACCTCGATGGTCTCGACGGTCGCGTCGGTGTGGTCGGCGAGCCGCTCCGGCGAGGTGTGCACCACCACGAACTTCTCGCCGTCCAGTTCCTCCGTACGCCAGACGAAGCCGGGCTCGCCGGGCCGGCTGCCCGGCGCGGAGTCTGCCGCCACCGGCAGCAGCACGCGGGCCAGCAGCAGGGTGGACAGGAAGGTGTCGGTGCTGCCGGCGCCGGCGGCGTCGAGCAGGTTCTCCTCGACCTCGTTGGCCGGCTCGAAGGCGACCGGCACGGGACCGGCACCCGACGACACGTCCGCGCTTCCGGTCAGGGGAGCGGTGACCGGCTCGTCGGCGGCCGGCGGACCGGGGTCCTCCGCCGGCCCGGCGTCGGGAACGCCCTCGTCGGTCGCGTCCCCCTGTCGGGCGGCGCCGTCCGTCGCCGGTGCGGGCGCGGCGACGCTGGTCGGCACCGTCGGATCCCCGGACCACGCGTCGGCGGGCGGCCCGGATCCGAGGGAAACGGTCGGGTCTCCGGGCCACGCCGCGTCGGCGGGCGGCCCCGGATCGAGGGACACGGTCGGGTCCAGAGACACGGTCGCGTCGCCCGACGACACGACCGGCTGCGTCCGGTCCAGGGACACCGTCGGGTCCAGAGACACCGTGGCATCGGCCGACGACACGACCGGCTGCGTCCGATCGAGGGACACGGTCGGATCCAGGGACACGGTCGCGTCGCCCGACGACACGACCGGCTGCGTCCGGTCCAGGGACACCGTCGGATCCAGGGAAACCGTCGCGTCGCCCGACGACACGACCGGCTGCGTCCGATCGAGGGACACGGTCGGATCCAGGGAAGCGGTGGCGTCGCCGGACCACGACGGGGCGGCGGACCGCACGGTGTCGGCGGGCGACGACGGGTGGGCGGGCGCGGGCGGTGCGGGTTCGGCGGTGGCGGCGGTCACCGGTTCCCGGCGGCGCCGGACCGGCTCGAACAGCGAGACGGTCTCCTCGGCGGGTGGGGCCGACTCGGGGGCAGGCGGTCCGGTGAGGTCCCGCGACTCGATGACGGTGCCCTCTATGACGATGGGCGTGAACCCGCGACGGGGGGCGGGTGGCCCGGAGACCGGTTCCGCGTCCGCCACCGGCTCCGGCCCGACCGGCTCGGGGGTGGTCTGCCGGCGCGGCAGCGCCTGGGTGAGGTCCTCGGCCGGCTGCGGTCGGTCTGCGCCGTACGCCGGTGATGGCGGGCCGGGATCCGAGGCGGGGGCCCGGAGGTCCCGGGTGGCGTCCTCGCCGGGCCCGCGCGGCGGCAGCACCTGCGTGGCCTCGCCTCCGGGCATCGCGAAGGCCCGGGTGGGCTCCCCGCCGGGCGCCGCGAAGGCATGGGTCGGTTCCGCGGTCGGCGACGTGAAGGCGTGGGTCGGCTCACCGGCGGGCACCGTGAACGCGTGGGTCGGTTCCGCGGTCGGCGACGTGAAGGCGCGGGTCTCTTCCGCGGTCGGCCCAGTGAAGGCGTGGGTCGGCTCGCCGGCAGGCGTCGTGAAGGCGTGCGTCGGTTCCGCTCCGGCCGGGGCGCTCGGGATCGGGTGGGTCGCCTCCCCCGGTACCGGCTCCCCGAGCGGCCGGCGGCGGGGGAACGGCTGGCTGCCGGGTGCGAGGCGGGACGGCGGAACCGCCCGCTCGCCCGAGCGCAGCGCCTCCTGCCGGTGGGCGGCCGCGCGACCGGAGGCCGGCTCGAAGAACGACCGGTTCGGCCGCTCCGGGGCCTCCCCGGCCGGGCGACCGTTTGTCGACGGCGAGGGGTGGGCGTCGGGCGTCGGCAGGCCCCTCGGGCGCTCGGTGAGCGGCGCGGGGCGCGGCGGCGGGAGCCGGTCGGGGGCCGCCACGGCGTCGAACCGGGCGGGTCCGCCGGCCGTCGGGTCGCCGCGCCGCGCATCCAGGTGGTCCGCCGGGGGCGTGGGCGGGACGAGCGGGTGGGCCGGGCCGGGTCGGGCGGGTGCGGGGATCCGGCCGGTGGCCGACGCGGCCGTGGGCTCGGGCCGGAGCGTGCCGTCGGGCCGGGCCACACCGGTGGTCGGCCCGGTCGCCGGCCCGCCCGACGTGTCCTGACCGGTGGCCTGGGCCCGCGCCCGGGCGGCCGTCTCCACGCGTTCCAGCCGGGCCCGCGCACCCATGGTGCGGCCGGGCAGCCGGACGTCGCCCCGGGAGAGCTGGGCGACGAACCAGGCCGGCAGGTAACCCTCGATGGGCAGCCCGGGATTGACCGCCAGCCACCACTCGTGGTCGGGCCAGCTGTCGGACAGATCGGCGTACGAGATGCGCCGGACGGCACCGCCGTGCTCGCCGAGGCAGGCGCGCACCGCCGCACCGGAGGTGAACGCCAGCACGTGGGTACGGCCACCTGTGCTCCAGGTGCCCCAGCCCACAGGTGCCGTCCCCGCGAGCGCCTCGGCGGAGACCGGCAGCAGCAGTTCGGTCCGGGCCAGGACGCGGAAGTAGAGCTGTTGGTCGTTGGCGCGTAGCGCGTCCCGCATCGCCGCTTCGGCGTCGGTGGCCGGCTCCCACTCGGTCACGGCCACCCCTCCTCCCGCGCACAGGCCATAGGTATCGCGTACAACCTACAAGGTAGAAGCAAGATCACAATCGCTGGCCGGCAGCGGTGCGCCCGGGGCCGCCACAAGCGCTAACATCCCGTTCCGGAGTCGACACGATACGGAGGCGGTCGATGTCCCGGTCCCCCTCACGCCCGCTCCTCGCCGCCCTCACGACGGCGTTGCTGACGGCCGTCCCGGCCGCCCCCACGATCGCCGGCCGCCCGGCCGGGCCCGCCCCCGGCCCGGTGCCGGCCGGCTGGTCCGCATCCGCGCCGACCGCCGCGCGTGCGGCCCCCGGCTGCGCCTCGCCCCTCGCCCCGGTTCGGCCGGTGTCCGCGCGCCCCTGGCCCCAGCAGCGGTACGCCCCGGAGCGGCTGGCACCGCTCGCCACCGGCACCGGGGTGACGGTGGCGGTGATCGACTCGGGGGTGGACCGGCGGCACCCGCAGCTGGCCGGCCGGGTGCTCGACGGCACCGACCTGCTCGACCCGGGTGGCGACGGCCGCCGGGACTGCGCCGGCCACGGCACCGGCGTGGCGAGCATCATCGCCGCCACCCCCCGCGACGGCACGGCGTTCCGGGGGCTGGCCCCGGGCGCCCGGATCCTGCCGGTACGGGTCAGCGAGCAGCAGGTGGTCGAGGGGCGGGAGTCGGGGCGCACGGTCAGCGCCGGGGACTTCGCCCGTGCCGTCCGCTGGGCGGTCGACCACGACGCCGACGTGCTCAATCTCTCCGTCGTCCTGTACGCGGACGACCCGGCGGTGCGGGCCGCGATCGGCTACGCGGTCGACCGGGACGTGGTCGTGGTGGCCGCCGCCGGGAACCTGCACGACGCCGGTGACCCCCGGCCCTACCCGGCCGCGTACGAGGGGGTGCTCGGGGTGGGCGCGATCGGGGCGGACGGGGCACGGGCACCGTTCTCCCAGACCGGCTCGTACGTCGACCTGGTCGCGCCGGGCAGCGACGTGCTGATGGCCGCCCCGGGCGAGGGCCACCACCGGGCCGAGGGCACCAGCTATGCGGCGCCCTTCGTGGCGGCCACCGCCGCGCTGCTGCGCCAGTACCGGCCGGAGCTGACCGCGGCGCAGGTGGCGCAGCGGATCGTGGCGACCGCCGATCCTGCCCCGGGCGACGGTCGGGGCGGCGGGTACGGCGCGGGGGTGCTGAACCCGTACCGGGCGGTCACCGAGACCGGGGGTACGTCGGAGCTGGCGCGCCAGGTCAGCGCGCTCGCGGACGACCGGGCCGAACCGGCGGTGCTGGCGCAGCGGGCCCGCCGGGCGGCGGCCCGGGACCGGGCGCTGCTGGTGGCGGGGGCCAGCGGGGCGGTGGTGGCACTGGCGGCGCTGCTGGCGCTCGTCGTGCCGCGCGGGGCCCGCCGCCGCTGGCGGCCGGCCGACCCCGCCTGACCCGGCCGGTGGTCTACGCCCGTCGCCCCGCCTGACCCGGCCTGCGGTCTACGGCTGTCGCGTCCGGGGTCGTCCACCGTCGGCGGTCGCCCGGAACGGCCGATGGTGGCGTCGACCGGCTCACGATCGACGCCACCACCGGGCGGGGCCTACTGGAACAGGCCGACGTTCTTCTTCTCCGTGTCGAGGTAGTCGGCGGCGGAGTCGTCCACCGCGAGCTTGATGTCGCGCAGCATGACCTGGAGGTCCTGCGAGGCCGACCGCCAGCGGCGCTGCCGCTGCTCGTAGGCCTGGAGGGCCTCGCCGGACCAGCTCGCCACGAGCGGGGCGGCGTCCCGTTCGAGCTGCCCGAGCTGCGAGTCGAGCGCGTTCAGCGCCTTCTGGATGTCCGCGCTCGCCTGTTGCAGGGCGGCGAAGTTGACGACCAGTACACCGTCCATCGGATGTCTCCTCCCCCGGGACCGGGTCAGAGCGGCAGCTGGATGCCGCCGCGGTTGGTGGTGGACACCCGGCTGGCGGCCTCGGCGTCCGAGACGTCGTAGTGCCGGCCGGCCGTGCGGACGGCGCCGGCGGTCTCCCGCAGCGCCCGCTGAAGCGCCGCCTGGTCCTGTGCCCACTGCTGCTTGACCTGCTCGAACGAGCGCCCGCCGGCACCCCGCCAGGCCTGCTGCAACACCTCCAACTCGGCCATCAGGCTGCTCAGCATGGACTGCAGGGACTGGTCGACCTGCTCGAACTTCGCGGCGGTCTGCTGCATCACCGCTGCTTCTGCCTGGGTCTGGGACACCCGGGACGTCACCTCGTCTCCTCGGTCGTGGCTGGCCGTGAGCGCACCCGCCCACCGGGCGCGCCGCTCGCGCCGCCCGGACATCGAGCGTGGCGGGCGCGGGGTCAGCGAAACTCGTCGCTGACGGTAGCGGTACCGTCGCGGTTCTGCTACCCCGTGGCCATCCCCTGTGGACGACTGCGGCCCCCATCCCGCCGGACGCTCCCCTTACGATGGGCGGCGTCGATGTCGCGGCGAGTGACCGGTCGAGGAGGCACGGTGACGGTGACCACCGGCCCGGGCCCGCACCGGCCGGCCCCGGGCCACGATCCCGCCCCGACCGCCGCGCCGCTCGTGCCGGCACCGCCCGGGTCGGCCGGTCTGTCCGGCCTGGCTGGCCCGATCGGCTCGCCTGGCCCGTCCGGCACCGTGGCCGGCGCGCCGGCACCGCCGGCCGCCCTGCCGCCGTCGCGGAACCCGGCCGGCCGGCGGAGGGGCGCCGGTGTCCGGGCCGGTCAGGTCGTCGCCACGCAGGTGGCGGTGGCCGCCGTGGTCGCGGCCGCCGGCCGGGGCGTGCTGGTGACGTTGGCCGCCGTGGGGGTGGCCGCGCTGCTGCTGCCCCTGGCCTGGGTGCGGCTGCGGGGGCGGTGGCTCTTCGAGTGGCTGGCCACGGGCCTGGGCTACGCCATCCGCCGCCGCGCCCTGCCTCCGGCCGCCGGCCCGGCGGCCCTGCTGGACCTCGTCGACCCCGGCGCGGTCGTGCGTCCCGCCGAGCTGGCCGGCACGCCGGCCGCCGTGCTGGACGACGCCGCCGGGATGGTGGCCGTGCTGGAGGTCGGCGATCCGGCCGACCTGCTCGGCGACGCTCCCCGCGCGCTGCCCGTCCCGGCGTCCCTGCTGCCGGCAGCCGCGCCGGACGGCCCCCCGGTGCGGCTCCAGCTCCTGCTGACGGGCTCTCCGGCGCCGACCGTCGGCGCGGGTGGCGGTGCCGTCGCCACCTCGTACCGGCAGCTCACCGACGGGCGGCTCGCCGGCCGGGAACGGGCCGTGCTCGCCGTGCGGGTGCTGCGTGCCGAGGGCTGGACGGCAGAGGAGCTGCGGCGGGCGCTCGCCGGAACGGTGCGCCGCATCGTGCGCCGGGTCGGGCCCGTCACCGCCCGCCCGCTGGGCGAGCACGCGACGCTGCGGGTGCTGGCGGAGCTGGCCCACCACGACGACCGTCCCGCGCAGGAGTCCTGGCAGGCGGTCCGGGCGGGCGACCTGCTCCAGACCACGTTCCGGCTGCGCCGCTGGCCCGACCCGCGTACCGACGCCGGCAGGCGGCTGGTGACCCGGCTGCTCGCGCTGCCCGCGACGGCGACCAGCGTCTCGCTCGGCGTCGGGCCGTGGGCCGGCACCGATCCCGCGTCGGCGCCGACCGAGCTGGCCGTACGGCTGGCTGCCGCCACCCCGGCGGAGCTCTCGATCGCGGCGCAGGCGCTGCGCCGGCTGGTGGCCGAGGTGGGCGGCGAGGTGCACCGGCTCGACGGCGCGCAGCTCGCCGGGTTGGCCGGCACGCTGCCGCTCGCGGCGGCGGGCGCGGCGGGTCCGGGTCCGGCGCCCGACGGCCTGGAGCTGACCCTCGGCGAGGCGGGGCTGATGGTCGGCACGAACCGGCACGGCGGCGCGGTGACCGTCCGGCTGTTCCGGCCGGAGAGCACCCGGGTGATGCTGGTCGGCGGGATACGCGCGGCGCAGCTGGTGGCGGTGCGGGCCATGGCGCTCGGGGCCCGGGTGGTGGTGCAGACCGCCCGCCCGCGCGGGTGGGAGCCGTTCGTCCGGGGCGTCGGCACCCCCGGCGCGATGATCCCGGTGGTGCCGCCGGGCCGTCCGGTGGGCGAGCCGGGGTCGCCGCTGTGCCCGCTGCTGGTGGTGGTGGACGCCGGTCCCACGCCCGCCGAGCCGGAGCAGGGGTCCCCGTGGCGGACCACGCTGCTGGTGCGCGACGAGTTGACCCCCGCCGACGCCGACGCGTTGGGCCGCGCCGACCTGGCCGTGCTGCAACCGCTCGACCCGGCCGAGGCCGCCGTGGCGGGCGCCGCGCTGGGCCTCGGCGGGTCGGCGGAGTGGCTGACCCGGATCCGGGACGACATGGTCGCGGTGGTCAACCGGCGGGCGCTGCGCTGGGCGCTGCTCTCCCCCACCCCGATCGAGTCGCAGCTGATCGGCCGCCCGTCCCGCCGCTGAGCGGGACGACGGTCGCGGCTTCCGCAGCTTGTCCGTCCGTGGCACGATCCGGCCATGGGTTTCCTCAAAGGGCTGCTGATCCGGCTGGGCAGCACGGCGCTCGCCTTCTGGCTGGCCACGCTGCTCATCCCGGGCATCACGCTGGAGTCGGCGTCCGTCGGCGAGACGGTCGTCACGCTGGTCCTCGTCGCGGTGATCTTCGGCGTGGTCAACGCGGTGCTCCAGCCGATCATCAAGACCGTCGGCTGCGGCTTCTACCTGCTGACCCTCGGGTTGATCGCGCTGGTGGTCAACGGGCTGCTGTTCCTGCTCACGAGCTGGATCGCCGACCAGGCCGGGCTGCCCTTCCACGTCGACGGCTTCTGGCCGGAGGCGGTGCTCGGCGCGCTCTTCGTCGGCATCGTCACGTGGATCCTCGGGGCCGTCCTGGACCGGGACTGACCCGCCTCGACCAGAGGGCGGGAATTGGCCGCTGATCGGGCCGGGTGGCCGGGTTAGCGTCGCGGGCATGTTCACCCTGACGCGCGACGACGGCTACCTGCTCAGCACCGACCCGGCCCGGATCGACCTGGGCCTGGTGCACCACTGGCTCTGCACCGACGCCTATTGGGCGCTCGGGCGGGACCGGGAGACGGTGGCGCGGGCGTTCGCCGGGTCGGTGCCGTTCGGCGTCTACCGCCCGGGTGACGGCCGCCAGGTCGCGGTCGCCCGGGTGGTCACCGACCACACCACCTTCGCCTGGCTATGCGACGTCTACGTCGACCCCGGCGAGCGCGGCCGGGGACTGGGCACCTGGCTGGCCGGGGCGATCCGCGACCACCTCGCCGAGTTGGGCGTACGCCGGATCCTGCTGGCCACCGCCGACGCCCACGCGGTGTACGCCAAGGTCGGGTTCGCCCCGATGACCGATCCGCACCGCTGGATGCAGCTCGACCAGCGGAACCAGCCGGTGAGTCCGGTCACCGGAAAGGAACCGGGTGACCTCCCGGCCCTTACGGTGGAAACGTGACGCCACTCCGCCTCGGCTACCTCTACGGCTTCGTCGCGTACCTGCTCTGGGGGTTCTTCCCGCTCTACCTGCGGCTGATGCGCCCGGCGGGGCCACTGGAGATCCTGGCCCACCGCATCGTCTGGTCGGTGGTGTTCGTCGCCCTGCTGCTGGCGGCGATGCGCAACGTCGGTTTCCTGCGGGCACTGCTGCGCCGGCCCCGGGCACTGGCCGGCATCGGCGTCGCCGCCGCGCTGATCGCGGTGAACTGGGGCACCTACATCTACGGCGTGACCTCCGAGCGGGTGGTGGAGACCGCCCTCGGCTACTTCATCAACCCGCTGGTGGTGGTGCTGCTGGGCGTCACCGTGCTGCGCGAGCGGATGCGGCCCACGCAGTGGGTGGCGCTCGGCATCGGCGGGCTGGCCGTGGCCGTGCTGACCGTCGACTACGGCCGGCTGCCGTACCTGGCGCTGGTGCTGGCGTTCAGCTTCGCCGGATACGGCCTGGCCAAGAAGCAGCTCGGGCTGCCCGCCGCCGAGGGGCTCTTCGTCGAGTCGGCGGTGCTGGCGCTGCCCGCGCTGGGGTACGTGGGTTGGCTCGCCGCCCGCGGCGAGGGCACCTTCGGGGAGGTGTCGGTCGGGCACACCCTGCTGCTGGTGTCGGCGGGGGCGGCGACCGCGATCCCGCTGCTGCTCTTCGCCGGGGCGGCGAACCGGCTGCCGCTGACCGGTCTCGGCATGATCCAGTACCTCGCCCCGATCCTCCAGCTCGGCTGCGGGGTGCTGATCTTCCACGAGCCGATGCCGCCGGCCCGGATCGCCGGCTTCGCCCTGGTCTGGGCCGCGCTGATCGTCTTCACCGTCGACGCCGTCCGCAACTCCCGCCGTACCCGCGCCGCCACCCTCGCCGCCCGCCGGGCCGAGGCCGTCGCCGCGCCCCACTGACCGGCGCGGGTCAGCGGACGTCGTAGACGAGGACGGGGGTGCCGTCTGCGCGCAGCAGCTCCAGCCGGACCAGCTCCGCGTCGGTGAACCGGGTCGCGCCGGTGATCCGCAGGTCGTCGCCGGGAGCGGCGAGCCAGGAACCGATCTGCTCCGTCGCGCCGTCCGGGCCGTGCGCCACCAGCCGGAAGGTGTACGCCTTGGCGTAGCCGGCCTTCGCGTCGTACCCGCAGCGCATCCGCACCTCGGTGCCCCAGTCGGTGCCGTTGAGGGCGATCTCGGCGTGCACCGGCACCGCGCCGGCGACCGGCTGCATGGCGACCATCCGCACCTCGACCGGCGTCGGGCCGGCCGCCTCCCGGGGCAGCAGGGCGGCGGTGCCGACGCCGACGACCAGGGCCGCCACGGCGGCCGCGAGCGTGGTGAGGGCGTACCGGCGGCGGGTGGCCGACCGATCGCGGCGGCGGCGCTCCCGCGCGGCGGCGAGCAGTTCGGGCACCCGGGGGTTCTCCGGCGGCGGCAGGAACTGCTCCAGCCCGGCCGGGTCGAGCCGGCCGAGCAGCCCGGGCAGGACGGCGATCTCGGCGACCGCCTCCCGGCAGGCGGCGCAGCCGGCGAGGTGCCGCTCGTAGGCCATCCGGTCGGCGGGAGCCAGCGCACCCAGCACGTACGCGCCGTCGTCGTGCGCGAACTCGCACCGGGTCATTCCGTCACCCCCATCTCGGCCAGGACCAACCGTAGTGAGCGCAGGGCGTAGTGGGTCCGGGACTTGACCGTGCCGGGCGGCACGCCCAGCCGGGAGGCCGCCTCCGCCACCGACCGCCCCTGGTAGAAGCACTCGACCAGCACCTCCCGGTGGGTGGGGCTGAGCCGGTTCAGCGCCTCGGCGACGGTCCACGCCTCCACCGCGCGTTCCGCCTCGTCCACGGCCTCGGGAGGCTCGGGCAGCTCGTCGGTGTAGACCTCGCCGACCCGGGCGGAGCGGCGCCGCCAGGCGTCGATGGCCAGGTTGCGGGCGGTGGTGAAGAGCCAGGACCGGATCGAGCCGCGCGTCGGGTCGAGCGCCTCCGGGTGCCGCCAGGCCCGCAGCAGCGTCTCCTGCACCAGGTCCTCGGCCCGCTGCCGGTCGCCGTTGACCAGCCGCAGGGCGTGCGCGTACAGCGCCTCCGCGTGCTCGTCGTGCAGCGCGCGGAGCAGTTGGGCGTCGTGGTCGCTGATGGCGGTCTCCTCGCTGTCGGCGCGAGTCCGGCGGTGGCGTTCGCACGGGAATACGTGCCGCCGCCCCGAACGGTTCAGCCGCAGGTCACCGTGGCACCCCCGGCCGAGGTGTTCACGCCCGGTTCATGCCGCCGCCGACGGTCGCTCACCGCGCCCTCCTAGCGTCCGGCGGGTACGCACGCCAGCGGCTGGTCCGGCGTGCACCGACCCCCATCAGGAGGCTCCTTCCATGAGCGACCGTCCCCGGCTGCTCCCGTTGCTGGGCGCCACCCGCCACGGCAGCCGCGACGCCATGACCTGTCTCTACCGGTGCGGCAACGCGTGCGACCACCCGGTGCCCAACACGTCCGACAACGCGTACTTCGGGGACGTGGTGAACGCGGAGGTGTCCCGGCGCGGCGTGGTCCGGGCCGGCGCGGTCGGCGCGCTGGTCCTGGGCTTCGGCGGCGCGGTGGCCGGCGCCGCCCCCGCCGCGGCGGCCCCCGCCACCCCCGTGGTCCCCGGTGCCGCCGGCTTCGACCGCCCCGCCGGCGGCGTCGGCAGCGGCGCGCTGACCTTCAAGCCCGTCCCGCCGAACACCCTCGACAGCCTCGTCGTGCCCAACG
The DNA here is from genome assembly GCF_040634035.1 of Micromonospora sp. NPDC007220. NCBI lineage: Bacteria > Bacillati > Actinomycetota > Actinomycetes > Micromonosporales > Micromonosporaceae > Micromonospora > Micromonospora sp. NPDC007220. Next base: position 273,614 of record NZ_JBEYEU010000001.1, on the reverse strand, counting down.
GGTACGACCACGCGGTCGTCCTGCGCTGGGGCGACCCGGTGGTGCCGGGCGCTGCCGAGTTCGACGTGCGCGCCCAGAGCGCCGCCGCCCAGGCCCGGCAGTTCGGCTACAACAACGACTTCGTCGGGGTGCTGCCGCTGGACGGGCGCCGCCGCGCGCTGCTCGTGGTCAACCACGAGTACACAAACGAGGACCTCATGTTCCCCGGCTTCAGCAACCAGGACGCGCTGAGCGTCGAGCAGCTGCGGATCGCGATGGCGGCGCACGGCATGTCGGTGGTGGAGCTGGAGCGGGTCGACGGCACCGGGCAGTGGCGGCCGGTCACCAAGGGCCGGCGGCCGTACAACCGGCGGGTCACGGCGCTGGCCACGAAGTTCGAGCTGACCGGGCCGGCCGCCGGCTCGGTCCACCTGCGGACGGCCGCCGACCCGAAGGGCCGTACGGTCGTCGGCACGCTGAACAACTGCGCCGGCGGGGTGACCCCGTGGGGCACGGTGCTCTCCGGCGAGGAGAACTTCAACCAGTACTTCGTCGGCGGCGACGCGGTGGCCGAGGAGGCCAAGCCGAAGCTGGCCCGGTACGGCATCACCACCACGACCCGCTACCCGAGCGGCAGCCGCAAGTGGGAGCGCGCCGACGAGCGGTTCGACCTGGCGAAGCACCCGAACGAGGCAAACCGGCACGGCTGGATCGTCGAGATCGACCCGTACGACCCGGAGAGCCGCCCGCGCAAGCACACCGCGCTGGGCCGGTTCAAGCACGAGGGCGCGAACGTCATCGTCGCCGGGAGCGGGCACGTGGTCGCGTACATGGGCGACGACGAACGGTTCGACTACCTGTACAAGTTCGTCTCCGACAAGAAGTTCATGAAGGGCAACTCCTGGGTGGCCCGCCGGCACAACCTGACCCTGCTGGAGTCGGGCACCCTCTACGTCGCCGAGCTGAAGCAGAGCAGCGCCGGCGAGATCGACGGTTCCGGCAAGCTCCCCTCCGACGGGGCGTTCGACGGCCGGGGCCGGTGGATCAAGCTGGTCAGCGGCAACCGCTCGTACGTCGACGGGATGACGGCCGCCGACGTGCTCACCTTCACCCGGCTGGCCGGCGACAAGGTCGGCGCGACCAAGATGGACCGCCCGGAGGACGTCGAGCCGAGCCTGCTCACCGGCAAGGTGTACGTGGCGCTGACCAACAACACCGACCGGGGCAGGGCCGGCAAGCCGGCCGCCGACGAGGCGAACCCGCGCAACTCGAACAAGCACGGCCAGGTGCTGGAGCTGGTCGAGGACCGTGGCGACAACGCGGGCGAGACCTTCGCCTGGTCGCTGCCGATCGTCGCCGGTGACCCGGCGGACCCGTCGACCTTCTTCGCCGGGTACGACAAGACGAAGGTCTCCCCGATCTCCTGCCCGGACAACGTGGCGTTCGACGCCACCGGGAACCTCTGGATCTCCACGGACGGCAACGCGCTGGGCAGCAACGACGGCCTCTTCGCCACGGCCGTCGAGGGGCCGGAGCGGGGCCACCTGAAGCAGTTCCTCACCGTCCCGGTGGGCGCGGAGGCCTGCGGCCCGTTCATCACCGGGGACAACCGCTCGGTCTTCGTGGCGGTGCAGCACCCGGGCGAACTCAGCGGCGCCTCGGTCGAGAAGCCGGCCTCGAACTGGCCGGACGGCGACTACGCCAAGCCGGGCGTGGTGGTCGCCTGGCGCCTGGACGGCGGGCCGATCGGCAGCTGACCACCCGTCGGGCGGTCCGCCGCCGGACCGCCACCGTGGCCCTCTCCCAGCCGGGGAGAGGGCCACGGCCGTCGCGGCCCAGCCGGGGCGGGGCCGGGTCAGCTGTCGGCGGCCAGGCCGTCGGCGATCGTCCGGGCGACGGTGAGCAGCTTCGCCCGGACCACGCGGGCGGAGGTCATCATCTCGCCGGCCGGCAGCGCGCAGGCCAGCACGACCCGGCGCTCCATGTCCTTGTCGGGGCTGACCAGCACCGCGGCGCAGGCCACGCCCTGCCGGAACTGCCCCAGCTCCAGCTGCATGCCCCGCCGGTCCCCGGCGGCCAGGTCGACCTCGAACGCCTCGGAGGTGGTCAGGGTGGCGGTGGTGAAGGGACGCATGCCGTAGTCGCGCAGGTAGCGGAAGCGCTGCTCGGCGGTCATCGTGGCGAGCAGCGCCTTGCCGAGGGCGGTCGCGTGCGCTCCCTCGTCGAACCCGGGCACCAGGTCCTCCAGGTACGGCGAGCGCGGGCCCTCGGCCACGGCCGTGACCGCCACCTGGCCGCCCACGAACCGGCCGAGGTAGTGGCTGTAGCCGGTGTCCATGGCGGCCCGGCGCAGGCTCTCCCCGACCGCGGGCGGCCCCCGGAACGCCGTCACCAGCTCGCGGTAGCGGTCGGCCACCTCCAGGCCCACGATGTACGTGCCGTCCTCGCGACGGATCACGTAGCCCTCGTAGGCCAGGGTGCGGACCAGGTGGTAGGTCGTCGCCACGGTCAGCTCGCAGCGCCGGGCGATCTGTTTGACGGTGAGCCCCTTCGGGGCGCGACCGACCGACTCGAGCACTCGTAGCGCGCGGGACACGCTCCGGATGAGATCCGAAGGTTCCGCCAAGGGGTCGCGCACAACCACCTCCGCCGCCGGGGACTTACACCATATGAAAAACAGGCCCGGATCGAAATGCCCGTTCGGGTGGAGGATGCCAGATCGTCATGAACGTCGCGTTGCTCGACAGGCACGTTCTGTGACGAAAACCCCGCTCGCGTAGGTTTGCCGGACCATGACCGACATCGCGCTCCAGCCCGCCCCGGGCGTCGCCCCGCCCCGGCCCGCGCGGGCCGTGACCGGGGCCGTCGCCGTCACCATCGCCTGCGTCCTGCCGGTCTTCCTGCTCGGCGGTCTCGCCGTGCAGATGGGCGAGGACCTCGGCTTCTCGCCGGCCGGGCTGGGCCTGGCCGTGTCGGTCTACTTCGGCGTGGGGGCGCTGGCCTCGGTGCCCTCCGGCGTCCTCGCCGAGCGGCACGGGCCGACCGTGGTGGCCCGGGCCGGCATCCTGCTCTCCGCCGCCTGCCTGCTGGCCGTGGCGGGGCTGGCCCGGTCGTACCCGGTCCTGCTCGGGCTGCTCGCGCTCGCCGGCACCGCCAACGCCCTCGGTCAGCTCGCCAGCAACGCCACGCTCGCCCGGCACGTGCCGACCCGCAGGCAGGGGTTGTCGTTCGGGGTGAAGCAGGCCGCCATCCCCGTCGCCACCCTGCTGGCCGGGGCGGCGGTGCCGACCGTGGCGCTGACAGCCGGCTGGCGCTGGGCGTTCGTCGCGGCCGCCGGCGCGGCCCTGGCGGCGCTGCCGGCCGTACCCGCGCGGGAGCCGCGCCCCGCCCGGGCGGCCACCCCGACCCGCGGCGGCCGCGCCACCGCGGCCCTGGTGGTGGTCGGGGCCGCCGGAACCTTCGCCGCGGCCGCCGCGAACGCGCTCGGCACCTTCGTCGTCGACTCCTCCGCCGACCGGGGGCTGTCACCCGGGCTGGCCGGGCTGACCCTGACGCTGGGCAGCGCGGTCTGCGTGGCGGCCCGGGTCGTCGTCGGCTGGCTCGCGGACCGCCGCGCCACCGGGCACGTCGCCCTCATCGCCGGCATGCTCGTGGTCGGCGCGGCCGGGCTCGGCCTGCTCGCGACGGCCGGGCCGGTGCCGCTGGTGGCCGGCGTGCTGCTCGGCTTCGGCCTGGGCTGGGCGTGGCCGGGCCTGATGACCTTCGCGGTGGTCCGGCTGCACCCGCAGGCCCCGGCCGCCGCCACCTCGGTCACCCAGACCGGGGTGTACGCGGGCGGCTGCCTCGGCCCACTCGGCCTCGGTGCCGTGGCCGCACACGCCGGCTACCCGGTGATGTGGCTCGTGGCCGCCGGGTCGATGCTGCTGGCCGCCGCCCTGATGCTCGCCGGCAGTCGCCTGCTCGCCCGCCACTAGCGGACCGGGCGTCAGCTGGTGCGGTCGGCGATGTAGTCGCAGAGGGATTCGAGGGCGCGGCGGGCCGGGCCCTGCGGGAGCGGCGAGAGCTGCTCCCGGGCGTCCTCGGCGTAGCTGCGGACCGTCTCCCGGGCCCGCTTGAGCGCCGGGCTCTCGCGCAGCAGACCGAGCGCCTCGGCGTGCAGGTCGTCGTCGGTCAGCGGCCCGGTGGCCAGGATCTCCCGCAGCCGCACCGAGGCGGCGTCGGCGTCGTCCGAGCCGAGCGCGTAGAGCACCGGCAGGGTCGGCACGCCCTCGCGCAGGTCGGTGCCGGGCGTCTTGCCCGACTCCACCGACTCCGAGGCGATGTCGAGCAGGTCGTCGGAGAGCTGGAAGGCCACGCCGATGGTCTCGCCGTAGCCGGCCAGCGCCTCGGTGTGCTCCGGGGCGGCACCGCCGAACATGCCGCCGAAGCGGGCCGACGTGGCGATCAGCGAACCGGTCTTGCCCGCGATCACGTCGAGGTAGTGGGCCACCGGGTCGTCGCCGGGGCGGGGACCGACGGTCTCGGCGATCTGACCGTGCACCAGCCGCGCGAAGGTGCGCGCCTGGAGGCGTACGGCCTCGATGCCCAGGTCGGCGGCGATGTCGGCGGCGCGGGCGAAGAGATAGTCGCCGACGAGGATGGCGACCGAGTTGGTCCACCGGGAGTTGGCGCTCGGCGCGCCCCGGCGCACGGCGGCCTCGTCCATCACGTCGTCGTGGTAGAGCGTCGCCAGGTGGGTGAGCTCCATCACCACGGCGGCCGGCACGACCTGTGGCCCCGTGGGATCGCCGAACTGGGCGCCCAGCGCCACCAGCAGCGGGCGGAACCGCTTGCCGCCGGCCTCCACGAGGTGCCGGGCGGCCTCCGTCACGAACGGGTCGGCGCTGGCCACGCTCGCCCGCAGCTCGGACTCGACGCCCTCCAACAGGCCCAGCACGGACGCCTCGACGCGGGGATCGGCGAGATAGAGGCCGAGCGCGCCGAACTGACTCGTGCTCACCCTGGTCCGACGGCCGCCGGACCCGGAGGCACCTGAACGCTCGCCAGCCGGATTCACCACGCCATCAACCATGCCACACCCCTCCGACCTGCCAGGGACGGGGGATACGGCGCGGGGGCCGGCACGCCGTGGCGTACCGGCCCCCGCGGGCGTGAGCGTCGGTCATCTGACAAATTCGGCGGCGCCGGTTGCCAGGTCGAGCAGCGGCGCGGGCGCCACACCGAGCACCAGCGTGGCGAGCACGCCGATCATCAGCGCGGCCGAGGTCAGCCCGCCGGGCACGGCGACGGTCGGCGTCGACTCGCCGGGCTCGGAGAGCCACATCATCACCACGACCCGCAGGTACGGGAAGGCCAGCACCATGCTGGTCAGCACGCCGGCGATCACCAGCCACGCCTGCCCGCCCTCGAGCGCCGGGCCGAAGACCGCGAACTTGCTCGTGAAGCCGCTGGTCAGCGGGATTCCGGCGAAGGCCAGCAGGATGAAGGTGAAGATCCCGGCGTAGAACGGCGAACGCCGTCCCAGCCCGGCCCAGCGGGACAGGTGGGTGGCCTCCCCGTCGGCGTCGCGCACCAGGGTCACCACGGCGAACGCGGCGAGCACCGAGAAGCCGTACGCGACCAGGTAGAACATCGTCCCGGAGATCCCGTCGGCGCCCGGCGCCAGCACGCCGACCAGCAGGTAACCGGCGTTGGCGATGGAGGAGTACGCCAGCAGCCGCTTGATGTCGGTCTGCGTGACGGCCAGCACCGCGCCGACCAGCATGGTCAGCACCGCCACGACGCCGAGGACGGGGGTGAAGTCCCACCGGGCCCCGTCGAACGCGACGTGGAACACCCGCAGCAGGGCGCCGAACGCGGCGACCTTCGTGCAGGCGGCCATGAGACCGGTGACCGGGGTCGGCGCGCCCTGGTAGACGTCCGGGGTCCAGACGTGGAAGGGGGCCGCCGCCGCCTTGAAGAGCAGCCCGATGGCGAGCAGCGCCATGCCGGCGAAGAGCAGCACCGGGCTGGCCGGGGAGTTCTCGACCGCGGCGTCGATGGTGGCGAAGTCGACACCCGCCTGCCGACCCGGGATGCCCGCCGTGAAGCCGTAGATCAGGGCCACGCCGAACAGGAAGAAGGCCGAGGCGTACGCGCCGAGCATGAAGTACTTCAGCGCGGCCTCCTGGCTCAGCAGCCGCCGGCGGCGGGCCAGCGCGCAGAGCAGGTAGAGCGGCAGCGAGAAGACCTCGAGCGCGATGAACATGGTCAGCAGGTCGTTCGCCGCCACGAAGATCAGCATGCCGCCGATCGCGAACGTCGTCAGCGGGTAGACCTCGGTGAGTCCGTTCTTGCCCTCGGCCTGCCGCCGGTCGTCGGCCGACTCGGCGGTGACGGCGGCCTGGGCGACGAACGCCCCGCCCCGCTCCACCGAACGCTCGCCGATGAGCAGCAGCGCCATCGCGGCGAGGACCAGGATCGCGCCCTGGAGGAAGAGCGTCGGCCCGTCCACCGCGATCGCCCCGCCGATCGTGATCTTCCGCTCGTCGGCCGCCAGCACCACCATGGTCAGCGCGGCGAGCACCGCCAGCAGGGCCATCGACAGCTGGACCACGTGCCGGAGCCGGCGGGGCACGAACGCCTCGACCAGCACACCCAGCAGAGCGGCGCCCAGCATGATCAGGGTCGGAGCGAGCGCCGCGTAGTCGATCGACGGCAACTTGAGCTCGGTCACTGCGCAAACCTTTCGTTCGCGACTGCGGGGCTCACTCGCTCCGCTCGTTCACTCCTCGCGCTCACCGCTGCAAACCTTTCGTTCGCGACTGCGGGGCTCGCAAGCTCGCTCCTCGCGCTCACTTTGCCGCCTCCTGGACGGTTCCGCCCGACGTCGGGGCGGGGTCGGTCCGGCCGACGTCCTGCATGGTCGCCTGCACGGCCGGGTTGATCACATCGGTGACCGGCTTCGGGTAGAAGCCGAGCAGCACGATCAGCGCGATCAGCGGCGCGACCACGAACTTCTCGCGCAGGTTCAGGTCACGCTTCATGCCGTCGATCTGGGTGAGCGCCGGGTTGAGCGTGCCCTGGGTGGTGCGCTGCACCATCCACAGCACGTACGCGGCGGCCAGGATGATGCCGAGCGTCGCGATCACCGCGACCGGCTTGTTCACCGTGAACGTGCCGATCAGCACCAGGAACTCGGAGACGAACGGCGCGGTGCCGGGCAGCGCGAGCGAGGCCAGACCGGCGAAGAAGAGCACTCCGGCCAGGATCGGCACCAGCTTGCCTGCGCCGCCGAAGTCGCTGATCAGCGCCGAGCCCCGCCGGGCGATGAGCATGCCCACCACCAGGAAGAGCAGGCCGGTGGCGAGCCCGTGGTTGACCATGTAGAGCACCGCGCCGGTGCCGGCCTGCGTGGTGAAGGCGAAGATGCCCACCCCGATGAAGCCGAAGTGCGCGATCGAGGTGTACGACACCAGCCGCTTCAGGTCGTTCTGGCCGACCGCCAGCAGCGCGGCGTAGATGATGCCGATCACGCCCAGCGCCAGCGCCCACGGGGCGAACCACTTGGCCGCGTCCGGGAACAGCGGCAGGCAGTAGCGCAGGATGCCGAACGTGCCGACCTTGTCGAGCACGCCGACGAGCAGCGCCGCCGCACCCGCCGGGGCCGCGCCACCGGCGTCCGGCAGCCAGGTGTGGAACGGGAAGAACGGCGCCTTGATCGCGAACGCCAGGAAGAAACCGAGGAACAGCCAACGCTCCGTGCCGGTGGAGATGTCCACCTGGGACAGCGCCTGCCAGTCGAAGGTCTTCCCGCCGACGACCCAGAGGCCGATCACCGCGGCGAGCATGAACAGACCGCCGACCAGCGAGTAGAGGAAGAACTTAACGGCCGCGTACTGCCGCTGGTGGCCGCCGTAGCTGCCGATGAGGAAGTACATCGGCACCAGCATGACCTCGAAGAACACGTAGAACAGGAACACGTCGGCGGCGGCGAAGACGCCGATCATCGTGCACTCGAGGACGAGCAGCAGGGCGAAGTAGACCGGCACCGACCGCTTGGACGACTCGGCGTCGTGCCAGGACGCCAGGATCACCAGCGGTACGAGCACCGCGATCAGCATCAGCATCACCAGCGCGATGCCGTCGGCGGCGAAGGTGAAGCTGACGCCCCAGTTCGGAATCCAGGTGTAGGACTCACGGAACTGGAAGCGGTCGCCACCAACCTCGAAGGTCACCCACATGACCACCGACAGCACCAGCACCAGCAGCGACCAGCCGAGCGCCACCTGCTTGGCCAACTCCGGCCGGCTGCGCGGCAGGAAGGCCACCACCAGGGCGCCGACCAGCGGTGCCACGGTGAGCACCGAGAGGAACGGGAAGTCGGACATTATGCGGCCTTACCTCCGTCGTCACTGCGCGGTCCGCCGGAGACGGCCGCCTGGAAGAGGTCGATCACGCCAGCCACCCCGCCTCGACGGCCAGGAACGCCGCCAGGACCAGCAGCGCGCCGGTCAGGATCGAGGTGGCGTACGACCGGACGAAGCCCGTCTGGAGCCGCCGGAGTCGACCCGAGCCGCCACCGATCCCCGCCGCGAGGCCGTTGACCAGCCCGTCGACGCCCCGGTTGTCGAGGTAGACCAGTGCCCGGGTGAGGAAGATGCCCGGCTTCTCGAAGATCGCCTCGTTGACCGCGTCCGTGTAGAGGTTGCGGCGGGCGGCGGTGACCAGTACCCCGGCCGGCTGCGGCGCGGTGGCCGTGCCGCTCCGGAACAGGAACCAGGCCAGCCCGGCACCGAGCACGGTGACCAGGATCGACAGGATCGTGATCACGGTGTGCGAGAGCACCGGGTGGTGCTCCCCCTCTGCCGCACCGAGTCCGGCCGTGGCGGTGAGCCAGTCCGGCACCGAGGTGGAGAGCAGCCAGCCCGCCCCCACCGAGCCGACCGCCAGCAGGATCAGCGGGATGGTCATCAGCTTCGGCGACTCGTGCGGCTGCCCGATGTCCTCGGTCCAGCGCTTCGGCCCGTGGAAGGTGAGCACGAAGAGCCGGGTCATGTAGAACGCGGTGAGCCCGGCACCGAGCAGGGCCGCGCCGCCGAAGAGCCAGGCGGTCCAGTCCTCCCGCTCGAACGCCGCCACGATGATCGGCTCCTTGGAGAAGAAGCCGGACAGCGGCGGGATGCCGATGATCGCGAGCCAGCCCGTCATGAAGGTGATCCAGGTGACCTTCATGTACTTCGACAGCCCACCGAACCGGCGGATGTCGACCTGGTCGTTCATGCCGTGCATGACCGAGCCGGCGCCGAGGAACATGTTGGCCTTGAAGAAGCCGTGCGCCAGCAGGTGCACGATCGCCAGCGCGTAGGCGCCACCGCCGAGGCCGACGCCGAGGAACATGTAGCCGATCTGGCTCACGGTCGACCAGGCCAGCACGCGCTTGATGTCGTCCTTGGCCGCGCCGATGATGCAGCCGATCAGCAGCGTCAGTGCGCCGACGCTCACCACCACCAGCTGGAGGGTGGAGTTGGCCGAGAAGATCGGGTTCGACCGGGCGATCAGGTAGACGCCGGCGGTGACCATGGTCGCGGCGTGGATGAGCGCCGACACGGGGGTCGGGCCCTCCATCGCGTCCGGCAGCCACGCCTGGAGCGGGAACTGGCCGGACTTGCCGGTCGCGCCGAGCAGCAGCAGCAGGCCGAGCACCAGCACCGTGGTCGCGGTCAGCGAGCCGACCCCGTTGAAGACCTCGTCGTACTGGGTGGTGCCGAGGCTGGCGAACATGATGAAGATGCCGATCGCCAGGCCGGCGTCGCCGACCCGGTTCATCAGGAACGCCTTCTTGCCGGCGGTGGCGGCGCTGGGCCGCTCGTACCAGAAGGAGATCAGCAGGTACGACGCCAGACCGACGCCCTCCCAGCCGAAGTAGAGCATCACGTAGTTGTTGCCGAGCACCAGCAGCAGCATGGCGGCGACGAACAGGTTGAAGTAGGCGAAGAACCGCCTACGCCCCGCGTCGTGCGACATGTACTCGACCGCGTAGAGGTGGATCAGGAAGCCCACGCCGGTGATCAGCAGCACGAAGACGGCGGCCAGCGGGTCGAAGAGCAGACCGAAGTCCACCCGCAGGTCGCCGACCGTGATGAAGTCCCACAGGCTCAGCTCGACCGACTTGTTCTCCAGGCCACGCAACTGGAGGAAGTAGGTCAGGCCCAGCACGAACGCGGCGCCGATGGCGGCCACCCCGAGCCAGTGCCCCCAGCGGTCCGCCCGCCGGCCGAGCAGCAGCAGGACCGCCGCGCTGAGCAGCGGAATCGCCACCAGCAGCCAGACGCTGCCCAGCAGCCCGTCCGCCGTCGCGTAGGCGACGGTGCCCACCGGCTCAGCCGGGGCGTTCGTCAGAATCGTTCCCACCGCAGGACCCCTCAGTACTTCAGCAGGTTGGCGTCGTCGACACTCGCGGAGCGTCGGGTCCGGAAGATCGCCATGATGATCGCGAGCCCGACCACGACCTCGGCCGCCGCCACCACCATCACGAAGAACGCCATGATCTGGCCGTTGAGGTCACCGTTGATCCGGCTGAAGGTGACCAGCGTCAGGTTGGCCGCGTTGAGCATCAGCTCGATGCACATGAAGAGCACGATCGCGTTGCGCCGGATGAGCACACCGACCGCGCCGATGGTGAAGAGCACCGCGGCCAGCACCAGGTAGTAGTCCGGCGTCACTTTTCCGTCCCCTTCAGGGTCGTCTCCCGGGCGTCCAGCTCGCGCACCGGCAGGATCTCCGGGGTGCTCCGCTCGGTCAGCCGGCCGTCCGGCAGACGGGCCGGGGTGGCCACGGAGGAGGAGGTCGCGTAGACGCCCGGGCCGGGCTTCGGGCCCGGGTAGTTGCCCGGGGCGAAGCGCGCCCGCATCGTCTTCGGCTGGTCCAGCCTGTCCTCCTTGCGCCGCTCGATGTGGGCCAGGACCATCGCGCCGATGGCGGCCGTGATGAGCAGCGCCGAGGTGAGCTCGAACGCGAAGACGTACTTGGTGAAGAGCAGCCGGGCGATGCCCTGCACGTTGCCCTCGGCGTTGGCCTGCTCCAGGCCGACCGCCGTGGTGCCCTCCAGCGCGCGCCACAGCCCGCCGCCGGCCAGGCCGGCGAAGCCGAGCCCGAGCACCACCGCCGCGACCCGTTGGCCGCGCAGCGTCTCGATCAACGAGTCCGAGGCGTCGCGGCCCACCAGCATCAGCACGAACAGGAAGAGCATCATGATCGCGCCGGTGTAGACGATGATCTGCACCATGCCGATGAACGGCCCGGCCTGCAGGACGTAGAACACGCCCAGGCAGAGCATCGTCAGCACCAGCCAGAGGGCCGAGTGCACGGCGTTGCGCGCCGCGACCATCCCGATCGCGCCGATCAGCGCCAGCGGAGCCAGGATGTAGAAGGTCACCTGCTCCCCGCTGGAGACCTCGCCCGCCGCGGCGAGCACCGTCTGCGTGGTCATGCTCCGTCTCCCTTGGCGGCTGCCGCCCGCTGGGCGTGCTGCTCGGCGCCCGGGAAGGTCACACCGGGGTGCTCCTCCACCTGGTACCGGCCCGGGTTGTTGGCCGAGTGCTCCGCGCCGGCCGAGGTGCCCGGGTTGGTCAGCGCGCCGACGTAGTAGTCCTTCTCGCTGTCGCCGAGTCGCATCGGGTGCGGCGGCTGCTCCATGCCCGGCAGCAGCGGCGCGAGCAGCTGCTCCTTCGTGAAGATCAGATCCTGCCGGTTGTCCCGGGCCAGCTCGTACTCGTTGCTCATGGTGAGCGAGCGGGTCGGGCAGGCCTCGATGCAGAGCCCGCAGAAGATGCAGCGGGCGTAGTTGATCTGGTAGATGCTGGCGTACCGCTCACCCGGCGAGAAGCGCTGCTCGTCGGTGTTGTCGCCGCCCTCGACGTAGATCGCGTCCGCCGGGCAGGCCCAGGCGCACAGCTCGCAGCCGATGCACTTCTCCAGCCCGTCCGGGTGCCGGTTGAGGATGTGCCGCCCGTGGTAGCGCGGCGCCGACACCGGCGGCTTGAACGGGTAGTCGGTGGTGATGACCTTCTTGAACATGTGCGAGAAGGTGACACCGAATCCCTTGAACGTTCCGGTGATCGCGCCCACGTCACACCTCCCTGGAGTCCGGGCCGGCGGCGATGTTGGCCGGTTCCCGCTCGGCGACCACGCGCCTCGTGCGCGGGCTCGGTGGTACCTGCAGGTCCATCGGGGGCAGCGGGAAGCTGCCGTGCGGCCGGTCGTTGACCTGCTCCTGGACCGTCGGCTTCGGCTGCTGCTTCCGGCTCGGCCAGAGCAGCGTGGCGAGCAGCAGGATGCCGGCGGGGATGCCGACGGCGATCAGCTTGCTGCGCGAGTCCCAGTCCTCGATCGAGCGCAGGCCGGCCAGGACCAGGATCCAGACCAGGTTGATCGGGAGCAGGACCTTCCAGCCGAAGCGCATGAACTGGTCGTAGCGCAGCCGGGGCAGGGTGCCCCGCAGCCAGACGAAGACGAACACCAGCATGACGACCTTGCCGAAGAACCACAGCATCGGCCACCAGCCGGAGTTGGCGCCCGCCCAGATGCTGGTGATCGGCCACGGCGCGTGCCAGCCGCCGAGGAAGAGCGTCACGGTGAAGGCCGACATGGTCACCATCGCGACGTACTCGCTGAGCATGAAGAGCGCGAACTTCAGGGAGCTGTACTCCGTCTGGAAGCCCGCCACCAGCTCCGACTCCGCCTCGGGCAGGTCGAACGGCGCCCGGTTCGTCTCACCGACGATGGCGATGAAGAACATGATGAAGCTGGGGAGCAGCAGGAGCGCGTACCAGCCGGGGGCCGGGATCTCGAAGCCCCCGATGCTCAGCCGGGTGCCGTCGCCCTGGGCGGCGACGATCCCGCTGGTCGACATGGTGCCGGCGGTCATGAAGACCGCGACGACGCTCAGGCCCATCGTGACCTCGTACGAGACCAGCTGGGCGGCGGAGCGCAGGCCGCCGAGCAGCGGGTACGTGGAGCCGCTGGCCCAGCCGCCGAGCACGATGCCGTAGACGGCCAGCGAGGAGAGTGCCAGCACCACCAGCACCGCCACCGGCACGTCGGTGACCTGTAGCGGCGTCCGGTGCCCGAAGATGCTGACCATCGGCCCGAACGGGATCACCGACAGCGCGGTGATCGCGCAGACCACCGAGATCACCGGGGCGAAGAAGAAGACGACCTTGTCGGCGGTCCGCGGGAGGAGGTCCTCCTTGAAGGCGAGCTTCAGGCCGTCGGCGAGGGTCTGCAGCAGACCGAACGGGCCGGCCTGGTTGGGGCCGGGTCGCACGGCCATGCGGCCCACGACCCGGCGCTCGAACCAGACGCCGAGCAGCGTGGCCAGCACGGCGACGACGAACGCGAAGACGATCTTGCCGAGGACCAGCCACCAGGGATCCCGGCCGAAGTCGGCCAGCGTCGGATCCTGGGCCAGGTAGACCGCGTTCACTGCTGTACACCCCCTGCGTTGAGGAGCGGGCCCGGGCGGTCCGCCGCGTCGGCGGCGACCGCGGCGGCGGAGATCCGCACGAGCGCTCCGGACGTCGCGCCGAGGCTGCGTCGCACGGTCGAACCGGGCGAGTTGGTCGGCAGCCAGACGACGCCGTCCGGCATCTCGGTGATCGCCGCCGGCAGGGTCAGCGCCCCCCGGTCGGTGCCCACCGTCACCGGGTCGCCGTCGGCGACGCCGAGCGCCTCCGCGGTGCCCTTGCCCAGCCGGACCACCGGCGGGCGGGCGGTGCCGGCGAGGTGCTCGTCGCCGTCGGTGAGGCTGCCCAGGTCGATCAGCTGGTGCCAGGTGGCGAGCACCGCCTCACCGGCGCCGGGCTCCCGCACCGCGGCCGGCTCCACCGACGGGGTGGCGGGACGGTCGGTCCGGGTCCGCGGCAGCGCGCCCAGCTCGCGGCGGACGCTGAGCACGTCACCGGTGCCGAGCTGCACGTCGAGCTGCGCGGCGAGCGCGTCCAGCACGCGGCCGTCGGTCATCGCGGCGGTGCGCAGCACCGCCTCGAAGGTGCGCAGCCGGCCCTCCCAGTCCAGGAAGCTGCCGGCCTTCTCGACCACCGGGGCGACGGGGAAGACCACGTCGGCCCGCCGGGCCACCGCGCTCATCCGCAGCTCCAGGCTGACCAGGAACGGCACCTCGTCCAGGGCCTTCTCGGCCAGCCGCGGGTCGGCCAGGTCGGCCGGGTCGACCCCGGCCACCACCAGCGCGCCGAGCTGACCGCCGGCGGCGGCGGCGAGGATCGCGTCGGTGTCCCGGCCGGCCTGGCTCGGGATCACCCCGGCGGGGATGTCCCACGCCTCACCCAGCTCGGCCCGGGCGGCCGGCTCGTTGACCAGGCGGCCGCCGGGAAGCAGGTTGGGCAGGCAGCCCGCGTCGACCGCGCCGCGGTCACCCGCGCGCCGCGGCACCCAGGCCAGCTTCGCGCCGGTACGCCGGGCCACGTCGGCCGCCGCGGAGAGGCCGCCCGGCACGCTGGCCAGCCGCTCGCCGACGATCAGGATCGCGCCCTCGGCGCTGAGCGCCTCGGCGACCGTCGCGTGCTCGGCGAGCACGGTCGCCTCCTCGCCCGGCACCACCCGGGCCAGCTTGGCCCCGAGCTTCTCCAGGCCGCGGGTGGCGAACGGCGCGATCGCGTAGACCGTCAGCTTCTTCTTCAGGTACGCCTTGCGCAGCCGCAGGAAGAGGATCGGGCACTCCTCCTCCGGCTCCAGCCCGACCAGCACCACGGCCGGCGCCTTCTCGACGTCGGCGTACGTGACGTCGGTGACCCCGGCGACCGAGCTGGCCAGGAAGTCCGTCTCCTCGCGGGAGACCGGCCGGGCCCGGAAGTCGACGTCGTTGGTGTTCAGCGCGACCCGGGCGAACTTCGCGTACGCGTAGGCGTCCTCGACGGTCAGCCGACCGCCGGTGAGCACCGCCGTGCCCCGCCCGCCGTCCCGCGCCGCGCGCAGCCCCTCGGCGGCGACGGCCAGCGCCTCGCTCCACGCCGCCTCACGCAGCTCGCCGGTCTGCGGGTCGCGGACCAGCGGGGTGGTGAGCCGGTCGAAGGCGCGGGTGTACTGGAAGCCCCACCGCCCCTTGTCGCAGTTCCACTCCTCGTTCACCGCCGGGTCGTCGCCGGCCAGCCGGCGCAGCACCTTGCCCCGCCGCCAGTCGGTGCGCTGGGCGCACCCGGCCGAGCAGTGCTCGCAGACGCTCGGGGAGGAGACCAGGTCGAACGGCCGGGCCCGGAACCGGTACTGGGTGCCGGTCAGCGCGCCGACCGGGCAGATCTGCACCGTGTTCCCGGAGAAGTACGAGTTGAAGGGAACGTCGCCGGAGTCGGCCCCGGCGTCGGCGCCGGGGCAGCCCGCGCCCGTCTCCACGCCGTAGTCCTCGTCCCGGTAGATGTTGATCTCCTCGGCGGACGACCGGCCCATCAGGTCGATGAACTTGTCGCCGGCGATCTCCTCGGAGAACCGGGTGCAACGCTGGCAGAGCACGCAGCGCTCGCGGTCGAGCAGCACCTGCGTGCTGATCGGCAGCGGCTTCGGGTACTCCCGCTTGTGCTCGTGGAACCGCGAGTCGGAGCGTCCGGTGGACATCGCCTGGTTCTGCAGCGGGCACTCGCCGCCCTTGTCGCACATCGGGCAGTCGAGCGGGTGGTTCAGCAGCAGCAGCTCCATGACCCCCTCCTGCGCCTTCTTGGCGACCGGAGAGGTGAGCTGGGTGCGTACCACCATGCCGTCGGCGACGGTCTGGGTGCAGGAGGCGACGGGCTTGCGCTGCCCCTCCACCTCGACCAGGCACTGCCGGCACGCGCCGGCCGGGGCCAGCAGCGGGTGGTCGCAGAACCGGGGGATCTCGGTGCCCAACTGCTCGGCGACCCGGATCAGCAGCGCCCCCTTCGGGGCGGTGACCTCGACGCCGTCGATGGTGAGCGTGACGGTCTCGGTCTGCTTCGCTACGTCGGTCATTAGTGGGCTCCCACCAGCTGCTTGTCCGACAGCTTCGGCGCGGTACGTCCCTCGATGTAGTCGAGGTAGTCCTGCTTGAAGTACTTCAGCGACGAGGTCACCGAGCTGGTCGCGCCGTCACCCAGGCCGCAGAACGAGCGGCCGAGGATGTTGTCGCAGGTGTCCAGCAGGGTGTCCAGGTCCTCGTGGGTGCCCTGACCGGCGAGGATCCGCCGGTAGACCCGGACCATCCAGTAGTTGCCCTCGCGGCACGGGGTGCACTTGCCGCACGACTCGTGGTGGTAGAACTCCAGCCACCGGTACGTCGCGTAGACCGGGCAGTCCTGGTCGGAGAAGATCTGGGTGGCCGTGGTGCCGAGGATCGAGCCGGCCGCCGCCACCCCCTCGAAGTCCAGCGGCACGTCCAGGTGCTCGGCGGTGAGCAGCGGCGTCGACGAGCCACCCGGCGTCCAGAACCTCAGGTTGTGACCGGGCTGCATGCCGCCGGCCAGCTCGATCAGCTCCCGCAGGGTGACGCCCATGCCGCACTCGAACTGGCCGGGGTTGGCGATCCGGCCGGAGAGCGAGTAGATCATCGGGCCGGACGACTTCTCCGTGCCCATGGTCTTCCACCAGTCGGCGCCGCCCAGCACGATGTAGGGGACGCTGGCGATGGTGCCGACGTTGTTGACCACCGTCGGGCTCGCGTACAGGCCGTGGGTGGCCGGGAACGGCGGGCGCAGCCGGGGCTGGCCCCGGAAGCCCTCCAGCGAGTCCAGCAGCGCGGTCTCCTCGCCGCAGATGTACGCCCCGGCGCCCGAGTGCACCACCAGCTCCAGGTCGTACCCGGAGCCGAGGATGTTCCGGCCCAGGTAGCCCTTGGCGGTGGCCTCCCGCACGGCGTTGCGCAGCCGGCGCGCGGCGTGCACCGCCTCGCCCCGGATGTAGATGTAGGCGCGGCTGGCCCGGATCGCGTACGACGCGATGATCACGCCCTCGACGAGGGCGTGCGGGTCGTGCGTCATCAGCGGGAGGTCCTTGCAGGTGCCCGGCTCCCCCTCGTCGGCGTTGACGACGAGGTAGTGCGGCTTGCCGTCGCCCTGCGGGATGAACCCCCACTTGAGACCGGTCGGGAAGCCGGCGCCGCCGCGACCGCGCAGGCCGGAGTCCTTGATCAGCTGGATCAGGTCGTCCGGGTGCGCCTTGAGCGCCTTGCGCAGGGCCGCGTAGCCGTCGAGCTTCTCGTAGGTGCCGATCCGCCAGGCGTCCGGCGACAGCCAGCGCTTGGTGAGTACCGGCGTCAGCTTGGCCAGGGTCTCCGGCCGGGGAGTGGTCACTTCTGGACCCCCGTCTCGCTCGCGACGGCGGAGCCCGCGCCACCGGCGCCCGCCTCGGCTTCCTTGAGGTTGCGCTGCTGCGCACCGGCCGCGTCGCCGGCGGGCTTGCCGTCGCCGGCCGGCGCGTTGGCCGCCGCCCCGGCGGCCTCCGCCTCCTGCGCGTCGCGGGGAGCCGGCGGGGCGCCGTCCACCGGAACCTTGGTGCCCGGGGCGTCCGGCACGGCGGTCGCCGCGTCGGGCTGGCGGGTCTCGGCGGTACGCACCTCGGGCGACTTGGCGTCCGGCGCCTTGACGTCACGGGTGGTGCTGCCGGCCGCCTCGGCGGCGGGGGCGGGCTCGCCGGTGCCCGCGTTGCCCGTGGCGGGCCGGGTGCCGTTGCCGCTCGGGGCCGGCGCGGCCTTGGCCGGCTCGGGAGCCGGCTTCGCGGCCTCGCTCCTGGCCTTCGCCTCGGCGGCGGCCTTGTCGGCCTCGGCCTTGCTGCGGATCGGGGTGTTCGGGTCGAAGCCCGGCACCGAGATGCCGTGCTCCTGCGCCAGCCGCAGCCCCCGCAGGGTGGGCTCTCCCGGCCCGCCGTCGGCGACCGCGCCCTCCCGCTCGTCGGCGAAGCCGGCGAGCTGCACCGCCATCTCCTTGAGGGTGCAGAGCCGGGCGCCCCGGGTCGGCATCGGCCGGCCACCGGCGCGCAGCTCGTCGACGACGCCACGTGCGGTCTGCGGGTCCACCCCGTCGAAGAAGTCGTAGTTGACGGTCATCACCGGGCCGTAGTCGCACGCCGCCAGGCACTCGGCGTGCTCCAGGGTGATCTTCCCGTCGGCGGTGGTCTCGTCGTGCCCCACGCCGAGGTGCTCCGTGAGGGTGTCGTAGACCTCCTGGCCGCCGAGCACGTTGCACATCGTGTTGGTGCAGACGCTCACCAGGTAGTCGCCGGTCGGCCGACGCTTGTACATGGTGTAGAAGGTGGCGACCGCCCCGACCTGGGCCTTGTTGAGGCCCAGCACCTCGGCGCAGAACGCCACGCCGGCCGGGGAGACGTAGCCCTCCTCGGACTGCACCAGGTGCAGCAGCGGCAGCAGCGCCGACCGGGACCGGTCGGCCGGATAGCGGGCGATGATCTCCCGTGCCCGTTCGCGGGTCTCGTCAGTGAACACACTCATCGGTCACAACCACCCATCACGGGGTCCAGCGATGCCCCACCGGCGATCACGTCGGCGATCAGGCCGCCCTCGGCCATCGCCGGGAGCGCCTGGAGGTTGACGAAGCTCGGCTCCCGGTAGTGCACCCGGTAGGGCCGGGTGCCACCGTCGGAGACGGCGTGCACGCCCAGCTCGCCGCGGGGCGACTCGATGCCGACGTAGACCTGGCCCGGCGGCACCCGGAAGCCCTCGGTGACGAGCTTGAAGTGGTGGATCAGCGACTCCATCGACTGACCCATGATCTTCGCGACGTGCTCCAGCGAGTTGCCCATGCCGTCGACGCCGATGGCGAGCTGCGCCGGCCAGGCGATCTTCTTGTCGGCCACCATCACCGGGCCCGGCTTGAGCCGGTCCAACGCCTGCTCGACGAGCTTGAGCGACTCCCGGATCTCGGCGAGCCGGACCAGGTAGCGGCCCCACACGTCGCCGTCGGTGTGCGTCGGCACGTCGAACTCGTACGTCTCGTAGCCGCAGTACGGCATGGTCTTGCGCAGGTCCCAGGCGAGGCCGGCCGAACGCAGCACCGGGCCGGTCACGCCGAGCGCGAGGCAGCCCGTCACGTCGAGCACCGCGACGTTCTTGGTCCGCTCGAGCCAGATGGGCTGCCCGGAGAGGAGGTTCTCGTACTCCTTGAGCCGCTTCGGCAGCAGCTTCAGGAACTCGCGGATCTTGACGATCGCCTCGTCCGGCACGTCCTGGGCCACACCGCCCGGCCGGACGTACGCGTGGTTCATCCGCAGGCCGGTGATGATCTCGAAGATCTCCAGGATGTACTCACGCTCGCGGAAGCCGTAGAGCATCATGTTGATCGCGCCCAGCTCCATGGCCGTGGTGGCCACCCAGACCAGGTGCGAGGAGATCCGGTTCAGCTCCATCATCAGGACCCGGATGGTGTTCGCCCGCTCGGTGATCTGGTCGGAGATCCCGAGCAGCTTCTCCACCGCCAGCGCGTACCCCGTCTCGTTGAAGATCGGGGCGAGGTAGTCCATCCGGGTCACGAAGGTGCTGCCCTGGACCCAGTTGCGGTATTCGAGGTTCTTCTCGATGCCGGTGTGCAGGTAGCCGACGACCGAGCGGGCCTCGCGGACCGTCTCGCCCTCCAGCTCCAGGACCAGCCGGAGCACGCCGTGCGTCGACGGGTGCTGCGGACCCATGTTGACGACGATCCGCTCGTCGTTGATCGGGTCGGTCCCCGAGACGACGCTGTCCCAGTCCCCACCGGTGACGGTGAAGACCTTCCCCTCGGTGGTGTCGCGCTCGGTGGCGTAGTTCGACGTGGTCACAGTGCCGGCCCTCCGTTCACGACTGCGGGGCTCGCAAGCTCACTCCTCGCGCTCACTGGTAGGACCTCCTCCGGTCCGGCGGCGGGATCTCAGCGCCCTTGTACTCGACGGGTACGCCGCCGAGCGGGTAGTCCTTGCGCTGCGGGTGCCCCTCCCAGTCGTCCGGCATGAGGATCCGGGTCAGGTTGGGGTGACCGTCGAAGACGATGCCGAACATGTCGTACGCCTCGCGCTCCTGCCAGTCCGCCGTCGGGTAGATCGACGTGACGCTCGGCAGGTGCGGGTCCTCGGCGGAGACCGCGGCCTCCAGCCGCACGGTGCGGCGGTAGGTCATCGAGGTGAGCTGGTAGACGACGTGCAGGCGGCGGGCGTCGGCGCCGAGGTAGTCCACCCCGGAGACCGAGGAGCAGAGCTCGAAGCGGAGCGCCATGTCGTCGCGCATCACCTGGCAGACCTCGGCGATCCGCTCGGGGCGGATGTGCAGGGTCAGCTCGCCCCGGTCGACCACGACCTTCTCGACGGCGTCGGCGAAGTCCGGGTACGCCTCCTCCAGCGCGTCGCGGACCTCGTCGAAGTAGCCCCCGTACGGCCGGGGGGCGTCCTCGATGGTCCGGCGCTGGCGGACGAGGCCGCCGAAGCCGGACACGTCGCCAGAGCCCTGGTTGCCGAACATGCCCCGGCCGGCCGGGCTGGCCGGGGGGTACTCGGCGGGTGCGGTGCTGCTGGTACCGGCCGGCGTGACCGGCACCGGCACGCCGCCGTCGTCTTGCCTGTCCTGAGGCGCGGTCACTTCTGGACACCCCCGTGCTGCAGGTGGTTCTGGGCCTTCATCCAGTTCTCGATCCGCAGCTGCTCCTCGCGACCCTCACGGACCGCCTTGGTCCACTCGGCCCGCCGGGCCTTGTCGCTGCGGTACGACGACGGCATCGAGCCGTAGGGGACGACCGGGACGTCACCGCGGGCCTTGCGCGCCTCGAGCATCTTGCGACCGTTCGGGCCGAGCGGCTCGTGCCCGATCTTCTCGCGCAGCTTGAGGACCGCGTCGATGAGCATCTCGGGCCGGGGCGGGCAACCGGGCAGGTACATGTCGACCGGGACGATGTGGTCGACGCCCTGCACGATGGCGTAGTTGTTGAACATGCCGCCGCTGCTGGCGCAGACGCCCATCGAGATGACCCAGCGGGGCTCCGCCATCTGGTCGTAGATCTGGCGCAGCACGGGGGCCATCTTCTGGCTCACCCGGCCGGCCACGATCATCAGGTCGGCCTGCCGGGGCGAGGCCCGGAAGACCTCCATGCCCCAGCGGCCCATGTCGTAGTGCGGACCACCGGCGGCCATCATCTCGATCGCGCAGCAGGCCAGACCGAAGGTGGCCCCCCAGACCGACGTCTTCCGCGACCAGTTGACCAGCTTCTCCACCGAGGTGAGCAGGACACCGGCGGGAAGCTTCTCCTCGATACCCATCTGAGGTTCCTCCCTCAGTCCCAGTCCAGGCCGCCACGCCGCCAGACGTAGGCGTAGGCGACGAAGACAGCGACGATGAACAGGACCATCTCCACGAAGCCGAAGATCGGCAGGGCGTCGAACGAGACCGCCCAGGGGTAGAGGAAGATGATCTCGATGTCGAAGACGATGAAGAGCATCGCCGTCAGGTAGAACTTGATCGGGAACCGGCCGCCGCCGACCGGCTGCGGGCTGGGCTCGATGCCGCACTCGTACGCCTCGAGCTTGGCCTTGTTGTAGCGCCGGGGACCGGCGAAGCGGGCAGCGGCCACGGAGAACAGCGCGAACCCCGCGGCGAGGGCGAACAGCCCGATGATCGGTGCATAAGGCGAGAGCGACATCGTTTTCTCCTGCTCGTCCTTCCCTGCCCCTGGTCCTTGTCAAAAATCACACTATTCACGTCCCTCGCGACGGTCGTCGGCGGGGGTCGATCTCCCCTGTCCGCACCTGCGGTCATCGCAGACCGTGGACGGGGCCGTCACACGGGGCTGCCTTCGTCGCGACCGCGGGCGCTCGCAGGCTCGTTCCTCGGGCTACACGGCGGGCGCCACTCTCGTCATCGTGTTGATGACGCGGTCCATCGCGTCCCCGTCGCGGGGGTCGGTCAGGTTGGCCAGCAGCTTGAGCACGAAGCGCATCAGCATCGGGTGCGGCATCCCGTGCTTCGTGGCCATCCGCATGATCTCGGGGCGGCCGATGAGCTTCACGAAGATGCCGCCGAGCCGGTAGTAGCCGCCGAAGCGGAGCTTCAGCTCCGTCGAGTACGCCGTCAGCGCACGCTCCCGGTCCGCGCCGGCCGGGCGCGCGAGCGCCTGCACGGCGACCTCCGCGGCCAGCTCGCCGGACTCCATCGCGTACGCGATGCCCTCGCCGTTGAACGGGTTGACCATGCCGCCGGAGTCGCCGACCAGCATCACGCCCCGGGTGTAGTGCGGCACCCGGTTGAAGCCCATGGGGAGCGCGGCGCCGAGGATCGGCCCCTCCGCGTTCGCCTCGTCGGTCATGCCCCAGTCGGCGGGCGTGTTGGCCAGCCAGTCGGTGAGCAGCCGGCGGTAGTTGGTCTTGCCGAACGCGGACGAGGAGTTGAGCACCCCGAGGCCGACGTTGACCCGGCCGTCGCCTAGCCCGAAGATCCAGCCGTACCCGGGCAGCAGGTTGTCGCCGCTGTCCTTGCTGCGCAGCTCGAGCCAGGACTCCAGGTAGTTGTCGTCGTGCTTGGCGGGCGAGCGGTAGTAGCGCCGGACGGCGACGCCGATCGGCCGGTCCTCGCGCTTGGCCAGCCCGAGGGCGAGCGGGAAGCGGCCGGAGACCCCGTCGGCCGCGACGACCAGCGGCGCGTGGAAGGTGGCGGGCTCCTTGCCCGGGCCGACCTCCGCCTCGACGCCGGTGACCCGGCCGTCCGGGCCCAGCACCGGGCCGGTGACGTTCACGCCGGTACGCAGCTCGGCGCCGGCCTCGACGGCGCGCCGGGCGAGCAGGTCGTCGAAGTCGAGCCGGGTGCGCACCAGGCCGTAGTTGGGGAAGCTCGCCAGGTCGGGCCAGTCCAGCTCCAGCCGGACGCCGCCGCCGATGACCCGCAGGCCCCGGTTGTGCAGCCAGCCCGCCTCGGGCGAGGTGTCCACGCCCATCCGGATGAGCTGCCGCACCGCGCGCGGGGTCAGCCCGTCGCCGCAGACCTTCTCCCGGGGGAACTCGGTCTTCTCCAGCAGCAGCACCCGTACGCCGTGCCGAGCCAGGTGGTATGCGGTAGCCGACCCACCGGGACCGGCGCCCACGACGATCACGTCGGCGTCATGCTCCACCGCGGCCATCCCGCGCCTCCTCCCGCATGCTCGTGAAATGCTTCACAAGCCAGACGGTGGGAGTCTATGACCGACGTCATGACCACGCCGGACCAGGGGTACCTAACTTGCCGGAGACACGTCGGCCGAGGTCGGAGGCGGGGCGCCGGGGCGGGCCTCAGTGCCGGGCGGAGGCGGCCGGATCCAGGCCGGCGTCGTGCCGGATCGTCTCCGGCAGGTGCTCGCGCAGCGCGCCGCCGGCGGCGCGGTCCAGGGCGGCCAGCACCTCGGCCACGACCTGACGGACGTCGGCGGGATCCGCGCCGGCCAGCTCCTTGAGCTGGGCGATGAGCTCGGTCGCGTCGTCGTCGGTGGCCTCCGCGCCGACCGCCTGGTGTCGTCCCGTCATGGGGGCGAGCTTACGGAACAAAGTGGAACAAAAACGGATATTCAGGGAAAGGGCGCCGAACAGGTCTAGACGCGCACCGCGCGGTGCAACGCCGCGATCCCGCCGGTCAGGTTGCGCCAGGCCACCCTGCCCCAGCCCGCCGCGCCGATCCGCGCGGCCAGGGCCGGCTGGTCGGGCCACGCCCGGATCGACTCCGCCAGGTAGACGTACGCGTCGGGGTTGCTGGAGACGGTGCGGGCCACGCTCGGCAGCGAACGCATCAGGTACGACAGGTAGACCGTGCGGAACGCCGGGTTCACCGGGGTGCTGAACTCGCACACCACCAGCCGGCCGCCCGGCCTGGTGACCCGGGCCAACTCCCGCAGGGCGGCGTCGGTGTCGTTCACGTTGCGCAGCGCGAACGAGATGGTCACCGCGTCGAAGCTGGCGTCGGCGAAGGGCAGCTTCAACGCGTCCCCGGCCAGCAGCGGCACCTGGGGACGGGTGCGCTTGCCGACGCGCAGCATGCCGAGGGACAGGTCGGCGCCCACCGCGTACGCGCCCGACTGGGCCAGTTCCTCGGTGGACACGCCGGTGCCGGCGCCCACGTCGAGCACCCGCTCACCAGGCCGCAGGTCGAGCGCGGCCCGGGTGGCCCGGCGCCAGAACCGGTCCTGCCCGAAGGAGAGGACGGTGTTGGTCAGGTCGTAGCGAGCCGCCACGCCGTCGAACATCGCGGCGACCTCGTGCGGCTGCTTGTCCAGGTTGGCGCGCTGGCCCTGCGGGGTACGGCTCACCCCTCCACTCTGCCAGTCCGGCCCGCGCGGGCGGCCGGTGGGTCGGCCGCCCCACCACCCCGGACACGCCGCGGGGGCGGGATGGTCGCCCACCCCGCCCCCGCGTCGCCGTACGTCAGTCGGTCGACTTCTCGTCGCCGGGCGCCACCAGGACGACCCTGCGCCGCCGGGAGAGCAGCAGCAGCGCGCCGCCGGCCAGCAGCACGGCCGCGCCGATGCCGCCGATCAGCCCGGCCTGCACGCCGGTCACCGGCAGCCCGCCGTCGCCGCCGCCACCGCCACCGGGGGTGGTGGTCGGGGCCGCCGTGGGTACGCCGGTCGGGGTCGGCGTCGGCTCACCGGTCGGCGTCGGCGTCGGGGTCGGGGTCGGCTGCGCCGACAGGTCGACGAAGGCCTCGAAGAACGTGTGGTTGTCGCCCATGTCGGCCTCGGAGAAGGCCTTCCGCTGCGCCTGGCCGGCGATCCGCGGCTCCTCCTCCGGCTCGCCCTCGGCGACGTCCAGCCCGTACGCGAAGAGGTCGCCCTCCCGCAGCACCGGCTCGGTCACGTCGTCGCCGACCTTCACCGTCACGTCGGCGGTGTAGTACTGCCCCCGGCGGATGGTCGCGCCGGCGTCCTCGCAGAACGCCTGCTCCTTGCCGAGGTACACCTGCGTGACGCAGCCCTGCGGCACCGTCACGAAGCTCACACCCGCCGGGAGGGTGATGCCGTAGAAGACGCCGGTCGCGGGCCGGCTGCCGTCGTTGTAGACCGCCCAGTCCAGCGGGACGGTCTCGCCCCGGCGCACCGGCCTGAGGTCCGGCTCGTCGGCCACCGCGCCGTTGACCACGACGCCTGCCTGGACGTCCTGCGCCCAGGCGGTGAGGTCGTAGCCGGGCTTCGTCACGGTCACCGGCACGACGACCTTGTCGCGAACCTTGCCCCCGGGCGTCGCGGTGACGACGTGGACGACCAACTTGCCGCCGTCGCCCCGGCCGCCCGTGCTGAACAGCGGGACGCCGAAGTCCTTGCTGGTGCCGGCGGGCAGGTCGCCGAGGGAGCACTGGTAGAGGTGGCTCTCGATGGCGCGGCAACCCTCGGGCACCAGGAAGCCGACGCGCTTCTCCTTGAGCTGCTGGGTGTTGACCCGCAACGAGACGTCCTCCGCCGTGGCCGTGCCGGCGTTGGTGACGGTGAACTTGAACGGCTTGCTCCGGGCCGCGTCGACACCCTTCGCGAGCTGGGTGCTGATCGGGATCAGGGCGAGGTCCGGCCCGTCGGCGGCCTGGGCGGGAACGGCGACGGTGGTCAGGCCACCCGCCGCGAGGAGTGCCACGGCACCGGCGCGGGCCAGGGCCGAGCGATGGAACAGGGTCATCGGTCCCCCGGGGGGTTAGGGAAGAAACGGATGGTTGCGGAACCCGGGCGGACGCTATCGAAGGTCGAAGCGGCACGCCAGCAGGGAGATCGTGTTTCATCCGTCCGGCCGATCCGGTCGGACGGGACGGCCCGACGCACAGCGGGGGCGGGATGGTCACCCATCCCGCCCCCGCTGCCGTGCGTTATGTGAACGACCCTCGCGGGTCGATGGAGGACGACCGTCAGGCCGTCGGCTTCTCGTCGCCCGGGGTCACCAGGACGACCCGGCGCCGCCGCGCCACCATGAACATGGCCGCGCCCGCGATCAGCACCGCGCCGCCGATGCCGCCGATCAGCGTGGTCTGCGCGCCGGTGACCGGCAGGCCGCCGTCGTCGTCACCGCCGCCGCCCGCGCCGCCCTTGGCCGCGACGATCACGGCGTACGCGTCGGAGTTGTCGGTGGCGTCCACGTCGGTCGCCCGCAGGCCGGTGACGTTCTCCGGCAGGGTGACCGCAGCCGCCCGCATCCGGCTGGGCGCGGACCCGACCGGCTCGACGCTGACCAGACCACCCTTGAGGGCACCCGGCTTCACGTCCGCCGCCACGTCGAACACGTGGTAGAAGCCGTAGGCCGAGTAGAGCTTGTCCTCGGGGTTGGTGTCCTCGTCCTGCGGGATCAGGCCGAAGTTGGCGTAGGTGCAGGTGAAGGTGGACTTGTCGGCCGCGTACTCGCAGCCCGGCTCCACCTCGGTCGGGGTGACGCCCTTGGGCAGCTTGACGCTGATCTTCAGACCGGCGGCGGCCTTGTCACCCTGGTTGGTGATGAAGTACGTCAGCGCCGAGCGGCCGCCCGCGTGCAGGTCGCCGGAGTAGACCGGGTTGCCGTCGACGATCTTCACGGCCTGCTTGACGTCCTCGGCGACGACCGAGAGGTCCGGCCCGCTGGCGTCGGAGAAGTCCAGCGTGGCGGTCTTGGTGTTGTTCGCCGCGTTGGTGTCGTCCTTCGAGATAAGCTTGAAGGAGAGCGGGGCCTTGTAGGTGCCCTCGGCCTCGAACTTGAACAGGACGATCGGCAGGTCGGTGGTCTCACCCGGGCCCGGCAGGCCCTTCTCCGTCGCGTGGCAGATGAACGCGGTCGGCTTCTCCCCGACGAGCTCGATGTCGCAGCCGTCCTCGACGGCCGGCACGGCGGCGACCTTGTCGAAGTCGACCTTGGACACGTCCACCCGCACCGACAGTTCGCTCGGGGTGTTCTTGCCGGTGTTGGTCACCTTGGCGTAGGCGAACTTGCCCTGCGCGTTGGCGGCGACCCGCGTGCCGGCCACCTCGATCGCGAGGTCCGTCTCCGTGCCCGAGGCGTGAGCCGGGCTACCGAGGACGGTCAACGCGCCGGAGGCGAGCAGCGCGCCGGCGCCGATACGCGCCAGCGAACGGTTACGGAAGATCATGGAAGAGTTCCCCCCGTTGGGGTGAAGGAAAGGTACGGCCGGGGACGTTAGCGGTAAGCGATCACGCCCGCCACCCCGCAGGACGGGCGCGTTGAACAGCCTGGCTAAGAATCACTTAAGGAATGCCCGGATTGATATGTCTTGCTGCCCCGGCCACCCCGACACCGACTCCGAACGGCAATCTAATTGAGATCAACGGCCGACGGGAATTCACCCGATCGGACAGCCGAGCGACTCATTTACCGCCACTTTCCGTATTCCCATGATCCACGCAGTGGTCCACGTACGACGACACCCCACCGCCGGACGGCGGTGGGGTGTCGGTGGTGCGGGTGCCTGCGGACGCCCCGCTCAGCGGGCGTCGACCAGCGGCAGGGACTTCCCGGCGCCACCGCCTGGCATGGCGATCGAGGAGAAGTGCGAGACGACCCGCTCGTCGGTCGGGTCGTCGGCCGGGGTGCGGTGCACGGCCAGCCGGTTGTAGAGGGTGTCGCGCTGGGCGGGGATCCGGTCCGCCGAGCGGATCATGCCGATCAGCTCGTGCAGGTTGGAGCGGTGCCGCGCGCCGGCCGAGGAGATGACGTTCTCCTCCAGCATGATCGAGCCGAGGTCGTCCACGCCCATGTGCAGGGCGAGCTGCCCGACGTCCTTGCCGGTGGTCAGCCAGGACGCCTGGAGGTGCGGCACCGTCTCGAAGAAGAGCCGGGCCACCGCGACCAGCCGCAGGTACTCCAGGGTGGTGGCCTGGGTCCGGCCCTTGAGGTGGTTGTTCTCCGGCTGGTACGTCCAGGGGATGAACGCCCGGAAGCCCTTCGTGCGGTCCTGCACGTCGCGGATCATCCGCAGGTGCTCGATCCGCTCGGCGGCGGTCTCGCCGGTGCCCATCATCATGGTGGCGGTCGACTCGACGCCCTGCCGGTGCGCCAGCTCCATGACCTCCAGCCAGCGCTCGCCCGACTCCTTCAGCGGCGCGATGGCCTTGCGCGGGCGGGCGGGCAGCATCTCCGCGCCGGCGCCGGCGATCGAGTCCAGCCCGGCCGCCTTGATCCGGGCGATGGCCTCGTCGAGGCTGACGCCGGAGACCTTGGCCATGTGCAGGATCTCGCTGGGGCCGATCGAGTGGATCGCCAGCTGCGGGTACGCCTTCTTGACCGAGGAGAACAGCTCCTCGTAGTACTCCACGCCGTAGTCCGGGTGGTGCCCGCCCTGGAGCATGACCTGGGTGGCGCCCAGCTCGACCGCCTCGCCGCAGCGGCGCAGGATCTCCTCGGTCGGGTGGGTCCAGCCCTCCTTGTGCTTGGGGGCCCGGTAGAACGCGCAGAACTTGCACGCCGTCACGCAGACGTTCGTGTAGTTGATGTTGCGGTCGATCAGGTACGTGACGACGTTGTCCGGGTAGCGGCGTCGGCGCACCGCGTCGGCGGCCTCGCCCAGGGCGTGCAACGGCGCCTCGGTGTAGAGCAGCAGGGCCTCCTCGGGCGTGATCCGCCCGCCGTCCGCGCCACGCTGCAGGATGTCGTCGATCTCCCGGCTCACACTCACCCCCCGAGCCTACGTCGCCCGCTCGGGGGACCGGTCGATGGCCGCCGAACAGCCCGCCCGGCGGCGCGTCGGGTGTGACGGTGTTCACCCTCGCCGGTGGTGCGGCGCCGCCCGTCCGACGACGGACGACGCCGCACCCTCCGGTCAGAAGACGCGCGGGATGCTGCTGGGCGTCCAGCCGCTGCCCACGGCACTGGTGCTGGTGGCGTAGAGCTTGAAGTCGGCGCTCAGGTCTCCGGTCGACTGGAAGCCGAGCATGACGCCGGCGGAGTCCTGGCCGATCAGGTCGGTGCGTCCGTCGCCGGTGAGGTCCCCCACCAGGATGCGGGGCCGGTTCGTCGTGCCCCAGTTCGTGCCCACGTACGGGTAGGGCCCGGAGAACAGCAGCCCCTCGCCGGTCATCGCCCCCGACGACCGGTACGCCCGCAGCCGTCCGTCCGCGAGCTGGGCGACCAGGTCGGTGGTGCCGTCACCGTCGAAGTCGGCCGGCAGGATCCGAGGAATCGAGGAACTGCGCCAACCGGTGCCGACCACCTTCGCCACGAGAGTCGTCGGGAAGAGCCTCATGTCCATGGAAAGATTTCCGCTGGACGGGTAGCCCTTCATGGTGCCGTCTGCGTGCTGGGCGATCAGATCGGTCCGCCCGTCGCCGTTGAAGTCGCCGGTCAGGATGCGCGGCACCTCCGTGGTGGTGAAACCCGTGCCGACGTCCCTCGTCGTCCCGGCGAACAGCTGGGCGTCGGCCGACAGGTCGCCCGTGGACGTCCAGACCCGTAGCGTGCCGTTGAGCAGCTGGCCGAGGAGGTCGGTGCGGCCGTCGCCGTTGAAGTCGCCCGGGATCAGGCGGGGGATCGAGCCGCTGGTGAAGGCGGTGCCGACGATCGCGGACGCCCCGGCGAAGAGCCGGTAGTCGGCGGAGAGGTCGCCGGTCGACTCCCAGGCGGTCAGGGTGCCGTCGCCGCTCTGCGCGATGATGTCCGTCCGGCCGTCCCCGGTGAAGTCCCCGGTGAGCGCCCGCGGCCGGTTCGCCCCGCCCCAGTTCGTCCCCACGTAGCGGTAGGGCGACGGGAAGAGCGGGGCGGTGCCCGAGAGGTCGCCGCTCGACGGGTACGCCCGCAGCCTGCCGTCGGCGAGCTGGACAAGCGCGTCGGTGCGGCAGTCGCCGGTCCAGTCGCCCAGGATCACCACACCCGCCTGGTCGGCCGGGCCGTGACTCGCGCCACCGGCACTGCAGTTGTTGGGCGTGTTCTGGCGGATCCAGCCGGCCAGGTCGTCCGTGCGGGTCTCGATGGCGTCCCGCCGGGTCTCCGTCTCGGCGAGACAGCCGCCCTGCCAGGAGGTGGCATGCACGGCAACCAGCTCGGGACGCCCGTCCACCACCCGCACCGCCGGCCCTCCGGCGTCGCCCTTGCAGGTGGTCGGCCCACCCTGTTCGTTGCTGATCGCGACCGAGGTGGCCGAGACGGCGCCGACCGTGACCGGCGCACCGTGCAGCTTGTCGGGCACCCACTCGGTGGCGGTACGACCGAAGCCGAGCGCCTGCAACGTCTCGCCCGGCACGGGTGCCCCGGTGGCGAGCGCGACCGGGGTGACGCCGACCACCGGCAGCGTGAGCCGGAGCAGCGCGAGGTTCCGATCCGGGTGCGACACCACGAGATTGGCACGCTGCACCCGGCCGTCGTTCGTGGTCAGATCCAGCCGGCCCACGGTGACCGTGGTGGGCCACGCGGGCGCGCTCGCAGTCGAGCGCGGGCCCGGGGTGGGGGGAAGGCATGAGTGGGCCGTCAACACCCACTGGGGCGCGACCAGCGCCCCGGAGCAGGCGCCCATCTCACCGAAGGTGACCTTCGCCGCGAAGGCGTACGCGCTGTCCGTGACCGGGCTGCCCCCGCTTACCGCCCGGGCCGGCGCACCTGCGACGGCCCCTGCCGTCAACGCGGCGGCGACACCGATGACGAGGGCTCTTCGCCGTCGTCGTACCTGCTGATCCATCGACTCTCCCGTTCCTCGGGCACGGCGGCCGGCCACCCGCGCTCCGGCACCGGCCGGCTCGACCCGCCGGTCTGCCCGGGGCGCACGGTCGGCCGCGTCACCTGTCGGTGACGGACTGGAATATAGATGTTGGGCGGTCGCCGCACCGCCCCGCTCGACCGCCGCGATCAGGCCCTCCCGACGCACCCATCGAACCATTAACATTCGTGAATGATTGTGAAGGCGTCCTCCCCCACCCGTCCTCCCCTATGTCGCCTCGCCGACCTGATGGCAACCTGATGGCGACCATCCCCTGGCTCGCCGACGTGCTCCGCGCCGCCGGCGTCACGGTGGTGGAGCACGGCAACTGGCTCGGCCGGGTCTCCGGCAGCTCGTTCAATCCGATCGGCGTGCTCTGGCACCACACCGCCGCCACCTCCAGCGCCGGCAACCCGCACCCCGCCCTGAACATCTGCATCAACGGCCGCTCCGACCTGCCCGGCCCGCTCTGCCAGGCCCTGGTCGACCACCACGGCGTCTTCCACGTCATCTCCGGCGGGCGGGCCAACCACGCCGGCGTCAGCCGCGGCAGCGGCCCCATCCCGGCCGGCGACGGCAACACCCTGATGGTCGGCTGGGAGATCGACTACAACGGGGTCAACCAGGCCATGACCGGCGCCCAGTACAGCGCCTCGGTGCTCGCCACCGCCGCCGTGCTGCGGCGGCTCGGCCGCGACGCCAGCCACGCCCGGGGCCACCGGGAGACCAGCACCAGCGGCAAGATCGACCCGTCGTTCATCGACCTGGACTCGATGCGCGCCGACGTGGCCCGCCAGCTCGCCGGCAACCCACCCCTCGACCTCACGGAGAACGACATGAAGCTCATCCAGTCACCCGGCCGCGGCATCGCCCTCGTCGGACCCGGCTACTTCCGCCAGCTCCGCAACGACGAGGAGGTGCACGCCGCCGTCGCGCTGGCCGGCAACCCGCTGGTCGGCAACGACCGCCAGTTCGACCTGTGGCGCAGCATCGCCTACGACGGCCAGGTCAAGGCCCCGAGCTGACCGCACGCAGGGGGGTCGGCGGGTGCGACGCGGTGCCTGCGCCGACCCGCCGACCCGGCTGCGCCCGCCGAGCGGCGGGCGGACCGGTCAGGCGTCGTAGTCGACGGTGAGCCGGTCGGTCGTCGGGCTGGACTGGCAGGTGAGGACGTAGCCGGCGGCCACCTCGTCCGGCTCCAGCGCGTAGTTGCGGGCCATCGTGACCGCGCCGTCGACCACCTTGGCCTTGCAGGTGGAGCAGACCCCGCCCTTGCAGGCGTAGGGCAGCTCGCCGCGCACCTTCAGCGCCGCGTCCAGCACCCGCTCGTCGCGCCGCATCGTGAAACGCGACGACCGGCCGTCGAGCAGGATGGTCACCTCGGCGCCGCCGCCCGGCTCGTCGGCCGGGCGTCGCGGTGGGGCCGGGGCCTCGGCAACGTGGAACAGCTCCGTGTGCACCGCCGACTCCGGCACGCCGCGCGCGGCGAGCACCTCCCGGGCGTCCACCACCATGTCGTACGGGCCACAGAGGAACCACTCGTCGACGGTGTCGCCGGGCACGATGGTGTCCAGCAGCCGGCCCAGCCGGTCGGCGTCGATCCGGCCGGAGAGCAGCGCCGACTCGCCCTGTTCCCGGGAGAGCACGTGCACCAGGTGCAGCCGGGTGGGCCACCGGTCCTTCAGGTCGGCCAACTCCTCGGCGAACATCACCGTGTTCGCCGTGCGGTTGCCGTACACCAGCGTGAACGTGCTGGCCGGCTCGACGGCGAGCGCCGTCGCGACCAGCGCGAGCACCGGGGTGACGCCCGAGCCGGCGACCACCGCGCCGTAGTGGCGGGCCCGGTCCGGCGCGAGGGCCGTGGTGAAGTGCCCGAGCGGCGGCAGCACCTCGATCGTGTCGCCGCCGCGCAGCGCGCCGCAGGCGAAGGCGGAGAACGCGCCGCCGGGAATCTCCCGCACGCCGATCCGCAACCGGCCGTGCCGGGCCAGGTCGTCGGGCGTGGAGCAGATGGAGTACGACCGCCGCACGTCCTCACCGGCGGCGCCGGGGCGGCGGACGGTGAGGTGCTGGCCGGCGGAGAACGCGAACGTCTCCCGCAGCTCCGCCGGCACGGCGAAGGTGACCGCCACGGCGTCGTCGGTGAGCCGGTCGACGGCGGCGACGGACAGCGGGTGGAAGACCGGCCGGCGACGGACCGGGCGGGTGATGGTGACAGTCACAGCGCCTTCAGGTGGTCGAAGGGTTCACGGCAGGAACGGCAGCGCCAGAGCGCCTTGCACGCGGTCGAGCCGAAGCGGCTGACCTGCTCGGTCTCGGGCGAGCCGCAGCGCGGGCAGCGGACGGCGAGGGTCAGCGGCACCACGTTGTCGGCGCGTACGGGCGACGGCGGGGCGATGCCGGCGGCGGCGAGCTTGGCCCGGCCGGCGTCGGAGATCCAGTCGGTGCTCCACGCCGGGCTGTAGACGGTCCGCACGTCGGCCTCGGGACGCCCGGCGGCGGCCAGCGCCCGCCGGATGTCGGCGCGGATCACGTCCATCGCCGGGCAGCCGGTGTAGGTGGGGGTGATGGTCACGACCACCCGGCCGGTCGCCGGGTCCTCGTCGACCGCCCGCAGGATGCCGAGGTCGTCGATGGTGACCACCCGGATCTCCGGATCCACCACCGCCGCCACGGCCTCCCGCGGAGTCACCAGTGCCGCCTTCCGTTCGCGACTGCGGGGCTCCGCTGCGCTGCACTCCTCGCGCTCACCAGTGCGCTCCGGGGTGGGCGCGGTGCAGCACCTGCATCTCGGCGAGCAGGAAGGACAGGTGCTCGGTGTGCACGCCGTCCCGCCCGCCGCCCGGCGCCCAGCCGGACTCCGGCCGGGTCAGCGTGGCCTCGTCCAGCACGGCGCCGACGGTGGCGTCGAAGTCGGCCCGCAGGGTGGCCGGGTCGACCGGCGCCGCCGGGTCGGGGGCGAACAGCTCGTGCACGTACGGCCAGACCTGGTCGACCGCCGCCTGCATGCGCCGGTGCGACTCCTCGGTGCCGTCGCCGAGCCGCCGCACCCACGTCGAGGCGTGGTCGAGGTGGTAGGCCGACTCCTTGCGGGCCTTGGCCCCGATCGCGGCCAGCCGCTCGTCGGCGCAGCCGGCCAGCGCGGTGTAGAGCGGAAGCTGGTAGGCCGCCAGGAAGAGCAGCTTCGCCATGGTGACCGCGAAGTCGCCGTTGGGCAGCTCCACGAGCAGGCAGTTGCGGAACTCCCGGTCGTCGCGGAGGAACGCCAGCGCGTCCTCGTCCCGGCCGGCGCTCTCCACCTCGCCCGCGTACGACAGCAGGAGCCGGGCCGCGCCGAGCTGGTCGAGGGCGATGTTGGCCAGCGCGATGTCCTCCTCCATCTCCGGCGCGCGGGTGGTCCACTCGGCCAGCCGCTGCGCCGCGACGAGCGCGTCGTCGCCGAGGGCGAGGGCGAAGTCGAAGGGGCCGTTCACGCCGCCACCTCGCTCCGCTCGGCGGCGGCGCGACGCGCCCCGGTGCGGAGCCGAATGGTGCGCTCGCTGCGCTCGCTCACAGGTGGGCCACTCCGTCCGGCACGTCGTAGAAGGTGGGATGCCGGTAGACCTTGTCGGCCGCCGGGTCGAAGAAGGCGTCCTTCTCGTCGGGGCTGGACGCGGTGATCGCGCCCGCCGGCACCACCCAGATGGAGACGCCCTCCTGGCGGCGGGTGTAGAGGTCCCGCGCGTTGCGCAGGGCCAGCTCGGCGTCGGGGGCGTGCAGGCTGCCGACGTGGGTGTGCGACAACCCGCGCCGCGCCCGCACGAAGACCTCCCACAGGGGCGAAGGACCGCTCACGCCGCGCTGGTCCGTCCGCTCGATACGCTCGCTCACGCCGCTACCTTCTCCTTCTGCTCCACCCGCTTGGCGGCGTACGCCGTGGCGGCCTCCCGCACCCACGCGCCGTCGTCGTGGGCGCGGCGCCGGTGCTCCATCCGCTGCCGGTTGCACGGGCCGTTGCCCTTGATCACCCGCATCAGCTCGTCGTAGTCGGGCTGGGTGAAGTCGTACGACTGCCGGGACTCGTTCCAGCGCAGGTCGGGATCCGGGATCGTCAGGCCGAGGATCTCCGCCTGCTGCACGCACATGTCCACGAAGCGCTGGCGCAGCTCGTCGTTGGAGAAGCGCTTGATCTTCCAGGCCATGGACTGCGCCGAGTGGGTGGAGTCGGTGTCCGGCGGGCCGAACATCGCCAGGGACGGGTACCACCAGCGGTCGAGGGCGTCCTGCGCCATCGCCTTCTGCGCCGGCGTGCCGTGCGCGAGCGTGTGCAGGATCTCGTAGCCCTGCCGCTGGTGGAACGACTCCTCCTTGCAGACCCGGATCATCGCCCGCGCGTACGGCCCGTAGGAGCAGCGGCAGAGCGGGACCTGGTTGACGATGGCGGCGCCGTCCACCAGCCAGCCGATGGCGCCCACGTCGGCCCAGGTCAGGGTGGGGTAGTTGAAGATCGAGCTGTACTTCTGCCGGCCGTTGAGCAGCAGCTCGACCAGCTCGTCCCGGCTGATCCCGAGGGTCTCGGCGGCGGCGTAGAGGTAGAGGCCGTGCCCGGCCTCGTCCTGCACCTTGGCCAGCAGGATCGCCTTGCGCTTGAGCGAGGGGGCGCGGCTGATCCAGTTGCCCTCCGGCTGCATGCCGATGATCTCGGAGTGCGCGTGCTGCGCGATCTGCCGGATCAGCGTCTTGCGGTACGCCTCGGGCATCCAGTCGCGCGGCTCGATCTTCTGGTCGGCGTCGATGACCTCGGCGAAGTACGCCTCGAGGTCCTCGTCCGCGCCGGGGGCGCCGCCCCGGCGGCCACGTGCGGCGGCCTCCCGCAGGGCCGCCTCCGCCGCCTCGACCTCGCCGAGCAGGCCACCGCCGGGTGCGTCCTCGGCGGAGAAGTCGTTGCCATACATGAGGTCAAGTGTTACAGCTCGCCTCTCGGGACACCAGAGGGTGTAACAGGTTTCCGGAGACAGTTTCGGCACGGGGCGGGGACTCCGGCAGCCGGGCAAACTATGACTTGGGTCACTATGAGAAGGTGAATCCTCTCAACAACCGCATAGCGGCTCGATATCCCGCCTACATGGCAAGTTGCCAGGTGTCGGGTCCTGGCGCGCCGCCGATCCGCACGTAGACTTCCCCCGTCACACCGATCGGCTGCCGACGATCGCCCGAGAAACACGGAGGGCGGATCCCCCCGGCCCTCGGCCAGCCGCCGATCCGTCCGACAACCAGCCGGTCCCCCCGGCCTGACATCTGGAGCTCACCCACTCATGCGATCCCGCGTGACCCTGGTGCTCGCCGTCGTGGCGGTCCTCCTCGGTGGCGGCCTGCTCGTTCCGGCCGCGTACGCCCGACTCGCCGGCGACGACGCCGCGAGCGGCGGGAGCGGCGGCGGAAGCGTCGCGGCCCCCGCGCCCACCCCGCCCCCGCCGCCGACCCTGGCCGCCGGCCCGGTCACGGTGAACTTCAAGGGCGAGTTCTTCTCGTGGGCGCTGATGGACCGGGAGACCGGCGAGATCTCCGGGTCGAAGAACCTGGCCTCGACCAGCTCCACCGAGTCGATGATCAAGGCCTGGTTCGCGGCGGACTACCTCAACCAGCTCGGCGACAAGCCGCTGCCGGCCGAGCGGAAGAAGCAGATCACCACCGCCATCCGGGACAGCAACGACGACGCCGCCAACGCCCTCTACAGCGCGGCGGGCCGGGCCGGCACGATCAGGCGGATGGTCAGCACCTGCAAGCTCACCGACACCAAGCCGGGCAACGTGCCCGGTTACGTGGGCTGGTGGAGCTTCACGCGGATGTCCCCGCGTGACGCCGTCCGGCTCGGCGACTGCATCGCCGACGGCACGGCCGCCGGCCCCAAGTGGACGAAGCTCCTGCTGGACGAGATGAGCAAGGTCAGGGGCAGCACGGCCGCCAAGGACCAGAATCCCCGCTTCGGCGGCGGCCGTTGGGGCATCATCGACGGCCTCCCCCAGTCGATCGTCAGCCAGGGCCCGGTCAGCATGAAGAACGGCTGGACCCCGCTCAACTACGACGGCAACTGGCACGTGAACTGCCTCGCGGTGACCGACAGGTGGAGCCTCGCGGTGATGCTCCGCTACCCGCAGAAGAGCGGGCTGAACTACGGCGCGCAGGTCTGCGCCTCGGTCGCCAGCCAGCTCGTGACTCCGCAGCCGGGCGCCGCCCTCAAGGTGCCTCAGCAGCCCGCCGGGAAGCTCTGATGACGCGACGGCGTCGGGCCGACGAGCCCGCCGACGCCTCCCCCCGCAGGCTCATCGCCATCGCGGTGGTCCTCATCTGCCTGGTGCTCGTCTCGCTGCGGCTGCTGCCGGGCTCGCCGTTCGAGTCCCGCGCCGCCGCCGAGTGGGGCACCCCCGCCGGCCCGGCCGACCGCGCCACGACCGCCCCCAGCGACCGCAGCTCCCGACCCTCGCCGTCGCCGAGCCCGACGCCGGAGCCGGAGCCGCTGCCGTTCGAGGCCAAGGAACTCGACCTGGACATCGAGGGCTGGTACTCCTGGAGCGTCCTCGACCGCCGCACCGGGGAGATCATCGGCTCCGACAACATGGACGAGACCAGCACCACCGCGTCGCTGATCAAGGCATGGATCGTCGCCGACCACCTGCGCCGCGCCGACGAGAACGGCCAGACCCCGAGCGCCGCCAAGCTGGCCGACGCCACGAAGATCATCCGGGACAGCGACAACACCCGGACCCAGCAGTTCTACAACGCGCTGGGCGGGTCCGCCTCGATCAAGCGGCTGCTCTCCAAGTGCGAGCTGACCGACAGCAGCGTCGCCAGCGACGGCGGCTGGAGCCGGACGAAACTCTCCCCCCGGGACACCGCCCGGATGGGCGCCTGCATCGCCGACGGCCGCGCCGCGGGCCCGAAGTGGACCAAGTGGCTGATCAACGAGATGCGTCTGGTCAGGGGCGGCGGCGACTTCGGCATCCGCAAGGCGTTCCCGGCCGCCGAACGCAAGACCATCGCCATCAAGAACGGCTGGATCGACCGGACCAAGGAGCAGGAGATGCACATCAACTGCCTGGCCATCGGCGACACCTGGACGATGGGCGTGATGGTCCGCTACCCGATCGGCAAGGGCTACGAGTACGGCATGAAAAACTGCCAGAAGATCACCGAAGCCCTCCTCCGCCCCACCACCTAGCCCCGCCCACCGCCCCGGGCCGGCCAGAGGTTCAGCCCGTGAAGAAGGCCGGGCCGGAGGCGGGCAGGGGCGGGGCGGCGTCGATGGCGGCGGCGCGACGCGCGAACTCGCGCAGGCCGGCCACCTGGCGCTCGCCGAGGGAGAAGTCCAGCGCCCGGAAGTACGTCGCCAGGGTCGCCGCGTCGAACGGCTCCCAGCGCGCGGCCGCCTCGGCCACCTGGTCCAGCTCGGCCAGGCAGAGGTCCCGGGAGCGCAGGAACGCCTCATGCACCTCCTTGACCAGGCCGGGGTGGGCGGCGGCGAAGTCGCGGCGTACCGCCCAGACGGCGAAGACCATCGGCAGGCCCGTCCACTCCCGCCACGCCTGCCCGAGGTCGGTGACCTCCAGCCCACGCTTCGGCGCCTCGTAGAGGGCGCGCAGCGCCACGTCGCCGATCAGCACCCCGGCGTCGGCCTCCAGCAGCATCTGGGTCAGGTCGGGCGGGCAGCGGAAGTACTCGGGGTTCACCCCGTACCGCTCGCCGAGCAGCAACTGGGCCAGCAGCACCCCGGTCCGCGAGGTCGAGCCCAGCGCCACCTTGCCGTGGCCGAGCTCGGCCAGCGGGCGGGTGGAGACGACGTTGACGGACAGCACCGGGCCGTCGCTGCCGACCGCCAGGTCGGGCAGGAGCAGCAGCTCGTCGGCGTGCCGCAGGTACTCCACCTGGGAGATCGGACCGATGTCCAGGTCACCGGCGACCAGGGCGGCGCTGAGCCGGTCCGGGGAGTCCTTGTGCAGGTCGACGTCGATCAGGGCGCCGGAGCGCATCAGCCCCCAGTAGATCGGCAGGCAGTTCAGGAACTGGATGTGCCCGACCCGGGGGCGTGCGACGTGCTCAGCCATGCCCCGACCGTATCCCCGCCACCGTTGCGTGGCTCAGTGGGCCGGGGTGGGAGTGGCCAACCCCGCATCCGCCGGGTGGTCGCCGTCCCCCGCCTCTCCCGGCACGCCGTCCGTACCGCCCGCCCGGGTCGCCGCCGTCGACCCGGCGCCGGCCGCCCGGACCCGTCGGACGGACCGGACGACGGCGGGCACGAACGCCACCACGACCAGCAGGCCGACCGCGCCGGCCGCCGCGATCAGGGGTCGCGGCGACAGCAGCGCCAGCAGGGCGCCCCCGATCAGGTAGCCCCCCATCGAGCCGCCCTGCACGGCCGCGCCGTAGAGGGCGTACGCCCGGCCGCGCGACGCCTCCGGCACGCGCCGGGCGGTGAGCAGGTTGGCGAAGACGTTCTCCCCGCCGTTCGCCGCGCCCGCGACCAGCCAGAGCGGGACCAGCAGCGCGGCCGTGGGCACGGCGGCGGCAACCATCACCATGAGGCAGATGCCGCCGAGCGTCGCCAGCACCCCGTACACCAGGGCGCCGTCGTCGGTGAGCCGGTGGGCCAGCCGGGCGCAGAGCCAACTGCCGGGCAGCATCCCCGCCATCCAGGCGGCACCGACCAGCCCGTACACCGTGGGCGAGCTGTCGAGGGTCTCGCGGATGAAGAAGACCTCGACCACGTTGATGCCGCCGACGGCGGTGATGACCGCGGCCGTGCTGACGACGACGGCCAGCAGCAGCGGGTCGCCGCGCAGCCGCCACGCCGGGGTCCGTTCCGTCCCGGACGCGGGTGCGGCCGTGGTCCGCCGGCCGCCCCTGCGGGTGCGCAGCAGCAGGCCCGCGGCCACCAGGGCGAGGTAGCTCCCGGCGTCGATGAGCAGGGGTACGCGCGCGCCGAACTGCCCGACCAGCAGCCCGGCGAGTACCGGGCCGCCGAGCGCGCCCAGGCTGCTGGCCGTCTGGCTGATCGCGCTCGCCCGGGGCAGGTCGGCGGGGCGCACCATCGCCGGCAGCAGCGCCGCCAGGCAGGGGTGGGTCACGGCCAGCCCGCCGGCGAGCAGCGCGACGAGCCCGATGATCAAGGCCGGGTGGGTGGCGAAGGCGAGCAGGGCGCAGACGGCGGCCTGCCCCAGGCCGGCGGCGACCAGCAGCTTCCGGCTGTCCACCCGGTCGGCGAGCCGCCCGGTGAGCGGGGCGAGCACCACCAGCGGCAGGGTGGCCGCCAACAGCAGTCCGGACACGGCGATGCCGCTGGCGCCGGCGGACTGGAGGGCAAGCGCCAGGGCCGTGGCGGCGAGGAAGTCACCGCACATCGAGGTGCCGCGCGCGGTGGCGGCGAGCCAGACGTCGGACCAGCGCGACCCGTCAGTTGCGAAGGACATACTTCGAAAATAATCCTTCACAACTGACCGAAGCAACCCCCTTACACCAGCGGCACCGCCCGGTACTGCACCGCCACCGTGCGCGCCCCGGCCGGCGGATCCGCCTGGCGGTTCCGTTGCCGGTACGGCTCGAACAACGCGCTCACCGCCTCGTTCAGCCCCGCCAGCTCGTCGGCTGTGAGCAGCAGCAGCGTGTCGCTGAACAGCGCGACGTCGTACCACTCGGCGGGCTCGTCGCCGGCGCGGCGCAGCCATTCCCGGGTCCGCTCCATGTCCCGGGCCGCGTGCGCCTCCACCAGCGCCTCCTCGGCCGCGCGCGCCTCCGGGCCGGCGGACTGTCCCGCGTCGACCATCAGGCCCCGGCCGACCGTGCGCCACAGCCGCTCGCGCGCGTCCCCCCGGCTCGGCGCCTGCTCCACCAGGCCCGACTTCGCCAGCGCCCGGAGGTGGTAGCTGGTCGCGCTCGGCGACAGCCCGGCCACCTCCGCGCACTCCGTGGCGGTCGCGCCGCCCTCCACCACGCCCAGGTGTTCCATGATCGCGATTCGGGCCGGATGGGCCAGCGCCCGCATCACCTGCGGGTCGCTGATCGTGATCCGGCGCTGTTCGGGACGCGCCTCCGTCATGTGTCCATGATTCCTGGTCGCCCGCCCACCGCGGGTCGCCGGTCGACCGGCACCGGAGGTACAGCGGCGGGCGGCGGCGCCACGGTCGAAATCCGGTGGAGCGTCACGCGCCCGGCGCGTAGGCTGTCAGGTCGCTTGACGGCCAGGGTGAGGTGACCACCGCATCGGACGTCCCGCGCCGGGGGCCGGCCCATCCGCCCGCCGGACACGCGAGCGACCGGCAGATGACCCGATGGGATCCACCGTGACCGCAATCGACCCCGACCTCGACGCCGACCTCGCCGCCGAACGCGAGCACCTCGCCACCTCCCGGGCCGCCCTGACCCAGATGCGGGAACGCGCCCAGGCCCTCTTCTCCACCGGCGACCAGGTGGCCGGCGACGCGTACGCGGCCGAGACCCTCGGACGCACCCTGGCCCGCCGGGTCGCCGAACTCGCCGACGACCCGACCACGCCGCTCTTCTTCGGCCGCCTCGACTTCGGTTCGGCGACCGGGGCCCCGCCCGCCGACGCCCCGCCCGGCGACCCCGGCGACGGGCCGGACGGGTGGCACGCGGACCACGCCGGGCGGCGCTACCACGTCGGCCGGCGGCACGTCACCGACGACCGGGGCGAGCCGCTGGTGCTGGACTGGCGGGCCCCGGTGTCCCGGTCGTTCTACCGGGCGAGCGCGCGCGACCCGCAGGGCGTGGCGGTACGGCGCCGCTTCGGCTTCAGCAACGGGGTGCTGACCAGCTTCGAGGACGAGCGCCTCGACCGGGGCGAGGAACTGGGCACGACCAGCCGGATCCTGACCGCCGAGATCGAACGGCCGCGCGTCGGGCCGATGCGCGACATCGTCGCCACCATCCAGCCCGAGCAGGACGAACTGGTCCGGGCCGACCTCGCCGACTCGATCTGCGTGCAGGGCGCCCCGGGCACCGGCAAGACGGCCGTCGGCCTTCACCGGGCCGCGTACCTGCTCTACCTACACCGGGAGCGGCTGCGCCGCTCCGGCGTGCTGATCGTGGGACCGAACCGGGCCTTCCTGTCGTACATCGCGGCGGTGCTGCCGGCGCTCGGCGAGGTCGAGGTCGAGCAGGCCACCGTGGAGGACCTGGTCGCCCGGGTGCCGGTGCGGGCCGTCGAGGACCCGGCGGTGGCCGCGGTCAAGCACGACGCCCGGATGGCCGAGGTGCTGCGCCGGGCCGTCGACGCGCACATCGGCGAGCCGATCGAGCCGATCATGGTCTCGGACGGCTCGTTCCGCTGGCGGATCGGTCTGGACCCGCTGCACCGGGTGGTCCAGGAGACCCGCCGGGAGCGGCTGCCGTACGCCACGGGGCGCGAGCGCGTCCGGGCCCGGGTGGTGGCGCTGCTGCAACGGCAGGCCGAGGCGCGGCGCGCCGAGTCGCCGAGCGACGCCTGGCTGCGCCGGATGGGCAAGGCCACCCCGGTCACCGCCTTCCTCGACGCGGTCTGGCCGGCGCTCACCCCGGAAGGGCTGGTGCACGCCCTGCTCGGCGACCCGCAGCGGCTCGCCGCGGCGGCGGACGGGCTGCTCGACGCCGAGGAGCAGGCGCGGCTGTGCGGGCTCGCCGCCCCGACCCTCGCTGCCGACCCGACGGCGGCGGCCGGCACCCC
The DNA here is from genome assembly GCF_040634035.1 of Micromonospora sp. NPDC007220. Taxonomy (NCBI): domain Bacteria; kingdom Bacillati; phylum Actinomycetota; class Actinomycetes; order Micromonosporales; family Micromonosporaceae; genus Micromonospora; species Micromonospora sp. NPDC007220. Next base: position 231,366 of record NZ_JBEYEU010000001.1, on the reverse strand, counting down.
GGCCCCGGCGGCCGGCCCGACCACGGCAGCCGAGGCCCCGGCTCTGACGGCCGGCACCACGCGGGCCCCGGCGCGGCGTCCCGCCCCGGCCGGCACGAAGCTCGGGCGTACGCCGAAGGCCACGAAGTGGACGGCGGCCGACGCCGTGCTGATCGACGAGGCGGCCGGGCTGATCGAGCGGCCGGGCGGCTTCGGGCACGTCGTCGTCGACGAGGCGCAGGACCTCTCCCCGATGCAGTGCCGGGTGATCGCCCGGCGCAGCGAGCACGGGTCGATCACCCTCCTCGGCGACCTGGCCCAGGGCACCGCCCCGTGGGCCGCCGCCGACTGGCGGGAGTCCCTGCGACACCTCGGCAAGCCGGACGCCGTCGTGGTGCCGCTGACGGTCGGCTTCCGGGTGCCCGCCGCCGTGGTGGCGTTCGCCAACCGGCTGCTGCCGGCGCTCGCCGTCGACGTCCCCCCGGCCGAGTCGCTGCGCCGCGACGGTGCGCTCGACGTGCGTACCGTCGACGACCTGGTCGCCGCGACGGTGGCCGAGGTGCGCGCGGCGCTGGCGTTCGACGGCTCGGTGGCGGTGATCGCCGCCGACGACGCGGTCGGCGGGCTGCGGGCGGCCCTGGAGGCCGCCGGCGTCGACACCGCGACCGTCGACGAGCCGGCCGCCGCGGCGCGCGTCACGGTGGTGCCCGCGACCCTGGTCAAGGGCCTGGAGTACGACCACGTCATCGTCGTCGAGCCGGCGGCGATCGTGGCCGCCGAACCGCGCGGCCTGCACCGGCTCTACGTGGTGCTCACCCGGGCGGTGTCCCGACTCGCCGTGCTGCACGCCCGCCCGCTGCCCGCGCCGCTGGGCTGACCGGCGACATGACTACGACGCCGACCGTGACCTGCACGACAGACGCTTCGCTCGGACGACGCGTCGCTTGCGCCGGGGCGATAGACAGGGTCCGTGACACCCACGACGAGTCTCCCGTGATCCTCGCCCGCGCCGAGGCGGTCAGCCGCCGCTACGGCGACGTGCTCGCCCTCGACCGGGTCGACCTGGAGGTCTCCGCCGGCGAGCTGGTCGGCCTGCTCGGCCCGAACGGGGCCGGCAAGAGCACCCTGCTGAACCTGCTCGTCGGGCTGCGCCGGCCCACCGCCGGCCGGGTCGAGCTGTTCGGCGGCGACCCGCGCGACCCGGCGAGCCGGCGGCAGATCGGAGTCACCCCGCAGGAGACGGGCCTGCCCGGCACACTGCGGGTCGGCGAGGTGGTGGACTTCGTCGCCGCCCACCACCCCGACCCGGTCCCCCGGGGCGAGTTGCTCGACCGCTTCGGCCTGGGCGAGCTGGCCCGGCGGCAGACCGGGGGCCTCTCCGGCGGGCAGCGCCGCCGGCTCGCGGTGGCGCTCGCCTTCGTCGGCCGGCCCCGGCTGGTGCTGCTCGACGAGCCGACCACCGGCCTGGACGTCGCGGCGCGGCACACCCTGTGGGAGGCGATCCGGGCGTTCCACGACGACGGCGGCACCGTGCTGCTGAGCAGCCACTACCTGGAGGAGGTCGAGGCGCTGGCCCGGCGGGTGGTGGTCATCGGGCAGGGCCGGGTGCTGGCCGACGACACGGTCGACGCGATCCGGGGCATCGTCGGCGTACGCCGGGTCAGCCTGGTCGCCGACGCGCTGCCCGCGCTGCCCGGCGTCGTCCGCACCGAGCGGATCGACGGCCGCACGCACCTGCTCACCACCGACGCCGACGAGCTGGTGCGGGCCCTGGTCACCGCCGGGGTGGCGTTCGCCGACCTGGAGGTCCGCCCCACCTCGCTGGAGGAGGCGTTCCTCGCCATTACCGCGCCCGGCTCCGGAGCCGACCGTCCGACGACCGCCGTGGCCGGCCCGCCGGCCACCGCCTGAGGGGACGGATCTCCCATGCGCCTCGCCCTGGTCCACGCCCGCTACCAGCTCCTGGAGACGGTCCGCATCCCGGTCGCCGTCGTCGGCAGCGCCTTCTTCCCGGCCGTCGCGATGCTCTTCTTCGTGGTGCCGTTCGCCGGGAAGGACCCGGTCGGCGCCACCTACGCCACCGCCGCCATGGTCACCTTCTCGGTGATGAGCGCGAACATCTTCCAGTACGGCGTCGGGGTCGCCGAGGACCGCGACCAGCCCTGGAACCCGTACACCCGGACCCTGCCGGCCGGGCCGGCGCCGCGCTTCGCCGGGCGGGTGCTGGCCGGGCTGGCACTCACCTACCTCTCCCTGGTGCCGGTGGTGGCGATCGGGGCGGCGCTCACCGAGGCGCGGGTCAGCGCACCGGCGTTCCTGCTGGCCCTGGCGATCGTCACGGTGATCTCGGTGCCGTTCACGCTGCTGGGTCTCGCCATCGGCTACTCGATGCCCAGCAAGGCGGCGATCGTGGTGGCGCAGGTCGTCTTCTTCCCGCTCGCCTTCGGGGGCGGGCTGCTCTCCGCACCGGACCAGGCGCCCGGCTTCGTCGAGGCCGTCGCGCCGTTCCTGCCGACCCGGGGCGCGGTGGAGCTGATGTGGGCGGCGGTCGGCGACTACCCGGTCAACCCGCTGTCGATGGTCATGCTCGGGGTCTGGGTGGTGCTGCTGGCGCTGCTGGCCGGGTGGGCGTACCGGCGCGACGAGGGTCGACGGTTCAGCTGACGTTTCGGCCGATCCGCCACGTGGCGCGGCGGGTCGGTGCCACGATTCCGGCAGGGGCGTGCCGGCGTGGCCGTCCCCCGCCGAGAGGGGGGTCGACGTGAGCATCGTCCCGCCGGGCACACCCTGCTGGGTCGACCTCGCCACCCCGGGCCTCGCCGAGGCGCGACGGTTCTACCCCGAGCTGTTCGGTTGGACCGGCCGGATCGACCCGGAGCCCGAGGCGGGCGGCTACACGGTCTTCCTGCTCGGCGGGCGGGCGGTGGCGGGCGCGGGTCCGCCGGCCATCCCCGACCAGGTGCCGATCTGGTCGACGTACCTGGCGACGGACGACGCGGACCTGGTGGCCGGCCGGGTCGAGCGGGCCGGCGGGCAGGTCGTGGTGCCCCCGTTCGAGGTCTTCGACCAGGGACGGATGGCGGTCTTCGCCGACCCCGCCGGGGCGTCGTTCAGCGTCTGGCAGCCGATGTCGATGCCCGGGGCCGAGGTCTTCGACGTCCCGGGGGCGCTGACCTGGACCGAACTGGTGACCCCCGATCCGGAGGGCGCGAAGGTCTTCTACGAGCTGGTCTTCGGCTGGCAACCGGACGACCAGCAGGCGGGCCCGGTCACGTACACCGGCTGGCGGCTCGGCACCCGGATCGTGGCCGGCATGGTGCCACCGCTCGGCGACGGATTTCCCGCGGACACGCCCGCGTACTGGTCGGTGTACTTCGCCGTGACCGACGCCGACGCGGCCGCCGCCCGCGCCGCCGAACTCGGCGGCACCATCCTCGTCCCGCCCCAGACCACCCCGGCGGGCCGCTACGCCGCCCTCCGCGACCCCCACGGCGCCCTCTTCAACATCCTCACCCGCCCCTGACCCCCGCCCCCACACCCCGTTGATCATGAAGTTGTTGCGGCGACACGCCGAGCGGAGCGGCAACAACTTCATGATCAACGGGAGGAGCTCGGTGGGCGGGGGCGGATGGGGACCACCAGGGGGCCTTGGGCGCCGGGGATAACGCGGACCGTGGCGCGGTACCAGGTGGCCAGGAGTTGCTCGGTGAGCACCTCGCGGGGGGTGCCGGCGGCGACCACCCGGCCGTCGGCCAGCAGCACCATGCGGTCGGCGTACTCGCCGGCGATGGAGAGGTCGTGCATGGTGGCGAGCACGGTCAGGCCGTGCTCGCGGCGCAGCCGGTCGACCAGCTCCAGCACCTCCTGCTGGTGGCCGATGTCCAGGGCGCTGGTCGGCTCGTCCAGCAGCAGCAGGGTCGCGCCCTGGGCCAGCGCCCGGGCCAGGAAGACCCGCTGCCGCTCGCCGCCGGAGAGGGTGGCCAGCTCCCGGTCGTGGAACCCGGCCAGGTCCAGCCCGTCGAGCACCTCGTGGGCGGCGGCCAGGTCGGCGGCCGACTCCCGGCCCAGCGTCGGGATGTAGGGGGTGCGTCCCAGCAGCACGTAGTCGAGCACCGTCATGCCGGCCGGCACGACCGGGGACTGGGCGACCGTGGCGACCACCCGGGCGCGGTCGCGGCGGCGCAGCGCCTCGCTCGGCGTACCGAAGAGGGAGACGGCGCCCGGCGCGGGCAGCAGGCCGCCGACGGCGCGCAGCAGGGTCGACTTCCCGGCGCCGTTCGGGCCGATCACGGTGACCCACTCGCCGGCGGCGACGGTCAGGTCGACGCCGGCCAGGACCGGCGTGCCGTCCAGGCGCACGTGCAGGTCGCGCACCTCGACGGCGGGCACGGCGGCCACGTCGGGGGCCCCCACGGCCCCACCGTCCGCCGGCCGCGCGGCCCGCCCGCGCCGCGCGCTCACCCGAGCATCCGGCGGGAGGTGCGCAGCACCAGCACGAAGAACGGGCCGCCGAGCAGTGCGGTGACCACGCCGATCGGGATCTCCGACGGGGCGGCGGCGGTACGGGCCACCACGTCGGTCAGGGCCAGGAAGGCCCCGCCGAAGAGCAGCGAGAGCGGCAGGATCACCCGGTAGCTCGACCCGGCGAGCAGCCGGACGGTGTGCGGCACGATGATCCCGACGAAGCCGATCAGGCCGGACGCGGAGACGGCGGCGGCGGTGCCGAGCGAGGCGGCGGCGATGAGCAGGTAGCGGGACCGCTGCGGGTGCAGCCCGAGGCTCGTGGCCTCGTCGTCGCCGACGGAGAGCACGTCGAGCTCCCGCCGGTGCAGCAGCACCACGAACGCGGTGAGCAGGAAGTACGGCAGCACCAGCCGCACGTCGTGCCAGCCGGCGGTGGCGAGCCGCCCGAGCAGCCAGGAGTAGACCTGCTGGATGCTGTCGGAGTTGCGTTGCAGCAGGTAGGTCTGCCCGGCCGAGAGGAACGCGGAGACGGCCACGCCGGCGAGGATCAGCGTGGCGGTGGAGCGGCCGCGCCCGCCGGAGACGCCCAGCAGGTAGGTCATCGCCACCGCGCCGATCGAGCCGACGAACGCGGCCAGCGGGATGGTGAGCGGCAGCCCGGTCAGCGCGCCGCCCACCCCGGCGCCGAGGGTGATGACCGCCGTGACCGCGAGCCCGGCCCCGGCCGCCACCCCGAGCAGGTACGGGTCGGCCAGCGGGTTGCGGAACACGCCCTGGTAGCAGCCGCCGGCCAGGGCCAGCAGCCCGCCGACCAGCAGCCCGAGCACCACCCGGGGCAGCCGCAGCTCGGTGACGATGGCGATCTCGCGCTCGGAGAGCCCGCTGTCGAGGCGTACCCCCGGGATGAGGTTCAGCAGCTCGGCCGCGACGCTGCCCGGCGGCAGGCTGACCGGGCCGAGGGAGACCCCGGCGACCAGGGCGACGAGCACCGCGGCGACCCCGGCGGCGAGCCAGCGGGGCCGCAGCCCGGCGGGCCGGGACGCGGGGAGCGTCCCGGCCCGCCGGGCGGGTGGCGCCTGCGCGGGCGAACCGGTCATCGACGGGTGCGGGTCACGCGGGGACCTTGGCGGTGGCGTCGACGATCACGCGGAGCAGGTCCACCACGCGGGGTCCCCAGCGGGAGGCGACGTCGTCGTCGAGGCCGACGACCTGGTTGTTCTTGACCGCCGTGACGCCCGACCAGCCGGCGCGCGCCTTGACCGTCTCCGCGCTCTGCTTGCAGCACTTGGTGTCGGCGAGGAAGACGAAGTCCGGGTCGGCCTTGACGATGACCTCCTGGGAGAGCTGCGGGTAGCCGCCCTGCTTGCCGTCGGCGTCGGACGCGTCGGCGATGTTCTCCAGGCCCACCATGGTGTAGAGCGAGCCGATGAAGGTCTTGCTGGTGGCCGTGTAGAGCTCCGGGCCCAGCTCGTGGTAGTAGGTGAGCTTCTCGGCGCGCTTCGGCAGGTCGGCGACCAGCTTGGTGATGTCGTCCTTCATCCGCTTGGTCACGTCGGCGGCCTCGTCCGCGTGGCCGGTGAGGGCGCCCAGCTCGGTGATCTGCCGGTAGCTGTCGTCGAGCGTGGTCGCGGCCGGGGTCTGGTAGACCGGGATCTTCAGCGCGGTGAGCTGATCGACGATCTTGTTGCGGTCGTCGGAGAGGACCACCAGGTCGGGGCTCTTGCCGGCGATCGCCTCGGCGTTCGGGGTGAAGCCCGAGAGGTCGCTCTTCGGCGCGTCGGCCGGGAAGTTCGACTGGTCGTCGACGGCGGTGACCTGCTTGCCGGCGCCGATGGCGAAGAGCATCTCGGTGGCCGACGGGGAGAGCGAGACGATCTTCTCGGGCCGCTTCTCCAGCGTCACCGTGCCCACGGTCACGGGGAAGGCGGCGCCGGCCGAGCTGGCGCCGGCGGCGGGGGTGTCGTCGGAGCTCTTCTCGGCGCAGGCGCCGAGGGCGAGCGCGGCCACCGCGAGGGTCGCGGCGAAGAGCCGGGGGGTACGTCTGAGCACGGGTCCTCCTGTCGGTCGAGGAGCGTGGTGCTTCGCCGACAGGGAGCGGTGGCGCCCGTCCGCGAGGCGCCCTTCCTCGAGAGCGCGTGTCGCGACCACGGACGCAGGCGACCTGGCTCGTCCCCGCCACGCCCGGGTGCGGCCGGTGGCGGGTCATCACAGTTGCGGGACAGCGCCGGTTTCGCACCGGCTTCGCTGCGCGTGGTCGGTAGAACCGTAGCGCACGCCCCGGACGTGCCTCGACGATCCAGGGCGCATCGGCGCTCGTTGATCACCAACGGCGGCGACACGCCCTGGATCGACGTCTGCGGAACGGGGTGGTGGGGCCCCGCCAGGGGCGGAACGGGGCCCCGCCGGGTCAGGAACTGGTGATGGTGACGTTGTCCACAGCCGCCTCGACCAGGCTCGCGCCCGAGGCGTCCGCCGCCTCGACGAGGATCCGCACCGACTGACCGGCGTACGGGGTGAGGTTGGCGTTGGCCACCGCCCAGGCGCCGTTGCGGTTGGTGGCCGCCCCGGACTGGGTGAACAGGGCCGTGGTGCCGCCGTTGTGCACCACGCTCACCCGGAGGTAGTCGGCCGACGAGGCGTTCGAGCCGTGGGCCAGGTACCAGGCGAGGGAGAGCGTCAGCGTGCCGCTCGACGGCAGGGTCACCGCCGGCGACCGGGCGCTGGTCACGCCGCCGTCGAGGTCGTAGTCACCGGCCGCCGTGCCGGCCAGCCGACCGGTGACGAGGTCGTTGGCGCCAGCGTACGGGGCGAGCTGCTTCGCCCCGCTGGAGTTGGTCGCCTGGGCGGCGCCCCGCTCAAACGCCCCGGCGGTCGCGGTGTCGGTGCCGTTCGGGTTGATGGTCCAGCCGGTGGCCGTCTCGAAGGTGTCCGACCAGACCGTGGTGCCGCCGCCACCACCGCAGTACTGGTCCTGCTTGCCGATGGCCCGGTACGGGCAGTCGGCGTACTCGCTGATCAGGAGAACCGCCTCCCGGTTCCGCGAGGTCTGGGCGGGGATCACCTCGTCGGGCGGGTAGAAGCCGCCACCGCCGGCCGAGCCGGGGTACATCTCGAACGTGTACGCCCAGATGCCGTGCTGGCCCCACATCCAGTCGATGCTGTCCCCGTCGGTGATGTAGAGGTCGCTGGACTGCTGCGGGGTGTAGCCGTTGGTGTTGGCCATCTGCTGGCCCAGCGTGGCAAAGGTGTTGTACTGGTCCGTCGACATCCCGGGAGCGGTGTTGTTGTACGTGTAGCCGAACGGCCAGAGCACCAGCTCCGAGTACGTGTGGAAGTCGATGTTCGCCTTGATCTGCTGGGTGCCGCCGACGACCCGGCTGTTCACGAAGTTCCGCAGCGCCTGCGTCTCCGGCGCGGAGAACGCCGACGGGCCCCGGTAGGTCTCCGACGAGGTCGAGCCGGACGAGCCGCCGCAGCAGCCCCACTGGTAGGACCAGTTCCGGTTCAGGTCGGTGCCGACGGCCGTCGAGCCGCTGTTCGGCTGCCGGTTCTTGCGCCAGGAGCGGTAGGAGCCGGTGGCGATGTCGTACTCGCTGCCGTCCGGGTTGACCGTCGGCACGATCCAGATCTCCCGGCTGTTCACGATGCTGGTGATCCGGGAGTCGCTGCCGTAGCTGTCGGTGAAGAGGTTGAGCAGGTAGACCGCCATCTCGACGGTCAGGTGCTCGCGGGCGTGCTGCTGGGAGTTGAACAGGATCTCCGGCTCGTTCTCGTCGGTGGCGACGTTGTCGGAGATCTTCACCGCCATCAGGTCCCGGCCCTCGTACGAGGAGCCGATGCTGATCTTCCGGGCGATCGAGGGGTGGTCCGCGACCACCTTGTTCACCAGGGCGGTCAGCTCGGCGTAGTCGTGGTAGTTGGAGTCGGCGGGCGGGAAGGCGGCCGTGCCGACGTCCCCCTCGGCGTGGTCGTGCCCGTCGGCCGACGGGGCGGGGACCGCCTCCAGCCGGAAGCCGAGCCGGGTGATGGCCGCCGCCTCGGCGGGCGTGGCCGAGACGTTCAGCACGCCGTGCTCGACGAAGTCGATGGCGGCGCCGGTGCCGGCGACGGCGGTGCGGTCGTCGACCGTACGCGGGCCGAGCACCCGGTACGACGCCGCCGCGGAGTCGGCCCGGTCCGGGGCCGGCCGGGCTGTGGCCGGCGCGGCGGCGACCGTGAGCAGGGCGAACCCGGCTGCTACGGCGACCGCCAGGCGACGGCGGAGGGTGGTGTTGCGGAAGGCCATGGACAACCTCCTCGGGGGGCGGGAGGAGATCCCGCTCGGTGGAGGACACTTCACCACCGCTCACATGGTCATATCAACATCCATCGTTGCCCACTTTGCATGTCATCCTGATCCTCACATCGGCAATGATTTTCCAACTGTCGACCTCTGGCGAAAGTTCCTTCCGAGCGGGACACTGACCCGCAACGATCGTCCGTCCCTGCGGAGGACCCATGGCCAGAACACGCCTGCGTACGGCCGCCCTCGCGGCCGCCACCGCACTCTCCCTTCTCGGCACCGCGGCACCCGCCGTCGCTGCCGCACCCGTCGCGGCCCCGTCGACCAAACGACCGGTGGTCCACGACGAACAGATCACCTTCCAGGACTGGTCCCGCTACCCCGACTGGCGTCGCGGCACCCACGCCGGCACCAAGGCCGTCCCCGGCCTCCGGCCGGGCGTGACGCTGGCCCGGCCGCTCGGCACCACCGACTACACCGACCCGCACACCGGCGTCACCAAGAGCTGGGAGTACGCGACCTGGACCTCCCCGGTCACCCAGGTCGGGTTCGACGCCACCGAGCTGATCGCCTCGTGGAACGCGAAGACCCCGGCCGGCACCTGGATCCAGGTGGAGATGCAGGGCACGTACAACACCGGCGTCCAGACCAAGTGGTACGTGATGGGCCGGTGGGCCTCCGGTGACGCCGACATCAAGCGCACCAGCGTCAACCGGCAGGGCGACCCCTGGTCGACCATCTGGACCGACACCTTCAGCATCGACGACGCCTCCGTCGGGGTGCTGCTGCGGGGGTACCAGCTGCGGCTGACCCTCTACCGGGCGCCGGGCCAGCAGGCCGCGCCGGTGGTCCACACCCTGGGGGCGATGAGCTCGAACGTCCCCGACCGGTTCACCGTCGAGCCGAGCAAGGGCGGCATCGCCTGGGGCAAGGAACTCCGCGTCCCCCGCTACTCGCAGAACGTCCACGCCGGCCACTACCCCGAGTACGACGGCGGCGGCCAGGCCTGGTGCTCCCCCACGTCCACCACGATGGTGATCGAGTACTGGGGCCGCAAGGCGTCCGAGGAGGAGACCTCCTGGGTCGACCCGACCTACCCGGACCCGACGGTCAACCACGCCGCCCGGATGGTCTACGACTACCAGTACGACGGCGCCGGCAACTGGCCCTTCAACACCGCGTACGCCGCCAGCTTCCCCGGCCTGGAGGGACGGGTCACCCGGCTGCACTCGCTGGACGAGGTGGAGCGCTTCATCGCCGCCGGGATCCCGGTCGTGACCAGCCAGTCCTTCCTCGCCAGCGAGCTGGACGGGGCGAACTACGGCACCTCGGGACACCTGTTCGTCATCGTCGGCTTCACCGCCGAGGGCGACGTGATCGTCAACGACCCGGCCTCGTCGAGCAACGACGTGGTGCGCAACGTCTACAAGCGTGAGCAGTTCGAGCAGATCTGGCTGCGGACCAAGCGGATCAACGCCAGCGGCGGGGTGTCCGGCGGCCCCGGCGGCGTCGTCTACCTGATCAAGCCCACGACGAAGCCGTGGCCGAAGGTGGCCGGCTCCACCAACTGGTGACCTGACACCGACCCAATCGAGGGGTCCGCGTCGCCCGGCTCAGGCCGGCGACCGGGCCCCTCGGCCGTTCCGGACGAGTCCCGTCCTTCGAGAGATGCTGGCCGGATGTCTACGGGTTGGCCGACTTGCGACGTTGATAGGGCGTGACGTTCGAGGAGTACGCGTTCGCCCGCACTTCGGCGCTGGTGCGGCTCGCCCGGTTGCTGACCGGTGACGAGCATCGGGCCGAGGACCTGGTTCAGGATGTCCTCGCCAGGGCGTACGCCCGCTGGGCGCGCATCTCCCGGACGGATCGGCCCGATGCGTACGTCCGACGGATGCTCGTCAACGCCCACCACTCGTGGTGGCGCCGGCGCAGCAGCCAGGAGATCTCCGTCGCCGACGTGCACGATCGGCCGGGCGCCACGGACGAGGCCGCCGGTGTCGCCGAACGCGACGCTCTGTGGCGGCTCGTCCGCACCCTGCCGGCGCGTCAACGCACCGTGATCGTCCTGCGCTACTACGAGGATCTCGACGACGCGTCGATCGCCGAGATCATGGACTGCTCCACCGGCACAGTCCGTACCCACGCGAAGCGGGCCCTGACGGCACTCCGCGAGCGGCAGGAAGCATTCGCATCCACCTCCGCCCGGACAGGAGGAGAGTTCTGATGTCCAGCAACCTCGATCAGCAGCTCGCCACGACGCTCAAGCACCACGCGGGCGGCGACATCGACCCCGCGCCGATCGTGGAACACGCCCGGCGTCGCGGCCACCGCCTCCGACTGCGCCGCCGCTGGTTGACCGCCGGGGGGACGGCAGCGGCGTGCGTCGTCCTGGCCGCGGCGGTCATGGTGATTCCGTCCGGTCGGGCACCCGATGGCGGGACCATGTCGGCCACGGCACTCGTGCTGCCGGACGCACCGGGCCAGCCCGGCGCCATCGCACGGCCCGAGGTCGTGGGGGCCGATCCCGGCGTGGTGCACTTCACGACCGACAGCCTGGTCAGCGGCGCCTCGTCCGCGACCTGGAGCGCCGGCCGTGGGGTCGAGAGCGTCGAGTTCCGGGGCCCGACCGGGCAGGCCCGGTTCGCGTTGGCGCGCAGCGTCGCGACGCTCGACGGGCTACAGCAGACGCTGTCGTCGGCGGGGCGACCGCAGCCGCCGACCGATGTGCGAGTCGGAGGCCGCCCGGGGGTCGCTTGGCTCGATACGAAGCTGTGGTTCGTCCGTTGGCAACCCGTTGACGGGCTCTGGGCTCAGCTCGACATCTACGCGACCGGCCGCGACGAGGCGACGGACGCGGCGAGTCGCGTCCGGTTCGACGGCGCCCACCGCTGCGTGGTGCCGTTCCGCCTGCGGTCACTGCCGCCGGGTGGGCGGCTGCTCGGATGCTCGGTCACGCTTTCCCGGTCGGAGCACGGCTCCTTCGATGAGGCCTCGCTGACGGTAGGGGACGATTCCGGGCGCTGGCTGACGGTTCGGGCGCAACCCGTGCCGGGGCGCGACGCCAGGGAAGCCGACCTCGTCGCAGGGCCCTACCGGGCTCGCCGGCAGGGCAGCGACGTGCTGGAGATGTTCGTCGAGCCGTGCGTCGTCGAGGCGTTCCTCAAGGGTTGGGGGAACGGCTACACCGAGCCGGAAGGCCTGACGATTCTTAGCGGGTACCAGCCGGTCCGCGACCTCGACAACCCCGACACCTGGTGACACCACCGCAGCGCCGACAGGGCGGATTCCACCGTCGCTCGTCCTGCGGCTGTGCGATTGGAGATCAGGCCGGAAGCGATGGCAACAGTGGACTACATTTGCAGCCTCATCGAAGGAGGCGAATGTGGCGGACTGCTCGAGGTGCGGGCGATCAAAGAACTACGCGGGCGAATGCATGTACTGCTGGGGGCGGGAGGCGGGAGACGACATTAACGCCGGGAAGACCATGCGCCTTCCGAACTCCGATTCGAGGCGCGACATAAACACCGGGCAGACCTACCACCCGAAGAGTTCCGGTTGCCTCGTGCTCGCCGTGCTCACACTGTCGCTGTCCGGGCTGATCCCCGGCGTGCTGCTGATGTGGCACCTGACAGTCTGACGGTCCGGCCGCCGGCCGCCCCTGGCCAGGATCCGCCAGCACGGCCGTGATGCGCCCGCCGACGTCGGCCCGGAGCAGGCGGGGATCATCGCCGAGGCGCTAGTTGGAGGGCCCCGGCGCCTCCCGGTCCTGGTCCTCGCCGGCGAGGGCGGAGCGGAGCCGCTCCTTCTCGGCGCGACGACGCTCGGCGGCGGTGGCCATCTCCTCGGCCATCTCGTCCCGCCAGCCCTTGAGCAGGAAGAACGACAGGGCGGCCGAGAAGGCCAGCGCCACCATCAGCTTGATGAAGATGTTCATCTCGACCAGCCAGAGGGCCGCCAGCACGGCGACGAACAGGCCGAGCCGGCCCAGCGTGTACTTGACCGCCGCGCTCACGTTCCGCACTCCGTTCTCCGCCGCCGGAGTTCCGGCGGCAGGTTCAGCCCGTCCGGCGGGCCAGCCAGTGGACGCCGTGGAACCAGACCACCGCGTACCCGAGGGTGAAGGTCGCCGCCCCCAGCCCACCGGAGAGCAGCGGCGGGAGACCGGCGGCGAGGCCGGCCACCACCAGCCCGGCGACCACGCCCACGGCGGCGGCCGCCAGCGCCGACACCACCCGGGCCGCGCCGAACTCCCAGGCGCGGAAGTCGTCCCAGAACAGCCAGGCCGGCAGGATGATCGCCAGCCAGCCGCTCGACCGCCCGAATTCGCCGCTGCCGATGAGCGCGAACGCCCAGTCGAACAGCACCACCGCCAGCACGCCGATGACCAGGCCGGCCAGGCTCACCCCGAGCAGGTCGCCCAGGGTGAGGATGCGCCCCTCGGCGTCCCGCCGGGGGAATCCGCTCCGCTGCTCGGTCATGGTCTGGAAGGGTACGTGCCGACTCAGGCCCAGACCTGCTGCGGCTCGGCGCGGCGCTCGGCCAGGGACGCGGGGGCGTCGTACTCGCGGACCACCTCGTAGCGGGTGTTCCGCTCGACGGGACGGAAGCCGGCGTCCCAGATCAGGTGCAGCAGGTCGTCCCGGTGCATCGTGTTCGGGGTGCCGTACGAGTCGGCGTCGTGGGTGATCTTGTATTCGACGACCGAGCCGTCCAGGTCGTCGACGCCGAAGTTGAGCGAGAGCTGGGCCACCGACAGCCCGTGCATGACCCAGAAGCACTTCACGTGCGGGACGTTGTCGAAGAGCAGCCGGGAGACCGCGAAGGTCTTCAGCGACTCGGCCGGCGACGCCATCGTCGTCCGGGCCTGGATCCGGTTACGGATCTTGCCGTCCGCCGAGTCGACGAAGTCGTGCTGGTAGCGCAGCGGGATGAAGACCGCGAAGCCGCCGGTCTCGTCCTGGAGCTCGCGCAGCCGCAGCACGTGGTCCACCCGGTGCCGGGGCTCCTCGATGTGGCCGTAGAGCATCGTCGCCGGGGTCTTCATGCCCTTGCTGTGCGCCAGGGCGTGGATCCGCGACCAGTCCTCCCAGTGACAGGCGTGGTCGACGATGTGCTGGCGGACCTCCCAGTCGAAGATCTCCGCGCCGCCGCCGGTCAGCGACTCCAGGCCGGCGTCCATCAGCTCGTCGAGGATCTCGTCGGCGCTCAGCCCGCTGATCTTCTCGAACCACTGCACCTCGGTCGCGGTGAAGCACTTGAGCTTCACGTTCGGCAGCGCCGCCTTCAGCTCGCGCAGCACCTTCGGGTAGTAGCGCCAGGGCAGGGTCGGGTGCAGGCCGTTGACGATGTGCAGCTCGGTGAGCTGCTCGTCCTCCATCTCCTTGGCCTTGCGGACCGCCTCGTCGATGCGCATCGTGTAGGCGTCCTTCTCGCCCGGCTTGCGCTGGAACGAGCAGTACGCGCACGAGGCGGAGCAGACGTTGGTCAGGTTGAGGTGCCGGTTGACGTTGAACATCACCCGGTCGCCGTTGAGCTCGGTGCGCCGGTGGTGCGCCAGCCGGCCGAGCCACGCGAGGTCGTCGCTGTCGTAGAGGGCGATCCCGTCCTCACGGGTCAGCCGCTCGCCGGCGTACACCTTCGCTTCGAGCTCACGCTTGAGTCCGGCGTCCATCGAAAGCCACGTCCCTTCCACCTGCGGTAGGAATCGAGCGTACGTCGGCCCGCCGACGCCGCCGCAGCATGGTCGGCCCCCGTGCGCCGGTTCACCGAACTCTCAGGCTCCTGTTACCTGCCGACGCATCGACATCGTTGCCTGGGTGCGGTAAGACAGGGTGGGACGTTCGCCACACACTGGTAGCGTCCCGACGGCCGCGCCCACCCGGCGCGGCGACGCAGGCCGGACGGGGAGCGGAATGGGCGACAGCAGGCACGGGCGACGGCAGCGACGGCGGAGTCCGGTGATCTCGCCGGTGCTGCGCCCGGCGCTCTGGTCCGCCCTGCTCGGCGCCGTCGCCGCCACGGTCCTCGCCAACCCGGTCCAGGCCGACCCGTCGCTGCCCACCAGCGTCCCCGACACCGGGTCCCGGCCGTCCTACAGCGGCCAGCTCCAGCTCCCCGGCGGCACGCCGGTCCCGGGGTTGCCGGGCACGGTCCCGGGGTTGCCGGGCACGGTCCCCGGGCTGCCGGGCACGGTCCCCGGCGTGCCGGGCGGCAACGTCGGCAACGGCCCGCTCGCCGCCCAGATCTACGCCGCCGAGGCCCAGGTCGGGCAGCTCCGTGACCAGCTGCTCCTGCTCCAGCAGAAGCGCACCGAGGCCGAGACGCAGCGTGCCACCGCCGAGCGCAACCTCGCCCTCGCCCGGGACGCGGTGGCGCGCGCCCAGGAGGGCGCCGACGCCGCCGCCGCAGGCGCCTTCAAGGCCGCCGCCGCCCTCCCGCCGGGCGAGTTCGCCAACGACCTGCACGAACTGAGCCGGCTCTCCCGGATCATCCGGGGCGAGAAGGCCGAGGGCGGCACCACCGCCGCCCAGGGCGAGGTGTCCCGGGCCCGCACCGGCGAGCAGGCCGCCAGCCAGGCGATGGTCTCGGCCGACTCCCGCCTCACGGGCGCCAGGACGGAATACTCCGCCGGCGAGAAGGCCCTGCGCGCGGCCGAGAAGAAGCTGGACAAGCTGAAGCGGGACAACGCCGCCCAGCTCGTCGAGATCGAACGCCAGCAGGAGGCCGCCGAGCAGCGCCTCGGCGCCGGCTACCTCGGCAACGAGACCGCCAACGGGCTGGCCGCCCACCCGACGGCGCTGAAGGCCCTGGCGTACGCCAAGGCGCAGCTCGGCGACCCCTACCTGTGGGCCGCCGAGGGGCCGGACCGGTTCGACTGCTCCGGCCTCATCTACGCCGCCTACCGGTCGGCGGGCTACTACGGGCTGCCCCGGGTCTCCCGGGACCAGTACTACGCCACCCGGTCCCGCACCGTGTCCCGCACCGCGCTGCTCCCCGGTGACCTGCTCTTCTTCGCCTCCGGCACCAGCTGGACGACGATCCACCACATGGGCATGTACGTCGGCGGCGGCAAGATGATCCACGCGCCGACCACCGGCGACGTGGTGAAGATCTCCACCGTGCGCTGGTCGCGCCTCTACGCCGCCACCCGCGTCATCGGGGCGGTGCCCGCACCGGTCAGCACCCCATCGCCGACGCCGACGCCGAGCAAGCCGCCCGCGACGAAGCCGCCGACCAGCCCGAAGCCGACCTCGCCGACCTCGCCGTCGCCGAGCCCGTCGACGTCACCGTCGACCTCGCCGTCCCCGACGCCGACCGGCACCCCCTCGCCCACGCCCACGCCCGACACGTCGACCTCGCCGTCGCCGTCCCCGAGCAGCTCGGACGCCTCGTCGCCGAGCCCCTCGGGGGGCAGTGTGGCGCCGACCACGGCGCAGAGCAGTTCCGATCCGGCGGCCAGCACCTCGGCCAGCACGTCGGCCACCGCCTCGGCGAGCTCCGGCAGCTGACCACGGTCCCCGGGCCGACCGACGGGATCGGCCCGACATCGCCCCCGGAACACGCTCCGGCTGTGCCGTCGGGCCGGAATGTGGCACGGTGACAGACAGGCACGCCCGGTCCGATGTCGCGGATCCGGGCGCGAGCGTGCGCGGAGGGCGAGCATGGCCGAGCAAGAGGTTCCGGCGGAGCCGGTCGACCACGGATCCGCGCCCGACCGGAGCGGTGCCGGGGCACCGCATCCCCTGACGTCCGTCGGCGCACCGACGCCGGCCACAGCCGACGGCGCGGCGGGGCCGTCCGGGTCGTCGACCGAGCCGCCCTCCGACGACGTACGCCGACAGCCCGACGCGCCGGCCCGGGGCCGGGTGTCCGTGGCCACCGCCGCCGCGCCCGGCGGGAGCGAGGCGGTGCCGCCGACCGGCCCGAGCGCCGGCACCACCTACCGGGCCGCCGGGACGGGTGCCCCGGCGGCCACCCCGGTCCCCGGTCAGCGGGGCACGGCGGGGGCGCGGGCCAGCGCCGCCGTACCGGGCATGCGGCGGATCTCGGCGGACGAGGCCGGGGCCATCCGTTCCCGGACGGGCGAGGCCCGGATCTACCGGGCGGCGCCGGTCAACCCGGAGCCGCCGGAGCCCGCCCAGCCGCCGGAGCCGGCGCAGCCGCCGACCCCGCCCGTCCCGGAGCCCGAGCCGGCGCCGGCCCCCACTCCGCCGGTACCTGGTCCGAACCCGCCGTCGCCGGCCCCTCCCGTCCCGGCCCCGACGCCGCCGGTCCCCGGTCCCTACCCGCCCGGCCCGGTGCCCCCGGGACCGGGGCCCAGGCCGCCGGCACCGGTACCGCCCGTGCCGGGTCCGCCCACGCCGCCACCCGGGCCGCCGGTGCCCGCCCCGCCGCCCCCGCCCGGCCCGACGCCGGCGCCACCGTTCCCGCCGCCGCCCCTCACGGCCGCCGCGAGCGCCGGACCGGCACCGGGCCCCGTCGCGGGCGCGCCGCCGTTCTCCGCGCCGCCGGTGGTCACGCCGTCGTTCTCCGCACCTCCGGCATCCGCGCCGCCGTTCTCCGCGCCCCCGGCGGTAGCGCCCTCGTTCTCCGCACCGCCGGCATCCGCGCCGCCGTTCTCCGCACCTCCGGCGGTCGCGCCGCCGTTCTCTGCGCCTCCGACGAGCGCGCCCTCGTTCTCCGCACCTCCGGCGGTCGCGCCGCCGTTCTCCGCACCTCCGGTGTCCGGGCCGCCGGTGGTGCCCGCTCCCGCACTGCCGGGCTGGCCGCCGCCCACCAACCCGGGTGACCGCCGGCCCGGTGGTGCCGAGCCGGCCACCGCGCCCCGGGAGGCACGCCGGCTGAGCGGTCGCGTCGACGGCGGCGGCTCGGCCACGCGCGTCGGGCAGGCCGGGGGCGCCCCCGCGGGCCGCTACGACGGCGGACCCGACCTGGGCACCATCTACGGCGCGGGCGCCGGAGCCGGCACCGAGGGCCCGGGCTTCAGCACAGTGTCGTTCCCGAACAACCCGGTGGAGAACTCCGGCTCGTTGACCGGGCACATCCTGGCCCAGGGCTGGACGGAGACCCCCACCGAGCAGCGCTCCAGCACCGCCAAGGTGGTGGTCGTCCTGGCCGCCTCGCTGGGCCTGCTCGTGGCGATCAGCGTGCTGGTCGTGCTGCTCGCCAACGACACGGTGGGTGGGCTGGTGGGCGGCGTCCTGAACAAGTGAGCCGCGTACGACGTCGATGGTGAGCCCGCCCACTACCCGTCCGTGGTCGGGTGGCGGGTTCGCCCTGTCGCCGTACACTGGTGGGGATCACTGACCCGGCGCGCCCTGCGCGCCCATGGGCGATCTTGCGGGCGATTCGGCGGCGTTCAGCTGCGGCAGGCCATCGCGAAGATGCGCCCCGCTCGAAAGGCATTTCTTGACGACCTTTGCTGAACCCAGCACGTTCCTGCCCGCCCTCGACACCGCCGACGCGCAGACCGCCGTCGAGCGGGACGGCACCGTCCAGGACCCGGCCGCCCCGGTGACGCCCGAGGCCACCGACTTCGCCGCGCTGGGGCTGCCCCAGCCGCTGGTCCAGGCGCTCGCCCGGCAGGGCATCACCACCCCGTTCGAGATCCAGCGCGCCACCATGCCCGACGCGCTCGCCGGCCGCGACGTCCTCGGCCGTGGCCAGACCGGCTCCGGCAAGACCCTGGCCTTCGGCCTGCCCCTGCTGGCCCTGGTGGCCGACCGCAACCGGGCCCGGCCGTTGCGCCCCCGGGCCCTGGTCCTGGTGCCGACCCGGGAACTCGCGATGCAGGTCAACGACGCGCTGATGCCGCTCGGCAAGGCCGTCGGCGTGTTCCTGAAGACCGCCGTCGGCGGCGTGCCGTACGACCGGCAGATCGACGCGCTGCGGCGCGGGGTGGAGATCATCGTGGCCACCCCGGGCCGGCTGGGCGACCTGATCGCCCGGGGCGTCTGCCACCTGGACGACATCGAGGTCACGGTCCTCGACGAGGCCGACCAGATGGCCGACATGGGCTTCCTGCCCGAGGTCACCGAACTGCTGGCGAAGACGCCGGCCGGCACCCAGCGGCTGCTCTTCTCGGCCACCCTGGACGGCGACGTCGACGCGCTGGTCAAGCGGTTCATGACCGACCCGGTGACGCACTCCACCGCCCCGTCCACCGCCTCGGTGTCCACCATGGACCACCACATGCTGCTGATCCCGCCGCACGACAAGTTCCCGGTCGCCGCGTCCATCGCGGCCCGGGACGGTCGGACGATGGTCTTCGCCCGCACCCAGCTCGGCGTCGACCGGCTGGTCGAGCAGCTGGCCGCCGTCGGCGTACGGGCGGGCGGGCTGCACGGCGGCAAGACCCAGCGGATGCGTACCCGCACGCTGGCCGAGTTCCGTGAGGGACGGGTGAACGTCCTGGTCGCCACGGACGTGGCCGCCCGGGGCATCCACGTCGACGGTGTCTCGCTGGTGCTGCACGTCGACCCGCCGAAGGACCCGAAGGACTACCTGCACCGCGCGGGGCGTACCGCCCGGGCCGGCGAGTCCGGCGCGGTGGCCACGCTGGTGCTGCCGAAGCAGCGGCGGACCACGCTCGCCATGCTGGAGAAGGCCGGCGTGGCACCGGCCGAGACCCGGGTGCGGGTCGGCGACCCGGCGCTCGCCGAGCTGACCGGCGCCCGTGAGCCGAGCGGCGTCCCGGTGCGCATCGAGGCCGAGGAACCGCGCCGGCACGGCGACCGGCCGGGCGGCCCGCGCCGCTACGGCGACCGTGACACCCGGGGCGAGCGCCGCTACGGTGACCGGCCCCAGGGCGAGCGGCGCTACGGCGACCGCCCGACCGACGGCCGTGGCTACGGCGACCGCCCGCAGGGCGAGCGCCGCTACTCCGACCGGCCCGCCGACGGCCGTGGCTACGGTGACCGGCCCCAGGGCGAACGCCGCTACTCCGACCGCCCCACCGACAGCCGCGGCTACGGCGACCGCCCCCAGGGCGAACGCCGCTACTCCGACCGGCCCACCGACAGCCGTGGCTACTCCGACCGCCCGACCGACAGCCGTGGCTACGGGGACCGGTCCACGGACAGCCGTGGCTACGGTGACCGGCCGCAGGGTGAGCGGCGCTTCGGCGACCGGGGCGGCTTCCGGCCCGAGGGCCGGGGGCGCGACGACCGGCCGCGCGACGACCGGCGGGGCTTCGGCGGGCGTCCGCCGGCGCGTACCCACTGACCGACAGCGTCATCCACGAACGCCGTCGCGGGGCCCAGGCTCCGCGGCGGCGTTCGCGCATCCGCTGCCGGTGCCGGCCGGGTCGCGTAACGTCCGGCTCATGCCGACCATGCCGAAGTCGCTCTTCTGGACCCGGACGGACACCGCCGGCGCGGAGCACGCGCTGTTCGACGACGGCCGTGGACTGACGGCGCGGGGCACGCTCACGGCCGTCGACCCGATCCCCTACACCTGCCGCTACCAGCTCGCCACCGACCCCGAGTGGGCCACCCTCCGCGTCGAGGTCGAGGCGGAGGGCACCGGGTGGCTGCGGAGCGTACGCCTGGAGCGGGTGACCGACGGGTGGCGGGTGACCACCGCCGAGCAGGGCGACCTGGACGCGGCGCTGCGGGCGGCCGGCCACCCGCCGGTCGGGCTGCCCGGCACCGACGACCCGGACCGGCTGGCCGGGGCGGTGGACGTCGACCTCGGCGGGGCGGCGCTGTTCAACGCGCTACCGGTGCGCCGGCTCGGGCTGCCCCGCGCCGCGGCCGACACCCCGCACCGGATCGACGTCGCCTGGGTGCTGGTGCCCAGCCTGCTGGTGGTGCCCGCCGAGCAGGTCTACACCCCGCTCGGTCCCGGCCGGGTCCGCTTCACCAGCGACACCTTCACCGCCGACATCGACCTCGACGGCGACGGCTACGTGGTGCGCTACCCCGGGCTGGCCGAGCGCGTCGGCCCGCGCTGACCGGGCTGCGGGCGCCTCCCCCGACGACCCGGGCCGGCCAGGCTGGCTCAGCCATTCCGCCGGCTCAGGCCCGCGAGGCGGCTCAGGCCGGCCAGGCGCCCGTGCTGAGGAAGCGCTCGACGGTCGCCAGGTGCGGGGTGAGGTCCAGTCCCTGGGCGGCCAGCCAGTCGTCGGAGTAGTAGGTGTCGGCGTAGCGGTCGCCGGCGTCGCAGATCAGGGTGACCACCGAGCCGGTGCGGCCCTCGGCGAGCAGTTCCGCGATCAGCCCGAAGGCGCCCCACAGGTTGGTGCCGGTCGAGCCGCCCACCCGGCGGCCGAGCACTGCCGAGCCGGCGCGCATGGCGGCCAGCGAGGCGGCGTCGGGGACCTGGACCATCCGGTCCACCACCGACGGCACGAACGACGCCTCGACGGTCGGCCGGCCGATGCCCTCGATGCGGGAGCCCCGCCCGGTGCGCACCGACCAGTCGGCGGCCTGCCAGGCGGGATAGAACGCGGAGTTCTCCGGGTCGACCACGCACAACTTGGTGGGCAGCCGCTGGTAGCGGGCGTACCGGCCGATGGTGGCGCTGGTGCCGCCCGTGCCGGCGCCCACCACGACCCACGCCGGCACCGGGTGCCGTTCCAGGGCGAGCTGCGCGTAGATCGACTCGGCGATGTTGTTGTTGCCCCGCCAGTCGGTGGCGCGCTCGGCGTAGGTGAACTGGTCCATGAAGTGCCCGCCGGAGTCCTCCGCCAGCCAGCGGGCCTCCACGACCACCTTGGCCGGGTCGTCGACGAGGTGGCAGCGGCCACCCTGGAACTCGATCTGGACGATCTTCTCCGGCGAGGTGGAGGCGGGCATCACCGCGATGAACGGCAGCCCCAGCATCCGCGCGAAGTACGCCTCGGAGACCGCCGTCGAGCCGGAGGACGCCTCCACGATCGTGGTCTCCGGGCCGATCCAGCCGTTGCACAGCCCGTAGAGGAAGAGCGAACGGGCCAGCCGGTGCTTCAGCGAGCCGGTCGGGTGCACCGACTCGTCCTTGAGGTAGAGGTCGATCCCCCACGACCGGGGCAGCGGGAACGGCAGCAGGTGGGTGTCGGCGGAGCGGTTGGCGTCCGCCTCCACGGCGGCGATCGCCTCGGTCACCCAGCGCCGGCTGGCCTCGTCGCACCGGTCGATGTGAGTCACGTTCGAAACTTAGCAAGCCCGCTCACTGCGGACCGGCCCCGATCCGCCGGCGCTGGCGGCGCTGCCCGGCCCTGCCGGCCGCGAGGATCAGCGGGGCGAGGCGCACGGCGACGCCGGGCAGCGCGTCGAGGAGCCGGACCTGCGCGCCGCGCCAGCGGGGGACGCTGACCACCGGGCGGGGCCGCCGGGCCAGCCGCGCGGCCCGCCGGGCCACCCGCTCGGGGGTCAGCAGCGTCCCGGTGAAGGAGGCCGCGGCGCCCGGGTCGTCGAGCCGGTCGTGCAGCATCGGCGTCCAGATCCCGTCCGGGCACAGGCACGACACGTGTACGCCCCGGTGCCCGGCCAGCCGCAGGTCGGCGAGGGTGCCGATGCTGAACGCGACGAGGGCGTGCTTGCTGGCCGCGTAGACGGTCTCGCCGGGCGCGGCCACCAGGCCGGCCAGCGACACGACGTTGACCACGTGCCCGTGCCCCTGTCCCCGCATGACGGCCAGCGCGGCGAGGGTGCCGTTCATCGCGCCGAGGGCGTTGACCTCGACCACCCGGCGACGGGTCGCCGCGTCGTGCTCCCACGAGGGGCCGGTGACGAGGATCCCCGCGTTGTTCACCCAGAGGCCGAGCCCGCCCCGGCCGGCGGCCTCGGCGGCGACGGCGGCACAGGCGTCGGAGTCGCGTACGTCCAGCCGGCGCGACCAGCCGCCCAGCGGGGCGGCGGCACGGGCCACCGCCTGGTCGTCGTGGTCGGTGAGGAGCACCGGCCAGCCGTCGGCGTGCAGCGCGGCGGCGATGGCGCGGCCGAGGCCGCCGGCCGCGCCGGTGACCACCGCCGTCCCGGGGGCTGGCTTCGTCATCGGCGCACGCTATCGCCGCCCGGCGACCGCGCGCCAGAGCCGGCCGGACGCGGCCGTCCGGAGGCCGACGGCCGGGGGTCGCGGGACGCGGCCGTCGGGGCGGGCGGGGGCGGGGGGCGGCCCTCGGGTCAGGCGGCGGGAGGCACCGGGGCCTGTGGCCGGTTCTCCCACTTCGTGGAGAGGGCGATGCCGGTCCGGGTGGAGGCGACGCCCGGGGTCCGGTTCAGCCGCACGATGAGCCGCTCCAGCTCGGCGATGGTGCCGACCCTGGCCTTGAGCAGGAACGACTCGACGCCGGCCATGAAGTAGCAGGACTCGATCTCGGGCATCTGCCGGAAGGCCTCCAGCACGTCGTCGGTGTCGCCGCCGGAGTCCTCGACGATCCCGATGAGCGCGGTGACGGCGAAGCCGATCGCCTCGGGCTCCACCTCCGCCCGGTAGGCCCGGATCACGCCGCTGGACTCCAGCTTGCCGACCCGCTCGTGCACGGCGGGCGCGGAGAGGCCGACCTGCCGGGCCAGCTCGGCGTAGGACAGGCGGGCGTTGCCGCGTAGCAGCTCCACGAGGCTCAGGTCGATGGCGTCCACGGACTGTGACCCTAGCGGTCCGGGCGTAACGTCGGGCATCCGGCGCGCGTTGGACATGACAGGGCGTAGTCGCTCGCAAACTGACAGTCAAGGGAGCCGCACCCAGGTAATATTTCCTAACTTCCCACTCAGTGCGTTTTTCGCGTTTGGCGGACAGGCCAGGTCGCTGGTGCTGTAATTGCCATACGTCCCTCATGACGGCTCTGGGCTCGCACCGGCCGGGGGCAGTGTGTTCAGCCGGGGGCTTCGTCGACGCGAGGAGGGGGCTGTGGACACTGGAGATCGCCTGCTGACACCGGGTGAAGTTGCCGCGCTGTTTCGGGTTGACCCGAAGACTGTGACGCGATGGGCAGCGGCGGGCCGGATAGGCAGCATCCGGACTCCAGGCGGGCATCGCCGGTTTCGGGAATCCGAGGTGCGGGCCCTGCTTGAGGGGGAGGGCATGTTGGACGAGGCGGAAGACGTCGGCAAGCCGCGTAACGCGGGGCCGGCCACCTCGACCGGGCCGGGCCCGGCCAACGCCGGCATGTACTGAATGGTGCGGATCATCACGCGGGCCGGACGAGAGCTCCGGTCCGCGTCGCGGTGAGCCGGGCCCGGGTCACTCCCGCGCCGCGCCCAGCTCACCCGACCAGCGACGGAACAGCGTGTGCGGTACGCCGAGGGCGTCCAGCACCTTGCCGGCCACGAAGTCGACGAGCTGCGGGGCGGAGGCCGCCGCCCCGGCGCCGTAGAAGCCGGGACTGGCCGGCAGCACCACCGCTCCGGCGTCGTGCAGCGCGATCAGATGCTCCAGGTGGCTGCGGGTCACCGGCGTCTCCCGGGGCACCACCACCACCGGCCGGCGCTCCTTGAGGTTGACCTCGGCGGCCCGCTGCAACAGGTCCTTGGAGAGCCCGATCGCGATGCCGGCGCAGGCCGCCGTGCTCGCCGGGACCACCGCCATCCCGCGTACCCGGTAGGAGCCGCTGCTCGGGCCGGCGGCCAGGTCGCCGGCGGGCCAGTGCCGCACGTCGGCTCCCGCGAGGTCGCGGCCCAGCCAGGCGGCGAGGTCGTCGGCCCAGTGTGCGTCCCGGAACGGGCGTCCGGTCTCGTCGAGGACGGTCAGCCGGGCGGCCCGGGAGACGATCAGGTCCACCGGCTCGCCGGCGTCGA
Organism: Micromonospora sp. NPDC007220; assembly: GCF_040634035.1. Taxonomy (NCBI): domain Bacteria; kingdom Bacillati; phylum Actinomycetota; class Actinomycetes; order Micromonosporales; family Micromonosporaceae; genus Micromonospora; species Micromonospora sp. NPDC007220. Next base: position 206,922 of record NZ_JBEYEU010000001.1, on the reverse strand, counting down.
GCAGCGCCCGCACGACGGCCGCCGCGTACGGCGTGCCGGACGCCCCGGAGACTCCGACCACCCATGGTTCGCGCATGCCCTCCAGCCTGCCTGGTCGGCCCCTCCCGATGCCGGGCACCCCCGTCCGGAGCGTCCGTGATGTCCCGCTCGGGTGTCGGTTGTGCGCCGACGGGCGCGATGTCGGGTCGGGAGCGCGACCATCCCGCCCGCCTGACATGCTGCCGGTGGCGATTCCCACGCGAAGCGGGATCGCACCGGGGAGGAATCGGTGATGACCGGCGAGGTCCTCTGGTCGCTACGGTCGGAGTGCCCCATCCCGCCCCGGCTCTCGCCGCACGCCGACCGGGTGCAGAAGTGGCTGGTCGGCGACCTGCTGCCGGGCCTCGGCCTGGCGACTGACGACGCGGCGCCGCAACGGCTGGCGCACGCCGGCGTCGCCCGGTACGCCGGCCGGCTCTACCCCGGCGCCACCGAGGCCGACCTGCGGGCGCTGACGGCCCTGTTCACCTGGTTCTTCCTGGTCGACGACGCGTGCGACCGGCCGGGCCGGCTCGACGCCGACCAGATCCGGGCGCTGCGCGCCGGCGCGCTCACCCTGCTGCACGCCGGTCCCCGGCTCCGGCACGCCGGCCTGACCGGGCCGCTGAGGCGGCTGCTGGTGCACGCGTGGCGGGAGCCGCGCCGTCGGATGCCGGCCCGCTGGCGGCTGCGCTTCACCGAGGCCGTCGCCGACCATCTCGACGGCACGTGGCGGGAGGCGGCGAACAAGGCGGCCGGCCGTCGCCCCGGCGTCGCCGAGTACGTCGCGCTGCGGCGCGCCACCTCCGCCGCGTACGTGTCGTATCCGCTGGTGGAGTTCGTCACCGGCCGCCCGCTGCCCGACCCGGTCCACCACCACCCGCTGCTGCGGGAGATCGCCGACACCGGCAACGACCTGCTCTCCTGGTACAACGACCTCGCCTCGTTGGAGCGCGACGAGGCCACCTCCGGCGGGCACAACCTGGTGCTCGCGACGGCGGCCGAGCAGCGGGTGCCGGTGGAGACCGCGGTCGGCCTGACGGCCGAGCGCTGGCGGGCGTCGATGCGGCGCTTCGTCGAGCTGCGCGCCGGGGTGCCGTCGTTCGGCCCGACGCTGGACCGGGCGGTCGCCGACCACCTCGACGGGGTGGCGAACGCCGTCCGGGCCACCGTCGACTGGACCCTGGAGAGCACCCGCTACGGCGGCGGAGGAGGCCGCCTCGTCGACGCTGCCGCCGGCGGAGGGGCCCCTTTCTGACCGGTCAGGCGCGCAGGCCGAGGCGGACGACCAGGTCGAGCAGGGCGAAGACGAACAGCGCGATGCCGACGAAGCCGTTGGCGGTGAAGAAGGCCCGGTTGACCTTGCTCAGGTCGGTCGGGCTGACCACCAGGTGCTGGTAGCCGAAGGCGACGGCGGTCAGCGCCAGACCCACCCACCAGAGCCAGCCGAAGCCGACCAGCGCCCCGAACCAGACGAACAGCGCGAACGTCACCACGTGCGCGACGGTGGAGGCGTGCAGCGCGAACCGCAGCCCGTAGCGGGCCGGCACGCTGTGCACGCCGATCTGCCGGTCCACCTCGGCGTCCTGGCAGGCGTAGATCAGGTCGAACCCGCCGATCCAGAGGCCGACGGCCACGCCCAGCAGCCACGCCGGCCAGGAGCCGTCGAGGGTGCCGGTGACGCCCAGCCAGGCGCCGACCGGGCCGACGGCCTGGGCGACGGCCAGGATCGCGTGCGGCCAGTTGGTGAACCGCTTGCCGTACGGGTAGACGACCAGCGGCACCACGGCGAGCGGCGCGAGCACCAGGCAGAGCGGGTTGAGCAGGGCGGCGGCGGCGAGGAAGACCACGAGCGCGACCGCCGCGCCGGTCCAGGCCGTCCGCACGCTGACCGCCCCGGTGACCAGCTCCCGGGAGGCGGTACGCGGGTTCCGCGCGTCGATCCGCCGGTCCAGGATCCGGTTGGCGGCCATCGCGAACGTCCGCGCGCCGACCATCGCCACGGTGATCAGCAGCAGGTCCAGCCACCGGACCCGCCCGCCGTCGACCTGCATGGCGGTGAGCGCCGACAGGTACGCGAACGGCAGCGCGAACACGGAGTGCTCGATCGCCACCAGCTTGAGGAAGGACTTGACCCGGCCCGGTCGCTGCACCGGTTCGACGGCGGTGGCCATCAGATGCCGTACTCCTTCCAGCGCTTGTCGACCAGGGAGACGACCTCGGGGGCCATCCGCATCTCCTCCGGCCAGCCCCGGGTGTAGCCCTCCGCGGGCAGCTTGCGGGTCGCGTCGACGCCCGCCTTGCCGCCCCAGAACTGCTGGTACGACGCGTGGTCGAGGTGGTCCACCGGGCCCTCGGTGAGCAGCAGGTCCCGGGCGTAGTCGACGTTGCCGAAGGCGCGGAAGGCGACCTCGTTGTAGTCGTGCACGTCGCAGTCCTCGTCGACGATCACGATCAGCTTGGTCAGCGACATCATGTGCGCGCCCCAGATCGCGTTCATGACCTTCTGAGCGTGCTTCGGGTAGCGCTTGCGGATCGACACGATCGCGCAGTTGTGGAAGACCCCGGCGGCGGGCAGGTCGTAGTCGACGATGTCCGGGATCAGGAAGCGCAGCAGCGGCGCGAAGATCCGCTCGGTGGCCTTGCCGAGGCCGTGGTCCTCCTGGGGCGGCTGCGACGTGACGATCGTGTGGTAGACCGGGTCGCGCTGCGTGGTCATGCACTCGATGTGCATCACCGGGAAGGGCTCCACCGGGGTGTAGAAGCCGGTGTGGTCGCCGAACGGACCCTCCGGGAGCCGCTCACCCGGCTCGATGTAGCCCTCCAGGACGATCTGCGCGTGCGCCGGCACCTGCAACGGGACGGTCAGGCAGTCCACCATCTCGACCCGCTCGCCGCGCAGGTACCCGGCGAACAGGTATTCGTCGATGTCGGCGGGGAGCGGCGCGCTGGCCGAGTACGCCACCGCCGGGTCGGTGCCGATGGCGATCGCCACCGGCAGGCGCTGGCCGAGCCGCTCGGCGACCGCGTGGTGCGCCGTGGAGTTCTTGTGGATCTGCCAGTGCATGCCGATGCTGTTCCGCGAGTGCTGCTGCAACCGGTACAGCCCCAGGTTGCGCTTGCCGGTCTCCGGGTGCTTCGTGTGGGTCAGCCCGAAGTTGTGGAAGATCCCGCCGTCACCCGGCCAGACCTGCAACCCCGGCAGCCGGTCCAGGTCGACGTCGTCGCCCCGGTAGACCACCTGCTGGCAGGGGGCGGTCCTGACCTTCTTCGGCGGCATCGACGTGAGCTGCCTGACCTTGCCCAGGCCGTCCATCATCCCGGAGAGGCCCACCGGCAGCTCCGGCTTGAGCATGTTGCCGATCCGCTCGCCGACCTCGTCCAGCGACTCGACGCCGAGCGCCATCGCCATCCGCTTCTCGGTGCCGAAGAGGTTGATCACCACCGGCATCTCGCCCCGGGTGGGCCGCTCGAAGAGCAGCGCCGGCCCGTCCGCGCGGACCGTCCGGGTGACGATCTCGCTGATCTCCAGGGTGGGATCGACCGGCGCGCTCACCCGCCGCAGCTCGCCCGCGCGCTCCAGCGCCGCGAGGAAGTCCTTGAGATCGGTGTACGGGAAGCCACGAGCCGCCATGCCTGCCAGTCTCCCGCACCGACCTGGGCGGCGACCACGCCGGGTGGTGTGACACCGACGATCCACCCGTGAGGAAGCGCGGAAACTGCCGGGCCGCTTCTGCCGGCGGAGCCCGCGCCATCGAACGTTGTCGCTCCGGCGGGCCGGATCGGGCGGCTGGCGCTCACTAGGATCAGGTCCGCCGACCGGGCCGGCGGTGACGCCCCGCCGCGGCTCCGCGGACCGGCCCACCCCACGAAGGAGATCGATGACAACTGTGCGCTTCCCGCGCCGCAGCGTGCTGCGCGCCCTTACGGTGCTGGCCGTGGTCACGGCGGGCGCCGGCACGGTGGCCGGCCCGGCCGCCGCGCAAACCGACCCCGGTTGGGTCAGCGGCTGGCTCAACGACCTCACCGTCGGCGCGGCCGGCGCGCCCGGCCGGTCGGCACCGCTGGACCTGAGCAGCAGCGGCGCGACCGCCCCCCGGGTCACCGTCGACCTGAGCGGTCTCGCCGGTGTCGCCACGGCCAGCTTCCCCAGCTGGTGCGTCACCGAGGGCACCTCGGTGACCTGCCCGATGCCGCCGGAGGCGACCCCGGACGAGTACGGCACCGTCAACGGCACGGTGCCGGTGGTGTTCCGCGCCGCCCTGGGCGCCGTCGGCGGCGCGACCGGCACGCTGGACTACACGGTGCGGGCCGACGGGCTGGAGCCGTACACCCAGCAGGCGACCGTCAGCGTGCGCTCCGGTGCCGACGTTCTCGACCTGGTCGACGAGTACGTCTCGGGCGCCGAGGTCGGTGACGTCCACGCCGTGCCCGTGGCCGTGGTCAACGCCGGTGACCAGCCGGCCGAGGATCTGCGGGTGACTTTCCGCTTTCCGGTCGGCCTGCACCCGGCCAGCTACCGGAACTGCCGGTACGGCACCGATCCCGTGCTCGCCACGGTGGTGGTCTGCACCGTGCGGGGCACGTTCGCGCCCGGGATCCGGCACGAACTGCGCAACGGCTTCGCCACCACGGTCGGCCCGGCCGCCCTCGGCGACAAGCGCATCACCCAGTTCGTGGAGCCGCTGGCCACCGCGGGGCCGCTGCCCGGCAACGTGCGGCTGACCCGCCGGGAGGCCGACCGCGCGCTCCGGCTGCGGCCGGTCGGTGGGACGCTCGATCCGGTCACCGCCACCGGCCCCGGCGGCGGGACCTACCTGCGCGACATCCACGGCGCCTTCGACGTCGTCGCCGTGGGCGCCACCGTCACCGGTGCCGTCGGTGCCACCGTGCGGGTGAGCGTGGGAATCCGCAACGACGGTCCGGGTGTGCCGGACGGCACCGTCTCCGGTGGCAACGCCGGCGGGTTCCTCTTCACCCCACCGGCCGGCGTGACCGTGCTGGCCACCCCGCCCGGCTGCTCGCCGACCGGCGACGACGAGGGCGGCGCTCCGACGTCCTGGGTCTGCTGGCTGGGGGCCGTGTTCCCCGCCGGGCAGAGCTTCACGGTCCCGTTCGACCTGCGGATCGACGGGCCCGCCGGCACCCCCGGCGAGGTCAGGTCGTACTACGACTACCCGCGTCCGGACGACGATCCGGCCGACAACACCGCCCCGGTCACCCTCGGCTGACCGGACGACCGCGCCTTCGACGGAGGTGGGCCGGCCTCGGGCAAGCCGTGGCCGGCCTACCCCCGCCCTCGGCTGCCCAGGTGCGTCAGCGGGCGGCCGGCTTCCAGGCGTACGCGGCCAGGGGCTCGTCGAGCGGGGCGCCGGTGAGCCGGTTGGCCAGGGTGGAGATGGTGTACGTGCCGACGCCGAGCACCACGTCCAGGGCGTGCCGGGGCTGGTAGCCGGCGGCCAGGAAGGCGGCGGTCCCGTCCTCGGGCACCGCGCCCCGGTGGTCGAGCACGGCGAGGGTGAAGCACCGCAGCGCCTCCAGCCGGTCGTCGGGCAGCGGCATGCCGGCGCGCAGCGCGTCGACCAGCTCGGGCGTCGCGCCGTGCCGGGTGAGGGCGGCGGTGTGCATGGCGACGCAGAGGTGGCACTCGTTGCGGGTGGCGACCGTCATGACGACGACCTCCCGCTCGACCGGGTCGAGGGCGCACTTCTCGAAGATGCCGTTGACGGTGAGGAAGCCGGTGAGCAGCTCCGGGGACTCGGCCATCAGGCCGACGGCGGCGGGCAGGTGCCCGAGCCTGCGGCGTACGCCCTCGATGGTCGGCCGGGCGGCGGCGGGTGCGGTGTCGGCGGTGTGCGCGGTGAACGGGGGCACGGGAGACCTGCTCTCGGGGGTTCGGGGGCGGCCGGCGCGGCCCGATCGGCGACGCGCCGCGCGTGACGTAGGATCGTCAACGTGGTTGTCGAAATAGTAAACGAGGTTGTCGAACGTGGCAACGGCTGACCCCGACCGGCCCGGCTTCCTGCTGCCCCTGCTGCTGCTGGCCGGCTTCCGTACGCTCATCGACGACCTGCACGCGGAGCTGGCCCGGCAGGGGCACCCGGAGCTGCGACCGCTGCACGGCTTCGTCCTCCAGGCCGTCGGCGCCGACGGCACCACCGCCACCGAGCTGGGCCAGCGGCTCGGCGTCTCCAAGCAGGCGGCCGGCAAGACGGTGGACCGGCTCGTCGCCCTCGGCTACCTGGAGCGCGCCGACGACCCGCGCGACGCCCGGCGCAAGCTGGTCCGGGCGACCCCGCACGGCCTGGACGGCCTGCGCCGCTCGGCGGCCGTCTTCGACCAGCTCCGGCAGCGGTGGGCCGCCACGCTCGGCCCCGACCGGGTCGCCGCCCTGGAGGACGACCTGCGCGCGGTCACCCCGGCCAACCCGTTCCGCCTCGACGTGCCCGGCTGGTTCGGCGGCTGACCCCGTCCCCTGGCGTTCGCGGCCGGGGCGGGGCTCCACCGACCCGTTCCCGGGTAGCACCCGCCCGGAGCCGGGAGCGGGCAGGCGTCGGGTGGGGCCGGCAGCAGCACGGCCGCCCGCCGTCAAGACCCCCGGTCGCCGTCGCCCGAACGGTCGAAGCCCGAACGGTGCGCCCCCCGCGGCCCCGCGGACCGACCCGGCCCACCCGCCGACAGGCGCCTTTCCCGGGACGCCCGAGCCGGTCATAGGCCTTTCGGCCACCCGCTAACACACCGCGTGCGAACGCGGCCAGCACCGTCCATGCGGAATTGCCCGCCGTTCAGTCGGGCTCCGCCGGATCCGCCCGGCAGCGTAAATCTTCCGACATTGCCCGCAGACAATTCCAATGGTTCCGTCACCACCATCCGAAACATTAACCATCGGAGCAAGATCGGGGTGACGGTTGGCGATGGCCACCTTCAATCAGCAGAACCAGCGCGTGGATCAGCAGTTCAACGCCGAAACCATCGATCTGCGGAACAGCACCTTCGAACGTCTGCCCGACAACGCCGGCCAGACGGAGCTCGTCCCTCGACTGGAGGCCGTCCTGAGGGCGGTGGAGCAGGCCACGGCCAGCGGCGCCCTCGACCCGCAGGTCGGCCGCACCGTCGTCGACGACCTGCACGGCGCCCGCCGGAGCCTGACCCGCGACGACCAACGCGAGGCCTCGCGACGGCTGCGGCGGGCCATCGAGGTGTTGCAGGCGGCGGCACCGCTGGCGGTGATCGGCGGGGCGATGGCGACCATCTGGAACTCGTTGGGCGGGGCTTCCTGATGACCACCTTCGACCAGCACGGCCAGCGCGTCTTCGGCGCCCAGATCAACGCCGACAACGTGCACATCAACAAGTCCGACGGGCCGCAGCAGCTGATGGCCTACGGGCGGCGGGCCGTCGCCGAACGGCTGTACAAGAGGGCGGCCGAATACTTCACCGAGGCGATCGCCAAGGGGGCGAAGGGCGCCGACCCGCACTACTACCTGGCCCTCGCGCTCCTCGGCGGCAGACGGCCCAGCCGGATGGGTCGCGAGGCGCAGCAGGTGATGGCCCGGGTGGAGGAGCACCTGGGCAGGGCACTCCAGATCGACCCCGCTGCGGCGCACGTCCGCGCCCTCTGGGTGGCCGTCAAGCGCGACCACTACGCCGACCGCCACGACCCCGGCCCGTCCGTCGCCGACATCGAGGCCGGAGCCGGCGACATCGACCCGGTGCACGCGGCCGAGATCGCCCCCTTCCTCGGCAACCGCGAGAACCGGCTGTGGCAGGCCACCGTCGCCGTGGCGCAGGCCGGCATCGAGGAACGCAAGCCGAACGTACGCAAGTACTTCGTCCGCACGCCCGTGCCGCCCGCGACCGGTGGCGCGCAGGCCATGATGGTCGCCGGCGGCATCGGGTTGGCCCTCGCGCTGATCCTCGTGCTCGCGTCGTTGTCGGAGTCGGGTTACCTCTGCCTCGCGGTGCTCGTGGGTGTGGGCGGCCTCGTCCTGCTGGTCAAGGGATACGGCCAGTACAACGCGCTCACGTCGACGTACGAGCGTGACCTGGCAGCGGCCGAGCCGAAGCCCAGCGACGAGCAGATGGACGTGTGGCTGCACTTCGACAAGTTCGGCGTTCTCGATCACGCCCTCCGGCACCTCGACCGCGAACTGGACGATTTGATCTGCGAGCCGCAACTCGTCATCGGTCCCGCCTCGCCCACCGAACAGGCGGTGGGAAAGGACGGCATCCGTCGGTTCTCGCGGTACAAGTTCGTCATCCTGCTCCTCGGGCAGACCCGCATCTCGGTCTTCTCCTGCGAGTGGGACTTCGTCAAGTGCATCGTGTCGAACGCCGACGCCTTCGACTTCCGCTACAAGGACATCACCGGCCTGCGTATGCGGCAGTTGCACGAGGCGACGCACGGCAGCCGACTGGTGATGACCGGCGACGACGGCAAGGAGATGGAGGTACGGTTCGCCAAGATCTTCGAGATGATCATCGCGGGTACGGACCGGATCGCGGTGACCATCGACGTCCAGGCGCAGAACGCCGGCGCCGGGTTGCAACCGACGGGGGCCACCGCCACCGAACGGCTCGTCCGGCGGCAGTTGGACGACGTGGCCTGACCGCCCGGTCGCGGCTTCTCGGTCTCGCGCCTACGCGCCGGAGTAGAGCCGGTCAGGACCGACCAGCACCACATCGGGTCGGTGGGCGGCGAGCTGCCGCAGTTCGGCGGTGAATCCCTCGGCGCTGGCCAGCAGCAGCCGCGCGCCGCGCGCGTCGAGCCCGGGGCGGGCGACGAGCAGCTCGCGCGCCCGCTCCAGTCGATCCAGGTGGGGCCGGCCGAGCAGCCGGCCCCACTTGACTGCGCCGATGGCGAGCAGGGGACGCGGACCGTCCCCGAGCGGCGACTCGCCAAGGGCGACGAGGTAGCGCGCCTCGCGGAACAGCGGGCGGGCAGGATTGAGGACCGCCCGCACGACCCAGTCGTCGAAGTCGTCCCGCCCGTCGGGCGTGTCGTCCTGCACGTACTCGCGGCGGTAGGCCGGCGTGCCTCCGACGATGGCGAACACCTGGGCGGCGAGCAACGGATCGTCGAATCCCCAGAACGCCGCGGCCGACCGGTAGTCCAGGGGCGCGACGGGCAACTCCAGCCCGGCTCGCCCGCGCAGCGGCGCGGAGCCGGCCAGCAGCCCACCCATGAACGAGAGCGCCGAACCACACAGCAGGAGACGGGTACGGGAGGCGGTGCGCTCGGCCCGGCCGGGGGTGAGCGCGTGCTGGATCACCGACGGCAGGTCCCGGCTCGCCCGAGCCAGGTAGGGGAACTCGTCGACCACCACCGTGACCGGGCGGTCCCGGCCGAGGGCCAGCAGTGCGTCGACCGCGCTCGCCCAGTCCGCGAGGTGCACCGGCCCGGGAGCGCCCGTGTGCCGACCGAGCGCCTCGCCCAGACGCCGCAACGAGTCCGCCTGCGTCGCCTCGGTCGCCCCGAAGTAGAAGCCCTCCGTGGCGCGGGCCAGCTCGTACAGCAGCAGGGTCTTGCCCTGACGCCGACGGCCGCTCGCGACGCGTTATACGTCTTGCAGGGACTGGCTCAGTCCAGGCCGCCGTAGGAGTGCAGGCCCTCGAAGAAGATGTTCACGCCGAAGAGGTTCATCAGCATGGTGAGGAAGCCGACGACGGCGAGCCAGGTCGCGACGTTCCGCTTCATGCTCGGGGTGGCCCGGGCGTGCAGGTAGCCGGCGTAGATCACCCAGGAGATGAACGACCAGGTCTCCTTCGGGTCCCAGCCCCACGGCCGTCCCCAGGCCGCCTCGGCCCAGATCGCCCCGGCGATCACCGCGAAGGTGAAGACCGGGAACGCGAAGGCGTGCAGCACGAAGGTCAGCCGCTCCAGCGCCGCCGCCGCCGGCAGCCGCTTCGCCAGCGTGTACGGGAAGCTGCGGCGACCCTGCTCGTAGCCGGAGCGCATCAGGAACGCCACCGCCGGCACCGCGCCCAGCAGGAAGATGCCGGAGGCGAAGACGATCGTCGAGACGTGGATGACGAACCAGTACGAGTTGAGCGCCGGCACCAGCGGCACGATCGGGGTGTAGAGCACCAGCTCGGCGGTCGCCACCAGCAGCACCATCACCAGCGACATGAACAGCCCGAGGCGGCGCAGCTGCGGCCGCTTCCAGAGCACCACCAGCCAGGCGGCGACCCCGATCCAGGTGCCCGTGAGCACGAACTCGTACATGTTGCCCCAGGGCATCCGGTCCGCGGCGAGACCGCGCGTGACCAGCGCCCCGAGGTGCAGCAGCGCCCCGAGCGCGGTGGCCGCGACGGCGACCAGGCCGCCCAGCCGGGCGCGTCGGGCCGTACGCTCGGCCGCCGCCGCGCCGGTTTCGGCGGGCGCGTCGGGGGTGCTGCCCCCGGCCGCGCCGACGCCGGCGCCGACCAGCTCGCGGGCGGGTGCCGCGGCGACCCGGGCGCGGGAGTTGCCCAGCGCGTACTCGACGGCGTGGCTGATCATCGCGATCAGGTACGCCAGGATCGCGAACGACACCAGCTGGTCGGAGAGTGCGGACATCACTCGGCTCCTTCTCGCGCTCCGGCCCGGTCGCCGCCGTCGCGGTCGACACCGGCCTCCTCGTCCGACCGCCCGTCGCCGCCGACGGCGGCCACGAGCTGCGCGAACTCGTCGGCGAACCCGGGATGGTCGGTGCGCGGCAGGCCACCGGCCTCGACCAAACTACTACCGCTCGTCGGAGATCCACTCGTGGGGTCGGCGGCACCGGCCGGCAGCACCCGGAAGAAGACCCGGCGACGCCGCCCGAACAGCGAGCCCATCAGCCCGACCAGCAGGACGGCGGAGCTGACCAGCAGCAACGTCGAGCCGGGGTCGTACCGGACCGACAGCGTGATGTACGGCACGGTGCCCAGGAACTCGAGCGTGGTGCCGTCATCCAGCTTCCAGGTCTCGCCCTTGCGGAGCAGCTTCGTGCCGACCTCCTTGACCTTGCCGGCATCCACCTGCCGCTGGTCCAGCTTGTAGACCGAGCCGGGGATGCCGGCGTCCATGCCCAGGTTGCCCCGGTAGGCGACGAGGTTCAGCGCGGGATTCCGCTCCGTCGGGTACTCGGAGCGGGCGAAGGGCGCGGCGGCCGGCGCCGTCGGCAGGTAGAGACCGGAGAAGGCCATCTGCGTGTTCGCATCCCGCTCCCCCGTGGCCGGATCCACGTTGATGTCCGGGAACGCCGCCAGCCCCTCGCTGGTCAACCCGACATCGCCGGTCGTCAGGAACGGGAAGTTGCTGGTCTGGGACTGGCCGAACTTGTCGGTGTAGCGGATCACCGGGGCATAGCCGTGGCCCAGCAGGTAGACGTTCGCGCCGTCGAGGCGCAGCGGGGAGTTGACCGAGAATTCGGCCGGCCCCCGCTCGCCGCCGACCTCGTCCACGGTCACCTTGGCCTCGTAGAAGTCCGGCTGACCGGACTCCAGGAACCGGGCGTCGAAGTCGTCGAGCTGGATGCAGAAGCCCGGCAGGTCGGCGCTGCTGACGCGGGGGCCGAGCTTGCTCTCGGCGTACTGCTGGCGGGTGTTGCAGAACGCGTTGTCCTTGCCGGCCACCAGCAGCTTGTTGCCGCTCCAGCCGTACCAGGAGCCGAGCGCGACGCCGACCAGCACGAGCACCAACGAGCTGTGGAAGAGCAGGTTGCCGGTCTCCTTGAGGTAGCCCTTCTCGGCGGAGACCTCGTCGCCGCGGACCACCACCCGCCAGCGCCGCCGGCGCAGCACCTCCGCGATCGCCGCCGCGCCCCCCTCGGGCGCGGACAGCACGGTGTGCTGCGGCAGCCGGTCCAGCCGCCTCGGCGCGGCCGGCGGCTTCGCCCGCAGCGCCCGCACGTGGTCGCGCAGCCGGGGCGTGATGCAGCCGATCAGCGAGGTGAAGAGCAGCAGGTAGATCGCGGAGAACCAGACCGAGCCGAACGCCTCGAAGGCGCCGATCCGGTCCAGCACCGGGGCCAGGTCGGGGTGCGCGGTGAAGTAGTCCCGCACGTCCTCCGGGTTGACCCCGCGCTGCGGCAGCACCGAGCCGGGAATGGCGGCCACCGCGAGCAGGAAGAGCAACACCAGGGCCGTACGCATGCTGGTGAGCTGCCGCCACGAGTTGCGCAGCAGGGCCAGCAGGCGGTTGGGTCGGCGCCGGGGCGCCTCGGCCGGCGGTGCCGGCCGCTCGTCGACGGCAGTCATCAGATGCTCACCTCGCCCGCCCCGACGGTGGTCTGCAACCAGATCACGAAGTTCGTCCAGCCGCCGGTGACCAGCGCGAGGCCGATCAGGATCAGCAGCGCCCCGCCCAACCGGGTGACCCACCGGCTGTTGCGCCGGACCGCGCGGAACACCCCGAGCAGCCGCTCGAAGCCCAGCCCGAAGACGACGAACGGCACCCCCAGCCCCAGGCAGTACGCCAGGGCGAGCACCACGGCCCGGTCGGTCTGCCCGCCGACGCCGGCCATGCCCAACACCGCGCCGATCGTCGGGCCGGCGCAGGGCACCCAGCTGAGCGCGAAGACCGCGCCGAACACCGGCGCGCCGAGCAGCCCGGCGGCGGGCAGCCGCTGGATCCGGAACTCCCGCTGCAACCCGGGGACCAGCCCGAGGTAGCTCAGCCCGAGCACGACGATCAGCGCGCCTATGACGATCTCCAGCGTCCGCTCGTACTCGAAGAAGACCCGGCCGACGCTGGCGAAGAGGATCGCGGTGGCGGTGAAGACGACGGTGAAGCCGGCGATGAAGAGCAGCGTGCCGGCGAGCACCCGGCCCTTGACCGCGGCCCTCGTCGGTTCGGCGCGCTCCCGCACCGCCACCCCGCCGCCGCCCTCGGTGTCAGGAAGGGACCCTTCCGCTACCGGATCCGTTGACGGGGGGTCCTTCCTGACCTGCGGGCGACGGGTTTCGAGGTCGGCGCCGGCGAGGCCGGTGACGTACGACAGGTAGCCCGGCACCAGCGGGAGCACGCACGGGGAGAGGAAGCTGACCAGCCCCGCGAGCGCCGCCGCGCCGATGGCGAGCAGCAGCGGACCCGACTGGGCGAGTTCGGAGAACGTCTCGCCCATCAGCGGGAACCGTTGGGGGCGGGTTTCTCGGCCGCGATCCGCTCGACGATGGGCTGGAGGCCCTCCTGCTTCACCGCCGCGCGGATCACCACGGCGATCCGGCCGTCGCGGTCCAGCACGACGGTGGCCGGGATGGTGTTCGGCGGGATGTCCAGGGCGAGCGCCAGCCGGCTCGGCGGGTCGAAGAGGCTCGGGTAGGTGACCTTGAAGCTCTCCTCGAAGGCGAGCGCCTTGTCCCGCTGGTCCTGGATGTTGATGCCCAGGAACGTCACCCCGGAGGCCTTCGTGGCCTGGTACGTGTTCTCCAGGTCGTCCGCCTCCGCCCGGCACGGCGCGCACCACGAGCCCCAGAAGTTGACCACCACGACCTGGCCCCGGTCCCTCGCCACGTCGTGGCTGCCGCCGGTGAGCAGCTCACCGGCGAGCTTCGGGGCGGCCGAGCGCTGGTCGGGGGCGCACTCGATGATGCCGCCGGAGTTGTCACACGCCTCCTCGCGGTCGCGCGACGAGCAGCCGGCCAGCGCCACCGTCACGACGGCGGCGAGCAGACCCGCGGTCAACCTCCGGGCGTTCATCAGGCCCCCTTGGCCGTCCTGGCTGTCGGCGACATCGCGATCAGGTGCGCGGCCGGCTCGGAGTAGCCGATGCCGACCACCTTGGCGCCGTCGAAGTGGAAGGAGGTGAGGCTGGCCAGCCCGCACTGGCGCTTGCGCGGGTCGTGCCAGAGCCGCTTGCGCTCGACGTGGCGGCGCAGCGTCCAGATCGGCAGCTGGTGGGAGACCAGCACGGCCTCGCGCCCCTCGGCCGCCACCCGGGCGGCGTGCAGGGCGGCGAACATCCGCTCCGCGATGGCCCGGTAGGCCTCGCCCCAGGACGGGGTGACCGGGTCCCGCAGCACCCACCAGTTACGCGGGTCGCGGAACGAGCCGTCGCCGGGCGAGACCTTCTTGCCCTCGAACCAGTTGGCGCTCTCGATGAGCCGCTCGTCCGCGCCGACCGGCAGCCCGAACTGCGCGGCGATCGGCTCGGCCGTTTGCTGGGCGCGCTCCAACGGGCTGGCCACCACGTGCACGACCTCCCGCTCGGCCAGCCCCTGCGCGGCGGCCTTGGCCATCTGCACGCCGAGTTCGGAGAGCCGGAAGCCCGGCAGCCGGCCGTAGAGAATGCCGTCCGGGTTGTGTACCTCGCCGTGCCGCAGCACGTGGACCACCGTCTTGCTCAACGCTGCGTCCCCTTCGTTCGCGACTGCGGGGCTCGCAGACCCGGCTCACTCCTCGCACTCACCGCTACGCCCTTCGTTCGCGACTGCGGGGCTCGCAGACCCGGCTCACTCCTCGCACTCACTGCTACCCCCCGTGACCGGCCGCTGCCGCAGCGTTGGCCGCCACCGGCAGGGCGGCGGCGATCTGCTCCAGAGCGGCGTCGTCCAGCGCCGCAGACACGAACCACGCCTCGAACGCGCTCGGCGGCAGGTAGACGCCGCCCGCGAGCATCGCGTGGAAGAACGCCTTGAACGCCGGCACCTGCTGGGTGCGGGCGCTGTCGTAGTCGACCACGTCGGCGTCGGTGAAGAAGACCGAGAACATGTTTCCCGCGTACGACAGCCGGTGCGGGACCCCGGCGGCGGCGAGCGCCTCCGCGGCGAGCCTGCCCACGACGGCGGCCGTGTCGTCGAGCTTGCGGTAGAGCGCGTCGTCGGCCAGCCGCAGGGTGGCCAGGCCGGCGGCGCAGGCCAGCGGGTTACCGGAGAGGGTGCCGGCCTGGTAGACCGGGCCGGCGGGGGCCAGTCGCTCCATGATCTCCGCGCGCCCGCCGAACGCCGCGGCCGGCAGCCCACCACCCATGACCTTGCCGTACGTCCACAGGTCGGCGTCGGAGGGGTCGAGGCCGTGCCAGCCGGCGCGGGAGACCCGGAACCCGGTCATCACCTCGTCGACGATGAGCAGCGCCCCGTGCGCGTGCGCGATCCGGGCGAGCTGCGAGTTGAAGCCGTCGCGCGGGGCGACCACGCCCATGTTGCCGGCGGCGGCCTCGGTGATGATCGCGGCGATGTGCTGGCCCTCGGCGGCGAACGCCTGCTCCACGGCGGCGACGTCGTTGTACGGCAGCACGATCGTGTCACCGGCCGCCGCGCCCGTCACGCCCGGCGAGTCGGGCAGGCCGAGGGTGGCCACGCCCGAGCCGGCGGCGGCCAGCAGGCCGTCGGAGTGCCCGTGGTAGCAGCCGGAGAACTTGATGATCCGGGGGCGGCCGGTGAAGCCGCGTGCCAGCCGGATCGCCGACATGGTGGCCTCGGTGCCGGAGTTGACCAGCCGGACCTGCTCGACCGGCGTGCGGTCGACGATCTCGGCGGCCAGCTCGACCTCGCCCGGGGTGGGGGTGCCGAAGCTGGTGCCCCGGGTCGCGGCCGACCGGATCGCGTCCACGACCTCCGGGTGCGCGTGGCCGAGGATCAGCGGGCCCCAGGAGGAGACCAGGTCGACGTAGCGCCGGTCGTCGGCGTCGTAGAGCCAGGGCCCCTCGCCCCGGACCATGAAGCGCGGCGTGCCGCCGACGGCACGGAACGCGCGCACGGGAGAGTTCACCCCGCCGGGCACGATGGCCTTGGCGCGGTCGAACAGGGCCTCGGAGGCCGGTGCTTCGGCCGGGTAGCGGCCGGATCCGGCGGGAAACATATCGGTCACGATGCCGCCATTGTGTCAGCGTCGGGCGGCGAATCGGCAGGCACCCCGTACCGGGGTTACCAGGCTCACCCGGGTCGGCCCTCACCGCCGTCCCGGCGGCGTCACGTCCGCGGCGCGGGACGTCCCCGTTCCCGACCTCCTCGGGAGCGTGGTCGCCGCGCCCGGTCGGCTCGGTCGCCACCGCTCGACGGGCCGGGTGGCCCGGATCGCGCTAGGCTGACCCGGTGGATCGTGCCGAACTGTCCATCACGCTACACCGGACGGGCGACGAAGCTGTGCTTCGCCTGGCCGGTGAGATCGACATGCTCACGGCCGCCCAGCTGTCGACCGTCGTCAACGAGGTCCTCGCCGACCCGCCGCCGCGCATCGTGCTCGACCTCGGCGGGGTCACCTTCTGCGACTCACAGGGCCTGGGCACCCTCGTCGTGCTCAGCCGCAAGGCCAGCCACGCGCAGAGCCTGCTGATCCTGACCAACGTCGGCGACTTCCTGCTCCGCGTCCTGGACATCACCGGCCTGCGCAGCGCCCTGATGATCCGCAACGACCAGACCACGGGCTGACTCCCCGCCCACCCGCGGCGCGATCTTGGCGAGTTACGGCCCCTCAGGGGGCCGCCAGCTACCAAGATCGCACCTCAGCCCGCCCGGCGTGGTTCCGATACCTGGGTCAGGGGGTGTTGCCCCAGCGGGCCTGCTCCAGGAGCTGCACCGCGCGGTCGCGGGAATCCTGATCGTCGAGGCGCAGCATCGCGGTGGCCTCGTCGACCGCGTCGGTCAGCACCCGCAGCTGCGCGTCCCGGTCCCGCACCAGATCCGACTGGGCGGCGAGCTGCCGGGTCTTCACCCACAGCTCGACGAAGACCGACACCTTGGCCCGCAGCACCCACGGGTCGAACGGCTTGGTCAGGTAGTCGACCGCGCCGACCGCGTAACCGCGCAGCGCGAGCTGGGCGTCCCGGTCGGCGGCGGTGAGGAAGATGATCGGCACGTGCCGCGTACGCTCGCGGCGCTTGATGTGGCTGGCCGTCTCGAAACCGTCCATGTCCGGCATCTGGGCGTCCAGCAGGATCACCGCGAAGTCGTCGACCAGCAGCTGCTTCAGGGCCGCCTCGCCGCTCTCCACGGCGACGGACTGGACCGGCAGGCCCTGGAGAATCGCCTCCAGTGCCATCAGGTTCTCCCGGCGGTCGTCCACCAGCAGCGCCTTTGCCATCTGGGTCACGAACTCTCCTCGGTTCGGCTGCCGCTGATCCAGGACGACATGAGTTCGATCAACTCGTCCAGGTCGACGGGCTTGGTGATGTAGTCACTTCCCCCGGCCGCCAGCGCCGACTCGCGGTCGCCGGGCATGGCCTTGGCGGTCAGGAAGACGATCGGCAGGTCGGCGAACCGGTGGTTACGCCTGATCTGTCGGGTCGTCTCGTACCCGTCCTGATCGGGCATCATCGCATCCATCAGGACGATGTCCACCTCCGGATGCTCGGCCAGCAGGCGGACGCCGTCCGCCCCGTTGTCCGAGTACAACACGGTCAGGCCGTGCAGTTCCAACGCGCTGGTCAGCGCGAAGACGTTCCGGACGTCGTCGTCGACGATCAGCACGGTGGTGCCCTCCAGCCGCCGGGTGGCCGGTGTGGAGGCCGGCTCGGGCAGCTCCGGCGGGGGCATGAGCAGCGAGGACGGCAGCCCGGCCCGCGCCGGTGACGGCGGCAGCGGCGCGACCACCGCGTCCGGGGCGAGCACGTCCGGCACGAAGAGGGTGAACGTCGAGCCCTGGCCGGGCGCCGACGCCACCACGATGCTGCCGCCCAGCAGCCGGGCCAGGTCCCGGCTGATCGACAGCCCCAGCCCCGTGCCGCCGTAGCGACGGCTGGTGGTGCCGTCGGCCTGCTGGAACGCCTCGAAGATCAGCGACAGCTTGTCGTCGGAGATGCCGATGCCGGTGTCGACCACGGTGAACGCGATGACCTGCTGCGCGTTGGTCAGGGCCGGCACGTCGAAGATCGTGTTGTCGGGCGCCGGCGCGATCCGCAGCGTCACCGCCCCGTTGTCGGTGAACTTGACCGCGTTGGAGAGCAGGTTGCGCAGGATCTGCTGGAGTCGCTGGGCGTCGGTGACCAGCGCCTCCGGCAGGTCCTTGCTGATCCGCACCTGGAAGTCCAGGCCCTTCTCCTCGGCCTGCGGCGCGAACGCCTGCTCCACGTACCCGCGGATCTCGTCGAACCGGACGGCGGTGGGCTCGACGTCCATCCGCCCCGCCTCGATCTTGGACAGGTCCAGGATGTCGTCGATGAGCGACAGCAGGTCGGAGCCGGCGCCGTGGATGGTCCGGGCGAACTCGATCTGCTTCGGCGTGAGGTTCTGCTCCGAGTTCTCGGCCAGCAGCCGGGCCAGCAGCAGCAGCGAGTTCAGCGGCGTACGCAGCTCGTGGCTCATGTTGGCCAGGAACTCCGACTTGTACGCCGACGCCCGTGTGAGCTGCTGGGCCTTCTCCTCCAGGCCGAGCCGGGCCAGCTCGATCTCCCGGTTCTTCGTCTCGATGTTGCCCTTCTGCTCCGAGAGCAGCTGCGCCTTGTCCTCCAGCTCGGCGTTGGTGCGCTGGAGTTCCGCCGACTGCTCCTGCATCTCGTGGGCGAGCCGCTGCGACTGCGCGAGCAGTTCCTCCGTACGCCGGTTGGCCTGGATGGTGTTGACGGCGACGCCGGTGGTGAGCACGAGCCGCTCCAGGAACGACAGGTGCAGCTCGGAGAAGGCCGCCACGCTGGCGAACTCGATGACCCCGAGCAGCTCGCCCTCGAAGAGCACGGGCAGTACGACCAGGTCGGCCGGCGGGGTATCGGCGAGCCCGGAGCGGAGCATCAGCTTGCCGTCCGGCGCCCCACCCATCCGGATGGTGCGGCGGGACAGGGCGGCCTGCCCGACCAGCCCCTCGCCGGGGCCGAAGGTGACCTCGTGCCCCCGGGCGACGTAGCCGTAGGAGGCGGTCAACCGCAGCCGCATCACGCCCTCGGACGTGTCCGCCAGGAAGAACGCGCCGAGCTGCGCGTCGACCAGCGGGGTCACCTCCATCATGATCATGCGGCAGACCTCGCCGAGGTCGCGCTGCCCCTGGAGGAGGCCGCCGATCCGGGCCAGGTTCGAGTCGAGCCAGCCCTGCTCGGCGTTCTTCTTGGTCGTCTCCCGGAGGGTGACGATCATCTGGTTGATGTTGTCCTTCAGCTCGGCGACCTCGCCCTGCGCCTTGACCGCGATCCGCTGGGTCAGGTCGCCCCGGGTCACCGAGGTGGAGACCTGCGCGATGGCGCGCAGCTGGGTGGTGAGGGTCGAGGCGAGCTGGTTGACGTTCTCGGTGAGGTCGCGCCACGTGCCGGAGACGCCCTTGACCTGGGCCTGACCGCCGAGCTTGCCCTCGCTGCCCACCTCGCGCGCGACCCGGGTGACCTCGTCGGCGAACGACGACAGCTGGTCCACCATCGTGTTGACCGTCGACTTCAGCTCCAGGATCTCGCCCTGGGCGTCGACCGTGATCTTCTGCGACAGGTCGCCCTTCGCCACGGCCGTGGTGACCGAGGCGATGTTGCGCACCTGCGACGTCAGGTTCGACGCCATCGAGTTCACGTTGTCGGTCAGGTCCCGCCACGTACCCGAGACACCCTTCACCTGGGCCTGACCGCCCAGCTTGCCCTCCGTGCCCACCTCGCGCGCGACGCGCGTCACCTCGTCGGCGAACGACGACAGCTGGTCCACCATCGTGTTCACCGTCGACTTCAGCTCCAGGATCTCGCCCCGGGCGTCCACGGTGATCTTCTGCGACAGGTCGCCCTTCGCCACGGCGGTGGAGACCTGGGCGATGTTGCGCACCTGGGCGGTGAGGTTGGAGGCCATGGAGTTCACGTTGTCGGTCAGGTCGCGCCAGGTGCCGGCGACGCCCCGCACCTGGGCCTGGCCGCCGAGCTTGCCCTCCGTGCCCACCTCGCGCGCGACGCGCGTCACCTCGTCGGCGAACGACGACAGCTGATCCACCATCGTGTTCACCGTCGACTTCAGCTCCAGGATCTCGCCCCGGGCGTCCACGGTGATCTTCTGCGACAGGTCGCCCTTCGCCACGGCCGTGGTGACCGAGGCGATGTTGCGCACCTGCGACGTCAGGTTCGACGCCATCGAGTTCACGTTGTCGGTCAGGTCCCGCCACGTACCCGAGACACCCTTCACCTGGGCCTGACCGCCCAGCTTGCCCTCCGTGCCCACCTCGCGCGCGACGCGCGTCACCTCGTCGGCGAACGACGAGAGCTGGTCCACCATCGTGTTGACGGTGTTCTTCAGCTCCAGGATCTCGCCCTGGGCGTCGACCGTGATCTTCTGCGACAGGTCGCCCTTCGCCACGGCGGTGGAGACCTGGGAGATGTTGCGCACCTGGCTGGTCAGGTTGCCGGCGAGCTGGTTGACGTTCTCGGTGAGGTCGCGCCAGGTGCCGGAGACGCCGCGCACCTGGGCCTGGCCGCCCAGCTTGCCCTCGATGCCCACCTCGCGCGCGACGCGCGTGACCTCGTCGGCGAACGACGACAGCTGGTCCACCATCGTGTTGACGGTGTCCTTCAGCTCCAGGATCTCGCCCTGCGCCGCCACGGTGATCTTCTGCGACAGGTCGCCCCGGGCCACCGCCGTGGAGACCTGGGCGATGTTGCGGACCTGGGCGGTCAGGTTCGACGCCATCGAGTTGACGCTGTCGGTCAGGTCCTTCCACGTGCCGGCCACGTTCGGCACGTCGGCCTGCCCGCCGAGCTTGCCCTCGGTGCCCACCTCGCGGGCCACCCGGGTCACCTGCTCGGCGAAGAGCCGCAGGGTGTCGGTGAGATAGTTCATCGTGTCGGCCAGCTCGGCGACCTCGCCGCGCGCGCTGACCGTGATCTTCTGCGACAGGTCGCCCTTGGCCACCGCCGTCGCCACCTGGGAGATCGACCGCACCTGGCCGGTCAGGTTCGACGCCATGGTGTTCACCGAGTCGGTGAGGTCCTTCCAGGTGCCGGCTACGCCGCGCACGTCGGCCTGGCCGCCGAGCTTGCCCTCGGTGCCCACCTCACGGGCGACCCGGGTGACCTCGTTCGAGAAGGACGAGAGCTGGTCGACCATCGTGTTGACCGTACGGCCGATGCGCAGGTACTCACCGCGCAGCGGCCGGCCGTCGATCTCCAGGGCCATGTGCTGGGAGAGGTCGCCGTCGGCGACCGCGACGATGACCCGGGCGATCTCGGTGGTCGGCCGGCCCAGGTCGTCGATCAGCGAGTTGACCGCCCGCTGCCCCTCCGCCCAGGAGCCGTCCAGCCCCTCGTCGTCCAGGCGCTCGGTGAGCCGGCCGTCCCGGCCGACGATCCGGCTGATCCGCCGCAGGTCGAGGTACTGCTGCTCCTGGAGCGACACGACCTCGTTGAAGGCGTCCGCGACCTCACCGGCGCGGCCGGCCCGGCGGGGCAGCCGCACCTTCAGGTCGCCCCCGCGCACCCGCCGCAGCGCCTCGGTCAGCTCGCCGAGGAGCGCCTCGTGGTCGGGCGCGGACTGGTCCACGGTCGCCGACTGTTTCGTGGTCATCATTCCTCGCTCAGCTCGGGGCCACCGGCTCCTGCCGACACCGGCCATGCCCCCATTGTGCCCGTGGCCTCGTCCGCGCCACGTCCACGCGCCCGACCCGCCCCACCCCACCGCCCCCACCCCCACCGCCCCCCGCCCCGCCGGGCCCCGCCCGAAGGGCCGATCATGCAGTTGTGGGGCCTGACGAATCGGGTCGAACGTCATCGATCGCCCACCACAAGTGCATGATCGACGAGGCGGGAGGCGGGGGCGGGGGGCGCGCGTACGGGGATCGGCTTGGCACCCGCACGGGTGGCGGTGGAGGATACGGGGGTGTCAGCGGAGGCGGGGCCCGCGGCGACCGGGGGCCGAGACGAGCACGTCCGGCGCGTCCGGCTCCCCGCAGACCGGCGTACGCCGGCCGCGGCCCGGGCCCTCGTGCGGTCCGTCCTCACCGAGGCCCACCTGGACCAACTGGCCAACGAGGCCATGCTGCTCACCACCGAACTCTCCACCAACGCGGTGGAGCACGCCCGCACCGAACTGGACGTCGAGGTGGTCGCCGACCCGGTCGGGATCACCGTCACCGTGTCCGATTTCGCCGCCGGCCCGGTGGAGGAGCTGACCGTCGGGGTCCGCAACGACGCCACCGACATCGACGAGGTCTCCGAGCGCGGCCGGGGGCTGCTGCTGGTCGACCACTTCGCCAGCCGCTGGGGCACCACCTACCTGCCCACCGGCAAGGGGGTGTGGTTCCGGTTGGACCTGCCCGGTCCGGCCACGGGCACCCGGCACGCGCGGGTACCCGCCGCGGCGTCCGCCGGAGGCGGCGCACCGGCGACCCCGGAGAGCTCCGCGCCGAGCGCCGGGGCCATGAGCGAGCTGATGCAGACCACCCCCGACCCGTACGCCGAGGATCCGCTGCCCGACTTCGCGACCAGCCTGCTCACCCGGGTGGCGGAGATGGTCGGCGCGGCGGGCGGGGTCGTGCGGCTGGACCGGGGGGACGGGCAGGGCACCCAGGTGCTGGCCCGGTACGGCCGCCAGCCCCGGCCCGGCAACGAGCTGCTCCGGGTGGCGCTGGCCGTGCACCGGCCGTACACCGGTGAACTGGTGCTGGACGCGGCACCGTCGGCGTACGCGCGACCGCTGGCCGTGCTGATGGCCGAGCGGCTCTCGCTGCACCTGGAGAACGACCGGCTGCGCCGGGCGGACGTCCGCCGGCAGGCCTGGCTGACCTTCCTCGCCGAGGCTAGCGAGCTGCTCGCGCAGTCGCTGGACGTCGAGTTGACCATGGCGCTCGTCCCCCAGCTCGTGGTGCCCCGGCTCGGGCAGTGGTGCGCGGTCCACACGACCGACGAGTGGGGCCGGCTCCGCCTCGCGGCGGCCAGCCACGCCGACGAGTCGGTGCTGCCCCAGCTGCACCAGGTGCTCGCGGAGACCGGCCCGGACTCGGTCCAGGCCCGGCTGCGCGAGGCGTCCCGCAACGGCACCCAGGTGCCGCTCGGCGCGCCGATGGAGGGCTTCGCCGTCCCGTTGATCGCGCGGGGTCAGCGGCTGGGCACCCTGGCCGTCGGCCGGCACCAGCGACACCGGCACGACCCGGACGAGGTCGCCGTGCTGGAGGACGTCGCCCGGCGGTCGGCGCTGGCGATCGAGAACGCCCGGATCCACGCCGAGCGCCGGCGCGTCGCGCACACCCTCCAGCAGTCGCTGCTGCCGCCGGTGCTGCCCGTGGTCGAGAGCATCGGCTTCGCCGCCGAGTACGTCCCGACCGGCGGCGACGTCGACGTCGGCGGCGACTTCTACGACGTGGTGCCCCTGCCGGACGGGCGCTGGCTGGTGGTGATCGGCGACGTCTCGGGCAAGGGGGTGCAGGCGGCGACGGTCACCGGCCTGGTCCGCGACGTCATCCGGGTGCTGGTGGGCGACGGCAAGCCGCTGCCGGAGGCGCTGGCCCGGGTCA
This sequence comes from Micromonospora sp. NPDC007220, assembly GCF_040634035.1. NCBI lineage: Bacteria > Bacillati > Actinomycetota > Actinomycetes > Micromonosporales > Micromonosporaceae > Micromonospora > Micromonospora sp. NPDC007220. The sequence goes on along the minus strand of NZ_JBEYEU010000001.1, from coordinate 183,606 downwards.
ACGAGACGCTGCTCGAGCGGGGCGGCGGGCGCTACTGCACGCTGGCCCTGGCGGCGGTCGGCCCCGGCGACGGCGACCGGCTCGACGTGTCCCTGCACCTCGCCGGCCACGACCGGCCGGTGCTGCTGCCCGCCGGCGGCGGGGCGCGTTTCGTCGGCATCGGCGGCACCGCGCTCGGCCTGCTCGACTCGATCGCCTCCCCGACGGCCGAGGTGCCGCTCGCCCCGGGGGACTCGCTGGTCTTCTACACCGACGGGGTCACCGAGCGGCGGCGCGGCCGGGAGCTGTTCGGCACCGAGCGGCTGCGTGACGCCGCCGCCCCGCTGGCCGGCTACCCGGCCGACGTGATCGCGGCCCGGCTCCGCTCGACGGCGATCGGCTTCTCGGCCGAGGCGCCCCGCGACGACATCGCCATCCTGGTGCTCCGCAACGACGCGACCTGAGCAGCGGTCGCCGGGCCGGCACGGGTCGCGGCACCGTGCGGCGTCGACGGCCCGGCGCGCCGCGATCGGGTCGGACGTTCGCGGCGGCGGGCACCGGGACGGACGGCCGGTCGAGCAGGCGGACCAGCCGACGCCGCCGGAGGAGTTCGCTAGGTTGACCGCATGTCGAGCACCGTCCATGCATCCGCCGAGCGGCCGCCGCTGCTGCGCAGCGTCCTCGCCGCCCAGTCGGCGCTGACTGCCGCCTTCGTCGTCGTCCTCACGCTCTGGTTCGGCCGGATGGCCGCCGCCGGGGTCGGCCCCGAGGAGATGCGCAGCGGGGCGTACGACCCGAAGGACCTGGTGCCGTTCGGCCTGAGCGGAGCGAACCCCCTCACCTGGCTGTACGGCGCGGTGTCGCTGCTCTACCTCGCCGGCCTGGTCGCCGGGCCGCTGCTGGCGGTCCACGGCGTGGTCCTGCTGGCCCGGGACCGGTCGGCCATGTCCCGCCGCACGTGGCGGGTGCTGCTCGCCCTGACCGTCGGCGCGGTGGTCGTGGCCGCGAGCCGTTTCACGCCGGTCGGCGCCGACCTGCACCGATGGTGGTTGGACTGAACCGCGCGCGACCCCGGCCGCGCCGCCCTCCCGCCCCGCTCGCGCCGGGAGCTGGCCGGAGCGGTCAGAGGCCGCCCGGGAGGCGGCCCGGGGCGAGGCGGCGGTGGGGATCGAGGTGTTCCTTGGCCGCGCGCAGCCGGGCCAGCCCGGCCAGCTCGCCCCACAGGTCGACGGCCCGCCGGACGGCGGCCGGCGCGGAGACCACCACGCACCGGCCCTGCCGGGCGAGGAGCACGCCCCGGACGGCGGCCAGGATCGACGCCACCCGGTCGGGGGACATGGCAGCGGGCAGGGCCGCGTGCACCACGCCGAGGCCGGCGGAGCCGCGCACCGGGACGGGGCCGCCGGCGGCGTCCCGCAGCGCGTAGACGGCGGCGTGCAGGTCGGCGATCGGCACCTCGATGCGCAGCGCCGTGTCGCCCGGGCCGAACGGATAGCGCCGCCACCAATCGGGCGCGGCGTGGCTGGCGCCCGCGCCCGGGCCGAGGAGCGCGACGAGCCGGTCTGCGCGCTCGGCGACATCGGCCGGGCCGCCCTCCAGCAACACCACCAGCCGACCGGCGCCGGCCGGGCCGCCGCCGGCGCGCCCCGCCATGGACGGGTGCGCGGCCATCGCGGCGGCCCGGCTGCCCTGGCGCGGCCGGGGTCCCGCGCCGGCCGGCAGGTCCAGCTCGACCGCCGCCGGGTCGAGGCGCGCGGCGAGCACGGTGCGGACCAGGTCGTGCACCTCCAGCGGGGTCCACACCGGTCGGCTGACCCAGATCCGGCCGGCCGGGACGGCCTGCACCCGCAGGGTCGCGGAGACCAGCACGCCGAGCGCCCCCTGCGAGCCGCAGAGCAGCCGGGCCAGCTCCAGCCCGGCCGCGCCGCCCCCGGCGTCGACGAGCTCGCCGTCGCCGTCGAGGTAGCGCACCCGGACGAGCTGGTCGCAGGGGCTGCCGTGGCGGTGCCGCAGCGGTCCCGCCTCGCCGGCGGCGAGCACGCCGCCGAGGGTGGCCCCGGGCGAGGGGGCGTCGAGCGCCAGGCGCTGCCCGGTGCGGTCCAGAGTGGCCTGCACCGCGCGCAGCGGGGTGCCCGCCCCGACCTCGGTCGTGGGCGCGCCGACCGGCTCGTGCCCGATCCCGGCGAGCCGGCCGGTGTCGAGCATGATGTCGACCCGGTCGGGGGCGGCACCCCAGTCGATCTTCGTGCCGGCGCCGCGCGGCACCACCGTCAGGTCGTGCCGGGCGGCGAGCCGCAGCACCTCCGCCGCCGCGCGCGTGCCGCCCGGGACGGCCACCCAGCGGGCCGGGCGGCCGGCCACCTCGTCGGCGGGGCCGGCGAAGCGGGCGAACGGCGGGCCGCAGATCTCCGTCAACCGCCGCGTGATGTCGAGGGCTCCGGGCCGGTCGGTGGAACTCGCTGCAGCCGCCATGCCGGCCATCGTACACATGTTCGAAAGATGGGGCGGCGGGTCGCCGACGAGGCCGCGCGGCGGGCGGCGCGCGGCCGGTAACGTGGCGCCGTGACCACCGAGACCCCCGTGCCCACGGCGAAGCGGGTGCCCAGCGAGCGCACCCACCACGGCGACACCGTCGTCGACGAGTACGCCTGGCTCACCGGCAAGGACGACCCGGAGACGATCGCCTACCTGACCGCCGAGAACGCGTACACCGAGGCCCGGACGGCGCACCTCGAAGGGCTGCGCGCCGACCTGTTCGAGGAGATCCGCCGGCGCACCCAGGAGACCGACCTGTCGGTGCCCGGCCGCAAGGGCGGCTACTGGTACTACACCAGGACGGTCGAGGGCCAGCAGTACGGCGTGCAGTGCCGCCGGGCGGTCCGGGACGGCGAGACCGAGCCGCCGGTCAGCGCGGACGGCGCGCCGCTCGACGGCGAGGAGGTGCTGCTCGACGGCAACCTGCTCGCCGAGGGGCACGACTTCTTCGCGCTCGGCGCGTTCGACGTCAGCCCGGACGGGCGGTGGCTGGCCTACTCCACGGACTTCTCCGGCGACGAGCGGTTCACGCTGCGGGTCAAGGACCTGTCCACCGGCGAGCTGCTGCCCGACGAGGTGCCCGACACGTTCTACGGCACCGCCTGGTCCACCGACGCCTCCGTGCTGTTCTACGTGACGGTGGACGAGACGTGGCGCCCCAACCGGGTCTGGCGGCACACCCTGGGCACGGCGTCCACCGAGGACGTGGTGGTCTACCAGGAGGACGACGAGCGGTTCTGGGTCGGCGTGGAGCTGAGCCGCTCGGAGCGGTTCGTCCTCATCGACGTGCACAGCAAGATCACCAGCGAGGTGCTGGTGATCCCGGCCGGCAACCCGACCGGCGCGCCGGCCTCCGTGGCGCCCCGGCGGCAGGGCGTCGAATACACCGTCGAGCACCACGGGCACCGCTTCCTGATCCTGCACAACGACGGCGCGGAGGACTTCGCGCTGGCGTACACCTCGGCGGACGCGCCCGGTGACTGGGTGCCGCTCATCGAGCACTCGCCCGGCACCCGGCTGGAGGCGGTCGACGCCTTCGCCGACCACCTGGTCGTCTCGCTGCGCACCAACGGGCTGACCGGGCTGCGGGTGCTGCCCGTCGGCGGCGGCGACGCCTTCGACATCGACTTCCCGGAGCCGCTCTACAGCGTCGGCCTGCACGACAACCCGGAATACCGCACCGGGCAGATCCGGCTCCGCTACGCCTCGCTGGTCACCCCCGACTCGGTCTACGACTATGACCTGGTCACCCGGCAGATGGTGCTGCGCCGGCAGAAGCCGGTGAAGCCCGGGCCGGACGGGCGGGCGTACGACCCGGCCGACTACGAGCAGCACCGCGACTGGGCGCTCGCCGACGACGGGACCCGGGTGCCGGTCTCGCTGGTCTGCCGGGCCGGCACGCCGAAGGACGGCTCCGCCCCCTGCGTGATCTACGGCTACGGCTCGTACGAGGCGAGCATGGACCCGTGGTTCTCCGTCGCCCGGCTCTCCCTGCTGGACCGGGGCGTCATCTTCGCCGTCGCGCACACCCGGGGCGGCGGCGAGCTGGGCCGCAGCTGGTACGACCAGGGCAAGCTGCTGGCCAAGAAGAACACGTTCACCGACTTCGTGGCCTGCGCCCGGCACCTGGTCAAGGCGGGCTGGACGACCAGCGACCGGCTCGTGGCCCGGGGCGCCTCGGCCGGCGGGCTGCTGATGGGGGCGGTCGCCAACATCGCCCCGGACGCGTTCGCCGGGATCGTCGCGCAGGTGCCCTTCGTGGACGCGCTCACCTCGATCCTCGACCCGTCGCTGCCGCTGACCGTCACCGAGTGGGAGGAGTGGGGCAACCCGCTGGCCGACCCGGAGGTCTACGCCTACATGAAGTCCTACACGCCGTACGAGAACGTGCGGGCGGTGGACTATCCGGCGATCCTCGCGGTGACCAGCCTCAACGACACCCGGGTGCTCTACCACGAGCCGGCGAAGTGGATCGCCCGGCTGCGGGCGGTCGCCCCGCAGGGCGACTACCTGCTGAAGACCGAGATGGGCGCCGGCCACGGCGGTCCCAGCGGCCGTTACGACTCCTGGCGCGAGGAGGCGTTCGTCAACGCCTGGATCCTCGACCGCCTCGCCCGCGCCTGAACGGGGTCGGGGAGGGCCAGCACCGACGAGGGCCCTCCCCGACGCCCGCTCAGCGCAGGACGCCCGCCAGCACCGCCGGGTCGACGTTGCCGCCGGTGACCACGGCGACCGTACGGCCGGGCGGCAGCTCGGCGGCGCGGAACAGCCGGGCGGCCACCGCCACCGCGCCGCTCGGCTCCACCACCAGGCGGGCGTCGGAGACCAGCCGGCCCATCGCGGCGCGGATCTCCTCCTCGGTCACCGTGACGATGCGGTCGAGCCGGGCCCGCAGGTGCGCGAGGGTCAGCTCGGACGGCGGCAGGCGCAGCCCGTCGGCCATCGTCCGGTAGGTGCGCTCCTCGCCCCACGCCACCACCGACCCGGCCGCCAGCGACTCCCGCGCGTCGGCGGCGAGTTCCGGCTCGACGCCGATCACCGTCGCCGCCGGGCGCAGGGCGGTGACCGCGGTCGCGACGCCGGAGGAGAGCCCGCCGCCGCCCACGGGCACCAGCACCACGTCGACGTCGGGCAGGTCCTCGACGATCTCCAGCCCGACCGTGCCCTGCCCGGCGATGACACGCCGGTCGTCGAAGGGCGGCACCAGCACCGCACCCGTCGTCGCGGCGATCCGCTCCGCCTCCGGCCCGCGTTGCGGCGGCGGCACCAGCAGCACCTCGACGCCCAGCGCCCGGATCCGGTCCACCTTCGCGGCCGGGGCGCCCTCGGGCACCACGATCCGGCACGGCACGCCGGCCGCGCGGGCCGCGTACGCCAGGGCCAGGCCGTGGTTGCCGGAGGAGTGGGTGACCACCCCGCGCGCCCGCTCCTCAGGCGTCAGCCGGGCGACCGCGTGGGTCGCGCCGCGCAGCTTGAACGACCCCACCGGTTGCAGGCTCTCCGGCTTGAGCCACAGCTCCGGGTCCCATCCGGTGCGCAGCAGCGGGGTACGCGACACGATGCCCACGATGTCGGCGGCGGCGTTTCGGACGTCGTCGATCGAGACCAGCTCCATCGGCCCATCCTGCCCGATCGCGCGGCCGATCAGTCGAGGCAGAACTCGTTGCCCTCGGGATCGGCCATCACGATGTGGCCGGCGCCGAGCGGGGGTTCGGGCTCGTGGCGCCGGAGCCGGGTGGCGCCGCGGGACACGAGCCGCTCGGCCTCGGCCTCCAGGGCCGCCATCCGCGCGTCACCCTCCAGCCCGGGGGCGGCCCGCACGTCGAGGTGTACGCGGTTCTTGGCCTGCTTGCCCTCCGGTACCCGTTGGAAGAACAGCCGCGGCCGGGCGCCCTCAGGGTCGACCAACCCCGAGGCGTCGTTGCGGTTCTCGGGCGGCACGCCCATCGCCTCCAGTGCCTGCTCCCACGTCTCGAAGCCGCCGGGCGGGGCCTGCAACTGGTAGCCGAGGACATCGGCCCAGAACGTTGCCAACCCGGCCGGGTCGGCGCAGTCGAAAGTGATCTGGACGTCGCGCGCCATCTCAGCTCGCCTCCTGTCGGGTCTGCCCATGAGTGTGCAGGTGGAGGTCGCGCAGCAGGCACACTTCGGACAGATGGTGGATCATCTCGCGGTTGATGTGCAGCACCAGCTCCGCCAGGGAACGCTCGGCGTACGGGCCCTCGGCCTCCCCGCAGCGCCGGGCGAGGCCGCTCTCGCCGAGGGACTCGACCCCGGTCTGCCACGCGGCGTACTCGGTGTCGAGCTGGTCGAGCGCCTCGGTCGCGGTCGGGGCGTACTCGAACGACTGGTAGTCGGTGGGCGGGCGGCCGAAGTGCGTGGCGTTGCGTACGGCGAGCACGCCGACGATCACGTGCCCGAGTCGCCAGGCGATCGTCGTGAACGGTGCCGGGTCGGGTGTCGGCATCGCGAAGTCGATGGTCATCGCGCCGGCCCCCGCCTGCACCGGCGCGGCGCTGGTGCCGCGCGGGCGCACGTTCCAGCAGCCGGGTGCCGGCTCCCAGAAGTACTCGTCGTCGGTGAGTCCGTCGAGGCGGTCGCGCAACTGGTTGGCCCAGTGCCAGGCGAGCTGGTCACGGAGCAGGGGGTTCCAGGTCTGGTCGGTCATGGCCCCAGCCTCCCGTGGATAGCGGACAGGATCGTTCCGTAATCCATGCAACGATGAGCCGGTGACCGTGGAAGCGACGACCGAGCGGGTGCTGCGCCTGCTGGCGCTGTTGCAGCGACGGCCGTCCTGGACCGCCACCGAGCTGGCCGCCGAGCTGGGGGTCACCGACCGCTGCGTACGCCGCGACGTGGAGCGGCTGCGCGCGATCGGCTACCCCGTGCACGCGACGGCGGGCGTCGGCGGCGGCTACCAGCTCGGCGCGGGCACCCGGCTGCCGCCGCTGCTCCTCGACGACGAGGAGGCGATCGCGACGGCGGTCTCCCTGCGGCTGGCCTCGGGAGGCACGGTCACCGGGTCGGGCGAGGCGGCCCTGCGGGCCCTCACGAAGCTCGACCAGGTGATGCCGGCCCGGCTGCGCGCCGAGGTGCGGGCCGTGCACGGCGCCACCGAGACCCTCGTCGGCCCGGCGGTCGAGATCGACGCGGAGCTGCTGGTGACGCTCGCGCGGGCCTGCCGCGACGCCGTGCGGGTCCGGTTCCGGTACGCCGGCCGCGACGGCGGGGAGCACGAGCGCACGGTCGAGCCGGTGCGGATGGTCACGACCGGCCGCCGCTGGTACCTCATGGCCTGGGACGTCGACCGCGCCGACTGGCGCACCTTCCGGCTGGACCGGATGCGCGAGGTGGCGGCGACGACCTGGCGCTTCCACGCGAGGGAGCATCCGGATCCGGTCGCCTACGTGCAGCGGTCCGTGACCGGGGCGCCGTACCGCTATCTCGCCCGGGTGCGGTTGCGCGCCCACCCCGACCAGGTGCGGAAGCTGGTGCCGCCCCAGGTGGGGCGCGTCGAGGACGATCGCGACGGGTGGTGCGTGCTCGCCATCGGCGGGGACGACCTGGACTGGCTGGCCATGCACGCGGCCCGGCTGGGCTTCGAGGCGGAGGTGCTGGAGCCTCCGGAGCTGCGGGAGTCCGTCGTCGTGCTCGCCCGCCGCCTCGCGGCGATGGCCGGCACCGGCTGACCCGCCCGCCGCCGCACGGCGATGGCCAGGACCGCCGGCCCCGCAGCACCTAGACTGCCCGGGTGACCGGGGCCGGCGAGGTGGACGACGACGAGCCGGCCGAGGGCGTACCGGCGTCGGGGTGGCGGGCGGCGGCGCGCGACCGGCGCGTCTGGGCGATCCTCGCGGTGGTCGCGTTCCTGCTGGTGTGCTGCTGTTCCGCCGCCGCCGGGACACTGCTCGCGCTCTCCGCCGGCCTGTTCGCCGCCTGACGCGGCACCGGGGCCGTCCCGCGCCCGGCTCAGGTCACCCGCAGTTCCTCGACGGCCGTGCTCGCGCGCAGGAAGAGCAGGCCGACGCCGACCGTCGCCAGCACCCCCGCCAGGGCGCCGGCCCCGAGCAGGGCCAGCTGTTCCAGCGGTACGTCGGGCGGCACGGTCACGTCCGGCATCGCCACGACCCGGGTGTGGCGCGCCCGGGTGGCGGGGTCGGCGCAGAGCTGCGCGGTGGCGTCGCAGACCTCGTTGTAGTGCTCTGCGGTCGGCGTGCGGAACAGCCCCCGGGCCAGCAGCAGGCCCACGGCCAGCGCGACGGCCACCGCCGGCACGGCGGGGGCCAGCGACTGCCAGGCGATGGACCGGCCGAGCGTGGGCCGGGGCACCCCGGTCGCCACCAGGGCCGCGTACGCGCGCCGCCGGGCGGTGATCCCCTCCACCATCGCGACGACCAGCCCACCGGCGGCGACCAGCATGGCCACCGCCACCGCCAGGTCCACCAGGTCCATGGTCCGCAGGTAGAAGCCGTCGTTGCCGGCCAGTCCGCCACCGGTCCGGCGGCTCAGCTCGCCCGCCGCGACGAAGTACTCCCGCAGCCCGGCCGCGCCCGCGCCGAGGAGCACCGCGGCCAGCAGGGCGGCGAAGGTGCGGCTGCCCGCCCACGGGTCGGCCGTCAACCGGCGGGCGGCGAGCAGCGCGGCCGGCCCTCGGGCATAGCGGTGCAGCATCCGCCCGACCGTCCAGGAGATCCAGCCGGTGCCGACGACCACCCCGATCATCGCGGCCAGCCCGCCGCTGACCAGCAGCGCCGGCACCAGCCAGGACGGCGGGTCGGTGTCGCGCCGGTCGTAGAGGCGGGTGACCGGTTCGACGGCGACGAAGGCGGCCAGCCCGGCGCCGATGAGGACGCCCGCCCAGGGTCGGGGGCCGCGTTCCCGGCGGTGCGTACGCAGCACGCCGAACGGGGTCGTGCTCACCCGGCGCAGCATCAGCGCGGTGGCCAGTGCCGCCACGACCGGCAGCCCCGCCAGCACCGCCACCAGCACGCCGGGGGTGGGCAGCACGTCGGTGGGGAGGACGAGCCGGCCCTGGGCGTCGGGCCGGTCGAGCAGCTCCCGGCCGACGAAGTGGACCGACGCGCCGGCCAGCGTGCCGAGCAGGCACGCCAGGCCGGCCTCCAGCACGGCGATCCGGGTCACCTGGCCGGGGGTGGCGCCGGCCAGCCGGAACGCGGCCAGTCGGCGGTCCCGCGCCGGGGCGCCGAGCCGGGCGCACTGCCCGGCCAACGCCAGCACGGGAATCATGAGCAGCAGCAGGGCGAAGGCCGTGCCGCCGCGCAGCCCCGGCTCGACGAGCAGCTGGTTGGCGTACTGGTGGGACCAACGGCTGCCGTTGCCGTTGCCGTCGGTGGCGGGCGGGGTGGGGATGGCCAGCACGGTGAACGCGGCGAGGGCGACGAGGGTGGCCAGGGCGGCGCTGAGCGCGGTCAGCGCCACCCGGGCGGTGTCGGTGCGGGTGCCGGCCAGGGCGAGGCGTACCAGCGTCGACGGTCTCACCGGCGGCTGCCCGGCAGCGGGGTGTCGAGGCCGAGCCCGGTGTGGTCGACCATGCCGTCGCGGAGGATGACCTCGCGGTCGGCGTACGCGGCGATCTGCGGCTCGTGGGTGACCAGGACGACCGACGTCCGCTGCTCGCGGGCGAGCCGGACCAGTTGGATGAGCACCTGCTCGCCGGTGAGCGTGTCCAGCGCGCCGGTCGGCTCGTCGGCGAAGAGCACCCGGGGCTCGGTGACCAGCGCCCGTGCCATCGCGCAGCGCTGCTGCTGCCCGCCGGACATCTCGCCCGGCCGGACGTCGGCCAGGTCGGCCACGCCGAGCCGGTCCATCCAGGACAGCGCCGCCGTCCGCGCCTCCCGCCGCCGGGTGCCGGCGAGGAGCAGCGGAAGGGCGACGTTCTCGGCGGCGGTCAGTTCGGCGACGAGCTGGCCGAACTGGAAGAGCACCCCGAACTCGGTGCGCCGCAGCCTGGATCGTGCCGCCTCGGACCAGGTGTCGATCCGGTGCCCGTTCCAGCTCACCTCGCCGGCGTCCGGACGCAGGATGCCGGCGAGGCAGTGCAGGAGGGTGGACTTGCCGCAGCCGCTCGGGCCGGTGACGGCGACGATCTCCCCCTCGGCGACGTCGACGGTGACGCCGCGCAGCGCGGGTGTCCGTCCGTAGGCCTTGACCACGCCGCGAGCCTGAAGTTGCGTCACGAGTGCACCTCCCGGTGCCAGTCGGCGACGCGGCCCAGGGTGGTCTGCAACCACCGCAGGTCGGCGTCGAGATGGGCGATGGCGAAGTCGGCCGCGACGATGTCGTCGAGGCTGGCCGAGGGCGCCGTCTTCACCGCGGTCAGCTCGCGCAGCCGCTCGGTGTGGGCCTGCCGCTGGGCGACGAGGTAGGTCCGGGCCCGCTCCGCGTCGGCCACCAGCAGCGCCACGACCACCTTGGCGAAGAGCGTGCTGGTGACGTACGGCATCGGTGGCTCGACCTCGGCGAGCCACCGCTGGAGCGCGGCCCGGCCGTCGGCGGTCAGCGAGTACGCGGTGCGGTCGGGACCGCCTTCGCGTTCCTGCCCAGCGGGTGCCACCAGGCCGTCCCGCTGCAACCGGCCGAGGGTCGAGTAGACCTGCCCGAAGGCCAGCGGCTTGACGCGGGGCAGGCGCTCGTCGTGGGCGCGCTTCAGCTCGTAGCCGTGCCGGTTGCCGGCGGCCAGCAGGCCCAGCAACACGTGCGGTGTGGACACCGCGTCACTATTCACCCAGTGAATAGTGACTGTCAAGGAGGCCCGCGCGGCGGGGGTGCCGCGCGGGCCTGGTGGCGCTTCGAGGTCAGGCGCCCGCCGACCAGCCCGGGTCCCGGCCGGTCAGGGCGAGCAGACGGTCGATCTCCGGGGCGTCCGACGACGACGTCCCCACCGGCTCCCCGAAGACGCCCTGCTTCCGGGCCATCGGGCCCATCTGCTCGGTCAGGGCGTACAGCGGGGGCAGCGCCTCCGGCGCGGGGCGGAACGGCTGCCCGGTGGCGACGGCCAGGTCCCAGGCGTGCACCGTCAGGTCGAGCAGCACCATGGTGCCGACCGTCTCCTGCGGCAGCCCCATCCCGGGCGAGACGCCCTCCAGCGCGGCCGGGTCCGACCACGCCTCGACCAGTTTCGCGGTCTCCGCCTCGAACCGGTCCCGCCAGCCCTCGGCCAGGTGGTCGGGCTTCTCCGCCCACTCCGGTTGCCCCCTGCCGGCGAGGGCCTGGAAGTTGACCACCACGTCGTAGAGGTGGTTGAGCAGGTCGCGCACGGCGTAGTCGCTGCACGGGGTCGGCAGGTCCAGTTGGTCGTCCGAGACGCCCCGGACCACCGCGACGGCACGGGGTGCCGCGGCTGCGAGCAGATCACCAGTCTTCGTGGCCATCAGCTCAGGGTACGAGGGTGGCCCCGACGTCGCCGCCCCGCGCGAGGCCGGCTCAGTTGCGGCGGAGGGCCACCACGGCGACGTCGTCGTGGATCTCCGACGGAGCCAGCTCGACCAGGAGCCGTTCGCAGAACCGGTCCAGGTCGTCGTCGACCCGGGTGGCGGCCACGGCCAGGGCGGCCAGCCCGTCGTCGATGGTGTTGTCCCGCCGCTCGATCAGTCCGTCGGTGTAGAACACCAGCGTCGCCCCGGCCGGCAGCACGAACTCCAGGTCGGGCGGCCGGGGGGCGCGGACCCCGAGCAGCGGGGCCGAGTGCTGCACGAACTCCACCTTGCCGTCGAGGCTGAGCGCCGGCGGCAGGTGCCCGGCGCTGGCCAGCCGCACCCGGCCGCTGGGCGGGTGCAGCAGCAGCACGCAGATCGTGGCCAGCTCGTTGGGGAGCAGGGTGCGCATGAGTTCGTTGACCCGGTGCAGGATCTCGCCCGGCTGGTGCCCCTCCACCGCGTACGCCCGCACCGCGTGCCGCAGCTCGGCCATCACCGTCGCGGCGTGCAGCGAGTGCCCGGCCACGTCGCCGATCGCCAGCAGCAGGTGACCGTCGAGCATCACCAGCTCGTAGAAGTCGCCCCCCACCTCGGTCTGCGCGCTCGCCGGCTCGTAGCGCACGGCCAGGTCGAGCCCGTTGACCTGCGGTATCCGGCGGGGCAGCAGGCTGCGCTGGAGGGTGACCGCGATGCGGTGCTCCTCGTCGAAGGAGCGCTGCGCCTCCACGGCCGCCGCCACGGCCTGCGCGAGCTGCCGCAGCACGGGGGTGTGGGCGGTCTGCGTGGCGGTGGGCACGACGACGTAGAGCGGCGCCCGGTCCTCGCGCAGCCGGGTGGCGGCCACCGTGACCGTGTCGTCCGCCGGCCAGTCGACCAGGCCCCAGGCGGCCGGATCGTCCACCCGGACCGTCGTCCCGGTCGGCACCCCGGTGTCGTCGACGACCCACGGGACGATCGTGGCCGTGCCGTCGGGGCCGTCCGCGGTCCCGGCGAGACAGTCGCCGTCGAACGTCTCGGCGATCACGGCGGCCGGGCTCCTGAAGATCTGCGCGGCCCCGGCCGCCGCCGCCTCCAGCAGCCGCGCGAAGTTCGGCGCGGAGTGCACCGCCACGGTGGTGTCGGCCAGGCCGAGGAGCCGTTCGGCGAGCAGTTCCGCGCGCTGTCGGGCCCGGTAGTAACGCAGCACCGCGTGGGAGGTGGCGACCAGTTCCTCCGGCTCGATCGGCTCCGCCAGGTACGCGTCCGCGCCCCGGGTGAGCCCCTGCGCCCGGTCCACCACATCCACCGCGTGCGCGGACACGTGGATCACCGGCATCGCCGGATGCGCCGCCTTGATCCGCTCGCAGACCTCGAAGCCGTTCAGGTCCGGCAGCCGCACGTCGAGCACCACGAGGTCGATCGGGTCCACCCCGACCCGGGCCAGCGCCTCGGCGCCGTTCTCGGCCTCCAGCACCGCGAAGCCCGCCCGGGAGAGCCAGCTCACCAGGAGGTAGCGCTTGGTGGGGCTGTCGTCGACCACCAGGACCGTCGCCGGGCCGCCCTCCACGTCACGCTCCTCCCACGGGCAGGGTGACGGTGAACGTGCTGCCCCGGCCCGGCTCGCTGGACACCACGAGGCTGCCGCCGAGCAGGGTCACCAGCCGTCGGGCGTACGGCAGGCCGAGGCCCGTGCCGCCGACCCGGGTCGCGCCGGGCACCTGGTAGAACTCCTCGAAGATCCGCTCGTGCAGCTCCGGGGGGATGCCCGCGCCGGTGTCGGAGACGATGAGCGACCAGCGCTCGTCCCGCCGCTCCGCCCGCAGCCGGACCTCCCCGCGCTCGGTGAACTTGAGCCCGTTGTGCAGCAGGTTGCGCAGGACCTGGGCGAGCAGCACCTCGTCCGTACGCAGCGTCGCCGGAACGGGCGGCTCCTCCACCACCAGCTCCACGTCGGGCCGGGTGGCCAGGGCCCGTAGCGTGCCGCGCAACTGGCCGAAGACCGGCCGCAGGTCGACCTCGGTCCAGTCGGGCTCGATCCGGCCCGACTCGGCCTTGGCCAGGTCGAGCAGCTCGTTGACGAGCGTGAGGAGGTCGCCCGCCGAGGAACGGATCAGCCCGACCTGGCGGGCCTGCTCGGCCGTGAGCGGGTCGGAGGCGGAGTCGCCGAGCAGCCGGCCCAGGCCCATGATCGCGGTGACCGGCGCCCGCAGCTCGTGGCTGACGTTCGCCAGGAAGCGGCTCTTCGACTCGCTGGCCGCGCGCAGCTGGGCGGACTTCTCGTCGAGCTCGGCGTAGAGGGCCACCACCCCGCGGTTGGTCTCCTCCAGCTCCTCGGTGAGCTGGTTGTAGAGCGCCATCACCCCGCGGTTGGTCTCCTCCAGTTCCTCGTTCAGGACGGCCAGCTCGTCGCGCTGGCTGCGTACCTCGTCGAGGGCGGCGATCAGTTGGGCGTTCTGGGCGGTCAGCTCGTCCAGGGCGCTGCCCGGGGCGTTCCGGTCGAGCTCGGAGCGCAGCTCGGCGAGACGCTCGGGGGTCAGCACCTCTGCGGTGACCGGGACACGTCGGGACATCCTCACGACCGTAACCCCCTCCCCGGTCACCACGCCCAACTTGTCCACCAACCGCGCCACCGCGCCGGACTGCGGCTCGTACCGCCCGCCGGGCAGCGGGCGCACCGGGACGAGGTCCACCCGCAGGTGACGCCTGCCGTCGACGGCGTCGTCGACGAGGACGAATGCCACCTCCGCCCCGCCGACCGAGTGCAGCAGGTCCCGGGCGACCTCGCTGAGCGCCGTGGCGATGCGTACCTGGTCCTGGTGCTCCAGGCCCACCACGGCGGCGACCTCACGGCCCCGCTGCCGGACGACGAAGATGTCGTGTTCGACCCGCAGCGCCATCGTCAGCAGCGGCGCCCCGGTGGGTCCGGTCACGACCATGCCCGGACGGCCAGGACGCAGGCGTCGTCGCGGCGCGTGCCGGCGTCACGCAGCACCGTCGCGGCCACCACCAGGGGCGACCGGTCGGCGAGACCGGGATAGTCGGCGAACTGCCAGCGGTCGACCACCCCGTCACTGTGCATGACCAGCAGGGCGTCGGCCTCGAAGGGGTAGTCGTACTGCCGGACCGAGGGGCGCTGGTGCCCGGCGATGCCGGGCAGCGAGACCAGACCCCGCCGCTTGCCGTCGGCGCCGATCACGGCGGCGGAGATGTTGCCCAGCCCCGAGTAGCGCAGCACCCCGGCCGACGGGTCCGGCTCGGCCACGGCCAGCGCCGCGCCCCGGGTGTGCGACATCGAGCGGTGCAGGTGGGCGACGACCGCCGACGGCGCCCCCACCGGCGCCTTGCGGAACGCGTCGAGCGCGGCGTCGGTGGCGGCGGAGGCGAGCGGCCCGTGTCCCAGGCCGTCGCAGACCAGCACCTGGCGCCGGCCCTCGACGATCCGCCACGCGTACCCGTCGCCACTGACCGACTCCCCGGCCAGCGGCCGGCTGAGCGCGCCGACCCAGGGCCGCTCGTGCCCGCCGTCGGGCTTCGGCCAGACCTGTACGGCGAGGACCGTGCCGCGCTCCGGCCGGGAGTAGCCGTCGAACCAGCTGGCCTGTCGGACGATCGCGCCGAGGCCGATGCCGAGGGTCCCGACGGTGGAGTGCCCGTCCTGCGAGGAGGCGGTGAGGTCGGCCATTCCCGGCCCGGTGTCGAGGGCGACCAGCTCCACGCCGGCCTCCCCGTCGCGCCGGACCGGCCGCAGCAGCAGGACACCGTCGTCGGCGTGCTTGACCAGGTTGCTGGTCAGCTCGGCGGCGACGATGGCCAGGTCGGCGGTGCGGGCGGCGCTCAGGTCGAGCTGGGCGCCGAGCCGTTCGGCGGCGCGGCGCACCGTGCTGGCCGCGCTGCCGTTCTCGACCCGGTACCAGACTCCACGGTCGGGGACCGCGTCGTCGTTCATCGGGACCATTTGGTGACCGTGATCCGGGTTCCCTCACCCGGGGCGGTCTGGATGTCGAACTCGTCGACCAGCCGGCGTGCGCCGCTGAGCCCGAGGCCGAGCCCGCCGCCGGTGGTGTAGCCGTCGGTCAGCGCCAGGTCGAGGTCGGCGATGCCCGGGCCGGAGTCGGCGAAGACGATCCGCACGCCCCGCCGCCGGCCGTTGTCCACCGTGGCCACCTCGACCGAGCCGCCGCCGCCGTACACCAGGGTGTTGCGGGCCAGTTCGCTCGCCGCGGTGACGACCTTGGTCTGGTCGACCAGCGAGAGCTTGACCGCCACCGACACCGTACGCACCAACTGCCGGACGCGTACCACGTCCTCGTCGCTGCGGATCGCCTGCGCCTGCGGCTGGCCCAGGTCGACTCCGGCGGTCATGACAACGCCGTCGTCTCGGCGTCCGGTTCGTCGTCGAACGCGAGCTCGTGCTCGTCGGCGTGGGCCGCCGCGATCAGCTCCATGCCCCGCTCGACGTTGAGCGCCGTCCGGATGCCGTTGAGCGACAGGCCCAGCTCGACCAGGGTGATGGCCACGGCGGGACGCATCCCGACCACGACCGTCTCCGCGTCGAGCACCTTGGAGATCGACGCGATGGTCGACAGCATCCGCCCGACGAAGGAGTCGACGATGTCCAGGGCGGTGATGTCGATGATCACGCCGTGGCAGCCGGTGGCGACGATCCGCTCCGCGAGGTCCTCCTGGAGCTGGACGGCCGTCTGGTCGGACATGTCGACCTGGATGGAGACCAGCAGGATGTCGCCGATCTTGAGGATCGGCACCCGTTCCATCAGGCCTCCCGGCGCTGGCGGCGGCCGGTCTCGACCCCGGTGAGCCGGAGCACGTGCCGCAGCGCGTCGGCGAGGCTGGCCTTGGTGGCGATGTCACCGAACTCGATGCCCAGGGCCACGATGGTCTGCGCGATCTGCGGCCGGATGCCGGAGATGATGCAGTCGGCGCCCATCAGCCGGGCGGCCACCACGGTCTTGAGGATGTGCTGGGCGACCTGGGTGTCCACCGCAGGCACGCCGGTGATGTCGATGATCGCGTAGGGCGAGCCGGTGTCGACCAGGGTCTGGAGCAGCCGCTCCATCACCACCTGGGCCCGGGCCGAGTCGAGGGTGCCGACCAGCGGCACGGCGACCACGCCCTCCCAGAGCTTCACCACCGGGGTGGACAGCTCCAACAGCTGCTCCGCCTGGTCGGCGATGAGGCTCTCGCGGGTGCGCACGAAGCTCTCGAAGGTGAACAGGCCCATCTGGTCGATCAGGCCGGAGAAGGCGACGTAGTCGCGGAGCGTGTCGGCGCCGCCCTCGGCCTCCATCAGCTCCAGCAGCACCTCCTTGAGCGAGAACACGCTGACCGCGGTCTCGGAGGCGGAGAAGCCCTGCCGGGCGCGCCCCCGGGACAGCTCGGAGAGCACGGCGCGCAGCTCGGTGGCCTGCTCGGAGTCGAGGTCGACAGCCCCCTGCTCACTGGCAGTGATCATGCTAGAGTGCAGCTCCTGCATCTGCCGGCGCAGTTCGCCCTGACTGAGTCGCCCGCGCAGTGACCCCGCGGCGATCTCCGTCCAGCGCTGCATGATCCGCTCGGCGTGACCGGTCAGCAGACCGGCCAGCCGGCCGCTTTCCTCGGCGCTCAACGCCATGGTGAACCCCCTTCGACCTCGACGGCGGACTCTATCACCGGGGGTCGCAGCGCTACTTGTCGCAGGGCAAACGAATGAGGACGGCCACCGGATACCGCCTCCCGTTCTGCGTACCACCCCGATCGTGGGATACCGTTTCCCCGATAACAGGAGGTCTGGCGAATGTCCTTGACGGTGCACACGGAACAGCGCGGCGACGTGGTCGTCGTATCGGTCGCGGGCGAGCTGGACATGGCGACCGCACCGCAGCTTCAGGACCAGATCACCGACCTGCTCGACAAGGGCCGCAGCCGGCTCGTCTTCGACCTGGCGAACGTCTCGTTCTGCGACTCCACGGGGCTGTCGGTGTTCGTCCGGGCCAAGAACAGCTGCGACGAGGCCGGCGGCGTGGTGCGACTGGCCGCCCCGCAGCGCGGCGTGCTCCGCATCCTCGAGGTGAGCGGCCTCGTCGAGGTGCTGCACACCTACCCGACGGTCGACCAGGCCGTGGCCGGCGACCCCACGCCGGCCACCTCCTGACGGCCCCTCCTCACGCCTCGTCCTCGATGTGCCGGGGACGGGCGATCACCATGCCCGCGCCGGTCTGCACGGCGAGTGCCGCCAGCAGGAACCCGATCGGGACGGTCCACCCGCCGGTCGTCCCGTAGAGGATGCCCACCAGCAGTGGCCCCAGCGCGGCGATGAGGTAGCCGACGCTCTGGCTGAACGCGGAGAGCGCCACCGTCCCCTCGGTGGTCCGGGCCCGCAGCCCGATGGTGGCCAGGATCATCGGGAAGGCGCTCTGCCCGATCGCGAGCAGCACCACCCAGAGCAGCGCCCCGTCGTGCGGCGCGACGGCCATCCCGACGTAGGCGAGGGCCATCGCGGCGGAGAGCGTCAGCACCAGCGGGTGCAGGGTGCGCAGCCGCCCGGCCAGGGTCGGCATCAGCAGGGCGATCGGCACGCCCAGCGCCGTCACCCCGGCGAGCAGCAGGCCGGCGTCCTGCGGCCGGTAGCCGGCGTCGCGGAAGAGCTGGGCCAGCCAACCCATGATCGCGTAGGCGCCCAGCGACTGCGTCCCGAAGTAGACCGCCATCGCCCAGCCGAGCCGGGTCCGCCCCGGCCGGATCCGGCGGGGACGGGGCGCCACCGCCGCCGGGGTCGCCGCCCGTCGGGCCGCACGCGCCCGCAGCGCCAGCGGCACCCACGGGAGTACGGCCACCAGGGCCAGCCCGGCCCACACGGCGAGCCCGGCCCGCCAGGTGCCGAAGAGGTGCGCCACCGGCACCGCCGCCGCGGCGGCCACCGTCGCGCCCACCGTCAACGTCATCGAGTACGCCCCGGTGACCAGTCCGATGCGGTGCGGGAAGTACTGCTTGACCAGCAGCGGGAGCAGGACGTTCGCCACCGCGATCCCGGCCAGCGCGAGGGCGCTGCCGGCGATGAAGACCAGCGCGGAGTCCGTGCCGACCCGGACGAGCTGCCCGGCGGCGAGGATCAGCATCGCCACCACCAGCACCCGGGCCGGGGAGTTCCGGCGGACCAGCCGGGGGGTGAGTGACCCGAAGACGGCGAAGGCCACCGCGGGCAGGGTGGTCACGACCCCGGCCAGCGCCCCGGAGAGGGCCAGGCCGCCGCGTACCTCGTCGAGCAGGGCGCCGAGGCTGGTGATCGCGGCCCGCAGGTTGAGCGCCACGAGCAGCATGCCGACGAGCACGAGCAGCCCACCGGCGACCGGTCCGGCCGGCTTGGGGGTGGCGCCGACGGGACCGGCGGCAGGGGCCGTCGCATCCGTCGGTGCGGGCACGTCGTCCGGCCCGGCGATCGCCTCCCGCACGGAACGCGGTGAGGTTCCGGCGTCGACGGCTGCGGTGGTTGGCGGGGTCATGTGTCCGAACCTACAATCATGGGATGAATTTCAGGCAGGTGTTGTAACCAGTGCCACCGTCGGTTGATTCCGCCGCCGCGCCGCCCAGGGGCCACCGGGTGCGGCAGACCATCGCCCAGCTCAGGGAGCGGATCCTCGGCGGCGAGTGGCCGGTCGGCGGGCGGATCCCCACCGAGCCGCAGCTGGTCGCGGCGCTCGGCGTGGGCCGCAACACGGTCCGCGAGGCGGTGCGGGCGCTGGTGCACGCCGGGGTGCTGGAGTGCCGGCAGGGCTCCGGGACGTACGTGGTGTCGACCGACGAGCTGGCCCCGGTGGTGGCCCGCCGACTCACCGCCGACCGGATGGCCGAGGTGGTCGAGGTGCGCCGCGCCTTCGAGGTGGAGGCCGCCCGGCTCGCCGCGTTGAGGCGTACGGCCGAGGACCTGGCGGTCCTGGACGGCGCGCTCGCCGCCCGCGAGGCGGCCTGGCGCGACGGCCGGTTCGACGAGTTCGTGGCGGCCGACGCGGCGCTGCACACCGCCGTGGTCGCGGCGGCGCACAACGGCATGCTCGCCGAGCTGTACGCCTCGGTCGGGGCCGCGCTGCACAGCACGATCGCCCAGTCGATGGGCGGCGCGCTGGAGCCGGAACGCTACGTCGACCACTCCCGGCTGGTCGAGGCGATCCGGGCCGGCGACCCGGGCCGCGCGGCGATCGAGGCCGGCGCTTTTCTGGAGCCCTCGCCCGGGGCATAGGTTGTGCCGGACGGAAGACCGGACACCTCGGGAGTACGGATGCTCAAGGGCTTCAAAGACTTCATCATGCGCGGCAACGTCGTCGACCTGGCGGTCGGTGTCGTCATCGGCGCCGCGTTCACGGGCGTGGTCACCCAGCTCACCAAGTCGTTCCTGGAACCGCTGATCCGGGTCTTCGTGCTGCTCATCACGGGCAGCGACAAGGGCCTGGCCGGCACTGCCCCGATGTTCCGCGGCATCGCCTTCGACTGGATCGCGTTCGTGAACGCGCTGATCACGTTCCTGCTCACCGCGGGGGCGCTCTACTTCCTGGTCGTCTACCCGATGAACAAGCTGGCCGAGCGGCGCAAGCGGGGCGAGGAGCCGCCGCCGAAGGCGCCGAGCGAGGAGGTCCGGCTGCTCACCGAGATCCGTGACGCCCTGGTCGCCGCCGGCCACACCACCCCCGGGCAGCGGCGCGGCGCGCTCGACGAGGTACTCGGCCGCCGGGAGGAACCGCCCACCGGGCGCTGAACCCGACGCACGCACATCGGCCCCTGCGGGAATCCCGCAGGGGCCACACATTTTCGTACGCCTGTTCGATAGAGTCCCGCCATGGAGCAGCGGAAGCACTGGTGGAACGGGAAATGGGGCCGGCTGGCCCGGCGCGACGTCTTCCTCCGGGTGGACGCGGACCGGTGGCACGTCGAGCAGCGCGCCGGCGGCTCCGAGGGCGTCTCCCGGTTCTACGAGTACGGCACCGCCGAGGAGGCCGAGGAGACGGTCCGGGCGCTGCTCCAGGGCACCGACACGTGGCGCGAACTCTCCCCCCGCCCTCCAACGTCCTGGTGAGGGACCCCGCCCGAGATCTTGGACGGTTGGCGTTCGGCCCGAGCGACAACTGTCCAAGATCTCGACGATGGTTTAGCCGGAGCGGGGGCCGGGAACCGCCCCGGGATGGAGCAGCAGGGCACCGAGCGGCAGGCGACAGTTTCCCGGGTCACCACGGGCATGCGGGTGATCGACGTCGACGGCACCGAGTTCGGCACCGTCGACCTGGTCCAGCGGGGTGATCCCAACGCGGTGACAGTGCAGGCGCCGACCGCCGACCCGGGCAGCAGCCTGGACGAGCTGATCGAGTCGACGGCCGTCGAGGAGCCGGACGTGCCGGCCGACCTGGCGGCCCGGCTGCTGCACAGCGGCTACCTGAAGGTCTCCACCGACCTGGTCCGCACCGGCGCGGTCTACGTGCTCGCCGAGCAGATCGCCGCCGTCACCGACGACCAGGTACGCCTCGACGTCCCGGCCCGCGACCTGCCGCCCGAGGAGTGAGCGACGCACCGCCGCAGCGTGCCCGCCCGAACGCACTACCGGGGAGCGCCCGTCCAGCGCGGCACAGCGTCAGCACCGGACACATCCGCCGCACGCTGTCGAGCTGATGTCGTAGACGATTCAAACTCACGCGCTGCCGGCCCGAAGCGGGCTGCCGGACCTGCGGGTGCCGAACGACAGGTTCCGAAACGCCGGATTCCGGTCGCCGAGCCACGTGCCGATCGGCCAGCCAACAGTGGCGAGGCCGTGATGTCGTAAACGACTCAGTTCGACAGCGCGTGGAGGGTCAGGTGCCGCCGGCCCGGCCGCCACTCGGCGACGAGGCGACCGCGACGGAATCCGGTCCTGTCGAAGCCGGCCCAGCCGCACCCGGTTCGGCCGCAGCCAGCCCGCCGGAGCGGTGGCGGAAGAGCAGGAGCATCACCCCGCCCGCGACCAGGCCCCAGAACGCGCCGCCCACGCCGAGCAGGGTCACCCCGGAGGCGGTGACCACGAAGGTGACCACGGCGGCCTCCCGGTCCGCCGGTTCCGCCAGCGCCGAGGTGAGCGCGGTGGCCAGCGCGCCGAGCAGCGCCAGCCCGGCGACCGCCTCGATCAGCACCGGCGGGGCGAGCGCGACCAGCGCGGTGGCCGCACCGGCGCCCAGCCCCAGCAGGGCCAGCCCGGTCCCGGCGGTGACCGAGGCGATCCAGCGGCGCTCCGGGTCGGGGTGGGCGTCCGGGCCGGCGGCCAGGGCGGCGGTGATCGCGGCGAGGTTGACCGCGTGCCCGCCGGCGGGCGCGGCGAGCACGGTGGTCAGTCCCGTGGCGCGCAGCGCGGCGCCGAAGGGCGGCCGGTAGCCGTAGCCGACCAGCACCGCCATCCCCGGTACGTTCTGCGCGGCCATGGTGACCAGGAAGAGCGGCAACGCCAGGCCCACCATCGCGGAGAGGTTCCAGGCCGGGGCGGTCAGCTCGACCGCGGGCAGCAGCCGCGCGCCACCGAGCCCGGAGACCGGGGTGGTCAGCGCGATCGCCGCCACCGCGACGACCAGCGCGCCCGGCACCGCCCACCGGCGGGCGAACCGGTGCAGCAGCAGCCAGGCCAGCACCACGGGGACGGCCAGCCGGGGCACCTCGACCAGCGCGCGGACGGGGGCGGTGCAGAGCGGCAGCAGGACCCCGGCGAGCATCGCGCCCGCGATCGGCCGGGGGATCGCCGCGACGGCCCGCCCGAGGGCGGGGAACAGCCCGGCGGCCACGATCAGCGCGCCCGAGACGAGGAACGCCCCGACGGCGACGGGCCAACCGCCGGGCACCGTGCCGGTGGCGACCAGCAGCGCCGCGCCGGGGGTGGACCACGCGACACTCATCGGGATCCGGTGCCGCAGGCCCAGCCAGACAGCGGAGATCCCGGCGGCCACGCACACCGCCAGCAGCCCGGAGGCGGCCTGTGCGTCCGAGGCGCCGACGGCCCGCAGGCCGGCCAGCACCACCGTGAACGAGCTGGCGAACCCGACCAGCGCGGTCACCACACCTGCCAGTACCGGTTGCGACCGTACCGCCATCCCGCCTCCCCCGACCGTTCCGTTTATGGAACAGGAACCTGTAGCACCATAGCGGGGTGCCGCAGACGTCACCAGTCCACCGATCGGCCCCCGATCCGGGCGCCGAGGCCGTCGGTCGCCGGGTACGCGCCCTGCGCGAGGAGCGCGGGATGTCGCTGTCCGCCCTCGCCCGGCTCGCCGGGGTGGGCAAGGCGACCCTCTCCGGCCTGGAGAACGGCACCCGCAACCCGACCCTGGAGACGCTCTACGCGATCACCGCGCAGCTCGGCGTACCGCTGACGGCCGTGCTCTCCGGCCCGGCGGCCGGGCCGGTCGTCCGCGGCGCCGCGGTCAGCGCCATCCTGCTGGAGGTCTTCGAGGACAGCGACGCCACCTACGAGCTGTACCGGATGCTGGTCGCGCCCGGTCCGGAGCAGCTCTCCCCCGCGCACCAGAGGGGGGTCACCGAGCACGTCACCGTCTTCTCGGGCGTGCTGCGCGCCGGCCCGGTCGACGCGCCGCTGACCGCCGCCGCCGGCGGGCACCTGCGCTGGACGTCCGACGTGCCGCACGTGTACGCCGCCGTCGGCGACGAGGAGGTCGCCGCCAGCCTCCTGCTGCGCTACCCCCGCCCCTGAGCACCCGCCGGCCGGACCGCGCGCGTGGCCCGCACCGGCCCCGTCGGGCGTCGGCTCAGCCGTCGACGGGGGTCGGCACCGGCAGCCGCCGCTGCACCGCCCAGATCGCCGCCTCCGTACGCGACGCCGACCCGGTCTTGCGCAGCAGGTTGGACACGTGCACGGTGACCGTCCGCACCGAGATGCCGAGGGCCCGGGCCGCCTGCTTGTTGGACATCCCGGCGACCAGGCAGCCCAGCACCTCGATCTCCCGCCCGGTCAGCTCGGCGTCCACCGGATCCACCGGCCGCTGCGACGCCATCCTCGGCGGGCGCGGGGCGGGTGGCGGGCGGAGCAGCGCCTCGGGCCCCCGGCCGGCGTGGGCGGCGAGCAGCTCGGTCAGCGCGTACGGGTTGCCGCCGGTGCGCTGCCAGACGGCGCGCACCAGCCGGCCGGACGGGCGCGGGTCCGCGTACACCTGGGTCAGCACCTCGGCGACCTCGGCCGGGAGCAGCGGTCCGAGGTGTTGGCGGACGGCGCCCCGGACGCCGCAGAGCCGGGCCAGGGCGCGGACCGCGAGGTCCGGCGCGACGGCGTCCTCGGCGGGCCGGCTCGCCACCACCAGCAGCGCCGGCAGGTCGGCGGCGGTCGCCAGCTCGCCGACCAGGTTCAGGCTGGCCGGGTCGAGGGCGTGCAGGTCCTCCACCACCAGTACGGCCGGGCCGGCGCCGACGAGCAGCCGGACGACCCGCACCGCGAGGCGGAGCAGGGTGCCCGGCGCGTAGCGCTCGCGCGGCGCGGTCGGCTGCTGGGCGAGCCAGGCCAGCGCGTCCGCCGGCAGGTCGAGCCGGCTCGTGTCCCGGCCCGTGAGAACGGCGGCCAGCCAGTCGTACGGGGCGGGGCTGTGCACGCGGGCGGCGCCGGAGAGCACCACCGCCGGTCGGGGGGCGAACGCGTCGAGGGCGGCCGCGACCAGCAGGGACTTGCCCACCCCGGCGGCTCCGGTGATCACCGCGACGGTCGGCGCGGACCGTCGGCCGGCGACCACGGTGGACCACGCCCGGTCGAGCTCGACCAGCTCGCCGGTGCGTCCGACCATCGACACCGGCATCATTCCCCAACCCTACGCAGTAGTGCGTAGAGACGACGGGAGGGTGTTCTTGGCAAGCTTGACCCCATGACGCTGATCCTCCGCTCGGCCATCCTCAACGACATCGGCCTGGTTCGCACCAACAACGAGGACTCCGCCCTCGCCGGTGACCGCCTCGTCGCGGTCGCGGACGGCATGGGCGGCCTGCCCGCGGGCGAGGTGGCGAGCGAGATCGTCATCCGCATCCTGGACGAGCTGAGCCCGCCGACCGCCCCCGACGAGGCGGCCGCGGCGCTGCGCGCCGTGGTGAGCACCGCCAACCGGCGCATCCACGCCGCCATCACCGTCGACCCGGCGCGCGACGGCATGGGTACGACGCTGACCGCCGCCCTGCTCGCAGGGGACGCGCTGGTGCTGGCCCAGGTGGGTGACTCCCGCTGCTACCTGCTGCGCAACGGGGAGCTGACCCAGCTCACCCGCGACGACACCTTCGTCCAGGCGCTGGTGGACCAGGGGGCGCTCTCGCCGGAGCAGGCACGGCACCACCCGCAGCGGTCCCTGGTGACCCGGGCGGTGCAGGGCTCGGACACTCCCCCGGCGGTCGGGGTGCTCACGGTGGTCGCCGGCGACCGGCTGCTGCTGTGCAGCGACGGGCTCTCCGACTACGTCGAGGACGGGACGATCGCCGCGACGCTGATCACGTACGGCGACCGTCACCACTGCGGCGAGCAGCTCGTCAAGCTCGCCCACCAGGCCGGCGCGCCGGACAACGTGACAGTCGTGGTCTCGGACGTCGTCGCCGGCTGAGCGCGTCCCGGCTCCTGTCGCGGGCAGCCGCCGCCAGCTAGGTAGTTGTGCCATCTAGGTAGTGCGGCTATGTTCCTCGGGTGGATTCCGACCGGCGCGGGCAGTGGCTGCGCGGGGTGCTCGACCTCTGCGTCCTGGCCCTGCTGCGCGAGGGCGAGTCCTACGGCTACCAGCTCGCCCAGGCGCTGGAGGCCGCCGGCATCGGGCCGATCCAGGGCGGCACGCTCTATCCGGTGCTGCTGCGCCTGCAACGCACCGGCCTGGTCACCGCCGAGTGGCGGGAGGGCGCGTCCGGTCCGGCCCGCAAGTACTACCGGATCACCGACAGCGGGCGGGCGACCCTGCGCCAGGGCGGCAGTGCCTGGCTCGCGTTCGTCGCCCCGGTGACCGGCCTCGTCACGAAGGGGGTCGACGGATGAACGCCGACGAGTGGCTGCGGGTGTTCGCGGCCGAGTTGGACCGGCGCCGGGTCCGGGCGGACGCCGCCCGGCACGTGGTCGCCGAGGCGGCCACGCACCTGCGCGACAGCGGGGGCGACCCGTGGGCCGTCTTCGGCCGGCCGCAGGACTACGCCGCCGCGATCGTCGAGACCATCGGCACCTCGCCCGCCGCGCGTCCCGGACCGGTCCGGCTGCACGCCCGGGGCATCACCAAGCGGTACGGGCGACGCACCGTCCTGCGCGACGCGTCCCTGACCGTCCGGGCCGGACAGATCGCCGCCGTGATCGGGGCGAACGGCTGCGGCAAGAGCACCTTCCTGCGCGTCTGCGCCGGGCTGGTCTCCCCCGACGCCGGGGACGTGACCGTCTCCGGCCGGGTCGGCTACTGCCCCCAGCAGGGCGGCACCGCCGACTTCCTGCTGCCCGACGAGCACTTCGTGCTGGTCGGCGCCGGCCGGGGCGTGGCCCGGGGGCCGGCCCGCCGCGCCGGTCGGGCGGCGGCCCGCCACCTCGGCTGGGAGGCCGACGGCGACGTCCTCGCCCGCAACCTCTCCGGCGGCACCCGGCAGAAGCTGAACCTGACCATGTCCACCCTCAGCGAGCCGGACGTGCTGCTGCTCGACGAGCCCTACCAGGGCTTCGACCAGGGCACGTACGTCAACTTCTGGGACCAGCTCGCCCGGCTGCGCGACGAGGGCCGGGCGATCGTCGTGGTGACCCACCTGCTCAACCAGCTCGACCGGGTCGACCTGGTGCTCGACCTGACCCCGGCCACCCAGGGAGGGCGTGCGTGAACCGCCTCGTCACCGTCGCCGAGATGACCCTGCGGGAGCTGCTGCGCCGTCGGGGCGTGCTCCTGCTGCTGCTGTTGATGCCGCTGGCGTTCTGGCTGATCCGGCGGGACTCGCACGTCGGGCAGTCCGTACGCTCGCTGCTGCTCGGCATCAGCTGGGCCGTCAGCACCGCCGCCCTCTTCGCCACCGGCGCGGCCCGCGAGCTGGAGCCCCGGCTGCGGCTGGCCGGCTACCGCCCGCACGACCTCTACCTCGGCCGGCTGCTCGGCCTGTGGGCGGCCGGGCTCATCCTGTCCGTGCCGTTCTTCGTGCTCACCGTCGTGGACGCGCCCGAGCTGCGGCACGGCGGGGTGGCGGTGGCGATGCTCTGCTGCGTGGGGGTGGCCGCGCCGTTCGGGATGCTGATCGGCGCGCTGCTCCCCCGCGAGTTGGAGGGGACGCTGCTGCTGCTCACCGTGGTGGCGGTGCAGATGCTGATCAACCCGGCCGGCACCGGCGCGAAGCTGACCCCGTTCTGGTCCAGCCGGGAGATCGCCACGTGGGCGGTGGACCACACCGACTCCGGCTACCTGGCGCGGGGTTCGCTGCACGGGCTGGCCGTCACCGCGCTGCTGATCGGCGCCGTGGCAGCCGTGTTCAGCGTCCGGCTGCGCCGACGCCGGCACCTTCGACACCTGCCGATCGGCTGACCGGGCGTCGCCGTCACACCTGCCGATCGGCTGACCGGGCGCCGCTGGGTCACCGGCGATTGCGGTTGCGGCGACCGCCGGGCCGGGATGGGATGGGCGGATGACCGTCCGCCGGGTGAACGCCGAAGAAAGACTGTCCACCAGCTTCGCGCTCGGCGCGTACGCCTTCGAGGCGTCGCCGCGCAGCGCGGCCCGGGCGGAGGAGTTCCGCGGCTACCTGCCCTACAACAAGGGCAACCGGACGCTGGTCGTCGAGGAGGGCGGCACCACGCTGGCCGCCGCCTCGGCCATCCCGATGCGGCAGAACCTGCGCGGCGAGGTGCTGCCGATGGCCGGCGTCGCCGGGGTGGCGAGCCATCCGCTGGCCCGCCGGCAGGGGCACGTACGCACGCTGATGCACCAACTCCTCGACGAGATGCGCGACGAGGGGCACCAGTTGAGCGCGCTCTACCCGTTCCGGCCGTCGTTCTACGCCCGGTTCGGCTACGTGGGGCTGCCGAAGCCGCGTACGGTCACGTTCTCGCCGGCCGACCTGGGCGAGCTGCTCGGCGCCGACCTGCCCGGCGAGGTGGGCTGGGAGCGGATCGGCGAGGGCTACCGGGACTGGCGCGCGTTCACCGAGCGGTGCCTGAACGAGCGGCACGGCTTCGCGATCTTCCCCGGCTACCGGGACGTGGGGTTGCGCGACCGCGACGAGCACTGGCTGCTCACGGCCCGCACGGGCGGTACGGTCACCGGCGCGGTGCTCTACCGCATCGACGACCACGGCGGCACGCTCGCCGCCGGCGACCTGCTCGCCGCCGATCCGCTCGCCCGGGCGCTCATGTTGCAGTTCTTCGGGCGGCACGTCGACCAGGTGGAGCGGGTGACCGTGCAGGTGCCCGTCGACGAGGTGCCGGAGCTGTGGCTGACCGATCTGGCCGTGCACGTCGAGGCGCGGGTGGCCCGACCGAGTTACGCCGCGCCCATGGCCCGGCTGCTGTCGATCGACGCGCTGGCCGGGCTGCCCGTCGGGCCGGGCCGGGTGCGGGTGGAGCTGACCGGCGACCGGTGGCTGGCCGGGTCGTACCTGCTGGACGGCACGACCGGCGCGCTGGAGCTGGTCACCGGGGCCGCCGCCACCGCCGGCTCGCCGCCGACCGCCACGCTGACAGCCGCCGGCCTCTCCGCCCTGGCGTACGGGGTCCTGGATCCGGTCGAGGTGGGCCTGCGGGGGCTGGGCGACGTGTCGACGGACGCGGCGGCGGAACTGCGCCGCCTCTTCCCCCGCCAGAACCCGTACGTCTTCGCCGACTTCTGACCCCCGCCTCCCGCGGGCGTGGGTCAGTAGGGGTTGCCGTGGCCGGCGGCGCGACCGCGGAGCAGGGCGGTGGGGCGGCCCGGGAGGTGGCGCGCCGCCGACATCGGCGGGCTGGCGGTGTGCGCCCGGTCGGCCATGCCGGCGAAGAGTTCCTTCAGCGCGCTGAGCGCGTCGTGGCGCGGATGCCAGCCCAGCTCCGTCTCGGCGCGCTCGCTCGACATCAGCGGCGCGTGCAGCGCCAGCTCCACCCAGCCGGCGTCGATCGGTTGCAGCCGCGCCCGCCAGGTCAGGGCGGCGGCGACGCGCAGCACCGGGGCGGCGACGGGCACCGTCCAGCCGTGGAAGTGCCGGGCCACCAGCTCCGGGGTCAGCACCGGGTCCGCGGCGACGTTGAACGCGCCGCGCGCGTCACCCAGGACCGCCCGGGCGTACGCGTCGGCGACGTCGTCGGTGTGCACCGCCTGCATCCGCAGCCGAGGGTGCGTCGGCACCAGCGGGATCCGGCCGAAGCGCAGCAGCCGGACGGGCGCGAACGGGCCGAGGAAGTAGCGGGTGATCTCGGTGGCCGCCGCCCGCTGGAAGTTCAGGCCGGGCCGCAGCCGCACCACCCGCAGCCCCGGGTGCTCGCGCTCGGCCCGGTCGAGCAGCGCCTCCACCTCGGCCTTGTCCCGGCTGTACGACGAGCCGGGCACCCCGGTCGCCGGCCAGCGCTCGGAGACCGGGTGGTCCTTCGGGCCGGGCGCGTAGACGCCTACCGACGACGCGTACACCAGGGCCGGCACGCCGGCGCGGACCACGGCGTCGATCACGGCCGCGCTGCCGCCCACGTTGGTCCGGTGCAGCACCCGCTGGTCGTGGCTGGGCTGGATCTGCCAGGCCAGGTGCACCACCGCGTCGGCGCCGGCGAAGACCTCGGCGAGCTGGTCGGCCGCGCCGGGCAGGCCGACGTCGCAGGAGTGCCACTCCACCTGGTCGTACGGCTCGCCGCAGTCCGGCCCGGGCAGCCGGCGGGCCACCCCGGCGAGTTCCACTCCGCGTTCCCGCCGCAGCCGGCGCAACAGGGCGGTGCCCGCGTTGCCGGTCGCCCCCACCACCACGATCCGCATGCCCGTCCCGTACCCGGTCAGCCCCGGCTCAATCGCCGATCACGCCCACCGTCGGGAGTAGGGCGAGCGGCACACCCGTCAGGGGCCGTCAGGGGCGGGGCGAGTGGCGGACCCAGTTCTTCTGCCCGCCCCGGCGGCGGCCCTGCGAGGCGGCGAGGCAGCGCGGGCAGATCCGGCCGACGGGGTCCGCCTCGGTGAGCACGTCCGTCGACGTGTACTCGAACCGCACGTGCGGGAAGCGGCGCAACCGGGTCCGGCTGAGCGGGAGCCCGCAGACGGTCTGGTTCTGCCCCGGCAACCAGGCGTGCACCTCGCCGGCCGGCCCCCGTACGCCCTCCGGGTCCGTCTCCTCGCTGGAGGCCGCCACGGCCGGGGTGCTGCTCATCCTCATACGGGCACGGTTCCCCCACGCCGACCCGCCCATGCCTGCCGCGTCGGTGCGGGCGGCGACACGGCCGGCCCGGCCCGGC
Source organism: Micromonospora sp. NPDC007220 (assembly GCF_040634035.1). Lineage (NCBI taxonomy): Bacteria > Bacillati > Actinomycetota > Actinomycetes > Micromonosporales > Micromonosporaceae > Micromonospora > Micromonospora sp. NPDC007220. The sequence goes on along the minus strand of NZ_JBEYEU010000001.1, from coordinate 153,798 downwards.
CGGCGGTCAGCCGCGCCGGGCCGGCGGCCTCCAGCCGGTCGTTCAGCGGCACGTTGAGGCGCGCGGTCACCCCGACGGTGACCAGGTAGCAGGCCAGCGCGGCGACGGTCCAGACGAGGACGGGGTCGCCCGTGTCGTCCCACCAGTCAACCGGGCGCCGCCCCTCCGGCCCATGGCCGAGCCGCTCGCCCCCATGAGCACCCGTCCACCGGGCTGTCACCCGAGACGGGGAGTTCGACCGCTGCCGGTGCCCGGCTGAACGGGCGCGGATTCGTCGACGTGACCTTGTGAACATCTGCGCGATGCCACACCATGCCGATGTTGATCGATATCGGCGAGAGGGCGGAGACGTGACCAGAGTGAGCGCGTGGGGTCGACTGCGGGCGATCGGAGTAGCGGCAGGAGTCCTGCTCGGGATCGCGGTCGTTCCGGCGCAGCCGGCGTCCGCGCAGACCGGGGCGATGATCCAGCCGGTGGGTGGGCGGGTCACGGGGGTGCTCGCGAACAGGTGTGGTGCCACCGACAGCGATCACTACGGGGTGGACATCGCGGGCAACAGCGGGATGGCGATCGGTGCGGCGTATCCGGGCACGGTGGCCTTCGCGGGTTGGACCTCTGGTGGGGGCAACATGGTGACGCTGTCGCACGCCGGTGGTTACCAGACCCGGTACCTGCACATGGTGGGGGCGGCGTCGGTCGCCGTGGGGCAGCAGGTCGGGCAGGGGCAGGTGCTCGGGCACGTCGGCAGCACGGGCAACTCCACGGGCCCGCACCTGCACTTCGAGATCCGCCGCCACGGCGCGGTCTACGACATCCGCCCGGCGTACGTCTGCGGCGGCACGGTCACCAAGGGCGCCCCGATCAACCTCCCGTTCGCCGACCTGACGCCGGTCAACGCCGTTCCCGACCGGGTCCTGGTGGTGCGCACCGACGGGACGCTCGCGGCCAAGGAGTCGCTGAACGGGACCGTGCACGAACTCAAGACCAACGTCACCAGGGTCTCCGCCGACCGCGACCGCGTCGCCGTGATCAGCACGAACGGGGCCGCCGAGGTGAAGGCCGGCGGCCTCACCGCCGGCTGGGTGACGCTGTTCCACAACGCCAGAGACGTCGTCGTCGACGGTGACCGCTACGTCGTGCTCGGCACCGACGGCAGGGCCTGGGCCAAGGACGGCCTCTACAGCGCCAACTGGGCCCACATCTCGAGCAACACGACCGTGATCGACGCGGCCGACGGTCGGATCGGGGTCATCGAGAACGGCGTCGCGAAGGTCAAGGAGGGGCCGATCAACGCGTCCTGGCACACCGTCGCGGCCAGCGCGACCGACCTCTCCCTCGACGGGGCCCGGATCGGCGTCGTCGAGGGCGGCACGGCCAAGGTCAAGGAAGGGCCGCTCAACGCGGCCTGGGTGAACCAGGCCGCGGGCCGGCAGGTCGTCGTCGAGGGCTACCGGATCGCGGTACGGGACGACAGCGGCAACGCCTACGTGTAGGCCGGCCCGCTCAACGGGAGCTGGGAGCACGTTGCCACCGGCGCCACGGATCTCGACGTCGCCGGCAACCGGATCGCCGTGGTGTCCGGCGGCTGGGCCCGGGTGAAGGAACCGAACCTGAACTCGTACTGGGTGGATGTCGTCGTCAACGCCCGGCAGGTGGCCCTCGCCAACCAGTGACGCCTTACCTGAGGGAGAGAGCGCAGGTGGTCAGGAGGCGGGACGGGGGCGGGCCCAAGCGGTGAAGCGGTCGGCCAGGTCGACGCGGGAACCGCCGCCGTCCAGCTCGGCGAGCTGGGCGGTGGCCTCGACCTGGAGGGTGGCGCCGCGGGTAGTCGATCTTCAAACTGGGAGGCCCTGAATGGCCGACGTGCCGAGCCCGCTCGCCGCCTTCATCGTGGGCGAGATCCGCCGCGCCCGGGGCGGCGCCGGCATGACGCAGGAGACCTTCGGCCGGGGCGCGGGCTTCAGCGCGTCGCACGTCAGCGCCGTCGAGGGCGGCACCCGGGCGCTGACGATGGACTTCATCAAGGGAGCCGACCGGGCCCTCAGGACCGGCGGGCTCTTCGAACGGCTCGTCGCCAGCGTCGGCGCCCCGTCCTGGTTCCTCCCCTGGCTCGACGCCGAACGCGCCGCACGACAACTACGGCTGTTCGAGCCGCTGTTGGTTCCCGGGCTGCTGCAAACCGAGAACTACGCCCGCGTGGTCATGCGCCTCAACGACCTCATGTCAGCGACGGAGGTCGACCAGCAGGTCAGCGCCCGGATGGACCGGCAGAGAATCTTGACCGGCGAGAACCCGCCGCAACTGGTCGCGGTCTTGGACGAGTCGGCACTGAGCCGGACCGGCGACGGATTCAGCGGCATCATGGCCGAGCAGGTGTCGCACCTCGTCGCGATGGCGGAACTACCGCACGTTCACGTGCACGTGATTCCAGCGACGACCGGCCTGCACATCGGGCTGTCCGGCCCCTTCGCGCTGGCTCGGTCCGCCGACGGCGGCTGGGTCGGGCATCTGGAAAACCAACTGGGCGGAGTTGTTGCGGACAGTAAGGATGATGTGGCTAGTCTTCTGGCGAAGTGGGAAGGCGTGCGGAACGAAGCGCTCCCGCGTCGGCAGTCCATTGACCTCATGAAGGAAGTGTGGAGCCATCATGGACCTCAGTAGCGCTCAGTGGCGCAAGTCCAGCCGCAGCGGTTCGAGCGGCGGGAACTGTGTCGAGGTGGCCGACAACCTGCCCGGCGTGGTCGCCGTCCGCGACTCGAAGGACCCGACCGGCCCCGCCCTGACCTTCGCCCCCACGGCGTGGCGCGCGTTCGTCGCCCGCACCGCCGGTCGGGCCTGACCTCCTCCCGTACGCCCGGAGGTGCCCGCACCGGGCCTGCCTCATCCCGTACGCCCGGAGACGCCCGCCCACGACGGGCCGGCGTCTCCGGCGGCGGTTGCCTGCGCTCGGCCGGCCCTCACCCGACGACACCCGTGTCACGTCGACCGGGGGTCTCCAGCCTCGAACTGATCGTCGTGAAGCCTCCGCCGGAGCGGGCGGCGTCGGCGATGGCCGTGAGCACCTCGAGGACGTGGAGCCCCCGTGTCGCCGCGGCCAGCGCGGGCCGCCCCGCCAGGATGGCCCTGGCCATCTCGACCAGACCCATCCCCATGAACCCGTCGGAGTCGCGTGGGCCGGGGAGCACCTCGACGAAGTCGGTGCTGCCCGCCGCCCTGAGCAGCACGGGGCCGCCCCACGAGTTGGCCTGCGCCGCGACGATCGTGCCCTCGGTGCCGTGGATCTCGAGGTGCGGCGTACGCGTCGCCACGACGTCGAAGCTGGTCACCAGCATGCCCATGGCCCCGCTGGCGAACTCCAGGACGCTGTTGATGTGGGTGGGTGTCTGCACGCTGAAGGTCGCCCCCGCGCGGGGCCCGGCCAACACGACGCGTTCGGTACGCGCGGTCGCGCCCAGCGCCCCCACCCGGACGATGGAACCCATGAGTTCGGTCAGCACCGTGAGGTAGTACGGACCGATGTCGAACAGGGGTCCGGCGCCCTCCTGGTACAGGAACTCCGGCTCGGGGTGGAACCGTTCCGGCCCGGCGTTCATCATGGCGGCGTTCACCGAGGTCGGGGTGCCGATCGCGCCTTCGGCGAGCAGCGCCGCGCAGGTCTGCGCCCCGACGCCCAGGAAGGTGTCCGGCGCGGTGCCGACCTGCAACGACCGCGCCCGGGCGGCCTCGACGATGCGGTGACCGTCGGCCATGGTGGTCGCCAGGGGCTTCTCCGTGTAGACGTGCTTGCCGTGCTCCAGGGCGCGCAGGGTCACCTCGGCGTGCGCCCTGGGTGGGGTCAGGTTGAGAACCAGGTCGATGTCCGGATGGGTCAACAGGGCGTCGACCGGGTGCACCTCCGGCACCGCGTGGGCAGCGCCGAGCGCCCGCGCGCGCGCCGGGTCGGCGTCGGCGCAGGCGACGACGGTGACCGCCGGGTCCCCGGCGAGGTTGGCCAGATAGCGGGAACTGACGTTTCCGCACCCCACGACCCCCACCCGCACGGACCCTCCGTCGTGGACCATGTCAGGAGAGCCTGATCTCGTGGCCGGCACGCGCCGACTCGTAGATCCCGTCGAGCATGCGCATGACCTCCGTGCCGTGGGAGACGGGGGCCACCTGCTCGGCCTCTCCCAGGCACAGCGAGACGAAGTGCGCGATCTCGTTGGCGAACCCCTCGGCGAAGTCGAAGCTGAGGTGGTCGATCTGGGGTCCCACGTTGAGGATGGTGTCGTGCATCTCGGTGGCGATCCGAAGCTTCGGTTCGAGTTCCGCGCCACCGCGCTCGCCGAAGACCGCCACTTCGAGGCGGTCCTCGAGGGCGTGCAGGGAGTAGCTGGTCTCCAGCGTCAGGGACGCCCCGTTGTCGAACCGGATGAGGGCCGTGGCGAAGTCCTCGACGTCGCTCTGGGTCGGGTCGTAGTCCGCGACCTTGTACCGCGACAACGACGTGACGTTGGCCCGGTTGCCCAGCCGGGTGTGGGTGACCGCGCTGACCGTGACGGCCTTCGGGGTGCCCATGAAGTACCAGCAGAGGTCCAGCACGTGCACGCCGATGTCGATGAGCGGTCCCCCGCCGGACCGCTTGTGGTCCGCGAACCAGCCACCGGGGTTGCCGAGCCGTCGGATGTTCGTCGCGCGCGCGTGGTAGACGTCGCCCAGCAGCCCGGCGTCGACGAACGACTTGAGGACCTTGGCGTTCGCGCCGAAGCGCCGGACGAAGCCGACCTCCAGGTGCCTGCCGCTGCGCTCGACGGCCTCGACGAGCGCCTCGGCCTCGCCGGCCGTACGGCTCAAGGGCTTCTCCACCAGGACGTGCTTGCCGGCGTCGAGCGCCGCTGTGGCGATCTCCGCGTGGCTGTCGTTCCAGGTGCAGATGCTCACCGCGTCGATCTCGGGGTCGGCGAGCAGGCTGTCGAGCGTCGGGTGCACGCGGGTCACGCCGAAGGTCTCGGCCTTCTGCGCGCTCCGTTCCTGGTTGACGTCGAACACCCCGACGAGGTGGACGTCCGGGTTGGCGGCGTACGCGCCCAGGTGCATCTCCGCGATGCTCCCGACGCCGATCACGCCCACACCGAGCCGGCTCACTTCGCCGCCTCCGCCTCGGCGAAGAGCCGCTTCGCGTTGGCCAGACCGATCGGGTTGGCCATCAGGCACTCCTCGATGCCCTCGAACTCGATGGACACGAAGCCGTCGTAGCCGGCGTCGACGATGCCCCGCACGATCCTGCGCATGTCGAGGTCGCCGTAGCCGACGATGGAGCCGAGCAGGTAGTTGCCGCCGGGGGTGTGGTGCCAGCCGTCGCCGGGGTACTGCGAGCGGACGTAGAAGTCCTTCAGGTGCACGATGCTGGCGTACGGGGCGTTCTCGGCGACCGACACCACCGGGTTGTCGTCCACCGACATGAAGTTGCCGACGTCGAGGGTCGTCTTGAAGTTCGGCTCGTCGACGAGGTGGATGAGCCGGCGTACGCGCTCACCGCCGTTCATGAGCAGCCCGTGGTTCTCCACGCTGGTGGTGATGCCGTACGGGGCGGCGTACTGAGCGATCTCCTTGCACGCCTCCACCATGCGGGGCAGCAGCGCCTCGAACTCGGCGATGTCCTTCGCCCGGTGGGCCCACTTGGCGACGTCGTGGCGGAAGAGCTTGATGTCCAGGGCGGCAGCCACCTCGATGTGCCGCTTGACCCGCTGCATGCTCTTCTCCGCGCCCTCGCCGAGGAGGTCGGCCGGGACGACGAGGTTGGACAGGGTGACGCCCTGGTCGGCCGCGCGGGTCTTGATCTCCTGGACGAACCCGGGGTCCTGGTCGAGGGTGGAGGTGTCGTTGGAGATCTCCGGGGAGAGCGACACCGTCGCGATCTCCATGTGGGTGGCGTCGCTGGCGCCGATCCAGTCGATGACCTCGAAGAGGCTCATCCGGTTGGTGCGCAGGTGCTGGTAGAAGGAGTAGGAGCTGAAGCCGAACTGCACGGGTACTTCCTTCGGTCGGGGTTGGCGGGGTCAGGAGGAGAGCGCGGCGTACTGGCGGCGGCGTTCCGCCTGCCGCGCCGGGTCAGGGATGGGCGACGCCATGAGCAGCCGATTCGTGTACGCATGGCTCGGTCGTGACGTGACGGTGTCACCGTCACCGGTCTCCACGATGCGGCCCTTGAGCATGACCGCGACCCGGTGGCAGATGTAGCGGACCACCGACAGGTCGTGGGAGATGAAGAGGTACGCGACGCCGGTCTGCTCCTGGATGTCGATGAGCAGGTCGAGGATGCGTGCCTGGGTGGAGAGGTCGAGAGCGCTGACCGGTTCGTCGCAGACGATGAGTCGGGGCTTCAGCGCGAGGGCGCGGGCGATGGCGATCCGCTGCCGTTGCCCGCCGGAGAACTCGCGCGGGTACCGCAACCCGGCGTCGGCTTCCAGGCCGATCTGGCCCAGCAGCTGACCGATCCGCGCGGAGGCTTCGGCCCCGGGCACCCCCTGCGCCCTGAGCGGCTCGGCGAGGATGCTCTCCACGGACATCGCCGGGTTGAGCGACGAGTACGGATCCTGGAAGACGACCTGGATGTCCCGGCTCAGGGCCCGGCGGGCGCGCCGGTTCGCGTGGGTGATGTCGGCGCCGTCGAACGTGACCGTGCCGGCGCTGATCGGGGCGAGCCCCAGGAGCGCGCGGCCCAGGGTCGTCTTTCCCGAGCCGGACTCGCCGACCAGGCCGACCGTCTCTCCCGCCCGGATCTGCATCGAGACGTCGTGCAGCGCGTGGAAGGACGGACTGCGCCACCGGGACCCGCGATAGACGACGTTGACGTCGCGGACGTCGAGCAGCGGAGCGTCGGAATCGTTGCGGGTGCTCATGACTGCACCTCCTGAAGGTCGTCGCGCGACCGCCGGGGAGGGGCGTCCTCCAGGGTCGCGTCCAAGAGCATGCGGGTGTACTCGTGCTGCGGGTTGGCGAAGAGTTCGGCGACGGGTTGCTGCTCGACGACGAGGCCGTCCCGCATCACCGCGACCCGGTCGCAGAGGTCGGCGACCACACCCAGGTTGTGGGTGACCAGGATGAGGCCCATGTTGCGTTCCCGTTGCAGGTCGCGGAGGAGTTCGAGGACCTCCACCTGGACCGTGACGTCGAGGGCGGTGGTCGGCTCGTCCGCGATGAGCAGCTCGGGATCGCAGGAGACGGCGCCCGCGATGAGCACCCGCTGTGCCATTCCTCCGCTGAGCTGATGGGGGTAGGCGGCGAGCGTGCGGGCGGGGTCGGGAATGCCGACGCGTTCGAGCAGGTGCAGGGCCCGCTCGTGCGCGGCCTTCCTGGACAGGTTGAGCTTGCGCCGCATCGGCTTCGTCAGCTGGGCGCCGACGGTGAAGGACGGGTCCAGGTTGGACATCGGCTCCTGCGGCACGTAGGCCATCTGCGGCCCGCGCAGCTTCTGCAACTCGCCCTCGCGCAGCCCGATCAGGGACCGCCCGTCGAGGGAGAGGTGCCGGGCGGACACGGAGGCGTCGGGTGGCAGGAGTCCGAGGATCGCGAAGGACGTCTGGGACTTCCCGGAGCCGGACTCCCCGACCAGGCCGAGCACCTCTCCCCGCGCGACGTGCAGCGACACGCCCCGCACCACGTCCTTGGTGGCTCCGTCCTCGGCCACGTACCGCACCGACAGGTCCTCGACGCGGAGCAGGGTGTCCGCGGGGAGGGCGGTCGCGGGCGTACGGTCGGCTTCGCCCTGGACGACCGTCAGGTCGTCCCGGCCGGCGGACCGCGCGGCCCGCTTGGCCTTGGGTTTGCGGCTGACCCCCAGCGAATCCGCCAGGGCCGTGCCGAAGAGCACGAGTGCCATGACCGTGAGGCCGATGGCGACGCCGGGCGCGATGACCAGCTCGGGCGCGCGGTGGAAGTTCTGGAAGGCGTTGCTGAGCTCGCCACCCCAGCTGGGGCGCTGCGGGTCGCCGAAGCCGAGGAACTCCAGGCCGGACTGGACGATGATCGCCATGCCGAAGATGAACGAGGACCGCACGAGGACCGGCCCCAGCACCACGGAGAGCACGTGGCGGAAGATGATGCGCAGGTCGGAGAGCCCCGCGACGCGGGCGGCGTCGAGGTAGAGCTCCTCGCGCACCGCGATCACGGCGCTCCGGGTCAGCCGGAAGATGTCCGGCGACGCCAGCACGCCAAGGGTGATCATCGTCGGGGCGAGGCCGCTGCCGAGGGAGGCGATCACCACGATGATGATGAGGATCTCCGGCAGGGACATCAGCATGTTGAAGATCCAGCTCGACACCCCGTCGAACCGCTTCGCGCGGTAGCCGGCGAGCAGACCTGCGGGAATCCCGCACAGGAGGGCGACGGCGACCATGATCGCGCCCGCCTGGAGGCTCACCCGGCCGCCCCACAGGAGGCGGCTGAGGATGTCCCGCCCGTTGCCGTCCGTGCCGAGCGGGTGGTCGCCGCTCGGCGGGCGGAGCGCCTCCGAGAGCACCACCAGGTTCGGGTCCTGCGGGGCGAGCAGCGGCGCGAGGATGCTCGCCGCGACGATGGCCAGCAGGACGCCGCCCGCCACCACGCCCATGGGGTTACGCAGGAACGAGCGGAATCTCCTGGCTGTCAGGCCCGCGCGGGGCGTCACGTCGGCGCTCATGCGTTCCGTACCTTCGGGTTCAGTGCGGCGTAGAGAATGTCGACCGCGAGATTGACGAGTACGACGACGAGCACGGTGAAGAGCAGGACGCCCATGATGACGGGGATGTCGCTGTTGCCCGAGGCGTTGATGGCGACGGCGCCGATGCCCTGGAGGCCGAACACACGCTCGATGATGGCGGCGCCGCTCATCGCCGCGATGAACTGGAGGGAGAGCATCGTCAGCGCCGGCGGAGCCGCGTTGCGCAGGACGTGGGTGAGCAGGATCTCGCGCTGCGAGAGGCCCCGGCTGCGCAGCGTACGGACGTAGTCCTGGCTGTTGACGGTGATCACGGAGTTCCGCAACTGCTGGGCGATGGCGGCGATCGAACCGATCGACAGCGCGACGATCGGCAGGGTGATGGACCAGAGCCAACCGCCGGGTGAGTCGTTCAGGTGCACGTAGCCCGTGGCGGGGAACCAGCCCAGCTGCACGGCGAAGACCAGGGCCAGGATGATCGCGACCCAGAAGTTCGGCAGGCTGAAGCCGAACACCATGAACACCTGGAGCACGCGGTCGAACGTCCCGGGTCGGGTCGCCGCGAGCAGTCCGAGCACGACGCCGAGGACGGCGGCCACCAGGACGGCGCCCAACGCCAGGGAGACGGTGACCGGCAGCCTCGTCACGATGAGGTCGCTCACGTCGGTGTTCTGCGCGGACGAGACCCCCAGGTCACCGCGTACGACCCCGCCCAGCCAGCTCAGGTACTGCTCGACGAGCGGCCGGTCGAGGCCGAGCTGCTCCCGCTTGACCGCGACCTGTTCCTCCGTGGCGTAGAGGCCGAGCGCGCCCCGGGCCGGATCGGAGCCGGTGAGCATGAGGAAGAAGAACATCCCCGTCACGACGGAGAACGCCAGCAGCAGGCCCGTGGCCAACCGCCGACCGATGAAGCCCAGCATGCCTGCTACCTCCTAGATGAGCTGTAGTGATCCACCGGATGGGCCGGACCGTTGCCCGACCCATCCGGGGTCGATCGGCGGTTACTTCGCCGGGGCGAAGAAGCGGAGGCTCGGCATGAGCTGCGCCTGCTGCATGGTCACGTCGATGTCGGACTTGAACAGGTAGACGTTCTCCTGCGTGACGATCGGCGCGAACCAGGCCTGCTCGACGAGGTGGGTGTTCAGCTCCTTGTAGAGGGCGGCCTGCTTGTCACCCTGCGCGGCCGGGATCTCCTTGAGCAGCCGGGTGACGGTCTCGTCGGTGTACTTGAAGTTGTTCCACAGCGACGTCGGGGTGAGCTTGTTCAGCACGTCCGTCCACGCCGGGATGTTCGTGGAGAACGAGAGCATGAAGGCCGGCTGGCCCTTCAGGGTCTCCAGCCCGCCGTTGGCGAAGCCGTTGACCGGCACCTGCTCGACCGTGATGCCCACGTCGCCCAGGTACTGGGTGACGATCGGCACCAGCGGAGACATGAAGCCCTCGCTGTACGAGACCTTGATCTTGAAGCCGCTGCCGTAGCCCGCCGAGGCCAGCAGCTCGCGCGCCTTCGCCGGGTCGTACGGGTAACGCGCGTTCAGCTCCGGCACCCACGCCTCGCTGGACGGGTTGAAGGTCTGCGTGGAGACCTGGCCGAAGCCGCCGTAGTGGGTCTCGAGGATGGCCTTGCGGTCGAGCGCGTGGTTGATCGCCTGCCGCACCCGCACGTCGCCGAGTGCCGCCGACGCCTTGCCGGCGCGGTCCTGGAGGATGATGCCCTGCCACTCGCCGGGCACCGTCTTGACGGTGAGCCCGTCGGTCTTGGCCTTCGGCACCATGTCGGGGGTGCCGTACATGAACTGGATCTGGCCGGTGGCGAGCGCGTTGTACCGGGCGGTGAACTCCTCGTACGGGCGGATCACGACGTTCTCGAAGGGGAACGCCTCGCGGTTCCAGTAGCCGTCGCGCGCCTTGAACGTGTACTTGACGCCCTTCTCGGAAGCGCCCGCGTCGTACGTGTAGGGCCCGGAGCCCACCGGGTTCGAGGCGATGGTGCCCGCGCTGAGCGCCTTGGGGCTCGCCATGTACCCCGTGTACGTCGCCAGGGCGGCCAGGAGACCGGGGCTGGGCTCGCTGAGGTGCAGGCGCACCGTGGCCTTGTCCACGGCCTCGACGCGCTCGATCGCCCGGGCCCCCTCGGAGGCGCTGCCCGCCCCCTTCTTGCGCGCCTCGAGGTTGACCTTCACCACGTCGGCGTCGAAGGCGGCGCCGTCACTGAAGGTGACACCGTCGCGCAGCTTCAGGGTGAGCTCGGTGAGGTCGGCGTTGTACTCGTACGAGGTGGCCAGGTTGCCCTCGATCTTCGACTCGGACGTCTTGCGGAGCAGCGGGTCGTAGACGGCCTCCGCGTAGTGGATGACCGCGCCTTCCTTCATCTCGGCGGGGTCCCAGGTCAGCAGGTCACCGTTGTTGCCCAGGACGAGCTGGGACGAGCCTGCTTCATTCGCCTGCCCGCCACCGCTACAACCGGCGAGGGCGAGAGCGACAACGGCAAACGCTGCCGTCAGCGTGCGTGTCAGTTGCACCGTGTTCCCTTCTATTGCTGCAAAGCCAGCGCCGGTCGGCGTCGCTGTAAGTGACGGGGATCGGATCAGCGGATCAGGCGATCCCGAGTTGTTGGCTCATGACCATGGCGGTCGCGCCGCGCAGGACGATGTCGTCGCCGAGCTCCGAGAGCCGCAGCACGATGTCGCCGTGGACCTCGGTCAGGGCGCGCTGTCGGATGGTTTCCATCGCCGCGGCGGCCAGCGGTCCTTCCAGCACCCGGTGCGGCCCGCTGAGGACGATTTCCGAGACGTTGATGGCGGCCACGATCGGGGCCAGCACCGAACCGAGTGCCTCGCCCGCGGCGGCGAGGACCCGGGTGTGCACCGCGTCGGTACGCGCTTCCGAGAGGTCTTCCTGGATGCGCCGGGTCGACAGCCAGGTCTCGAGGCAGCCGAACTTTCCACAGACACAGGCCCGCTCGCTGCCGGTGTCCACGACCACGTGGCCGATCTCGCCGGCCGCGAACCTGCTGCCCAGGACGGGCGTGCCGCCGAGCAGCAGACCCGCCCCCACACCGACACCGACCCGGACGAGGAGGGTGTCCGCCGCGCTCTCGCCGTAACTACGCTCGGCGAGCGCGGTCGCGTTGGCGTCGTTCGACACGACCACGGGGCAGCCGAACTGCTCGGCCAGCACCGACCGGAGGTTGAGGTCCTTCCAGCCCAGGTTGGGTGCGCTGAGGACGACGCCACCGAGGTCCACGATCCCCGGGATGCCGATGCCGATGCCGAGCAGCGGCGCCGTCACCTGTTCGCGCAACGCCCCGACGAGACCGACGACCTTCGCCAACGCGTCGGCTCCGGTGCTGCCCTCGATCTCGACCTGATGGCGAGCCACCACCGAGCCGCCGAGGTCGAGCACGGCCCCCCGGTAGAGCGTCGAGTGGCTCAGGTCCACGGCGACCGACTGGCAGGCGTGCTCGTTGAACTCGAGCATCATGGCCGGCTTCCCGGGCCGCGTCCCCGCCCGCGTACCGACCTCGACCACGAGGTCGTCCGCGAGGAGGTCGCTCACGACGTCCGAGACCGAGACCCTCGTCAGCCCCGTGCGTCGCGCCAGATCCGCCCGGCTGTGCGGCCCTTCCCGGTACAGCGTGCGCAGCAGCAACTCGCGGTTGTGCACGCGGGCCTGCTCCGGGAGCACCTTCTCGCCGGAGCGGACCCGGGCCGGAACCCGGTCTCGCCGCAGGGTCCCCACCGGGCGGTCCTGGGGCTCCGGCGGTGTGGTTCCCGTCTCATCAATGCAGGTCACCCGGTTAGTACAGGCGGCTAACAAACTGCGGACAAGAACGCGGCTCGCGTTGTTCCCAAGTTGTTACATTCCCATGGCCCGCTTTTCGCGGCGGCTTCGGCCAGTTAACACCCCTGGTAGAGCCGCCGACCACGGCGCTGGACGGGCCTGACAGCACGCCGGCGAGCCGACACGGCGACGAGGAGGGACACCATGGGCGCCGGCTCTCCGATAAGGTCCGACCGGAGGCTCGCCAGCCTTCTTCAGGATCGATCGTCGGACCACGACCGGCCCCCGCCTGCCTAGATCAAATCCCCCCCCGAGGGCCGGGCAGTTGACCTTCCGGCGGCCTCCGCGCCGCCCGGCCTGATTCCTCCTGTACGCCCGGAAGCGCCGTCGCGGACGGGCGCTCCTCGCCTGAGCTGCCGGTTCCGCCTACGGCACGAAAGCCGAGAGTCGCAACCGGCCGCCTTCCGGTAACCTGAGCGCGCGGGCCGCTAGCTCAATGGCAGAGCTGTGGACTTTTAATCCATAGGTTCAGGGTTCGAGTCCCTGGCGGCCCACTCCTCCGCAGGTCAGCGGCCCCGACTGGGGCCGCTTTCGCCGTGATCGGGACCGATACAGCAGCACCCGTGGATCCCCCGCCAGGTCGACCAGGGACGAAACGCAGGCCCACCCGAGGTACAGTTTTCTGTACCTACCACCGGAGGTGGTCATGCGGACCGTGAACTTCACCCAACTACGGCAGAACCTGGCCGCCGAACTCGACAGCGTCATCAACGACGCGGAGGAAGTGGTGGTGACCCGGTCGGGCCACGAACCGGTGGTCATCGTGCCGCTTGCGGAGTACGAGGCGATGAAGGAGACCGAGTACCTCCTTCGCAACCCGGCCAACGCCGCAGCCCTGCGCCGCTCGATCGCGGAGCTTGAGGAGGGTGACGCGGTCGAGCGGGACCTGGTCGACCCGGCCACCGTGCGGGACGTCGCGTGAGGCTGGTCTTCACCGCGACGGCCTGGAACCAGTACCTCAGCCACACCGACCGCAAGTTGGTCAAGCGCATCAACGACCTCATCGTGGACGTGATGCGCAACGGATATGAGGGCATCGGCAAGCCGGAGCCCCTGCGGGGAGAGCTGTCCGGCTTCTGGTCCCGCCGGATCGATCGCGAACACCGGCTGGTCTATCGGATCACCAAGGACGCCGTCGAGATCATCGCCTGCCGCTACCACTACGGCGACAGGTAGCGGACCGGACTGGAAGCGCGTGCATCTGACCACGAAGACGAGCGTCTGCGCAGTGAGCGGACGCTTTGTCAGTAGGGGAACACCGAGATCGGCGATGTTGCCGGTGTCAGGGAGTCACCACACCCCGGCTGGACATGCCGGACCGAGCTTCGCACCACACGCCCACCGGGCGGCATGTTCAGCCCGCCGCCCCGACGGCCCGTCGCAGACAATCCGCAGCGGCTGATATTTGTCCTGGATCAGCAGTGGATGTGCACGTGCAGTAGCATCGCGTCGGGTGGTAGCTCCATCAGATAGAGGTCCGTGAAGTGCAGGTATTCACGGCGAAGTCGTAGGTTGTCAAGCTGGCCAGCAAGGCCCGGTGCGCTGCTGCCCATTAGATCGGGGGCGAGCCACTCACCCGAGAGCGTCAGCAGGCCGTCGGTCGCCAGCGCTTCGCGAGCACGCAAAGCCATAAAATCGACCCGAGCCAGGCCGAACGAGACGACGGGATCGTCACCCCAGTTACCGATCCGCTGAAACGGCGCGGTGGTAAAGCCGTATCTGTTCGCCACGGCCGCGAGGAGCGGCTGCGAGTGATAGGCCTGCCATGCCTCGCGCCCGAAGTAGTCGTGGGGTTCCGCCGAACTCTCAACGAAGTGGATGAGAGGGCGCGCCGGTGGAAAGGCGGCCGCCATCTGCTGCCACTCGTCCCACTCCCGACCGGCCGCCTCGGCGGCCGCAGTGCGGACAGCCCTGAGATCGAGCAGCGCTCGCGGCCCACCGTCGCAAAAACCCGGGCCCGTGTCCTTGGACGAGTCGCCGCGCACCAGCCGCGGATCGTTCTCATACCCTCGAACGACGGGGATCCCCGCGGGCGAACAGATCCGGTAGCGGTCCCACCGCCCACCCCACTCATCGTCCGGGTACTGCGGGGCATCCCGGTCGTACGGCCGCATCGCCGCGGCCAGAGCGACGTCGATCTCGCGGCGGTCCACGGGATCGAGACACACCGTAATGATCTCCCAAGCCATGCTGCTTCCCCTACGCCTGAGAACCCGCCGCCGGGCAGGTGGCGTCATCGTTCGACGTCCTGGGTGGGTCTGTCAAACGAACGGTGTAACTCGGGTTGTTGAGGGTTACTTGCGGCCTGCGGTCAGGCGGCCTTCGAAGACCATATCGAAGGCGTTCAGGGCGGGTTTCCAGCGCATGGTCCACCGCCGGCGGCCCTGCCCGGTCGGGTCGAGGCTCATCACGGCGAGATAGACGCACTTGAGGGCGGCGCCCTCGTTGGGGAAGTGGCCGCGGGCCCGGACGGCTCGGCGGATCCGGGCGTTGACGGACTCGATGGCGTTGGTGGAGCAGATGACGGTGCGGATCTCGGCGTCAAAGGCCAGGAACGGCACGAACTCCGCCCACGCCTGCTCCCACAACCGGATGATGGCCGGATACTTTGTGCCCCACGCCTGCGTGAACTCGGCGAAGCGTTCGCGGGCGGAGGCTTCGGTCGCCGCCGTGTAGACCGGCTTGAGGGCCTTGGCGATGGCGTCCCAGTGCTGCCGTCCGGCGTAGCGGAACGACGCCCGCAGCAAGGGGATGATGCAGGTCTGCACGACTGCTTCGGGCCAGGTCTGCCCGATCGCGTCCGGTAGACCCTTGAGTCCGTCGCAGACCACCATGCACGCGTCCGCGACGCCACGGTTCTTCAGCTCGGTGAGGACGCTGAGCCAGAACTTCGCGCCCTCACCGCCGTCACCGGCCCAGAGCCCGAGGATGTCCCGGTTGCCGTCGACCGTGACGGCCAGGGCCACGTAGATCGGCCTGTTCGCGACCTTCCCATCGCGGATCTTCACGTGCACCGCGTCGAGGAAGATCACCGGGTAGACCGGGTCGAGGGGCCGGTTCTGCCACTCGGTCATCCCGTCAACGACCTTGTCGGTGATCGTGGAGATCGTCTGCCGGGACACGTCCGCGCCATACACCTCGGCCAGGTGGGCCTGGATCTCCCCGGTCGTCAATCCCTTGGCCGACAGCGAGATCACCATGTCCTCGACCCCAGACAACCGGCGCTGACGCTTACGCACGATCTGCGGCTCGAACGTGCCGTCGCGGTCGCGGGGCACCTCGATCTGCACCGGACCGACCTCGGTCAGCACCGTCTTGCCCCGCACCCCGTTGCGGGAGTTCCCACCGTTGTTCCCGGCTGGGTCGCCCTTGTCATAGCCCAGGTGGTCGGTGATCTCACCGTCGAGAGCGGCTTCCAGGACCCGCTTGGTCAGCTGCTGCAGCAGCCCGCCCTCGCCGGTGAGCTGCAGACCCGCCGCACGGGCCTGTTCCACCACCTGGGCGACGAGCTGATCGTCGACACCGTCTCCTGCCGGCCGCGCCGGTCCACGCTTCGCCACCTGGCCAGTATCGACCTCGGTGACCACGACATCCGTCATCAGGTGCTGCTCCTTGATCAGGAGTTACACCGTTCGTTTTACAGTCCCTCCTGGGTTGATCATTGAACACGCCGCCGACCCTACTGGTCGTGACAGCGGCGGCAGCCGCCAGCTATGCCGTTACGCAACGGGTACGAGCCTCCGGCGCACTCAATGTCGGGCTCCACTTGATGCGTTACGGATCGCTGTCACTTGATCCGTGACACGTCCGGCTAGACGATCTTGGTTGTTCGCTGTCTCAGGCTACTGCTGTTCAGTCCCAGAAGTTAAACAGCAGCTCGCCGACTGTGGTCGGTTTCCAGTAGTTGATCTGGTCGTGTTCATGCCGGCTGAGGGCGTTCAGGTCGACCTGTGACAGTGCGGTCTGCAACTGCTCGGCGGTGAGGGCCTGGGCGTCGGTCAGGGTGGTGAGGGCGGCGGCGAGGTCGGGGTGGTCGACGAACGTCACCATGACGTCGCCGTTGACGTGGGGGCGGGCGAAGGCGATGAACGGCAGGGTGGTGTGCCGCAGCACCGCGATGTGGTCATGGGCGTCAGCGATGTCGACCGTGTGGAAGTTCGGTGTGACGCCGGCGGGGGTGACGTCGGTGACGGTGGCGTCGATGGCTCGGGCGGCGTGGTGGCAGACGGCGGTGAAGGCCCTGAGGTCCGCTTGGGCGCCGGGTGGCGGGTTGAAGCCGGTGGCTCCGGGCGGCAGCTTCATGGTTGGGCTCCGTGGTCGTCGCGGTCGGTGCAGGCTATCCGACGTTGTCGTGGAGGCTCGGGCTTGCGGACCTCGCAACGGGCGATGGGCTTGGTGGTCTTCGACGGTGAGGGTTCGACCGGCGTGGCCGATGCCGACGTGGATTTTCTGGCCGGCGATGACGAGGATGCCGTGGCTGCTGACGCGTCGTTTCGACGCGTTGTGGTTCGGCCCAGCCGTGCGACCAGCTGACCGGCGGCGGTCGCAAGCGAGAGGTAGCGCTCAGCGGAAGGCTGGGCAGCGAGGAGGCAGCGGATCTATCGGCAACATTCGGCGAAGCACCACGGCAGGCGGTGCGGCAACCGTGCTCGACGGTACGAGACGCCAGCGGATGACACACCCCGGTGGGCCCATACCCGCGTTCACACCGAAGAGGTCATTGGTTCGATCCTGAGGAGGTGCGGGCAACCGTACGCCCGCTGAAGACCAGTGCGGCTGCCGCGATAAAGGCAGGCATAAAGGACACTACTAGCCCAGTCTTACCCAGTTCGACCCATGCTGGATACATTTGACCGAATGCGGCCGGAAGTGCTTCATCAATCTCTGTTGGTTCGTCAGATAGCCATAGCCTCCCCCCGGAACCGCAACAGCAAAGCACGCTAAGCAGGCTCGTCGCGAGGGCGACTACTCTCGCACTCTGTTGACCCGTCCTAACCCACAACGCGACGCCAACCAATGCAGGCGCGAAGAAGAGTGAATACCACAGGGTGAGCCGAGCTTCGAAATGGAAGTAGGACGCCTTGAGTGCGACCGAACTGCTGTCTACTGGGACGCCGGAACGACCCGCTGCGTCGTTTACGGCATCTTTGATGCCCCTTGGGCATATATGGCGGAAATCGCCGCGAGTATTAGCAACGATGCCTGAAGAACCAACAATGCGCTTGCGATGTTGACTCCCAGCGGGAGACGCCGAGGCGGCAGCCCGCCAGCTGAGTTCGTGCTAGTTGGAACCACGAGGTGATGCTAGATGGCAATCGATGCCGAACACTTGCCAGGGTGATGTGCAGTGATCGACCGAAACCGTGACGGCGGCCTGCCACGGCGTACCACTAACCCATCAGGTCGGCCGTCCCTGCCATGGGGCACTGTGTGCAGTTCAAGGCACCTTCCAAACTGACGGTGCTCGCCCAGTCGGCTAGCGCTCCTCTAGGTAGCGGCGAGCAAGCCGTCTGATGATGGCCTCGCCGTCGGCGGCGGGCAAGTAGCTGGCTTCTTGATGTGACTCGCTGTTCTCCCACTCGGAGATGTCTGCTGGGTCGTCACCTCGGGGTCAAGGAGTCGACGACGGGGGTGGCCGTCGGTGGCCAGCGCCGACCCCCGGAGCCGGGTCCGTGCGGGGCGAGGTTGGGTCAACTGCGCCACTGTGGCGGTGTCCGCCGGGGGCGCGGTCCGTGATACGAGAGCCGACTCAGTCGGCTTCGGCAGCGTCCGTACGTGCGTCAAGGTCCGCTTGATGTGGCGGGCCGGGCGGCGGCCTACTCCCGAGGCGGCGGGTCGACGGCAGACAGTGCTGTGGTTCTACGGAGATAGGATCGGCGGGCATGCGACAACGTTCGAAGGTTCGGCTGTCGGTGGGTGCCGGTGCAGCTAGGAAGGCCAGGGCGTTCGGGTTCAGTTTGCCGTTTATCGTCGTGGGAGGGTTCCTGCTCTGGGTGCCCTTTGACCTGATCTTTGAGTCGCTTACGGAGAGCCCGATCGACGTGTGGGGCTCGCTTCTACCTCACCTGTTCGTCTCTGCATGGTTCTTCTTGGGGGCCTACATCGTAGGAGCGGTCAGCTTGGCAATGGTCGCTGTGATTTCGTATGGAGCGTGGCTGGACGGGACGTTGCTCGGTGAGCGCCTGTGGCTCCGGACGCGGTGGGTGGACCTGTCTACGGCGAATATCGACACGGAGGATGACCCAAGGCGAGGCGTCATGTCGCTGCTGGTCGCTACTCCGAACCCGGAATTCCAGGTGAAACTGCCCGTACGAGGAGTGAACAGCCTGCCACCGGAGGAGTTGGTCGCGTTGGCCGACGCTATAACCGGCACAAGGGTGCGTCAGGGCTCGGACGACGCAGCCTTCGTAATCGCAGACCGTCTACGAAGTCTAGCGTCCTGATTGAGCCTTTTCCAAGCTCATCTTGCAGCTCAGGATGGGTGTGGCAGGCCCGGTGATCGATGGGTGCGAGGCTCCAGGTAGGACAGCTGTCGACCAAGACTCGAAGCCCCGACCGGGAGCCTCGCCATGCTGTCCTACCCCGCCACGATTCCGTTGTCCAGCCGCACCCTGAACCACCTCGCCGAACGCATCCGCGGCCACCGCAAGCAGCGCCGATCCCGGTGGCGACGCCTCGACCCCGGCCGGCAGGCGCTGCTGGCTCTCGCTCACCTGCGCAACGGCGACACCTACACCCGACTCGCGGCCGGCTTCCGGATCGGCGTCGCCACCGCTTGGCGCTACGTGCAGGAAGCAATAGCCCTGCTCAGGTCGGCAGCCGACGGCCTGGCCACCGCCATCCAACGGATCCGCCGACTGGCGTACGCAATCCTGGACGGCACCCTGATTACGATCGACCGGGTCGCCGACCAGCGGCCGTACTACTCCGGGAAACACAAGCGCCACGGCGTGAACGTGCAGGTGATCGCGGATGCCGCTGGCCGACTTGTCTGGGCTTCGCCAGCGCTGCCCGGTGCGGTCCACGACCTGACCGCAGCCCGAACCAACGGCATCATCGACGCGTTGACCAGGGCAGACGTGATGACCTTCGCCGATAAGGGCTACCAAGGAGCCCGCGGCAGCCTCCGCACCCCGTTCAAGCGGCGCCGCTTCCGACCGAAGCTGTCACGCCGGCAGAGGGCCGTCAACCGCGCCCACGCAAAGATCCGCGCCCGCGGCGAACGCGCGATCGCCACCCTCAAGACGTGGAAGATCCTGAACAAGCTGCGCTGCTGCCCCCGGCGAGCCACCCCGATCGTGCAGGCCATCCTCGTCCTGCACCACGTCGAGGCGAACCGTTGGCCGTAACAGAGCCGAGCAAACGGGAGCCAGAACGTTCAGCGAAATCGGTCGACGGTAACGGGGATCAGTCCCTGCTGCCGCATCTGCGTCGTCAGACCGCGCAGCAGCACGCCGACCGCCTCGTCACGTTCCCCCACCAGATCGCACGTCACGTCCAGCCCCCACGCGGCACCTGCGGCCACCCGCCGCAGATCCCAGCGGAAGGCGTCGCCGGCAACCTGGCGACGCACCGCACCCAAAACGCGCACCTCGGGATCCGCGAGGTCGCCGGTGACCGGCATCTGCCACGCCTCGCTCAGTGCCGCAAGGGCGTCCTGGGTCAACTCATCGGCGAAGAGAATCCTATAGACGCGCGTCTCGCGAAATCCCGACCTGGCCTCGGGACCGCTCAGCCGCAAGGCACACGGTGCCTGCGCGGGGAGGCCACCGAAGCACGCCCGGAGCTCAGGCTCGTCCGGCAGATCGGCACCGCAGAGATCCCAGTAGAACGCCGCCGCCGCTGCCCGGCCCACGGGCGTCACTCGGGCCCGCAGCGCGGCGTCAACGCGTAAGCGCCGACTGATGGACGAAGCGTCGCGCCACTGGCCCTCCTCTCGACTCCAGCCGCCGCTCACCAGCCCCGCCGAGGAGTAGTCCGCCGCGAGCAGGAACTCCTCAACCAGCAGGCCCTCCGGCCCGCCGGCGCCGTCGTGAACTACGTAGTAGTGCAGTGCAGGTGAGCTGTCTGCCGCTTGCCGCGCAACAAAGGTCTTCGTCACCCGTCTATTTTCTGCCACGACGTCACACGCGGCCATGCACGGCTCGCCGGAGGCCCAAGGCTGGAGCCAGTGAACTCGCCCCTGCACGTTGTGCTCCCCAATTCCGCCGCAAGGCGACAGTGATCGCCAGCCACCTGCGCCGCCAGGATGGAAAAGGCTCATTCTTTGATGATGGTGCCGGCTGGGTGACTAGCCGAGTGGCGATCGGGGCGGACGCCATTGGACACGCACGGACGATGGCGGACCGCGCCCCCAGGTCAAGGACTAGGGAACAGCAGCTCACGTGGCGGTGCTGGTTGCCTGGGGGCATGGAGTCAGCCACACGCCCTGAGGGTTGCCCGCCCATGCTCTACTGGCCCGATGCGTAGGCGACGCCGTTTGTACCTGCTCTTGGCGGCAGTCGGTGCACTGATGGCCGTCACTGCACTCGCCATGACCTTGGCGTATGTGCCCGAACGAAGCTGGCCCTTGTCTGCTCCAACCTTGTGCGCGGTCGGTGGTGCGTTGACGGGAGCCGGCATCCGGGGTGCCAGGAGGCGCCGGCGCCCCGAGCATCAACTGCCAGCTTCCGGGGCACACACAGGGCACAAGACAGCGTGGAACGTCGGCAAGTAGCGACCAATGCCGTGGGCGCGAGATGGGGCGTGGCCAGTGTGCCGGTCAGGCTAGCGCAGGTCACGGAAGGCTTCATCTGAATTCCGCTTCAACGTCTGCCGGTGGGTCCGGGTCAAACCGACCTCGTCCGACTCATCACGGCATGCCCGCGTATCGGAGTGGAAGCGGAGGTCGGGGCCGGCGCCACACGACATAGGTCAGAATGGCGAAGGTGATCAGAAGCACCACCGCGATGAGGACCATGACCCACTCGGATTGATCGCCAACCTCGCGCACTCTCAGGCAAGGGTCGCTCTTGGTGTAGTGGACACGGATGCGCTGACCGGCACTCACAGCCCGGTTGGCATCGACCGTAACGCGAAGGCTTGATTCACACATCTCGCCACGGTTTGTGGTGAACTGGACTGTCAGGAATGTTCTCGTCCCGTGATGTTCGACGTCCAGCACGTCGGCCTCTGCCTCTGATCCCCGGCGTTCGTCTGCGGCTGACCATGTGCCGAGCACTGTAAGCGCAATCGCAAAGACGAGACCGAACATGGAGAACACCCGCAGAAAGGTTCGGCTTGGCCGTCGACGGTCCATGGCCGGACTCTAGAACCGGTCAGCAACGAGGCTGGTGCAGTCAATGGAGTCATAACCGCCTACCGGCTGCCCAGGCTTGGCTGTGGGCCGTCACCGGGCCGTCGGTGCCGTCACCAGGTCGTCAAACGTCGAACAGGAATGACCAACGACGACCGGGATCGCCCGAAGAAACGGCAGATCAGCCGCGATGTGCTTGCGGCTGACCTGGTGGGCGGCGAACGAGTCGACCTGTACGCCGGACTCTGCTAGACCGACGGTTCATGGAAGTAGACCGTGGCCGACCACCAGTCACCGTCGGCGTTGACCTCGTTGTGCAATACGACGTCCTGGACCTCGGTGCCGGGCCGTTGTTCGATGCTGTCTGCGATTCGGCGTAGCAGCGCCGGGACGCTGTCCTGGCCGGGGCCGGCTGGGTTGCCCTGCGAGAAGTGCTTGATGGTCCACGATTCCGGTTCAGACGACATGACGGCAGTCTGCCAGCGGTTCGAACGCGGCCGTCTGCACCGTGGGGCGCCCCAGGGCACGAGTCAGTGCCCTGCATCCGCATTACACCGGAGCAGTCAGCCTTGTTGCTGTCGACAGCAACGGTGACAGCAACAGGGCTAAACGGTGAGAGCCGAAGCGAGCCGGCGACGGATCAACGCCCGACGTCAGAGACGTGCGCGGACGGGCCGGACTGAGTGCGCAGAGCAGCCAAGGACATGCCTTACCCGCCCCAGACACCACCGACCCCACCGGCGCCGCTGCCGGGGCTACCGTCACTCGGGTTGCGGTGTTCGTCAAGGCGCCTGCGGGCTTCAGTCGACGCCTGCCGGTTACGAACCTGGCCGTCGATGTCGAGTGAGGCCTTCTGGGAACGGCGCCACAGCCAGACCGCTGCAACGACCACCAACGCGATGATGAGAATCATGAGCCAACGCATGTCGGCCTCCGTCTATTGATCGACCATAAGCCCGATTGACAGTCCGTGAGCCTGCCGCTGCTCTCAGTATGCGCAGGTCCGGTCAAGCGAACGGCTTGTGACCGCTCTCCGCGACGAGGCTCGCACTGGGTTGGACGTACGGCTGCCGACAGCAACGACCCTGAACGGCGACGGGCAAACGAGCCCATGCAGAGACGCCACCTTATGGGTGGACGGGTGCGAATGAGCATGGAGCCCGAGCAACGCCCCAGCCTCACGCGCAGCCCGTGGTCACCCGCGGCCTATGCCCGGCTGTCCGCCACTACGGCCTGACGATTCCAGGTGTGCCCGCTCGCTGAGGGAACGGCGTTGCGCAACCCCCGGACCGGCCGGTTAGGCTGCTGCCATGACCAGCTCGCCCGCGTACCCGATGACGTCCACCGACGTCCAGATCGGCGCGCGGCGACGCCGGCGGTTCCGCGACCGCCTGCGCTGAGTCTTCTTCTCCTGCGACCGGCGGATCGAGCCGCCGGTCATCGTCGATCGTCCTCGGTCCGCCCGCATCCCATCCGGTGATCCGCGCGGCGGATCCGAGCGAGATCGGCGTACCCATGGACCTTGAAAAACTGCTGGCCGACCGGCTGGCGCCGGCGTTCGCGACGGTGGCCGGCGGGCCGGTGGATCCGGTCGTGCGGCGCTCCCAGCGCGCGGACTTCCAGTCCGACGCGGCGCTGGCGCTGGCCCGGCGGCTCGGGCGGCCGCCGCGCGCGATCGCCGCCGAGGTGCTGGACCTCGCGGAGCTGGCCGATCTGTGCAGCGCGGCGGAGGTCTCCGGGCCGGGCTTTCTCAACCTGACCATCGCCGACGAAGCCCTGGGCGGGCTGGTCTCCGCGCTGGCCACCGACCCGCGGCTCGGGGTGCCGGTGGCCGTCGAACCGGAGACGGTGGTGGTCGACTACTCGGCGCCGAACGTGGCGAAGGAGATGCACGTCGGGCACCTGCGGTCGACGGTGATCGGCGACGCGGCGGCCCGGCTGCTGGAGTGGCTGGGGCACCGGGTGCTGCGGGCCAACCACCTGGGTGACTGGGGTACGCCGTTCGGCATGCTGATCGAGCACCTGGTCGACCTGGGCGGGGCCGAGGCGGCGCGCGAGCTGTCCATGGGTGACCTGGACTCGTTCTACAAGACGGCCCGGGTCACGTTCGACGCGGATGAGGCGTTCCGGGAGCGGTCCCGGCGGCGGGTGGTGGCTCTGCAGAGCGGCGATCCGGCGACGCTGCGGCTGTGGCGGTTGCTGGTGGAGCAGTCCGAGCGGTACTTCATGACCGTCTACGACCTGCTCGACGTGACCCTCACCGAGCGGGACTTCCACGGTGAGAGCAGCTACAACGACCTACTCGAACTGGTGACCGAGGAGCTGGACCGCCTGGGGCTGCTGCGGGAGAGCGAGGGGGCAGCCTGCGTGTTTCCGCCCGGCTCAGTGGGCCGGGACGGCGAGCCGCTGCCGCTGATCGTCCGCAAGTCCGACGGCGGGTACGGCTATCCGGCAACCGACCTGGCGGCGATCCGGCACCGCACCGGCACGCTGGCCGCGACCCGGTTGCTCTACGTGGTCGGCCTGCCGCAGCGGCGGCACTTCGAGATGGTGTACGCCGCAGCCACGCAGGCCGGCTGGCTGGCCCCGCCGGCCCGGGCCGAGCACGTCGGGTTCGGCTCGATCCTCGGGCCGGACGGGCGGATGCTGCGCAGCCGGGCCGGCGGCTCGGTGAAGCTGGTCGGGCTGCTGGAGGAGGCGATCGTCCGGGCTACGGCGCTGGCCCGGGAGCGGAACCCGGACCTGGGCGAGGTGGAGGCGGCCGAGGTGGGCCGGGCGGTCGGCATCGGCGCGATCAAGTACGCCGACCTGTCCAGCGACCGGCACAAGGACTACGTGCTCGACTGGGAGCGGATGCTGTCGCTGGACGGCAACACCGCGCCCTACCTCCAGTACGCGTACTCGCGGATCCGGTCGATCTTCCGGCGGGCCGGGGTGGCGGCCCGGCCGGAGGCGCCGATCTCGCTGGCCGATCCGGTCGAACGGGCGCTCGCCTTCGAGCTGGTCGGCTTCGGGACGGTGGTCGGTCAGGTGGCGGACAGCCTGGAGTTCCACCACCTGTCCGGATACCTGTACCGGCTGGCTGTCGCGTTCAGCGCGTTCTACGAGCGCTGCCCGGTGCTGCGCGCCGACGAGCCGGTCCGGGAGAGCCGGCTGGCGCTCTGCGACCTCACCGCCCGGGTGCTCCGGCAGGGGTTGTACCTGCTCGGCATCAGGACTCCCGAACGCATGTGATCGGAACTGGGTGGCCGCATCTTTCGGGCGAACCCACTCGACCTCGAAGCCGCCGTGTTCGCGAGGCAGAGCCAGCGATTCGCGTCCCGGTCCGGCAACCGTCATGCGTCGGCCCGTAGCGTGATCACCTCGCGGTCGTGCTGGTCGGGTTGGCCGCAGGAGCAGGTGCCGCCTACGCAGCCGGTGGCGTGGCGGCGTTTGGTGGCCCACCACCAGGACAGGCCGGCGAGCACGGCCAGGGCGACGGCGGCGCCGGGAAGGAAGCGGTTGACCGCGGCCCAGCCGGCACCACCGAGGATCCCGGCGGCGAGCAGGAGCGGCAGCACGCAGCAGGCAGCGCAGGCGGCTCCCGCGAGTCCCGTCATTCCGGAGGGGAGTAGGCGGCGGAGCCGGTCAGCAGGTGTCGGCACGATCGGTCCTCTCGACCAGTCCAGCGAAGGGCAGGGGGCAGCAGGAGCTTCCGGCGCAGGCGACCAGGTCGTCGCAGCCGGCTGAGATGGCGGCCCGCAGGGTGTCACGGATGATGGTGAGGTCAGCGAGCTTCTGCTCCACCTCGATGAGCTTCTCCCTGGCCCGTGCCTGGAGGCCGCTGTCGGGTCGACGGTCGTGCTGGTGCCGGCCGGCGTCGAGCAGGTCGGCAACCTCGTTGAGGGTGAAGCCGAGGCGTTGCGCGGTCTTGATGACCCGCAGCAGGGTGACTGACTCGGCCGGGTAGAGCCGGTGCCCGCCTGGCGACCGCCGTGGTGAGGCGAGCAGGCCCCGGCGCTCGTAGTAGCGCAGCGTCTGCTGGTTGACCCCGGCCGCGTCGGCCAGTTGGCCGCTGCGCAGTCCCGACCCGGTCATCCCTGATCCCGAACGGATACCGCCCGGTCGGCGAGGGCATCGAGCACGTCGACGTGTGCGGCCGGTACCCGGACGTCCAACGCCAGCGCATCCGGGCCGGAGCGGGAGAGGTCGAAGGCGAAGAACGAGCAGCAGGACGACTCACGGGCCGTCAGGTCCCGGGCCGTCTCCTCGACCTGCGCAGAGCCGTCGAGCTGCAACCGCAGATGCTGTGCCGACGGCCGGTCGACGCCCCGTACGGCGGCGGCGAAGAACTGGTCGAACTCAGCGACTCGCAGTGGCCGTTCGGCCGTCGGCAGGGTGCAGGAATCCGGCGCCCAGGCGCCGTCCGTCGTGCTCTGGTGGTCACTCATACCCCGACGGTAAGCCTGTACCCAGGTACCGGATGCAAGCCTGACGGTTGTCCCGGGCGATCTGCAAGCCCGGAAGAACGCAGCAGTTCAGAGGGTGATGACCACCTTCGCCCGCGCGTGTTCACCTTCGAGGTACCGGACGGCCTGGGGCACCTCGCGCAGCGGATAGGTCCGGTCGATGACCGGGGTGAGGCGGCCGGCCTCGGCGTGGGCGCGGAGCGTGTCGAGGTGTTGGCGGCTGGGCGTCGCGGTGAGGGTGACGATGCGCTGGCGGACGAGGGGCGCCAGCAGCCGTCCGCGCGCGAGGAGCCAGACCGGCCCGACGAGGCTGCCGCCGCCGTACACGCCGCCGCCGGAGAGCACCAGCGTCCCGGTGGGGGTCAGCGCCCGCCGGAGCGCGGTGAGTGAGCGGTTGCCGACCAGGTCGAACACGACGTCGTGACGGCGGTCGCCGCGGGTGAAGTCGTCGCGGGTGTAGTCGACGACGTGGTCGGCGCCGAGAGAGCGGACCAGGTCGACGTTGCGGGTGCTGCACACTGCGGTCACGGTCGCGCCGAGCGCCTTGGCCAGTTGGACGGCCAGGGTGCCGACGCCGCCGGAGGCGCCGTTGACGAGGACGCGGTGGCCGGGCTCGACCCGCCCGACGTCGCGCAGCCCCATGAGCGCGGTGACCCCGGCCAGCGGCAGCGCGGCGGCCTGCTGCGGGGTCAGGTTCGCCGGCTTCGGCGCGACCAGGGTCGCGGGCACGCACACGTACTCGGCGAACGCGCCGTTGGCGTCGCCGAGGTCGCCGAAGACGGCGTCGCCCGGGCGCACCTGTCGGACGTGGCTGCCGACGGCCTCGACCCGGCCGGCGAAGTCGCGGCCCCGGATGCGCGCGCGGGGCCGCGTCCGGCCCATCGCCAACCGCGCCATCCGCGGATCGCCACGCATGGCATGCCAGTCGTACGCGTTGAGCGCGGCGGCCTCGACCCGCACGAGCACCTCGTCGGGGGCGGGCACCGGCACGTCGACGTCCGCGAGCGTGAGCGTCTCCGGCGGGCCGTACCGGTCCTGAACTATCGCCTTCATCTTTCACCCTCCCTAGGTGTACGCCGTACACCCAAATGTAGGTGTACGGCGTACACCGGTCAAGGCGGTTATGGTTTCAACCGCCGCCAGAAGACGAGGACCGAGATGGCTGAGCAGGCTGAGACGCTGCGCCGGACGCCGCTGAGCAGGGACCGGATCCTGCACGCCGCCGTCGCGCTCGCCGACGGGGCCGGGATCGAGTCCCTCAGCATGCGCAACCTCGCCCAGGATCTGGGCGTCGTGCCGATGGCCCTCTACAAGCACGTGGCCAACAAGGACGAACTGCTCGACGGCATGATCGACGTCGTCGTCGGCGAGATCGACCCGCCGGTGCCCGACGCAGACTGGAAGCACGCCGTCCGCAGCCGCATCCTCTCGGCGCGGCAGGTGCTGCGGCGCCACCCCTGGGCGCCGCTCGCGATCGAGTCGCGGAACATGGCGACGCCGGCCGTCCTCGCATACCTCGACTCGATGGTCGGGACCCTCCGGGCCGGCGGGTTCTCCGCCGACCTCGCCCACCACGTGATGCACGCGATGGGCAGCCGGATCCTGGGCTTCAGTCAGGAGCTGTTCGACGCCTCCCGGCGCGCCGGCCGCTCCGGCACGGCCAGCTCAGACCCACCGCAGGCCTTCCCGCCGGAGGTCGCGGCCCGGTTCCCGCACCTCGCGGAGATCTCCACGGCCGCCTCCCACGACGACGCGTCGGTCGTGGGACAGGGCTGCGACGACCAGTTCGAGTTCGAGTTCGCGCTGGACCTGCTGCTGGACGGCATCGAACGGCTCCGACAGCAGAACTGGACGTCGTCGCGCCGGGCCCGGTAGTTCCCGCCTCACGCCGGCAAGCCCACGCCCGGACTGGGTAAGCCGGGAGGTGAGCCGTCTCGTCGCAGCTGGACCGGACCGAAGGGAAGAGCCTGATGCGTGGTGTCGTCCTGCACGCCCCCCGCGACGTACGGGTGGAGGAGCGCGAGGATCCGCGGATCCTCCTCCCGACCGACGCGATCATCCGCCTGTCCGCCACCTGCGTCTGCGGTTCGGACCTGTGGCCGTATCGCGGCATCGAGACGGTCCACGGGCCGTCCCCCATGGGCCACGAGTACGTCGGCGTCGTCCAGGAGGTCGGCAGCGAGGTCAGGGAGATCAAGCCCGGCCAGTTCGTCGTCGGCTCCTTCTTCGCCTCCGACAACACCTGCCCCATCTGCCGCGCGGGCTACCAGTCCTCGTGCGTCCATCGGGAGCCGGTGGGCGGGCTGGGTTCCCAGGCGGAGTACCTGCGCGTACCGCTGGCCGACGGCACCCTGGTCGCCACGCCCGACCCCCCTCCCGACGACCTGGTCCCGGCCCTGCTCGCGGCCTCCGACGTGCTCGGCACCGGCTGGTTCGGCGCGGTGGCCGCCGAGGTGGGCCCGGGCAAGACCGTCGCGGTCGTCGGCGACGGTGCGGTGGGTCTGCTCGCCGTGCTGGCGGCCCGGCAGCTCGGCGCGGAACGCGTCATCGCGGTCAGCCGGCACGAGCCCCGCCAGAAGCTGGCGACCCACTACGGCGCCACCGACATCGTCACCGAGCGCGGCGACGACGGCGTGGCCCGGATCAAGGACCTGACCGACGGCCTCGGCGCGCACTCGGTCATCGAGGCGGTCGGCACCCAGGAGTCGATGTTGCAGGCCATCCGCTCCACCCGGGCGGGAGGGCACGTCGGCTACGTCGGCGTGGCCCACGGCGTCGAACTGCCCGGCGAGGAGCTGTTCTTCTCCCACGTGCACCTGCACGGCGGCCCCGCCCCGGTGCGTCGCTTCCTGCCCGAGCTGATCGACCTGATCTACAAGCGTGAGATCGACCCCGGCCGGGTCTTCGACCTCACCCTCCCCCTCGACCAGGCCGCCGAGGGGTACCGGGCCATGGACGAGCGCCGGGCCATCAAGGTCCTGCTCAATCCCTGAGCAACTGGACCGGTGGGCCGTTCCGCGCCGGAACGGCCCACCGCGTGGGGCCGACCGCTCAGGGGGTGTACGGCGCGTCCGTGTGGCTGATCTCGACGAGCCGGCTGCCGCTGAGTTCGTAGACGGCCGTACGCCGCACGGCGACCTCCGCCGAGGACGCGTCCTCGGGGCGGGTCAGGTAGACCACCGTCGCCCGGCGCGACGTGATCGAGACCGACTCGACAGGCGTACGGTCGCCGATGTCGACCATGGTGACGTAGACGGGCTTACCGTCGATGTTGCCGTACATCACGATCTGCCAGAACTTGCCGGTCCCGCCGCCGTCCATCAGCACCGGGACCACCGCGTCGGCCGCGTCGTCGCCGGTCAGGTCGCCGACGGCGCACGGCTGTTGCATGTGGACGACCGTGCCGTCCTCCCCGGACCACATGCCGTCGACCAGCGGGATCGGATCCGGGTAGCCGTTGTACCGCTCGGATCCGTTACCGAGCACGGCGGTCTTGAGCTGCGCGCAGGTGAGCGCCTTGAGCGTGGCGGGCGCTCCGGACGTGTCGGGTACGGCCGAGGGCGCCGGCTTGTCCGGGTCCGCTGTCTCGTCGTTCACGCTGACGGTGCTGCCTGTCGGCTGCGCCGAGGCGGCCGGGTCCAGGTCGTCCGCCGGCGTGTTGATCGTGACGCATCCGCTCAGCGCCGCCACCAGGGCGAGTGCCGCGACGGGCAGCAGGGTCCTACGCATTGATCTTCCCTCTCCTTGTGTGGCCCGGAGCGTAGTGCGCCTCCGCCACGGCCGGCAGCCGGCGGATGGCAGACCGTCCTCAGTGGAGCGACGAGGGCCAGCCGGATCGGGCAGCAAGGGAAGCTGCCCGCGTCGCCACTCCCGCCCCCGGGGCCGGCAACCGGCTCAGGTGGACGGACCGCCGTGCTGGTCGAGCCTGTCGCGGAGCGTGCCGGCGAAGCCCTCGGCCGTGGCGAGCTGGTCACGCAGCGCGCTGACGCGTGCGGTGGCGGCGGTGTGGAACATGCCGAGCCGGTCGAGCAGGGCGACCCGGTCGGCGCCCTCGGCCGTGTCGAGGGCGTCGAGGATGCCGAGCAGGTCGCGCATCTCGTCGAGGGTGAAGCCGAGCGGCTTCATTCGCTTGACCACGGCGAGCCGGTCGAGGTCGGGTGCGGTGTAGAGGCGGAAGCCCCCGTCGCTGCGGGCCGACGGGACGATCAGGCCGACGTCCTCGTAGTGCCGGATGGTGCGGATGCTCAACCCGACCCGCTCGGCAACCTCGCCGATCTGCATCAGCCGCCCTCCGACCGGGCTGGTGGCGGGCGCCGAAGCCGGGCCGGGGGCGGACTCGGCAGCCGGGCCGGGGGCGGGTGCCGGCCCGGCCGTACGGCGGTCGGGGGCCATCAGTGGCCGACGCCGAGCCGGCCGGCGAGGGTGCCGTGGATCTCCGCGCTGGGGCGGTTCAGCTCGACTATCTCCACGGTCTTGCCGCGGGCGGCGTACCTGGTGGTGACGGCGTCGAGGGCGGCCACGGAGGAGGCGTCCCAGACGTGGGCGTGCGTCATGTCGATGACCACGCTGTCGGGATCGTTGGCGTAGTCGAACTGCCCGACCAGGTCGTTGCTGGAGGCGAAGAACAGCTCGCCGTGCACCGAGTAGATCCGGGTCGTCCCGTCGGGGTCGAGGACGCTTGTCACCTCCACCAGGTGGGCGACCCGCCGGGCGAAGACGACCATCGCGGTGAGCACGCCGGCGACGACGCCGACGGCGAGGTTGTGGGTGGCCAGCGTGGTGACGACGGTGGTCACCATGACGATCGTCTCGCCGTACGGCATCCGCCTGAGCGTGGCCGGGGCGACCGAGTGCCAGTCGAACGTCGACACCGCGACAATGACCATCACGGCGACCAGGGCGGCCATCGGGATCACCGCGACCACGTCGCCGAGCGCGACCACCAGGATCAGCAGGAAGACGCCGGCCAGGAAGGTCGACAGCCGCGTACGGGCGCCGGACGCCTTCACGTTGATCATCGTCTGACCGATCATCGCGCAGCCGCCCATGCCGCCGAAGAACCCGGTGACGATGTTCGCCACCCCCTGCCCCCACGACTCCCGGGTCTTGCTGGAGGGGGTGTCGGTGATGTCGTCGACCAGCTTCGCGGTCATCAACGACTCCATCAGCCCGACCAGCGCGATGCCCAGGGCGTACGGGGCGATCAGGGTCAGGGTGTCCATGGTCCAGGGGACCTGCGGCAGGCCGAGCGTGGGCAGGCTGTCCGGCAGGGCCCCCTCGTCGCCGACGGTCGGCACCGTCGCGTGGGTGGTCACCGTGACCACGGTCAGCACCACGATGGCGACCAGCGGCGCCGGGACGGCCCGGGTGAGGCGGGGCAGCCCCACCATGATCGCCAGCGCGACCGCCGCGAGCGGGTACACCAGCCACGGCACCCCGATCAGGTGCGGCACCTGGGCGACGAAGATCAGGATGGCCAGGGCGTTGACGAAGCCGACCATCACGCTGCGCGGGATGAACCGCATCAGCTTCGCCACCCCGAGCACCGCCAGCAGGATCTGGATCGCGCCGCCGAGGATCACCGCTGCCACGAGGTGGTCGAGGCCGTGCTCCTTGGCGAGGGGCGCCACGACCAGGGCGACCGCGCCGGTGGCGGCGGAGATCATCGCCGGCCGCCCGCCGCAGATCGCGATGGTCACCGCCATCGTGAACGAGGCGAAGAGGCCCACCCGGGGATCGACCCCGGCCAGGATCGAGAAGGAGATCGCCTCCGGGATCAGCGCCAGGGCGACGACCAGGCCGGCGAGGACCTCGGTGCGGAACACCCTCGGCGACAGCCAGGACGGGCGGGGCAGGCGCGGGCGGCCGACCAGGGACGACACAGAGGACATACAGCCATTTCCACTCGGGGGCGCGCACCACGCCCACCCGGCGGAGACGGGTCGGTCGGGGTCGCATCGCGTACGGATGCAGGAGCGCCGTCGTCGCCCGGTCACCGGGGTCGCACGGCGCGGCGAACCCTACTCTTCCGCCACGGAAGAGTTCCCACGCGCGTGGTGAGCGTCACGACCGTGGGCGACCGTGCGCCCCGCCCTCCCGCGCCCGGCGGCGGTCAGGCCGGCCCGGCGCCCGGGGCGGGGACCGCCTGCTCGGCGGCGCGGCTCACCTCTTCCCAGCCGGCCCAGACGTCCATGCGTCGCTTGGAGATGTCGAAGGCGAGGTCGTAGACCATGCTGCCCAGCAGCAGCCGCAGCGGCGGGTCGTCGCTGGCGACGAGCTTCATCAGCGCCTCGGCGGCCAGCCGGGGTTCGCTGTCGATCGACCCTTCCGCCCACTGCCGTGCCAACTCCTCCCGCAGCGGGTCGTAGGCGGGGTTCGGCGCGGCCGCCGTGCTGCTGGTGTAGAGGTCAGTCCAGTAGCCGCCCGGCTGGACGATGGTGACCTTGACGCCGAACCCGGCGGCCTCGGCGGCCAGCGCCTCACTCATGCCCTCCAGCGCGAACTTGCTCGCGCTGTAGAGCCCCGTACTGGAGAAGCCGCCGAGCGCACCGATGCTGGAGACCTGCACGACGTGCCCGCCGCCCTGGGCGCGCAGGTGCGGCAGGACGGCCTGGCTGACCCAGAGCGCGCCGAAGAAGTTGAGGTCCAGCTGGGCGCGCGCCTCGGCCTCGGTGAACTCCTCGATCATGCCCATGTAGAGCGCCCCGGCGTTGTTCACGACGACGTCGAGCCGGCCGAAGTGCCGTACCGCCTCGTCGACGACGTCGAGGACCGCCGCGCGGTCCGTGACGTCGAGGCGCAGCGCCAGCAGGCGGTCGGGGTGCCGGGCGGCGAGGTCGTCGAGCGGCGAGACGTCCCGGGCCGCGCCGACGACCCGGTCGCCGGCAGCGAGCGCGGCCTCGGTGAAGGCGCGGCCGAGGCCACGGCTGGCCCCGGTGACGAACCAGACCCGCGGCGCGGCGGTGGCTGAGGCTTCCATGGGGACTCCCTCCCTAGCGAGACGGACCGTCTCGTCTTGTTGACGGGAGTGACCCTACCCGACCGGGCCCCACTGTCAAGACGGACCGTCTCGTCTCATCCTCTTGCTAGATTGGGCCCGTGCCCACGCAGAAGGTCGCCCCCGACTCCAGCCGTCGCAGCGAGACGGCACGCCGCGCCATCCTCGCCGCCGCCTTCGACCTCGTCGGCGACGTGGGCTACGCGAAGCTCAGCATCGAGGGCATCGCCGCCGCCGCCGGCGTCGGCAAGCAGACGATCTACCGCTGGTGGCCCTCGAAGGGCGCCCTGTTGTTCGACGCCTTCCTCGCGCTCACGACCGACGGCGGGCAGGACGGCCAGGGCGGCGCCCTACCGGACACCGGCGACCTGGCCGCCGACCTGAAGCTGGTCCTGCGGGCCGTCGTCGACGAGCTGAACGACCCGCGCTACGACCTGCCCATGCGCGCCCTGCACACCGAGATCGTCCACGACCCCGCCCTCGCCGCCGACTACGCGAAGCGGCTGGACGGGCCCATGCGGGAACTGAAGAAGGAACGCCTGCGCGCAGCCCGGCGTGCCGGCCAGTTCGCCGAGGACGTCGACCTCGACGTGGCCGTCGACCTGATCTTCGGGCCGGTCCTCAACCGGTGGCTCCAGCGCACCGGCCCGCTGACGCACGGGTACGCCGACCAGGTGGTGGACACGGCGCTGCGCGGCCTGCGGCCCCACCAGCCGTAGGCCCCTGCGGCGGATCCCGCGGCACCGGGCGGACAACACCCGACCCCCGGTCGTCGTTGATCCGGTCGTACCCGCCCCACCGGGCGCGGGCACCGACCGTGGAGGAGGCACGCCGATGACCAGTCAGCGCGAGACCGTGGAGGTCGACCCGGTCCTGTTCCGTGCCGTCTACGACTCGCCCGCCTCGCTGCCCGGCAGGCACCGGTGGACGACCCCGGAGTCGGACGTACGCCGGATCGAGAAGCTGCTCGGCATGCCGCTGCGCAGCATCGGCGCCCCGCTCTGGGTCAGCGGCGACGAGCCGGACTGCCCGAAGTGCGGCCGCCGGGTGAACTGGTACGACATCGTCTCCTCCGCCCTCTCCGGCGTACACGACCGGATGATGATCGCGACGGTCATCCTCGGCGACCGCAGGTACGTCAACACCGAGGTCCCGGACGCGATCGCCGGGGTGCGCTGCACCGACTGCCGCACCGCGATCGAGGGGCTGCGCAGCTTCAAGTGCCACAACTGGGCGTACGCCTTCGAGGCGCTGGAGACCGTCCGGCAGCGGATGTCGGGCGCGTCAGTCGTCGGCCGTCAGCCCGCGGGCGAACCGCAGCCCGGGGCGCCCGTCGAGTGACACCTCGCCCACCGGCGTGAACCGGGTACGCCGGAGCACCGCGAGCGAGCCCGCGTTGTCCAGCGTGGTTCCGGCGGTCAGCCGGCGCAGCCCGTACGCCCGGCGGGCCAGTGCCACGACGCGGCGGACGCCGTCGGTCGCCACCCCGCGCCCGGCGGCCCGCTCGGCCACCCGGTAGCCCAGCTCGGCCTCGCCGTCGGCGACGTCGACCAGGTTGAACCGGCCCAGCACTTCCCCGTCGGCGTCGACCAGGACGTGGAAGTGGCAGGTGCCGCTCTCCTGCTCGGCGAGCAGCCCCGCGTGCCGCGCGGCGAAGTCGGCGAAGTATGCGTCGCCCCGGTCCGGCACCGACCGCGCGAACCACTCCCGGTTCTCCCGCTCGAAGCGCAGCAGCGCGTCGGCGTGGTGGGCGGCGAGCCGCTGAAGATCGGACACCGCGCCACCCTACCGAGCTGCGCCCGTACGCCTCAGTGGTCGCCGGCGGAGCGGCGGGTGGGGCGGCGGCCGGGCGGGGAGGGCGGCTCGGGCCCCGGGTCGGGCACCTCGGGCATCGGCCGGGTGACCGGCCCGGCTCCGGTGACCCGGAGCGGCTCGCCGTGGTGCCACACCTCGATGCCGGTCTCCGGGTCGGCGTCCGGCAGCTCGTAGCGGGCCTCGTCGGCGGTGAGGGTGACCCGCAGCCGGTGGCCGTGCCAGCGCAGGTGGAACGCGAGCCGGTCGATCGCCGCCGGCAGCCGGGGGTCGAAGGAGAGCACCCCGCGGTCGTCGCGCAGCCCGCCGAAGCCCTGCACCAGGGCCAGCCACGCCCCGCCCAGCGACGCCAGGTGCAGCCCGTCGCCGGTCTTGTCGCCGAGGTCCGCCAGGTCCTGGAGCACCGACTCGGCGAACAGGTCGTACGCCAGGTCGAGGTGCCCGACCTCGGCGGCGAGCACGGCCTGCGGGGAGGCCGACAGCGACGAGTCCCGGACGGTCCGCGCCTCGTAGTAGGCGAAGTTGCGGGCCTTCTCGTCGGCCGTGAACTCCCCCGGGCAGCGCTGCATGGCGAGCACCAGGTCGGCCTGTTTGACCACCTGCCTGCGGTACAGCTCCAGGTAGGGGAAGTGCAGCAGCAGCGGGTAGTCGTCGTCCGAGGTGTCCGCGAAGTCCCACTCCGGCTGCTCGGTGAAGCCGGCCGACTGCTGGTGCACCCCCCGCTTGCGGTCGTACGGAACGAAGACCGCGTCGGCTGCGGCGCGCCAGGCCGACACCTCGGCCGCCTCGACCCCGAGCCGGGCCGCCGCCCCGGGGTGCCGCTCGGCGGCGTCGGCGGCCCCGCGCAGGTTGCGCCGGGCCATCAGGTTGGTGAAGACGTTGTCATTGACCAGGGCGCTGTACTCGTCGGGGCCGGTCACGCCGTGCAGGTGGAAGGTGCCGGTGTCGGACCAGTGGCCGAAGCCGTGCCAGAGCCGGGCCGTCTCGACCAGCAGTTCCAGCCCGGGCCCGGCGAGGAACTCCTCGTCGCCCGTGGCGGCGGCGTAGCGCAGCACCGCGTCGGCGATGTCGGCGTTGAGGTGCAGCCCGGCCGTGCCGGCCGGCCAGTAGCCGGAGCACTCCCGCCCGCCGAGGGTCCGCCACGGGAAGGTCGCGCCGGTCAGCCGCAGCTCCGCCGCGCGCTCGCGGGCCTCCGGCAGGTGGGCGTGCCGCCAGCGCAGCGCCGAGCGGGCCAGCGGCGGGTCGAGGTAGGTCAGCACGGGCAGGACGTAGCCCTCCGTGTCCCAGAGCACGTGCCCGTCGTAGCCGTTGCCGGTCAGGCCCTTGGCGGGAATGGTCCGGTCGCCGTCCGCCCGGCCCGCCTGGAGCAGGTGGAACACCGAGAACCGGATGGCCTGCTGGAGCTCGTCGTCGCCGTCGAGCTGGACGTCGGCGGTCTGCCAGGCGGCGTCCAGCGCCGCGCGCTGGCCGGTCAGCAGGGTCTCGAAGCCCTCCGCGCGGGCCGCGTCGGCCTCCGCGACGACCAGTCGGGCCAGTTCCTCCGGGGGCAGGCCGTCCACCGGGGTGCACTCGTACGCGGCGAACTTGGTCAGTCGCAGCCGCTCGCCGGCGCGCAGCGTCCCGGTCAGCGTGAGGCGCAGCCGGTCGGGGGTGCAGTCGACGCCCGGTGCGAAGCCGTCCGGGGCGTGCACGTCGTGCGCGACGGCGACGGCGACCCGCTGGCCGCTGTGCCCGGTGCGGTGGACGAGGACGCCGTCGTGCCCGTCGGAGTGCCGGTACTCGGCGGCCAGCGGGTCGGTGATCACGGAGGCGGCGCGGGGGTCGTCGGCGCGCTCCGGCACCCGCTCGTTGGCGAGCAGGTCGGCGCAGACCCGCACCTCGACCGTGCCGTCCAACGGCTCGACGGACCACCGGACGGCGGCCACCGGACGGCGGGGCAGGGAGACCAGTCGGACGCTGCGAACGCGTACGCCGTGCCCGGCCGGCGAGATCCACTCGGTGTGCCGCTCGACCACCCCGGCACGCAGGTCGAGCACCCGCTCGTGGGTGCGCAGGGTGCCGGTGCGCACGTCCAGCGGCTCGCCGTCGACCCAGAGGCGGATCAGGGCCGCGTTCGGCGCGCTGATCACCGTGTCGCTGAACTGCGGGAAGGCGTACCCGTCCTCGGGATAGTCGAGCTCGCGCCGCTCGTGGAAGCCGTTGAGGTAGGTGCCGGGCATGCCGTAGGGAGTGCCCTCGTCCAGGGTGCCGCGCCAGCCGACCCAGCCGTTGCCCAACGCGAAGATCGACTCGGTCTCGGCGAGGCGGTCCATGTCCGCCTCCGTACGCCGGATCCGCCAGGCCTCGTCGCCCCCCGTGACCTGCCCGGTCGGCGGCCGATCGGTGATGGGGGTTTCGTGCACAGCGCCTCCAGGGAAGTCCGACGTACCGGGTCAATCGAAGCAGATGGGGCTGAGAGGTCGCTGAGACGAAAGTCGGGGCCACCACCCGACCAATGCACACTGCGCCCGACTTCCAGGTATTCCAGGGTTGTCTGGGAGCTAAACGAGGTATGAACGATCCGTGAGGTGAATCATGATTGATGCGGACACGTCGGACGTTCCGAAGATCAGTGTCGAGTGGTACCAGGACATCGTCGACTTCGCCGCCGACACCCCGCAACCGGTGCAGTGGTTCGCCGAGCACTTCACCGAGGGCGCAATCCTGCTGCTCGGCGCGCTGTGGCTGATCGCGGCCGTGTCCCGGCTCGGGGGCGGGCCGCGCGACCGCGCGTACGCCCTGGTGTCGCCGGCGCCGGTGGTGCTCGCGTACGGGTGCAGCGAGCTGCTGAAGACCGTGGTGGACCAGGAACGCCCCTGCCGGGCGATCGCCACCGAACTCGCCATCATCGCCGGCGAGTGCCCGCCGACGGGCGACTGGTCGTTCCCCAGCAACCACTCCACGATCGCGGGCGGCCTGGCGGTGGCGACGCTGCTGCTGTCCCGCCGGGTCGGCCTGGTGGCGCTGCCGCTGGCGGCGCTGGCCGCGTTCTCCCGCACCTTCGTCGGCGTGCACTACCCGCACGACGTGGTCGCCGGTGTCCTGCTCGGCGCCCTGTTCGCCGCGCTGCTCACCCCGCTGTTCGCCCGCCCCGCCGCCGGGCTGCTGCACCGCCGCGCCCGCCAGGCCGAGCGCCCCGTCCGCGATCCGGCCACCCCGACGTCCCGCCGCTGACCGCTCCTGGCCGGGCGGCCACCCGCCCGCACGGAGGGCCTGCGTGGACGGGAGGCCGCCCGGCCAGGCGGAGGAGCGCGGGCGGCCTGCGCCCGCAGGCATCAGAGCAGGACGAGGGCGGCGAGGGCGCCGAGGACGAGGAACGGGCCGAAGGGGAGGTGGCTGCGCCAGCCGACGCGGCGGGCGGCCAGCAGCGCGACACCGACCGCCCCGGAGAGCAGCAGGGCGAGCACCAGCCCGGCCACCGGGACCGCCCAGCCGTACCAGCCCAGCAGCGCGCCGACGCCGAGCGCCAGCTTGGCGTCGCCGAGGCCAAAGCCGCGCCGGCCGAGCAGCAGCGTGGTGGTGGCGAAGAAGAGCGCCAGCGCGACGCCGGCCACGGTGGCGCGCAGCCACGGCGCCGGGCCGGCCCCGGCGAGGGCGGCCAGCCCCAGCAGCAGCCAGGTCCCGGCCGCGGCGGGCCAGGTGAGCCGGTCCGGCAGCCGGCACACGGCCGCGTCGACGAGGACCAGCGGGATCGCCCAGCCCAGCCACCAGGCCGTGGCGACCAGCACGGCGGGGGGCGGCCCGAGCAGCACCAACGCCCCGACGGCCGCCGCGAGGGCGAGTTCCACCGTGCCGGACGGCGGGCCGACGCGCGCCCCGCACCGCCCGCACCGCGCCGTCGGGCCCAGCGCCGGCCAGGGCCGGGCCAGCCCGACCGGGGCGCCGCACGCGTCGCACCCGGTCCGGGTCGCCACCCCCGGTGGTACGGCGTGCCGGATCACGGCGAGCCGGAGCACTGGGGCGAGCGCGAGTACGGCCAGCAGCCGCGCCCCGCGCGCGGCGACCTTCGGTGCGGCCGGCTCCGCCACCGCTGGCGGCCCGGTCAGCGCCACGACCGCCCCCGGAGACCCGCACCGACGACAACCACGCAGGGTAGCGCCATGGACGACTTCCGGTAACGGGCGAAACGGCCCGCACTCCTCCCCCGCAATGCGCGGCGTTGGGCGCGGAAATGGCGCATCCGAATAGGCGGGAATCCCACCATGGCGAAATAGCGACACGTCGGCGCGGGGGACGGATCGGACCAGACACCACGTCCGGGACACGCACCGGCCGCCTCGACGACGCCTCGCCCACCGCGCGCGCTTCCCACGCCTGCGCCCCACCGATCCCCGCCGCCCGCCCCGCCCGCACCGGCCCCGACCACCCGCCGCCACCACCTGTCATCACTCAGAGTGTTTGAACGAATTGCCTCTGTTGCATCGGCGAGCGTCAGCCTATGCTCGCCCCTTGGGTGTGGTGCAACCCACAGCGAAAAGACAGGGACGACGCGGGACAACGCTTTTGTAGAGATCCGTAACGGCAAATGCGTCGGCGCTTTCCGACAGGTCCGGACGACCCCATCCGGTCACGCCGCCGCATGCCCGGAGGCCGCCGAGACCGGCCCCGGGTCGCCACCGAGGAGGCACGACGTGCGCGGACGGCGGTTCAGCCGGTGGGCAACCTGCCTGCTCGCCATCGCGACGCTCGGCGCGGCGCCGGCCTGCGGCGCCGCGCCCGGACCGACCCCCCGGGCGGCGACCGCCGGGGACGCCCCCGCCCCCACCCACCGGGCCGCCGACGAGCAGGCGGCGAGGAAGGCGGCGCTGGCCGCGTACGCCGGATATCTCGCCGCCTCCCGCAAGGCGAGCGGGCGCGGCGACCCCCACCATCCGGAGCTGTCCCGGTTCCTCGCCGACCCACTGCTGACCCGGGTCCGGCTGACCATCCGCAAGGCGAAGGAGCACGGCGCGATGCGTACCGGCACGTTGGTCTCCGACCCGACCGTGACCTCGGTGAGCCTGGATTCGAGCCCACCCACCGTGGAGATCCAGGACTGCCTGGACGCCACCGGCTACCGGCTGGTCTACGCCAGGGACAAGCGGGTCGTGCCCGGCACCGGCGGGACGCGGCACCTGGCCACCGCCACCGCCACCCGCTACCCGGACGGCCGCTGGCTGATCAGCGCCGGCGCCGCCCACGAGGACCAGCCGTGCTGACGCGGGCGGGACGGGACGCCGGGGCGGCCCACGCCCGTACCGCCGACGGTGGCGGCCGGGATGGAACGGCCCGCCGGTCGCTCGCGGGCGCCGCCCTGGCCCTGCTGCTGGCGCTCGGGGCGGCCGTGCCCGCGATCGCCGCAGGACGCGCGGACCCCGGCGCGGAGTGCCCGCCGGGGCAGAGCGACTGCAGCGTCTGGGACGACGATCCCGGCACCCCGGGCGGCCCCGGCGGCGGCGGGGACGACGGCGGGGGCGGCGACTCGGGCGGCGGGGGCGGCGCCGCCAAGTGCCAGTGGAACGGCCGCACCGTCAAGTGCTACGACAGCGTGCTCGGCTGGTTCAACAACGGCGACGGCTGCTACTACAAGCTCGCCGAACCGCAGCCCGAGGCCCCCGAGGGCCAGCAGTGGTACGTGCGCACCTGCAACGGCGGCGACCTCGGCTCCCAGACCACGGTCCTGCGCGACGCCCCGCCGCCCGGCTTCGGCGCGCCGCCCGACCCGGAGGAACTCGCCCGGCGGGCGCTGGCCAAGATCACCATCGCGGCGCCCCGGATCGCGGTCGCCCCCCGCCGCAGCAACGGTCCCGGCCTGGTCGGGCTGCCGGTCTGGATGTGGGGCCGCAACGACGACCGGAAGTACTTCGGGCCGACCCAGCGGGCATCGGAGAGCGAGCGGGGCCTGACCGTACGGATCACGGCGAAGTTCGACCGGATCGTCTGGAACATGGGCAACGGCCGCAAGGTCACCTGCTCCGGCGCCGGTACGCCGTACCGGGCCGACGGCCCGCTCGCCGGCCGCCCCTCCCCCGACTGCGGCTACCAGGGCTACCCGAAGGCCGGCGACTACCGGGTGCGGGCCACGACCTACTGGACGGTGACCTGGCAGGGCGGCGGCCAGAGCGGCGTCATCCCGGTCAACCGGACCACGGGAACGGTCCCGGTCCGAATCAACGAACTTCAGGTGGTGGCCCAGTGAGCGCGAGGAGTGAGCCGATCTTGCGAGCCCCGCAGTCGCGAACGGAGATGGTCCGGTGAGTGTGGCGACCCGGAACGGAACCGGGCCGGTGGACGCGCCGGTCGCCCCGCCCCGGGTGGTGCGGCAGCGGCGGATGCGGCCCGGGCTGCTCGGCCTGGCCGTGCTGCTGATCGCCCTCGGCGGCCTGGGGGCGGCGTTCGCGGTCACCTCCGTACGCGCCACCGGCAGCTACCTGGCGGTGGCCCGGCCGGTCGAGGTCGGCCGGCAGGTCAGCGCCGACGACCTGGTCCCGGTGCAGGTGGCCGGCGGCCAAGGGCTCTCCCCGGTGCCCGCCGGGCGGCTCGACGAGGTGGTCGGCAAGCGGGCCGCCGTGGCGCTGACCCCCGGCACGCTGCTGACCATGGCGCAGCTCACCGACGACCCGCTGCTCGGGCCCGGCCAGCAGCAGCTCGCGCTGGGCCTGAGCCCCGCCGAGGTGCCCGCCCGCAGGCTCCACCCCGGCGACAAGATCCTGCTGGTGAGCACGCCGGACGGGGACGACGACCGCCCCGCGGGCGCCGCCACCCGGTTCGAGGCGACGGTCATCGACGCCGTCACCTCGGACGACGACGACGAGGTGGTGGTCTACCTGGCACTCGCCGTCCGGGACGTGCCGGCCGTCGTCGCGCTGTCCAGCCAGGAGCGGATCGCTCTCGTACTGACCGAGGCGGCCTGACCATGGCGATCATCGCGCTGGTGTCGGCGAAGGGCTCCCCGGGCGTCACCACCGCCGCCCTCGCGTGCGCCCTGACCTGGCACCGGCGGCTGGTGCTCGCCGAGTGCGACCCGGCCGGCGGGTCGATCCTCGCCGGCTACCTGGGCGGCGCGCTCGACGGCCCCCGGGGCATCGGCGAACTGGCGGTCGGCGAGTTGCGCGACGGCAACCTGGAGTCGGCGTTCTGGTCGCAACTGGTCGACCTGGACGCGCCGAAGCGGGAGCGGCTGCTGCTGCCCGGCGTCGTCGATCCCGCCCAGGCCGGCAGCGTCATCCCGCTCTGGCAGCGCTTCGCCGACTTCTTCGGCAGCCTGGAGTCAGGCGACCCGCCGTACGACGTGGTGGTGGACTGCGGGCGGCTGCACGTCGTCGGTCCACCGTGGCCGATCCTGCGCGCCGCCTCGGTGGTGCTGCTGGTCAGCGGCGCCCGGCTCCCCGACCTCTCCGGCACCCGGGCCATGGCCAGGACGATCGAGCGGGACTTCGCCGAGCACCGGGTGCCGCCGGGCACCCTGCGGCTGCTGCTGGTCGGCGACGGCCACGGCAGCGGCGAGGTCAGCAAGGCGCTGCGGCTGCCGGTGATCGCCCGGATGCCGCACGATCCGCGTACGGCCGAGGTGCTCGGCCTGGGCGGCACCGTGCGGGCCGGTCGGCCCCTGATGCGCGCGGCCGGGGCCCTGGAGGTGCCGGTCGGGGCGATGCTGGAACGCCGGCGCGCCCGGCTGACCTGGCCCGTGCCGCAGGGGGTGCCGGATGCGGTTTGAACCGGTCTCCGGCGATCCGCGCCGGCAGCCGCCCGGCGCCACCTCCACGGCGCCGCCGCTGGCCCCGCCCAACGGACGCCACCATCCCCTCCCGCTGCCGGTGCCGGTCACCGCGCCGCGGCCCGAGCCGCCGCCCCGGCCCCGGGTCGACTTCCAGGTGGTCCGCGAGCTACGCCGGGAACTCAGCGAG
This sequence comes from Micromonospora sp. NPDC007220, assembly GCF_040634035.1. Taxonomy (NCBI): domain Bacteria; kingdom Bacillati; phylum Actinomycetota; class Actinomycetes; order Micromonosporales; family Micromonosporaceae; genus Micromonospora; species Micromonospora sp. NPDC007220. Next base: position 110,801 of record NZ_JBEYEU010000001.1, on the reverse strand, counting down.
CGGCTGGCCCTGTGGCAGCGCGGCCGGGAGTTCACCGTCGACGAGGAGGACACCGAGCGCGCCCGGCTCGCGGTGACGGTGGTCGCCGAGTACGCGGACGCGGTGCGCCGGGCCGGCACCCCGATGGCGGCCGGCGAGGAGCGGCTCCTGCTCGACCAGGTGACCGCCGAACTGGCCGGGCTCGGCCGCCTCCAGACGCTGCTGGTCGACGACACCATCGAGGAGGTGCACATCCTCGGCTGCGACCAGGTGCGCGTCACCCGCCACGGCGGCGGCGTCGACTGGGTGGAGCCGATCGCCGACAGCGACGACGAGCTGGTGGAGATCCTCCAGGCGGCGGCCCGCCGGGCCGGGGCCACCGAACGCTCGCTGTCGACGTCCAAGCCCACCCTCGACCTGCAACTGCCCGACGGCAGCCGGCTCGCCGCGGTGTTCCTGGTCAGCCACCGCCCGTACGCGGTGATCCGCAAGCACAACACGCTGGACGTGAGCCTCGACGACCTCGCCGGGGCCAGGGGCGACCTGGACGAGATGATCGACCCGCTGGTGCGCGACTTCCTCCGCGCGTCCATGCGCGCCGGGCTGAACATCATGGTGGCGGGCCTCGCGGGCGCCGGGAAGACCACCGTGATCCGGGCGCTGATGGACGAGATCCCGGCCGACGAGCCGTACGTGCTGCTGGAGGAGAGCCGCGAGCTGCTGCCGGCCCGCCGCCGCCTCAAGCACCGGGCGGTGATGAGTTTCGAGGCCCGGGAGGGGCACGGCGAACGCGGGGCGGACGGCCGCCCGGCCGGCGAGGTGAGCATCGCCGACCTGATCCCGGTCTCCCTGCGGATGGGCGTGCTGCGGATCATCGTCGGCGAGGTCCGGTCCCGGGAGATCGTCCCGATGCTCCAGGCCATGACGACCAGCCGCGGCTCGATGTGCACCATCCACGCCCGTACGCCCGCCGGGGTCAGCGAGCGGATCATCGAGCTGGCGCTCGCGCACGGCCGGGAGATGACCGTCGACCAGGCCCGCCGGATGGCCGGCAACGCGCTCGACCTGATCGTCTACGTCACCGTCGAGGACGAGACCGCGATCGGCGGGCGCAAGCACCGCTTCGTCTCGCACGTCGAGGAGGTCATCGGCGTCGGCGACGGCAACCGGATCACCACCACCCATGTGTTCGGGCCCGGGCCGGACGGGCGGGCCGTACCCCGGCACCTGCCCGAGCGGGTGCGCGCCCAACTCCTCCGGGTCGGCTACGACGCCCGGCTGCTCAGCCGGTGGATCGAGGCCGGCACGGGCGCGTGGCGGCGGCCCCGGCAGACCCGGCTCGGGCGGCGGTGACCGGAGGTGCTGGACAACGTCGAACTCGTCGCGGTGGCCTCCGGCGCCGCCTGCGTGGCCGGGCTGCTGCTGGCGGTCGTCGCGCTGGTCGGCACCCGCCGGCCGCCCGGTGGCCCGGGCGCGGGCCGTGGGCTCGACCGGCTCTGGAAGGGCCCGGGCGTCACCCCGCGCGAGCAGCGGGCCCACCAGGCGCTGCTGGTTGCCGCCCTGGTCGCGGGTGCGCTGGCCTTCCTGGTCACCGGCCTGCCGGTGGTCGGTCTGCTGGTCGCGGTGGCCGTCCCGGGCACCCCGTGGCTGTTCTCCGTCGGCAAGGCCGAGCAGCGGGCCATCGCCCGCATCGAGGCGGTCGGCGAGTGGACCCGCCGGCTCAAGGACGTCTCCGCCACCGGCCAGGGACTCCAGCAGACGATCATCGGTACGGTCGCCACCGCGCCCGAGGAGATCCAGGAGGAGGTACGGCTGCTCGCCGCCCGCCTCCAGGCCGGCTGGCTGGCCCGCTCCGCGCTGCTCGCCTTCGCCGACGAGATCGGCGACCCGGTCTGCGACCAGGTGGTGGCGGCGCTGATCCTGCACGTGACCGACCGGGGCGAACGCCTCGGCGACGTGCTCGGCTCGATCGCCGGGGCGGCGGCGGCCGAGGTGGCCACCCGCCGGGAGATCGAGGCGAAGCGCACCCAGCCCCGGTTCGCGGTCCGCTTCCTCACCGGGATGACCCTGGCCACCGTCGCGTACGGGCTGCTCAACACCGAGTACGTGAGCCCGTACGGCACGCCCTTCGGGCAGCTCGTGATGGCGACGCTCGGCGCGGCCTTCGTCGGCCTGCTGGCCTGGGTGCGGTCGATGAGCCAGCCCCGCCGGCCGGCCCGCTTCCTGCCGGCTCCCGACCCGGAGGAGGTAGCCCCATGAGTACGGTCGTCCTCAACTGGCAGCTCGCCGTCGCCGTGTGCGGCGGGGCGGCGATCGGGCTGGGCGCCTTCCTGGTGGTCCGCGAGCTGGTGCCGGCCACGCCCGCGCTCGGGCCCGCGCTGCGCCGGCTGCACCAACCGGCCGGCGCCGGGCAGCTCGCCACGCCCGCCGACCGGCGGCTGGAGTGGCTCACCGGGCTGTCCCGCTGGCTGCGGCCACCGTACCGGCAGCTCGCCCTGATCGACCGGACGCCCGAGCAGTACGCCCTGTCGATGCTGCTCTCCGCGCTGATCGGGCTCGCCGCGCCGACGCTGCTCGGCGTCACCCTGTTCGCCGTCGGCATCCGGCTGCCGGTGGTCGTACCCGTGCTCGGCAGTCTCGGGTTGGCGCTGCTCTGCGCCCTGATCGCGCACCGGTCGGTGCTGGACCGGGCGGACAAGGCGCGCGACGAGTTCCGCCAGGCGGTCTGCACCTACCTCGACCTGGTCGCCCTCCAGCTCTCCGCCGCGCACGGGCCGGTGCAGTCGCTGGAGCGGGCGGCGGCGGTCTGCGACGGCTGGGTCTTCGACCGCATCTCCGAGTCGCTGCGGATCGCGCAGATGCAGATGCACTCGCCGTGGGACGAGCTTCGCGACCTCGCCGAGCGCATCGGCATCCCGGAACTGGGCGACGTCGGGGCGATCATGCGCTCCTCCGGCAGCGAGGGCGCGCAGGTGCACGAGACCCTGCGCAGCCGCGCCGACTCGCTGCGCGACCAGATCCGCACCGACAACCTGGCCCGGGCCGAGGGGGTGACCAGCCGGCTCGACATCCCCGGGGCGCTGCTCGTCTTCGTCCTGCTCGGCTTCGCCGTCTATCCGTTCATCGCCCGCCTGTGATCCGCCCCCGAGAGAAGGAGCACGTCATGTCCGTCATCACCCGACTGCACGTCGCGCTGTCGACACGCCTCGCCGAGCTGCGCGAGGACGGCGAGCGGGGCGACAGCCCCGTACCGACCGCAGTGATCATCTTTGGTCTGGTCGCCGTCGCGATGGCGGTCACCGCCGCCGCCCTCGGCGCCGCCAACGACTGGATGGACAACATCCCGAAGCACCAGGACCCGAAGTAACGCCGGGCCGTGCGCCGAGCAGACCCCACCCCGGGGCGCCGGGCGGCCACCGCCGCCCGGCGTCCCGTCGCGGCTGCCGGCCGGCGGCTCGTGGCCGGCGGAGTCGACCGGGGGGCCAACCCGGTCGAGCTGGCGGTGGTGATGCCGGTGATCCTGCTGCTGCTCTTCGCCTCGATCCAGGCCGCGGCCTGGTTCGTCGCCCGCTCCACCGCGCTCAACGCCGCGCAGAGCGCGGTCAACGCGCAGCGGCTGCACCAGGCGCCGCCCGGGGCCGGTGAGGCGCGGGCCGTCCGGTTCCTGAAAGCCTCGGGCGGCTGGCTGGTCGGCTGGAAGGACCCCGCACCGAGCTGCGAGACCACCGCGACCGAGGTGACCTGCACGGTGCGCGGGCGGTCCCTGTCGGTCGTACCCGGGGTCACCTTCCCGGTGCACCAGACCGCGCACGGGACCGTGGAACGGTGGACCGCGCCGTGAGCCGTACCGCCGAGCGGGGCTCGGTCTCGATCGAGGTGGCGGTGCTCGCCCCGGCGTTCATCGCCCTGATCGTGCTGGCCGGCGTCGCCGGGCGTACCGCCGTGGCGGCCGAGGCGATCGACGCCGCTGCCCACGACGCCGCCCGCGCCGCCTCGATCTCCCGGGACGCCCGCACCGCCCGCGCCGAGGCCCGGGACGCGGCCCGCCGGCAGCTCGACTGGCGCGGCCTGAACTGCGCCGGCACTCCCGAGGTGACGTTCAGCGGCGCGGTACGCGGCGCCCCCACCAGCTTCGACGCGGCGTTCCGCAGCCCGGCCGGGCAGGACGCCTCGGTCACCGTCCGGGTCGCCTGCACCGTCTCCTACGGGGACCTGCACCTGTCCGTCCTGCCGGGGATGCCCGCCGGCAAGCGCGTGTCGGCGAACTTCACGTCGCCGCTGGACCGCTACCGGAGCCGGGGATGACCGCCGTGGCCGGTCGGCACGATGAGGGCCGGGTCAGCATCTTCCTCGCGGTGGCGATGGTCGGCGTCCTCTCCGTCATCGGTCTGGCCTTCGACGGCGCGGGTCAGCTGCGCACGTTGCAGCGGGCCGACAACCTCGCGGCCGAGGCCGCCCGCGCCGGCGGCCAGGCCATCGACCGGGCCACCGCCATCGAGGGCGGGCCGACCCGGATCGACCGCCCCCAGGCCCGCCGGGCCGTCGCCGGCTATCTCGCCGCCGCCGGCGCCGCCGGCCACACCGTCAGCTTCCCGGTCGTCGACGGGGAGACCCGGGTCCGGGTACGCGTCACCGTCACGCACCGCAGATCCATGCTCGGCCTGCTCGGCTTCGACGAGACCGTCACCGTCTCCGGTGAGGCGACCGCGCGGCCGCTCACCGGGGCACCGTAGGAAGGGAAGGCAGCCATGGCCGCATCGGGGCGTTCCGTCGTACGGCGGACCGGACGCATCCTGACCGGGTTCGGCGCGCTCGTCGTGCTCTGCGCGGTGCTGGTCGGCGCGCCGGTGGCGCTGCTCGCCCTCGCCGGCAACCCGCTGCCCGACCACCTGCCCAGCGTCGCGGAGATCGGTTCGACGCTGACCAGCCGGGACGACGGGCGGCTCTTCCTGCGGGCGCTGGCGCTGGCCGGCTGGTTCGGCTGGGCCACGTTCGCCTTCTCCGTCCTGGTCGAACTCTGCGCGCAGGCGCTGCGCCGGCCGGCGCCCCGGCTGCCGGGGATGAGTCGCCAGCAACGGGCCGCCGCCGCGCTGGTCGGTTCGGTCGCGCTGGTCCTCGCGGCCAGCCCGGCGGCGAGTGCGGCGGCGGTCGCCGGCCCGTACGCCCTGCCGGCGGCACCGCCCGCGACCGCGCGGACGGTGGTTGCGGAGGCCGCCTGGCCGGGTCCGGCCGCGCACACCTGGTCCACCCCGGTCGCCTCGTCCGCTCCCGTGACCTCATCCGCCTCGGACGACGGTGTGGCGGTCTACCGGGTGGCCCGGGGCGACCACCTGGGCGCGGTCGCCCAGCGCTACCTGGACGAGTTCGCCGACTACCGGGAGTTGGCCGAGCTGAACCGGCTCGGCGACCCCGACCGGATCCACCCGGGTCAGCTGTTGAGGCTGCCCGGGGACGCCGAGGACCGGGGTGCCCGCCGGCACGCGACCGGCCGCCTCGTCGCCCGCCCGACCTCGCCCGCGCCCGCCCGGCCGGCCCCGCAGCCGGCACCTGGGAAGGTCGCTCCCGAGCGGGCCACGCCGCCCCCGCCGGCTGCCGAGGCCCCGGTGCCGCCCCCGGCGGAGAGGGACGCCGGTCAGGCCCCGACGGTGACGGTGGGCGCCGCCCGCGCCGGCGAGCCTGACCGGGTGAACCGGCCCCTCGCGGTCTCCGCCGTCTTGGCGGTGGCGAGCATCGTCGGCGCGCAGATCGGCGCGGTCCTGGGCCTGCGCCGCCGCCCGGCCCACGTACCGGCCGGCGCGGCCCGGACCACGGCCGCCGCCCGCCGGGGCAGCACCGCGCGCGGCACCACCACGGCCAGGCGCGGCACGGGTCACCGGGACATCCGCACCACCCCACGCGGCAGCGCGATCGGAGTCGACCGGGGCACGGGGACCGGTACCCACGACAGCGTTCCGACCGGCCACGGCCGGACCCGTGCGGATTCGTCCCACGACACGGCGATCGGCCGCCACCGCCGCCCCTGACTCCCGGGGGCCGGGAGGCCGCCGGGCGCCGGTCAGGGCAGGCGGGTCTCCAGGACGCCGTCGACGACGCGGGTCGGCAGGATCTGCTGGTCGTTGCCGGAGGGGCCGTGCACGACCTCGCCGCCGTTGAGGCGGAACGCGCTGCCGTGCCACGGGCAGACCACGCAGTCGTGCCCGTCGATCTCGCGCACCTCGCCCTCGCCCAGCGGGCCGCTCTGGTGCGGGCAGCGCTCCAGCATCACGGTGACCTCGTCGCCGTGCCGGTAGAGGATCACCGAGACGTCGTCGACGTCCCGGGTGATCAGCGTGCGCTCCGGCAGGGCAGCCATGTCCGCGATCGAGTGCCAGCCGTCGCTCATCCGGTGCAGCTCGGAGATGCTCTGGTTGACCTGCGCGCCCTGCTTGTACGCCAGGTGCCCGCCGAGGTAGGCCCCCATGCTGGCGGCGCCGAGCCCGAGGAAGCCGAGCGTACGGCCGAGGTTGTGCCGACCGGTCATCCGGGCGGCCACCGAGCCGGCGTAGAACGCCAGGCCGACGCTGTTGGACGCGGCGTGCACCAGGCCGATCCGGCGCTGGTCACGAGCCAGTGCCGCCCAGTCGTTGAGGCCGGTGACCGCAGCCGGGAGGGCGCTGACGGTGCCCACCGCGCACAGCGTGGCGGCGGCCCGGCGCTGCCCCGGCATCAGGTCCAGCACCGCCGTGCTGATCCACGCGCCCACCGGCACCTGCACCATCGCCGGGTGCAGCGGATGGCCCAGCCAGACGCCGTGCAGCAGGTCGCGGACCCGCTGCGGTCGGAGGGTGGCCTGGACGGCACGCTGCAACCGGTCGCCGACCCGGTCCAGCCCGGATGCCTGCTCGATCTTCGTCAAGAGTGCTCGCACCCGTACCGACTTCCCGGCAGGAGCCCCCGCAAACCGGTCGGCGGTGACGGATCCGCAGCGGTACGTGGTCGCGCCCCCACCGGCCCGTAACGGGACGTCCCCACCGAGGTCGGCGGGCGTGGAAATCCGGTCGCGGGCCGCACCGTCCACGACCACTGTGGTCCGGGTGTACGCACTCTCCTCCCGCCCGCTGCCGGCCGGTCGACCGGCGAGCCGACTGAGCGTCGCGCTGGGGCAGCCCCGGGCCGTGCCGCCCCCGCTGCTGATGCTGCTGGGCATGCTCTCCACCCAGGTCGGGGCGGCCGTCGCCAAGCAGCTCTTCGGCAGCGCCAGCGCCGGCGGCACCACCACGCTGCGGCTCGGCTTCGCCGCGCTCATCCTGCTGGTCCTGGTCCGGCCGGGGCTGCGCCTGGGCTGGCGTACCGCCGGTCTGGTCGGGGCGTTCGGGCTGGCCCTGGCGGTCATGAACCTCGCCTTCTACGCGGCCCTGCACCGGGTGCCGCTGGGCGTCGCGGTCACCATCGGCTTCGCCGGGCCGCTGCTGGTGTCGCTCGCCGGCAGCCGCCGGCTCGCCGACGTGGCGTGGGCGGCGCTGGCCGGCGGCGGCGTGCTGCTGATCAGCGGGCTCGGCGGGACGGGGATGGACCGGCTGGGGCTGCTGTGCTGCGTGGCCGTCGCGGTCGGCTGGGCCGGCTACGTGCTGCTCGGCAAGGCGGTCAGCGCCCGGGTGCCGGGCAGCCGGGGCCTCGCGCTGGGGATGGCCGTCGCCGCGCTGGCCGTGCTGCCGTTCGGGGTCGCCGGCAGCGGTACGGCGCTGCTCGACCCGTGGACCCTCGCGCTGGGCGCGGCGGTGGCGCTGCTGTCGTCGGTGCTGCCGTACTCGGCGGAGATGGCGGCGCTGCGCCGGATGCCGGCCCGGGTCTTCGCGGTCCTGCTCAGCCTGGAGCCGGCGATCGGGGCGCTGGTCGGGCTGGTCCTGCTCGGCGAGCTGCTGGCCTGGCCGCAGGCGGCGGGGGTGGCCTGCGTGGTCGGCGCCGCGCTGGGCGCCACCCTGGTCCGCCGGGAGCGGCCCGCCGCGCCCTGACGCCTGGCGCCGCCGGCACCGCCGGGGGCATGCTGTCGGCATGGGCGTACGCGTCGAACGCGCCGCGGCGGTGACCACGGTGATCCTGGACCGCCCGGCGGCCCGCAACGCGGTCGACGGGCCGATGGCACGGGCGCTGGCCGACGCGTTCCGCGCCTTCGAGGCCGACCCCGACGCCTCCGTGGCCGTGCTATGGGGGGCCGGCGGCACGTTCTGCGCCGGGGCCGACCTGAAGGCCATCGGCACCCCGAGCGGCAACCGGGTCGAGGCGCAGGGGGACGGCCCGATGGGTCCGACCCGGATGACGCTCAGCAAGCCGGTGATCGCCGCGATCTCCGGTCACGCGGTGGCCGGCGGGCTGGAGCTGGCGCTCTGGTGCGACCTGCGGGTCGCCGAAGCCGACGCGGTGCTCGGGGTGTTCTGCCGCCGCTGGGGGGTGCCGCTGATCGACGGGGGCACGGTCCGGCTGCCCCGGCTGATCGGCGAGAGCCGGGCGATGGACCTGATCCTCACGGGGCGGCCGGTGCCGGCCGAGGAGGCGTACGCCATGGGCCTGGTCAACCGGCTGGTCGCGCCGGGTGAGTCCCGGGCGGCGGCCGAGCGGCTGGCCGCCGAGATCGCCCGGCACCCGCAGACCTGCCTGCGCAACGACCGGGCGGCGCTGCTCGCCGGCGCCGGCCGGCCCGAGCCGGAGGCCATGGCGGGCGAACTGGCGTACGGGATGGCCTCGCTGGCCGCCGACGCGGCGGCCGGGGCGGCCCGGTTCGCCGCCGGCGCCGGTCGGCACGGCGACCCGGCCGACTGACCGGGCGGGACATCTCGACGGGCCGGGCGGTGCCGCCACTCGGTGTCGAGTGGCCGCACCGCCCGGTGGACCGGCCGCCGCCCGGGCGACCGGGGTGGGTCAGTTGCGGTTGATGGTGAACGTCGTGGTGGTGTTCTGGATGTCCACCGCGTTGTTGCTCAGCCGCAGGTTGTTGAAGGTGACCGACCCGACGGCCGGGCCCTGCCCCGTCTCCGGCATCGGGTTGGCCCAGATGCCGAAGCCGGACTTCGCGTCGTAGGCGTCACCGCTCTTGCGGGCTCCGCTGATGGAGACGTTGGTGAAGACCGTGTCGGTGACCGGGAACTGCGGCTGCCCGCCGACGTAGTTGGTCTGGAACATGATGCCGCTGTAGGTCGGGTCGACGATGTCGACGTCGCTGACCCGGATGCCCTGGAACACCTTCGAGGCGGAGAAGACCCAGATCGCCGGGAAGGTCTGCGCGCCCCAGAAGTGCCCACCGGCCCGGACGATCGAGATGTTCTCGAACCGGGTGGGCGGGCTCGCCCCGAAGCCGTTCATCGGGTAGCCGAAGTCGAGCGAGCTGATGGTGATGCCGGAGTAGACGAGCGTGTCCGCGATGTAGATGTTGCGGAACGTGTTGCCGTAGCCGCCGTAGACGGCGACGCCGGCGGCCCGCCAGGTCAGCGTCGAGGTCAGGTTCTCGTAGACGTTGTCCTTCATGTCGGCGCCGCCCGCGTCGATCGCCGAGAACAGCGCGAAGCTGTCGTCGCCGGTGGCCCGGGCGTCGTTGTTGCTGACCAGGTTGTTGGTGCTCCCGTTGGTCATGTTGATGCCGTCGGCGAACATGTTCCGGATCCGGGAGTTCTTGATCGTCATGTGGTCGGTGTTCGCGCCCCAGTAGAGGCACACCATGTGCTCGTTCCAGATGTTGTCGATCACGATGTTCGACACGTTGGAGAAGTCGAACACCTTGCCCGGCCCGTCGATCCGCGAGGTGTAGTTGCCGAAGTAGGCGAAGTTCGCGAAGGACGATCCGGCCGCCGAGTTCTCGGCCCGGAAGCCGATGTCGGTGTTGTCCTGGCCGGAGGGCGCGTTGAACCGGGTGTACCAGGGGCCGGCGCCGGTCACCTTGACCGCCTTGCCGTACACCTGGAACTTCGACGCGGTGGAGTAGTTGCCGGCGGGCAGGTACACCCCGACGAGGTTGCCGGTGGTGTCCATCCGCACCCGGTCCAGGGCGTTCTGCACGTCGGAGTGGGTGAAGCCGGTCGGCGTGGCGTAGCGCGCCGGATCCGGGTTCGCGATCGGCGCCACCTGCTCGGTGTTGATGAAGTCGATCGCGTACGTGGTGGTGTTGGCCGGGTCCTTCTGGAGGCGGATCCTGCTGCCCGCCGGCACGGTCGAGTTGAGCATGACGTTGGCCTCGTCGTAGATGTGCCGCGGTCCGCCCGCGCTCGGCGAGTTGCCCGGGCTGGCCTCGTTGCCGTAGAGCCAGGCGTACCGGGACGTCAGGTCGATGGCCTTGTGGAACGCGCCGTTGACGTAGACGTTCAGCGTCGAGTTGATCCCGCCGCCGCCCGGGGCGTCCGGGATGGAGAAGCGGGTGACCAGGGTGTTGGTGCTGGCCCGGGTGGTCCACTCGACGTAGCTGCCGGTCGAGTTGAGGGTCACCGCCCGCCGGCCGGACGCCTCACCGGCGAGGTCACCGACGGTCCGGTTCGGCCCGACGACGCTGGCGCCGCCGCCGACCACGCCGTCCTCGGCCTCGTACATGTCGTACGGCATGTTGGCGCCGCGCCCCACGAAGAGCGCCCGGTCGCTGGTGTTGTTGCCCTGCTTGACCGGCAGCTCGTTGCCGTCGGCCGCGAGCACCACCCGGACGGTGTACTTGCCGTTCGCGGCCGTCCAGGTGCCCAGGTTGACCGGGCCGACGGTGGCCCCGGCGTTGATCACCCCGGAGTACGAGCCGGTCAGCGTACGCACGACCGTGCCCGCCTCGTTGAGCACGGTGAGCGTGATGCCGTGCGCGCCCGACGCGGAGGCCACGCTGCCGGCGTTGCGGATCGACACCGAGAAGGTGACCGTGTTGCCGGCCGCCGGGGTGCCCGGCGACCAGGCGACCGCGGCGGCGACCAGGTCGGAGCTGGCGACCGGGCTGACCACCAGCGGACTCGGGTTGGTGTAGCTGTTGTTGGTGTCGTCCTGCTCGACGACGGTGTTCGACTCGTCGACCTTCGCGCTCAGCGGATAGCTGCCCGCGTCCCGGTTGCCGATGTTGGCGGTGACCGTGGCCGAGGCGCCGGCCGCCAGGCCGCCGACCGGCGCGGTGCCCACCCGGTTGGTGCCGAGGTAGAAGTTGACGTTGGTGGCGCCGGAGGCCGCCGAGCCGGCGTTGCGGACGGTGGCCGAGAGCGTGACGGTGCTCGTCTCCACGGGCGCGGACGGGCTGAACGACATGCCGGTCACGGTCAGGTCCGGGTTCGGCGCCGGGGTGCCGATGACCTGGAACTCGGCGATCTGACCGGCCGGGGCGCCGGTGTTCGAGGCGATCGAGAGCCGCACGTCGGCCGCCGCGCCGGAGACCGGGATGGTCACCGTGTTGCCGCTGGCCGGGCTGAAGGCGTAGTTCGCCGCGCCGACCAGGGTGGTGAAGGTCGAGGAGCCCTGGTCCCGCCCGAGGACGGTGATGTTCTGGGTACGCGCCCCCCAGGCGGAATCGGGGTTCAGCTTCAGCACGACCTGGCTGAGGCTGGCGTTGGCGCCGAGCTGCACGGTCAGCGTGCTCGGGTTGCCGCTGCCCTCCCAGTAGGTGGCCACGTTGTTGTCGTTGGCGTTGGCGGCCACGAACGTGTGCACGTGCCCGGAGGCGGTGATCGGCTTGCCGACCGCCAGGTTGGTGCCGACCGGCGGGTTGCCGGTGCCGGTCCGGGTCACGGTGTTGCTGTTCGCCGACTGGTTGCCGGCGGCGTCCCTGGCCCGGACGTGGTACGAGACCGTGGCGCTGTCCGGCTGGCTGTCGGTGTACGTCAGCGTGGAGCCGTTGACGCTGCCGCGCAGCGCGCCGTTGGCGTACACGTCGTAGCCGGTGACCCCGACGTTGTCCGTGGACGCGGACCAGGTGAGCCGGATCTGCCCGCTGGCGGGCTGGGTGTACGCGAGGTTGCCCGGGACGCTGGGCGCCTGGGTGTCGGGGTTCCCGGCGGCGCCGTAGACCTCGACCTCGGAGAGTTGGGCGGCCGGCCAGCCGGTGTTGCCGGTGACCTGCACCCGCACGTACCGGGTGCTGGTCGCGGTGAAGCTGACGGTGACGGTGTTGCCCGTGGCCGGGTTGAAGGTGTGGCCGCCGGACGCCTTCAGGGTGGTGAACGACGAGCCGTTGGTGGAGCCGAGCACCGACAGCGTCTGGGTGCGGGTCTGCCAGTCCGACGAGGGCGGCAGCTTGAGCACCACCCGGTCGACGGTGACGGTGGCGCCGAGGTCGGCCTGGATCCACTGCGGGAACGCGTTGTTGGCGCTCTCCCAGTAGGTGGCCGCGTTGCCGTCGTTGGCGTTGCTCGCCACGTAGTTCTGGTTGTGGCTGCTGGCGGTCATGGTCGCGGAGAGCCCGGCGAGCAGGGCGGCGCGGGCGGCGGTCGCGGCCGGGTCCGCCGTTGGCGCGGCGGCAGCCGGGGTGACGGCCGGGACGGCGGTGAGGAGCAGCCCGGCGAGCACGCCGGCGAGCAGCCGCCGGTTGGCCGGGCGGGTCGACCGGGGGACGGGACGGGGCGCGCCGGCCGGCGCGGTCCCGGGTCTGGTGCCGTTTCTGGACATGGGTCGCTACACCTCTTTCGGGGGTGGGGTGCGGGTGCGTTGCCCGGTGACGGGCGCAGGGGTACGCCCGTCGTGCCGCGACAGGTGGGGGACGGTGCGGGGCGGAGGTCGGGGCGGCGCTGCGCCGGGCCGCCCGGGACCGGGACGGCCCCCGCCGGGACGGGCGGGGGCCATCGGGCTAGCTGGAGTGGACCTCGAACTCGCTGAGCTGGCCGGCGGGCCAGCTGCTGTTGCCGGTGAACGTCAGCCGCAGGTACCGCTGGCTGGTCGCCGCGAAGGTCACGGTGACCGTGTTGCCGCTGGCCGGGTTGAAGGTGTGGCCGGCGGACGCCTTCAGGGTGGTGAACGACGAGCCGTTGGTGGAGCCGAGCACCGACAGCGTCTGGGTGCGGGTCTGCCAGGCCGAGGACGGCGGGAGCTTGAGCACGACCCGGGACACCGTCCGGTTGGCGCCCAGGTCCACCGTCAGCGACTGCGGGAAGGCGTTGTTGGCGCTCTCCCAGTAGGTGTTCGGGTTGCCGTCGACCGCGTTGGCCGCCACGTACACGTCGGCGTGGCTGGTCGCCGCGGCCGGTCGACCGAGCGCCAGGTTCCCGGCCGGGGGCGGGGTCGTCGGCGGCGGGGTGGTCGGGGGCGGGGTGGTGGTGCCGCCGCCGTACACCTCGAACTCGGAGAGCTGCGCCGCCGGCCAGCCCGTGTTGCCGGTGACGGTCAGCCGGACGAACCGGCGCTCGCCGGCCGGCACGCTGATCGACACCGTGTTGCCGCCGGCCGGGTCGAACGTGCGCCCGGCCGACCCGGCGAGGGTGGCCCACGAGGAGCCGTCGGTCGAGCCGAGCACCGACAGCGTCTGGGTCCGGCTCTCCCAGCCGGCGGGCAGCTTCAGCACCACCCGGTCGACGGTGCGCGCCGCGCCCAGGTCGACGGTCAGCGACTGCGGGAACGCGTTGTTGGCGCTCTCCCAGTAGCTGGCCGCGTTGCCGTCCACCGTGTTCGTCGCGACGTAGTTCTGGTTGGCGCTCGTCGCGGTCACGGGCCGCCCCTGCGCCAGGTTCCCGCCGGTCGGGGGCGGGGTGGTCGGCGGGGGCGTGGTGGGCGGCGGGGTGGTCGGGGGCGCGGTGGTCGGCGGCGTCGTCGGGGGCGGGCTGGTGGGGCCGCCGCCCCACTGCGGCTCGGGCCACGGCCCGCAGTACGGCGTCGACGTGTACCAGCCGGAGTTGCCGGTGCCCTGGGTGATCTGGAAGCCGCTGCCGACGCAGTTGTGCATCGGGTTGGACTGGGCGATCCCGGTGGCCCGCACGTTCGTGAACGACACCTGGCTGGGCGCCTGCACCTGGAGGGCGTACGTGCCCGCGCCGTCGATCCGTACGTTGTTGAAGCTGATCCCGCTGGACTGTCCCTCGATCCAGTGCAGCGCCGCGTACGAGCTGTCCAGGATGTCGGTGTCGGTGACGTTGACCGCCGCGCCCTGGATGGGCTCGTTGAGCGCGGAGAACCAGATGGCGCCGACGCCGAAGCGCCAGTTGTAGTCCGAGTTGCCGTTGCGGATCAGCGTGTTCCGGGCGACGGTGATCGTCCCGGAGACGGCGGTCGGGCCGGTCACGCCCGGGTAGCGGTTGGCGACGTGGATGCCGCCACCGTTGGTGACCGAGTCGGCGGTGACGTTGTCGGTGATCTTGATGTCCCGCCCGCCGTAGGTCACCAGGTGGTTGGCGAGGATCGTCACGCCGATCGTGTTGCGGGTGAAGGAGTTGTTCACGTTCGGCACGCTCTGCGCCCACATGGCGAGGGCGTCGTCACCCGTGTTGCGTACGAACGTGTTGGTCACCGTGGAGTTGGTGACGCCCCAGTGGAAGTTCACCCCGTCGGCGGTCTGGTCGAGGATCCGGCTGTTGCGGATGGTGAAGTTGTCCATCGGGCCGTCCATCCAGGCCCCGACCTTGGTGTGCTGCATCCAGACGTTGTCGACCACCGAGTTCGACATCGCCCCGCCGATGGCGTTGACCTGGTCGTCGTCGATCCGCTCCCGGATGTCGCCGATGATGGCGAAGTCGCGCAGCGTGACGTTGCGGCTGGGTCCGCCGGCCTCGTGCGGCCGGATCTCACCGCTGTAGCCGCCGCCGGGGACGTACTTGCCGTAGATGCCGGCGGCCCGCTTGCGGTCGGTCGGGTGCCGCCCGCCGAGCACCGAGTACCACGGTCCCGCCCCGCGCAGCGTCACCCCGTCGACGACGACGTGGTCCCAGAGGGTGAACGTGCCGGTCGGGATCCAGACGGCCCGGCCCTGGGCCTTGCCGGCGTCCACCGCCGCCTGGAACTTCGCGGTGGAGTCGGTCGCCCCGGTCGGGTCGGCGCCGAAGTCGGTGACCACGTCGAGCGCGCCGGACGGCTTCGCGATCGGGGCGCCCACCAGCTCGAAGTCGGCCAGGTCGATGGTGAAGGTCGGCGACTGGGCGGTCGAGGAGACCTGGAGGCGGATCTTGCTGCCGGCCGGGTACGTGGTCCCGAACATGGCCCGGGTCTCGTCGTAGAAGTGGTGCGGGTTGGTGTCGCCCGGGTTGTTGTTGAACGGGTAACCGCCGTAGTACCAGCCGTACCGCGAGGTCACCGGCACCGCCTTGACCAGGGTGCCGTTGGCCCGCAGGTCGATGCTGGCGTCCCGGCCGGTGCCGGCGGCGTTGTCCGGCAGGCTGTAGCGGAAGGTCACCGCGTTGGCGGGCGCGGTGAGGGTGAACTCGACGTACTCGCCGACGGCGTCGAGGGTGACCGCCTCCCGGCCGGACGCCTCGGACGGCAGCGTGCCGTAGCGGCGGTCCGGGCCGATCCTCGTGCCGGTGTGCGCGACTTCCTCCGCCTCCTGCTCGACGAACGGGACGGTGGCGCCCCGCCCCGGGATGTCGAACGGCGAGAGCCCCGCCGCCTGGGCGGGGGTGGCGGTGCTGGTCAACGCGATGACGGTGAGCGAGGTCGCGGTGAGGGCGAGGCCGGCGAGGGCGGCGATACCCGCCCGGGTCCTGGTTCCGGGGGGCGCGTGCGGGGTGGCGGTGGTGTGGTCGGGCATCGGCGAACTTCTCCCTGTCGTCGGTGGTCCCCCCGTGCGGTACAACGTGGCGATGGAGCTGCGTACCTCCTTCCCGGGTGCGGGTGCGGGTGCGGGTGCCGCGGTGCCGACGGCCGGGACGGGCCGCCGGCACCGCGCGGATGGTCAGACCGTTTCGGGTCCGGCCGGGTCTTCTTCGGCGGTACGCAGCCAGACGGCGGTGTCCGGCGGAAGCAGGTCGTCGTCGAGCGGCCCGCTGGCGAGCAGCCGCCCGGTGTGGGGCGGCAGCGGCACCGCGACGTCCGAGAGGTTGACCAGGCAGGTGAAGCCGGGCCGACGGTGGTAGGCGAGCACGTCGTCCGGGGCGGGCAGCCAGCTCATCGTCCCGTCGCCGAGCGCCGGCTCGGCCCGCCGGATCCGGATCGCCGCCCGGTACAGCTCGAGCATCGAGGACGCGTCGCCGGTCTGCGCCCGGACCGTCTGGTCCTTCCACCCGGCCGGCTGGGGCAGCCAGGGGGCGGTGGCGCCGTCCGGACTGAACCCGAACGGCGGCTCGTCGCCGGCCCAGGGCAGCGGCACCCGGCAGCCGTCCCGGCCGGGGTCGATCCGGCCGGAGCGTTCCCACATCGGATCCTGGCGCAGCGCGAACGGGATGTCCTCGACCTCCCAGAGGCCCAGCTCCTCGCCCTGGTAGACGTAGGCGGCGCCGGGCAACGACAGCGACAGCAGCACGGCGGCCCGGGCCCGGCGGGTGCCCAGCTCCAGGTCGGTGGGGATGCCCTCGCGCTTCGCGGCGAAGCTGAACGTGGTGTCCTCCCGCCCGTAGCGGGTGACGTGCCGGGTGACGTCGTGGTTGGAGAGCACCCAGGTGGCGGGCGCGCCGACCGGCGCGTGCGCGCTCAGCGTGCCGTCGATGCTGTCGCGCAACGCCGTGGCGTCCCAGGCGCAGCCCAGGAAGTCGAAGTTGAACGCGGCGTGCAACTCGTCCGGGCGCAGGTAGTTGGCGAAGCGCTGCCGGTCCGGCATCCACACCTCACCGATCAGCGCCCGGTCGCCCGGGTACTCGTCGGCGACCCGCCGCCAGGCGCGGTAGATCTCGTGCACGCCGTCCAGGTCGCGGAACGGGTGTGGCCGGTCCGGCAGGGTCTCGGGCAGCGTCCCGTCCTTGACCAGCAGCCCGGCCGAGTCGATCCGGATGCCGTCCACCCCCCGGTCGAACCAGAACCGCAGGATGTCCTCGAACTCCGCCCGCACCCTGGGGTGGTCCCAGTTGAAGTCGGGCTGCTCGGCGGTGAACAGGTGCAGGTACCAGTCGCCGGGGGTGCCGTCCGGGTTGGTGGTCCGGGTCCACGTCTCGCCACCGAACTCGCCGACCCAGTCGGTGGGCCGTTGGTCGCCGTTCGGGCCCCGGCCGGGCCGGAACCAGAACAGCTCCCGCTCGGGCGCGTCCGGCCCACCGGCGAGGGCCGCCTGGAACCAGGGGTGCGCGTCGGAGCAGTGGTTCGGCACCACGTCGACGATGGTCCTCATGCCGAGCGCGTGGGCCTCGGCGATCAGCGCCTCGGCCTCGGCCAGGGTGCCGAAGACCGGGTCGATGTCGCGGTAGTCGGAGACGTCGTAGCCGGCGTCGGCCATCGGGGAGGGGTACCAGGGACTGAACCAGATCGCGTCGATGCCGAGCGCGGCCAGGTGATCCAGCCGGGACCGGATGCCGGCGATGTCGCCTATGCCGTCGCCGTCACCGTCGGCGAAGCTACGTGGGTACACCTGGTAGATCACCGCTCCACGCCACCACGGACTGTTGTCTGCTGTGGACACGGACACCTGCTTTCTGCGTCGGCACGTCGGCGTTGTCGCCGGACCTGAATGTGTGTCGGGCGAACGGTCGTTGGTCGCCGACGGGGTTTCGGTGGTGGTGATGCGTCGGTGCGCCGGCCCTATCCCTTGAGGCTCCCGGTGGTCAGGCCGGACATGATGTTGCGCTGGAAGATCAGGAAGACGATGACGGTCGGGATCGCGGCGATGACCGAGGCGGCGACCACCACGTTCATGGGCGTACCGCCCGAGAAGGCGTAGATGCCGACGCTGACCGTCCGGGTCTCGGGTGACGGCATGACCAGCTTCGGCCAGAGGAAGTCCTTCCAGACCGCGGTCACGGCGAAGATCGAGACCACGCCGAGGATGGGGCGGGACATCGGCAGGACGATCGACCAGAGCGTGCGCAGCGGGGTCGCCCCGTCCATGAGGGCCGCCGCCATCAGCTCCTCCGGGATCGAGTCGAAGAACCGTTTCAGGAGGAAGATGTTGAACGCGTTCGCGACCAGGGGCAGCCAGATCGCGAACGGCGAGTCGAGCAGGTTGACGTGCAGGATCGGCAGGTCGATCACGGTCACGTACTGCGGGACGATGAGGACCATCGCGGGGATCATCAGCGTCGCCAGCATCAGGCCGAGGATCACGTTGCCGAAGATCGGCCGGAGCTTCGACAGGGAGTACGCCGCGGCGGTGTCGAGGACGAGTTGGAACAGCACCGCGCCGGTCGCGTAGTAGAACGTGTTGAACAGCAGCTTGGCGAGATCCAGGTTGTGCCACGCGTCGACGTAGTTCTGCCACTGGGGATCCTGCGGGAACAGCGACGGCGGGGTCTGCGCGATCTCCTGGCCGGACTTGAGCGCGCCGGTGACCATCCAGTAGAGGGGCCCGAGGAAGACGAGCGTGAAGCCCGTCACGACGACGGCGAGCAGCGCCCAGTAGATCACCCTGCCGCGTCCCCGCCTGAGCTGGGCGGGGGAGACGAGTGTCCGGGTCCCGGAGTCCTGTGCCATTCCGCGTCCGTCCTAGTCCTGTTTCGCAGTCAGCCGCACGTAGACGGCGGAGAAGCCGGCCAGCACCACGAGCATGATCACGCCGAGCGCGGCGGCGCCGTTGAGATCGTTCTGGAAGAAGCCGTGCTGGTAGATGAGGTACGCGACCGAGGTCGCCGAGTCCTCCGCGCCCGCGCCGTTGGCGAGGATCAGCGGCTCGATGAAGAGCTGCATGGTGGCGACGATCTGGAGCATCGCCAGGAGCGCGAGGATCAGCCGGGTCTGCGGGACGGTCACGTGCAGGATCCGCCGCCAGATCCCGGCCCCGTCCAGCTCGGCCGCCTCGTAGAGTTCGCCGGGGATGTTCTGCAACGCCGCCAGGTAGATCAGCACCGCGCTGCCCATGTTCATCCAGGTCGACGCCAGCACCATCGCGGGCATCGTCATCTCGGGGGACTGCATCCACTGCGACGTCGGCAGGTGCAGCGCCTTGAGGATCGCGTTGAGGAGTCCCGCGTCGCTGGGGTCGTACGCGTAGAACTTGAACAGGAAGAGCGCCGAGGCCGGCGGCAGCATGACCGGCAGGTAGACCAGGATCCGCAGGTACCCCTTGGCGTGGCGGAACTCGTTGAGCAGGATCGCCACGAAGAACGGCACCACGTAGCCGAGGACGAGCGCGAGGACCGTGAAGTAGAAGGTGTTCTTCCAGGCGGTCCAGAAGCTCGGGTCGTCGAGGATGCGGGCGTAGTTGTCCCAGCCCACCCAGGTGGTCTCGCCGCGCCGGGTGCGCTGGAAGCTCATCACGATGCCGCGGATCATCGGGTACCAGGAGAAGACCACGAAGCAGAGCACCGCACCGATCAGGAACGCGTGGCCGGTGAGGTTGTCCCGCACCTTGCGGCCGAGGCTCGTACGCTGCGGCCCGACCGGGGACGGCGACGCGGGACGACCCGTGTCTCTGGTGGTCCCCGGGGCGGAGAGGATCGCCAAGGCAACTCCTGGTGAGTCGGTGACCGGACGGGCGGTGCGGACGGGGTGGGGGCCGGCGCACCGGCCCCCACCGTCGGGTCAGCTCGCCGCGGCGAGGAGCTGGTTGACCTTGTCCTCGGCCGTCTTGAGCAGCGCGTCGATGTTCGCGTTCGGGTTGGTCAGCACCCCGGACATCGCCGCGTCGAGCACCGCGTAGATCGCCTGCGCGTTGCGCGGTTCGCCCTTGATCTGCACCGGGGTGGCCTCGAAGAGCGCGAAGTTGGCGGTGTCGACGTTCGCGTTCGCCTTGCGCAGTTCGAGCTCCTGCTTCTGCGCGTCACTGCCGTTGGCGAAGAGCAGCGGCTGGGGCAGGCCGACCGGGTAGTTCTGCGGCTTGGCCCGGACGTAGTCGAACTGGCCCTTGCCCGGCGTCAGCTTCTGGTAGGCGATCCACTTCAGACCGGCCTCGACCTGCTCCGGGGAGAGGCCCTTCTTGAAGAAGTAGCCCTCGCCGCCGCCGAGCGTGCCCTTCGCCGCGCCGTCCTGACCGGGCAGCGGGGCCATCGCCCAGTCCTGGAACTTGCCCTGGAACTGGCTGACGATCGCCTGGGTGGAGTCCGGCGCGCCGATGAACATGCCCACCTTGCCGGCGGCGGCGTTGGTCAGCAGGTCGCCCCACTGGAGCAGCTGGCGGCTGCCCATGCTGTTGTCGCCGTACCGCATGTCCTTGAGGTTCTGCAGGACCTGCTTGCCCATGGCGTTGTTGAAGTCGGCCTTCTTGCCGTCCTCGGTCAGCATCTGGCCGCCCTGCGAGTAGAGCAGGGAGGTGAAGTGCCAGCCGCCGGTGTTGCCGGCGCTGTACTCCGAGTAGCCGGCGATCCCGTTGCCGAGCGCGGAGATCTTCTTGGCGGCCGCCCGGACCTCGGGCCACGTCTTGGGCGGGTTGTTGACGTCGAGCCCCGCCTGCTGGAACAGCACCTTGTTGTAGACCAGACCCATCGAGTAGTTCTTCGCCGGGACGGCGTAGAGCTTCCCGTCGTGGCTGAAGGCCTCCTTGAGCGCCGGGTCGACGCTGTCCCAGGTGGGGACCGTGTCCTTGTCGGCGTACTCGCTGATGTCCATCGCCTGGCCGGAGTCCAGCACCTGCTGGAGATCGGTCATGTACCCGTAGAACAGGTCGGTCACGGTGCCACCGGCCAGGCGGGCGGTGAAGTCCGGCGGGTTGTTGCACTGCTCGCCGACGCTCACGCTCTTGATGACGATGTCGGGGTTCTGCCGCTGGAATTCGGCGACGTCGTCGTTCCAGTTCTTCAACAGCTCTTTCTGGGAGCCGACCGGCTGGCAGTCGACGGTGACGGTGACCTTGCCGCCTGCGCTGCCTGTCGCGTCGTCGCTCTTCGTCGAACAGGCCGCAAGGCTGAGCCCCAGGCCGGCCACGAGCGCCAACGCCGCAGTCTTCCGGTACTGCGGTACGGACATCTGTCCATCCCTTCGGGAACGGTGTCTCCATGACCTGCGCTGATGCCCGGTGGTCGTCACCGCGCCGATGCGCCGGCACTGATCTGCATCTGCCAAGCGACCTGACCCCGGGTAGCTGCGCCGGGGCCAGGTGTGAGTGGGGTCACTGTAGCCAAGCGAACTTGTCCCAGCAAGGTATCGATCTCTTGCTGAAAAGACGAGACTTTGGGGCGACAGAATTTGACAGGATCTTGGAAGGCGGCCTATTTGCGGCTTTGGCCCGACTGGTTCCTGCCAGCGGGCAGGCAGAACGGAACGGCCGCCGACCGCGGGCAGCGGTCGACGGCCGTTCCGTCGTTCAGGTGGGCGGAGGCGGGCCCGGGTCAGCGACCGGGGGCGGGCGCGGTGGAACCGCGGACGACCAGCTCGGGCTCGAACAGCAGCTCGTCGTGCAGCACGCCGGCGCCCTCGATCTGGGTGACCAGCAGGTCCACGGCGGCCTGCCCCATGGTCTCGATCGGCTGCCGCACCGTGGTCAACGGCGGGTCGGTGCAGGTCATGAACGCGGAGTCGTCGAAGCCCACCACCGACACGTCGGTCGGCACCACCCGACCCAGCCGCCGGGCGGCCCGGATGGCGCCGAGGGCCAGCACGTCGCTGGCGCAGACGATGCCGGTCACGCCGCGCTCGACCAGCTTGGTCGCGGCGACCCGCGCCCCCTCCATGGAGAAGCTGGAGCGCTCCACGTACGCCGTGTCGTCACCCCAGCCCGCCGCCTGGGCCATCGCGTCCAGCTTGCGCCGGGACGGCACGTGCCCCTCCGGGCCGAGCACCATCCCGATCCGCTCGTGCCCGAGCGAGCGCAGGTGCCCGTACGCCTGCTCCACCGCCACCGCGTCGTCCGTGGAGACCCGGGGAAAGCCCAACTCGTCCACCCCCGCGTTGACCAGCACCACCGGCAGGCCCCGGTCGGTCAGCCGGCGGTAGTGGTCGTGCCGGGCGTCGGCGAGCGCGTACGACCCACCGGCGAAGATCACCCCGGAGACCTGGTGGTCGAGGAGCATCTCCACGTAGTCCATCTCGGAGACGCCACCGATGGTGCGGGCGCAGAGCGCCGGGGTGAACCCGCGCTGGGCGAGGGATCCGGTGACCACCTCGGCGAGCGCCGGGAAGATCGGGTTCTGCAACTCGGGCAGCACCAGCCCGACCAGCCGGGCGCGCTCGCCGCGCAGCTTGGTGGGCCGCTCGTAGCCGAGCACGTCCAGCGCGGTCAGCACCGCCGTCCGGGTCGCCTCGGAGACCCCGTCCCGGCCGTTGAGCACCCGGCTGACGGTGGCCTCGCTGACGCCCGCCTTCTTGGCAACTTCGGTCAACCGCTTCGTCACGGCCGCAATCGTACGTCATCCCGATGAAAGAAATGAGCAGCCATCTGCCGCACGATTGCCTTCCGCTGCCGCGCGCTGCCCGCCATCCGGCATCCGGCATGCGGCATGCGGCATGCGGCCCGGTCGTCAGGACATGTTCCGCAACGCGTCCTCGATCGTCCGGTGGAAGGTCGGGTACGCGTAGATCATCTGCCGGAGCCGGGCGAGCGGCACGGCCGCGTGCACCGCCACCGCCAGACCGGAGAGCACCTCGCCACCGGCCGGCCCCACCGAGGTCGCGCCGATCAGCACGCCCTGGTCGGCGTCCGCGACCAGCTTGACGAAGCCCTCGTTGCCGGCCTTGTGGATCCAGCCCCGGGCCGACGACGGCAACCGGGCGAGGCCGACCTGCACGTTGACGCCCCGCTCGCGGGCCTGCGACTCGGTGAGGCCGACCGCGCCGACCTCGGGGTCGGTGAAGGTCACCCGGGGCAGCGCCCGGTAGTCGGCGCGCGGCACCGCACCGGTGGAGCCGCGCACGCCGGTGGTGCCCGACGCGCCACCCGTCGCGCTCGCGGTGCCGCTGGGGTCGGGCCCGCCTGCGGCGCGCCGGGCGTGGTCGAGCAGGTCGGCGACGACGATCCCCGCCTGGTACATCGCGACGTGCGTGAACGCCCCCTCGCCGGTGACGTCGCCGACCGCCCAGATCCCCTCCGTCACGTGCAGCCGGTCGTCCACGGCCAGGTAGCGCCGGCCGGCGTCCACCCCGACGGTGTCCAGGCCCAGCTCGTCCAGGTGGGCCCGGCGACCGGTCACCACCAGCAGCCGCTCGGCGGTGAACCGCGCCCCACCGGCCGCGTGCAGGGTGAAGCCGCGCCCGTCGTGGCTGACCCGCTCCGCCCGCACCCCGGTGTGGATCTCCACCCCGTCGGCCCGCAGCGCGGCGGCGGCCACCTCGGACGCCTCGGGCTCCTCGACGGCGAGCACCCGGTCCAGGGCCTCGACCACGGTGACCCGGACCCCGAACCGGGCGAAGACCTGCGCCAGCTCCAGCCCGATCGCCCCGCCGCCCAGCACCAGCAGCGACTCCGGCAGCTCCTCGACCTCGATCGCCTGCCGGTTGGTCCAGTACGGCGTGTCCGCCAGCCCGTCGACCGGCGGCACGGACGGTCTGGTGCCGGTGCCCAGCACGATCCCGTGCCGGGCCTGGAAGACCCGCTCGCCCACGCGTACCCGGCCGGGGCCGTCGAGCCGGGCGGTGCCCCGGACGAACCGCCCGCCCTTGCCGGTGAACCGCTGCACCGCGACCGTGTCGTCCCAGGTGTCGGTGGCCTCCTCGCGGATCCGCTTCGCCACCGGCGCCCAGTCGGGCCGGACCTCGGCGGTGCCCGCGAGCCCGTCCACCCGGCGGGCCTCGGCGATCGCGTTGGCCGCCCGGATCATCATCTTGCTCGGCACGCACCCCCAGTACGGGCACTCCCCGCCGACCAGATCACGCTCGACGCCGACGACGCTCAGCCCCGCCTCGGCGAGCCGCCCGGCCACCTCCTCGCCGCCGACCCCGAGCCCGACCACGACCACGTCCACCAGTTCCGGATCCGCCATCCCGCCAGCATCGCGCACCGCCCGGCGGCCGGCCAGCGGGTCGAGCCGGAAATCCGCTGCCCGCCGGCGTCCCGGCCTCCTACCGTGGCCGGATGCGCACCCGCTTCTCCGCCGTCCACGACTGCTTCGCCGAACTGCTCGCCGAGGGCCGGGAGACCGGGGCCGGCCTGGCGATCTGGTACGACGGCGAGCCGGTGGTCGACATCGTCGGCGGCGAGCGGTCACCGGGGCAGCCGTGGCTGCCGGACACGCTGGTGAACGTCTACTCCGTCGCCAAGCCGGTCGCCGCCCTCTGCCTGCTGGCGCTGGTCGGCCGGGGCCGGCTCGACCTGGACGACCCCGTCGTCGACCACTGGCCCGGCTTCCGCGCCCCGGCCACCGTCCGCCAGGTGTTGGTGCACACCGCCGGGCTGCCGGCCTTCCCGGTGCCCCGGCCGGCCGCCGCCGTCGCCGACTGGGACCTGCTCTGCGCCGACCTCGCCGCCGCCGAGCCGGAATGGCCGCCCGGGTCCGTCGCGGGCGAGCACGCCTGGACGTACGGGCACCTGGTGGGCGAGCTGGTACGGCGGGTCGACGGGCGGTCGGTGGGCCGCTTCCTGGCCGAGGAGATCGCCGGTCCGTGGCGGCTGGACCTCGGCTTCGGCCTGGGCGAGGCGGACCAGCGCCGCTGCGCCGACCTGCGCCACGGCGATCCGGGGTGGCCGGACCGGGCGGCCGGCGAGCCGGGTTCGCTCTGGGCGCGGGCGCTGGACAACCCGCCCGGCGGCCGGGACCCGGCGGTGGTGAACAGCCCGCTCTGGCGCGGCGCCGAGGTGCCGGCCGTCAACCTGCACTCGACCGCCGGCGCCCTGGCCCGCCTCTACGCGGGACTGCTCGCCGGCGGCGTCCTCGACGGCGTACGGCTGTTCAGCCGGGAACTGGTGGCCGAGGCGACCCGGGTCCAGTACGACGGCGACGACCTGCTGCTCGGCCGGCGGACCCGCTGGACGCTGGGCATGCAGTGGGAGGAGGACGGCAGCTGGGGCATGGGCGGGATCGGCGGCAGCTCCGCCTGGGCCGATCCCGGACGCGGCTACACCTTCGCCTACGCCACGGCGCACCTGGCCGACCACGACCGGGTCGACGCCCTGGCGGACGCCCTGCACTCCTGCCTCTGACCGCACGGCCGGCGACTGGCGACTGGCGCTGGGCTGCGGGCGCAGGGCGCCGGGCGCAGGGCGCCGGGCGCAGGGCGCTGGGCGCTGGGCGCTGGGACCAGCTCGTCATCTCCGACCACTGCCACCCCCGGCCCGCTCCGGCCAGCGCCGCCGGCTGGCCGTGGCTGCCGCCGGCCTCCGGCGGACGGGCGGACGGGCGGACGGGCTGACGGGCGACGGGCTGACGGGCGGACGGGCTGACGGGCGGACGGGCTGACGGGCGACGGGCTGACGGGCGACGGGCTGACGGGGGGACGGGCTGACGGTCAGCGGCGGGCGGCCGTCACGGGGTCGGCACGGCCAGCGGGCCGGGCACCCGGGCGGGGCCGGGGATCACCACCGGCGTGCCGGCGGGGGTGAGCAGGGCGCGGGCGGCCACCGCCAGCCGGCGGCGCTGCGGCACCAGCGCCCGGTCGACGAAGACGTCGTAGTCCCGCGCGGCCACCTCGTCCAGGATCCCGCCGTACAGCGCGTACGCGGTGCGCATGCAGGCCTGCGAGGCGGGTGCGAGCAGGGTGATCCCGGGAGCCGCGGCGACGTAGTGCGCCTGGGCGCGGGTCACCTCGTACGCGATCAGCTCCCGGATCCGGGACGTGGCGCGGCCCCGGGCGCGCGCCTCGGCCAGGTCCTCCCGGGTGACGCCGAACAGGGCCAGGTCGTCGTCGGGCAGGTAGGTCCGCCCCCGGTCGAGGTCCTCGGCCACGTCCCGGATGAAGTTGGTGAGCTGGAAGGCGAAGCCGAGCTGGCGGGCGGGCTCCCGGGCCGCCGCCGGGTCGGAGCTGCCCAGGATCGGCAGCATCATGGTGCCGATCACCGCCGCCGAGCCCTCCATGTAGTGGAGCAGGTGGTCGTAGGTGCGGTACGAGGTGACCGTCAGGTCCATCGCCATGCTCTTGAGAAACGACGCGAAGTCGTCCCGGTCGAGATCGAAGACGGCGATCGTGTGCAGCACGGCGGGGAGCAGCGGGTCGTCCACCGGGCCGCCATGCAGTCCGGCGATGAATCGGCCGGCCCAGTCGTCGAGCCGGGCGGCGCGCTCGGCCGGGGGAAGTTCCTCGGTGCGGTCGACGATCTCGTCGGCGTAGCGCGTAAATCCGTACAAGGCGTGCACATGCCGCCGTTTCCAAGCGGGCAGCAGCCGGGTGGCGAGATAGTAGGTGCGGCCGTGCCGTTTGTGCAGCTCACGGCAGCGTTCATAGGCAGCGGTGAGATCGGTGTCCACCGGCCCTCCTCAATTATCGACGCACAAATCGACGCAACTCGTAAGCCTAGGGTACGCTCGGTCACATGGCCAACGACGCAGTTGCGGGTAACTCGCTCCGCGTGGCCCCCACCGGCCCGACCGACGGGGACGACCCGGTCCGGGCGGTCCTGGCCGCGTACACGAAGGACCTGGTCACGGCGGTGCAGGACACCCTCGCCGCCTTCCTGGCCACCGAGGTCGACGCGTTGCGCGAGATCGACGCGGCGATGGGCGGATTCGCCGCGACGGCGCGCGACTGCGTGCTGGCCGGCGGCAAGCGCGTCCGCCCCACGTTCGCCTACTGGGGGTGGCGCGGCGCGCCGGACGGCACAGGTCCGCTGCCGGCGGTGCTGCCCGCCTTCGCCGCCCTGGAGCTGCTGCACACCTTCGCCCTCGTCCAGGACGACGTGATGGACGCCTCCGCGACCCGCCGTGGCCGGCCCACCGCACACGTGGCGCTGGCCGCCCGGCACGCCGCCGCCGGCCACCGGGGCGACCCGCGTCGGTTCGGCGAGGCGGTCGCCGTGCTGATCGGCGACCTCTGCATGGTCTGGGCCGACCGGCTCCTCGCGCGCGCGACGCTGCCGCCGGCCCGCCTGCTCGACGTCCGGCGCTGCTACGACCAGATGCGCGTGGAGACGATCGCCGGGCAGTACCTCGACGTGCTCGGCGAGAGCGACGCGGCGAACTGGTCCGTCGACCGGGCGCTGCGGGTTGCCCGCTACAAGACCGCGAGCTACACGGTGCAGCGGCCGCTGCTCTTCGGCGCCCGTCTGGCCGGCGTCGGCGGCGACGCCCCGCTGACCGCCGCGTACACCCGCTACGGGCTGGCCGTCGGCGAGGCGTTCCAGCTCTGCGACGACCTGCTCGGCGTCTACGGCGACCCGGCGACCACCGGCAAGCCGACCGGGGACGACCTGCGCACCGGCAAGCCGACCGTGCTGCTCATGCTGGCCCGGCAGCTCGCCACGCCGACCCAGCGGCGCGCGCTGGACGGCCTCGGCGCCGACGTGGGGGACGCGGAGGTCGCCCGCCTCGCCGAGGTGGTCGCCGACACCGGGGCGGTCGACCGGGTCGAACGCATGATCTCCGACCGGGTCGACGAGGCGCTGACGGCCCTCGGCACCGCGTCGATCGACGAGACCGCGCGCACCGCGCTGACCGGCCTCGCCACCGCCGCCACCAACCGGCGGGCATGATGGGCAACTTCGCACAAGGAGGTGGTCGCGTGCGCACCGTCGACGGGCGTACGGACCGGGTGGTCGTCGTCGGCGCCGGGCTGGGCGGGCTGGCCTGCGCGCTGCACCTGGCGGGCAGCGGTCGGCAGGTGACCGTGCTGGAGCGCGAGCCGGTGCCGGGCGGCCGGGCCGGCCGGCTCGGCGTGGACGGCTACGAGTTCGACACCGGACCCACCGTGCTCACCATGCCCGACCTGATCGCCGAGGCGCTCGGCGCGGTCGGCGAGGAGCTGGACGACTGGCTCGACCTCACCCCGCTCGACCCGGCCTACCGGGCGTACTACCCGGACGGGTCGACGCTGGACGTCATCACCGACACCACCCGGATGGCCGCCGAGATCGCCCGGGTCTGCGGCCCGCGCGAGGCCGACGGCTACCTGCGCTTCGTCGACTACGCGCGCAGGCTCTGGCAGTGGGAGCGCGCCGACTTCATCGAGCGCAACCTGGACGCGCCCACCGACCTGCTCACCGGCAACCTGGTCAAGCTGCTGGCGGGCGGCGCCTTCCGCCGGCTCCAGACGAAGATCAACCAGTTCTTCCGGGACCCGCGCACCCAGCGGATCTTCTCCTTCCAGGCGATGTACGCCGGCCTCGCCCCGCACGACGCGCTGGCCATCTACGCGGTCATCGCGTACCTCGACTCGGTGGCCGGCGTCTACTTCCCGCGCGGCGGCATCCACGCGGTCTCCCGCGGCATGGCCGGCGCCGCCGAGAAGCACGGCGTCGAGATCCGCTACGACACCACGGTGACCCGGGTGGAGACCGCGCACGGCCGGGCCACCGGCGTGGTGACCGCGGACGGCGAGCTGATCCCGGCCGACGTGGTCGTGCTCAACCCCGACCTGCCGGTCGCCTACCGCGACCTGCTGCCGCCGAGCCGTCCGCGCCGGCTCACCTACTCCCCTTCCTGCGTGGTCCTGCACGTCGGTTCGACCCAGGGGTATGGGAAGATCGCCCACCACAACATCCACTTCGGACGGTCGTGGAAGGGCACCTTCGATGAGGTCATCCGGCGGGGCGAGCTGATGAGCGACCCGTCCCTGCTGGTCACCAACCCGAGTCGGACCGACCCGTCGGTGGCTCCGGCCGGGCGGCACACCTACTACGTGCTCGCCCCGGTGCCCAACCTCGACCGGGCGCCCTTCGACTGGCGGGGCGACCTCACCCGGCGCTACGCCGACCAGCTCGTCGGGACCCTGGAGGAGCGCGGCTACGTCGGCTTCGGGGCCGGCGTCGAGGTGCTGCGGGCCGTCACCCCGGCCGAGTGGGCGGAGCAGGGCATGGCCGCCGGCACCCCGTTCGCCGCCGCCCACAGCCTCTTCCAGACCGGCCCGTTCCGCCCGTCGAACCTGCACCGGACGCTGCCGAACGTCGTCTTCGTCGGCTCGGGCACCCAGCCCGGCGTCGGCGTGCCCATGGTGCTCATCTCCGGCAAGCTCGCCGCCGGCCGCATCACCGGGGCAGCCTGATGGCCCTCCCCCTCGGACCCTGGAGACACCTGCCGTGACCACCCGCGAGAAGCATCTCGTCGAGCTCGTCGACGACGCCGGGCGGCCGCAGGGCGAGACCACCGTGGCCGCCGCCCACCAGCCCCCGGGCCAGCTCCACCGCGCCTTCTCGGTGCTGCTCGTCGACCCCGACGGCCGGGTGCTGCTGCAACGGCGGGCGCCGGTGAAGACCCGCTTCCCGCTGCGCTGGGCCAACTCGTGCTGCGGCCACCCGACGCCGGGCGAGTCCCTCGTCGAGGCCGCCAACCGCCGGCTGCGCGAGGAGCTCGGCGCCGGCCCGGTCGAGCTGACCGAGGTCGGGGTGTACGTCTACTACGCCGAGGACCCGGTCACCGGTCGGGTCGAGTTCGAGTACGACCACGTCCTGCGGGGCGAGTTCCGACCGGACGACCCGCTGCTGCCCGACCCCGACGAGGTGGCCGAGCTGCGCTGGGTGGACCCCCTCTCGCTGGCTGCCGACCTCGACGCCGACCCCCGCGCGTACGCACCGTGGCTGGGCGGGGTGGTGAACCGCCTGCTGGCCCCCTCGGGGTCGGCCGCCAGCCTGCCCGGTCCGCCGGGTCCGGCCGTCACCCCGCCCGGTCCGCCGGCGAACGACGCGTCGGAGCGGTCGGGTGGCCGATGAGGCGCTGAGCGCGGGAGCCGTCGCCCGACGGCTGGGCGTCGCCGTGACCACCCTGCGCACCTGGCACCAGCGCTACGGCCTCGGGCCCAGCGAGCACGTACCCGGGCACCACCGGCGCTACACGCCGGCCGACCTCGCGCGCCTGGAGATCATGCGACGGCTCACCGCCCAGGGGGTCACCCCGGCGGAGGCGGCCCGCTGGGCCCGCCGGACACCGGACGCCGTGCCCGCCGACGCCGCCGTACCCCCACGGGTGCGCGCCGTCGCCGGCCGGGACGGCGGCGGTTCGACGATCCCGGTCGGTCGGGCCGGTCCGGCGGCCCGGGGGCTGGCCCGCGCCGCCATGCGGCTCGACGCGGTCGCGATCGGCGAGACGATCGCCCGGGCCGTCCAGGCAGACGGCGTGATCGCCACCTGGGACGGGTTGCTGCGCCCCGTGCTCTTCGGCATCGGGGAGCGGCACGCCGCCACCGGTGGACTGGTCGAGGTCGAGCACCTGATGTCGCGCTGCGTCTCGGAGGCGTTCGCGGTGGCCGCCCGGGCCGGCGCGCCCGCCGGCCCACCACGCATCGTGCTCACCTGCGCCGACGAGGAGCAGCACACCCTGCCGTTGGAGGCGCTCGCCGCCGCGCTCGCCGAGGCCGGGGTCGGCTACCGGATGCTCGGCGCCCGGATGCCGCTGCCCGCGCTGCTCGAGGCCGTCAACCGGACCGGGCCGGCCGCCGTGGTGATCTGGTCGCACACCCGGGACACCGCCGACCCCACCCAGCTCAACGCCCTGCTCGCCGCGCCCCGCCGGCCGCTGCTGGTGCTCGCCGCCGGGCCGGGCTGGCTGGCGGACTCGCTGCCCGCCGGTGTGGTGCGGCCGGTCGACCTCGCCGAGGCGGTCTCGCTGGCGCTCGCCCTACGCGACTCCCTGGACCAGGCGACGGCGGACTGACGGGGGTGCCGCGGGCGGGACGCCGTCCACTAGCGTCGGGAGTTCCGCCGACCCCGACCCCTCCGGGAGCGAACGATGCGCCTACGCGCCGTGCTGGCCACCGGTCTGGCCCTGATCCTCCTCGGCGGCTGCGGCGACGGCACCGCGACAGATCGGCGGGCCGCCGGCCCCGCCCCCGTCGCCTCGGCCCCGCTGCCGGCCGAGCCGACTCCGTCGGCCACCCCGCGACCGACCCGCGGCACCCCGCCCAGGCGCCTGGTCCGGCCGCTGCCACCGAAGCTGCCAGCAGGGCTGCGTCGCACGACCGGCGCACGGACCGTGGCGCTGACCTTCGACGACGGGCCGGACCCGACCTGGACGCCGAAGGTCCTCGACCGCCTCCGGGCGGCCAGGGTCACCGCCACCTTCTGCGTGGTGGGCAAGCAGGCCCGGCGCCACCCCGAGCTGGTCCGGCGGATCGTGCGGGAGGGCCACCAGCTCTGCAACCACAGCTGGAACCACGACATGCAACTCGCCCGGCGTCCGGCCGCCGAGATCCGGCGGGACCTCCTGCGCACCAACGCGGCCATCCGGGCGGCGGTGCCGGGCGCCAAGGTGCCGTTCTACCGGCAGCCGGGCGGCCGGTGGACAGCCGAGGTGGTGACGGTCGCCAAGCAGCTCGGGATGCGGTCGCTGCACTGGCACGTCGACCCGCAGGACTGGGGCAAGCCGACCGCCGCGACGATCGCCAAGCGGGTACGCGCCGCGGCCCGCCCCGGCTCGATCGTGCTGCTGCACGACGGCGGCGGCGATCGGGCGGCCACGCTGGCCGCCAGCCCCCGCCTGATCGCGGACCTGAAGCGCCGCTACGGCGTCGCCCGGCTCCGCTAGACCCCTCTGACCTGCGGATTCGTGCGCCGTTGTGGCCAGGGCCATACCGGTTTGGTCGAGAGACCGACCATCACGTAAGCTATCCAAGCCTCCGGCGGGGCCGGATGGGAGCAAGTCCGCTTGAAGTTGCGAGTGTGCAATGATGGCGGGGCCGCCCTCATCGTCTAGCGGCCCAGGACGCCGCCCTTTCAAGGCGGTAGCACGGGTTCGAATCCCGTTGGGGGCACGGTCCGGCTTCGGCCGGAGGCAACAAAGCTAGGTCCTGTGGAGCAGTTGGAGTGCTCGCCGCCCTGTCAAGGCGGAGGTCGCGGGTTCAAGTCCCGTCAGGACCGCCAGCGGAGAACGCCGCGCCCTGCGCGGCGTTCTGCGTATCGGGGCATGTGACCCTTCCGGCGGAGAACCCGCCGTGCGGGTAGCATGAACCGAGCAACACGGCCAGGTAGCTCAGTTGGTACGAGCGTCCGACTGAAAATCGGAAGGTCGGCGGTTCGACCCCGCCCCTGGCCACATAGCCTTTCGCCGGGCTAAAGAGGTCCCCACCAGCGGAAACGCCGGTGGGGATCTTCTTGTATGCCCTTCTGGCGCATCGATCGGCGTTGCCCGTGGTTACCTTCCATGACCTGCAGCACACCGGACAGACCCTCGCCGCGCAGACCGACGCGACCCTGGCTGACCTGATGAAGCGGCTCGGGCACTCGTCCATGGCTGCGGCACGCCGGCATCTGCACGCTACGGCAGGCTACGGCGGGCTTCTGACCTGCGGAAATGTGGGCGCTTGAAAATCGGGAGGCTTCCGGTTCGACGCCGGAGGGGACTCTGCTTCACCTTCCCTGAGGCCAGCGCTGGGTGGCTCCTTCGGAGCTGACGGTCCGGGCAGCGTCGGTGGCAGGACCGGGCTGGCGGACGTCACCTGTCGCCCCGGCTCCGCTGGGTCCGGTGCGCCGGGCGCGTCTGAGGCGCCGTATCGCCTCGGCTCCGGCCGCTCCCGCCGCAAGCAGCCCCGCCATCAGCGGCCATGGAGTACGACGCTTCACGGCTTGTTGCCTCTTCCGAGCACGAGCACGACGGAGAGGGACGGCTGTATGCCTCTTCAGGTACCTCTGCGCTGTCATTTCCTCATTGTGGGCACCCGCGACCGGGCCAGGTGGCCAGATCGAGGCGCAGAAATGGTCCGGTTGGTCCTGCCCCCGGGTTGGTGGCGGGGACGCGGGTGGCGGCAGGTGCTGCGGCTGTCCGAGGTTCTCGTCCGGGTGGGCCACCTGGTGAAGTGCGCGGATGACCATCAACCTGCGTTCCGCACCACCCAGGCAACCAGCACAGGTCATCCACCCAGCCGCGATCCGAATGGAGTCGGCGCAATCGCACGTTGGCTGCCGCAGTACTCGACGTGGCGGCACCCCTGCTACGTTGCGTCTTCCGGGGCGGCCGGCGTCCCGGCGACCAGGACGAGGAGAGCCTCGGGGAGGAGCGCGGTGCCCACCGTCGACATGCCCGCACTGCGCGAGCGGATCGTCGCGAGCATCTGCGCGACGATCGGCCCGATGCTCGAGGGACGTGCATCGGAGGAGCTGTACGCGGTGGCGCTCACCACGGACAGCGACGTCGTCACGGTGACCCTGCTGGCGCACACCGAAGAGGCCCTCCAGGTGCTCGTCGAGGCCGACGACGCGTACGCGGACGGCTACCGCTGGTGGCCCGACGAGTGGGCTGTCACGGACGACCAGGGGGCTGCCGAGCCCGGCGTCGAGTCGATGGTGCAGATCAGCCGGGACATGTTCGACACCCACGACTCGCTCGGCGACGACGACGAGGCTCACGGCGAATGGTGCCTCCGGGCCCGCGCGACGCTGGATGACGCCCTGGGCGACCACCGCGTCCGGGCGAGCATCGCCGACATCAACCCCGCATGGCACCCCGTGCTGTTCGTCACGGACACGGATGGCAACGCGCATCTCACGGTGCGCAGCATCGACCTCCTCAACGACGGCCACCCGAACCCCGACCTCGTCGCTTCCGCCCGCGACTTCTTCGACGAGACGGACGGCGGCTGACGACCGTTGCCGTAACCCCATCTTCGCGACGCCTACGCCGCCACGCGGCCGGAATGACCGCCTCCTGCCCGGCCTGGGCAGGATCAGCCAGCGACACGGCACGGAGCCGGTGCTCTAGCGCCGGAGCAGGGCGAACCATCCCGCCCCGGTGACGGCAAGGAGGAGTGCCACCACGAACAGGGTGCGCCCGGCCAGGAAGGGCATGGGAACGAGGAGCGGCGCCTGCTGGACCAGCAGGCACGCGCCGAACAGCGCCTGGCTACCGCCGATCCGGGCGGGTTGGGACCGCTGGCTCGCCGTCAGACGGGCGACCCGCACCCACGCCGAGGGAAACCGTCCCGACACGGCGACACGCACGCCGAGAGCGATCATGGCCAGGCTGAGGACCACGATCACGAGGCGTACGGCGATCCACACCGGGTCCGGATCACTCAGGCTCATGCGGCCCATCATGCAGGGAACGTCAAGGTCCCAGGCCGTACCGGCGGTGCCCGCCCTTTCGGCTCGGCCGCGACTGTCGGGGGCACGCAGTACGGTCCTGCCATGGCAGCCAGAATCAGCCTGACCCTCGACTGCGCGGACGCGAAACTCCTCGGCGAGTTCTGGAAGACGGCGCTGGGTTACGTGGACGAGCCGCCGCCCGCGCCCTTCCGGACCCGCGCGGAGTGGCACGCGAGTTTCCACCTGCCGGAGGACGACCCGGTGGACGACGTGGCGTGGCTGTGCGATCCCGCCGGCGTCGGGCCCGCGCTCTCCATCCTCAGGGTCCCCGAGCCGAAGACGGCGAAGAACCGACTGCACATCGATGTCCGGGTGCCGGGCCACGGCACCCCCGACGAGCGGTGGGCGCGGATCAGGGCCGAGTCCGAGCGGCTGGTGAAGGCGGGCGGGAGCGTCCTGGAGGAGTTCACCGGGCACCACGTCGTCATGGCCGATCCGGAGGGCAACGAGTTCTGCGTCGCCGCGACCTCCGCCTGACGGCGCGTCTGCCGTCCGCCCGCCCCGACTCCTGTCGGCGGACGGATCCGGGACAGCGGTAGGCCGCCCGGTTCTGCCAGGCTGTTCACCGACCCGCCCTGGTTCCGTCTGCGGCGGGCCGGCGCGACGGGGGGGCGGAGCGTGGCCGAGCAGTCGACCGCACAGTCGGCACCGCTGGTCGTGAACTCAGGACGCCTGGCGGTGGGGCAGATGGTCGTGGTCGGCGCGACGGCCGTCCTGTTCCTGCGCGGGACCGACGGGGGCCCGTGGCTGCTGTTCGCCTTCTTCGTGGGGGTGCACGCCGTGCTGCTCGCCGGCGTTGCGACGCTGCTGACGCTGACCTACCTGCTCGGCACGCTCACCCGCCACGGGTCGCTGCTGACCGAGAGCCCCGGGCGCCGGTGCGGCTGGACCCTGCTCGTCTGGGTCGGCGGTGCCGCACTCGTCGGCTACGGGCGTGCCGCCCTCGGCCACCTCGGCTTCGAGCCCGACCGGCACCCCGAGGTCGGTCACTGGTTGCTGGGCCTGGGCGCGGCACTGGTGGTGGGCCTGTTCACCCGGTCGCGACAGGCACGGATCGCCTCCGCCGCCACCATCGCGCTCTTCGTCGTGGTCACGGGCGCACTGCGGACCCTCGACTGATCATCCCGGTCGCGCGGGCCCGGACACCTGGGGCCGGGGCGACGGCATCGACGAATTCGGTTGCGACGGGTGCCTGCCCTGCGGTTGTGTGCGGCCATGCCTACGGACCGTGTCGACTCGTACTTCGTCTGCGGCACCCCCCGCACCGGCAGTTCGCTCCTGCTCGGGTTGCTGGAATCCACCGGTCTCGCCGGTCGCCCCCAGGCCTACTTCCGCTCCCCGGACGAGCCGCTGTGGGCCGACCGGTGGCAGCTTCCCCGCGCGGCGGACGGCGGCTTCGACTACGCGGACTTCGTACGGGCCGCGCTCGCCGCGGGCCGGACCGGCAACGGCGTGTTCGGCGCGAAGCTCATGTGGGGAACGCTCGAGGAGGTGGTCGCGAAGCTCGCAGCGGTCCATCCCGACCTCGACGGCGACGACGTCGCGCTGCTGAACCGGGCATTCGGCCGCACCGGCTTCGTCTTCCTGCGACGCGACGACGTACTGGCGCAGGCGGTGTCGCGGCTGCGCGCCGAGCAGACCGGCACGTGGTTCGTCGGCGGCAGTGGGGAGATCAGCGGCGACGTGGGCAACGGGCAGGCGCCCCGCTTCGACGCGAACGGGATCAGGCACTACATCGAGGAGATCCGGGAGCACAACGCGGCCTGGGAGGCGTGGTTCGCCTCGTGCGGGATCCAACCGCACGTCGTGCGCTACGAGGACCTGG
The DNA here is from genome assembly GCF_040634035.1 of Micromonospora sp. NPDC007220. NCBI lineage: Bacteria > Bacillati > Actinomycetota > Actinomycetes > Micromonosporales > Micromonosporaceae > Micromonospora > Micromonospora sp. NPDC007220. The sequence continues at coordinate 74,997 of NZ_JBEYEU010000001.1, read as the reverse complement.
CCGAGGACATGGCCGCCACCACGCGCGGCGTCCTCGACTTCCTGGGGCTCGACGTGCCCGAGAACGGCTGTGCCGTCATCGCGCGTCACCAACGCCAGGCCGACGAACTCAACCGGCAGTGGATCGCCCGGTATCAGGCGGCGGTGACCAGCACCTGATCCGTCGGCCGGCGGGGCTCCCCGTCGACTCCTCGAACCACGGATACGCCGGATGCGTCAGGGCGACCGGACCGCCAGACCGGGCCGCCGCCACACCGGGCCTGCCCTCGGCCCGTGGACGTCCACGACGGGGCCGCAGGCAGGCCCGCCCGCTGGGTCAGCGCCGCTGTTGGCGGTGCTGGGCAATCCCGCCCTGGATCGCCTCCCAGACGCTCCGGCCGGCCTGCCTCAGCGTCTCCCCCGCCTGCTCGGCGATCTGGGCGGCGCTCGGTGCGCCACCACCGCCACCGCCTGAGGTCTCGGGCTGCTGCCGGCCCTGCCCGCCCTCGGACGGGCCGCCCGACGACTCACGCTGCCCGGCCTGCGGCCCGCCACCGGACCCGCCGGCACCCCGGTCCCCGCCGCCCGCTGCGGCCGTACCGCCCCCGGGCCCGCCGACCCTCTCACCGCCCGGCTGCTGAGCGCCCTGTTCCGCGCGCCCCGGCCGCTGCCCGCCCTGCTCCGCGCCGCCCTCTTGCGAACCGCCCGGCTGCTGCCCACCGCCCTGCCCGCCACCCGGCCGCTGCCCGCCACCCTGCTCGCCGCCCTGCTGCTGCTCGCCGCCCTCCGCGCCCTGTTGCGAACCGCCCGGCCGCTGCCCGCCACCCTGATCGCCCTGTTGCGAACCGCCCGGCTGCTGCTCGCCCGGCTCGGCGCCACCCTGTGGCGAACCATCCGGCCGCTGCCCGCCCTGCTCCGGGGCGCCCTGGCCCTGCTCCCGTTCCTGGGGTCCGCCCGGCTCCCGACGGGCCGCCTCGTCGCCCTCCTGCTCGCGTGCGCGCTGCGCCTGGCCCTGCTCGCCGCCGCCGCCCGACCCACTGGCGAGGCCACCACCCCGCTGGGCCTGCTCGGCGCCGGGCTCCCCGCCCTGCCCTCGGCCGCCCGGCTCCCCGCCCTGGCCGGCGCCGGGCTTGCCGCCCCGGCCCGGGCCGCCCAGCTCCCGCAGTGACTGGTCGGCGACCGCACCGATCGCGCCCACCTGCTGACCGAGATCGTCGGTCGCGCCGCCGGCCCGCTCCAGCGGGCGCTGCTCCCCGAGGGCGGTGAGCTGCCCAGCCCCGCCGCCTCGCTCACCCGGGCCGGTGAGCTGCTCACTCAGGTTGGCCATCTGCTGACTGGCCCGGTTCACGTCGTCCATCGAGGCCGTCGCCGTACCCGACAGCGTCTGGATGACCTGCGGGTTGCGGTCGATGGTGGTCAGCGCCCGGTCGAGGATCTGCACCAGCTTCTCCAGCCGCACCTTGAGCAACGCCTCGGCGTGCACCCCGGTGATGTCCAGCTCGACGCCCTCCAGGTGCACCCGTACCCCGGCGTCGAGCTGGAGGAGGTTGGCCAGCCTGGCCCGCAGGGAGACGTCGGCGTCCAGCCCGTCCACGGCGAGCCGGATCGAGTCGACCGACACCTCCGGGATGTCCAGCAGGACGTCCGGCTCGTTCTCCCCACCCCGGCGGGCGGGTTCCGCTTCCCCGTCACGTCGCCTCGATCGGCCGCCGGTCCGGTCGTCGTCCCGCTGCTGCGCGTTCTCGCTCATGCTCCCCGCTCCGCATTCTCCGGCCGGGCCGGCCGGGACCGTTCGGCGCGGGTACCCGCTATCCGGCCGAACATCCCGCCGGCACGGCGACACAGCCGGTCACGGGCGGGGCGCGCGGGCGTCTTCCCGCGTACGGATGGGCGGCCCGAAGACAGCAATCACGAAGCTGCGCACCCGGGCATGAGCCGGTATGGTCCGGGCCTATGGGACAGGAGATGGCTGACCCGGCCGGCATCCGGCAGGAGTCCGAACGATTCGCGTTGCGCAGCGCCCTCCTGGTCCCCGCTCCCGCGCAGCGGGCGTTCGAGGTGTTCACCGGCGCCCTGGCGCAGTGGTGGGTGGTGGAATACACCTGGTCCGGGCCGGAGCAGCTCGCCGACCTGGGCATGGAGCCGCGCGGCGGCGGGATGCTCTACGAGATCGGTCCGCACGGCTTCCGCTGCGACTGGGGCCGGGTGCTGGCCTGGGATCCGCCCGAGCGGCTGGTCTTCACCTGGCAGATCGGGGCGGACCGGGCACCGGTGCCGGACCCGGCGAAGGCGAGCGAGGTGGAGGTGCTCTTCCACGCCGACGGGCCGGAGCGGACGCGGGTGGCGGTCGAACACCGGCACTTCGACCGGCACGGCGAGGCCGCGGAGGGCTACCGGCAGGCGCTGACCGCCGGCTGGCACGAGCTGCTCACCCGCTACGCCGCCAGAGTGGCCGACCGCAGCGCCGACTGACCGGCTTCCGAGCGAATCAGCGGCCGCGGCCCGACCGCCCGCACCACGCGCCACCGCCGCCCGGCCACGCGCCACCGATACCATCCGCCACCGCCACGCACCGCCAGAGGCTGCGGCGAATCAGCGGTCGAGGCCGGGACGGGCGCCCGGCGCGGTGGCGACGCCCCGGCCGCCGAGGTCGGCGCGGCGGCCCGCCTCGGCGCCCGAGCCGAACCCGCCGCCGGCCAGCCTGCGCGGCGCGGCGGTCCGCAGTCGTGGGTACACCTCGGCGACGCGGTGCTGGACCCGGTCCGACCGGTCGGCCAGGACCAGAGCCACCGAGGGCGCGCCCGCCTCGGCGACCGCCCCGGCCTCCGCCGCCCGCAGTCGCACGCCGATCACCTGGGCGAACCCGGCCAGCCACGAGCGCCGGAAGGCGGCGACGTGCGCGCCGGCCGGCACCTCGACGCCGGCCAGCCCGTGGGCGGCCTGCACCAGCAGCGACGTGAAGAGCAGCTCGACCCGTTCCAGGTCGCTGGCGAAGCCGAACAGGTGCATGGCGAAGCCGGCGCCCTCCCGGCGGCGGACGCAGCGGCAGCGCAGCGGATCGGCGACCGCGGCGAGCAGGCCGGCCTTGTCCCGGGCGTACGGGGCGACGACCTCGACCACCCGGTCGCCGACCGGGTCCGTGGCCGGGTCCCGGGCGGCCAGCAGCGCCCGGTCCACGCCGTAGCGGGCGATCAGCTCGGTCGCCTTGGCCGTGAACGCGGCCGACTCGGCGGGGGTGCAGGCCGGGTCCTCGGCCTGGGCCAGCAGCTTGCGCACCTTGCTGAGCATGGCGTCGGACATGCCCTCAGCCTGTCACGGCGGCCTGGCCCCGCCGCGCCACGTCCGGGCCGGCGGGCGGGCGACGGTCCGGCTGGCGGGCGCCCACCCGTCCGGGCCGCCGGGCGCCCAACCGTCCGGCCGGCGTGCGCCGTCGTCCCGGTCCGTGCCGTCGGGGCGGCACGAACGGTCAGGTGGTCCGGCTACGCAGCGTTGCCACGGTCGAGCCGGCGAGCGTGAGCAGGCACTCCGGCAGCAGCCCGTCGGCCGCCGCCGCGCCGAACAGCGCCTCGCCGGTGTCGTCGTCGGCGTTGGCGTACGCGCTCACGAAGCGCGCCACCCAGCGGGTGTCGTAGCCCGCCTCCTCGATGCCGGGGAAGTCCAGCGCGCACGTGCCCGGCGGCACCGGATCGCCGACCATGGTGGCGGCAAGACACCAGGCCACCCCGTACGCGCCGGCCAGGCCGGACCGGTCGACGACCGCGTCGAACGCCCCCGCCACCGCGTCGCCGTCCCCGGCCAGCGCCGAGCGGAGCACGGCGGTCGCGTCGTCAAGCGTCTGCTGTGGTGAGTCCGTCACCCACAGCACGGTAGAGGGGAGGGTCAAGCCATCCACCAGCGGTCACGCTCCGTAGTCAGGGCGGGCGACCTGCGGATTGAGCCGCATCCGTGGTCCCGCCGCACGGCCCAGCACGCTAATGTGCGCAGCGGACCTTCGCCGGAGGAAGGACGACCATGTTCAAGTCACGCGCCTCGCGGGCGGCCACCCTGGCTGCCTGCGCGACGTTCCTGCTCGCCACGAGCGCCTGCGGGACCGAAGAGCCCGAGGAGGCGGCCACCCAACAGGTGCGCCTCTACGGCACCGACGGCAACATGCTGAACTCGTACCCTGCCGAGCTGAAGGACCGCGCCAGCCTGGTCGACGGCATGAAGGGCACCACGCCGCTCACGCCCCTGCCCGAGGACTTCAAGAACCGGCTCCGGTCCGTCGACCCGAAGCTGGGCGACTTCCTCTACTCCGCCGAGGCGTACGACGCGGTGGTGATCAGCGCGATCGCCGCCCAGCTCGCGGGCACGACGGATCCGGCCGCCATCGCGAAGCAGATCGTCGGGGTCACCAACGACGGGCAGCGCTGCGAACGGGTGGCGGAGTGCCTGACCCTGGCCCGCGCGGGCCGGGACGTGGAGTACCGCAGCGTCTCGCTGACCCGGGCCGGCTTCACCGACGCCGGCGAGCCGTCCACCGCGAGCTACGGCACGCTGCACTTCGACGGCCAGCGGCTCAACGACGGCAAGACGGAGTTCGTCGGGGCCGGGGACGAGTCGGCGGCGAGCACCAAGGCCCCGCCGAAGGCGAAGAAGCAGCGTGGCGGCCGGACCGACCGCAGCGACGGCTCGCCGCTGGTCCTGGGCGGCCTGCTGTCGCAGACCGGTGACCTGGCCCTCGCGTACCCGCCGATCTCCGCCGGCACCAAGCTGGCGATCAGGGAGATCAACGCGGCGGGCGGGGTGCTCGGCGAGCCGGTGGTCTGGATCGACGGCGACGACGGCACCAACCCGGCGGTCGCCAAGGCCACCGTGGCGAGGCACGTCGCGCAGAAGGTCCACGTCATCATCGGCGCCAGCGCCTCCGGCATCTCCCGCGCGGTGCTGCCCGACGTGGTGCAGGCCGGGAAGGTGCTGTTCTCCCCGTCGAACACCGATGCCAGCCTCACCGAGCTGGACGACAACGGCCTCTACTTCCGCACCGCCCCGCCGGACAGCCTCCAGGGCCGGGCGCTGGCCGACGTCATCCTCCGCGACGGCCCGCAGAAGATCGCCATCGTCGCCCGTAAGGACTCCTACGGCGAGGGCCTCCAGGGCACCGTCCGGGCCGAGTTGGAGCGGGCCGGCATCGGCGGTGACCGGCTCAAGCTGCTGACCTACGACCCGCCGGCGGACGCCAAGGCGAACCCGATCGACTTCGTCGCGGGCGCGAAGGAGATCAAGGACTTCGGCGCGGAGGCCGTGCTGGTCATCGGCTTCGCCGAGTCCGCAGAGGTGATCCGGGCCCTCGCGGACGCCGGGGTGCAGATCCGGCACTGAGTCACCACCCGTGGGACACGGACGGCCGCACCGGTGACCGGTGCGGCCGTCGTCTCGTCCGGGGCTCAGCGGGGGCGTCGCCGCTCGAGGAACTCCGTCATCCGCCGGTGCTTCTCCTCGTCCTCGAAGAGCACCGCCTGGCTGACCAGGTCGAGGTGCGGGTGCGCGGCGGCCGGCGCGTCGACCGCCAGCTTGGTCAGCCGCAGCGCCAGCGCGGACCCCTTCGCCATCTCGTCGAGCAGCCCATGCGCCGTGGGCAGCAGCTCGCCGGGCTCGGCCACCACCCGGTTGACGAGCCCGATCCGCAGCGCCTCCTCGGCGTCCACCCGCCGGCCGGTGAAGAGCAGTTCCTTGGCCCGGGCCTCCCCGACCAGCGCCGGCAGCCGGTGGGTGGCGCCCGCGCCGGCCAGGATCCCCAGCCGGACCTCCGGCTGGCCGAACACCGCCCGCGCCGTGCAGACCCGCAGATCGCAGGCGTACGCCAGCTCGGCGCCCCCGCCCAGCGCGGGCCCGTCCACGGCCGCCACGGTCGGCATCGGCAGCGCCCGGATCCGGGCGAAGGCCGCCGAGTTGATCGCCGCGAGGGCGTCCAGCCGGCCCCGCTCACGAAGCTGCCCGATGTCCGCCCCACCGGCGAAGATCCCCTCGGCGCCGCCGGTGAGCAGCAGCAGGCGGGGCCGCGCCTCCAGCTCCGCGCAGACCTGGTGCAGCTCGGCGATCAGGTCGGCGTCGATGGCGTTGCGCTTCTCCGGCCGGTCGAGCGTCACCACCAGCCGGTCCGGCTGCTCCTCGATCCGCAGCCCACTCACGAGCGCACCCCGCCTTCCCAGCGGTAGAAGCCCTGGCCGGACTTCTTGCCCAGGCGGCCGGCGGCCACCATCTCCGCGAGCAGCGGCGGCGGGGCGAACCGGTCCCCGTACGCGGCCTGGAGGGTGCGCGCGATGTCGAGCCGCACGTCCAGCCCGACGATGTCCGTCAGCTCCAGCGGGCCGACCGGGTGCCGGTAGCCGAGCACCATCGCCTTGTCGATGTCGGCCGGGCTGGCCACCCCGTCGGCGACCATCCGGATGGCCTCCAGCCCGAGGGTGACCCCGAGCCGGGAGGTGGCGAAGCCGGGCATGTCGCGTACGACGACGGGGTCCTTGCCCAGCCGCCCGGCGAGCGCGACCGCCGCGGCGGTGGTCTCCTCGGCGGTGGCCGGGCCGACCACGACCTCCAGCAGGGCCATCGCCCAGACCGGGTTGAAGAAGTGCAGCCCGAGGAAGCGCTCGGGTCGGGCCAGCCCCTCGGCCAGCTCGGCGATCGGGATGCTGGAGGTGTTGCTGCCCAGCAGCGCCGGTCGCAGGGCCTCGGCCTCGCGCAGCACCGCCCGCTTCAGCTCCGGCCGCTCCGGTACGGCTTCGACCACGACGGCCGGCTCCTCGGCGACCTCGGCGAGCCCCGAGCGCAGCGTCACCCGCTGCCGGTTCGTCGCGGCCCGGTCGGCGTCCAGCTTGCCGCGCTCCACCGCCCTGTCCCACAGCTCCCCGAGTCGCTCGACGGCCGCCGCGCCCCGGGCCCGGTCCACCTCGACCAGCTCGACGGCGTGGCCGGCTCCGGCCGCCACGTACGCGATGCCGAGCCCCATCGTGCCGGCCCCGACGACGACAAAGCGGTCGCTCATGACGCCTCCCTGTCTCCGGTGGCGGGACGGGGTCGACCCGCGCCCCGCCGTCCGCTCCACTCGCTCATGGGCCCGACCCTATGCAGCGGCGATCTTCCCGGCATGCGTGGGGGCGCGCCGGATCGGGTACCACGGCACGCAACCGAGGGAAGGACGGCCCAGATGAGCCAGGCACCGGAGACCGTGCACGCCGCGGACGCGGCGGAGACCGTGGAGACCCGCGGGGACGAGCGGGTCGACCTGCTGCGCGCCGACACCAACAACGACGGCCGCACCGACGTCTGGGTGGTCGACACCGACGGGGACGGCAAGCCCGACCTGTTCCAGTTCGACACCGACGGGGACGGCAAGGTGGACATCACGATGGTCGACCTCGACGAGGACGGCACCCCGGACGAGGTGGTCGACGGCGACGGCGGCCTGCCGCCCGAGCAGCTCCCCCCGACCGTCCAGGTCTGACACCCGCGCCGGGTTCCCGCGTCCGGCGGGAATCCGGCGTCGGCGTCGGGGGGTCCGCGGTCGGGGCCGGTCGTCAGCCGGCGAGGCGCAGGGTCGCCAGGTAGTACGGCGCGTCCCGATCGTCCACGTCGGTCAGCCGCCAGTCGGTGCCCCGGACCAGCTCGGCCAGCTCGTCCGGGGAGCAGACCAGGTAGTCGAACCACTCGGTGCCCAGTTCCCGGTAGCGCAGTCGGAGCCGGAGCTGCCCACCGAACCGGCCCCGACGCCGGTTGCGCTCGTGGTAGCCCGTGTGGACCGGGTCCCGGGTGCCGTACGGGTCGGTGCCGTGGGCGATGACCTGTGCTCCCGGCCGGGCCAGCGCGGCCAGCGCGGCCAGCAGCGCCGGCCCGCGTTCCCGCCCCTCCAGCAGGCCCACATTGTTGCCGAGCAGCAGGAACGTGTCGTAGCGGCGGCCGTCCGCCACGTGCGCGTCGACCGTGCCGTGCACCAGGTCGCGTACGCCCCGGCGGCGGCAGACGGCCAGCGCCCCGGCCGAGGTGTCCAGCCCGGTGACGGGCACGCCCCGTTCCTGGAGCAGCAGCGCGATCCGGCCCGCCCCGACGCCGACGTCCAGGGTCGCGCCCCGGACCCGGTCCACGGCCCGGTGGTCGTACGGCTGCCAGTCGGCCGGCCCGTCCAGGTAGTGCGCGGCGGGGGCGCCGTTGATGAGCCCGTCGTCCCGCTCGATGATCTCGATGACCGGTCGCGGCAGCCGCCCGCCGGCCAGCGGGCGGGGGCCGACCCCGGTGGCCACGGCGTACGCGTCGCGCAGCATCTCCCCGAACACGTCACCGATCCGTGGCTGTCCCGTCACGGGCTTCACGCTATCCGGCCGGTCAGTCAGCCGCACCGGCCGTATCCTTGGCGGGGTGACCACCCTGGACCGCCTCGGCGCGGAGAAGTACATCCTGCTCACGACGTTCCGCAAGGACGGTCGGGCGGTGCCGACCCCGGTCTGGGCGGTGCGCGACGGCGACGCGCTCTGGGTGTGGTCGGCGGCGGACGCCGGCAAGGTGAAGCGGATCCGGCGCAGCGGCGACGTCACGGTGGCCCCGTGCGACGTCCGGGGCCGCCCGCACGGCGAGGCGGTCGCCGCCCACGCGACCCTCTGCGACGCGGCCGGCACCCGGCGGGTACGTGAGCTGATCAAGCAGAAGTACCGGATGATCGGCCGGCTCAGCCTGCTCGGCAGCCGCCTGCGTCGCGGCGAGAGCGGCACGGTCGGCATCCGGGTCGTCCTCGCGGACCGGCCGCCGGCTGGCGCCTGATCCCACGCCCGTCGTCCGTACGCGGGCGGGGTCCGGACACGACGGAGGGCGGCGGACCATGTCCGCCGCCCTCCGTTCACACCCGTTTGTATCCCGGTCGGTCAGTCCCCCTGGCGCTGCTGGGGGATCTGTCCCTGCAACAGGGCCCTGACCTCCGACTCCCGGTACCGACGGTGTCCACCCAGCGTGCGGATGGCGCTGAGCTTGCCCGCCTTTGCCCACCGGGTCACCGTCTTCGGGTCGACACGGAACATCGACGCCACCTCGGCCGGTGTGAGTAGCGGCTCTGGTTCGTGCGTTCGCGATGCCATCGGTCACTCCTCCACATGTATAGACATCGGCCGGGGTCCCGCCGGTCGACGCGTCTCCCATGGTCCGGCTAGTCCCCGATGTCCGACATGGGCCGAACGGCCGAACGTCCCTAGACGGACGGATGAACCATGCCCGATTTATGCGACTTTTACACGGCAGAAAGTACCTTATTCGGACTCATGATCACGGTTCGTGATGCGTCGACTACGAACTCGCCTCGACTTCGGAGCAGTTTCTGGGCGATTTCGCCTCAGTTGCACCGTTCCAGCAGCTGGACCGCCCGCCAGCGCGCGACCAGCTTGTCGTACGCCGCCGAGGCCTCCTCCGCCTCGCCCCGGGACAGCCCGGCGAGCCCGCTCGCCACCAGCTGGGGCGAGTCGTCGGCGGCCAGCGTCTCGTCCGACAGCAGCTCGACCAGGCCGCCGTAGTCCAGCTCCACCATCGAACGGGGGTGGAACTCCTCCAGCCAGCGGGCGGCCTCCTCGACCGCCTCCGTGATCGGCGCGTCGCCGATCGACTTGCGCAGCACCGACAGGGCCCGCGACGAACGCCGCCGCGCCTTGGAGATCTCCGTCCGGTAGTGCAGCGCCCGCCGCCCGGGGTGGGTCACGTGGTGCCGTTCCTCTGGGCCGAAGAGCACGAACCAGCGCAGCGGTACGCCCCACGTGGCGATCTGCTCGTGCACGCGCGGCACGCCGTGCTCCAGCACCCGCGCCCCGCTGCGCCAGTCCTCCACCACGGCCTTCGCCTGCCCGGCGAGCACCGGCGGCACGAACGCGTCGGCCAGTACCGGCGGTACCCCGTCGCGCGCGTTCAACGCCGCCTCGGCCACCCGGATGCGCAGGTTCCACGGGCAGACCAGCAGGGCCTCGTCGGTCTCCAGGACGTACGCCTCGTCCGGCAGGTCGGGCAGCCGGGTCCAGCCGGCGCCGAGCGCCTCGAGCACCGACGTCCGTTGCCGGCCCGGCCCCTCCACCGGTGCCACCGCCCGCCCCTGCTCGACGTAGCGCCGCCAGTACGCCTGGCGGTCCCGGTCGAAGGCGGTCAGCGGCTCGTACACGCGCAGGTATGAAGCGAAGAGCGACGGCACGGCGCGATCCTCCCACGAATTGGAACTCGGCCGTCGTCGGCAGCGCGATCACGCGTGCCGTGGGCGGCCGGACGGCGTCGGCCGATACTAGGCTCAGCGGCACCGGCAGCATCCCGCCGGCGGTCCACCGGTCCGCGTCCCACAAGGGCGCACCCCACACCAGGAGCGAGTCATGGGCGTATTCGCCACCACCGAAGACCCGGGGTCCAGCGGTCACGAACAGGTCGTGTTCTGCCAGGACAAGCAGACCGGCCTCAAGGCGATCATCGGCATCTACTCCACCGCGCTCGGCCCCGCGCTCGGTGGGACCCGGTTCTACCCGTACGCCAGCGAGTCCGACGCCCTCGCCGACGTGCTCGACCTCTCCCGGGGCATGGCCTACAAGAACGCCCTCGCCGGGCTGGACCTGGGCGGCGGCAAGGCGGTCATCTGGGGTGACCCCGAGCGGATCAAGAGCGAGGCGCTGCTGCGCGCGTACGGCCGCTTCGTGGAGTCCCTCGCCGGGCGCTACTACACCGCCTGCGACGTCGGCACCTACGTCGCCGACATGGACGTGATCGCCCGCGAGACCTCCTACGTCACGGGCCGCAGCGTCGAGCACGGCGGCGCCGGCGACTCCTCGATCCTCACCGCCTGGGGCGTGTTCCAGGGCATGCGGGCCGCGGCCGAGCACGTCTGGGGCGCCCCGACCCTCGCCGGCCGGCGGGTCGGCGTGGCGGGCCTGGGCAAGGTCGGCAAGTACCTCGTCGGCCATCTGGTCGACGACGGCGCCGAGGTGGTGGCGACCGACGTCAACCCGAAGGCCCTCGAGTGGGCCCGCGTCACCCACCCGCAGGTCGCGCTGGTCGACGACGCCGCCGCGCTGGTCGCCGCCGACATCGACGTGTACGCCCCGTGCGCGCTGGGCGGCGCGCTCAACGACGACACGGTGCCGGCGCTGCGCGCCAAGGTGGTCGCCGGCGCGGCCAACAACCAGCTCGCCCACTCCGGCATCGAGAAGCTCCTCGCCGACCGCGGCATCCTCTACGCCCCGGACTACGTCGTGAACGCCGGCGGCGTGATCCAGGTGGCGGACGAGATCGAGGGCTTCAACTTCGACCGGGCCAAGCTGCGCGCGACCCGGATCTACGACACCACCCGGGAGATCCTGCGACTGGCCGACGCCGAGGGCGTGCCGCCGGCCGTGGCGGCGGACCGGCTGGCGGAGCGGCGGATGGCCGACGTCGGCCGGCTGCGCACGATCCACCTGCGCTGAGCGCCTCGGGGGCGGAGCGGCCGTTCCGCCCCCGGCCCCGGCGGGCGGCCCGTCCCGTTAGGGTGGTTTCGCATGGCTCTGCCCGGTGTCACGGGCGCTCCCGGCGCCGCTCCTTACCGGGTACAATCGGTGACGGCCGGATGACCGCGACGCGCGGTGTCGGTCGACGGTAACCCGAGGTGCCGAACGGTGGCATCCCCATGTACCGTAAGAGCCACGAGAGATGCCTGACGTCATCGGGGCCCGCCTTCGGGCTGCCCCGCATTCTGTGCGAGGGGGTCGAGCCATGGGGCGCGGCCGTGCTAAGGCCAAGCAGACGAAGGTGGCGCGGGAGTTGAAGTACCACTCCCCGAACACCGACCTCACCGCCTTGCAGCGCGAACTGGCGGGTGCTGGTAAGTCTGAGCACAACTTCGACGACGACTACAAAGAGTATGTCGACGACGATGATGAGGATCACGCGGACGAAGACCCGGATCCCTGGGTACGTCCGCCCCGCTGACCTCCGGTAGCAGCTGAGCACGCGGTGATCGCCCGCGTGCTCACGCATGTGCCCATCGAAGCGGCGCCAAGACCGACGATCAGGGACCTGCCCCGCCCGGACAACCCTCCGGACGATCGGCAGGTCCCTGATCACGGTCTGTCTCAGCGGGGACGGTTGTTCCAGTTGTAGAACGTCGGGATGTTCTCGAAGTGGTTCCAGGCGCACACGGCGCTCGCGCCGTCCCCGCCCGCCACCTCGGCCCGTAGTCGCCGCGCGGCCTCGGCCTCGTGGAGGAGTGCGGTGAGTCCCGGCGCGGCTTCCCGCACCCGGTCGGCGACCTCGTCCGGGGTGTCCGTCCTCCGGTCAGGATGCCGGTGACTGGTGGTCTCGGGCATGCTCCAACACTCCCTCCAGTAAGTGGATCTTGCTGTTGCGGCAGTGCGCGGTCTGCGTACCGTCGAAACGCCCCTGTTCGAAGTAGCGGTTGGCCGCGTGGCCGCCGCCGCAGAACCCGAAGTAGGGGCAGGACGCACGGCACGCCTCGACGCCGGCGAGGAACTCGCCGACCCAGGGCGTCCGGTCCGCGTGGGCGAGGATCTCGACCAGCGGGGTGGCCAGCACGTTTCCGCTGCTGAAGTCGCCGTACCGGACATCGGTGAAGCCGGCCAGCTCCGGCGAGAGCACGGTCACCGAGCCGTCGTGGCCGACCGTCGGGATCGGGTCCAACCGCCGGGGAAGCAGGTCGTCGGCGCTGCCGTCGAGCACCGCCGCGGCGTACCGTAGCGACCACTCGACCTCGCGCAGGTGAACCCGGGGCTCCCGGCGCCAGGCCGCCACCAGCTCCGCCCAGAAGGCGGTCACCAGCTCCGCGTCGTGGGAGTTGTCGCGGAGGTTGACCCCCTCGGTCTCCTCGATGTTGACGCCCAGCACGTCACAGCCGAGGTCGAGGAAGTAGTCGTACAGCTCGGTGGCCAGGCCCGGCCCGGGACGACCCACCACCGCCAGCGCCGAGAACGGCAGGCCGTGCCGGCGCAGCGCCGCCACCCCGCGCAGGATCCGGTCGTACGCGGGACCGCCGCCCCGGGTGACCCGGTCGCCGTTGCGTTCCCGCGGGCCGTCCACGCTCACGCTCACCCGCACCCCGTGCTCGACGAAGAACGCGCACCAGGCGTCGTCGATCAGCGTGGCGTTGGTCTGCACGTGGTGCTCGACCCCGGGCCCGAAGGGCGCGATCAGCGCGGCCAGGTGCTCCCGTCCGGCGGCCAGCGGCTCGCCGCCGTGCCACACCACCGAGAACCGGCCCGCCGCCGCCCACGGGTTGACCGAAGCGGCCACCGCCTCGGCCACCGGCACCGGCATCCGCCGGTCGGCCGCGCGGAACGGCAGGTAGCAGTAGGCGCAGTCCAGGTTGCACAGGGTGGTGGGCTGCATGACCACGTACGAGGGGACGGCGGCCAGGCCGCGCATCCCGCTGAACGACAGTCCCCGAGCAGCCATTGCCCTCCTCCGCGCCTGAAGGGCTGTCGGGAAAACCGGGCAGGCGGCCCCGACAGCTCTGAGGGTGCCCTTCAGGCTAGGCGGCGACGGCCACTCGGGTGAAGCCCTGATCAGGTGCCCGTACGGTCACCGGGAGTCGATCAGCCCCGGGTGTGCTGGCCGACCATCTGCACGTTGCCGGAGCCCTCGATGATCTCGCCGGCCTGCCACGCGTCGACGCCCCGGCCCGTCAGGGTGGCCAGCGCGCGGTCCGCGTCCTCGGCGGAGACGATCGCGAACATGCCGACGCCCATGTTGAAGGTCGCCTCCATCTCCGGGTCCTCGATCCGCCCCTTGGACTGGATCAGGTCGAAGATCGGCTGCGGCTTCCAGGTGGACCGGTTGACGACCGCGTCGACGTGCTCGGGGAGCACCCGGACCAGGTTGCCGGGGATGCCGCCGCCGGTGACGTGGGCGATGGAGCGCACCTCGGCCTCGGCGATGAGCTTGAGGCAGTCCTGCGCGTAGATCTTCGTCGGGGTGAGCAGCTCCTCGCCGAGGGTGCGCTGCCGGCCGAAGTCGTCGATCACCACGTCGAGCCGCATCCGGCCGGCGCCCAGCAGCACGTGGCGCACCAGCGAGTAGCCGTTGGAGTGCAGGCCGGAGGAGCGCATCGCGATGACCACGTCGCCCACCTCGACCCGGTCCGGGCTGAGGATGTCGCTCTCCTCGACCACACCGACGCCGGTGGCGGAGATGTCGTACTCGTCCGGGCGGAGCACGCCCGGGTGCTCGGCGGTCTCGCCGCCCAGCAGGGCGCAGCCGGCGTAGCGGCAGCCGTCGGCGATGCCGGCGCCGATCTCGGCGACCTTGTCCGGCACGACCTCGCCGGTGGCGATGTAGTCGAGCAGGAAGAGCGGCTCGGCGCCGCAGGCCACCAGGTCGTCGACGACCATCGCGACCAGGTCGATGCCGACCGTGTCGTGGATGTCCATCTGCTGCGCGATCACCAGCTTGGTGCCCACGCCGTCCGTGGACGAGGCCAGGATCGGGTTCTTGTACTTCTTCGTGTCCAGCCGGAACAGGCCGGCGAAGCCGCCCAGGTCGCCCATCACCTCGGGGCGTCGGGTCTGCTTCACCTTCGACTTGAGCAGCTCGACCGCGCGGTCGCCCGCCTCGATCGAGACCCCGGCGTCCGCGTACGAGACCGAGCGTTTGCGCGCCTGGCGGCCGGTGCCGGCCGTCCAGGGCTGGCGGTCGCCGCCGGCGCCGGACGGGCTGCTTCCTGCGCCGCTGCGCTCGGACACGTGCGTCACGGTTCTCCCCCTTGGTTCTGGCGCCGCGCCGGCGGTGGCCGGGCCGCGCCGGGTGGTGCTACGGGCGGTGTGTGGTCACGCCGCCCGGAGTGGCGACGAGCGGGGCGGTGTGCTCCGGAGTGTCGACCGCCTGCGCGGCGACCCGCCGGCCCACCCCTTCGAGCACGTGCTTGCCGATCAGGTTGCCGGCGGGCAGCTCGATCGGGTATTCCCCGTCGAAGCACGCCCGGCACAGCCGGGTCTTCGGCTGCTCGGTGGCGGCGATCAGGCCCGGGAGCGACACGTAGCCGAGCGTGTCCGCCCCGATGGAGCGCCGGATGCCGTCGTTGTCCAGCCCGTTGGCCAGCAGCTCGGCGCGGGTGGCGAAGTCGATGCCGTAGAAGCACGGCCAGTTGACCGGCGGCGAGGAGATGCGCACGTGCACCTCCAGCGCGCCGGCCTCGCGCAGCATCCGCACGATCGCCCGCTGGGTGTTGCCCCGCACGATCGAGTCGTCGACCACGACCAGCCGCTTGCCCCGGACGTTCTCCCGCAGCGGGTTGAGCTTGAGCCGGATGCCGAGCTGGCGCAGCGTCTGCGACGGCTGGATGAAGGTGCGCCCGACGTACGGGTTCTTCATCAGGCCGGCGCCGTAGGTGATGCCCGACTCCTCGGCGTAGCCGATCGCGGCCGGGGTGCCGGACTCCGGCACCGGGATGACCAGGTCGGCCTCGACCGGGTGCTCCTTGGCCAACTGGCGGCCGATCTGCACCCGGGCGGAGTGCACGTTGCGACCGGCGATGGTGGCGTCCGGGCGGGCGATGTAGACGTACTCGAAGAGGCAGCCCTTGGGCTCCGGGGCGGCGAACCGGCTGGAGCGCAGGCCGTCCTCGTCGATCGCGATCAGCTCGCCGGGCTCGACCTCGCGGACCACGCTCGCGCCGACGATGTCCAGCGCGGCCGTCTCGCTGGCCACCACCCAGCCGCGCTCCAGACGGCCCAGCACCAGCGGGCGTACGCCGTGCGGGTCGCGGGCCGCGTAGAGGGTCGACTCGTCCATGAACACGAAGCTGAACGCGCCCCGCAGCCGCGGCAGCACCTCCAGCGCCGCCGCCTCGACCGACAGGTCCGGGCGGCTGGCCAGCAGCATCGTCACCAGGGAGGTGTCGTTGGTCGAGCCGTCGGCGACCAGGCCCCGCTCGGCGACCTCGCGCTGGAGCTCCGCGGTGTTGACCAGGTTGCCGTTGTGGGCCAGCGCGATGGTGGTGCCGGAGGTGGTGGACCGGATGGTCGGCTGGGCGTTCTCCCACGTCGAGCCGCCGGTGGTGGAGTAGCGGGCGTGCCCGATCGCCACGTGCCCGCGCAGGCTGGCCAGGGTCGGCTCGTCGAAGACCTGGGCGACCAGGCCGAGGTCCTTGTAGACCACGACGCCCGAGCCGTCGCTGACCGCGATGCCCGCGGCCTCCTGACCACGGTGCTGGAGGGCGTAGAGCCCGAAGTAGGTCAGGTTGGCGACCTCCTCCCCGGGCGCCCAGACGCCGAAGACGCCGCACGCGTCCTGGGGGCCTGGTCGTTGGGGATCAAGGTCGTGGCTCAGCCGGCCGTCGCCTCGGGGCACCTGCGCTCCCTCATGCTGATCTGGACCGGCCTTGCGGAATCACGCGGGGGGCGGATCCGCACTCCTCGGCCGGGACCACTGTCGTCGCCTGACAGTGTACGCGAATCCGTGTCGATACAGAAAGTCACGATCCGGCTCCGATGTGTGACCGGTCGATGCGTATCGCCCCAGCTAGAGCGGCAGGTGCGCGGAGAGATCCGCTCGGATTCCGCTCACCCGTACGCGACCCTGGGTGATCGCCTCGGCCCAGTCGAGCCGTCCGGTGGCCACCGCCAGCCAGGTCTCGGGCTCCATCTCGACGACGTTGGCGGGGGTGCCACGGGTGTGTCGGGGACCGGGAACGCACTGAACTGCGCCGTAAGGTGGGACCCGCACCTCCACCGATCGGCCGGGGGCGCGCTCCGCGAGGACGGTCAACAGGGCACGGACCGCCTCCCGGAGGACCGGCCGTTCGGGCGTACGCCCCTCGTCGAGCGCCGACAACGCCGCCGCGACCGCGGCGGACTTAGTGTGCGGAGAGGACACGACGGGACGATACGGCTTCAACGCGCCGCGCCTGACGCTGGCCCTGGGTCGCGCCGATCCGGTCAGACAAGGCATAGTTGCCGACGGCGTATTCGTACCGTGATGATCCCCGGCCCGGCGCCCCGCCGCCGAGGGAAGTCAGTCCGGAAGGGCGGTGGACGTGTCAACACACCGACGTGCCTGGAAGCAGCGGGCCGGTGTGGTCGTGGCGCTGGTTGTCGGCGCTCTGCTCGCCGCCCCCGTCACACCAGCCCTGGCCGCGGACGTCACCGTGTCGCCCGGCTCGGTCACCGTCAACGCCGGCAGCGACGCCGCCGTCACCGTGCAGGTGACCCCCCGCGAAGGCGACGAGAAGGTCAAGATCAGCCTCGCCGGCCTGCCGGGCGGCGTGAGCTGCGCGGGCGGCTGCGGAGAGATCGACGTCAACAACGACCGGCCGAGGTCCCAGCTGCTGCGGATCAGGGCCAGCGACAACGCCGGCGACGCCAACGTCACCGTGACGGTGGCGGCCGAGGGCGACAAGTCCGGCGCCGGCACCGCCACCTTCCAGCTCGGCGTCAAGGGCCGGGCCCAGCCGTCCCAGCCGCCCCAGACGCAGACCGTCAAGTCGGTCTCCGGCAAGGTGGTCGTGCAGGCGAACGGCAAGGCCGTGCCGAACGCCGTGGTCATGCTCCAGGACGGCGCCGGCAAGAAGATCGACACGATCAGCGACGACGACGGCAACTTCCGCTTCTCCGGCAACAGCGAGAAGCCGATCGCGCCCGGCCGGCTCGCCATCGGTGCCAGTGTCGGTGAGGTCTACGCCACCAAGAGCTTCGACGCGTCCGCCGGGCAGAGCGTCACCGGCCAGCGCATCGCGCTGGCGATCAAGGTCGAGACGACCCCGAGCCCCACCCCGTCGGCCAGCGAGGAGCCGCTCCCCTCCGACGAGCCCGTCGAGGAGACGCCCGAGGAGAGCACCGAGGCGACCCCGGGCGCGGCGGCCAACGCCAGCAACGAGGACTCCGGCGGCATGGGCTCCTGGCTGATCATCCTGCTCGGCGGCCTGCTCGTCGCCGCCGGTGTCGGCACCATCGTGCTGCTCCTGATGCGGCGCAAGGACAACGGCGACGAGGCCGACGACGACGCCCCGGCGGGTGCCGCGGCCGGTGCGGTCCCGGCGGCTCGCGGGGCGTTCCGCGGCGCGGACGACCAGACCCGGGTGGTCAACCGGGTCGGCACCACGCCGGATCCGACGATGGTGGGCGGCGCCGCGCTCAGCGACGCCCCGACGATGATGCACCGCCCCGTGGTCGACGACGTGCCGCCGGACCCGTACGGCGCTCCCCCGCAGCCCTACGGCGCGGCGGGCAACCAGCAGGGCTGGGGCGGCAGCGGCTACGGCGACGAGCCGGCCGGCGCGGGTGGCTACGGCGGTGCCGGCTACGGCAACGCTCCCGCTTCCGGCGGCGGCTACGGCAGCGGCGGCTACGGCAACGCGCCCTCGTCCGGGGGCGGCTACGGCAACGCTCCCGCCTCGGGCGGCGGCTACGGCAGCAACGACTACGGCGCTCCGGCAGGTGCGGCCGGCACGGCGGGTGCCGCGGGCTACCCGCCGGCGGGCGGCGGCCGGGGCCACGGCGAGCGGTACGACGAGCCGACCGGCCGCTACACCGGCGACGCCACCCAGTACCCGGCCCCGGCCGACCCGTACGCCACCGGCGTCTACCAGCCGGAGCAGGGTCAGGGCTACGGCCAGTCCGACCCGGGCGCGTACGGCCGGGGCGGCGAGCAGACCGGCGGTTACGACCAACCGGGCGGCGGCTACGAGCGGGGCGGCTACGGCCAGCCCGGTGGCTACGGCGGCCAGGAGCCCCCGGCGCCACGCGGCGGCTACGGCCAGCCGGGCGGCTACGACCAGCCCACCTCGTACGACAACCAGGGCGGCTACGGCCAGGGCGGCTACGGTCAGGAGCCCCCGCAGCAGCGCGGCGGCTACGAGGACCGCGACGGCTACGGCCAGGGTGGCTACGGCCAGCCGGGCGGCTACGACGACCCGCAGACCGGTCGCGGTCGCCCGGACGGCCCACCGCAGCAGGACCGGGGTGGCCGCCGGCTGGACTGGCTGGACGACTGACCCGCTCGGGGGCCGGCCCCCCACGACAGCACCACGGCGAGGGCCGTCCGGATCTCCGGGCGGCCCTCGCGCCGTTCCGGCCCGCCCCGACCGGGTCGGACGCGCGGTCGCGGGGAGGTCAGGCGGCGGAGAAGACGCCCTGCCGCAGCACCGGGACCACGTCCGAGACGCCGACCCGGACGGCGACCTCCACGTCCCCGGCGAAGCCACCCTCGATGAGCTCCCGGCCGGACACGCTGCCGCAGACTGCGGCGGGCACGTCGGGGGTGCTGGCGAGCGCGGCCAGGGCCACGGCCGCCTCCACGGAGAGGCCGCCGGGCACACCCGACAGGGCGTCCAGCACGCAGGCCGCCCCGAGCTGGTCCTCCACGCAGGGGCGCAGGGAGCCGTCCGGCCAGCGCTCGCCCGAGGCGATCACGCCGATCGGCGCGTCCGTCGAGCCGTACCCCTGCTGGTCGAGCCAACGGCCGACGGCTTGCGCGTTGCGCAGGCAGGCCGCGACCACCGGCAGCCCGGTGGCGCTGGCCGCCGCGCTGATCGCCGACCCGTTCGGCGACGGCAGCACCAGGTCGGCGACGACCGGCGCGGTGGTCAGCGCCGCCGACGAGAGCGACCACGGATGTTCCGGGGTCGTCTGCCGGCGGCCCACCGCCGCGACCGCGCCGACCCGCCGCGCGTAGTCGGCGGCCTGCTCGCCCCACGGGAACGGGTGCACCCGCATGCCGCGCCCGACCGCGACGTCCACGGCGGTGGTGAACGACAGCACGTCCACCACCACCAGCACCGCGCACACCCGGCCCAGCTCGGCCGCCCCCGTCAACCCCCAGTCGAAGCGAGCGCCTGAACCGGGTTGGACGTGGACGGCCGCGGCCACCGCCTCAGCGCCGACCAGGCTCGGTGTCGCCGGGCTCGGGAGCCGACGCCCCGCCGGCCTCGGCCGGCGGGTCTGCGGCCTCGGCCGCCGGCTGCTCCGGGCCGGGCGCGACGGCCTCCGCCGGGGCTGCCGCCTCGGCCGGGGCCACCGGCTCGACGGCGCCGGTCGACGGGACCGGCCCGGCCGACGCGATCGGCTCGCTCACGACGGCCGACGGGTCCACCGGCTCCACGCCGGCCGATTCGGCGACGGGCAGCGGCACGGCCTCGACGGCACCCGCCACACCGGTGGCCGGCGCGGGCACCTCGACGACCCCCGCGCCCCCGAAGAGGCGCGGCAGCGTCTCGCCGTGCGCGGCCCGCAGCTCGTCCAGGCCGATGCGGAACTGGCCGTGCACCTCCAGTGCGCCGCCGGTCGGGTCGGTGACGCCGATCAGCTCGAACGGCACGCCGCGCTCGGCGCAGAGGGCGGTGAACGCCTTCTCGTGGCCGCGCGGCACCGACACCAGGGCCCGGCCGGCGGACTCGCTGAACAGGTAGACGAACGGCATCGAGCCGCCGTCGAACCGCTCCGGCACCGCGATCCGGGCGCCGACGCCGCGCCGCAGGCAGGACTCCACCAGGCTCTGCGCGAGGCCGCCGTCGGAGAGGTCGTGCGCGGCGCTCAGGTGCCCGACCCGCGCGGCCTCCGCCAGCAGGTCGGCCAGGAGCCGCTCGCGGGCCAGGTCGACCTGCGGGGGTACGCCGCCGAGGTGCTCGTGGGTGACCCAGGCCCACTCCGAGCCGGAGAGCTCCACGTGCGTCTCGCCGAGCAGGAAGATCTGGTCGTGGTCGCCGCTCGGCCGGGGCACGAAGCCCATCGGCACCCGGTCGGCCACGTCGTCGAGCACGCCGAGCACGCCGACCACCGGGGTCGGGTGGATCGGCGCCGCGCCCGTCTGGTTGTAGAAGCTGACGTTGCCGCCGGTGACCGGGATGCCCAGCTCGGCGCAGCCGTCGGCCAGGCCGCGGACGGCCTCGGCGAACTGCCACATCACGCCCGGGTCCTCCGGCGAGCCGAAGTTGAGGCAGTTGGTGACGGCGATCGGCTTCGCGCCGGTGACGGCCACGTTCCGGTACGCCTCGGCCAGGGCGAGCTTCGTGCCGTGGTACGGGTCGAGCCGCGCGTACCGGCCGTTGCCGTCCACCGACAGCGCCACGCCCAGCCCGGTCCGCTCGTCGATCCGGATCACGCCGGAGTCCTCCGGCTGGGCGAGCACGGTGTTGCCCAGCACGTAGCGGTCGTACTGCTCGGTGACCCAGGTCTTGTCGGCCAGGTTGGGCGACGCGATCATGCGCAGCACGGTCTCGCGCAGCGCCTCCGGGTCGGCCGGCCGGGGCAGCGTCTCCGCGCGGTCGGCCTGGAGCAGGATCAGGTCGGCCGGCTCGCGCATCGGGCGGGCGTAGACGGGACCGTCGTCGACCAGCGAGCCCGGCGGCACGTCCACCACGAGCTGGTCGTGCCAGGTGATCAGCAGCCGGCCCGGCTGGCCGTCCGGCGCCGGCGGGGTGACCTCGCCGATGGCGGTGGCCCAGACGCCCCACTTCTCGGCGGTCTTGAGCACCGCTTCGAGCTTCTCCGGCTCGACGACCAGCAGCATCCGCTCCTGGGACTCGCTGGCCAGGATCTCGTGCGGCTCCATCGAGGCCTCGCGCAGCGGCACGCGCTCCAGCCAGACCCGCATGCCGGTGCCGGCCGCCGCGGCGGTCTCGGTCAGCGCGCAGGTGAGGCCGGCGCCGCCGAGGTCCTGGATGCCGACGACCAGCCGGGCGTCGTAGAGCTCCAGGCACGCCTCGATGAGCAGCTTCTCCATGAACGGGTCGCCGACCTGCACCGACGGGCGGCGCTTCTCGCTGCCCTCGTCGAAGGTGGCGCTGGCCAGCACCGACACGCCGCCGATGCCGTCCCGGCCGGTCCTGGCGCCCATCAGCACGACGACGTTGCCCGGGCCGGCGGCGGCCTTGTTCTGGAGCCGGTCGACCGGCAGCACGCCGAGGCAGAGCGCGTTGACCAGCGGGTTGCCCTGGTAGCAGGGGTCGAAGACGACCTCGCCGCCGATGTTCGGCAGACCCAGGCAGTTGCCGTAGCCGCCGACGCCGGCGACCACGCCGGGCAGCACCCGGGCGGTGTCGGGGTGGTCGGCGGCGCCGAAGCGCAGCGGGTCCATCACCGCGACCGGGCGGGCGCCCATGGCGAGGATGTCCCGCACGATGCCGCCGACGCCGGTGGCCGCGCCCTGGTAGGGCTCGACGAAGCTCGGGTGGTTGTGCGACTCGACCTTGAAGGTCACCGCCAGCTCGTCGGAGACCTGCACGACGCCGGCGTTCTCACCGATGCCGGCGAGCAGCCGGTCGCTCGGCGGGGCCTTCTCGCCGAACTGCCGCAGGTGCACCTTGCTCGACTTGTAGGAGCAGTGCTCGCTCCACATGATCGAGTACATCGCCAGCTCGGCCTGGGTGGGCCGCCGGTCGAGGATGTGCCGGATCCGCTCGTACTCGTCGTCGCGGAGCCCCAGCTCGGCGTACGGCTGGAGTTCACCGGGGGTGTCCCCGGCGCGCGGCACGGTGTCCAGTCCGTCGGCCCAGTCGGCGGTCGCCGGCCCGGGACGCCCGGCCGGCGGCACGACGCCGGCCGGACGCGGCTCCACCGGCTGCGCCGGGGCGGCCGGGAAGGCCTCCGGGTTATCCCGTACCTCGTCCGGATGGGTGGTCATGACCTCTCCTCGCTGCGCTCGCGTCCGCCCGACGGGCGGGTGAGCCGACCGTTGATGCCGCGCACGGTCACGCCGGCGTCCCCACCAGGTGCTTGAGCACCGAGGTGAAGAAGCCGAGACCGTCCAGGGAGGGGCCCGTGAGCGCCTCCACCGCGTGCTCGGGATGCGGCATGATGCCGACCACGTTGCCGGCGGGGTTCGTGATCGCGGCGATGTCGCGCTGCGACCCGTTGGGGTTGCCGCCGACGTAGCGGGCGACCACCCGGCCCTCGGCTTCGAGCTGGTCCAGCGTCGCGGTGTCGGCGACGTAGCAGCCCTCGCCGTTCTTGACCGGGATCAGCACCTCCTGGCCGGGCTGGAACGCGTTCGTCCACGCGGTGCCGGCCGACTCGATGCGCAGGACCTGGTCGCGGTTGCGGAAGTGCAGGTGCTGGTTGCGGGTGAGCGCGCCGGGCAGCAGGTGGGCCTCGCAGAGGATCTGGAAGCCGTTGCAGATGCCGAGCACGGGCAGGCCGCCCCGGGCCGCGTCCACGATCGTCCCCATCACCGGGGCGAACCGGGCGATGGCGCCGCAGCGCAGGTAGTCGCCGTAGGAGAAGCCGCCGGGCAGGACGACGGCGTCCACCCCGTGCAGCTGCGGGTCACCGTGCCAGAGGCGGACCGGTTCGGCGCCCGCGATCCGGACGGCCCGGGCCGCGTCCCCGTCGTCGAGCGAGCCGGGGAAGGTGACCACACCCACCCGGGCGGTCACGAGCGTGCGTCCACGGTCTCGTCGGCCTCGGCCACGCGGACCGTGAAGTCCTCGATGACCGGGTTGGCGAGCAGCTTGTCGGCGATCTCCCGGGCCCGGTCCAGGTCCGGTTCACCGGTGAATTCGATCTCGATCCGCCTGCCGATCCGAACCGAGGCGACGTCGCTGACGCCGAGCCGGGGCAGCGCGTTTGCGACGGCCTGGCCCTGGGGATCGAGGATCTCGGGCTTGAGCATGACGTCGACGACGACGCGAGGCACTGGGCACTCCTGACTGTGTACGCAGTTGGGTGCCGACCCACAACGGGCGAGCGCAGCCAGCCTACCTGGCAGATACCGCCCCGGACGCACCGGCCGGACGCAGTTCAGGCGGTGATCGACATTCCCGGCGCGGGGCCCGGGGACCGATGCGGGTTCGTTGCGATCCCGATGCCCATCCGTTGCCGACCGACCCGTTTCGCCCCGCTCCGCCGGATCGTCGGGACACCGCCCGCCGCCCGGCCCGCCATACCGTCTCATCCATCATTTCCGATGGATCTCTTGTGAACGACATCTCAGGGGCCCTACCGTACATCGTCGTACGTCGATCGGTCGTCGGGCCACCCCGCCCGCCGGCCGACAGCTCGACCCGGTGAACCCGGGCCCCGTCCCCGAAGGAGCCCCCATGCGCATCCGATCCATGGTCGCGGTGCTGGCCACCGCAGCGGCCGGCCTGCTCGGCGCCAGCTCCGGCGCCCTCGCCGCCCCGGCCGGCCCACAGCCGATCATCGGCGGCAGCACCGTCTCGTCGGCCCCGTGGGCCGCCGCCGTGCTCAGCAACGGCTCGTTCACCTGCTCCGGCACGATCATCGCGCCGCAGTGGGTGCTCACCGCGCGGCACTGCGTGAACGGCACGATGTCCGTCCGGGTCGGCAGCGTCAACCGCACCTCCGGCGGCCAGACCCGCACCGTCAGCGCCAGCTACAGCCGGTACGACCTGGCCCTGCTGCGCCTGTCCAGCTCGGTGAGCACCTCGTACGTCACGCTCGCCAACAGCAACCCGCCGCTCAACTCGACCAACTCGATCTACGGCTGGGGCATGACCTGCTACAGCGGCTGCTCGGCCTCGACCCAGCTGAAGACCGCGTCGGTCCGGGTGACCAGCAACAGCGTCACCGACGCGTACGGCGGGCAGGCGATCCGGAGCACCCGGGTCAACGGCAACGCCTGGCGGGGCGACTCGGGCGGCCCGCAGTTCTACAACGGCGCGCAGGTCGGCGTCGCCTCCACCGCCGACGGCCAGAGCATCCAGAACTACGGCAGCGTCGCGTACAACCGGGCCTGGATCACCCAGACTGCCGGTGTCTGACGGTTAGCGCCGCGCCAGGCGCGGATGGTCGGCAGCGCGCCGGCCGTCCGCGCCGCGCCGTTTTGCAGCATCCGATCAGGTGAACACGGCTCACGATCGGGTGCGCGCAACCCTGAGACCATCGGAAACGTGCTGGTCGTGACGACGGAGCAACTACCCGGGTACGAAATCCGCCAGATCCTCGGCGAAGTGGTGTCATCGATGGCCAGGACGCGGAACCCGTACCGCGAGGGGGTCAAGAACCTGCGCGGTGGCGCGTACGACCCGATGGCCCCGGACAACCTCACCCGGTGGCGTACGGACTCGGTGGCCCGGCTCGGCGAGGAGGCCCGCCGCATCGGCGCGAACGCCGTGGTGGGGATGCGCTTCGACAGCCGCGACTGCGGCGAGATGTGGATGGAGATCTGCGCGTACGGCACGGCCGTGGTCGTGGCGCCCAAGATGCCCGACGTCATGCCGCCCGACCAGCCGCTGGTCGCCGCGGAGACCGCGCACGACCCCGCCTTCGCCGAGTCCCCGGGTGGCATCGCCGAACCGGCGAGCGCCCCCAACCTCCGCTCGGCCGCCGAAACCCCCACCCGAGACTGACCCGATCCACCCACCCCACCCCTCCGGGGCGCTCCGGTCGGTTGATCATGAAGTTATTGCCGGATTCATCGGCGTGTCACGACAACAACTTCATGATCAACGGCCCGCACGGCGGGCGCGGGGCGCGGGGCGCGGGAGCGGGGTGGGGTGGGGTGGGGGTTAGAGGATGGGGGGTGGGGTGTAGGTGGCGGCCTCGGGGTGGGCGTCCACTACCGTGGCTATGCGGCGGGCGACCGCCTCCACCTGGGCCGGGGCGGCGCCGACGAAGGCGGTGCGGTCGGCGACGAGGGTGTCGATCTCGGCGCGGGTCAGGCCCAGGCGGCCGTCCTCCGCCAGGCGGTCGAAGAGGTCGTTCTCGGCGGCGCCCTTCTCGCGCATGGCCAGGGCCACCGCGACCGCGTGCTCCTTGATCGCCTCGTGGGCGACCTCGCGCCCGACGCCGCGCCGGACCGCCGCCACCAGGATCTTCGTGGTGGCCAGGAACGGCAGGAAGCGCTCCAGCTCCCGGTTGACGACCGCCGGGTACGCGCCGAACTCGTCCAGCACGGTGAGGAAGGTCTGGAACAGCCCGTCGGCGGCGAAGAACGCGTCCGGCAGGGCGACCCGGCGGACCACCGAGCAGGAGACGTCCCCCTCGTTCCACTGGTCGCCGGCCAGCTCGCCGACCATCGACAGATAGCCCCGGATGATCACGGCGAAGCCGTTGACCCGCTCGCTGGAGCGGGTGTTCATCTTGTGCGGCATCGCGCTGGAACCCACCTGGCCCGGCTTGAAGCCCTCGGTGGCCAGCTCCTGGCCGACCATCAGCCGGATGGTGGTCGCCAGCGACGACGGGGCGGCGGCGATCTGGGCGAGCGCGGCGAGCACCGCCAGGTCGATCGAGCGCGGGTAGACCTGGCCGACGCTGTCGAGCACGCGGGAGAACCCGAGGTGCCCGGCCACCCGGCGCTCCAGCTCGGCCACCTTGTCGGCGTCGCCGTCGAAGAGGTCGAGCTGGTCGGCGGCGGTGCCGACGGGGCCCTTGACGCCCCGCAGCGGGTACCAGTTGATCAGGTCGTCGAGCCGCTCGTACGCGATGAGCAGCTCCTCCGCGGCCGACGCGAAGCGCTTGCCCAGCGTGGTGGCCTGCGCCGCGACGTTGTGTGAGCGGCCGGTCATGACCAGGTCGGAGTGCTCGACGGCGAGCCGGGACAGCCGGGCGAGGGTGGCGACCACCCGGTCCCGGATCAGCTCCAGCGAACGGCGTACCTGGAGCTGCTCGACGTTCTCCGTGAGGTCACGGGAGGTCATCCCCTTGTGCACGTGCTCGTGCCCGGCGAGCGCGCTGAACTCCTCGATCCGGGCCTTCACGTCGTGCCGGGTGACCCGCTCCCGCTCGGCGATCGAGGCCAGGTCGACCTGGTCGAGCACCCCCTCGTACGCCTCGACCACGCCGTCGGGCACGGGGATGCCGAGGTCCCGCTGGGCCCGGAGCACGGCGAGCCAGAGCCGCCGCTCCATCCTGATCTTCTCCTCCGGCGACCAGAGGGCGACCAGTTCGGGTGAGGCGTACCGGTTGGCGAGCACGTTCGGGATCGTCGTCACGGCGCTCATTCTCCCGGACCCGCCCGCACCGCATCGGCAGGGTTGCCGGCTGGCTATGGTGATCACCCTGCTGAGCCGACTGACGGGAATGAGGAAGAGTGTCCAGACTAACCGGCAGGGTCGCCCTGGTCACCGGTGGTAGCCGCGGTATCGGCGCCGCCGTCGTACGCCGGCTGGCCGAGGACGGAGCCCACGTCGCGTTCACCTACCGCAGCGCGGAGGAGAGCGCGAAGGCCGTCGTCGCCGACATCACGTCGTACGGCCGCACCGGCCTGGCGATCCGCGCCGACAGCACCGACGGTACGGCGATCGTCGACGCGGTCGAGCGGACCGTCGCCGAACTGGGGCGGCTGGACATCCTGGTCAACAACGCCGGGGTGTTCTCGTCCGGGCCGATCGGACAGGTCGGCCTCGACGATCTCGACCGGGCCATCGCCGTCAACGTGCGCGGGGTATACCTCGCCACCCAGGCGGCGGTACGCCACCTGCGCGACGGCGGGCGGATCGTCAACATCGGCAGCAGCTTCGCCAGCCGCGTACCGGCTCCCGGGGTGAGCGTCTATGCCATGACCAAGACCGCCGTCAACGGCCTGACCAGGGCGCTCGCCCGCGAACTCGGCCCGCGCGGGATCACCGTCAACCTGGTCCTGCCCGGTTCCACCGACACCGACATGAACCGCGCGGACAGCGCCGGCGCGGACGCCCAGCGGTCACACATCGCCCTCGGCCGCTACGGCACGCCGGAGGACGTGGCGGCGACGGTCAGCCACCTGGTGGGCGAGGGCGGCCGGCACATCACCGGCGCGTCGATCGCCATCGACGGCGGCGCCACCGCCTGACCCGGCGGGCGGATGCGAGACCCGGGCAAACGGCGTGGACCTGCCCCATCTGCCGGTCCGGCCGGATCGAGGCCGCGGCGCGCGCCTCGACCCGCGCCGGACCAGCGCGGCGCTGGATATACTCGGCAAGCGGACGGTATATAGGGGGCGCGCAATGACCAAAATCCTGGTGGACGTCGATGACGAGGCGCTCGCCGACGCGGCTGCGGCTTTCGGCACCAAGACCAAGAAGGACACGGTGAACGTCGCGCTACGGGAAGGGGCTGCCCGCCTCCGGCGCGCCCGCGCCCTCGCGGAACTCAGCGGACGGGCCCAGGCCGGGGACTTCGACGAACTGCTCGACAAGAGCACGTACCGGTCGTGAGACTCGCCGACTACCTGGTCGACACCAGTGCGCTGGTCCGGCTGCTGCGCGACCCCGACACCCAGGCCCGATGGGAGCAGCCACTCACGGCCGGCCTGCTCGCGGTCTGCCCGCTGGTCGAACTGGAGTTCCTGTATTCGGCCCGCTCGCTGGCCGACCGCAGATGGCTGGGGGACCGGCTTCGCACGGTGTTCAACTGGGTGAGCATGCCGGACCGGATCTACGAGCGGGCGGCCGAGATCCAGGAGCAGCTCACCGCTCGGGGTACCCACCGGTCTGCCGGCGCCGTCGATCTGCTGATCGCGGCGACGGCCGAGTACCAGAGCCTCTCCCTGCTGCACTACGACCGTGACTTCGACCAGATCTCCGAGGTCACCGGTCAGCCCGTGCGATGGCTCGCCCCGGCAGGCACCATCAAGTAGGTACGGGGCGGCCGGTGAGGGCCCGCCACAACCCGGCGCACGCCTCCTCCTCGGTGTCGAACACCAGCCGGACGTCGTACCGTCCGCGCTCGTAGGCGCCGATCTCCCACCGCTCCCCCGCCGAGCGGCGCAGGAACCAGAAGTCGGGCGGGACCGGCACGTGCTCGTGCACGCCTTCCAGCTCGAATGCGTCCGGTGACATCCCGGTCGCCAGCAGGGCGTCACGCACCTCGTGCCGGTCCACTCCCCGACCTCCCCTGTCCACGCGGCTCAGCAGACGGGGGTTCCGCCGCCCACTGCACCCTGCCCGCATGGTCGCCGTCAGTCGACCCCGCCGCCCGCGGCCACCATTCGCGCCGCCGCACGTCCCGCGCGGGCCCGGGTCACCAGGCGGGGCGGGCGGCCGGGTCGAGGGCGAGGTCCCGGAGCTGCTCCGGGGTGAGCACGAACCGCCCGTCACGGCTGTGCAGCCCGACCACGATCCAGGTACCGTCGGGGTACAGGACGTCGACCCGCCGGCGTTGGATTACACCCCCACCCCGCCCTTCGTGCGAGACGGCTGCGGTCTCCCGGACGCGCGCGCCGTCCGGCCCCGTCGACAGGCCGCACGAATCGACCCTCTGCTTCCCGCAGTCCATGACGTCGCGGTTCAGGCCCGGCTGCGGCTCGGCCAGGGCCCGGACGGACAACTCGTTGCCGAACGCGCCGGCGGGGTCCACCGGATAGGCGCGCACCGAGAAACCGACGTTGCGGAAGTCTTCGGACGCAATTCCGACCGGTGCGTCGCCGGCCGGTCCCGTGGGGAAGACGCCGCCGCGTACCACGGTCGGTTCCACCCACCGGGCTCCCGACGCCCGCGCGACGAGGGCCGCCGCCACCGCGTCCCGGTAGCGCTCGGCCGCCTCCGTGGGCAGCCTCTGGTTGCTCTTGCGGTACGGGGGGCGCGAGGCGGGCACCGGGCCCGCCGGCTGCATGTCCGGACGGTCGACCACCAGGCCCGCGCCCAGCACCAGCGCGAGGACCCCGCCGGCCGCCGAGGCGTACGCCCCGAGCCGGCGGGTGCGGACCAGCCGGCGCTGTCGCAGGATCAACCCGTCCAGGTCGATCGAGGAGGGCGGCGCGTCGCCGATCGCCGCGTCGAAGATCTCCCGGTACGTCACGCGAACCTCCCTGTGCTCAGGGCCGGCTGGTCAGCGGCCAGCAGGCGTAGCGATTCCAGTGCTCTGGCGGCCTGGCTCTTCACCGTGCCGGTGGTGATGCCGAGGATCTGCGCGGTCTCCTCCACGGAGAGGTCGCAGTAGTAGCGCAGCACCAGCACGGCGCGCCGCCGCTCGGGCAGCTTCCCGAGCAGGTCGAGGAGCAGCTCCCGGTCGGCCAGGTCGGGCTCGGTGTCCGGCGCGGCGTCGTCGGGGACCTCGTCGGTGCTGCGTTCACGCCGCCACGGCCGCCGTCGCTCGTCCAGCCAGGCGCGCATGAGCACCTGCCGGACGTACGCGTCGACGTTCTCCGCCGCGCGGACCCGGGTCCAGGCCCGGTAGAGCTTGCCCAGGGTGATGGAGACGAGGTCGTCGGCGGTGTGCCAGTCCCGGCAGAGCAGGTACGCCGTGCGGCGCAGATGCTCCAGCCGGGTCTCGACGAACTGCCGGTACTCGTCCTCGTCGGCCGACTTCACGCGTTCCGCCTTCGTCGCCTCATGCCCAGGGGACGGAGCGCGGGGCCGGGCGGGTTGCCCGGCCCCGCGTTTGCGGATCAGGTGCCCGGCTCAGCGCTCCAGGATCGCGGTCACGCCCTGGCCGCCGGCGGCGCAGATGGAGATCAGGCCCCGGCCGCTGCCCTTGTCGGCGAGCAGCTTCGCCAGGGTCGCCACGATCCGGCCGCCGGTGGCCGCGAACGGGTGCCCGGCCGCCAACGACGAGCCGTTGACGTTCAGCTTCTCCCGGTCGATGGCGCCGAGCGGGGCGTCCAGTCCCAGCCGGTCCTTGCAGAACTCCGGAGACTCCCAGGCGGCGAGGGTCGCCAGCACCTGCGAGGCGAACGCCTCGTGGATCTCGTAGAAGTCGAAGTCCTGGAGGGTCAGCCCGGCCCGGGTCAGCATCCGCGGCACCGCGTACGAGGGGGCCATCAGCAGCCCCTCGTCGCCGTGCACGAAGTCGACGGCGGCGGTCTCCGACCAGGAGAACCACGCCAGCACGGGCAGGCTGTGCGCGCGGGCCCACTCCTCGCTGGCCAGCAGCACCGTCGAGGCGCCGTCGGTCAGCGGTGACGAGTTGCCGGCCGTCATGGTCGCCGCCTCGGCGTCGGGCCCCTTCGCGCCGAAGACCGGCTTCAGGGCGCCGAGCCGCTCCAGGCTGGTGTCGGGGCGCAGGTTCGCGTCCCGGGTCAGCCCGAGGTACGGCGTCAGCAGGTCGTCGAAGAACCCCCGGTCGTACGCGGCGGCGAGCCGCTGGTGCGAGCGCAGCGCCAGCTCGTCCTGGGCCTGCCGGTCGATCTGCCAGCGCAGCGCCGTGCGGGCGGCGTGCTCCCCCATCGACAGCCCGGTACGCGGCTCCGCGTTGCGCGGGATCTCCGGCTTGAACGGCTGGGTGGGGCGCAGCTTCGCGGCAATCCTCAGCCGCTCGCCGAGGGTGCGGGCGCTGTTGAGCCGGAGCAGCGTGCGGCGCATCTCCTCGTTGACGGCGAGCGGCGCGTCGGAGGTGGTGTCCACGCCGCCGGCGATGCCGACGTCGATCTGCCCGAGGGCGATCTTGTTGGCGACCAGGATGGCCGCCTCCAGCCCGGTGCCGCAGGCCTGCTGGATGTCGTACGCGGGGGTGTGCGGGTCGAGCTTCGAGCCGAGCACCACCTCGCGGGTCAGGTTGAAGTCCTTCGCGTGCTTGAGCACCGCGCCGGCCACCACCTCGCCGACGCGCTGGCCGGCCAGGCCGAACCGGGCGACGAGCCCGTCCAGCGCGGCGCCCAGCATGTCGGCGTTCGACGCGCTGGCGTACCGCGAGTTGGACCGCGCGAAGGGGATGCGGTTGCCGCCGATGACCGCCACCCGCCGGATGCTCTGCACGATCCCGCCTCCTCGAAAGACTTGCCCTCAACCTACTCGCCAGTAGGCTACGCCTATGACCGACAGGTACGCGAGCTTCGTCCGATCGGGGGCCGGCCGCACGCTGGTCAAGCGCCTCGGGCTGCCCGACCCGCCGCGACTGCGCCGGCACACCCCCGGCGATCCCATCGTGCCCGGCCCCGTCCTGCTGGGCGCCGCGACCGGCGGCCGGCTCGCCGAGCGGGCCGGCAAGATCCTGACCGCCGCCGGGGTCGAGCTGCGCGATCCCGGCGCCGTGGACTCCACCG
This sequence comes from Micromonospora sp. NPDC007220, assembly GCF_040634035.1. Classification (NCBI taxonomy): domain Bacteria; kingdom Bacillati; phylum Actinomycetota; class Actinomycetes; order Micromonosporales; family Micromonosporaceae; genus Micromonospora; species Micromonospora sp. NPDC007220. The sequence continues at coordinate 43,195 of NZ_JBEYEU010000001.1, read as the reverse complement.
AGCGCTTCGCCGCCCTGGTGTACGACGCCACCGGCATCACCGACTCCACCGAGCTGCGCCAGCTGTACGACTTCTTCCACCCGCGCGCCCGGTCGGTGCTGCCCAGCGGTCGGGTCGTCGTGCTCGGCACCCCGCCCGACGAGTGCGGCTCCCCCCGGGAGGCGACCGCCCAGCGGGCCCTGGAGGGGCTGACCCGCAGCATCGGCAAGGAGTTCGGCCGGGGCGTCACCGCCCAGCTCGTCCACGTGACGAAGGACCCGGACGCCGGCACCTGGACCAGCGTGGAGGCGACCCTGCGGTTCCTGCTCTCGGGCCGGTCCGCGTACGTCTCCGGGCAGGTGGTCCGGGTCGGCGCCGGCACGGCCGGGGCGCCGGCCGACTGGGACCGCCCGCTGGACGGGCAGGTCGTCCTGGTCACCGGGGCGGCCCGGGGCATCGGCGCGGCGCTGGCCCGGGTGCTGGCCCGCGACGGCGCCCGGGTCGTCGCGCTGGACATTCCGGCGGCCGGGGACGAGCTGGCGGCGGTCGCCAACGAGATCGGCGGCACCGCCGTCCAGCTCGACCTGACCGCCCCCGACGCCCCGCAGCGGCTCGCCGAGCACCTGGCCGAGCGGCACGGGCGGGTCGACGTGGTCGTGCACAACGCCGGGATCACCCGCGACAAGACCCTCGGCCGGATGGACGCCGACCGGTGGGACTCGGTGCTCGACGTCAACCTCTCCAGCCAGGAGCGGATCAACGACGTGCTGCTGGAGCGGGAGCTGATCCCGGCCGGCGGCCGGATCGTCTCGGTCTCCTCGATCGCCGGCATCGCCGGCAACCGGGGCCAGACCAACTACGCCACCAGCAAGGCGGGCGTGATCGGGCTGGTCGAGTCGCTCGCCCCGGCGCTGCGTGAACGGCAGATCAGCGTCAACGCGGTCGCCCCCGGTTTCATCGAGACCCGGCTGACCGCGCGCATCCCGCTGGTGATCCGCGAGGCGGGCCGGCGGATGAACAGCCTGTCCCAGGGCGGGCTGCCGGTGGACGTCGCCGAGACCATCGGCTGGCTGGCGTGGCCGGCCTCCGGCGCGGTCAGCGGCAACGTCGTCCGGGTCTGCGGCCAGAGCCTGCTGGGGGCGTGATGGCGAGGAGAGGACAACCGGCGCCGGAGCCGGACGACCTGTCGGTGCACGAGCTGATCGACGGCCCGACCGAGATCCTGTCGCAGGACACCCTGGACGCGATCCGCGGGCCGGCGGCGTCCGGCCACGACCTGAGCCTCGAAGAGACGCACGACCTCTCCGCCTCCGCCGCCGAGGCGACGCGGGACCTCTCGGGCGGGGGCCCGGCCGTGACGGGTGCCCGGGAGCGCGTCGAGCTGCCCCGGATGCCGGCGGCCGGGGCGCTCTACCGGCGGGCGCTGCTCGGCGCGCTGCCCGGCCTCGGCGGTGGGCGGCGGTCGGCGGGCCTCCCGGCGGTCGAGCTGGCCGTCGGCGGGATCGCCGTCGACCGGACGCACCTCGCCGACTACGACCGGGTCTGCGGGTTCCGGCTCACCGACCGGCTGCCCGCGACGTTCCCGCACGTCATGGGCTTCCCACTGGCGCTGCGGCTGATGACCGCGCCGGAGTTTCCCATCCCGCTGACCGGCGTGGTGCACGTCGGCAACCGGATCACCGTGCACCGCCCGGTCATCGCCGACGAGACCCTCGACTTCCGCGCGTACGCCGAGAACCTGCGCCCGCACGACCGGGGGCGGCAGGTCGACGTGGTGCTGGTCGGCTCGGTCGACGGGACGGAGGTCTGGCGCGGCGTCTCGACGTACCTCGGCAGGGAGGGCAAGCGGGGCGGCGGCGGGCGGCGCGAGCAGGCCGGGCGGCCCACGACGCCGGCCGGCTCTGCCCGCTGGCGGGTCGATCCCCGCGTCGGTACGGACTACGCGCGGGTCTCCGGCGACCACAACCCGATCCACACCTCCCGCCTCGGCGCGCGGCTGTTCGGCTTCCCCCGGCCGATCGCGCACGGGATGTGGAGCAAGGCCCGTTGCCTGGCCGCGTTGGAGAACCGCCTGCCGGACGCCTACACGGTCGAGGTGGCCTTCAAGCTGCCCGTGCCGCTGCCGAGCACGGTGAGCTTCGGCCTGCTGCCGGACGGCGGGTTCGCCCTGCACGACTCGCGCGGCCGACCGCACCTGGCGGGCCTCGTGCGCTGAGGCGCCCCCGCCGGAGCTGAGTACGCCCCTGCCGAATCCCGTCCCGGACTTGGCAGGGGCGTTCTCGTGCGCTAAGTTCTTCTCATATCGAGATGTTCTCAGAATGAGAGAGACATGGTTGACGAGCAGGACTTCCTGGCCGCGTACGACCCCGGGGCCTACCCGGCGGTCGCCGTGACCGTCGACGTGGTGGCGCTGACCATCCGGGACGGCGCGCTGCACCTGCTGCTGATCCGGCGCGGCCAGCCGCCCTTCGAGGGGCGGTGGGCGCTGCCCGGCGGCTTCGTCCGCCCCGACGAGGACCTCACCGCCGGCGCCCGACGGGAGCTGGCCGAGGAGACCGGGCTCGGCGGCGAGGGACTGCGCCGCGTACACCTGGAGCAGTTGGGCAGCTACGGCACCCCCGACCGCGACCCGCGCATGCGCGTCGTCTCGGTCGCCCACCTCGCGTTCGCCCCCGACCTGCCCGACCCGGCCGCCGGCACCGACGCCGACGAGGCCGGCTGGCTGCCGGTGACCGCGCTGGCCAACCGGCAGCTCGCCTTCGACCACGGCCGGATCATCGAAGACGCGCTGGAGCGGGCCCGGTCCAAGCTGGAATACACCCCGCTCGCCACGCGCTTCCTCGCCGGCGAGTTCACGATCAGCGAGCTGCGCGCCGTCTACGAGACGGTCTGGGGCCACCCGCTGCACGCCGGCAACTTCCACCGCAAGGTGCTCTCGGTGCCGGGCTTCGTCGAGAGCACCGGCACCAGCACCGAGCGCGGCGGCGCCCGGGGCGGCCCCCGCGCCAAGCTCTACCGGGCCGGCGACGCCCGGCTGCTGCACCCGGCGCTGCTGCGCCCCGCCCGGGAGGAGACGGTCCGATGAGGACCGCCGAAGCCGTCCGCCTGGTCGCGGCGGCCCGCACCGACGCCGACCTGTTCGGCACGGACCAGCCGGCCCGGCGCTACCGCGAGCTGGTCGCGGCCCTGCACCCCGACCGCCTGCCGGCCGACCCGGCGGTACGCGCCGAGGCCACCGACGCGTTCGTCCAGGTCACCACCCGCTGGCGGGCCCGGCAGGTCACCATCCTCGGCGACTACCGACTCGGCACGCCGGCCTACTCGGGCCACTTGGCCGACCTCTACGACGTCGGAGCCGACCGGCTGCTCAAGCTGCCCCGGCGACCCGCCGACAACGACCTGATGGCCCGCGAGGCGCACGCCCTGCGCACCATCGCCGAGCGCGGCGACCCGCGCTACCTGCCGTACGTGCCCCGGCTGGTCGAGGACTTCCGGCACCTCGACGCCGCGACCGGCGCCGAACGGCGGATCAACGTGCTCGCCTCCGCGCCCGGTTTGCACGACCTCACCGAGGTCCGGCGCGCGTACCCGGACGGGCTCGACGCCCGCGACGTGGCCTGGATGTGGCGCCGGCTGCTGGTGGCGCTCGGCCTGGCCCACGGGGCGGGCATCGTGCACGGCGCGGTCCTGCCGCCGCACGTGCTGATCGAGCCGGACGCGCACGGCGTGGTGCTTGTCGACTGGTGCTTCTCCGCCCCCGTCGGCGGCACCGTCCCGGCGCTGGTGCCCGGCTACGACGCGAACTGGTACCCCGACGAGATCCCCCGCAAGCGGCCCTGCGGGCCGGGCACCGACATCGCCATGGCCAGCGGATGCATGAGCTGGCTGATGGGACCGCGCGCGCCCCGCGAGCTGGACGCCTTCGCGCGGGGCTGCCGCCAGCGGGCCCTGGACGCCCGGCCCGACGACGCGTGGCGGCTGCTGCGCGAACTGGACGAGGTGCTGGACCGGCTCTACGGGCCACGCACCTTCCGACCCTTCACCCTCAACCCGTAAGGAGCTGTCATGGGCAGTGGAATGTGGTCCACCGACGTGTACGACGCCGCCGACCGCTACCGCCGGAAGACCGGCAAGAGCGCGTTCTCCTACAGCGACAGCGGGGCGCGCAAGGTGCACCCCGCCCTCGACCCGCGCGACGCGATGCGCGAGAGCCGGGACTCCGACGAGCACCCCCGGTCGACGCCCATCGCGGTGCTCTTCGACGTCACCGGCTCGATGCGCAACGTGCCGCGCGTCCTGCAGACCAAGCTGCCGCAGCTGCTCGGGCTGCTGCAACGGCAGGGCTACGCCAGCGATCCGCAGATCATGTTCGGCGCGATCGGCGACGCCACCTGCGACCGGGTGCCGTTGCAGGTCGGCCAGTTCGAGTCGGACAACCGGATGGACGACGACCTCGGCCGGATCGTCCTGGAGGGCGGCGGCGGCGGGCAGATGACCGAGTCGTACGAGCTGGCCATGTACTTCATGGCCCGGCACACCGTGACCGACTCCTGGGAGAAGCGCGGCCGGCGCGGCTACCTGTTCATCATCGGCGACGAGCTGGCGTACCCACAGGTGAAGGCCCGGGAGGTGGCCGGCGTCGTCGGCGACGACGTGCGCGAGGACGTGCCGCTGCGGCAGGTCGTCGACGAGCTGACCCGCCGCTGGGACACCTACTACCTGCTCCCCGCCGGTAGCCACTACTCGGGCAACGCCAAGGTGCTCGACTTCTGGCGGGACCTGCTCGGGCAGAACGCCGTCGTGCTGGACGACCTCGACGCGGTCTGCGAGACGATCGCGCTCACTGTCGGGCTCGGCGAGCAGGCCATCGACCTGGACGAGGGCCTGCGCGACCTCGACCGGGCCGGCTCGGGCGCCAGCGGCACCGTCTCCAAGGCGCTGGCCCGCCTGCGCGGGGGGCGGCGCGCCGAGGTGTCGACGCTGCCCGCGTTCCGCGACACCGGCGGCGAGGTGACCCGGCTGTGAACCACGTGACGGCGGTCGGCGGCGGCGGCTGCGGCAGCTCCGGCTGCGGCTGCCGCTGCGGCGGCGGGGAGGTCCGGTGAGCAGGCACGTCGCGGTGGTGGACCTCGGCTACGGCGACGCCGGCAAGGGCACGGTCGTGGACTGGCTCTGCGCCACCCGGCCCGTGCACACGGTGGTCCGCTTCAACGGGGGCGCGCAGGCGGCGCACAACGTCGTGCTGCGCGACGGCCGGCACCACACGTTCGCGCAGTTCGGCGCCGGCACGTTCCACCCCGGCGTCCGTACGCACCTGTCGCGGCACGTGGTGGTGGACCCGCTGGCGCTGGCCGCCGAGGCCGACCACCTCGCCTCGGTCGGGGTGCCCGACGCGCTCGACCGTCTGACCGTCGACGGGGAGGCGCTGCTCGCCACCCCGTACCACCGGGCCGCGAACCGGGCCCGGGAGATCGCCCGGGGAGCCGACCGGCACGGCTCCTGCGGGCTCGGGGTGGGCGAGACCGTCGCGTACGGTCTCGCCCACCCCTACGAGGCGCCCCGGGTGGCCGACTGCGCCGACCCGGCGCTGCTGCGGCGGCGGCTGACCGCCCTGCGGGACCGGTTGACCGCCGAGCTCGGCCCGCTGGACGCGCCGCCCGTCGCCGACTGCCTGCCCGCGTTCACCGGCTTCGCCGGGCGGGTCGCGATCGTCGACCGGAGCTGGCTGGCCGGGGCGCTGCGGGCCGGCACCTGCGTCTTCGAGGGCGCGCAGGGGGTGCTGCTCGACGAGTGGCACGGCTTCCACCCGTACACGACGTGGAGCACCACCACCTTCGCCAGCGTGGACGGCCTGCTCGCCGAGGCGGGCCAAGCCGGCGACGTCACCCGGATCGGGGTGCTGCGCGTGGTCACCACCCGGCACGGGCCCGGCCCGCTGGTGACCGAGGACCCGGCCCTGCCGCTGGCCGACCCGCACAACCCGACGAACCCGTGGCAGGGCCGGTTCCGGTTCGGCCACTTCGACGCGGTCGCCCACCGGTACGCCCTCGCCGCGGCCGGCGGGGTCGACGGCCTGGCGCTCACCCACCTCGACCTCGCCGGTCCCGGGCTGCGGCTCTGCCGCCGCTACGACACCACCGACCGGCTCACCCCGGGCCCGCCCGGCGACCTGGACCGGCAGGCCGCGCTCACCGCCAGCCTGCTGCGCGCCCGCCCCGTGTACGACGACGCCCCGCCGCCCGACTGGGCGGCGGCGGTGCGGGAGGAGCTGGGCGCGCCCGTGGTGCTGACCTCCCGGGGCCCCACCGCCGACGACAAGACGCCGCACGGCCCGCTGCTCGCCCCGCGCCCCCTCGCGCCGGCCGGAACGCCCGCCGAGGCGTCGGCGTGACGCCGGGCCGCGCCGGAGCCCCGAGCGGGGCGATCCGGCGACTCGACCACCGGGCGGGTCGCACCCGACGAGCATGGGAGGCATGGAGTCCGTGCTCGACCTGCTCCGGCAGCTGGTCGCCTCACCGTGGGTGTACCTGCTGATCTTCGGGCTCACCGCGGTCGACGCGTTCTTCCCCGCCGTACCCGGCGAGACGGCCGTGATCACCGCCGCGGTGCTCGCCACGGGCGGCAACCCCGACCTGGGGTGGGTGATCGTCGCCGCCGCGCTCGGGGCATGCGTCGGCGACCACGTCTCGTACGCCATCGGGCGCGGCGGCGGCGCGAGCCGGCTCGCCCGCTTCCCGGCGGACAGCCGGCGCCGGGCCAGTTCCGAGTGGGCCCGGCGGGCGGTGCACCAGCGCGGCGGGCTGATCCTGACCACGTCCCGGTACGTCCCCGGTGGCCGGACGGCGGTCACCCTCACCATGGGCGCGGTCCGCTACCCGCTCCGGTCGTTCCTGCTCTTCGACGCCATCGCGGCGGTGAGCTGGGCGCTCTACTGCACCCTGCTCGGCTACTTCGGCGGGCTGGCCTTCGAACGCGACCCGGTCAAGGGCATCCTCGCCGGCGTGGGCCTCTCGCTGGCGATCACCCTGCTGCTGGAGTCCGCCCGCTGGCTGTACCACCGCCGGCGCCGCGCCACATCCCACCGCTGAACGCGCGACCGTGGAGCCGCCGCCGCTCAGCCGGGGGTGACCCGTGGGTGCCAGGTGACGCCGTGCAGGAGTTGACCGGCACCGAGCCAGGCGACGTTCATCATCCGGGTGGCGGTCTTCTCCGGGTCGGCCTCCGGGTGGTCGGCGAGCCAGTCCGCCAGCGACTCGGTCGCCCCCACCAGGGCGTACGCGACGACCTCCAGGTCGGTCTCGCCCACCTCGCGGCCCTCGGCGCGCAGCGCGTGGTCGAGCATCCCGGCGACCACCTCGACCAGCCGGGCCCGCATGCCGGCCAGCTCGCCGGCGAAGGGCTGCTCGCCCCGGGCCTGCCGGTAGAGCACCGCCCATCCGTCGCGGTGCGCCCCGACGAAGCCGAAGAAGGCGCGAAGCCCGCGCCAGAGCCGCTCGTCGGCAGGCAGCTCGGGGGCGGCCGCCCCGGCGATGGCCTGCATCATCCGGGTGCCCTCCCGGTGCAGGCAGGCGACGAAGAGTTCTTCCTTCGTGCCGAGGTACGCGTAGACCATGGGCTTGGAGATGCCGGCGTCCTCGGCGATCTCGTCCATGCTGGCCGCGTGGAAGCCCCTGCGTGAGAACATTTTCACGGCCGCGTCGAGCATCTGCTGCTCGCGTACGGCGCGGGGGAGGCGCTTGAAGGTGGGTGGGGTGGACACCTTGCGAGCATACCTACTCGCCCGTAAGGTTACGCACGAGTAGCCAATACCCGGAAGGTGCAGCCCCATGACTGACTTCGACCCGGCCAACTTCGCGAACGTCGGCCCCAAGGAGTTCGCCCAGCTGGTCAAGTCCACCCCGGACGACAAGATCGCCGAGGTGATGTCCGGCGACCTGCGCGGCAAGATCCTCGGCGAGGTCTTCGGCCGGATGCCGCAGCTCTTCCGCGCCGACCGGGCCGGCTCGACCAACGCGGTCATCCACTGGAACATCACCGGCCGTCCCGACGGGGGCACCGACACCTACGAGGTGGTCGTCGCGGACGGCGCCTGCACCGTCAACGAGACCCCGCAGCACGACCCGAAGCTCAGCCTCACGATGGGCCCGGTCGAGTTCCTGAAGATCGTCTCCGGTGGCGCGAACCCCGTCATGATGTTCATGACCGGCAAGCTCAAGGCCAAGGGCGACCTGGGCCTGGCCGCCAACATCGCCAACCTGTTCGACATCCCCAAGGCCTGACATGGCCGAGTTCTCGCTAGACCTGAACGAGGAACAGCGGGATCTGCGCGACTGGGTGCACGGCTTCGCCGCCGAGGTCGTGCGCCCGGCCGCGGCCGAGTGGGACGCCCGGGAGGAGACCCCCTGGCCGATCATCCAGGAGGCGGCGAAGGTCGGCCTCTACGGCTTCGAGTTCCTCGCCACCTGCTGGGCCGACCCCACCGGCCTCTCCCTCCCGATCGCCAGCGAGGAACTCTTCTGGGGTGACGCCGGCATCGGGCTGGGCATCTTCGGCACCTCCCTCGCGGTGGCCGCGATCTACGGCGCCGGCACCCCCGACCAGATGGTCGAATGGGTGCCGCAGTGCTTCGGCACCGTCGACGAGCCGGCCGTCGCCGCGTTCTGCACCACCGAGCCCGAGGCCGGCTCCGACGTCGGCGCGATGCGCACCCGGGCCGTCTACGACGAGGCGAGCGACGAGTGGGTGCTCAGCGGGCAGAAGGCGTACGCCACGAACGGCGGGATCGCCGGGGTGCACGTGGTCACCGCCTCGGTCGACCCGACGCTCGGCTCCCGCGGGCAGGCGGCGTTCGTCGTACCGCCGGGCACCGCCGGCCTGGCCGCGACCCGCAAGCTGCGCAAGCTGGGCCTGCGCGCGTCGCACACCGCCGACGTCTTCCTCGACGACGTACGCGTGCCGGGGCGCTGCCTGCTCGGCGGCCGGGAGGCCCTGCTCGAACGGCTCGACCGGGCCCGCTCCGGCAAGCGCGTCTCGGGCCAGGCCGCGATGCGCACCTTCGAGCTCTCCCGACCCACCGTCGGCGCGCAGGCGCTGGGCGTGGCCCGGGCCGCCTACGAGTACGCCCTGGACTACGCGAAGGAGCGGGTCCAGTTCGGCCGCCCGATCATCGAGAACCAGGCGGTCGCGTTCGCGCTGGCCGACATGAAGATGGAGATCGACGCCGCCCGGCTGCTGGTCTGGCGGGCCTCCTGGATGGGCCGCAACAACCGGCCCTTCACGGCCGGCGAGGGCTCGATGTCCAAGCTGAAGGCCGGTGAGGTGGCCGTCTCCGTCACCGACAGGGCCGTGCAACTGCTCGGCGGGGCCGGCTTCCTGCGGGACCACCCGGTCGAGCGCTGGTACCGGGACGCCAAGATCTACACCATCTTCGAGGGCACCTCCGAGATCCAGCGGCTGGTCATCTCCCGGGCCATCTCCGGCGTCCAGATCCGCTGACCGACCGCCGGCGCCGTCGCCGTCCAGGGGGCCGCACCAGGCCCGGACGTCCGCCGCGCCCGTACCGCTGCGCGCTCAATCTCCAGATCGCCCGCGTGGGGCCCCCGGCCCGGGGGCCCCACGCGCACCGCACGAGGAGGCCGCGTCATGGACCTGCCGTTCGTCGTCGCCACCCTGACCCGACGCGGGCTGCTCGCCCCCGGCCGACCGATCCGCGTCGCCTCGCAGCTCCAGGCGCTGCGCAGGTGGGGCTGGAACATCGCCGGCGAGCTGCGCCAGGCCGCCGCCCGCGACCCCGACCGGGCGGCCGTCGTCGACGAGCAGGGCACCGGCCTGACGTACGCCGAGCTGCTCGACCGGTCGGAGCAGCTGGCCCGGGGAATGCGGACGGCCCTCGGGGTGCGACCCGGGGACCGGGTCGGCGTGCTCTGCCGCAACCACCACGGCCTGGTCGAGACGATCGTGGCCGCCACCCTGCTCGGCGCGGACGCGGTGCTGGTCAACACCGGGCTCTCCGCCGGGCAGCTCGCCACCGTCGCGCAGGAGCAGCGGCTGCGGGTGCTGGCGCACGACGCCGAGTTCGCCGACCGGGTCGCCAACCTCCCCGCCGAGGTGCAGCGGCTCGACGAGCGCGCCCGGGAGGCGCTCGTCGTCGGCGCGGTCCCCGGCGAGCTGCGTCCCCCCGAGTGCGACGGCCGGATCATCGTGCTCACCTCCGGCACCACCGGCGTCCCCAAGGGCGCCCGGCGCCCCACCCCGAACGGGTTCGGCCCGCTGGTCTCCATCATCGACCGGATCCCGCTGCACGCCCGGGACACCGTCATGATCGCCGCGCCGCTCTTCCACACCTGGGGGTACGCGGCCCTCCAGGTCTGCTTCGCCCTGCGGGCCACGGTCGTGCTGCACCGCCGGTTCGAGCCGGCCGCCACGCTGGCCGCCCTCGTGGCGCAGCGCTGCGACGCGCTCTTCGCCGTGCCGGTGATGCTGCAACGGCTGCTGGAGGTGCCGCCGCCGGACCCCCGTCCCTCGCTGAAGGTGGTCGCGGCCAGCGGTTCCGCGCTGCCGGGCGGCCTCGCCCTGCGGTTCATGGACGTCTACGGCGATGTGCTGCACAACCTCTACGGCTCCACCGAGGTCTCGTGGGCGTCCATCGCCGGCCCCGCCGACCTGCGCGCGGCTCCGACCACCGCTGGCCGCCCGCCGCACGGCACCCGGCTGGAGATCCTCGACGCGGCCGGCGAGCCGGTGCCGGCCGGGCAGGTCGGCCGGATCTTCGTCGGCAACGAGATGCTCTTCGAGGGCTACACCTCCGGGGCCGTCCGGGAGCACCGCGACGGCCTGCTCGACACCGGCGACCTGGGGCGGCTCGACGCCGACGGGCTGCTCTTCGTCGACGGCCGGGCCGACGACATGATCGTCTCCGGCGGGGAGAACGTCTTCCCGGCCGAGGTGGAGGACCTGATCGCCCGGCTGCCGCAGGTACGCGAGGCCGCCGTGATCGGCGTACCGGATCAGGAGTACGGCCAGCGTCTCGCCGCGTTCCTCGCCCTGCACCCCGGCGAGACGCTCGACCCGGAGGCGGTCCGCGAATACGTCCGGCACTACCTGGCCCGGTTCTCCGTACCCCGCGACGTGGTCTTCGTGAAGTACCTGCCCCGCAACGCCACGGGCAAGGTGCTGGCCCGCGAGCTGCGCCGCTACTACGGCTGACCGTTCCCCGCCCGTTACTGCCCGGATGCCCGGCCGCCCCTAGGCTGACGGCACCATGATCGGCTCCGGACCACGCCGCCGTGCCCGTCACCGCCACCATCCCCGTCACCGCCAGCCGGGACCACGGATGGCACCGCTGCTGCTGGTCGAAGCGGCGACCCTGCTCTCCAACACCGGCAACGGGGTGGCCAACATCGCCCTGCCCTGGCTGGTGCTGGAACGTACCGGCAGCGCCACCGCGGCCGGCGTGGTCGCGGCGGCCGCCGCGCTGCCGATGCTGCTGTCCGGCCTCGTCTCCGGCACCATCGTGGACCTGCTCGGTCGGCGGCGTACGGCGCTGGTCTCCGACACGCTCTCCGCCGCCTCGGTCGCCGCGATCCCCGTGGTCGACGCCCTGCTCGGGCTGAACCTCGGCTGGATCGTGGCGCTGGCCGTGCTCGGCGCGGTGTTCGATCCGGCCGGGCTGACCGCCCGGGAGACACTGCTGCCGGCCGCCGCACAGGCCGCCCGCTGGCGGATCGAACGGGCCAACGGGGTGCACGAGGCGGTCTGGGGGCTCGCCTTCCTGATCGGGCCCGGCGTCGGCGGCATCCTCATCGCCGCGATCGGCCCCGGCCCGACGCTCTGGGTCACCGCCGCCGGGTTCGCGCTGGCCGTCGTGATGATCGCCGCCGTCCGGCTGCCCGGGGCCGGCCGCCCCGAACGCCCCCCGGAGGGCCTGTGGCAGGGCACCGCCGAGGGCCTGCGGTTCGTCTGGCGGGACAAGCTGCTGCGCACCATCGCGCTGCTCACGATGGTGCTGGCCGCGCTCTACCTGCCGGTCGAGGGCGTGCTGCTGCCGGCGTGGTTCGTGGCCCAGGGAGAGCCGGCCCGGCTCGGCGCGATCCTGATGGCGATGAGCGCCGCGGGCGTGATCGGAGCGCTCGCCTCCAGCGCGGCGGGGCGGCGGGTCCGTCGCCGTACCCTGCTGGTGGCCTCCCTGCTGGTCATCGGGGTGTCGCTGGTCGGCCTGGCCACCCTGCCCCCGTTCCCGGCCATGATCGGCTTCGCCGCCGGGATCGGGCTCGCGTACGGGCCGGTCAACCCGCTGTCCAACTACGCCATGCAGACCCGCACCCCGGAGCGCCTGCGCGGCCGGGTGGTCGGGGTGATGACCTCGTTCGCGTACGCGGCCGGCCCGGCCGGTTACCTGCTCGCCGGGCCGCTGGTGGAACGGATCGGGCTACGCCCCGCGTTCCTGGCGCTGGCCGGGGCGCTGCTGCTGGCGGTGCTGGTCGCCGCGCCGCTGCCGGTGCTGCGGGCGCTGGACGATCCACCCCGCTACCCACCCGCCCCGCCCGGCGGCCCGGGCGACCGGGCGGAGGAGCTCGTGCCCCTCAACAGCCAGTACGCCTCCGCGACGCGCCGGGACACGCCCCGCGTACAGGGGCGCGTCCGGGTCGAGGGGCTGTGGACGCCCGCCACGCACCGGGACGCGCCCGTGCGGGGGTGACGGCCCCGGGTCAGGGATGCAGCATCAGCCCGGGCCAGCGGTTCCAGCCGCGCCCCGACGTACTCGCGGTAGCCCTCGATGTCGGCAGGCGATCCCGCCGCCTCCTCGCCGCACCGCTCAGACGGAGGCGAGGCGGGTGTGGGTTGCCCGGTCAGCCCGGAATCGTGATCCGACCCTCGACGGCGGCGGAGGCGATGTCGGTGCGGTGGTGCGAGCCGGCCAGCTCCACCCCGGCGACCAGCGCGTACGCGGCGTCCCGGGCGGTGGGCAGGTCGACGCCCGTGGCGGTGGCGCAGAGCACCCGGCCGCCGGAGGAGAGCAGCGCCCCGTCGGCGCCCCGTCGGGTGCCGGCGTGGATGATCCCCGGCCCCTCGCCCCCGGTGATCACGTCGCCGGTGCGCGGGGCGGCCGGGTAGCCCTCGGCGGCCACCACGACCGTGACGCCGGCACCGTCGCGCCAGCGCAGCGGCGGGTGCCCGGCCAGCGTGCAGGTCGCGGCGGCGTGCAGCAGCCCGGCCAGCGGGGTCTCCAGCAGCGCCAGCACCACCTGCGTCTCCGGGTCACCGAAGCGGGCGTTGAACTCGATCACCCGGGGGCCCTCGGCGGTGATCGCCAGCCCGACGTAGAGCAGCCCCGCGAACGGGGTGCCCCGCCGGGCCATCTCCGCCAGGGTCGGGTGCACGACGTCGCGCATGACCTCGTCGACAAGTCCGGACGGCGCCCAGGGCAGCGGCGCGTACGCCCCCATGCCGCCGGTGTTCGGGCCGGTGTCGCCGTCGCCGACCCGCTTGAAGTCCTGCGCCGGCAGCAGCGGCACCGCCGCCTCGCCGTCGGTGACCACGAAGAGGGAGACCTCCGGGCCGGACAGGTATTCCTCGACGACGACCCGGCCGCACTCCTCGGCGTGCCGCAGCGCGGCGGCGCGGTCGTCGGTCACCACGACGCCCTTGCCGGCGGCGAGCCCGTCGTTCTTCACCACGTACGGCGCGCCGAACTCGTCCAGCGCCCTGCCGGTGCTCTCCGCGTCCGTGCAGGTGTACGCGCGGGCGGTCGGTACGCCTGCGGCAGTCATCACGTCCTTGGCGAACGTCTTCGAGCCCTCCAGCCGGGCAGCCTCGGCGGACGGCCCGAAGGCGGCGATCCCCTTGGCGCGTACGGCGTCGGCGACCCCGGCCACCAGCGGCGCCTCCGGCCCGATCACCACCAGGTCGGCCCCGGTCTCCACCGCCAGCGCGGCAACGCCCGCCGGATCGCACGGATCGACGGCCCGCACCGAGGCGACCGAGGCGATCCCGGGATTACCGGGCGCCGCGATCAACTGCTCGACGGCCGGATCCGCAGCCAACCCGAGCGCGAGCGCATGCTCCCGCCCCCCACCACCAAGAAGAAGAACCCGCACACCGGCATCCTACTGACCCCCACCCCCACCCCGTTGATCATGAAGTTTGCGTCCCATTTCCGCCCCAGGACGGGCCAGAACCTCTTGATCACGCCGAGCGGGTGGGTCAGTCGGGGCGTAGGGCCGCTTTGACCGTGTTCGGGATGTAGTCGGGACGCAGCGTGTCGGCCCAGGTGAAGCGGAGGATCCGCCAACCGGCGTTGACCAGCCGGTTCTGCCGCGCCCGGTCCTCGAAGACCGCCCCGGGCGTGTGGTGGGGGGCCTGTCCGTCCGCCTCGGCGATCACCCGCGCCGCCCGCCAACCGAGGTCGCCGATGCCGAGCAGGTAGCCGTCCCCGTCGCGGACCTCCAACTGAAGTACGTCGGGCGGTACGCCACCGTCGACGCACCGCAGCCTCGTCCGGGCCTCCAGCGGGGACTGCGCCCGCCCGTCGGCCTCAGCCATGTGACGGCGGGCCGCGACGGCTCCCCTACGGCCCACGAGAAGGGCCGGCATCCGGGCCAGGTCGGGCCCGGTGACAACCCGCCGATTCAGCGCGGAGTCGAGCACGCACACCGCCGAGTAACGGTCCACCCGGAGGATGACATCGGCCAACGTTCGCAGCGGGGTGGTCACGGGCATCCCGGCGACCTCGCCCACGGCGTGGGGATCGATGGTGAGCTGGTGCACCACGACGTCAGGGTCGGTGATCCGCTGTGGGCGTGGCCGGTTCGGCGGCAGGGACACGTGGATGGCGGACGCCGGACGGAGCCCGGCGATCCGATGCAACTCGGCGGCGGTGTCGAGAACGACGACCGAACCCGGCCCGAGGATGGCGACCGCAGCCCGGACGCGGGCTCTACGCAGTGCCGCAGGGCTCAACTCGGGGGCCGGCACGAAGCAGCCCCTCGCCACCCGGAGCCAACGGCCCGAGCGACACAGGTGCCGGATCTGGCTCCGGCTGAAGCCGGCGGACAACGCTTGGGCGGCCGTCACCACCCCGTCCTGGCGACCGGCGATGCGGCGGAGAACATCGACACTCACCCCACCACGATGACGGCCCGCCCGCGCTCCGCACCGCCCCTGTGGACAACCCCGCCCCTCCTGTGGACACGCCCACCCTCTCCACGTTGATCAAGAGGTTTGCGTCCGGATCCAGGCCGGACCAGGACACAAACCTCTTGATCAACCGCGCAGGCGGGCGGAGGGCCGGGTTGGGGGTTGGGGTTAGGGGTTAGGGGAGGAGGGGGTGGCGGAGGACGTTTTCCTCGCGGCCCGGGCCCACGCCCACGACGCTCACCCTGGTGCCGCAGAGTTCCTCGATACGGGCGACGTAGCGGCGGGCGTTCTCCGGGAGCTCGTCCTCGGTCCTCGCCTTGGTGATGTCCTCCCACCAGCCGTCGAGCTCCTCGTAGATCGGAGTCGCGTGGTGGAAGTCGGTCTGGGTCATCGGCATGTCGTCGAAGCGCTCGCCGTTGATCTCGTACCCGACGCAGATCGGCACCTTCGGCAGGCCGGTGAGCACGTCCAGCTTGGTGACGACCAGGTCGGTGACGCCGTTGAGGCGGCAGGCGTACCGGGCGACGACGGCGTCGAACCAGCCGCAGCGCCGCTCCCGGCCGGTGGTGGTGCCGTACTCGTGGCCGATCTTGCGTAGGTGCTGCCCGTTGTCGTCGAAGAGCTCCGTCGGGAACGGCCCGCTGCCGACGCGCGTGGTGTACGCCTTGCTGACCGCGATCACCTTGCTGATCGCGGTCGGCGGGATGCCGGCGCCCACGCAGGCCCCGCCTGCCGTCGGGTTCGACGAGGTCACGAAGGGGTACGTGCCGTGGTCCATGTCGAGCATGGTGGCCTGGGCGCCCTCCAGCAGGACCGTCTCGCCGCGGTCCAGCGCGTCCCAGAGCATGACCCGGGTCTCGGCGATGTACGGCTTGAGCCGCTCCGCGTACCGCAGGTATTCCTCGACGGTCTCCTCGACGTCGATCGCCTTGCGGTTGTAGATCTTGAACAGGAGCTGGTTCTTCTCGCGCAGCGCCAGTTCCAGCTTCTTGCGCAGGATGCCCGGGTCGAGCAGGTCCTGCAGCCGGATGCCCATCCGGGCGACCTTGTCCCCGTACGCGGGGCCGATGCCCCGGCCGGTGGTGCCGATGCGGGAGCTGCCGAGGTAGCGCTCGACGACCCGGTCGAGAGCCCGGTGGTGCGGCATGATCAGGTGCGCGTCGCCGGAGATCCGCAGGCGGCTGACGTCGACACCGCGCTCGGCGAGCCCGTCGATCTCGGCCAGCAGCACCTTCGGGTCGACCACGACACCGTTGCCGATGACGATCATCGCGCTCGGGGAGAGCGCACCCGACGGCATCAGGTGCAGCGCGTACTTCTGGCCGTCCGGCGTGATCACCGTGTGGCCGGCGTTGTTGCCGCCGGAGTAGCGCACGACGTAGTCGACCCGCCCACCCAGCAGGTCGGTAACCTTGCCCTTGCCCTCGTCGCCCCACTGGGCACCGAGGAGCACGATCGCTGGCATCTCTTCGCCTCCAGAAGGCTCGGGTGCCAGGTGGCGACCGGTCAGCGAGCCCGGGGTGTCAGGCTAACAAGTAGTGGCGGCGCGGCCGGCAGGGGTCGCGTCGGGAGGCAGGAGGCCTTTCCGTGTACGACGTGGTGCTGCTCACCCTCGGCTCGGACCGCGACGCGTCCGGCGGGGCCTGCGGCAGCGGCGGCTGCGGCGCGGCGCCTCAGGAGGGGGCCGTCCCGACCGCCGCCGACGCGACCGACGGCACGACGACCGACGTTGGCGCCCCCGCCAGCGGCACGACCGACGGCGGCACGACAGCCAGCCGCGCGACGGCCGACGCCTGCGCGGCCGGTGACGCGACAGCGGACGGGCGCTGCGACACCCCGCGGGTGCCGGTGCTGGCCTGCGCGGACGCGCTCACCGCCCGGGGCGCCCGGGTCGAGACGGTCACCGCCCGCTCCGACGCCGAGATCGACGAGGTGCTGGCCCGGTTCGACGGCCCGCCCCGCCCGGACGGCCTCACCTGGCCCGACCCGGACTCCAAGGCCCGGCTCGTGGTCGCCGCGGCCAGCGACGCCCAGTTGCGCGCCGTCGTGCGCCGGCTCGTCCGGCGGTACGCCCCACCGCCCAGCCGCCGTCCCGACGACCTGCCCGGCAACCGGACGGTGCCTGACCTGCCGCCGATCGGCGTACTCCCGCTCGATCCGGCACGGGGCACGACGCACCGTGACCTGGCGGCGCAGCTCGGGCTGCCCCGCGACCCGGCGGCGGTGGCCGCCGCGGTGCTGGACGGCACGCCCCGCCGGCTCGACCTGCTGCGCAACGACGGCGGCTCGGTGACCCTGGACGGTGCGCTCCTCGGCGCCGCCGACGACAGCGGCCGGCCGCTGCACTGGCGCGGGCGGGTGGAGGTGGACGACGCTGTGCTCTCGAACGGCGACGATCCGCTGCTGGCCTGCGCGATCGGCAACGCGGGCGGGTACGCCCGGCTCGACGACGTGGCCCTGCTCGGCGACCCGGACCCGACGGACGGGCTGGTCGAGGTGGCGGTCGCCGTTCCCGTGGTGACCCGCTCGGCGTTGGGCAGGAAGCGGGTCCGGCTGGAGGTACGACGCGCCCGGGGGCGGGCCGTGGCCGTGCTGCCCCGCGAGGGGAAGGTCCCGTTCCTCGACGACGGGGCCGAGGGCGAGCTGAGCCGGAAGCGGTCCTGGTGGACCGAGCCGGGTGCCTGGGCGGTCTGGGCGGGCTGACCTCGGCGTCCCCGACGCGACCGACGCGGCCGGCCCGCGACGGCCGACCCGGCGCGGTCACTGGGCCTATCCTCGGCAGGAGGAATGGGGAGGAACCGTGGTGGACGAGAACGTCGACCGGGTCCACGGGCCCGGCCAGCAGCCGATGCCGGAGCGGGACATCGAACCACTCTGGCCGCCGGAGCAGATCGACGGCACCGACACACCGCCCTGGGCGTCGACTGCCGCGCCCGCGTCCCCCGTCCCGCCCCAGGGCCGGCCGGGTCACCCACCCTCGCCGGCCGACTACCCGTCCCTGCACGGCGGGGTGCCGCTCCCCGACGCGGGGGCGACCGCCCCGCAGGGCGCGAACACCGGCTGGTCGCCCCCACCACCCGCACTCCCGAGCCACCCTCAGGCCGCAGTCCCGGGGCCCTCACCGGCCGCGATCCCCGGACCTCCACCGGCCGCGATCCCAGGGCCTCCGCCCACCGCAGCCCCGGGGCCTCCACCGGCCGTGGCCCCTGGGCCTCCACCGGCCGTGGCCCCTGGGCCTCCGCATGCCGCCGCCTCGGGCCGTCCAGCGACCGGGGCCCCGGCCCGTCCACCGGTCGAGGCCTCTGGTCCCCCACCGGCCACGGCGTCGGGATGGGGGCCGGACGCCTCGGCCTGGGCACCGCCGACGCCCACCGCGCAGGCCACACCGGCCACCCCGAACGCCCCCACGGGCCCGACGGTCCCGCCGGTCCCGATCCCAGGCCCGAGCCCGACCCCAGGCCCGAACTCGACCTCTGGCCCGACCCCGGGCCCAGGCCTCGGCGCGGTCGGTGAGCCTGCCCCCGGCTCTGCCGGCGACCGCATGGCGGTCGGGGCGGGCAGAGGTCCGTCGGTGGCCGCCGGAGGTGGCGTACCGGCTCCTCGGGCTCCGCAGACCGGGCCCGCCCGGGTCGACCTCGACATGCCCTTCAGCCTCGACCAGCCGGTCGTACCCGTTCCGGTGGCGTCCCCGCAGCCCGTGGGCACCGCCCGGACCGACACAGCGCCGGCCAACTCGACTCGTCCCAGCGGTCCGGGCGAGCCGGCCCAGGGGTTCGCCAAGCGGCAGGACGGCGCCTCGCCGGACGCCACGGCCGACGCCTTCCCGGGTGGTCGGCCGTCGTCCCACGACACGGCGCCCGGCCCCGGCGGATCCGCCGGGGCTGACGGCCTCCACCGGACCGGCGACGCCCCGACGGCCGGCTCGCCGGCTATGGGCGGGAACGGGACCGGCGGCCCGGCGAACGGGAGCATCATCAGCAGCCCTGCGAATGGGAGTAGCGGCGTCCCGACGGAGGGCAGTGCCGGCGGTTCGGCGGATGACGGTTCCGACGGCCCGGCGAAGGGCAGTGCCGGCGGTCCGACGCACGGGGGTGCCGGCGGTCCGACGCACGGGGGTGCCGGTAGTGCCGCGAATGACGGTGCCGGCGCTCCCGCGAACGGGGGTGCCGGCGGGGCGGCGACGGGCGGCGGCCAGGCCAACGGCGGCGGGGCGCGAATGCCGGCCGAGTCGCCATGGGCGCAGCCGCCGCAGCGGCCCGCCACGGCGGCCGTCGAGCCCGGACCGGGACCCGGCGCGACCGATCCCGCGCCCACGCACCAGGGCGCCGCGCTCCGACGGACCCTCCACCACCAGCAACCGGCCCAGCCAGGCCCGGCCGGCCAGGCCCTCCCCCCGCCGGATCCGGCCGACCAGGGCCCACTCCAGCAGGCCCCGCCCCTGGCGGGTGCGCCCCAGGTGCCGTTCCCACGCGATTCGGCTGGGCAGGGCGTGCCGGTCAGCCCCACGCCGAGCCCTGCGCCGAACCCCGGGCGCGAGCCGGCGACGCCACGGCAGAGCTTCGAACCCGCCCCGGCAACGACACAGCAGAACTTCGGACCCGCCCCGGCGACGACACAGCAGGGCCTGGGACCGGACCATGCGGCGGCGCAGCAGGACTTCGGGGCCGACCCGGCGGCGGCACAGCAGTCCGCGCCGCCCGGGCCCTACCCACCGCAGCAGGGCGGCCCCTACCCGGCGCAGCAGGGCGGTCCGCCGGGGCCGTACCCGCCGCAGCAGGGCGCGACGCCGCCCGGGCCGTACCCGCCCGGCTGGTATCCGCCGCCCTGGCAGCAGGCCGTCCCGGGGGGCCACGCCCCGGCTCCGCAGCAGGCGTACCAGCCGGCGGAGGGGGTCGTCGCGGTGCCGCCGGCACAGCCCGACCCGAACTGGCGCCCGGCGATCACCGACCCGCCGACGGCCGAGGACTTCGCGCGCCGCCGGCAGGTCCGGCCCGCCGACCCGGTGGCCACGATGGGCGTACGGGCGGTGGCCAACCGGATGGGGCTGCGGCTGCCGCCCGGGCGGCACGAGCAGGAGATGCGGCGGGACATCGAGACGGTACGCCGCAACTTCGGCGGGCTGCGCCAGGTGACCGTGGTGAACCCGAAGGGCGGGGCCGGCAAGACGGTGGCCATCCTGCTGCTGGCGATGACGTTCGGCCAGAAGCGCGGCGGCTACGTGCTGGCCTGGGACAACAACGAGACCCAGGGCACCCTCGGGATGCGCGCCCAGCAGGACTTCCACTCCCGTACGGTGCGGGACATGCTGCGGGACCTGGGCCAGTTCCAGGGCGCGCACGGGCGGGTGGGCGACCTGTCGCAGTACGTCCGCTCGCAGGGCGAGGGGATGTTCGACGTCCTCGCCTCGGACGAGTCGGCCACGGGTGGCGAGATGCTCACCGCCGCCGCCTTCGCCGAGATCCGCGAGGTGGTCAGCCGGTTCTACAAGTTGATCTTCGTGGACACGGGCAACAACGTCCGGGCCCAGAACTGGCAGGCCGCCATGGACGCCACCGACCAGTTGGTGGTCACCATGTCGGCCCGCAACGACTCGGCGGAGACGGCCGCCCGGATGCTGGACCACCTGGAACAGAGCGGCCGGCAGCGGCTGGTACGGCAGGCGGTCACCGTGGTCTCCATGCCGCCGTCGCGCAAGGAGATCGACCTGCCGGCGATCCAGGAGCACTTCGCGGCGCGCACCCGGGCGGTGCTGCTCGCGCCGTACGAGCGGCTCATCGACACCGGCGAGCCGATCCGGTACGGGGGGCTCTCCGCGGCCGCCCGGGACGCCTGGCTGAAGATCGCCGCCGCCGTCGCGGAGGGGCTGTAGGCCCTCGCCCGGCGCGGCGGGATGGTGGACTTGGACGAGCCGACGGCCGGCGGGACTGACGCCGTGCCGGCCGTCGGCTCGGACGTCAGTTGCTCGCGAGCGCGTCCGCGGCGGCCGGGTCGCAGTCGCGGAGGAACTGGGCGCAGCGGGCCGCCTCGTCCGCCTCGCCGATCTCGTCGGCGGCCCGGGACAGCACGTAGAGGCAGCGCAGGAAGCCCTGGTTCGGCTCGTGCGACCACGGCACCGGACCGAATCCCTTCCAGCCGCTGCGGCGCAGCTGGTCCAGGCCCCGGTGGTAGCCGGTGCGCGCGTAGGCGTACGCCGGGATGACCTGGCCGGCGGCGAAAGCCCGCGCGGCCAGCGCACCCCAGCCGGCGCTGTAGGTCGGGAAGCGCGCCGCCACCTGGGCGTACGCCTCGTCGCTGCCGGCCTGCTCGGCGGCGGCCAGGGCGGCGTCGGCCTCGTCGTGCGCGGGGAGGAGAGTGGCCGGTGGTTCCGGCAACAGGTTCTGCATCGCCCCATTCAACCCGCTTCGCCCAGGGGCGCGCGAGGGGGTTGGGCGAGCCGACTGGCTGAACGGCTGAGGAGTTGGTCACGCCTGCGGCCCATGCCCCGGGCAGATGCTTTCGACTACAACTATTGGTCGGGAGCCTCCCCAGGACCCGGTACCGCGGAAGCCCGGTGGTCACGGCCGCCGGGCTCCCGTCGGTCCAGCGCGGGTGCGGTGCCGCGCGGGTCGGGCGACCTCCGGCGGCAGGATCGCCGGAGCGCGGAGGGCTCCCAGGTTTGGCCGGTTGACCCGGCGGGGCAGGATGGCCAGGGTGCCGACCCCACCTCCCGCGGACGTCATCGAGCCGCACACCTGCACCGACGAGATCGAGACCCGCGCCGAGTTCGACCGGCGGCTGACCACCGGCAGCCTCGTCGGGCTGACCGTGCAGGGGCTACGGCTCGACCTCGATCCCGTCCCCGACCTCACCGCCGTCGAGGTGACCGGCACCCTCTTCGTGGGCTGCCGCTTCGCCTCCCGGGAGGTCGGCGCCGACCTGGTCCGGCGCGGCGCGAACGTGGTGCCGCCGTTCTCCGGGCTGCCCTACCCGACCCAGCCGTCCCACCTCTACACCCCGGAGGAGCTGGCCGCCGGCTTCGCCGAGGGCGGGTTCGCCGGGATGTACGACACCCGCGTCTACGAGCACTTCCGGGCGCACGGCGGGGCGCTGCCGGACGTCCGGGAGGCGCTCGGTCAACGGCTGCACGACCACGGCGTGGACAACGCGCTGGCCGACGCCACCCGCGCCTGGCTGGCCACCCACGGGCCGCAGTCGGTGGTCGGCATCATGGGCGGCCACGCGGTGCCGCGCGGCAGCGCGCCGTACCGGATGGCGGCGGTGCTGGGCTGGGAGCTGGCGCGGGCCGACCGGCTGGTGGTGACCGGCGGCGGCCCCGGGGTGATGGAGGCCGCCAACCTCGGCGCCCACCTCGCGCTGCGGCCGGTCGAGGACCTGGACGCCGCGATCGACCTGCTGGCCGGGGCGCCGGACTTCACCGACCACGACCGCTACACGGCGGCGGCGCTGCAAGTCCGGGAGCGCTACGGCCAGCCGGTGGTGCCGCCCCGGCCCCGGGCCGCCGACCCCGGCAGCGCGTCCCGCGCCGACTCGGCCGCACTGGCCGGCGGCGACGTGGACTGGGCGCGTGCCGGCGGGCTGGCCATCCCGACCTGGCTGTACGGGCACGAGCCGGCGAACCTGTTCGCCGGCCGGATCGCCAAGTACTTCTCCAACGCCATCCGCGAGGACACCATCCTGCGGCTGGCCCGGGGCGGGATCGTCTTCGCCCCCGGCCGGGCGGGCACCGTGCAGGAGGTGTTCCAGGCCGCCACGAAGACCTACTACGGCACCGACGGGGCCAGCGGCGCGTACGTCTTCCTGGACCGCGCGTACTGGACGGACGAGCTTCCGGTGGAGTCGCTGCTGCGGCCGCTGCTGGGCGCCTCGCCGTTCGGCGACCTGTCGTCCTCCGTGCACCTCACGGACGACGTCCACGAGGCGGTCCGGGTGCTCACCGCCGGCTAGGACGGGCACCTTCCTGTCGCATTCCGATGTGCGAGGTGCCCTTCCTGACCGAAGCGACGGCCGGCTCCCCGGGTGGGGAGCCGGCCGTCGGCGGTACGCGTCAGTGCGTCACTGTGCTGAGTGGAGGCCGCTCAGCGCGTCACTTGGCCAGCGTGGTGCCGGACGAGCGCAGGTGCTCGCAGGCCTCCGCCACGCGGGCGGCCATGCCGGCCTCGGCGGCCTTGCCCCAGACCCGCGGGTCGTACAGCTTCTTGCTGCCGACCTCGCCGTCCACCTTGAGCACGCCGTCGTAGTTGCGGAACATGTGGTCCGCGACCGGCCGGGTGAAGGTGTACTGGGTGTCGGTGTCGATGTTCATCTTCACCACGCCGTAGTCCAGCGCCTCGCGGATCTCCGAGAGCAGCGAGCCGGACCCGCCGTGGAAGACCAGGCTGAGCGGCTTCTCCTTGCCGTACTTGGCGCCGACCGCCTCCTGGATCTGGTTGAGGATCTCGGGGCGGAGCTTGACGTTGCCCGGCTTGTAGACGCCGTGCACGTTGCCGAAGGTCAGCGCCGCCATGTAGCGGCCCTTCTCGCCCAGGCCGAGCGCCTCGACCATGGCCAGGCCGTCCTCGACCGTGGTGTAGAGCTTGTCGTTGATGGCGTTCTCGACGCCATCCTCCTCGCCGCCGACCACGCCGACCTCGATCTCAAGGACGATCTTGGCCTCGGCGGCCCGGTCGAGCAGCTCGGCCGCGATCTCCAGGTTCTCCGCCACGGGCACGGCCGAGCCGTCCCACATGTGCGACTGGAACAGCGGCTCCTGGCCGGCGGCCACCCGCTCCTTGGAGATCTGCATGAGCGGCCGGACGAACTTGTCCAGCTTCTCCTGCGGGCAGTGGTCGGTGTGCAGGGCGATGTTGACCGGGTACTTCTTGGCCACCTCGTGCGCGTACGCGGCGAACGCCACCGCGCCGGTGACCATGTCCTTGACGGAGGAGCCGGAAAGGTATTCCGCGCCACCGGTCGAGACCTGGATGATGCCGTCGCTCTCCGCGTCGGCGAAGCCCTTCAGCGCCGCGTTCAGGGTCTGCGAGGACGTCACGTTGATCGCGGGGTACGCGTACCGGCCGGCCTTGGCGCGGTCCAGCATCTCCGCGTAGGTCTCGGGGGAAGCGATGGGCATGTCGAACGCTCCTTACTTACCGCTGTCGGCCGTCACCGGCCGCTGTTGTCCCTGGGTGCGCCGGACCGCGCTGTCCACCGTCGGCAGTATCCCGTAGAAGACCGGTGCCGGCACAACCGACCCGGTACGCGCCCGGTCCCTGGCCACCGCCCCACCGCCCCTCCCACCTGTCGGGCGCGGAAGACGCCGATCAGCCAGGTCGCCACGGCCAGCACGACGGCACCCCGGGACGCGGCCGCGCGACGGCGGCGGCCGACCGGATCAGGAAGCCCACCGTCCCATCCTGGCACCGGGGGCGGCGGCCGGTGGGTCGATTCGGTCGACTCGGCTTCCGAGCGGCGGGCGGGCGCAACCCGTACGGTGTGTGGGGAACTGTCCGCTGAGATCCCGGGAGGGACTGATATGGGTCAGCCCGAAGAGGACTTCGCACCCAGCGACCACCTCAGCCCCGAGGAACGCGACATGGAGGCGGAGCCGGCCGACGCGATCGAGCAGGCCGCCGCGATCGACCCCGGCGACGCCGACACCGAGCCGCACCGTGGCCTGGAGGTCGACGACTGGGACGCGATGGAGCAGGCCCGGGTGGTCGCCCCCGACGAGGAGGACTACCGCTGAGTCGTACGCGGGCCGGCCGCCTCCGGACGATCCCGGTGACGGCCGGCCCGCGCGTCAGCGGATGCGGTTGACCCGTTCCGGATGCTGCGCCACCCACTGCGCCAGCCGGTCCTCCCGCAGCGCGGCCAGGAACGCGGGGGCTTCCTCCGGGTCCGGTGACAGTCGCCAGCCGAGGCCCTCGGGCGGCCCGACCGGAAGACTGAGCCCGATCGGGTCGACGGACCTCAGATCCGGAAGCACCTTCAGCAGATCCACCAGCGGCGAGCCGTCACTGCCCACGACCAGCTCCGCGCCGACGGTGCCGACCAGGGCGAGGAGCCTGACCGGGTCGGTCAGCACCCCCTGCTCGCCGGCCCGCCGGATCAGCCCGGCGGCGAAGAGCTGCGCGTGCCGGTCCCGGTCGAGCCCGCCCTCGGGCAGTTCCCGCCGCTGCCGCAGCAGGTCGACCGAGGCGGCGCCGTCGAGCCGTTGGCAGCCGCTCGGGAAGACCCGCTTCGTGTGCATGGATGGCACCTCGCGCGGCAGGCAGACCTCCACGCCATCGACCTCGTCGGTGAGCCGGCGCAGCACCGGGTAGGTGAGCACCGCGCCGGCGTTCACGCGTACGCCGGTCAGGTCGGCGACCACCTGGCGGGTCAGCAGGTAGCCGCCTCCCAGGTCGGGCCGGCCCTTGCCGGCGCCGTACAGGAAGGCGGCGTTGAGCTTGTCGATCCCGCGACCGGGAATCGGCACCGCCAGGTCGCGGGGCAGCGAGATGAGGTACGGCCGGCTGCGGTCCGCCGGTATGTGCACCAGCAGGACGGAGTCCGCCAGCCGGGTGGGCTCCTTCGCCGTACCGTCCACGCCGAGCAGCAGGATGTTCAGCGCGCCCGTCGGTGCCGGTCCGGCGGGCTCGGCGAGCAGGGTGGCGTCCTCGGCGACCCGGTCCGGCGTGAGCTGTGGCACCCCGATGCCCAGCACGCCGAGCAGGGCCAGCGCGACACCGCCGGCCCGGAGCCGCAGCCGGCGACGGCGGCGGGCAGCCGCGAGCCGGTCGATGGCGGACCGCAGCGGGCCGGCGGGCGGGGTCAGGGCCTCGTGCCGGGCGAAGGCGGCCCGCAGTTCGTCCTCGATCATGAGCAGGCCTCCACGTGTTCGGCGCGCAGCGTGGCCAGGGCGCGGGAGATGGACGAGCGGACGGTCCCGACGGCGCAGCCGAGGATGTCGGCGATCTCCGCGTCGGGCAGGTCCTCGTAGTAGCGCAGCACCAGCGTGGCCCGCTGCCGGCGCGGCAGTCCGGACAGCCAGGACCAGACCTGGTCCCGGTCGACGGCGTGCTGGGCGTGGTCGGCCCGCACCGGCACCGCGTCGTCGGGCTCGGCGCGTAGCAGCACCCGCCGCATCCAGGAACCCCGCCGCCAGTCGACGTACTGGTTGGTCAGCATCCGGCGGACGTAGCGCTCGGGCGAGTCGGCGCGGGCCACCCGGCGCCAGTTGAGCTGGACCCGGACCATGGTGTCCTGCACCAGGTCCTGCGCCTGGTGCGGGTCGCCGGTCAGCATGACCGCGTACCGCAGCAGCGCGGCCAGCCGTGAGTCGGCGAACTCCTCGTACGTCACTGCACCTCCCGGACTCCTGCTCCTGATGACGGATGCGGGCGGCCGGAACGTTGCGGCGATCCTGTTCAGCCGTTCGGTCGATGTTTGCCCGCCGGAGGCCGAGCGGGCAGCGGCGGTTCTTAAGGAGTCCTTAAGATCCGCTGGCCACTCCTGGCATTCCCACGGGAGGAACCCCCCACATGCTCAAGCACTCCACTCGGCGCTGGCTGGCCGGGCTGGGCGTCGCAGGCGCGCTCGTCGCCGCCTCCGCCTCCCCCGCCGCCGCCGAGGACACCGATGTCGAGCTCGGCGTCTACTTCAGCGACCTGACCGTCGCGGCGGGATCCGAGGGCAAGTACGAATCGCCCCTCATGTTCGCCTCCGAGCCCGTCACCGTGTTCGGCCTGACGGCCCGGTTCGACTACCGCGACTTCGCGGACAAGGTGCAGATCAAGTCGGAGTTCGAGTCCGAGTGCACGTCGCCGGAGGCGGGCGTCCTGGTGTGCACGGACCTCTTCGAGCACGACCTGTACGACTGGGCCTCCGGCTACTTCAACGTGGCCGTCGTGCCCACGGCGGAGGCGAAGGACGGTGACGCCGGCAAGGTCAAGGTCACGGTGAGCGCCGACGGCCTGGCGCCGACGAGCCACACGTCGCAGATCCGGATCGGTGAGGGCGTCGACTTGGCCGGCGGCACGGAGACGGAGGTCTCGGTGGCACCGGGCAGCCGGTTCACCGCGCCGATCGTGCTCGGCAACGCCGGTCAGACCACCGCGAAGGGCGCGGTCGCCGTCTTCGACAACGACCACGCCATCCGTGCCGACAAGCGGCACAGCAACTGCACCTACGAGGGCGACTACCTCCGCACCTGCCGCTTCTCGGCCGACGTGGCCCCGGGGGCCGTCCACTCGGGTTCCCTGGCGTACCAGCTGGGCGCGGACACCTACGCCCCGGGTAGGGACTACGGCTACTACAACTGGATGACTGTCGCCGAGTTCGAGGACTTCAGCAAGTACCTGACCGACAACGGCGTCTCCGTCGGCAAGCCGGGTGACGGCGAGCCCCTGAGCCTCTCGGCTCCGAACGTCCGGGCCCGCTCGTCCCAGGTCGACATCAACCCGGAGAACAACTGGTCGAGCCTGGAGGTCACCGCCACCGGCACGAACGGCACCGACCTCGAAGCCGTCGGCGACTCGGTGACGGCGAAGGCGGGCGAGCGGGTCACCGCGACCGTAGGTTTCCGCAACAACGGTCCTGCCACCCTCGACTACCAGCGCGGCGGGTCCTCCGTGACCTACATGGAGGTCGCGATTCCCGAGGGCACCACCGCGGTCGACGCCCCCGACGAGTGCATGCCCGTGAAGGGCGAGGACCAGGGCGAGCCGGGCGAGCCGGGCGCCCGCACCTACTTCTGCTACGCCCAGCCGCTCCTCAAGGCCGGCGACGCGGAGACCTTCGAGTTCGGACTCCGGATCGACAAGGTCGTCGCCAACGCGACCGGCACCGTCGACATCAACATCCCGTGCCAGTGCGACGGGGGCTTCTCCAAGGACCTGAAGCCGGCCAACGACACCGCCAAGCTCCTGGTGAACGCGGCCGGCAACGGCGGCGGCAGCGGAGGCGGTGACGGTGACGGTGACGGCGGCACGCTGCCGATCACCGGTGAGTCCACCGGCCTGATCGCCGGCATCGGCGGGCTGCTGCTCGTCGCCGGCGTCGGCGGCTACGTGGTCACCAAGCGCCGCAAGACCCACTTCGTCGCCTGACCCACCCGCACCCCCGGTGCCCCGCCGCCCCCAGGCCGGCGGGGCACCACCATTTCCACCCACCCCACCCCACTCCCAGCCACCCACCCCGACGCCACGCCCCACCCCCAGCCACCCACCCCGACGCGGCACGCGCCGCCCACCCACAGACACCCACCGACGGCACGCGCCCCCGCCCGAGCGGCCGACGAACCGCAACCACGACGGGTTTCCGGGGGAGCCCCGCCCGCGCAGGGATCAAGCCTGACCGCCCGGAGCGGGCGGGGCTCCCCCGGAAACCCCACCAGCGGACCCCCCGGAACCCACCGACCCACGAGCAACCAAAAACGGGACGACGCAAGATCGGCGCGACTGACACCATTGGGCGCGTGCTGCTCACCCTGACCACCACGCACCGCCCGGCCACCGACCTCGGACACCTGCTGATCAAGCACCCCGACCGCGCGCACGCCTTCGACGTGCCGGTCGGCACCGCGCACGTGTTCTACCCGGAGGCGGACGAGCAGCGTTGCACCGCCGCCCTGCTGCTCGACGTCGACCCGCTGCGGCTGGCCGGCGCGCGCGGCCGTGGCCGGCAGCAGGCGCCGACCCCGGACAGCTTCACCCTCGGGCGGTACGTCAACGACCGGCCCTACGCGGCGTCCAGCCTGCTCTCCTCCGCGCTGTCCAAGGTGTACCGCTCGGCCCTGCGCGGCGAGTCCCGCGAGCGCCCCGAGCTGGCCCGTACGCCGATCCCGCTGGAGGTGCGGGTGCCGGTGCTGCGCTGCCGGGGCGGCGCGGACGTGGCGGTCCGGATGTTCGGCCCGCTCGGCTGGGCGGTGACCGCCGCCCCGATCCCGCTCGACGAGCGGCACCCGGAGTGGGGCGACAGCCGGTACGTCGACCTGACGCTGACCGGCACGCTGCGCGTCGCCGACGCACTCAACCACCTCTACGTCCTGCTGCCGGTGCTGGACGACGCCAAGCACTACTGGGTCGCCCCGGACGAGGTCGACAAGCTGCTGCGGGCCGGCGCGGGCTGGCTGGCCGACCACCCGGAACGCGACATGATCACCCGCCGCTACCTGGCGCACCGGCGGGCGCTGGCCGGGTTGGCCCTGGCCCGCCTGGCCGAGCGACGCCCGACCGACGAGCCGGCCGCCGACGAGGCGACTGCGGACGAGGCGACCGGGGACGGCACGACCACGGACGGGGCGACCGGGGAGGGCGGGCGGGTCTCGGCCCGCCGGGCGTCACTGGCCGCGCGCCGGCGTGAGGCGGTGCTCGGCGCGCTGGCCGGTGCGGGTGCGAACCGGGTGCTGGATCTCGGCTGCGGCGGCGGTGCCCTGCTCGCCGCGCTGGTCGGCGACCGCCGGTTCACCGAGATCGTGGGCACCGACGTGTCCACGCACGCGCTGACCCTGGCCGCCCGGCGGCTGCGGCTGGACCGGCTGCCCGAGCGGCAGCGGGACCGCATCCGGCTCTGGCAGTCCGCGCTGACCTACCGGGACGACCGGCTGCGCGGGTACGACGCGGCGGTCCTGATGGAGGTGATCGAGCACGTCGATCCGCCCCGGCTGCCGGCGCTGGAGGACGCCGTGCTCGGTCACGCCAACCCGGCGACCGTCGTGGTGACCACGCCGAACGCCGAGTACAACGTCCGCTACGAGGGGCTGCCCGCCGGGCGGTTCCGGCACGCCGACCACCGCTTCGAGTGGACCCGCGCGGAGTTCGCCGCCTGGGTCGACCGGGTGTCCACCACGTACGGCTACACCGCCGCGATCGGCGGGGTCGGCGACGACGATCCCGAGGTCGGCGCCCCCACCCAGCTCGTCGTGCTGACCCGGAAGGAGAACCCGTGACCACCCTCGACATCCCCGAGCTGGCCCTGGTCGCACTCGTCGGCGTCTCCGGCTCCGGCAAGTCCACCTTCGCCCGCCGGCACTTCGCGCCCAGCCAGGTGCTCTCCTCGGACACGTTCCGGGCGATGGTCGCCGACGACGAGAACGACCAGTCCGCCTCCGCCGACGCCTTCGACGCGCTGCACCACGTCGCCGCCACGCGGCTGCGCCGGGGCCGGCTCACGGTGGTCGACGCGACCAACCTCCAGCCGCACGCCCGGGCGGGCCTGGTGCGGGTGGCCCGCGAGCACGACGTGCTGCCGGTGGCCGTCGTGCTGGACGTGCCCGAGGCGCTGGCGTGGGAACGCACCGAGGGCCGCGCCGACCGCACCTTCAACCGGCACGTGCTCGCCCGGATGCAGCGCGACCTGCGCCGCTCGTACAAGCTGCTGGCCCGGGAGGGCTTCCGCAAGGTGCACGTGCTGCGGGGCGTCGAGGAGATCGACGCCGCCGAGATCCGCTACGAGAAGCTGTTCAACGACCGGCGCGAGCTGACCGGGCCGTTCGACATCGTCGGGGACGTGCACGGCTGCCGCGCCGAGCTGGAGGCGCTGCTCGTCCGGCTCGGCTGGGAGCTGCGCCGCGACGAGCGGGGCAGGCCGGTGGACGCGACGCACCCGTCGGGGCGTACCGCCGTCTTCGTCGGTGACCTGGTGGACCGCGGCCCGGACTCCCCCGGCGTGCTCCGCTTGGTGATGGGCATGGTCGCCGCCGGGCACGCGATCTGCGTGCCCGGCAACCACGAGCAGAAGCTGCTGCGCCGGCTGCGCGGCCGCGAGGTGCGGCTCACCCACGGGCTGGCCGAGACGATGGAGCAGCTGGCGGCGGAGCCGGACGCCTTCGTGGCCGAGGTGGCGGGCTTCATCGACGGCCTGACCAGCCACTTCGTGCTCGACAGCGGCCGGCTGGTGGTCGCGCACGCCGGGCTGAAGGAGGCGTACCAGGGCCGCGCGTCGGGCCGGGTGCGTTCCTTCGCGCTGTACGGCGAGACCACCGGCGAGACCGACGAGTACGGGATGCCGGTGCGTTACCCGTGGGCGCGGGAGTACCGGGGTTCGGCGATGGTGGTCTACGGGCACACACCGGCCGCCGTCCCGGAGTGGGTGAACAACACCATCTGCGTCGACACCGGCTGCGTCTTCGGCGGCCGGCTCACCGCGCTGCGCTACCCGGAGAAGGAACTGGTCTCCGTGCCGGCGGAGCGGGAGTGGTACGCGCCGACCCGCCCGCTGGCCGCCGCGCCGGCCCGACCCGACCAGGTGCTGGAGCTGACCGACGTGACCGGCCGGCGGCACGTCGAGCACCCGTACGGGTCGCTGACCGTGCCGGCGGAGAACGCGGCCGCCGCGCTGGAGGTGATGAGCCGCTTCGCGGTCGACCCGCGCTGGCTGGCCTGGCTGCCGCCGACGATGGCGCCCTGCTCGACGGCGACGGCGGGCGGCTTCCTGGAGCACCCGGCGCAGGCGTTCGCCGACTACCGCGCGGCGGGCGTGGACCGGGTGGTCTGCGAGGAGAAGCACATGGGCTCGCGGGCCGTGGTGCTGGTCTGCCGGGAGCCCGACGGCGGGCCCTTCGGTCCTGGCGGCGGGGTGGTGCACACCCGCACCGGCCGCCCGTTCTTCGGCGCGCCGCTCGACACCGAGCTGCTCGACCGGGTGCGCGCGGCGGTCGGCGCGGCGGGGCTGTGGGACGAGCTGGGGACGGACTGGCTGCTGCTCGACTGCGAGCTGCTGCCCTGGTCGGCGAAGGCGGGCGGCCTGATCCGCGAGCAGTACGCCGGGGTCGGTGCCGCCGGCCGGGCCGCCCTGCCGGCGGCGCTGGCCGCGCTGGAGGCGGCGGCTGGGCGAGGGCTGCCCGTGGGTGAGCTGCGTGACCGGATGGCCCGTCGCCGCGACGAGATCATGGCCTACTCGGACGCCTACCGGGCGTACGTGGGGCCGACCGACGGGCTGCGCGGGGT
This sequence comes from Micromonospora sp. NPDC007220, assembly GCF_040634035.1. Lineage (NCBI taxonomy): Bacteria > Bacillati > Actinomycetota > Actinomycetes > Micromonosporales > Micromonosporaceae > Micromonospora > Micromonospora sp. NPDC007220. The sequence continues at coordinate 11,174 of NZ_JBEYEU010000001.1, read as the reverse complement.
GACCCTGGCCCCGTTCGCGGTGCTGGCCGGCGCGAAGGCCAGCTACGCCGACCGGGACCACGGCTGGCACCTCGGGCTGGCCGACCGGCTCTGCGCCGCCGACCCGGAGTTCTTCACGCCGACGCGCCGCCAGGTCGTCGACCTGGCCGATCCGGCCGCCGAGGCGGCGGCCACCGAGTGGTGGCTGGCGCTGACGGCGGCCGGCGGCGAGGGCATGGTGGTGAAGCCGTACGCCGGCCCGGCCGCCCGCACCGAGCGGGGTTCGCTGCTCCAGCCGGGCATCAAGTGCCGGGGCCGGGAGTACCTGCGGATCATCTACGGTCCCGGCTACGACGAGCCGGAGCAGTTGGCCGCGCTGCGCCGCCGGTCGCTGGGGCGCAAGCGGGGGCTGGCGCTGCGCGAGCACGGGCTGGGGCTGGCGGCGCTGGACGCGCTGGTCGCCGGTGCTCCGCTGTGGCGCCGGCACGAGCTGGTCTTCGCGATCCTGGCCTGCGAGTCCGAGCCGGTCGACCCCCGGCTGTGACGAGGCGTGACGGGTGACGGCGGTCGACGGCGGCCGTCACCCGTGACCGCCGGTCCGCGGCTGTCGGTGACCGCGGGTATGGTCGCCGGCCATGACGTACGAGGCGTTCTACGAGCCGGCCGGCGGTGGTCGGTTCGGGTCGACGCCGGCGACCGCCGGCCCGTGGGATCCGGCCGCCCAGCACGCCGGCCCGCCGTCGGCCCTGCTCGCCCGGGCGCTCGCCGGTCACGACCCGGTCGACGGCCAGCTCCTCACCCGCGTGTCGGTGGACATCCTGCGTCCGGTGCCGGTGGCGGAGTTGACGCTGCGGGTCCGTACGGTCCGGGCCGGCCGCCGGATCACGCTGGTGGAGGGGATCGCGGAGGCCGGCGGGCAGGAGGTGCTGCACGCCCGGGGCTGGCGCGTCCTGGCCCCGGCCGAGGCGACACCCGCGACGGCCGACGACGGGCCGCCGGTGCCGGGGCCGGACGCGGGCGCCGAGCCGGAGCACTGGGCCGCCGCGCACTCCGCCGGCTACCTGTCGGCCATGCAGTGGCGTTTCGTCTCCGGCGCGTTCGTCGAGCCGGGCCCGGCCCGGGTGTGGGTACGGCCCCGGATCCCGTTGCTGCCCGGCGAGCCCGTCCGCCCGGCGGAGCTGGCGCTGCTGGTGGCGGACTCGGGCAGCGGGGTGAGTGCCCGCCTGGACCTGGCCCGGTGGCTGTTCGTGAACGTCGACCTGACGGTGACCCTGCACCGGCCGCCGCGCGGCGAGTGGCTCCTGCTCGACTCGGCCACCACGATCGGGCCGCACGGTTCGGGCGTGGCGGCGAGCCGACTGGCCGACGCCGACGGCACCGTGGGTGGTGCCGTGCAGACGCTCGTCGTCGCACCCCGCTGAGGCGGCGCGGCGGGCGGGGGCCGGTGCCGGATGTGCCTGCCCGACCGGGCTGGCACCGCCTCGCGCGCTGTGACGTCGAGCACCGGGCCGGCCGGCGGCCACCTAGACTACGGACGTTCCGTCACCGACCGGCATACATCGGAGGTCACCTCGTGCCGACGCCCACCACCACCCTGGCCCTGGGGCCGAGCTGGCTCGATCCAGAGGTGTTGATCTCGACGTTCGGGCTGATCGGCATCCTGGTGATCGTCTTCGCCGAGTCCGGCCTGCTGATCGGGTTCTTCCTGCCGGGCGACTCGCTGCTGTTCACCGCGGGGCTGCTCACTGCGGACGGGAAGTACATCACCTACCCGCTGTGGCTGGTCTGCCTGCTCATCACCATCGCGGCGATCGCCGGCGACCAGGTCGGGTACGCGTTCGGCCGCAAGGTCGGCCCGGCGCTGTTCCGCCGGCCGAACTCGAAGCTGTTCAAGCAGGAGAACGTGCTCAAGGCGCACGAGTTCTTCGAGAAGTACGGCGCGCGCTCCATCGTGCTGGCCCGCTTCGTGCCGATCGTGCGGACGTTCACGCCGATCGTGGCCGGGGTCAGCCGGATGAACTACCGCACGTTCGTGATCTACAACGTGATCGGCGGCGTGCTCTGGGGCACGGGCGTGACCGTGCTCGGCTACTTCCTCGGCCAGATCCCGTTCGTCAAGGCGAACATCGAGATGATCCTGATCGCCATCGTGTTGATCTCGGTGGTCCCGATCGCCGTCGAGCTGCTGCGGGCGCGGATGGCCGCCAAGCGTGGCACCAGCGCGCAGGAACGGGCCGCCGCCGAGGAGGCGATCCGGGAGACCCGCGAGCACTACGGCAAGCACTGACCGACCGGCCGTCCGGTGCCGCCCCCGGTGGGGGATGGCACCGGACGATCGGTGAAGGTCAGCGCGCCTTCTTGGTGGCGCGCTTGCGCGGCGGGGTCAGCAGATCAGCGATCGTGGCGATCGCCGACGGCACCAGCCGGTAGTACGCCCAGACACCGCGCTTCTCCCGCTCCAGCAAGCCGGCCTCGGTGAGGATACGCAGGTGGTGACTGACCGTCGGCTGCGAGAGGCCGAGGGGTGCGGTCAGATCGCACACGCACGCCTCCCCCTCGGGCGCCGACTGGATCAGGCTGAGCAGCCGAAGTCGAGCAGGGTCGGCGAGGGCCTTGAGGACCCCCGCCAGACGCTCGGCATCGGCACGTTCGATCGGCTCGCCGGCAAGCGGCGAGATCTGAGGCATAGTCATTTCGGCCAACGCAGTTCCCACGTATTCCATCCTTCCACCAGCAGCATCGATCCGCCTGCATATCGGCGGATCCGAATCGGCAGACTTTTACGCCACAAGGCCGAGGTCAGCCAACGTATAGGCCGCTCGATACGGCAATCCGGCGGCTCGCACCGCGTCGCCGGCGCCTCGATCAACAATAACCGCCACACCCACGATCTCGGCCCCGACCTCGCGAAGGGCCTCGACCGCCGTCAACACACTTCCCCCGGTAGTGGAAGTGTCCTCCACCGCCAACACCCGCCGGCCGGCCACGTCCGGCCCTTCGATCCGACGCTGGAGACCGTGCGTCTTACCCGCCTTGCGGACCACGAACGCGTCCACCGGACGGTCGGTCCCGGACGCGGCGTGCACCATCGACAGCGCCACCGGGTCGGCACCCAGGGTCAGCCCGCCCACCGCGTCGTACTCCCAGTCGGCCGTCAGGTCACGCATCACGCGCCCCACCAACGGAGCGGCCTCGTGATGGAGCGTGACGCGACGTAGATCGACGTACCAGTCGGCCTCGCGGCCTGAGGAGAGCACCACCCGGCCGTGGACCACCGCCAGGTCAGTGATGAATTTACGCAGGTCGTCGTGGTCCCCCATGCCGATAGAGGGTACTGCTCAAGTCTGGGAGTCGTGTGCGGGGTCCACCGGGATCAGCCCTGGGGACGACCGACGGGTGGCGATGGCCGGCTACGCTGAGCGACCGTTCAGCCGGACATATCGGACGATCGACGGAGGTCGACGGGGCAAGCCCGCCCCGACCCGCCGCTCAGCCGCCGTCGCGGCCGATCCGGCCCCGGGTGTCCCGGGACACCGCCTCCAGCAGCCGCCGGGGCGCGTGCCGCAGCCCCGCCACGGCGAGCTTGTACTTCCACGCGGGAACGCTGACCAGCTTGCCTTTCCGCAGGTCACGCAGGGCTTCGTCGACCACGTCGTCGGCCCGCAGCCACATCCACTCCGGCGTCTTCGACATGTTGATGCCGGCGCGCTCGTGGAACTCCGTACGCGTGTAGCCGGGGCAGAGCGCCATCACGCGCACGTCGAAGGGCCGGGCGGACTGGCCGACGGACTCGCTGAAGTTGGTGACCCACGCCTTGCTGGCGGAGTATGTCGAACCCGGCATGACCGCGCCGAACCCCGCCACCGAAGAGACATTTATCACTGCCCCACGGCGCCGCTCGGTCATCGGACGCAGGGCCGCGAGGGTCAGCCGCATCACGGCGTGCACGTTGAGCCGCAGCAGCCGCGCCTCGTCCTCAGCGGACGAACGCAGGAACGGGGTGTTCAGGCTGATCCCGGCGTTGTTGACCAGCAACTCGATCGGCGACCCCTCGGCCAGCCGCCGCTCCACCGTCGCGCAACCGTCGTCGGTGGACAGGTCGGCCGGGATCGTCTCGACCTCCCGGCCGTGCCGCCCGGTCAGCTCGGCGGCCGTCGCCGCCAGCCGGTTCGCGTCCCGGGCCACCAGCACCAGGTGCCAACCGTCGGCGGCCAGCCGGCGGGCGAACGCGGCACCGATGCCGGCGGTCGCTCCGGTGATCAGGGCCCGCCGCTCGTTGGCCGACTGGTCGAGCGTCACGGGCGGTCCTCACTCGGCGGGTACGGGGGCGCGGGCGGCGCCCCGGGCGGCTGGTGCGGGGGCTGGACGGGTGGCGGCGCGGGCGACGCCGGAGGGTGGTGCGGGGCGGACGACGCGGGCCGCGGACGGAACCAGGCGCCCGCCGCCGGCAGTGCCAGCAGCACGGCTACCACAAGGTAACCGAGCACCTGGCCGACGGAAAGCCCCGCGCCCAGCGGAATCCACCAGGACGGGTAGGCGTCGGCGAGGAGGCCGAGGAGTTCCGCCGTCGGCCGCTCGTCCTCGCCCGACCCGAGCGGAGTGGCGCGCTGCCCGACCAGCAGCGCGAGCCCGCAGCACCCGGCGATCAGCCCCAGCCCCGAGACCACCCAGGTCGCGGTGCGGGCGCCGTCCCGGCCGGCCCGCAGGCCGAGGGCGAGACCGGCGAGGAGCAGCCCCGCGAGCAGGCTCACCACCGCCGTCAGCACGGTGGAGACGCTCAGCAGGGTGACCGTCCCGTCGATCTGGTCCGGGAGTGCCGAGGTGTCCGTCGCGGCGGCGCGGAACCGGTCGACGGTGCCGCCCCGGATCGCCACACCGGCGGCGGCGTACGCGAGGGCGGCGACCGCCATCAGCGCCAGCAGCGCCACGGCCGCCGTGACGACGGCCGGGCGGCGGGCCGGTGCCCGATCGGGGTGCGACACGACGAGTCCCTCCGGTAGGCGTCGGGTTGCAACCTACTCGGAGGGACTGTCGGCGTCGCTGTTATCGACCCGTCAACTCACCGGCGGCGGGGTCGGTCCGGGACGGTCCGACCCGGGCTGCTCGCCACCCGGGTTCGACCCCGGCTGGCCCGGCTGGTCCCCGCCGTACGGCGTGGACGGCGGTTGGTCACCCGGAGCCGGCGGGTAGCCCGGCTGGTCGGAGGCCTGCGGCTGGCCCGGCGTCGGCGGGTACCCCGGCGTGGGCGGGTAGCCGGGCTGGCCGGACTGCGGGTAACCGGGCTGGCCACCGGACTGCGGGTAGGCCGCACCCGGGACCGGCGGCTCCCAGCCCTGCTTCGGCTTGCGGAAGAACTCGTTGGCCTTCGGCAGCGCCAGCAGGATCAGCGCGGCGAGCAGCGCGAGCAGCCCGAGCACGCTGAGCAGCGTGGTGACCGGGGTGAACCAGCCGGGCAGCGCCTCGTCGAGGCGGCGCTGGATCTCCTCCGGGCTCGGCGCGTCGCCGGTCGTCTGACCGGTGCCGATGCCGCCGCCCACTCCGCTGACCAGTCCGCCACCCATGCAGCAGACCATGATGCCGCCGAGCACCCAGGTGGTGATCCGCGATCCGTTGCTGCCCTTGTTGTTGAACACCCCGAGCACGGCCAGCACGACCGCGAGCAGGAGCACGAAGACGGCGCCACCGATGGTGATCATCGTGGTGATGTCGGCCAGGTTCTGCGTGCCGTTGGCGTCGGTGCCCCTGTACGCCTCGTCGAGCACCTCCGAGATGGTGCCGACGGTGGAGAGCGTGATGATGAGGCCGATCAGCTGGGTGAGCGCGAACAGCCACAGCAGATACGTGGATATGGTCACCACACCCGGCCGGGTGCGGGCCGGCGTGTTGTGGGAATCGACCATGATTCTCCTTCCCTAGATCGCGGTCACACCGTATCCAGGTCGAGCCAGTCCGGCACGTCAGACGGGCATTGACCCGCCGGGACGGCGGCGATCGCGGGCCACGGGCGGCACCTCAGTAGCCGCGCCACTCCGCGCGGGCGTACTCCAGCACGTGGGGCTGGAGCAGGGTGGAGGCCGGCACGTCCACCCGGCCCCGGTCGGCGGGGAAGGACCCGGCGGCGGAGAGCGTCGCCGCGTCGAGGAAGCGCAGCGCGGGCGCGTCCGGCGGCAGGGCCAGGGCGGGCGCGGTCGGGCCGGGGGCCGCCAGCAGGAAACCCCAGTCGCCGAAGGACGGCACGTCCACGTGGTACGGCGTGGTGGCGAAGCCCGCCTCGCGCAGCGACGCCTCGATCGACCAGTACGACCGGGGCGCGAAGTACGGCGAGCCGGACTGCACCACCAGCCGCCCGCCCTCGGCGAGCACCGCCCGTACCAGCGCGTAGAACTCGACCGTGTAGAGCTTGGCGGTGGCCGTCTCGTCGGGGTCGGGCAGGTCCGCCACCACCGCGTCGAACCGTTCGGGGGCGGTACGCAGCCAGGCGAACGCGTCGGCGTGCACCACCCGGACCCGGGGGTCGTCGAGCGCCCCGCCGTTGAGCCGGCGCAGCTGCGGCTCGCTGCGGGCCAGCGCCACCACCGCCGGGTCCAGGTCCACCACCGTGATCCGCCGGACGTCGGGATAGCGCAGCAGCTCGCGTACGGCGAGACCGTCCCCGGCGCCCAGCACCAGCACCTCGCCGCGCGGGCCGTTCAGCACCGGATGCACCAGCGCCTCGTGGTAGCGGTACTCGTCGACCGAACTGAACTGGAGGTCGCCGTTGAGGAAGAGCCGCAGGTCGGTGCCGGCGCGGCCGGTCTCGGCGACCGAGCGGGTCAGCACGATCTCCTGGTAGCGGCTGCGCTCGGAGTGCACCACCGGATCCCGGTAGAGCTGCTGGCGGGCGGTCAGCTCGAAGTCGTGCGCGGTCACCCACGCGTACCCGAGGCTGAGGAAGACCACGACGCTGCCGGCGCCGAGCGCGACGCGCGCCCGGCGGCTCAGCTCCCGCCGGAAGACCGTGCAGACCAGTGCGAGCCCGGCGACGGCGTTCACCGCCCCGACCACCAGCGCGCCCTTGAGCAGGCCGAAGACCGGCAGCAGCAGGAACGGGAAGGCCAGCCCGCCGAGCAGCGCGCCGACGTAGTCGGCGGCGAACAGGTCCGCCACCGCGCTGCCGGCCGCCTGCTCCCGGATGCGTTGCAGCAGCACCATCAGCAGCGGGATCTCCGCGCCGATCAGCAGGCCGAGCACGAAGGCGGTGGCGACCAGCGCCGGGCCGTAGAGGTCCAGCCACGCGAAGGCCGCGTAGAGGCCGAGCACGGAGAGGCCACCGAGCAGGGCCAGGGCCAGCTCGATCGCGGCGAACGCGGGAGCGGACCGGGGCTGCAGGGGCTTGGCGGCGAGCGCGCCCACGCCCATCGCGAACACCATCACGCCGAGCACGATCGACGCCTGCCCGACCGTGTCCCCGATCAGGTAGCTGCCCAGGGCGACGAGGGCCAGCTCGTAGACCAGGCCGCAGGCGGCACAGACGAAGACCGCGACGAGCACCGCCGCGCGGGACAGCCGCCACCGCGCGGGCGGTGCCGGCGCGTCGACGGTCACCGGCCCTCCGGCGTACGCCTGGGGTCCCGCGCGGCGGCCTGCCGGGCGACCCTGAAGTCCCGCATCCCGGCCCCCGCCTGTGCCTGCCGCTGGGCCTCCTCGCGGCGTTGCCGGCCGCGCTGCCAGAAGCCGGCGGCGAACAGCAGCGCGGTGAACAGCAGCAGGCCGACCGCGGCGAGCAGGTAGCCCCAGCGGTCACGCCAGAGGTCGCTACCGGCGTCCGGCAGCGGTGGCGCGTCGGCCGTCGCAGCCGCCGGGGTCGCAGCCGGCTCCACCAGGCCCGCCTCGGCGGCGAGCAACGGCAGCGAGACGGCGGCCCGGGTGACCGCCCAGCCGGGCTCGTCGACGAAGGCGTCCTCGGTCAGCCCGAGCCGTTCCAGCCCGCTCTCCATCCGCAGCTGGGCGGTGGCGGAGACGTCGTCGGAGGCTTCCACCGTGATGCGGGCGAAGTCGTTGCTCTCGCTGCTCTCCGAGGTGTACGCGACCTGGGCGACCACCTGCACCCAGCGCGGGCAGGCCGCGTTCTCCTCGACCGCCACCCCCTCGCCGAGGTTCGAGCCGACGCTGAGGTCCGTGTACTCGTAGAAGTCCCGCAGCACCCAGCCGTAGCAGATGCCCTGGCTGGCGCTGGAGCGTTGCAGGATCGGCACGGTGTCGCCGCGTTCCTGCGAGGTCGGCGGCAGCACGTCGTCCCCGCCGCCGCTGCGGTTGACCACGCCGATGCCCACGCAGCACAGGACGGCCACCCCGACGACCACCCAGACGATCCAGGTGCCCTGGTTCGCCTTCGCGACCGCCGCCTGCTGCCCGCCGGGCTTCTTCGCCGTCGCCATCAACTGATCGCGGCGGCGATGATCGCGCCGGTGGCGAGGTGCACGACGGCGGAGACCCAGACCGCCGGGTGCGGCTGCTGGTCGACCAGGATCTCGCCGAGCTTGCCCGGCGTGGCGACGTCGAGCAGCACGAAGGCCGCCGCCATGATCACCAGGCCGAGGATCCCGTACGCGGACGCGCCCACGATGCCGAGCGCGAAGTCGTCGTCGCTGGCGGCGATCGCGGCGACCACGATGATGCCGACGCCGGCCAGGTTGGAGGCGAGCAGCAGCGCCGCGTTGCGGTTGCGCTCGGTCCAGATCAGCTGGTTGAGCTTGCCGGGGGTGGCGAGGTCCACCAGGACGTAGCCGATGCCCATCAGCAGGACACCGACCGCCCCGTAGGCGAGGGTGACCAGCAGATCGGTGACGAGGGTCTGCACAGGAGGCTCCAGGGTGAGGGGGTCGGTGCGGTCACTTGCCGCTGCCGGGGCCGCCGCCCCGGACGGTGCTGCCACGGCCCCAGCCCCAGTGGGAGCCGACCGTGGAGTGGTAGCGGGGATAGGCGGTGCTCATGCGCTCCAGCAGGATCACCGAGCCGGCGGCGATCGGCAGGATCACCACCGAGTCGTCGTCGTAGCGCAGGTAGACGCCGCTGCCGTCGACGTACTGGTCGGCGGGCTGCCACGCGTCGGTGACCTCCTTCGCCACCTGGCTCGGCGAACGGGGCGAGGTGTAGGCGACGGCGTTGCGGCCGATGTCCCGGCTCGCCGCCCGCTTGTACTTGTCCTCGACGTAGCCGCGCGGCGAGAAGCTGCCGTAGAAGATCGCGAAGGCGGCGACCAGGGCGCCGATGACGGCGAACGCCACCCCCACCACGAACCAGCGTCGGTACGTCATCGCAGTGCCACCACCGTCTCGGTCAGGACCAGCTCGTTGGTCTGGGGATACGCGTGCCAGGTGCGCCAGGCGAGGGTGCCGGCCGGCGGGTCGGGGCGGACCGCCAGCGCGGTCACCGCGTCGACGTCACCGGGGAACACGCCCACCAGCGCGTACGGGTCGTCGGCCAGGTCGGCGCGGAGGGCGGCGACCTGCTCGCTCAGCCCGGCGCCGGCGGGGCGCAGCACGGTCGCCGTGAAGTGGTAGCCGCTCGCCTCGTCCCGTACCGCACCGGGCAGCTCCGGCGGGCGGCCGGGCAGGCAGGCGACCGTCTCGGTCAGCGCGGCGCCGGGCGCGTGCAGGACCACCTGGTGCGAGGCGCCGAGCAGCCGCAGCCGCAGCCGGACGCCGTCGGGCAGGTCGAGGTCGAGCACGTGCAGCGCGGGCCGCTCGACGTCGTCGAGCGCCAGGCTGAGGTCGGCGGCACTGGTGTCGACGTACGGGGCGTCGAGGGTGACGAGCATCAGCCCACCTCGGACTGCGGATAGATCATCACGTCGCCGCGGTGCAGCAGCTCACCGAGCGCCACCTCCCAGCCCGCCTCGCCGTACGCCTCGAAGGAGAGCCGGGCGCCGCCGGGCGCCTGGTAGTCGTGGTAGCGCATCGTGCCGGTCGGGTCGAGCCCGGTGTTGCCGACGGCGGTGAAGCGGGCCTGGCCGGACTCGTTCCAGTTGTAACGGCGGCCGGCGAAGTCGATGGTCGGGGCGCCGGGGGTGACGGTGGCGCCCTGCTCGGCTCCCCAGAGCACCAGTTCCAGCTCCGGGTCCTCCTCGACGGAGAGCCAGCGCCGCACGCCGCCGGCGTCGTCGAGCAGGTGCTCGGCCCAGCTCCAGCCGCCCTCGACCAGGCGGATCGAGCCGCGCACCGCGTACGACACGCCCCGGATCTCGACGATGTCGCCGGGCTTCAGCCGGCGCGGGTCACCGCGCAGCGCGTCGGCGTCCCGGTCCCGCAGCGGGTCACCCGGCCCCTTGGCCCGTCGTTGCGGGCGGGAACGCGTCCGGTTCCAGGCGACCGCGGCCACCACCAGGCCCGCCACTCCGACCAGACAACCCATCGCCGCGAGCACGTACGCGAGCGTTCCGCTCAACCCGACCACCTCCCCAGGTACGTCGGCGCAGACGGTAACAACCCCGCGCACCTGGGGAAAATGCCTGGTCGGGGAGTGAGAGGCCGGTTACCCCACGTGCCCGGCGACTGCCCTCCCCCGGGCCCGCTCTTCGAGCCTCTACGGCCCGTCGGGGCGGTCCGTGGCGTACTCGCGCAGGGTGGTGCGGCCCATGACGCAGCCCGTGAAGGTGCCGAACTCGGCCGGGTCGTCGCGCAACGCCGTCCAGGCGGCGCGCCCGGCGGTCGGGTCCACGCTCTCCAGCAGCGTGGCGGCGTAGACGCGCCCCGCCGGGGTGCCCTCGGCGAGCAGCCGGTCGAGCTGTCCCCGCAGATCCTCGGGATCGTCGCCCAGCGCGGCCTCGACCCGCCGGTACGCCTCGGTCACCGGCAGCAGCGTCCCGGCGATCCCCACCCCGCCGAACGCCACCGTCTCGGCCCGCCGAAGCTCGTCGAAGGCCGCCTCGACCTCCCGATCCTTATTCCGCCCCATCCCGAACATCCTCCACCCCTCCCCCTACCGCCTCCCCACCCCCTTCCCCACCCACCCCCGCCCCACCCCGTTGATCATGAAGTTGTTGCCCGCCGAATCGGCGTGTCGCGACAACAACTTCATGATCAACGCGACGGTGAAGGGGTGGGGGGTGGGGGGGTGGGGGGTGTCCCTATGGGTTTCGTCAAGCGGGGACCGGGCTGGTGGGGCGTGGCTGGTAGGGGATCTTGTCGCGGAGCATGGCGTATAGGACGTCGCAG